>MKUQ01000001.1 GCA_001898645.1 Burkholderiales bacterium 70-64
CGGAGCTCGCGTAGCGAGCGCAGCGAGTTGCGCCGCGCCAGCCGGTGCTGGAGCATCGCAGGGCACCCCCCGCGCCAGCGGGGGGCAAGCACCGGTGCGCCGGCTCCGGGCGGCCCGCGCCTTTGCCTGCGTAGACCCCTGCATGCGCATGCCACTGGCTGCAGCTCGATTGCCGCCCGGCCCAGCCATCGCTATACTTTAGGGTTTTCCAAGGACAGGCACCAATGGTCGTCATCCGACTGACTCGTGGCGGCGCCAAGAAGCGCCCCTTCTATCACGTCGTCGCAGCGCACAAGCAGAACCGCCGCGACGGCCAGTTCATCGAGCGTCTCGGCTACTACAACCCGATCGCCAGCGCCAACGAAGTGGGGCTGAACCTCGCGGCCGATCGCATCGATCACTGGAAGAAGCAGGGTGCGGCGCTCTCGCCCACGGTCGCGCGCCTGCTCGAAGCCCATGCGCGCCGGCAACCGGCCGCCGAGAACGTGTGAATGAACCTACTGCGCGGCCCGATCTCGTGCCTGCGATGCTCGCCGTACCCTAGTACGGCTGCGCTTCTCGGCACGACCTCGGGCCGCTCGCTACGGTTCATTCGCACGTTCTGAGCGGCGCCGGCCGCTGCTGCCGGTGGCGCAGGAAAGCTCCGCCGAGGCGCCGACCGACGCCGTCGTCGTCGGGCGCATCGCCGGCGCCTGGGGGGTGCGCGGATGGCTGCGCGTCGCCCCGTTCAACGATCCCCGTGACTCCGTCCTGACCGGCCAGCCCCGCTGGTGGCTGCGCCTGCACGGGCGCCTGCAGGCGATGGCCATCGGGGAGGTGCGCGTGCACGGCCGCTCGCTGCTGGCGCGGGCCGACGGCCTGGAAACTCGCGAGCAGGCGCAGGCACTCGAGGGCGCCGAGGTGCTGGTGAGCCGCTCGGCGTTCCCGGCCGCGCAGGCCGGCGAGTTCTACTGGGTCGACCTGATCGGCTGCGCCGTGCGCACCTCGGCCGGCGAGCCGCTCGGCGTGGTCAGCGCCATCGAAGAGTACGGCGCTCACCCGGTGTTGCGGCTCGAGGCGGGCGCCGGCGCGGCGCAGCGCCTGATCCCCTTCGTGCCGCGGCACATCCTCGCTGTCGACCTTCCGGAGCGCTCGATCGTGGCCGACTGGCCGCTGGAATATTGAGGGCGCGCGGGACGATGGCCATGCGCATCGACGCCGTCACGATCTTCCCCGGCATGTTCGAGGCGGTCACCGGTCACGGCATCACGGGGCGCGCACATGCGCGCGGCCTGTGGTCGCTGGCCTGCTGGAATCCGCGCGATTTCACCCACGACCCCTACCGGCGCGTCGACGACCGCCCCTACGGCGGCGGCCCCGGCATGGTCATGCTGCCGCAGCCCCTGGCCGATGCCATCGCCGCCGCGCGCGGCGCCGGCGCCCCGGGCCGGCCGGTGATCGCGCTCTCGCCGCAGGGCCGCCCGCTCGACGACCCGCGCGTGCGCGAGCTGGCGCGCGGTCCCGGCATGGTGCTGGTAGCCGGCCGCTACGAGGCGATCGACCAGCGCCTGATCGACCGCCACGTCGACGAGGAGATCGCCGTCGGCGACTTCGTGGTCTCGGGCGGCGAGCTGCCCGCGATGATGCTCATCGACGCGGTGGTGCGGCAGCTGCCCGGCGCGATGAACGATGCCCGCTCGGCGGCCTGCGACTCCTTCGCTGGCGGCCTGCTCGACTGCCCGCACTACACCCGGCCCGAGGTGTTCGAGGGCATGGCGGTGCCCGAGGTGCTGCTCTCGGGGCACCATGCGCAGATCGAGCGATGGCGCCGGCAGCAGGCGCTCGCGGCCACGCAGCGGCGCCGCCCGGAGCTGATCGCGCGCGCGCGTGCGGCCGGATTGCTGGGCGCCGAGGACGAGCGCCTGCTCTCCGATTTGGCGAACGGTCCGGAAAACCCTTAGAATACGCGGTTTTCCATCCTCTGCCCGGCGCAAGCCCGGTCGATGTCCGCTGCGGCCGCTGCGCCGCGGGGCAGGTCCGGAGCACTCCAGCACACGGTCCGGCGCACGATGGTCCCAGGAGCCCTCATGGATCTGATCCGCCAACTCGAGCAGGAAGAGATTTCCCGCCTCGGCAAGAGCATCCCCGACTTCGCGCCCGGCGACACGGTCATCGTGAACGTGAACGTGGTCGAAGGCACCCGCAAGCGCGTGCAGGCCTACGAAGGGGTGGTCATCGCGCGGCGCAACCGCGGCCTGAACTCCTCGTTCATCGTGCGCAAGATCTCCTCGGGCGAGGGCGTCGAGCGCACCTTCCAGCTCTATTCCCCGCTGATCGCCGGCATCGAGGTGAAGCGCCGCGGCGACGTGCGCCGGGCCAAGCTCTACTACCTGCGCAATCGCTCCGGCAAGTCGGCGCGCATCCGCGAGAAGCTGCCCGGCAAATCGGTGCGCGAAGCCGGCGGCCAGGCGTAGGCGGCCGCTGCACCGTACGCCGGCCGGCTTGCGTGCCGGCCGGCTCGTGCACCAGGCAGGCTCGTATATCAGGCGGGCCGGTACATCTGGCGACCTCCCGCCGTACCTGGAGTAGCGGCGCAGGCCGGCAGGCGAGCGGCCCCTCGGGATACCCGCCGTCTTTGGTATCTTGAGGGCCCATGCCGACCGATCCCGCCGCCGTCCCTCCGGGCGTGCCGCCGCCGTCCACCGTCGATGCGGACCGCTCGGTGCGCCTGGCCCGCTTCGATCCGCGCTTCGATCCCCACCAGATGCCGATCGTCGCCGCCGACGAGTCGCTGCCCGCAGTGCTGCCGGAGCGGCTGAGCCCCGATGCGCTGCGCCGACGCTTCGCGCAGCCGCCGCCCTGGCAGCCGGAGCAGCTCGACGACCGCTTCCGCTTCCATCGCGGTGACCCGCGCGCGGCCGCGGTGCTGGTGCCGATCGTGACGCATTCCGCGGGCACCACGGTGCTGCTCACGCAGCGCACCTTCACCCTGCGCGACCACTCCGGCCAGGTGGCCTTCCCGGGCGGGCGCATCGAGCCCGGCGACGCTTCGCCGACGGCCGCCGCGCTGCGCGAGGCGCAGGAGGAGGTCGGGCTCGCGCCGCAGGGCGTCGAGGTGATCGGGCAGCTCCCCGAATACCTCACCGGGACCGGCTTCCGGGTCACGCCGGTGGTCGCCCTGGTGGTGCCCGGCTTCGTGCTGCGGCCCGATCCGGGTGAGGTGGCCCAGGTGTTCGAAGTGCCGCTGGCCTTCCTGATGGACCCGCGCCACCACCAGCGCCGGCGCGTGCTGCTCGACAGCGGCGAGCGCACCTTCTTCGCCATGCCGTACCGGCCACCGGGCGCGTCCGAGGAGCATTTCATCTGGGGCGCCACGGCGGCGATGCTGCGCAACCTGTATCGTCTGCTGATGGCCTGAGCCGCTTCTTCGCCGAGATGGGATTCATCGCACTGATCTTCGCGCTCATGGTGGAGCAGGGCCGGCCCCTGCCGGGCGACAACTACGTCCACCGCTGGGCGAGCGCCTTCGCCGACCTGGTGCGCGGCGCGAGCGATGCCGGCGAGCGCCAGCACGGCGTGTTCGGCTGGTTCTTCGTCGTGGGCTGCGCACTGGCCGGCGTGGTCGTGCTCGAATGGCTCGCCACGCTGCTGCATCCGGTGGCGCTGTTCGTGTTCCACGTGCTGGTGCTCTACCTCACCGTGGGGTTTCGCCAGTTCAGCCACGCCTTCACGCAGATCCAGCTCGCGCTGGCCGCCGACGATGCCGACGACGCGCGCCGCGTGCTCGAGCGCTGGCTGAGGAACAGCGATCCCGACGAGGATGCCGATCGCCCGCGGCGCGAAGCGCCGGTGGCCGAGATCTGCCGCCAGGCGATCGCCCACGCGCTGGTGGCGGCGCACCGCCACGTGTTCGGCCCCCTGTTCTGGTACATCCTGCTGCCCGGAGCCGTCGGGCCGGTGCTGTACCGCTTCGCCGAGCTGCTGGCGCGGCGCTGGGGGGGCACGGTGGCCGAAGGCGCCGCGCGCGTCGCGGAGCCCTATGGAGCCTTCGCGCGCCGGGCCTATCGCGCGATCGACTGGCTGCCGGCGCGGCTGTCGGCCGCCGGTTTCGCGATCGTCGGCAACTTCGAGGATGCCGTGTACTGCTGGCGCGGCGCGGTGGCCGCCGGCACCGCCGGCGACCAGCGTGCGCTGCTGCTCGCCTCGGGCGGCGGCGCGCTCGGGCTGCGCATCGCCGAGCCCGCCCTCGAGGCGCGCTGGGCGGCCGGCGAGCAGGGCTTCGAGTGGCAGGGCAGCGAACCCGACGCGGCCGGCCTGCGCAGCGCGGTGGGGCTGGTGTGGCGCTCGGTCATCCTGTGGATCGGCCTGTTCGCGATGCTGACCGTCGCGACCTGGCTCGGCCGCTGAAGGCCGGCGCCGCGGCCATCCACGCCGCGGCGTCCTGGCCTCCCCCGCCGCGGCGCCCGGACCCCCTCCTGTGCCGCGGCGCCGGACCCTCTCCTAGGCTTCCGCCTCTTCTCCGATCTGCACGAACAGCCGGTGCCGCGTCGCATCGATGGCCGCATCCGCGACCGCCGCGCGGATCGCGCAGTCGGGCTCGTCGCGGTGGCGGCAGTCGTTGAAGCGGCAGCGCCCGAGCAGCGGGACGAACTCGCGCATGGCGTGCACGCGCTGCCAGTCGGAGACGTGCGCCAGCCCGAAGCTCTGGAAGCCGGGCGTATCGATGAGGCGTGCATCGGGCGCGACCGCGGCCGGCAGCTCGAACATCCTGCTGAAGGTGGTGGTGTGGCGTCCGCTCGAGAGCGCGGCCGAGATCGCCTGCGTGCGCTGGTCCGCATCGGGCACCAGCGCATTGACCAGCGTCGACTTGCCCATGCCCGACTGGCCGAGCAGCACGGTGGTGCGTCCGGCCAGCCATGCGCCCAGCGTCGCGCACGCGTGCGCCGCGTCGGCGCCCGCGGCGAGGTCGAACAGCCGGTAGCCGAGCCCGCGGTAGAGCGCCACGCGCGGCTCGATCGCGCGGCGCGCCTCCGCGCGGTCGCACTTGTTGACGAGCAGCGCCGCCGCGATGCCCGCGGTCTCGAGCGCGATCAGCACGCGCATCAGCAGCGCCTCGGAGAACGGCGGCTCGCCGGCGATGACGACGCCGGCCTGCTCGACGTTGGCCGCCAGCAGCTTGCGGCGCCGGTGGTCGCTGCGCTGGAGCAGGCTGCGCCGCGGCTGCAGCGATTCGATCACTGCCTGGTCGGCGCCGAGCAGGCGCACCCGCACCTCGTCGCCGACGCACAGGTCGTTGCGCCGGGCGCGCGTGACGGCCACTCGCTCGCCCCAGGCGCCGGTGCGCGACCGGACCACGAGCCGGTGCCCGAAGGCGGCGACGACCCGCGCCTCCTCGAGCGCGCCGGCCGCAGCCCTGGGACGTGTCAACACGCCCTAGTTGCCGCCGCGGCCGAAGACCGCATCGGCCTTGGCCGCGCAGATGAAGTCGTTCTCGGAGATGCCGCCTACCGAGTGGGTGCTGAAACGCACGGTGCAGCGGTTGTAGCTCACCAGCAGGTCGGGATGGTGGTCCTCGCCATGCACCATCCACGCCAGCGCGTTCACGAAGGCGATGGTGTCGTAGTAGTCGCGAAACGCGTAGCTGCGCTCGAGCGCGCCGTCGCGCAGGCTCCAGCCCGCGAGCTCGGTGAGCTGCGCTTCGATTTCGGTGGCGCCGTAGGCGCGTTCGGATTCCATGGCACGCGATTTGCGCGCCAGCAGCTGCGCGCGCGGGATCGGGGCTCTCATCGGTTGTCTCTTGCGGTGTGTCTCGTCGGGTCCGGTCCTCAGGCCGCCACGGCGCCGCCGCGATCGCCGGCCAGCCCGAGCAGCCGGTCGATGCGCTGCGAGGCGGGCGGGTGCGAATCGTAGAATGCGGAGTGGACCGGGTCGGGGGTGAGCGTCGAGGCATTGTCCTCGTAGAGCTTGACCAGCGCGCTGACGAGGTCCTGCGCGCGGGCATGGCTCGCCGCGAAGGCGTCGGCCTGGAATTCGTGGCGCCGCGACATCCAGCTCGCCAGGGGATGCAGCAGGAAGGTGAACACCGGCAGCACGAGGAGGAACAGCACCAGCGCCGAGGCCTCGAACTCGCCGGCCGAAGGCGTCACCCCCAGCCCCTGGTAGAACCAGCCCTGGCGCGACAGCCAGCCGAGCAGCCACAGCCCGGCCAGGCTCGCGGCGAACATGGTGGCGATGCGCACCAGCACGTGGCGGTGCACGTAGTGGCCGAGCTCGTGAGCGAGCACCGCCTCGATCTCGTCGGGCTGCAGGCGCGCGAGCAGGGTATCGAAGAACACGATGCGCTTGCTGCGGCCCAGCCCGGTGAAGTAGGCGTTGCCGTGCGCCGAGCGGCGGCTGCCGTCCATCACGAACAGGCCCTTGGCGGCGAACCCGCAGCGTGCGAGCAGCCCTTCGACGCGCTGGCGCACCGCGCCGTCGGCGAGCGGCTCGAAGCGGTTGAACATCGGCGCGATGACGCTCGGGTAGAGCACCAGCACGGCCAGGTTGAACGCCACCCACGCACCCCACGCCCACAGCCACCACAGGGGGCCGGCGCTGCGCATCAGCCACAGCACCAGCGCGAGCAGCGGCATGCCGAGCACGGCGGCGAGCGCCGCGGCCTTGAGCGTGTCGGTGACGAACAGCCGCAGCGTCATCCGGTTGAAGCCGAAGCGCTGCTCGAGCCTGAACTGGCGGTACCACTCGATCGGCAGCTCGGCGAGGGCGCCGATGGCGACCACGATGGCAACGAACAGCAGGCTGCGCACGAACTCCGCTGCGGGCAGCGCCTGAGCGAGCGCGCCGAGCAGCCACTGCAGCCCGCCGAACAGGGTGAACCCGAGCAGCACCACCGCGCCGAGCAGCGCCTCGACCATGCCCAGGCGTGCGCGCGCGATGGTGTAGTCGGCGGCCCGGCGATGCGCCTGCATGCCGATGCGCGCGGCGAACTCGGCGGGCACTTCGTTGCGATGCCGCGCCACGTGGCGGATCTGGCGCGTGGCCAGCCACATGCGCACGGCCACCGATGCGAGCAGCGCCGCTGCGAAGACCGACGTGAAGACGAGGGCAGTCAAGGGAATCGCTGTGCGAGAATCGCAACCGGAGAAAAAAATTATGTCACAGGCCCCGATCCCACCCGAGAGTTCCGAAGCCGCCCATGGGTCGCCCGTGCGACGCTCCCCTGACGAGTCGCTGCTGGTGTGGGTCGACATGGAGATGACCGGCCTGAACCCGATCGTCGATCGCATCATCGAGGTGGCCATGGTGGTCACCGACGAGGCGCTGAACGTGATCGCGCATAGCGAGGCGTTCGCGATCCGTCAGCCGGCCTCGGTGCTCGAGGCGATGGACCAGTGGAACCGCGCCACGCACGGGCGTTCGGGGCTCGTCGAGCGCGTGCTCGCTTCGTCCTGGACCGAGGCCACCGCCGAGCAGGCGCTGCTGGAGTTCCTCGCACCGCTGGTGCCGCCGGGCAAGTCGCCGATGTGCGGCAACTCGATCTGCCAGGACCGGCGCTTCATGGCGCGCTACATGCCGCGCCTCGAGGCGTACTTCCACTACCGCAACCTCGACGTGAGCACGCTCAAGGAGCTGTGCCGGCGCTGGCGGCCCGAGGTGGCGCGCGCCTTCGTCAAGCGCAGCGCCCACACCGCCATGGCCGACATCACCGAGTCGATCGACGAGCTGCGCCACTACCGCGATCACTTCCTGCTGCTCGAGCGCGGTCCCGCCTAGGAGCCTGTTCACGCTACGATCGCAGTGTGAACAGGCCCTGATCGCGCCATGCGCGCGCGAGGATGGCCGCCAGCCCGAGCGAGGCGAGGACCAGGCTCAGGCCGGAGGCGATCCACAGGCCGCGCGGCCCGCCGACTACCTCCGCCCACGGGCTGCCCGGGGCGCCGACCACGAAGGCGAGCCACCATCCGCCGCCCAGCCCGATGCCCCACAGGCTGGCCAGATAGACCAGCATCGGCAGGGTCGTGATGCGGTGCGCGCGCAGCACGAAGGCGCACATCGTCTGCGCCGCATCGAAGACCTGGTACAGCGCAACCAGCCCGACCAGCGGGGCGGCGGTGGCGATCACCGCCGCGTCGGTGCTGTAGAGGCCGGCCAGCGGCTCGCGCGCCACCCACAGCACGCCGCCGGTGGCCAGCGCGCAGCCGAGCGCGATGCGCAGCCCCGCCCAGGTCCGCGCGCGCGCCTCCGCGGGGCGCGCAGCGCCGAGCGACTGCGCCACCAGGACGCTGGTCGCCGTGGCCAGCGCCAGCGGCAGCATATACACCAGCGCGGCCAGGTTGGAGGCGATCTGGTGGCCGGCGGCGGTCGTCGCGCCGAGCCGCGCCACGAACAGCGCCATGAAGGTGAACGAGGTGACCTCCACCAGGTAGCTCGCGCCGATCGGCAGCCCGAGCGCGAGCAGCGCGCGCAGCCGCGCGCCGTCGGGGCGGCCGAGGGCGCCGCCGCCGACCACGCCGAGCCGCCGGTACAGGGGCTCGATGCGCAGGGCGACGAGCGACAGCAGCACCGACAGCCAGGCGGCGAGCGCCGTGGCCACGCCGCAGCCGGCGCCGCCCATCGCGGGCACGACGACGGTCTCGCCGGCACGCCAGCCGTCCATGAAGAGCGCGTTCAGCGGCAGCTTCAGCGCCACGCCGGCGAGGTTGATCAGCATCACCGCCTTGGGCCGCGCGACGGCGTTGGCGAGCGACTGGAAGACGCGGAACAGCAGGGCCGCGGGCAGCCCCGCGGCCACCGCCCACAGGTAGGCGCGCGCCATCGCCGCCACTTCCGGCGGCGGGCTGCTCAGGCCCAGCCACAGATCGCTCCAGGCGAGCGCGGCGCATCCCGGCACCGCCAGCATGAAGGCCAGCCACACCGCCTGGCGCGCCTCGAGCCCGATCTGGTCGTGGCGCTGCGCGCCGTAGTGCTGCGCGGCGATGGGGCCCAGGGCCACCAGCACACCCATCAGGCCGATGTAGATGCTGATGTAGATGCTGGCGCCCAGGCCGACCGCCGCGATGTCGACGGCCGAGCGGTGCCCGGCCATGACGGTGTCGATCACCCCGTTGAGCATCACGGCCAGCTGGCCGATGAACACCGGCCAGGCGAGCGCCAGGATCTCGCGCTCGCGTGCGGGCGCCCGCGGCGCGGGCCGGTCGGCGCTCACCCCGGCGCGGCGCCCGGCTGCGCGCGCCGGTAGAGGCGGAAGCGCTCGTCGCGGTCGCTGCGCCGCCGGCCGTCCCACACCGGCGTCCAGCCCGGCATGGGGCCGGCATCGGCTTGCGCCAGCGAGCCGGTGTCCTCGAGCAGCAGCCAGTCGCAGCGTTCACCGCGTGCGGCCGGCCGCAGGTGCGCGAAGTAATAGAAGCTCGCGCGCGGGGCCGCCGAGAGGTCGTCGGAGGCGACGCACTCGCCCCGCTTGCCGCCGGCGGCGGCGAATGCGTCCACGAACCGCAGGGCCACCTCGCGGTAGGTGTTGCGGTCGTTGAACACCGGCAGCCACAGCGTCATCAGCAGCAGCCACGCCAGCACCACGCCGCCGCACGACAGGGCCATGGCGCGCCAGATCATGCGCGGCTGGCGCGAGATGCGCCAGCGCACCAGCAGCAGCCAGCCCAGCGTGGCCAGCGCGGCCAGCAGGCCCAGCGCGGTGGCCGTCGCCGACCACTGGGGCACGAAGCCGGGCGAGAACTGCCCGGCGCGAAACGCCATGCGCGGCGGGTAGCCGGTCATCAGCGCGATCCAGTAGCCCCAGATCACCAGGGCGAACAGCGTGAAGCTGATCACCGCGAACCAGTCGATGAGGCTCACGATGCCGCGCCGCAGGGTCGGCATGCCCACTGCGGCGAGCATCGCCAGCGGCACCGTCGCCGGCAGCAGCCAGCTTTCCGCGCCCTGGGGCGCGGCGAGCACCGGCAGAGCCATCGCGCCGGCGGTGAGCAGCGGCAGCGCCACCGCCGGTTCGCTCCAGCGGCCGCGCCAGCGATAGACCGCCCACAGCGCCACCGGCCAGGCGGGCCAGTAGAACCACGGCACCGTGCGCGCGAGATACGACAGCGAGGCGCCGCTCGGGCCGGAGAGCGACTCGACGTTCCAGGCCGCCCACTGCGCCAGGTGCACCTGCCCGGATTCGCCGGCGGCCGCCAGCAGCAGGGGCCAGGGCAGCGCGCCGGCGACGGCTGCCGCCACCGCCGGCACCAGCATGCGCCGGGCCACCAGTCGCCAGTCACGGCAGGCGATCGGCAGCACGACCAGCACCCCCAGCAGCGCCAGCGCCGTGCCGGCACCATGGGTGAGCAGGCTGGCGGCGATCGCGGCCCCGGCGATGATGCCGCCCGAGAGCGGGCGCTCGAGCGCGCGCGCGCAGCCGAACAGGAAGGCGGCGATCCACGCCACCTGCGCCGGCTCGGCGGTGGTCTCGTGCATGCGCACCAGCAGGCCGAAGGTGGCCATCAGCAGCAGCAGCCCCGAATCGGCGATGGCGCGGCCGTAGTCGGTCTGCGAGGCAGAGGCGCCGAAGGGGTCCGAGGGCTGCACGCCCGAGCGGCGCGCCAGCGCGTAGGTGGTGTACCAGGCGAGCACCAGCAGCAGCGTGAGCGTGGCCAAGACAGCGAACTGCACCCCGCCGTGCTCGCCCAGCAGCGGCGCGGCCAGGCGCCCGACCAGCGCGTCGATCCAGAACGGCAGCGGCCCCTCGTCGACCACCGGCAGCCCTGCGATGTTCGGCGCCAGCCAGTCGTGCGCGCCGCCGCGCATCATGGTGAGCGCGATGCCGAAGCCAGCGGCGTCGAGCGTGCGCCAGGGGTCACGACCGGGAAAGCCGGGCAGGGTGTAGAGCGCGCACAGCAGCAGCAGGCCCCACCGCGGCAGCTTGCCCGCTTCCAGATCGGTGACGATGAACGGTCGCATCGGACGGGGTGCCGGATGGAAAAAAGGCAGCTCGCGCTGCCTTTCCGGATAGGGGGAACCGGCCCTCGGAGTCTGCCGGACTCCCGCCGGCCCGGATCACTTGGCCGAGCGGGCGAACTTCTGGCGGAACTTCTCGACCCGGCCCGTCTCGATGATGCGCTGCTGCGCGCCGGTGTAGAAGGGGTGGGATTCGGAGGTGACGTCGAGCTTGAACAACGGGTATTCCTTGCCGTCGTCCATCTTGACCTTCTCGCGCGTGGCGACCGTGGAGCGGGTGACGAACTTGAAGCCGCTCGCCATGTCCATGAACACCACTTCGCGATAGTCGGGGTGGATGCCTTCTTTCATGTTCGGATCTCCGGGTACCGCAAAGCCCGCTGCTGCGAAAACCTTGAATTATAACCTTTGTCCGCTGCACCGGGCAAGGCCTGCCGCCAGGCAGCGCCGGTGCGGCCGGCGGCCTCAGCTGCCGCGGCGCATCATCTCGAAGAATTCCTGGTTGCTCTTGGTCTGGCGCACCTTGTCGAGCAGGAACTCCATCGCCTCCAGCTCGTCCATGTCGTGCAGGAGCTTCCTCAGGATCCAGATCTTCTGCAGCACCTCGGCCTTGATCAGCAGCTCCTCGCGCCGCGTGCCGGAGCGGTTGATGTCGATCGCCGGGTAGACGCGCTTCTCCATCATCCGGCGATTGAGGTGCAGCTCCATGTTGCCGGTGCCCTTGAACTCCTCGTAGATCACCTCGTCCATGCGGCTGCCGGTATCGATGAGCGCGGTGGCGATGATGGTGAGCGAGCCGCCTTCCTCGATGTTGCGTGCCGCGCCGAAGAAGCGCTTGGGACGCTGCAGCGCGTTGGCGTCGACGCCGCCGGTGAGCACCTTGCCCGAGGCCGGCACCACGGTGTTGTAGGCGCGCGCCAGGCGCGTGATCGAGTCGAGCAGGATGACCACGTCCTTCTTGTGCTCGACCAGCCGCTTGGCCTTCTCGATCACCATCTCGGCCACCTGCACGTGGCGCGTGGCCGGTTCGTCGAAGGTGGAGGCGACCACCTCGCCGCGCACCGAGCGGGTCATCTCGGTGACCTCCTCGGGGCGCTCGTCGATGAGCAGCACGATCAGCACCACGTCGGGGTGGTTGGCGGTGATCGCGTGCGCCATGTGCTGCATCAGCACCGTCTTGCCGGCCTTGGGCGGCGCCACGATCAGGCCGCGCTGGCCCTTGCCGATGGGCGCGATCATGTCGATGATGCGCCCGGTGATGTTCTCCTCGGCGCGGATGTCGCGCTCGAGCACCATCGGCTTGTTCGGGTGCAGCGGCGTGAGGTTCTCGAACAGGATCTTGTTCTTGCTCGCCTCGGGCGGCTCGCCGTTGATCTTGTCGACCTTCACCAGCGCGAAGTAGCGCTCGCCCTCCTTGGGCGTGCGCACCTCGCCCTCGATGGAGTCGCCGGTGTGCAGGTTGAAGCGACGGATCTGCGACGGCGAGATGTAGATGTCGTCGGTGCTCGCCAGGTAGGAAGTCTCGGGCGAGCGCAGGAAGCCGAAGCCGTCGGGCAGCACCTCCAGGCAGCCGTCGCCGAAGATGGTCTCGCCGGTCTTGGCCTTGCGCTTGAGGATCGCGAACATCAGCTCCTGCTTGCGCATGCGCTGAGGGTTCTCGATTTCCAGGCCGGTGGCCATCTCGATCAGCTGCGAGACGTGCAGCGATTTGAGTTCGGACAGGTGCATCGACTGTTTCTCCCCGCGGGGACTGTGCCGGGAATGGACGGAATGGAGAGGCGCTGCGGCTGACGGGCCGCGAGGCGTTCGGATCGGGGTTCGGGCGGGTCGGGCCCGTGGACGGCGGGGGCGGTCAGGCGGCGGGTGGCCCCTTTCCGCCCCGGCGTCAGCCGCCGGAGGCCGGAAGACCCGCGTGCAACAGCTGCACGGGCCTTCGAGCGGCTGGAAGCTTACAACGAATCAGAGATGGCTGTCCAGAAAGAGCGTCAGCTGCGACTTCGACAGCGCGCCCACCTTGGTCGCGACCACCGCACCGTTGCGAAACAGCATCAGCGTCGGGATGCCGCGGATGCCGTACTTCGCCGGCACCGACTGGTTCTCGTCGACGTTCACCTTGGCCACCTGCACCTTGCCGCCGTAATCGCGCGAGACCTCGTCGAGGATCGGCGCGATCATCTTGCACGGGCCGCACCATTCGGCCCAGAAGTCGACGAGCACCGGCTCGTCCGCCTTCAGGACGTCCTGCTCGAACGAGGTGTCGGAAACATGCTTGATGGTCATTTCGGCTCCTGTGCCATGGCTGCCACTGCTTCCGGCAAACATAGCACAGCGGCGGGCCGCGACCGTGCGGGCGGCGCGGCTGATAGAATCGGCGCGGGCGGGCCCCCCCGCAGTGCGGCGTGGTCAACCTGGTCAGGTCCGGAAGGAAGCAGCCACAGCCATTCCCCGCACGTGCCGGGGTCCCGGCTCGCCCACTTCCGGATGCCGCCGCCGCTCCACCGCTGCTCTCCGATGACATGACCCATCAGGCGCTCGCCCGCAAATGGCGGCCGCGCGACTTCCAGTCGCTGGTCGGCCAGGATCACGTCGTGCGCGCGCTCTCGCATGCGCTCGAGAGCGGGCGGCTGCACCACGCCTACCTGTTCACCGGCACCCGCGGGGTGGGCAAGACCACCCTCGCGCGCATCCTCGCCAAGGCGCTCAACTGCGAGACCGGCGTGAGCGCGCGTCCGTGCGGCGCGTGCGCGGCCTGCACCGGCATCGACGCCGGGCGCTTCGTCGACTGCATCGAGCTCGACGCGGCCTCCAACCGCGGCGTCGACGAGATGACCCAGCTGCTCGAGAACGCCGTGTACGCGCCCACGGCCGGCCGCTACAAGGTCTACGTGATCGACGAAGTGCACATGCTCTCGACGCATGCGTTCAACGCCATGCTCAAGACGCTGGAGGAGCCCCCGCCGCACGTGGTGTTCGTGCTGGCCACCACCGATCCGCAGCGCGTGCCGGTCACGGTGCTCTCGCGCTGCCTCCAGTTCAACCTGAAGAACATGCCGCCGGCGGCCATCGCCGCGCACCTGGCCAGGGTGCTCGGCGCCGAGGCGGTGGCGTTCGATGCCGGGGCGCTCGATCGCATCGCGCGCGCGGCCGCCGGCAGCATGCGCGACGCGCTGTCGCTGCTCGACCAGGCCATCGCCTTCGGCGGCGGCGAGGTGCGCGAGCCCGCGGTGCGCGAGATGCTCGGCGTGGTCGACGGCGCCTGGCTCGAGAGCATCCTCGATGCGCTGGTGGCCGGCGACGGCCGCGCGCTGGTCGAGCTGGCCGACGCCATGCTGGCCGGCAACGTGCCGTTCGAGCGTACGCTGGCCGACCTCGCCGCGCTGCTGGCGCGCATCGCGCTGGCGCAGGCCGGCGCGCTCGGCGACGCCGACGACCCGCAGACGCTCGAGCGCCTGGCGGCGGCTATTTCCGCCGAGGACCTGCAGGTCTGGTACCAGATCGTGATCCACGGCGCGCGCGACCTGCCGCTGGCCCCCGACGCCCATACCGGCTTCACCATGGTGCTGCTGCGCCTGCTCGCGTTTCGCGCCGACGACGGCGGGCCGGCCGCTGCCGCGCGTCCTCCGAGGCGGCCGGCCGCCGCCGCGCGTTCGCCGGCCGTATCGCCCCCTTCGGCTGCGCTGCGCGCCGCGATGCCCGTACGCGCCGCGAGCGCGCAGGGGGCCGCCGCGGATGCCGCGTCCGGGTCGCCGGCCTCGCGCCCGGCGGCCGCCGGCGGGGCCGGCGACGGGACCATCGGTGGGGCCGATGCCGCGACCGGCGGCACCCCCGCCCCCGCTTTCGACGGCGACTGGCCGGCGCTGGCCGCGCGCCTGCGGCTGGGCGGCTTCGTGCAGCAGTTCATGCACCAGAGCGAGCTGATCGAGGCCGACGGCCTGCGCCTGCGGGTGCGGGTGCCCATCCGCCCGCTCGCCGAAGCCGCCACGGTCGGGCGGGTGCGCGAGGCGTTGGCCGCGCACTTCGGGGCGCCGGTGCGCCTGGAGGTCGAGGTCGGCCAGGTGCAGGGGGCCACCGCCGCGGCGGCATCGGCGCGCGAGCGCGCCGAACGCCAGGCGCAGGCGCAGGCGGCGATCGAGGCCGATCCGTTCGTGCGCACGCTGATCGAGGATTTCGACGGCTCGATCGTGCCCGGCTCGGTGCGGCCCGTCGAGAATCGTGAAACTTCCGGAGATGCACGATGATGAAAGGACAACTGGCGGGCCTGATGAAGCAGGCCCAGCAGATGCAGGACAACATGAAGAAGATGCAGGAGCAGCTGGCCCATGTGGAGGTCGAGGGCCAGGCGGGCGCCGGCCTGGTCAAGGTCACGGTCACCTGTCGCAACGACGTCAAGCGCGTCGTCATCGACCCGAGCCTGCTCGCCGACGACAAGGACATGCTCGAAGACCTGGTCGTGGCCGCGGTCAACGACGCCCTGCGCCGCGCCGAGCAGACCGCCGCCGAGAAGATGGGTTCGCTCACCGCCGGCCTGCCGATGCCGCCCGGCTTCAAGCTGCCCTTCTGATCCACGATGAAGGCGCCTGCCCCACTGGAGGCGCTCACCGCGGCGTTCAAGCGGCTGCCGGGCGTCGGCACGAAGACCGCGCAGCGCTACGCCTACCACCTGCTGCAGCACGACCGCGAGGGCGCGGTGCTGCTTGCGCGCGCCCTCGCCGAGGCCGGCGAGCGCATCCGCCATTGCGCGCGCTGCAACACCTTCACCGAGCTCGAGGTGTGCGAGACCTGCTCCTCGCCGCGGCGCGATCCGGCCCTGCTGTGCGTGGTCGAGACCCCGGCCGACCAGCTCACCATCGAGCACACCCTCAGCTATCGCGGCCTGTACTTCGTGCTGATGGGCAGGCTCTCGCCGCTCGACGGCATCGGACCCCGGCAGATCGGGCTCGACCGCCTGCTCGCGCGGGCCTCCGACGGCGTGGTGCGCGAGGTGATCCTGGCGACCAACTTCACCCAGGAGGGCGAGGCCACCGCGCACTACATCGGCGGGATGCTGCGCGCACGCGGCCTGCGCGTGACCCGCCTGGCGCGCGGCGTGCCGGTCGGCAGCGAGCTCGAGTACGTCGACCCGAGCACGATTGCGCAGGCGCTGCGCGACCGGCGCACGGTGAGCGAGGATGGCGATGCGTGAGGCGGGTGCCGCTCACGATCCGGGCGCCGCTCACGATCCCCAGGCGGCGTCGAATTCGGCGCGGGCGCGCTGCAGCTCGCGCCACGTGGTGCTGACCTCCTGGTGATGCGGGGCGGTCTCCAGCACGCGCCGGTGCACGGCCTCCAGGTAGGCTGCGCGCAGGCCGTAGAAGAGAATGTGCAGCCAGCGGGTCATGGCGTTGCTCCGGGTGCCTCGTTGAGAACGATTCTGCGATCGCGCCGATCGTGCCGGCAGGAACTCGATCACTCCGCCGCACCCGGCGCCGCGGCCGTTGCGCGCGATTGCGAACGAATGCCTGTCGGAAGTTTTTCCACTGCGCCGGGCATGGTTTTCCCCGGCCCGCGAGGCTGCCCATGAGCGATGGTTCGTCCACACCGGGTCCCCTGGCCGGCCTGAAGGTGCTCGAGCTCGGCCAGCTCATCGCGGGCCCGTTCGCCGGGCGCATGATGGCCGACTTCGGCGCCGACGTGATCAAGGTCGAGCCGCCCGCGCGCGACGGCCAGGCGGGCGGCGATCCGCTGCGCAAGTGGCGCAAGCTGCATCCGGACGATCCCTCGGGCACGTCGCTGTGGTGGTACGTCCAGGGCCGCAACAAGCGCTCGATGACGCTCGACCTGCGCCTGGCCGCCGGCCAGCGCATCGCGCGCGAGCTGGCCGCGCGCAGCGACATCGTGATCGAGAACTTCCGCCCCGGCGCGCTCGAGAAGTGGGGGCTGGGCTACGAGGCGCTCGCGCGCGAGAACCCCGGCCTGGTGCTGGTGCGCCTGTCCGGCTACGGCCAGAGCGGCCCCTATCGCGACCGCCCGGGGTTCGGCGCGATCGCCGAATCGATGGGCGGGCTGCGCTACGTGACCGGCTTCCCCGATCGCCCGCCGGTGCGTCCCAACCTCTCGATCGGCGATTCGCTGGCGGCGCTGCACGGCGTGATCGGTGCGCTCATGGCCCTGCACCACCGCCGCAGCACGGGCCGCGGCCAGGTGGTCGACGTGGCGCTGTACGAGGCGGTGTTCAACATGATGGAGAGCACGCTGCCCGAGTTCGACCGCTACGGCCTGGTGCGCGAGCGCACCGGCAGCAACCTCACCGGCATCGTGCCCTCCAATACCTACCCCACCGGCGACGGCGGCCACATCGTGATCGGGGGCAACGGCGATTCGATCTTCAAGCGCCTGATGCACGCCATCGGGCGCGCCGACCTCGCCGACGACCCGGCGCTGGCCGACAACGCCGGACGCGCCGCGCGCGTGCAGGAGATCGACGACGCGATCGCCGCCTGGACCGGCGCGCACACGCTCGAGGAGGGGCTCGAGGCGATGGCGCACGCCGAGGTGCCGAGCGGGCGCATCTACAGCGCCGCCGACATGGTGAACGACCCGCAGTATGCTGCGCGCGCGATGATCGAGCGCGTGTCGCTGCCCGACGGCACGCCGCTGGCGGTGCCGGCGGTGGTGCCCAGGTTCTCCGCCACGCCCGGCGCGACGCGCTGGGTCGGCCCGGCGCTGGGCGAGCACACCGAGGCGGTGCTGCGCGAGCTCGGCTACGACGACGCGGCAATCGAGCGGTTGCGGGCCGAGCAGGTCGTCTAGCAGGCCCTGAGCGGCTGCGCTACGCCCAGTTCTCGCAGCGCAGGCCGTGCACGCGCCTGAACTCCGACAGGTTGTTCGTGACCAGCACCGCCTCGAGGGCCAGCGCGTGTGCCGCGATCAGGGTGTCCAGCGCGCCGATCGGCTTGCCGATCTTTTCGAGGCCGGCGCGTACCCTGCCGTAGCTGCGCATCGCTTTTTCGTCGAAGGGCAGTATTTCGAGCGGGGCGAGGAATTTGTCGAGCGCATTCAGGTTGCGCTGTGACCCCGACTTGGCAACGCCGAAAGCGAGCTCCGCCCCGGTGATGCTGGAGATCCCGACATCGCCGTAGGAGAAATCGTCGAATCGCTCCAGCACCCGGATCGGGCGGCGGTTGATGATGTAGATGCAGATGTTCGTATCGAGCAGGTACTTCATCACGCGGGCCATTCCTCGCGCGTCTGCTGGTCCGGCTGTTCACGCTCGATCGTGAACCCAGGCTCGAATTCGTCGAGTGCCTCGCGCAGGCCGACCCAGGGATTCTCGATGGGCAGCAGCAGCACGCCGCTGCCGAATCGCTTGACGATCACTTCCTCGCCGCGAAACCGGTACGCCTTCGGCAGGCGGACCGCTTGGCTGCGGCCGGACGTGAACAGCTTGGCGGTGTCCATGAGTCGTTTGCTCCCGAAGTCGTTTGCTGGCGATGTCGTTCGCCGCCTATCGCCTATGATAGCTACCGATGATAGATATCAGCTGCGCATATCGCAACTGTTCCCCCATGATCCGGCGGCCGCGCCTCTCCGTCATCGGCCGGATCGGTTAACCTGACGGCCGATCCGCCTCACGGCCGAGTCGCACCAGGCCGTCGCCGGCGGGCGCGAACCGCTTCCGAGGAGATCCGACATGCGCGCACGCATCCTGGCCATCCTGTTCGCGGCGCTGGCCGCGGCCGTCCTGCCCCGCGCGGCGCCGGCCCAGGACAAGCCCGAGAAGCCCAAGCTCACCATCGCGGTCGGCGGCAAGGCGGCGTTCTACTACCTGCCGCTGACCATCGCCGAGCAGCGCGGCTACTTCAAGGAAGAGGGGCTGGACGTCGACATCGTCGACTTCGCGGGCGGCTCGGCGGCGCTGCGCGCCGTGGTGGGCGGCTCGGCCGACGTGGTCTCGGGCGCCTACGAGCACACCATCAGCCTGCAGGCGAGCAAGCAGTACTTCACCGCCTTCGTGCTGCAGGGGCGCGCCCCGGCGATCTCGATCGGCGTGTCCAGCAAGGCGAGCTACCGCTCGCCAGCCGACTTCAAGGGCATGAAGGTCGGCGTGTCGGCGCCCGGCTCCTCGACCAACATGGTGGTCAACTACTTCCTGGCGAAGAACGGCCTGAAGCCCACCGACGTGGCGATCATCGGCGTGGGCACCGGCAGCGCGGCGCTGGCGGCGCTGCGCTCGGGGCGCATCGATGCGCTGTCCAACGTCGACCCGGTGATGACCATGCTGGAGCAGAAGGGCGACGCGAAGATCGTCGCCAGCACGCGCACCCTGGCGGGCACCGAGCAGCTGTTCGGCGGCCCGATGCCGGCCGGCTGCCTGTACGCCTCGGAAGACTTCGTGAAGGCCAACCCGCGCACCGTGCAGGCGCTGACCAACGCCATGGTCAAGGCGCTGAAGTGGCTGCAGCAGGCCGGCCCGTCGGACATCATCAAGACCGTGCCCGAGGCCTACCTGCTCGGCGACCGGGCGCTGTACCTCGCCTCCTACAACAACGTGAAGGGCGCCTTCAGCCCCGACGGCCTCATCCCCGACGCCGGCGCCAGGACCTCGCTGAAGGCGCTCGCGAGCTTCGATCCCAAGGTCAAGCCGCAGGAGATCGACCTCTCGCGCACCTACACCAACGCGTTCGTGCGCAAGGCGCTCGCCTCGATCAAGTGAGGACGGCCCGGAAGTGACGGCGATGCAGGCAGGCGACGGGGCACGCGGCGAGGGCACCGCTGGAAGCGACGACGCTGCCGGCGAAGCACACGGCGGTGTTTCCGGCGCCGCCCCGCCGGACAGCCCCGCGCTGGCCTTCGAGGACGTCGCCTGCACCTTCGTGTCGCGCGATGATCCGGGGCAGCGCTACGCCGCGCTGCGCGGCGTGACGCTGCGCATCGCGCCGGGCGAGTTCGTGTCGGTGGTCGGGCCGACCGGCTGCGGCAAGTCCACCCTGCTCAACGTCGGGGCCGGGCTGCTCGAGCCCTCGGCCGGCCGCGTGGAGGTCTTCGGCCGGCCTCTGGAGGGCATCAACGCGCGCGCCGGCTACATGTTCCAGGCCGATGCGCTGATGCCGTGGCGCAGCGCGCTCGCCAACGTCACCGCCGGCCTGCAGTTCCGCGGCGTGCCCGCGGCCGAGGCGCGCAGCCGGGGCGAGGCGTGGCTGGCGCGCGTCGGGCTGACGGGCTTCGGCGAGCGCTACCCGCACCAGCTCTCGGGCGGCATGCGCAAGCGCGTCGCGCTGGCGCAGACGCTGATCCTCGATCCCGACATCATCCTGATGGACGAGCCGTTCTCGGCGCTGGACATCCAGACGCGCCAGCTGATGGAGAACGAGGTGCTCGAGCTGTGGGCGGCGCGACGCAAGGCGGTGCTGTTCATCACTCACGACCTGGACGAGGCGATCGCGATGAGCGATCGCGTGGTGGTGCTGTCGGCCGGGCCGGGCTCGCACCCGATCGGCGAGTTCGCCGTCGAGCTGCCACGCCCGCGCGACGTGATCGAGATCCGCACCCGGCCGGGCTTCCTCGACCTGCACGAGCGCATCTGGTCGGTGCTGCGCGAGGAGGTGCTCGAGGGCTACGCGCAGCAGCGGCGCGCCGCATGAGCCGCCCGGCCCGCGCCAGGACCTCGCTGCTGCGCATCCGGCTCTACCAGGCGCTGGTGCTGGCGGCCGTCATCGGCCTGTGGCACGTGCTCACCAGCCCGACGCTGCTGCCGCCGTTCTACTTCTCGAATCCGAACCAGGCGGCGTTCTTCTTCGGCGAGCCGTGGAAGGTGCTGGTGCGCATCGTCCAGTGGTTCGCCAGCGGCGAGATCTTCGTGCACCTGGGCGTGACGCTGTTCGAGACCGCGGCCGCCTTCGCCATCGGCACCCTCGGCGGGCTGGCGGTGGGCCTGTGGCTGGCCCTGAGCCCCATGGCCTCGGCCATCCTCGATCCCTACGTCAAGGCGGCCAACTCGATGCCCAGGGTGATCCTCGCGCCGATCTTCTCGATCTGGTTCGGCCTGGGCGTGTGGTCCAAGGTGGCGCTGGGCGTCACCCTGGTGTTCTTCATCGTGTTCTTCAACGTCTACCAGGGCGTGCGCGAGGTGAGCCCCACCGTGCTGGCCAGCGCGCGCATGCTCGGGGCCGGCCCGCGCCAGCTGCTGCGCCATGTCTATCTGCCGAGCGCCACCAGCTGGGTGTTCTCCAGTCTGCACACCTCGGTGGGCCTGGCCTTCGTCGGCGCCGTGGTCGGCGAATACCTCGGCTCGGCGCGCGGCGTGGGCTACCTGATCCTGCAGGCCGAGGGCACCTTCGACATCAACACCGTGTTCGCCGGCGTGGTCGTGCTCACCGCGTTCGCGCTGGTGCTCGACGTGGTGGTGGGGGTCGCGGAGAAGCGGCTCATGAAGTGGCAGCCGAGAAGCCGAGAAGCTCTGAACCGGGCCGCGCGCTCGCGCCGGATCTCTGGCATCGGCCCACCACTGGACCGCCGCGGCGTTCGCGCGCGGATCGGGCGGCGGGTGGGCGCCTTAGACAAGTTTCCTGTCGGAGTAATTGACAATTGTCATGTTTCTAAGGAATTGAATCTTTGTGAATCAAGGATTTGAGAGTGTGGCACGTGCCTTGCTTATTTCTCCGCGCATTTCCACAACAACCTGCAGGAGGAGCAAATGGGCATCATGAACACCAAATTGGGCCGGTTCTGCGCCACGCTCGCGATCGCGGGTTCGGTCGGCCTCACTGCCGCGCCGGCCAAGGCCGACCTCATCCAGCTCGGCTTCATCCTCGACGGATCGGGCAGCATCGGCTCGGGCAACTGGAACATCATTCGTGCCGGCCTGGCCAACGCGGTCAACCTGATCCCGGTGGCCGGCGAGGACACGTATGAGGTCTCGATCGTACAGTTCGGCGCCACCGCGCAAACCGAGGTCGCCAACTACGTGATCACCGACGCCGCCTCCCGCACGGCGCTTTCGACCATCGTCGCGGGCCTGGTCTACATGAACGGCGGCGCGACCAACTTCAACGCGGCCTTCACCCAGATGGCCACGGTGCTCGGCAACACGATCCAGGGCGCCGACGCTTCATACGTCAACTTCGCCACCGACGGACAGCAGAACTCGGGCGGCACCGGTGTCGCTCAGCGCGATGCGCTGATCGCCCTGGGCGTCGACAACATCAGCGTCGAGGGCATCGGCAGCGGCGTCGACCAGAACGACCTGATGAACAACTTCTGCTATCCGAGCGCCTGCATCGACATCACCGGCGGCGGCTCGGCCAATTTCCCGGGGCAGGGCTTCTATGTCGGCGTCGCGAACGCCCAGGGCTACGCGGCCGTGATCGGCAACAAGGTGCGCATCGTGACGGGCCAGCCGGTGCCGGAGCCGCAGATGATCTCGCTGCTGGGCTTGGGCCTGCTCGGCCTGGTGCCGATGCTGCGCCGGCGCAAGTCGGCCTGAGGATTCCCCCTCGGCCGGGGCGGCGTGCCGCCCCGGCAAGACGCTGGTTCGAACGGCAGCCGCTCCGGCTGCCGTTCGGGCAATCTGACCAAGGCCTTGCCCGCCCGCCTGATCTGGACAAGCCTGTGATCCGCGCATAATCAAGATGCATTGGTTTCCCGGGCGAAAAGAAGGCGTTGCGATGCATGCAGGGGCAGGTGGATGGGCTCGACGACTCCTCGTCGTGCTGGTGTCGGTTTTCGTGCCGGTGGCCGCTGCGCCGTCATCCGGGGCGTCCGGGGTCGCGCCGGCGCCCGCAGCGTCCGCCGCAGCTGCGGCACGGGCTCCCGGCCTTCCGCCGCTCGCCTGGAGCCCGGACGTGGCCGCTGCGCGCGCCGCCTTCGAGCGGGCGACCGGCGCGCCGCTGCGGGCCGGGTTCCGCGTCGAGCCGACGGTGTTCCCGCGCTACTACGCGCTGCGCCCCGATGCGCCGGGGCGTCCGAGCGCCTATTTCCGCGACGACATGCGCTGGACCGCCAACGTGCGCTCGGCCGGCTGGTCGGTGGGCGGCGATGCGCCGCCCGGGCCCGAAGACCTCCAGCGCTGGCAGCGCGAGCAGCTGCGCGCCGTGCCGCTGGAGCGGCTGGTGAAGGTCAGGCGCAAGACGCCGTTCGTGGCGGTGATCTGGTCGGCGCCCGATTGCCCGTTCTGCCGGCGGCTCGAGCGCTCGCTGGAGGAAACCGGCGCCTCGGTCTACCTGGCTCCGGTCGGGCTGGCCGAAGACGGGTTCGCGCGTTCCGCGCAGGTGTACTGCGCCGCGGACCCCGGAGCGGCCTGGCGCGCCGCGATGGGCGAGGCTGCCGCCACCGGCTCGGCTGCTGCGTCGCGGCCGGGCTGTGCCTATCCGCGCGCCATGATGACCGACATCGGCTTCTTCCTCGGCCGCGGGCGCCTGGCGACCCCGATCGTGGTCTTCGCCGACGGCTCGAGCATCACCGGCTGGGACGGCGAGCGCGCGCCGGCACGGCTGAGGCAGGTGCTGGCGCAGAAGCTGTACTTCCCCGAGCGCTAACGTCTGTCGGGCTGAAGCAAGCCTGCGCCGTCGCCAGGCGATCGCGGGCCGGTGCAATACGCGCCGGCCCGCAAAAGACCAGGGGCAGGCCGAAGCCTGCCCCTGTTTGCTGTGCGGCCTGCGCCGGCTGCCCGTGCAGGGCGTGTCCGGCGCGTTCCGCGGCCCTCGCGCCGTTCAGCTCTTGCGGCGCGTGAAGCCCAGGCCGAGCGCCCCGATGCCCAGCAGCGCCAGCGCGCCCGGCACCGGCGTGCTGCCGGAGGGCGGGGTGACCGCACCGAAGCCGTCGAGGTACACGTAGCCGGCATGGCCACCGTACGGGCAGTCGGACGCCAGCAGCGTCAGCGTGAAGTCGTGGCCGACCGCGTTCAGCGCAACCAGGTCGATGTTCTCGACGACCCAGCCGCTGGAATACCAGCCGCTGTAGTTGGTCCAGGTGACGCCGCTGGTGCCGTCGCCGATCGAACCGGCCGAGCTGTAGGCGCGGCTCACCAGCGTGTTGCCGGTGGTGTTGTCGACCAGCGTGAGCGAGAAGTAGTCGGAGTCGGTCAGGCCATGCGAGGCCTCGAGCACCGCATTCCACGCGAAGTAGATGTTGGTGTCGGTGTAGTTGGTGACGCTCTGGGTGAGCGTGGACACCGAATAGTTGTTGATCGAATCGTTGACGCGAACGGAGTAGCTCCCGCCGTAGACCCGGTTGGCGCCGGTGAACGGATCGACGCCGCCGCTCATGATGGTGTTGTTCGGCGTGCCGCCTGCGTAGACCGACGGGTTCACCGGGGGCAGCGGGCTGCCTTGCCAAGTGCCACCACCTCCGGTCCAGCCGGTCAGGTCTCCGTTTTCGAATCCCCCATTGACGAAGGTGTCCGCGAACGCGGGGCTCGACAAGCCGATCACCGCGATCGCGGCCGCCACATGTCTGATCTTGATCATCTTCTTTCCTTTTGATGAGGTATTTGCTTGAGCGCCTCGCGGGCTCGAAAGCCGTGAAGCATCAACCGTGCCAAGATCGGGTCCATTCTCAAGTTATTGAAAAACAAGGGAAATGATCAAGCTGTCAAAAAGACCCTACTGCTGCTGTAAAGCCTTTCGACAGTGATAAAAATCACACCCCGCTTCGGCTCCTCCCGTCGCTCTCCCTCTGCTTCCCGACCGCCCGCCTTGGTGGGTCCCCATGGCGCAACCTGCGCTCCTCGGGAGACGGCGTCCGGGCCATGCCCGGCCGCATCGCCCGCCGATGCTATGATTCGCAGGTTTACCCGAAGCCCACCGGTTAGCGCCTGCCTTCTCCTACCCACTCTGCCGACTCCGCGCGTCGCGCTGCGCTCCTGCGCCGCGGCCGCGGGCCCGTCGAGGACCCATGCGGTCCGGGCGCGTCGGCGCGGGATGCACCGGTGAATTCCGCAGGAGCCGCCGTTGCCACCCGATCCGCACGCTGAACCCGCCCGGCACGCCGGCGCGGGCCTGATTCCCGAGTACGCGCCCGCCGTCCTGGCGCTGGCCGACGGCACCGTGTTCCGCGGCCGCTCGTTCGGGGCGCCGGTGCGCGCGGTGGGCGAGGTGGTGTTCAACACCGCGATGACCGGCTACCAGGAGATCCTCACCGATCCGAGCTACTGCCGGCAGATCGTCACGCTCACCTATCCGCATATCGGCAACTACGGGGTCAACCCCGAAGACGTCGAGGCCGCGCGCATCCACGCCGCCGGCCTGGTGGTGAAGGACGTGCCGGCGCGGCTGTCGAGCTGGCGCAGCGCCGAGTCGCTCTCCGAGTACCTGGTGCGCGAGGGCGTGCCGGGCATTGCCGGCCTCGACACGCGGCGCCTGACGCGCCTGCTGCGCGACGGCGGTGCGCAGAGCGGCTGTCTGGTGGCGGCGGCGCACCCTGGGGAGGCGATCGACGAGCGGGCGGCGATCGAGGCCGCGCGCGCCTTCCCCGGCCTGGCCGGCATGGACCTGGCGAAGGTGGTGTCGACCCGCGAGCCCTATCCGTGGACGGAGGGCTCGTGGCGGCTGGGCGTGGGCTTCGTGTCGCACTCGCAGCGGCGCTTCCGCGTGGCGGTCTACGACTACGGCGTCAAGCGCAACATCCTGCGGCTGCTGGCCGACCGCGGCTGCGAGCTGACCGTGCTGCCGGCGCAGGCGAGCGCCGCCGAGGCGCTGGCGCTGCGCCCCGACGGAATCTTCCTCTCCAACGGTCCCGGCGACCCCGAGCCGTGCGACTACGCTATCGCCGCCGTGCGCGAGCTCATCGACCGCGGGCTGCCGGTGTTCGGCATCTGCCTGGGCCACCAGCTCATCGGGCTGGCGAGCGGCGCGCGCACCATGAAGATGAAGTTCGGCCACCACGGCGCGAACCACCCGGTGCGCAATCTCGACACCGGCAAGGTGCACATCACCAGCCAGAACCACGGCTTCGCGGTCGACGCCGCCACGCTGCCGCCCAACCTGCGGGTGACGCACGTGTCGCTGTTCGACGGCAGCATCCAGGGGCTGGCGCGCACCGACCGCCCGGTGTTCTGCTTCCAGGGGCATCCCGAGGCGAGCCCCGGCCCGCAGGACATCCACTACCTGTTCGACCACTTCGTCACGCTGATGGAGCGCTCGCGCGCGGCCGCGCAGCCGGCCGCCGCCTCCTCCGCGTCCTCCGCCCGCTGACCGCCCCGACATGCCCAAGCGTACCGATCTGCACACCATCCTGATCATCGGCGCCGGCCCGATCGTCATCGGCCAGGCCTGCGAGTTCGACTACTCCGGCGCGCAGGCGTGCAAGGCGCTGCGCCAGGAAGGCTTCCGCGTGGTGCTGGTCAACAGCAATCCGGCCACCATCATGACCGACCCGGAGACGGCCGACGTCACCTACATCGAGCCGATCACCTGGCAGGTGCTCGAGCGCATCCTCGAGAAGGAGAAGCCCGACGCCATCCTGCCCACCATGGGCGGGCAGACGGCGCTCAACTGCGCGCTCGACCTGCATCGCCACGGCGTGCTCGAGAAGCACGGCGTGGAGCTGATCGGCGCCTCGCCCGAGGCGATCGACAAGGCCGAGGACCGCCAGAAGTTCAAGGAGGCGATGACCCGCATCGGGCTCGGCTCGGCGCGCTCGGCGATCGCGCACTCGCTCGAGGAGGCGTGGGCGGCGCAGAGGAACATCGGCTTTCCGGTGATCATCCGCCCCAGCTTCACGCTCGGCGGCACCGGCGGCGGCATCGCCTACAACGCCGAGGAGTTCGACGTCATCTGCAAGCGCGGGCTCGAGGCCTCGCCCACCAGCGAGCTGCTGATCGAGGAATCGCTCATCGGCTGGAAGGAATTCGAGATGGAGGTCGTGCGCGATCGCGCCGACAACTGCATCATCGTGTGCTCGATCGAGAACTTCGACCCGATGGGCGTGCACACCGGCGACTCGATCACGGTGGCGCCGGCGCAGACGCTCACCGACCGCGAGTACCAGCTGATGCGCGACGCCTCGATCGCCATCCTGCGCGAGATCGGCGTGGAGACCGGCGGCTCGAACGTGCAGTTCGCGATCAGCCCGCGCGACGGGCGCATGATCGTCATCGAGATGAACCCGCGCGTGTCGCGTTCCTCGGCGCTGGCCTCCAAGGCCACCGGCTTTCCGATCGCCAAGGTCGCCGCCAAGCTGGCGGTGGGCTACACGCTCGACGAGCTGCGCAACGACATCACCGGGGGCGCCACCCCGGCCGCCTTCGAGCCGACCATCGACTACGTGGTCACCAAGATCCCGCGCTTCGCGTTCGAGAAGTTCCCGCTCGCCGACTCGCGCCTGACCACGCAGATGAAGTCGGTCGGCGAGGTGATGGCGATCGGGCGCACCTTCCAGGAGAGCTTCCAGAAGGCGCTGCGCGGGCTCGAGACGGGCATCGACGGCATGGACGAGCGCAGCAGCGATCGCGACGAGATCGCCACCGAGCTCGGCGAGCCGGGCCCGGAGCGCTTCCTGTACCTGGGCGACGCCTTCCGCGTCGGCATGACGGTGGAGGAGATCCACGAGGAGTCGGGCATCGATCCGTGGTTCCTGGCGCAGGTCGAGGAGATCGTCGCCGCCGAGCGCCGGCTCGCCGGCCGGCGCCTCGGCGATCTCTCGAAGGAGGAGCTGCGCTGGCTCAAGGCGCGCGGCTTCTCCGACCGGCGCCTGGCGCGCCTGCTCGACACCAACCCCGACACGGTGCGCGCGCGCCGGCGCGAGCTGGGCGTGCGCCCGGTGTACAAGCGGGTCGACACCTGCGCGGCCGAGTTCGCCACCGGGACGGCCTACATGTACTCCACCTACGAGGACGAGGACGAGGCCGCGCCCACCGACCGCCGCAAGGTGATGGTGCTGGGCGGCGGCCCCAACCGCATCGGCCAGGGCATCGAGTTCGACTACTGCTGCGTGCACGCCGCCTTCGCGCTGCGCGAGGACGGCTACGAGACGATCATGGTCAACTGCAACCCGGAGACCGTCTCGACCGACTACGACACCTCGGACCGCCTCTACTTCGAGCCGCTCACGCTCGAGGACGTGCTCGAGATCGTCGAGGTCGAGAAGCCGATGGGCGTCATCGTGCAGTACGGCGGCCAGACGCCGCTGAAGCTGGCGCTGGCGCTGGAAGCCAACGGGGTGCCGATCGTCGGCACCTCGCCCGAGTCGATCGACATCGCCGAGGACCGCGAGCGCTTCCAGAAGCTGCTGCAGGATCTCGGCCTCAAGCAGCCGCCCAACCGCACCGCGCGCACCGAGGCGCAGGCGCTCGAGCTGGCCGGCCAGATCGGCTATCCGCTGGTGGTGCGGCCGAGCTACGTGTTGGGCGGGCGCGCGATGGAGATCGTGCACGAGCAGCGCGACCTCGAGCGCTACATGCGCGAGGCGGTGAAGGTGTCCGAGGACAGCCCGGTGCTGCTCGATCGCTTCCTCAACGACGCCATCGAGGTCGACGTCGACTGCCTGTCCGACGGCCGCGAGGTGTTCATCGGCGGGGTCATGGAGCACATCGAGCAGGCCGGGGTGCACTCGGGCGACTCGGCGTGCTCGCTGCCGCCGTATTCGCTGTCGCCGGCCAGCGTCGCCGAGCTCAAGCGCCAGACCACGCTGATGGCGCGCGCGCTGAACGTCTGCGGCCTGATGAACGTGCAGTTCGCCATCCAGCGCGACGGTACCGCCGACGGCACGGTCTACGTGCTCGAGGTCAACCCGCGCGCCTCGCGCACCGTGCCCTACGTCTCCAAGGCCACCGGGCTGCAGCTGGCCAAGATCGCCGCGCGCTGCATGGTCGGGCGCGGCCTGTCCGAGCAGGGCGTGACCCGCGAGGTGGTGCCGTCCTACTACGCGGTGAAGGAGGCGGTGTTCCCCTTCATCAAGTTCCCCGGCGTCGACACCATCCTCGGCCCCGAGATGAAGTCCACCGGCGAGGTGATGGGCGTCGGCCTGACCTTCGGCGAGGCCTTCGTGAAGTCGCAGCTCGGCGCCGGCGTGCGCCTGCCCGAGTCGGGCAAAGTGTTCATCTCGGTGAAGAACGCCGACAAGCCCAAGGCGGTCACGGTGGCGCGCGCGCTGCACGAGCTCGGCTTCTCGCTGGTCGCCACCAAGGGGACGGCGGCGGCCATCGCCGCCGCCGGGCTACCGGTGGCGGCGGTGCACAAGGTGCAGGAGGGCCGCCCGCACGTGGTCGACCTGCTCAAGAACGGCGAGGTCTCGCTGGTGGTCAACACGGTGGAGGAGCGCCGCGGCGCGATCGCCGATTCGCGCGCCATCCGTACCACCGCCCTGGCGCAACGCGTCACCTACTTCACCACCATCGCCGGTGCGCTGGCGGCCGTCGAGGGCATGCGCTCGCTCGCGCGCCTCGACGTGTACTCGCTGCAGGCACTGCACGCCGGGCTGTAGTTGCGACTGCAGTTGCGGTAGAGTGGCAGCTATCCACGGACTGCCCGGCACCCTTGCCCGGCGGTCCGCATCGTTTTCCGGGGGCTCCATGGCAACCATTCCGCTCACGCGCCGCGGCGCCGAGCTGCTGCGGCAGGAACTGCATCGACTGAAGACGGTCGACCGGCCGGCCGTCATCGCCGCCATCGCCGAGGCGCGCGCCCACGGCGACCTCTCCGAGAACGCCGAGTACAACGCCGCGCGCGAGCGCCAGGGCTTCGTCGAGGGGCGCATCGCAGAGCTCGAATCGAAGCTGGCCAATGCGCAGGTGATCGACCCGACGCTGCTCGAGGCCGACGGCCGGGTGGTGTTCGCGGCCACCGTCGAGCTGGAGGATCTCGCCTCGGGCGAGCGCGTCAGCTACCAGATCGTGGGCGACGACGAGGCCGACATCAGGATGGCGAGGGTCTCGGTGTCGAGCCCGATCGCGCGCGCAATCATCGGCCGCTACGCCGGCGACATCGCCGAGGTGCATACGCCCGGCGGCATGCGCGAGTACGAGATCCTGATCGTGCGCTACGAATGAGGCCGCGCGCGCCCCGAGCCGCCCGGCCCGGCGAGCGTTCTCAGCCCTTCTTGCCGCGCGCCCGGGTGCCGGCCCGGGCAGGGCCGACCCGGCCCTGCAGATGACTCGGCCCCTGGGTGGCGGCGCTGCTGGTGCCCTTGCGCGCCGGCAGGCGCGCACGCGCGCCCACGGCGGTGTGCTTGCCCTCGGTGTCCAGGGGAGCCGACTTGCGCGTGCGCGCCGGCTTGGCGGCGGCCGCCGCGACCTTCATCGCTCTCATCGAAGTCCTCGCAGTACGCGGTTTGCGCGGGGCGGCCGCCGTCTCGGCGGCCCGTTTCGCGGGCACGCGCGGGCCGCGCGCCCGCTCCGTGTCCTCGATCGGCCGGGGCCGGTAGACGATCAGCAGCTTGCCGATCGACTGCACGGCGGTGCATCCGAGCGCCGAGCAGATCTCGGCCAGCAACGTCTGGCGCTGCTCGCGGTCGTCGCCCAGCACGCGGATCTTGATCAGCCCGTGGGCTCCCAGCGCCCGGTCGGCCTCGGCCAGCACCGCCCGGCTCAGCCCGGCGTCGCCGATCATCACCACCGGATCGAGATGGTGCGCGCGCGCCCGCAGCGCCCGGCGGTCGGCGGGCGTCAGGGCGATCGGCAGCGGGAACGGGGTGGTGGCCATGGCGTCGCGGATCCGGGTCGGGTTGCCGCAGGGCGGCGGATATTGCAAGTGTGGGCTGCGGACCCATCTGCGTGCAAGCAGGGCGGCTCGAACAGGGTCATGGGCGAGGCATGAGCAAGGGCGGGAAAGTCAACCGGGCGTGGATCGCGCAACACATCGACGATCCCTACGTGAAGCTGGCGCAGCAGCGCCAGTACCGCTCGCGCGCGGCCTTCAAGCTCATCGGCATCGACGACCAGGACCGGCTGGTGCGCCCCGGCATGACGGTGCTCGACCTGGGCTCGGCCCCGGGCGCCTGGAGCCAGGTGCTGCGCGAGCGCATGCGGCATCGCAGCGGCTCCGGGGAGGGCGGCGGGGAGATCGACGGGCGCATCTACGCGCTCGACCTGCTGCCGATGGAGCCGATCCCGGGGGTGACCTTCCTGCAGGGCGATTTCCGTGAGGAAGCGACCCTGCGCCGGCTCGAGGAGGCGCTCGGCGGGCGCCGCCTGGACCTTGTGGTTTCCGACATGGCCCCCAATCTGAGCGGGGTGGCGGCGGCCGACGCCGCCCGGATGGGCGATCTGGTGGATCTGGCGGTGGCTTTCGCGCTCGATCATCTCGCACCCGGCGGGGCGCTGCTGACCAAGTGCTTTCACGGCAGCGGTTACAGCCAGCTGGTGGAGCTGTTCAAGCGCAGCTTCGTGCGGGTGGCCGTGCGCAAACCGGCGGCTTCGCGCGCGCGCTCGGCGGAAACCTACCTCCTCGGGCGTTCGCCGAAACGCGGGCCGGCCGGCGGGCCGCCGCCGGTCGGGCGGAATCGCGCGTGAAGGCCGTCAGCCCCGTCGAATCAACACTTTAGCGACGGTGCGGGGCGAGCCGGAGCGGCAAACCGCGTAGAATGCCACGAGGGCCAGTGGATGTGAAACGGGCGGCCGCGAGGCCACAAGGAGCAGGCGAGTGAACAACATGTTTTCCAAGGCGGCGATCTGGCTGGTCATCGCATTGGTGCTGTTCACGGTATTCAAGCAGTTCGACACGCGCCAGGCGCGCGGCGCCGACATGCCGTACTCGACCTTCATGGCGGAGGCCAAGGACGGCCGCATCGATTCCGTGGTGGTCGACGGGCGCACGCTGCGGGTGCGCACCAAGGACGGCCGCAACGCCGTCGTCTATGCACCGAGCGACATCTGGATGGTCGGCGACCTGATGAAGTACGGCGTGCAGGTCAACGCCAAGCCCGAGGAAGAGCAGTCGCTGCTGCTCAACATCTTCGTGTCCTGGTTCCCGATGCTGCTGCTGATCGGGGTGTGGGTGTTCTTCATGCGCCAGATGCAGGGAGGCGGCCGCGGCGGCGCGTTCTCCTTCGGCAAGTCGCGCGCGCGCATGCTGGACGAAAGCAACAACACCATCACCTTCGCCGACGTCGCCGGCTGCGACGAGGCCAAGGAAGACGTCCAGGAGCTGGTCGACTTCCTGCGCGACCCCTCCAAGTTCCAGAAGCTGGGCGGACGCATCCCGCGCGGCGTGCTGATGGTCGGCTCGCCCGGCACCGGCAAGACGCTGCTCGCCAAGGCCATCGCCGGCGAGGCCAAGGTGCCGTTCTTCTCGATCTCGGGCTCCGACTTCGTCGAGATGTTCGTCGGCGTGGGCGCGGCGCGCGTGCGCGACATGTTCGAGCAGGCCAAGAAGCACGCGCCGTGCATCATCTTCATCGACGAGATCGACGCCGTGGGGCGCCAGCGCGGCGCCGGCCTGGGCGGCGGCAACGACGAGCGCGAGCAGACGCTGAACCAGCTGCTGGTCGAGATGGACGGCTTCGAAACCGGCCAGGGCATCATCGTCATCGCCGCCACCAACCGGCCCGACGTGCTCGACCCGGCGCTGCTGCGTCCCGGGCGCTTCGACCGCCAGGTGGTGGTGCCGCTGCCCGACATCCGCGGCCGCGAGCAGATTCTGAACGTCCACATGCGCAAGGTGCCCATGGGCCCCGACGTGCGCGCCGACATCATCGCGCGCGGCACTCCCGGGTTCTCGGGCGCCGACCTGGCCAACCTGGTCAACGAGGCGGCGCTGTTCGCCGCCCGGCGCAGCGCGCGCCTGGTGGAGATGATCGACTTCGAGCGCGCCAAGGACAAGATCATCATGGGCGCCGAGCGGCGCTCCATCGTCATGCCCGAAGACGAGCGGCGCAACACCGCGTACCACGAGTCGGGCCATGCGGTGGTGGCGCGCGTCGTGCCCAAGACCGACCCGGTGCACAAGGTCACCATCATCCCGCGCGGGCGCGCGCTGGGGGTCACCATGCAGCTGCCCGAGGGCGATCGCTACAGCATGGACCGCGAGCGCATGCTCAGCACGATCGCGGTGCTGTTCGGCGGGCGCATCGCCGAAGAGCTGTTCATGAACCAGATGACCACCGGCGCCTCGAACGACTTCGAGCGCGCCACGCAGATCGCGCGCGACATGGTCACGCGCTACGGCATGAGCGACGTGCTGGGTCCGATGGTGTACGCCGAGAACGAGGGCGAGATCTTCCTCGGGCGCTCGATCACCAAGACCACCAACATGTCGGAAGAGACGATGCGCAAGGTCGACAGCGAGATCCGGCGCATCATCGACGAGCAGTACGCCGCCGCGCGCAAGATCCTCGAGGAGAACCGCGACAAGGTCGAGACCATGGCCAAGGCGCTGCTCGAATGGGAAACCATCGACTCCGAGCAGATCGACGACATCATGGCCGGCCGCCCGCCGCGTCCGCCCAAGGAGCGTTCCTCGGGCGGCGGCAGCGCCCCGAGCGCCGGCGGCTCGGCGAGCGCCCCGGTCACTCCGGCGGCGCCGCCCGCGGAGCCGGCTGCACCCTAGTCCAGTGGAACCGGGAAATCGGCTGTGCGTGAGCGCCTGCAAGGGGCGCAATCGAGGCGCGAAGCCGCCGATGTGGCAGGCCCCACATCAAGGCTTTGCAACGACGAGTGCGCCCCTTGCAGGCGCTCACCCTTCGGGCCGGGGTCTGCGAGGGCGCGCTGCCGTCGTTGCAGCGCTCGCCCAGGCGTCCAGCCTGGGCAGCGCGCTGCGCCTAGGCCCGCGCCCTCGCAGACCCCGGCGCACAGCCGATTTCCCGGTTTCACTGGACTAGGAGTCTGTCGGAGTTGACACTCCGACAGACTCCTGGCGTGTCGGCACACCCCCGGCCGGTGCGCCGCCTCGCCTGCGGCCGCTACACGCTCGCCCTCGATCGCCCGCTGATCATGGGTGTGATCAACGTCACGCCCGATTCCTTTTCCGACGGCGGGCACCTCACGACGGTGGAGGCGGCGATCGCGCATGCGCATCGCCTCGCCGAGGAGGGCGCCGACCTGCTCGACATCGGCGGGGAATCGACGCGGCCGGGCGCTGCGCCCATCACGCCCGCGCAGGAGATCGCGCGCGTGGTGCCGGTGCTCGATGCGCTGCGCGACTGCGGCCTGCCGCTGTCGCTCGATACGCGCCATCCGGAGACGATGCGCGCCGGCCTTGCGCATGGTGCCGACATGATCAACGACATCGGCGCGCTGCGCGCCCCCGGCGCGATCGAGACGGTGCGCGATTCCGCCTGCGCGCTGTGCCTGATGCACATGCAGGGCGATCCGGCCACCATGCAGCAGGCCCCCGCCTACCGCGAGGTGGTCTCGGAAGTCGAGGAGTTCCTGCGCCGGCGCGTCGAGGTGCTGGCGTCGGCGGGGATCGCGCGCGAGCGCATCGTGCTCGATCCGGGCATCGGCTTCGGCAAGACGCTGCGGCACAATCTGCTCCTGATCGAGGCGCTCGACGAGCTCGCCGCCCTCGGCCAGCCCACGCTCATCGGCGTGTCGCGCAAGTCGATGATCGGCCAGCTCACCGGCCGACCGGTCGACGGCCGCCTGGCCGGCAGCCTGGCGGCGATGCTCGCGGCGGTGGCGCGCGGGGCGGCGATCGTGCGCGTGCACGACGTGGCCGAAAGTCGCGATGCGCTTCGGGTCTGGAAAGCAATCGAGGAAGCGGGGGAAAGGGATGGCACGTAGCTACTTCGGCACCGACGGCGTGCGCGGCCGCGTCGGCGAGGCGCCGATCACGCCCGAGTTCGTGATGCGCCTGGGCTTCGCCGCCGGCAAGGTGCTGGTGGCCGGTGTGGCGGGCGCACGCGCGCCCGCCGGCAGTGCCGGCTCCGCCGGCGAGGCGGCGCGGGCCGGCCTCCTCGGCGGCGTGGCCGCCATCGGCCGCCCGGCGGTGATCGTCGGCAAGGACACGCGCATCTCGGGCTACATGCTCGAGGCAGCGCTGCAGGCGGGGTTCTCGGCCGCGGGCGTCGACGTGCTGCGCACGGGGCCGCTGCCCACCCCGGCCATCGCCTACCTGACGCGCGCGCTGCGCCTCTCGGCGGGCGTGGTGATCAGCGCCTCGCACAATCCCTACGAGGACAACGGCATCAAGTTCTTCTCGGCCGACGGCAACAAGCTGCCCGACGCCGTCGAGGCCGCCATCGAGGCCGAGCTGGAGCAGCCGCTGGGCTGCGTGCCCTCGGCCCGCCTGGGCCGCGCGCGCCACATCGACGACGCCGCCGGCCGCTACATCGAGTTCTGCAAGAGCAGCTTCCCGGGCACGCTCGATCTGCGCGGCATGCGCCTGGTGGTCGACTGCGCGCACGGCGCGGGCTATCACACCGCGCCCCACGTCTTCTACGAGCTGGGCGCCGAGGTGGTCCCCGTCGGCGTGTCGCCCAACGGCTTCAACATCAACGAAGGCTGCGGGGCGACCCACCCCGATACGCTGCAGCGCGCCGTGCTCGAGCATCGCGCCGACCTGGGCATCGCCGTCGACGGCGATGCCGACCGCCTGATGATGGTCGATGCCGCCGGGCGCCTGTACAACGGCGACGAGCTGCTCTACGTGATCGTGCGCGACCGCCGCGAGCGCGAAGCGGTGCCGGGCGCCGTCGGCACCCTGATGTCCAACCTCGGGCTGGAGCAGGCGCTTGCACGTCTCGACGTAGCGTTCGCGCGCGCCAAGGTGGGCGACCGCTACGTCCTCGAAGCCCTGCAGGAGCGGGGATGGCGCTACGGGGGCGAGGGCTCCGGCCACCTGCTGTGCCTCGACTGTCACACCACGGGCGATGGCACGATCAGCGCGCTGCAGGTCCTCTCGGCGATCCGCCGCAGCGGCCGCACGCTGGCCGAGCTGTGTGCCGAGCTCACCCTGTTCCCGCAGACGCTGATCAACGTGCCGATCGACAAGGGCTTCGACTGGGAAGGCAGTGCCGCGCTCGCCCGCGCCCGCCAGGAGGTCGAGCGCGAGCTGGGCAACGAGGGGCGCATCCTCATCCGCCCCTCGGGCACCGAGCCGCTGCTGCGCCTGATGGTCGAGGCGCGCGAGGCCGCGCTTGCCGAGCAGATGGCGCGCCGGCTGGCCGACGCGCTGCCGGCGGCCGCCTGAGGTCGGCTCGCTCCTCCTGCCCAGGGACGCGCACGGCCAGGCGCGCGAGAAGTACGCTACAATCCCGTTCCTCCGGGGCGTAGCTCAGCCTGGTAGAGTGCTTGCTTTGGGAGCAAGATGTCGGAGGTTCGAATCCTCTCGCC
>MKUQ01000002.1 GCA_001898645.1 Burkholderiales bacterium 70-64
GCGTTCAGACTCTACCGTTCTGGCCTGGTCTGAACATACAAGCCGGCTGCGCCACCCTTTCTCGAAGGGCTTCGGTCGCGGGCCGCGCGACGTCGGCCGGCATGCGCGTGCGTCGCCCCGGACCGTAAGGGCGGAACGCCCTGCGCGACTTTCCAGGAGGTCTTGATCGAAGAGGCCGTCATGCTGCCTGATTCTGCATTGCCCGCACGCAGCCTGCGTCCCGGGGTTTCGCTGGTCCAGACTTCGCTCGGTCCGACCGCTCGGGTGACACCCGACTCGCCGGCATCGACCGTCATGACCGACCTCAGGCAAGTCAGGGCCGTGACCGTCAATCCGACGACCGCGCTGCGACAGGCCGAGCAGTCCATGATTCACCAGCACGTGCACCTGCTCTTCGTCGTCAGCGACATGCCGTCGCTGCAGGGCCTCATCACGTCGACCGACCTGCGCGGAGACCGCGTGATGCGCGCCGTCGAGGAACGCAACCTGCGCTACGAGGACTTGTGCGTGGCCGACGTGATGACACCCCTGTCGATGCTCGATGCGATCGATTGCGCCCAGCTGAAGGCGGCGCGCGTGAGCAACGTGGTCGCAACGCTGCGCAAGCACCGCAGGAACCACCTGCTCGTCATCGAGGCCGCTTCCGGCGGCGAACCGGAGCGCGTGCGCGGGGTGATCTCGCGTGCTCAGGTCGAGCGGCAACTGGGCACCGTGATCGAGGCATCGGGGCCCGAGAGCGACCTCGCCGAGATCGGACAGGCCTTGTCCTGAGCTCGTCCGGCTCGATCGCACGGCCGCCTACCCTTCGGCAGCCGTGAGGCGTCCGTGCGTGCCGAACATGGTGTCCATGTCGACCGTCGAACGCCGGCCCACGCCTTCGCCGCTGCGGGCCAGCCACGTCGTCGCCGATTCGCGCCCCGCATCGCGAAGCCGTTCGAGGAACGGCTCGTGGGCGAGGATGCGCGTGCTCGCGTCGAGGCCGGAAAGCAGCGGCTGCGCGTCGATCACATGGAATCGACTGGCGAGCAGGCGGCGCTCGAGATTCCCGCGCAGCAGGGCGCGGCCGCGCGCCATCTCGCGCGCCAGCGCGAGCAGGCGCATCTCGCACAGGAATGCGCTGTTGAAGCCGAAGTCGGCCGTGCGCTGGCGGATGTCTTCGGCGGTTCGCGCGGTCTGCGCGTGGGCGCGCTGGGCCAGGAGCACCAGAAGGATGTCGTCGCTGCGACACGACCGGATCAACGGAAAGACCGCCGGGTTCGCCGAGTAGCCGCCGTCCCAGTATGGCTCGCCATCGATGACGATCGCATGATGAAGCATCGGCAGGCACGCGGAAGCCAGCAACGCGTCGGCGGAAACGTCGTGATTGCTGAACAGCCGCAACTGCCCGCTGTCCGCATGCGTAGCCGCCACGAACAACCGTACCTGACTCGCATCGCGGATGCGCTCGAAATCGAAAAGCTCCTCGACGATGCTGCGCAGCGGGTTGATGTCGAGCGGGTTGAACTGGTACGGCGAGAACCACTGCGACCACAGCAGCATCATGTTCACGCCGCGCGACGAATCGGAACCGCCGGCCGAGACGGCAGACCCGACCTCGCCGGGCAGGGCGCGCCCCACGCGGGACCAGAAGCGTGCCAGCGTCTCGCGTGCATGGTCGTTGCCGCCGCGCGCGAGCCCGTGAGCCACGGCGACCGCGTTCATCGCGCCGGCACTGGATCCGCTCAGACCGTCGAAGCAGAAGCGGCCGTCCTCGAGCAAGGCGTCGAGCACGCCCCACGTGAAAGCGCCGTGGGCGCCTCCGCCCTGCAGGGCGAGGCTCAGCGCGCGATGCGGGTCCGGGCGACGAAAAAGCAAGTGCGCCTCCGATTGCTGCGATGCAGCAATCGTCTCACCAGCGTGCGTTCCCAGGCAAGTCAAGACAGCCTGGCGTTTTCGTCAGGGAGCCTCCCGGAAGTCCAACCCGGCACGATGTGCCCCGGACATCGTCAACCGTGGCCGCCCATCAACAGGGCGGGCAGCCACAACGCGATGGCCGGCACGTAGGTGATCAGCAGCAGCAGCACGATCAGCGCGAGCATGAACGGCGTCGCCTCGCGGAAGACCGCCGCGAGCGGCGCGCCGGCGATCTGCGCCGTCAGGAAGGTGACCACGCCGGAGGGCGGCGTCAGCTGCCCGATCATCAGGTTGAGCACGACCACCACCCCGAGGTGGATGAGATCGATGTGGTAGGCGTTGGCCAGCGGCACCAGCAGCGGCACCATGGTGACCAGCGCCACCGGCGGCTCGAGCGCCAGCCCCCAGATCAGGAAGAAGACGTTGATGACCATCAGCATCACCCAGCGGCTGTCGGTGAGCGAGGTGAAGAACGTCACCAGCGTGTCGCCGATCGCCATGTTGGCGACCAGCCACGAGAACGTGCCCGAAGCCGCGACCATCAGCAGGATCAGCCCCGAGCTGATCGTCGATTCGCACACCACCCGCCACAGGTCCGCCAGCCGCATTTCCCGATACACGAACAGCCCGACCACGGCGGCATAGACGACCGCGATCACGCCGGCCTCGGTCGGCGTCACCACGCCGGCGACGATGCCGCCGAGGATGATCACCGGCATCATCAGCGCGAAGATCGCATCGCGCAGCGTGGAGAACACGCGTGCGATGGTGGCCCGCGGGGAGAACGGGAAATCGCGGCGCCGCGCGATCACGCTCGCGGCCGCCAGCAGCCACACGCCCATCAGCACGCCGGGGATCGCGCCGGCGAGGAACAGCTCGCCCACCGAGGTCTCGGTGACCAGCGCGTAGACCACGAAGGCGATCGACGGCGGGATCACCGGCCCCATCGTGGAGGCCGCCGCGACCACCGCGGCCGCGTACTCGGCCGGATACTTCTGGGCCTTCATCGCCGGGATCAGCGCGCCGCCGATCGCCGACGCATCGGCGACGGCCGAGCCGGACACTCCGGAGAACACCATGCTCGCGATGATCGCGACATGCGACAGCCCGCCGCGAATGTGGCCGACCAGCGCCGCGGCGAAGGCGAGCAGCCGCCGCGTGATGCCGCCGGTGTTCATCAGCTCGCCGGCAAGGAAGAAGAAGGGGATCGCCAGGAAGGCGAACGAGTCGATGCCCTGGATCAGCGTCGAGGCCAGGACGTTGAACGGCACCTGCCCGCCCATCGCCAGGATGAACGACAGCGACGCCAGCCCCATCGCGAAGAACACCGGCACCCCCAGCGCCAGCAGCGCCAGGAACGCCCCCATCAGGATGCAGAAGGGCAGGAGCTGCTGCAGCATCACGGCCTCTCGCGCGCCAGCCTGGCCAGGTCGACCAGGATCGCCGCCAGCATCAGCCCCATGCCGACCGGCAGGCTGGCGTACATGACGGTCAGCTCGATGGGGATCGAGACGAAGTACATGCCGTTCATCGAGTCGACGATGGCGAGGCTGGTCCAGCCGATGATCGCCACGATCAGGGCGCACAGCAGCCCGGCGAGGATCGCCATGCGCCGGCGCCAGGCGGGCGACAGCGGCGCGACCAGGAAGTCGGTCGCCATGTGCGCGCGTCGGCGCACGCCCACGTAGCCCGAGAGCATGGTGAGCCAGACCATCAGCATGACGTCGACCTCGAGCACCCACGCGAACGACTCGCCGAACACGTAGCGCGCGACGACCTGGCCGAAGGCGGTGGCGACCAGTGCGACGGCGATCGCGCCGATGGTGTACTCGACGAGGCGATCGAGGCGATGGAGCATCGGGCGTACGCCGGCGGTGAGGTCGTCGGTGCCGTCGGTGCCCTAGCGCTCGGCCGCGATCTTCTCCAGCGTTCCCTTGCTCCAGAGTTGCCCGTCGAGCGCGCTCAGCGCCCGGGCCGCCGAGGCCTTGAACGGCGCGAGATCGGGCTCGACGATCTCCATGCCCTTCTCCTTGAGCAGCTGGATCGACTTGTCGCTGATCTCCCAGGTGCGCTTGCTCGCCCACTGCTCGGTGGCCGCGGCCGCGTCCAGCATGGCCTTGCGCTGCGCCGGGCTGAGCGCGTTCCACTTGCTCTCGGCCATCAGGATCATCAGGGCGGACTGGATGTAATCGATGCGGATCGCGTACTTCTGCACCTCGTAGTACTTGGCGCCGGCGATCGCGTCGAACCCGTTGTCCTGCCCGTCCACGATGCCCTGCTTCATCGCCAGGTAGAGCTCGGCCGCGGCCACCGGCGTCGGGGAGGCTCCCCAGGCCTTGAACACCTCGAGGATGGTCGGCGTCTCGGGCACGCGGACCTTCAGGCCCTTCATGTCTTCCGGCTTCGTGACCCGGGTGCTGGCGGTGGTCAGCTGGCGCGGCGCGCGATCCGACACGTAGCCGATGTACTTGAACCCGGCCTCCTTCTCGACCGGCGCGAGCATCTCGGCGAAGGTCTTCGAGAACATGAACTTGCGGAAGTGCGCATGGTCATGGAATACGTAGGGGGCGAACAGCGCGTTGAAGTCCTTGCCGCCGCGCGCCAGCGCCAGCGTGCCGGTATCGGCCAGCATCATGTCGATCTGGCCCGTCTTCAGGCCCGCGTAGTTCTGCGGCAGGCTGCCGAGCTGGCCGCCGCCGACGCCCTGCACCTTGATCGCGCCGTTGGTCAGCCTGGCGACCTGCTCGCCGTAGTAGTCGGCGATCGGCCCCCACACCGGCGGCGGCGCCACGAACGCCATCCTGAAGGTGGTCTGCGCGCGCACGGGCGCCACCGCCAGGACGGCAGCACAGCCGATGGATGCCGCGAGGGCGAGGATGCGTCGGTTCATGTCGGTCTCCCCAGGTGGCGGCTAGCGTCGCCGCGCAAAATAGTCTTCGTACGAACTGCCGTTCGACACCAGCACGCCGCCGTCGACGTCGATCGACGTGCCGGTGCACATCGCCGCCGCGTCGCCGGCGAGGAACAGCGCCGCGCAGGCGATGTCCGACGGCTGGACCCAGCGTCCCAGCGGTATCGTCTTCACGGTGCGCTCGATCTCCGCCTCGGTGGCATTGCGACGGATCATCGGCGTCAGCGTCGGCCCCGGACAGATCGCGTTGACGCGGATGCGCCGGATGCCCAGCTCGAACGCCGCGTGCCGCGTGAACCCGAGCACGCCGGCCTTCGACGCGGTATAGGCCGCGCCGCCGTGGTAGGAGATCCGCTTGCCCGCGATCGAGGCGATGTTGACCACCGCCCCGCCGCCGCGCGCGCTCATCGGCTCGATCACCGCCTGCGTGCACAGCATCACGCCGCGCAGGTTGACCTCGATCACCCGGTCCCATTCCTGCTGCGGCATGCGCTCGATCGTGTAGGTGGACTCGATGCCGGCGCTGTTGACCAGCACGTCGACGCCGCCGAACGCCTCGCAGGTGGCGCGCACGCCGGCCTCGACCGACTGCCGGTCGGCCACGTCGACGACGAGCGCGAGCGCGCCGTCGATCGCCCCGGCCGCGGCGGCGAGCGCCGCGGCGTCGCGGTCGAGCATCGCCACTCGCGCGCCGGCGCGTGCGAACGCCTGCGCGCAGGCCTCGCCGATCCCGCTGGCCGCGCCGGTCACGATCGCCACCTTGCCCTGCATGACGGCCTCCGTTCCTCAGGCAGCCAGCGTACGCCGCGCCGCCGCCGCGATGGTTTCCTCGTCGGGCACGAGCATCTTCTCGAGGTTGCGCGCGAAGGGGATCGGCACGCTCGGCATGCCGATCCGCTCGATCGGAGCCTTCAGCGAACGGAACCCCTCCTCGGCGACGATCGCGGCCACCTCGCCCGCCGATCCGCAGAAGCGGACCGATTCGCCGGCCACGACCAGGCGCCCGGTCTTCGCGACCGACCGCAGCACCGCCTCCTTGTCCAGCGGAACGATCGTGCGCAGGTCGATCACCTCGGCCTGGACGCCATCGGCGGCGAGCATCTCGGCCGCCTGCAGCGCGCGCCTGACCATCGCGCCGATCGCCACCAGCGTCACCGCGTCGCCTTCGCGCGCCACGGCCGCCTGCCCGAGCGGCGTCACCACGTCGCCGTCCGGGATCTCCTCGCGCGCGCCGTGGTACAGCCCCATGTGCTCGAGGAACAGCACCGGGTTGTCGTCGCGGATGGCCGCCTTGATCATGCCCTTGGCGTCGCGCGCATTCGAGGGAATCGCGACCTTCACGCCCGGCACGTGGGCGACCCACGCGTGGTAGTCGTAGGCATGCCCGTGGTACGGCCCGACGCCGTATTTCGCGCGGACCACGAGCGGCACGCGTGCCTTGCCGTCGGAGTAGTAGTGCATCGCGCCCGCGTCGCAGCCGAGCTGCTGCAGGACCAGCCCCAGGTACTCGAGGAACATGATGTCGACGATCGGGCGCTTGCCCATCAGCGCCGCGCCGACCCCCAGCCCGACGATGCCGCCCTCGGAGATCGGCGTGTCGATGACCCGCTGCGGACCGAACTCCTCCCACAGCCCCTTGCACGAGCTCAGCGGCCCACCGAAGCGGCCGATGTCCAGGCCCATGATGAAGACGTCGTGGTCACGCCGCATCTCCTCGGCGATTCCGCCGACGACCGCCTGCTGCATCGTCAGTCGCGCCATGTCATGCCCCCGCGAACACGCGATCGATTCCCAGCACTTCGGGGCCCGGCATCGGGTCCTCGCGCGCCTGTGCCATGGCCTGCGCGACCTCCGTCTCCACCTCCTGCTTCAAGCGGGCCGCGCCCTGCGCGTCGAGGATGCCCTCGGCCGCCAGCCGCGCCTCGTGCAGCGCGATCGGATCGCGGCGTGCCCACTCATCGACTTCGTCCTTCGACCGGTACGGCGCCGGGTCGGCGCTCATGTGGCCGCCGAGCCGGTAGGTGAACGCCTCCAGCAGCGTAGGGCCGCCGCCGGCGCGCGCCCGCGCGATCGCTGCCTGGACCGCCTCGTGCATGGCCACGACGTCGTTGCCGTCGACGCGCACGCCCGGAATGCCGTAGCCCGGCGCCCGATCGACGATGCTGCCGCCGCGCTCCGCTGCGGCCGGCGTCGAGATCGCGTACTGGTTGTTCTGGCACACGAACACCACCGGCAGCCGGAGCACCGCGCCCAGGTTCACCGCCTCGTGGAAGTTGCCCCGGCTGGCCGAGCCGTCGCCGAACACCGCCAGCGCCACGGCGCCCTTGCCGTCGAGCCTGGCCGCCAGCGCCGCACCGGTCGCGTACTCGATCGGCGGCCCGAGCGCGCCCGAGTAGAGGCCGATCACGCCGACCTCGAAGGGTCCGCAGACGTCGGAGCGGTAGCGCCCGCGCGTGTGGCCGGTCGCCCGGCCGTCGAGTCCGGCGAACAGCCGCCGCAGATCGGCACCGCGCGCATAGGAGGCGGCCAGCATGCCGCGATAGTGGGGTGCCACCACGTCGTCGGCGCGCAGCCCGTGATAACAGCCGGCGATGGCCGCTTCTTCGCCGAGCGCCGGGTGCCAGTGGCCGTCGATCCCGCCGATGACCCGGTCGGACTCCCGCACCACCAGCATCAGCCGGTACAGCGCCAGCCAGTTCTCGTCGCGCGTGCTCATGGGGTTCCTCCGTCAGGCCGCATCGATGCGGGCGATCACCGCCCCGGTGGCCACCGTTTCGTCGGCCGCGTGCAGAATCGCGGTCACGACTCCGGCCGCCGGCGCCACGACCTCGATGTTCACCTTGTCGGTCATCACCTCGACCAGCAGCTCTCCGGACGCCACCCTGTCGCCCGCCTGCTTGTGCCACGCGACGATCGTCGCCTCGTGTGCGTCGCCGCCGAAATCGGGCATCTTCACCTCGATGCTCATCACGCTCCTCCGCGCCTCAGGTTCCCAGGTCCACCGCCGCCGGCGCGGCGAGCAGCTCGTGCAGCGTGTCGACGAATCGCTGTGCCGGCACGCCGTTGACCACTCGATGGTCTACCGTCAGGCTGGTCGGCAGGACCCAGCCCGGCACCACCCGCCCGTCGCGCACCACCGGCTTGCGCCTGAGGGCACCGACGCCCAGGATCGCGCACTGCGGCAGCGCGATGATCGGCGTGGACCATTGTGCGCTGCGCACGCCGCCCGGGTTGGTCAGCGTGAAGGTCGCGCCGCGCACGTCTTCGAGCGAGAGCCGGCCCGCCTTCGCCCGCTCGCCGACGTCGGCGAGCGCGCCCGCCACCTCGGCCAGCGAGCGGCGCCCGGCGTCGCGGATCACCGGCACCACCAGGTTGTCGTCGGGCAGCGACAGCGCGACACCCATGTGGACGGCATCGGAGATACAGACCTCGCCCTCGACGAAGGTGCCGTTCAGCGCAGGGTGCGCATGCAGCGCCTGCGCGGCGATCTTCACCAGCAGCGCGGTCAGGCTGATGCGCGGGCCGCGGCCGCGCGCGGCCGTGGCGTTCAACGCCTCGCGCAGCGCGACCAGCGCGTCGACCTCGGCCTCGCCGAGCAGGGTGATCGGCGCGGTCTCGAGATGACTCTTCGACAGATGCGCGGCGGCCATGCGCTGCATCGGCCCGAGCCTGGCCAGGCGCGTCCCGGACCCGTGCCGGATCGGCGCACTGCAGGAAGGCTGGTCTCGGGACATGGACATCGCCTGGCCAAATTGATAACAAACGTTAATATCTGGCGGGAGCCATGTCTAGACGCACTGCAGCAATGAATGCCGCGCCGCAAGCGGAGAACCTGGCGCCGATGCTCGGCGACAGGGCGCTGGTCTATCGCCTGCTGCGCCTGGTCAACCTGCTGGCCAGGCCGTTCCAGGAACGCTTCGGCACGCGCTACGACCTGTCGCTGACCGAGTGGCGGGTGATGATGGCGCTGGCCGCGCGTCCCGGCACGACGGCGACCGAGATCTCCGACTGGAGCGGCCTGCACGTGATGAACGTCAGCCGCAGCGTCGCGCGGCTGGTGCGGCAGGGACGCGCGCTGCGCGCGGTCGATCCGGCGGACCGCCGGCGCTCCCTGCTGCGGCTGTCGCGGCGCGGCAAGGCGCTGTTCGACATCATCGCGCCCAGCGCGCAGGCACGCGAGGAAATGGTGCGCACCGTGCTGAGCGAGACCGAAGCGACGGCCCTGCGCGCGATGCTCGATCGGCTGATCGAGCACCTGCACGAGGAGGCGGCCGCGGGCGGTCCGGCGGCTATGCGGCTTCCTTACCCCGCAGCTCGTCGACGCGTCGGCGGTCGGCGTACGGAACGAGCAGCTTGATGAGGTCGTACATATACCCGGGTATGTAGTTGTCTCGACGGATGCCGAGCGCCGTCATGCCCGGTCCGAAGAGATGATCGGCGTCCAGGATGCGCAGCCCTCGATCACGCCTGCCGTTGAATGCCAGCGAAGAGACCAACCCGACTCCGAGCCCCGCCAGTACGTAGGTCTTGATGATCGCGGTGTTGTCCGATGTCAGCAGCACACGAGGCGTGAAGCCTTGATCGAAGGCTTTGCGAAGCACCGAGCTCTTGTGAAACGCGAAGTCGTGGGTGATCAGCGGATAGCGCTGAATCGCCTCGAAGCTCAGGGGGCGCGCCTTGAGCAGCGGGTGGCCGCTCCGCGCTATCACGCACCGAGACCATCTGTCTCCGGGAATCATCACCAAATCTCTCGCCGAGGCGACGATCTCCGACGAGACGCAGATGTCCGCCTCGCCGCGTTGCACGAGGCTCACGGCCTCCAGCGGGTTGCAGGCCCTGATGCTCAGGTGAAGCTTCGGGTACATCGCGACGAACGTGCTCACTGCCGTCGGCAGCGCATAGAGTGCCTGCGTGTGCGTCGCGGCGATCACGAGGCTGCCGTTCGGCTCCTGTTGCGATTCGTGCGCGATCCGCTTGAGGTTCTCGGTGTCGGCGATGATCCGCTCCGCGATGCTGAGCACCTCACGGCCGACCCGAGTGAGCGCGACGATGCGCTTGCCGCGGCGTACGAAGACGTCGGAGCTCAATTCGCGCTCGAGCTCGCGAATGTGATGGCTGACCCCCGGCTGGGAAGTGAACAGCGTCTTCGCCGTATCCGAGATGACCAGGCCATTGCGGGCCACTTCCACGAGATAACGCAGCTGCTGGAGCTTCATTCGTACCCTCCATGCGGCCGCCGAACGGCCACCATATCGAAAATCTTGATATTCAACTCGAATCTTATTCCTTCGCTCCCGGCGCAACGATGGTTAAGTTATCTCCAATGACCCGTATCGTGGCCTCAATGCGAGCGCACGCGGAATTCCGGGGCAGAGGGCAACCCTTTCCGATTGGAGTCGTCACATGATTCTTCGCGTCGTCCACGCGGCGGTCCTTCCCGAGAAGAAGCAGGAATTCCTCAACTTCGTCTCCGACACCCTGGTGCCCGCGGTCCGCAACATGCCGGGCTGCCGCTTCTTCTATGTCGCGGAGTGCGTTGAGAGGTGCCATGAGCATGAAGTCATCTTCATCAACGGATGGGACACCGAGGCGCAAGCGGAGGCGATAGAGAAGGCGGACTTCTACGAAGGAGCCGCCTCCAGCGCCACGGGCTTCTACACGCACCGCTTTCACGAGGGCGCCCTGCACATCCACTACCGCACCATCGCCGGGCAGGCGTGAACGGGAGGGCCTATCCGAATGGCAGCAACGGATCTCGGGCTGATCGAGGCGCGACGAAGTCCTTTGACCCTGCGTGAGCCCGGCCCTGATCAGGCCGCGCTGGACGTGATGCTGTCGGCTGCGATGCGTGCGCCCGACCACGGAAGGCTGAAGCCGTGGCGATTCATCGTCGTGTCCGGCCCGGCCCGGCTGTCGTTCGGACGCCTGCTCGCGGAGAGCCTCGCGCGGCGTGATCCCGACGCCTCCGGCGAGACGCTTCAGCGGGAACGGGAGAAGGCGCTTCGCGGACCCGTGATCCTGGTGGTCATCGCCAAGCCGGTCGAACAGCGGAACGTCCCCCGGATCGAGCAGGTCATCGCCGCGGGCATCGCCGCGTACAACGTCCTGCTGGCGGCGACGCCCTTGGGCTTCGGCGGAATGTGGCGCACGGGCCCGGCAGCCTACGATCCGGACGTCAAGCGTGCGCTGGGGATCGATCCCGCCGACGAGATCGTCGGCTTCCTGTACCTGGGTACCCCCGACCGCATGCCGGCATCCCGCAGGCCCGCGGATCCGCGGGAGCACGTCCTCCAATGGGCCGGAACGTGACGCGCCGAGAAAGACTCCATATCAGGAATTTCGATATACAACTCGAATTATGTTCCTTCTCTCCCGATGTAACGACGGTTAACTTGTTCGCGATGGCCTCATCCCAGGCAATGAAGAGGAGAAATCGATGATGAAAAGGCTGGCTTCAGCCTTCTATGGACTGGCGGCACTGGCGCTGTCTGCAGGGGTATCGGCGCAAACTTCGGCATACCCCTCGAAACCGGTCAGGATCATGGTGCCGTACGCGGTCGGCGGCATCGCCGACAACATCGCACGCGTGATCGGCCAGAAGCTCACCGATGCATGGGGGCAGCCCGTGGTCGTCGAGAACCGCGCGGGGGCCGGCGGCAACATCGGCACCAGCGTCGTGGCGGGCTCGGCGCCTGACGGCCACACACTCGTCATGGGGAACATCGGTACGCACGCGGTGAACCAGTACCTGGTCAAGAACATGCCGTTCGATCCGATCAAGGACTTCGTACCGATCGTGCACGTGCTCGACCTGGAGGGGCTGCTCGTCGTCAACTCGTCGGACTCGATCAAGACCGTCGCCGAGCTGATCGCGCTCGCGCGTTCGCAGCCCGGAAAGCTGACCTACGCATCGGCCGGATTGGGGACGACGAGCCATCTGGCCGGGGAGCTGTTCAAGTCGATGGCGAAGGTCGACCTGGTGCATGTCCCGTACAAGGGGAACCAGCCCGCGATCGCCGACCTCGTCGGCGGGTTGACCAACCTGGCCTTCGCGACGATGCCGACCGTGCTGCCGCGAGTGAAGGAGGGACGGCTGAGGGCGATCGCCGTCATCGGCACGTCGCGCGCGCAGGCGCTGCCCGACGTTCCGACGGTCGGCGAGACGTTGCCCGGTTTCGCCGTCAGCAACTGGATCGGCCTGTTCGCCCCGGCCGGCACACCGGCCGAGATCGTCGCGAAGATCCACGCCGAAGTCCAGCGCATCATGCAGACCCCGGAGGTCGCGAAGCGTCTGGAACCCGAGGGGGCCAAGTTCATTCCGATGTCGTCCGAAGCCTTCGCCCAGTTCCAGAAGAACGAGGCGATGAAGTGGTCGAAGGTGATCCGCGACGCGGGTATCCAGGCGCAGTGACGACGGCGCGGCACCCCGCGATCGATCGGGGGAGCGCCGCGGCCCGGCTCGATGCGTTCGCGGGCTGCGACAGGGCTGCGCGAGGGACTCTCTGACGGCTCCATGCGGCGCTCGAGCAGGTACGATGGCGCCACGAACCCGGCCACCGGTATGGAGCGCACATGCCCCCTGACGGATACCCCCTGCCCTCGCCGCGTCCGGCGCTCGCCGGTGCAGCCATCCTCGTCGCGCTGTATGCGTTGCAACCGGCGCGGGCCGCGCCCGGCAACGCCGATGCGCTGCGCGTGCAGCGCGCCGAGATCATCGACGCCAAGGGCTTCGACAAGCCGATGGTCGCCGCCACGGTGATGGTGCCGGCCGGCTGGAAGCACGGCGGCGAGGTGCAGTGGAACATCGGCCGCCGGTGCGGCAAGCCCTACGGGCTGCGGCTGCAGGCCGGCGCGCCCGACGGCAGCGAAGCGATCGAGCTGGCGCTTCCCGAGGCCTGGGGCGCCACGAATTACGGCGCACCGCTCGGCGACTGCCCGCAGGCGGGCTTGCGCAACGCGCGCGAGTACCTCACCTCCTGGATCGGCCGTCATCGAAAGGACGCGCGACTGGTGGAATACAAGCCGCGGCCCGACAAGTCGCAGGTGCTGGCGCAGAATCAATGGGCCGGCGGCAGCCTGCGCAGCTGGGTCGACAGCGGTCAGGCGCTGATCACCTACCGCCAGGGCGGGCGCGAGATGCACGAGCTGCTGGTGGCCAATGTCGTCTTCAGCCAGAGCCGTCTCGCCGGCGCCGGCGGCCAGGTTCTCGAGTCCCTGCAGGGCCAGGCGCTGGGCGTGCTGGGGTGGCGCAGGGCGTCCGGGCCGGTGCCGCAGCGTCACTTCGATCTCATGTGGGCGACGCTCAAGGCTGCGCCCGAATGGCAGGCGCGCATCAACGCGGCCGAGCAGCAGATGGCGGCGGAGAACGCGGCCACCCAGGCGCAGATCTCGCGGATGCAGGCCGAGTCCTCGCGCGAGACGCTGGCGCACATCAAGCGCCGCGGCGAGATCCGCAACGAAGCGATGCAGGAAACCGCACGCATGCGCAACGAAACCTGGCGCTCCGGCCAGGCCACCCAGGACCGGATGCACAAGGACACCGTGCGCACGATCCGCGAGGTGCAGGGCTATCGCGATCCCCGCGGCGTCGTCGTCGAGCTGCCGCAGCACTACGACCATGCGTGGCAATTGCGCGACGGCAGCTACGTGCTGACCGACGATCCCAGCTTCGACCCCGGCCGCGACCTCGGCATGGCAGGCGAGAAGCTGCAGCGCACCCGGGAGTGAGCCGCCCCATCGAATGGTGGGCCCCCCGGGAGTCGAACCCGGCACCAACGGGTTATGAGCCCGCTGCTCTAACCAACATGAGCTAGAGGCCCGCCGGCGGCTATCGTAACCGAAGCGCACCGCGCCAGCCCATCCTCACGCGCCGTCACTCCCCCGCAAGCGCCCGGGAGAGCTGCTGCGCGCTTTCCTCGAGAAGCCCGACCACCTCGGCCCGGCGCTCGGGCGCGAGCCGCGGCGAGATCGCCACCACGCTCAGCGCCACGCTGGGCCGCCCGTAGCGGTGCGGCACGGCGACGCCGACCCCGGTGACGCCGTCGAAGATGTCGTTCTCGTTCAGGCCGTAGCCCAGCGCCTGCGAGCGGCGGATCATCCGCCACAGCACCTGTTCGGTGAGCTGGCCGTAGCGGGTCAGCCTCCGGGCATTCGCAGCCACGATGCCGGCCAGCTCGTCTTCGGGCAGCGCCAGCAGCAGCGCGAGGCCGCCCACGGTGCTCCCGAGGGGCCGGCGCGCGCCGACCTCCTGCGTGAGCACCTTGATCGGATATCCGCCGACGGCGCGATCGATGACCACGCTGTCGGCGCCGCTGCGCACCGTGAGGAAGACCGTGTCGCCGGTCAGCCGCGCCAGGCGGCGCAGGAGCGGCGCGCCGATCTCCTTGACGCCGAAGTGCATGCTCGAGGCCAGGCCGAGCTCGTACGACAGCGGCCCGAGGAAATAGAGCTTGGTGCCGTGCCGCTGCATGACCAGGCCTTCGCGCACCAGGCAGGCCAGGACGCGATGCGCGGTGGCGGGCTTGAGCTCCGCGTCGCGCGCGAGATCCACCAGCCGGCTGCCGGCGAAGTTGCGCGCCGCGACCTCCTTCAGCAGCGCCACCGCCCGGCCGATGCTCTGCGTGCCGCCCGAAGGCGGCGGCGCGCTCCCGCGCGCCCTGGGTCTGGTGCTCTTCATCCCTGCCTTGTCCTGGAATTCCACATATTGGAAGTACGTTGACCGTCGAACGGCACGATACCTACGATCGCCTTCCACTGCACGAGCAGGCGTTTCCCGCCAGTGCGGCAACCGATACTTCCACTGAATGGATGATCGTCCGGTGCCATCGCCGGATACAAGGGGGGTTCATGGCGCAAGGGATCAGGCAGGCCCATTTCGACGTCGTCGTTCTCGGCGGCGGCGCATCCGGCGTGGCGGCGGCCGCGGCAGCGGCGAAGAACGGCCGCAAGACGCTGCTGGTGGAAGCCGGGTCCATGCTCGGCGGCGAACTGCTCAGCGGCATGTCGATCGACGGGCTGCTCAACGCACGCGGCGAGTACGTCTGCGGCGGCATCTCCGACGAGCTGCTCGAGGAGTGCCGCAGGATGAACGGCTTCGTCGGGCCGATCCACGACTTCCGCCTCATCTGCTACGTCTGCGTCGACCCCGAGGTCATGAAGATCGCGGTGATGCGCGTGCTCGAGCGCTACGGCGTCACGCCCTGGATGTACACCCTCGCCGAGGACGTGGTCAGCGACGGCGGCCGCGTGAAGGGCCTCGTCGTGGTCAACAAGGGCGGACGCACGCTGGTGACGGCCGACTATTTCATCGACTGCTCGGGCGACGGCGACCTCGCGGTCATGGCGGGCGCGCCCTACGAGCTGGGCGCCCCGGACGGAGAGCTGCAGCCGCTGTCGCTGATGTTCCGCATGAGCAACGTCGAGAACGAGCCGCTGCTCGCCTTCGCGCGCGACAATCCGGAATCGCTTGCCGTCGGCGAGAGCGACTACATCCGCGCCGGCCGCACCGACGCGCAGCTCGCGATGGAGCTCTACAAGCAGGGGCAGCCCTCGGTCTTCTTCAAGAGCGACGGGCCGTTCCTCGAGGGCGCGATCGAGCGCGGCGAGCTCGCGCCGACGGCGCTGATCATGATCATGCCGACGTCGGTGGCGCGCAAGGAAGTCTGCGTGAACACGACCCGCGTCGCCGAGAACATCGTCGGCATGGATGCCGCCGGCGTGAGCCGCACCATGACGACGCTGATGGAGCAGGTCTGGGGCTGCTCCGAGTTCCTCAAGCGCAAGCTGCCGGGCTTCGAGAACGCGCAGTTCGCAGGCCTCGCGCCGCGCATCGGGATCCGGGAGACCCGCCGCATCATGGGCGACTACGTGCTGACGCTGGAAGATGCCGTGGGCGCGAAGAAGCATCCGGACTGCATCGCCAAGGGCGCGCATCACGTCGACATCCACCAGGACGGCGTCAGGCAGGTGCGCATCGCGATCGGCAACGGCGGCTCCTACGACATCCCGTTCCAGTGCCTGCTGCCGCGCCAGCTCGACAACGTGATGGTCGCCGGCCGATGCCTGTCCGCGACCCGGGAAGGCATGGGCACTGCGCGCATGATGGGCCCGTGCATGGCCATGGGGCAGGCGGCCGGCACCGCGGCGGCGATGTGCATCGACAAGGCGCTGCCCGACGTGCGCAGCCTGCCGATCCGGGAACTGCAGCAGCGGCTCAGGGAGCAGGGTGCCGTGATCGACGGCGTGCACTAGCCGCAGCGTGCACTAGCCGGGTTCACCAACAGGAGCCCCGGACGAGGGCGGAGGAAATGACGATGCAGAAGACTCTCAGGCTGGCTCTCGCGGGCATCGCGGCGGCGCTGATCGGCGCCGCGCCGATCGCAGCGCGCGCGCAGGCGGACGACTATCCCGTCAAGCCGGTGCGCATCGTGGTGCCGTTCGCGCCCGGCGGTTCGACCGACCAGCTCGCCCGGCTGGTGGCCGAGCGGCTGTCGCATGCGTGGAACAGGCAGTTCGTGGTCGAGAACCGCGCCGGCGCCGGCGGCAATATCGGCGCCGCTACGGTGGCCACCGCGGAGCCGGACGGCCACACGCTGGTGATGGGCTCGATCGGCACCCACGCGACGAACAGCCTCATCTATCCCAAGATGCCCTATGACACCGTCGCGGACTTCGCGCCGGTGACGCAGGTCGCCAACGTGCCGCTGGTGCTGGTCGTCCATCCGACGCTGGAGGTGAAGTCGGTCTCCGAGCTGGTCGCGCTGCTGAAGTCGAAGCCCGGCCAACTCAACTACGCCTCGGGCGGCAACGGCGCCTCGCAGCACCTGGCGGGCGAGCTGTTCAAGTACCTGACCGGCACCGAGGTCCAGCACGTTCCCTACAAGGGCAGCGCCAACGCGCTGCCGGACCTGCTGGCCGGGCGCATGACCTACATGTTCGCCGACCTGCCCCTGGTGCTCCCCTACGTGAAGGAAGGCCGGTTGCGCGCGCTCGCCATCGCGGGCCGCAACCGCATCGCGCAGCTTGCGGACGTGCCGACCGTGGCCGAAGCGGGCGTCAAGGGCTACGAGGCCAGCGCGTGGTACGCGCTGTTCGCTCCGGCGAAGACCCCCGCCGCGATCATCGACAAGCTGCAGGCCGGGATCGCCCGGGAGCTGCGCACGCCCGAAGCCCAGCGTCGGCTCGACACGATGGGCGTGGAGCCGGTGCTCGGCACGCCGGCCGACCTGCGCCGCTTCCAGGCGTCGGAGATCGCCCGCTGGGGCGAGGTCGTCAAGGCGGCGAAGATCCACGTCGACTGACGCGGATCGCGTCCGGGCGGCCTCCGCCGCTGCGGGCCGCTGCGCTCGTGTCGCCTGTGGTCCGGCCGCGGCGCGGCTACGCCGGCACCTTGCGGCCGCGCCGCAGCGACAGGCTGTTGGCCACCAGGGCGCCGACGACCAGCGCCGCGCCGGCCAGCTCCACGGGCTGGTAGCGCACGCCCTCGAAGGCGCGGTACACGAAGGCCACGATCGGCATCATGTTGGCGAGCAGCATCGCGTCGACGGCGCCGATGCGCTGCAGGCCGGCGTTCCACAACAGCATGCCGACCACCACGCCGAGCAGCGACAGGTAGGCGAACCGCCAGGTCGCCGCGAGGAGCGCGGCGACCTCGATGCGCACGCCGCCGAAGGCGTGCGCGACGAACCACGCCAGGACGATCAGCGCCAGCACGGGGACGCTGGTGAGCGTGGACATGCGCAGCGCCGACCAGCCGGCCATGCCCGGGGTGAGCAGCGCATAGGCGACCCACAGCATGGCGGCGCACAGCACCAGCAGGTTGCCGAACGTCTCGGTACCGCGGATCGCCGCCGGCTCGTAGAAGGCCGCGCCGCCGCGCGTGACGACCAGCGCCACGCCGACGAAGGCGATCACGATGCAGGCGAGCGTGAAAGCGGGCGGCCGGCGCCGCGCGCGGCCCCATTCGGCCAGCGCCGTCATGGCCGGCTGCAGCGCCAGGATGATGGCGGCGACCTCGGGCCGGGTCATGGACAGGCCGATGAACAGGCACAGCAGCGAGCCGGCCAGGGCGCAGCCGGCCGCGGCGGCGGCCAGCCATCCGCGCCGGTCGGCGGCGAGCGCCGCCGGGCCCTCGCGCCATGCCAGCAGCGCGGCGAAGGCGGGCAGCGCGACGCCGTAGCGCACCAGCGTCAGGGTGATGCCGTCGACCGCCGTGTAGGCGCCCTTGGCGATGGGCAGCTGCGCCCCCCAGATGAGCGTGGCGCCCAGCGCCGCCGCCACTCCGGCGGTGGCGGCCCGGTGCGGGTGGGCGCCGGCGGTCACAGGCCGAGGACCTTCTGGATGATCGACTTGGCGACGAAGCCGAGCATGCCGAAGGCGAGCACGAAGAACAGCACGAAGGTGCCGAAGCGCCCGGCCTTCGACTCGCGCGCCAGCCGCCAGATGATGAACAGCATGAACAGGATGAAGCCGCCGATGCCGAAGGTGACGCCGAACTCGGCGATCTGCTCTTCGGTGAGGCCGAAGATCATCGGGCGCCGCCCGCCAGGTCGCGATAGGCGTGCCAGCTCGCGTGGCCGAGCAGCGGCACCACCAGCACCCAGCCCACGACGGTGACGGCCGCCAGCAGGGTCGCGGTCATGATCACCGCGGCCCACAGGGCCATCGTGAACGGCTGCTCGCCGACGGCGCGCACGCTGGCGAGCACGGCCTCGCGCAGCGGCACGCGATGCTCGAGCATCATCGGCACGGAGACCACGCTGATGGCGAAGACGATCGCGGCGAGCAGCCCGCCGGCGGCCGTCCACGCGATGAACAGCGCCGCACCGCGATCGGCGGCGAAAAGCCCGAGCAGCTCGCCGGCGCCGCCCGCGGGCGCGGCTCCGCTGCCGCCGGCCGCCACGCGCAGCACCAGCCAGCACAGCGCCACCCAGGTGGTGCCGATGGCCGCCAGCAGCACGCCGAAGCGCAGCAGCGCGGGCGAGGCGGTGCGCCAGGCCGACACCGCGTCATGCAGCGTGGCGGGCTCGCCGCGCTCGATGCGGCGGCTCAGCTCATAAAGGCCGGTGGCCAGCGCCGGGGCGGGCAGCACGAAGCCGGAGAACGCGCCGGCGAGCAGCCAGCCATGGCGCCAGCCGATCGCGAGGATCAGGAGCGCGAAGACGAGGAACACCACCCCGTGCGCGAGGCTGGCCAGCGGCGCGCGCGCCAGGTCGCGCGCTGCCAGCGACAGCCAGGCGGCGATGCGGGCGGGGTCGACGAAGCCGGGAGGCTCGGTCAATGGAGATTCCGCCCGCCGCGGGCCGCCGCCACGAGCACGCCTGGCCTGCCTGCCCTATTGGCCTTCGAGGAAGCTCTTGAGCTTGTCCGCGCGGCTCGGGTGGCGCAGCTTGCGCAGTGCCTTGGCCTCGATCTGGCGGATGCGCTCGCGCGTGACGTCGAACTGCTTGCCGACTTCCTCGAGCGTGTGGTCGGTACTCATCTCGATGCCGAAGCGCATGCGCAGCACCTTGGCCTCGCGCGGCGTGAGCGAGTCCAGCACCTCCTTGACCACGTTGTGCATCGAGGCGTGCAGCGCGGCGTCGGCCGGCGCGAGCGTGGCCGTATCCTCGATGAAGTCGCCCAGGTGCGAGTCGTCGTCGTCGCCGATCGGCGTCTCCATGGAGATGGGCTCCTTGGCGATCTTGAGGATCTTGCGGATCTTGTCCTCGGGCATCTCCATGCGCGCGGCCAGCGTCTGCGGATCGGGCTCCTGGCCGGTCTCCTGCAGGATCTGGCGGCTGATGCGGTTCATCTTGTTGATCGTCTCGATCATGTGCACCGGGATGCGGATGGTGCGCGCCTGGTCGG
>MKUQ01000003.1 GCA_001898645.1 Burkholderiales bacterium 70-64
CGGCACAAAGCCGCCATCCTCTCAGGGGTGGGTCAGTCTTACTTCGCCGACCCGGGCCAGTTTTACATTGGCGGTGACAGCCACCCGGGCGGCGAAGCCCGCCGACACCGAGCCGCTGCGAAACAGCGACACCGCCAACGCTACGCGCACCGCAGGCAGGTCAGGCACGTCCAGTTGCTCCAGGTCGACCAGCAGCGCCTGCGGATGGTCGCGGTTCATCACCACGACCACGCCGCCCCCGCGGGCGGCGGCGAGCGCAACGCTGTGGCTGGTCTTGAGCTGGCGGATATTGACGGCCCGCACGATGATCTCCCGGAAAGAGATACACGATGTAGGAACATTGAAAGTCTAGTAGACATCGACCAGCTAGCGGGTTTAGTCAAACGCAGAGAAGAATTTTTTTATATAACAACATATTACATGATATTCTTCGAGTGCTTTGTTTTGACTGCTCGAGACCACCGAAGACATTCGTGCCGCTGGTCCGGCTGTCATCCCTTGACGCACACCACCTGCTTCAACGTGTGCACCACGTCGACCAGGTCGCACTGCGCCGCCATGACCGCATCGATATCCTTGTAGGCTGCGGGCGTCTCGTCGATGACGTCCTTGTCCTTGCGGCATTCGACGCCTTCGGTGGCGGAACGGTGGTCGGCCAGCGTGAAGCGGCGCCTGGCCTCGCCGCGGCTCATCACGCGCCCTGCCCCGTGCGAGCAGGACTCGAACGACTCCGCATTGCCCTTGCCGCGCACGATATAGCTGCGCGCGCCCATGCTGCCGGGGATGATGCCCAGCTGGCCGGCCTTCGCGCTCACCGCGCCCTTGCGGGTGACGTACACGTCCTCGCCGAAGTGGCGTTCCCTGCTCACGTAGTTGTGGTGGCAGTTCACCGCCTCGACATGGCTCTGGAAGCCCTTGCGGATCACCGTCTTCGCGGCTTCGATCACGCCCTTCATCATCAGCTCGCGGTTGATGGCCGCGAACCTCTGCGCCCAGCCCACGGCACGCACGTAGTCGCCGAAGTGCCGGCCGCCTTCCTCAAAGTAGGCCAGGTCGCGGTCCGGCAGGTTGGCCTGGTGCCGGATCGCGTCCTGCCTGGCCAGCTCGATGAACATCGTGCCGATGAAGTTGCCCACGCCGCGCGAACCCGAGTGCAGCATGAACCACACGAAGCCCGCTTCGTCGAGGCACACCTCGATGAAGTGGTTGCCCGTACCCAGCGTGCCCAGATGCTGGATGTGGTGGGTCTTCTCCAGCTTCGGATAGTCGCGGCACAGCTCCCTGAACTCCGGCTCGAGCCGTGCCCAAGCGGTGTTCACCGCGCCCGGCGGCTTCTGCCAGGCGCCCGGGTCGCGGCTGCCGGGCCGGCGGCCGTGCGGCACCGCGCGCTCGATGGCCGAGCGCAGCGGGCCCAGGTCGTCGGGCAGGTCTTCCGCCCTCAGCGTGGTCTTGCAGGCGATCATGCCGCAGCCGATGTCCACGCCTACGGCGGCCGGGATGATGGCCTTGACGGTCGGGATCACCAAGCCTACGGTCGCGCCGATGCCGAAGTGCACGTCGGGCATCGCCGCGATGTGCCTGAACACGACGGGAAGGCGTGCGGCGTTCCGTAGCTGGCGCCTGGCCTCGTCCTCCACAGGCACGCCGCGCGTCCACATCTTCAGCGGCACGCCGCCGGGCACGTCTTCGTGGATGTGACTGCTCTCCATCATGCGATTTCCATTATGGAGGCCCCGGCGGCAATCGTGGCGCCGGGGCGCCCGCTTAGCGCAGCTTCACCAGCCCATCGAGCACCTGGTCCAGGCCGCCGAACACGGAGATCCTGTCGACGCGCTCGGCCACGCGCTCCAGCGTCTCGAGCTCCTTCAGCCGCAGGGCGACGGGGTTGTCCTCCATCACCTTGGCGGTGTTCAGCAGCGAGCGAGTCGCCGCCGTCTCTTCACGCCGACGGATCACGTTGGCCTCGGCCGACTTGCCGGCCTCGACCACCCGGGCGAGGATGCTCTTCATCTCGCCCGGCAGCACGATGTCCTTCACGCCTACGCCCTCGAGCTGAAGGCCGTAGCCCGCGAGCCTGGCAGTGACCTGCGCGGCCACGACCTCGTCGATCACCGTCTTGCTCTCGAGCAGCTCGTCGAGCGAACGCGTGCCCACCGCGGCGCGCAGGCCGAGCTGCAGCTCGCGGTACAGGTGCTCCGCGGGTCTGGCCAGTTCCTTGTAGGCCTTCAGCACGTCGGTAAAGCGCCAGCTGGCCGACAGGTTCAGCCGCAAGGCGACCTTGTCGCGGGTCAGGATCTCCTGGCCCGTCACCTCCAGCGCCTGCAGCCGCAGGTCCACGAGCTCCACCGACACGTTGCGGCTGAACTTCCAGAACGCGTACGAGCCGGCCGCAAGCAGCCGCTCGACCTTGCCGTCGACCCGCAGGATACCGGCGCCGTATTCGGGCACCTGTACCTGCAGCACGCCAGCCAACCCCGCCACTGCGCGCTGGCGCAGTTGGGTCTGCACGAGCCGCGCCACCAGCGCGAGCGGCACCTCGGCCGAAGCAGCGATGTCGATCACCTCGATCTGCACATCGATCAGGCCCTTCCAGTACAGGCGCCGGGTGGCCGGTGCGAGCACCTCGACCAGCACGCCGTTCTCGGTGCGCAGGCCGACCTGGTTCTCGGTGAGATCGGCGCGCACGAACTCGGCCGCGACCACCTGGGGCTCCCTGGCCATGAGGTAGTCGGCCAGGCCGTGCGTGAACGCCGTCTGCTCCAGCGCGAAGAGCTCCACGCGCAGGGTGTCGAGGCCATCGAACAGCCAGTGCGTGCCGGGCTGCAGCACGCGTTCGAAATCGCCGTTGCGCAGCAGCAGGCCGCGCTCGTTCTTCTTCACGGTGACACGCTCGATCTTCATGGGTGTTCTCCTTCTTGAAGCGTGTGTTGAAAAGGTGCCGTTACAGCAACGGCCGCGGACGACGGATGCCTGGGCCCGGAGGCCACGGTGCGCGTCAGCTGCCTTCTCCCCGAAGGCAACCTCGGCTGGCCGTGGATGCGAGTCCCGCGTGCTCGACGCGCTGGCGGCCGCCGCTGATGCGCATCGGGCTGCACGCCTCGCGGCGATTCGCCTCCCGCACACGTTCGGCGGCGGTCTCTCGACCGATCAATCGCTGGATTTGCAGTCCAGTGCATGGAGCGGGAGTCGAACCCGCGACGGACGACTTATGAGGTCGTTGCTCTACCCGACTGAGTAACCGTCTTCCGAGTCAAGCGCCGTGAAGCGAGTTGTTCCAGGGTTGATTGGTG
>MKUQ01000004.1 GCA_001898645.1 Burkholderiales bacterium 70-64
TGATTCCGGTTGTCGTGGGTTCGAATCCCATCGCCCACCCCAATTTCTCCGACGTTCATTTTGCCGGCGTCGCTTGGCGTGTCCTGTGACCGCGCGAGCTTACTCGCTACGCGCTCACCTATGCGTGCTTTTATCCGCGCTTCGCTTGAGTAGTACACAGGGAGCAAGCGATGAATGAGCACCAAGACGGCGATATCGATCGCTTGACCAAGATGGTGCATTTCGTGGTTCAGCACACGCCTCCGGAGAAGCTGGGGGCTACCAAGCTGAACAAGGTTCTCTGGTTCGCTGACGTCATGCATTATCGGCAGCACGGTGTGTCGATCAGTGGCCAGACCGCGTACCTGAAGAACAAGTACGGACCGACGCCAGCAGGCATCTATCAGGTCCTTGACGACCTGAAGGCCAGCGGGAGCATCGCTGAGCGCGCGGTGCCGACTCCGGCCGGTGCGCGCCGCGAGTTCCTGTGGCTTCTCCCGGCCGATGCGTCCGAGTTCTCGGCCGGGGAAATCGAGACTCTCCTCGACGTGATCGACTGGGCCATGCCTCTGACGGCAGTCCAGATCAGCGAGTTCAGTCACGACGCGCTTTGGGAGGAGACCGATGTGGGGCAGCCAATCAGCATCGCGGCGGCCAGCATGATTCCCAGCGAGCCGGATGCCGAGGACTTGGCGTGGGCCGAAGCTGTCTTTGCGCAGTACGACGACGATGCGCTTCGCGCGCTCGCCTGATGGCTTTCGGCTACTAATCGACCACGGGATCGAAGCCTACATGACGCTTGGGCAGCTGGCAGCCCGGAGCGACAGCGCACTTGGCGCGATCTGAAGGAAAGGCTCCAGATCGTTGCTGCCCGAGAAGGGAGCGAACTCGGCAAGAACCGGTTCATGATGACCTTTCGGGATCAGCCGCATGATGGCGACCTGATCCGTGTGGCCTACGTCATCCGCGCAGACACAGTCCGCGTCCTGAGCGTGTTCTGCAAGCCATAGGTATTCCGCTGCTGGCCAGCGCAGCAGCAGCGCACTGCGCCGCATAGAGGACTTACTTCAAGTCGGGCCCGGCTCACTCCCTGCGCTGCGCGAAATGCCTCGCCAGCATTGCGATCAGGCTGCCGGCGATCGCCCCTGCCGCCGAGCAGGCGAAACCCACCGCCGATGCGATGACGACCTCGAGCGGCCACAGGTTGTGGGACGTGGGGTCGCGTACGCCCTCGACCAGCACCCGCACCAGGACCGCCGCGACGACCGACGCGCCCATCGCGGCGATCGCTCGCGGCAGCGAAGCGACGCCCCATGCGCGCAGGAGCAGCGCCAGGGCGGCGACCAGCAGCAGGCCTCCCGCCGGCAGGGCGCTCGGCAGATTGACCTTGTTGTACGGGATGAGCCAGTACGGGATGCCGACCGCCAGAAAGCCCGCGGTCGCGGCAAGAAGCGGCCATCCCGGCCTTGCGTTCCTCACGTCCCGGCCCCTTTCCGCGGATTCCGAAGCCACGCTACCAGACGATAGACGAGGCTCCCGGCCGCCCGTCGGGCGGACCCTGCCTTCCGGGCGGACGCATCCGTAGAAGCGCGGCGATCCAGCCGTAATTCCGGCTAGTTAGCGTACGCGAACGCTATAGCCTTTCCGGGCGGTGGTGCGAGAAGTCTCGCGCTCGCCCGATATCGACCAACCGGAGGAGACTATGAACCGATTCAAGATCTCCACGCGGCTCATCGCCGTCGTGGGCCTGCTCTCGCTGCTGCTGATCGTGATTGGCAGCCTTGGACTATATGGCATCTCGAAGACGAACGAAAGCGTCGAGGCGGTCTACCGCAAGAACACGATACCGATGGGGCAGATCGCCGAGATCCAGGAGCGGTTGCTGCGCAATCGGCTGGCGATCGCGGTCGCGCTGGTGACGCCCGATGCGCCCACGATCCGGCAGAGCACTCAGGCGGTGGAGGAGAACATCGCGGCGATCACCAGGGTCTGGGAGACCTACTCCGCCGCCGTCAAGGATCCCAAGGAGAAGGAGATCGCCTCGACTTTCGCGGTGGATCGTGCCCGCTTCGTCCAGGAAGGCCTGAAGCCGGCCATCGACAAGCTGCGCGCCAACGACGTCGCCGGGGCCAACCAGGTCGTCGTCGATCGGATCCGCCCGCTGTACCAGCCGGTGGGCGCCGGTATCCAGGCTCTGCAGAAGTTCCAGCTCGACGCGGCCCAGCACGAGTTCGACGTGGGCGTGGAGCGCTACGGCGAGATCCGCGCGGTGTCGATCACGACCATCGTGGCGGGGGTGTTGTTCGCCGCGCTGTTCGGGTTCTTCCTGATCCGCAGCATCTCGCGTTCGCTGGCCCACGCGGTGCAGGCGGCGAACGGCGTGGCCGCCGGCGACCTCACGGTCGAGATCGATGCGCGCGGCCAGGACGAGGTCGCCGACCTGCTGCGCGCGCTGGCCGCCATGAAGGAGAGCCTCGGGCGGGTGGTCAGCGATGTGCGCGCCAATGCCGAGGGCGTGGCGATGGCCAGCACGCAGATCGCCCAGGGCAACCTCGATCTGTCCAGCCGCACCGAGGAGCAGGCCTCCGCGCTCGAGGAGACGGCCGCGTCGATGGAGGAGCTCAGCTCGACGGTCAAGCAGAACGCCGACAACGCCAAGCTCGCCGACCAGCTTGCCAAGGGCGCGAGCACCGTGGCCAGCAGCGGAGGAGAGGTCGTCGGCCAGGTGATCGAGACCATGAAGGGCATCAACGAGAGCTCGCGCAAGATCGCCGACATCATCGGGGTCATCGACGGCATCGCGTTCCAGACCAACATCCTGGCGTTGAACGCGGCGGTGGAAGCCGCGCGCGCCGGCGAGCAGGGCCGCGGCTTCGCGGTGGTCGCCAGCGAGGTGCGCAGCCTGGCGCAGCGCAGCGCCGGCGCGGCCAAGGAGATCAAGGAGCTGATCACCGCCAGCGTCGGGCAGGTCGACCAGGGGGCGCAGCTGGTGGATCGGGCCGGCGAGACGATGACCGAGGTGGTGCGCTCGGTCGTGCGGGTGAGCGACATCATGGGGGAGATCAACTCGGCGAGCACCGAGCAGAGCGCCGGGGTCACCCAGGTGAGCGAGGCGGTGTCGCAGATGGATCACAACACGCAGCAGAACGCGGCGCTGGTGGAGCAGAGCGCGGCGGCGGCTTCCAGCCTCAAGGAGCAGGCGCAGCGGCTGGTGCAGGCGGTGGCGGTGTTCCGGCTCGAGCGCGGCGCCGGGCGGGCGGAGCGTCCGTCCGCCGCGGCCGGCGGCGAGGCGGCCGCGGCGGCGCAGCGGCAGCCGAGCCAGGTCGAGGCGATCCGTTCGAGCGCGGCGGCGGCGGCCACGTCCACCATCGATGCGATCCGCAAGCGCGCCTCCGCCCGCCCGCGGCCGGCCCAGGGCAAGCCCGCGCCCGAGCCGAGCGAGACCGACGGCGACTGGCAGTCGTTCTGAACGTCGCGGCTCCCGTGCGGATGACGCCGTGAGCACCTCTCTGTTTTCGTCGATCGTGAGCGCGCTGCGCCGCCGCCTGGCGCAGGCGCGCCCCGAGTCGGCGCGGTTGCGCCGGGTCGCCGGCAGCGGGTTCGTCGCCATCGCTCTCCTCTTCGCGACGGAGGAGCCCGGGGCGGGCGGCACCGACCCGGTGACGCTGTTCCTCGCGGCGGCGCTGCTGGCCTCGCTGGCGACGCTGGTCTGGTATGCGGCGCGCAATCGCCGCCTGCGCCGGCTCCAGGCGCAGGGATGGATGGACGGGCTCGGGCTCGCCGCGGGCGGCGGAAGGCCGATGCACCGGCGCGTGCGCATCGCGGTCTACGCGGTCCTGCTGGTGGTCGGCATCCACACCACGCTGCACGCTTGGCAGGCCGGCCGCGCCGAGCACGAGCGCGTCGAGAACGCCCGCCTCGCAGACCTGGTCGCTTCGCAGCGCTGGATCAGCCAGAGCATCGGCCGCCTGGTCTCGATGACTTTCTCCGATGCCAGCTCGTACCCGCTCGGACAGGAGCTCGAGGCGCTGCTGCACCGGGCCGAGGAAGACGCCGAGCGGCTCGAGACGATGCTCGCCGCCCACGGTGCGCTGCGCCAGCCCGATACCCAGCAGCTCAACGCCGCCTGGGCGGCGTGGGCGGCGGAGAACGTGAAGCTGACGTCGGCGGCGCGGGCGCTGATCAGCTACGCGATGTCCGAAGACCTGGGTGTCCCGGCAGGGCTGGTCGCTGCAGTGCAGCGGCAGGCGAGCATCTCGCTGGAGGCGGCGCAGCGCCTCGTGGAGGCGCTGGCGACGCTGACGCGGGAGCGCCAGCTCGCGGCGGTGAACCAGGCGCGGGCATGGTCGGTGCTGACCTTCATGGTGCTGCTGACGCTCGCCCTGTTCGTCGCCGAGCCCGCCGCACGGTCGGTGCGGCGCCAGCACCTGTATCTGGTCGAGCGCATGCGCGAGCTGCGCAGGCTGGCGCTGGTCGCGGAACGTACGACGAACGTGGTGATGATCACCGATGCGCGCCAGCACATCGTGTGGGTCAACGAGGCGTTCCGGCGCATCACCGGCTACGACCCCGCGCAGGCATTCGGCCGCACGCCGGACAGCCTGATCGTCGATCCGCGCCCGAGCGCATCGCTCGAGCGCGTGCGCGACGCGCTCGGACGCGGCGAGGGCGTACGGGCGCAGCTCCCGGGCCGCAGCTGCGACGGACGCGAGCTGTGGCTGGAGTTCGACATCCAGCCGCTGCACGACGAGGGCGGCAAGCTGCTGGGATTCGTGGACGTCGCCTCCGACGTCACCGAGCGCCGGCGCGCGCAGGCCGACCTGCGCATCGCCGCGATCGCCTTCGACTCGGTGGAGGCGATCGCGATCACCGATGCGAGGCAGGTCTTCCTCAAGGTGAATCCCGCCTTCACCCGCATCACCGGCTACGAGCCGCACGAGGCGATCGGCCGCACGCCGCGCCAGCTGATGGCTTCCGGCCGGCAGAGCCGCATCTTCTACCAGAGGCTGCACGCCGCGCTGGATTCCTGCAAGCACTGGCAGGGCGAGCTGTGGAACCGGCGCAAGAACGGCGAGCTGTACCTGGGGCGGCTGAGCATCACCGCCGTCACCGACGAAGAGGACCAGGTCGAGAACTACGTGGCGGTGCTCTCCGACATCACCGAGAAGCGCAAGGCCGACGAGACGATCCGCAATCTGGCCTACTACGATCCCCTCACCGAATTGCCCAATCGCCGGCTGCTGCGCGATCGCCTGCACCAGGCGATGAGCTCGAGCGCGAGCACCAGGCGCTTCGCGGCGGTGCTGTTCATCGACCTGGACCATTTCAAGGAGCTCAACGACACGCGCGGCCACGACGTCGGCGATCTGCTGCTGGTCGAGGTGGCCAGGAGACTGTCGGCGGGCGTTCGCAGCACCGACACGGTTGCCCGGCAGGGCGGCGACGAATTCGTGATCATCGTCAGCGACCTCAGCGCCGACGCGGTCGCCGCGATGAAGGAGGCCGCCGCGATCGCCGAGGGCATCCGCACCTCGCTGAACCGTCCCTACCTGCTGTCCGGCTACGAGTACCACAGCACGCCGAGCATCGGCATCAACGTGTTCGCCGGGCACGAGCAGCGCGTGGACGAATTGCTCAAGCGCGCCGACGTCGCCATGTACCAGGCGAAGCGATCGGGGCGCAATACGCTGCGCTTCTTCGATCCCGAGACGCACGCCGCGATGACCGAGCGCATCGCCCTCGAGGCCGATCTGCGGCGGGCGCTGCCCGAAGGACAGCTGCGGCTGTACTTCCAGCCCCAGGTCGACCACGACAGCGCCATCATCGGCGGCGAGGTCCTGCTGCGCTGGCAGCACCCGCAGCGCGGGCTGGTGTCCCCGGCCCATTTCATCGGTGCGGCCGAGGAAAGCGACCTCATCCTCGACATCGGTGCCTGGGTGCTCGAGCGCGCCTGCGCGCAGCTGGCGGCATGGGAGGAGATGCCCGAATACCAGCAGCTGAAGCTCGCGGTCAACGTCAGCGCGAGGCAGTTCCGCCAGGGGGACTTCGTGGCGCAGGTGCGCGACACCGTGCGTCGCGCGGGCATCGATTCGGGCCGGCTCAAGCTCGAGCTGACCGAGAGCATGGTGGTCTTGGACATCGACGAGACGGTGAGCAAGATGAACGAGATCCGCACGCTCGGCATCGGCTTCTCGATGGACGACTTCGGCACCGGGCACTCCTCGCTCGCCTACCTGACGCGCCTGCCGCTGGATCAGCTCAAGATCGACCAGTCCTTCGTGCGCAAGATGATGGTCAATCGCAGCGACGCGGTCGTCGTGCAGACCATCGTCGGCCTGGCCAGGAGCCTGTCGATCGAGGCCATCGCCGAGGGCGTCGAGACGGCCGAGCAGCGCGTCTTCCTCGAGGCGATCGGCTGCCGCCTGTTCCAGGGCTATCTGTACGGCGCGCCCATGCCCGTCGAGGAGTTCGCCGCGATGCTGGCGAAGCACTTCCCGCGCGCCGGCGCTCCGGACGGCTCCCGTGTTGCCGCCCGCGCCTAGACAGACCCCAATGCGGCCTCGATGACGCGCGCGAGCTCGAGGATGGAGATCGGTTTCTCGATGAAGCGGAAGAAGCCCACCCCCTCGATGCGGCGCTGAGCGTCGGGCGTCGCATCGCGGGTGACCGCGATCACCGGTATCGCCGCCAGGTCGGGGTCCGCCTTCAGGATGCGCAGCACCGAGAATGCGTCGACGCCCGGCGAGTCGACGTCGAGCAGGATCACCTCCGGACGATGGGCCCGCGCCAGCTCCATTCCCAGCATCGCCGAGGGCGACACCAGCAGGCGCATGCGCTCGTCCTTGCGGAACGCTTCCTGCACCAGGGCCAGGCTGCCGTGGTCGTCGTCGATGTACAGGATGCGCGGGGGCGTGGCTCCGGCGCCGAGCAGCCGGGCGAGACGGCGCGGGCGGGAAGTGCCGGTGCCTTGCGCGTCCGCACAGGCCTTGGGGATGTCGACGACGATGGCGGCGCCCGGGGCCGTTCCGGTTTCGATGCGGATCGTCGCGCCCATGCGCGCGGCAAGCAGGCAGGCGATGCGCACCGCGAGGCCGGCGCCCTCGAAATCCCCGCGATCCCGGGGCGTCTCGATCCAGCGGCGCAGCGGCCGCTCGTCGCCGCGGGCTTCCGGTATGGTGATGCGGATCGAGGCGGTGCCGCCGGCCCCGTCGAGCCCGGTGACGAAGGGGATCACCGCGGCGTCGCCCGCGCATTCGATTGCGCTGCGTGCGAGCGCTTCGATCAGCTGCTCGATGCGTACGCGATCGACCCGCACGCACACCGGCAGCGAAGGTTCGCGGCGCAGTTGCACCCCCCGGTCGGCCGCGAAGGCCGCCGCGCGCGCGAGGGCGGCATCGATGGCCGCATCGAGAGACAGCAGCCCGGGGCGCATCGCCAGGCGGCCGCCGTGGGCGCGAGCCAGATCGAGCAGCTCGCCGCTGAATTCCAGCAGCCGGCGGCCGGCGCGCAGCAGGTGGCGCGTGTACTCGCGCGAAACCATCGACAATTCCGGGCGCCTGGCCAGCAGCTGCGCGAAACCGAGAATCGAACGTACCGGCGCGCGCAATGCATCGCCCGCATCGGCGAGGGCGTCCAGGGCTGCCGCATCGATCGGCCCGTCGGCTTGCCGGGGATCCTCCGGCCGGGCGTCGGCCGCGGCGGCGTCGCGGAAGGTGTGCACGTAGTAGCGGACGTCGCGGCGCGCATCGAGCACGGTGCCGATGCTGCTGCGCACGACGAAGGTCGATCCGTCGGCGCGCTGCATCGGCAGCTTGCCGCTCCAGCGGAATTCCGGAGCGCCGCGCTGGATCGCGCGCCCGATCGCGTCGCGACCCGGCGGCGCCCAGGCCTCGTGCAGCGCGGCCGGCCCGTCCTGGTCCTCCTCGCGGCGCAGCGCACGCCGGTATGCCGCATTGGCGGCGATCAGCTGCCCGTGGCGATCGGCGATCGCCACCGCGTCGCCGGTCGACGCGAGAACCTCCTCGAGCAGGCGCGCGCAATCCCTGCGGCGCAGCTCGCCGGTGACGTCGTGGGCGCTGCCGTGCAGGCGCACCACCCGGCCCGATTCGTCGAGCCGGGCGCCCGCGCGCAGGCGCACCCAGCGCTGCCCGCCGTCGGGCAGCACGATGCGGTGCAGGCACTCGTGCTGGGCGCCGCGCCGTGCCGCATCGATCGCCGCGTCGACCGATGCGGCGTCCTTCGCATGCGCGCACTCGCGAAAGCTGTCCAGGCGCGGCCGGTACGAGGCCGGATCGCGCCGGTAGAGCGCGTACAGCGATGGCGACCAGCGGGTTTCGCCGCTGCCGGGATCGGCCTCCCAGTCCCCGATGCGCGCCTGGCGCTGCGTCTCGGCCAGGCGCCGGCGGATCTCCTGCAGATCGGCTTCGAGCGCCTTGCGCCCGGTGACATCCTGCGCCACGCCGAGCATGCGGGCGGGGCGGCCGCGTTCGTCGCGCGTCACCCGTCCCTGCGCGCGCAGCCAGCGGATCGTGCCGTCGGGCCGCACGCAGCGATGCTCGATGTCGTAGGGCTTGCCGAGCGTCAGCGCTGCGTCCACCGCGGTTTCGACCGCCGCGCGGTCGCGCGGGTGGACCGTCGCCAGGAAACTTTCGTAGGTCGTCCCGGCCGTTTCAGCGGCACGGCCGAGCAGCCGCCCGACCGGCTCGGAGCAGTGCAGCTCGCCGGTCGCGATGTCGCAGTCCCAGGTGCCGACGCCGGCGTACGCCTGGCTGCGCCGCAGCCGCTCCTCGCGATCGTCCAGCGCTTGTCGCGTCGACGCCAGCTCGCTGATGTCGATGGCCACGCCGACCACGTGGGTGACGATGCCATCGTGCAGGACCGGCGAGAGGCGCAGATCGAGGCAGTAGGGTTCGGGGCCGGCCGTGCCGGCCCGGGCGCCGTGCAGGGTCAGCGTCGTCTCGCGCGGCGATCCGAGCCCGGCGTCGATCTCGTCGACCACCTCGGCGCGCTGGCCGGCGGCCAGCAGGCCGCGCAGTGAACGGCCGCCGAGCGCCGCCTCCGGCATGCCCAGCAGCCGGCCGAAGGCGGGGTTGGCGTGGCAGATCGGGTATCCCGGGCGCAGGGCGTCGGCGATCACCACGCCGCCCGCGCTCGTCGCCACCACCTGCTCGAGGAGCCAGAGGCGATCCTCGGCCGCCTTCGAGGCGGTGACCTCGGTGCACACCGAGACGTATTCGTGCGGCCGCCTGCCTTCGCCGGGCACCGGGATGATCGTCGAGTGCAGCCAGTAGTACGTGCCGTCCTTCCTGCGATTGCAGATCTCGCCGTCCCAGATGTCGCCGCGGCGGATGCTGCGCCACATCTCCCGGTAGAATCCCCGCGAATGGCGGCCGGAACTGATCAGGCGGTGGGTGGCGCCCAGCAGCTCGGCGCGCGGATAGCCGCTGATGTCGCAGAAACGCTCGTTGACCTCGACGATCGTTCCGCGCCGGTTGGTGACGCTGACGAGCACGTGATCGCCCAGGGGGAAGTCGGCCTTGTGCAGACGCGTGAAAGCCTTCGCGAGCAGACCGCCGAAGCGGTCGGACATCTGCAGGACGGCATCCTGCGCCGCAGAAGGGTCCGCCGGCGCATCCCAGCGCACGCCTTCCCACTGCGGATGCCCGAGGATCTCGTGCACCAGCAGGCCCTCGCGCAGCGAGAGCAGGCGCTCCATCAGATCCCCGCGATCCACGGTCACCGCGGGATCGAAGTGATCGGCGCGGGCGAGCACCTCCAGCACGCCGCGCACCTGCTCGTCGACGGCGTTGCGTTCGGCGCGCTCCCAGGCGAGCAGGATCGCCCGCAGCGAGGCCTCGACAGCGCGTCCGCGCGCGAGCGTCCAGTCGCCGCGGCCGAACAGGCGTACCACGGCCGCGATGACGCCATGCAGACTCTGGAACCGGTCCGCGATAGCGGGCTCTTCGGGCGGCGTCATGTCAATGGGAAAGTCCGCCCGGCTGGGCGGTGCTGCAATCCCGGAAGCAGGCACGAAACTTACGTTATTGCGTACGCGAACGCAATACGCGGACCTACCGCGTTTCCGCCCGCCCAGGCGCAACGCGTCCCGGTGCATCGTTGCGCGGATGCCGGAAGAAGGCCGGGCCGGTACCGAAACAGCTTCGAAGCTGTCAGAATCCGCCTGTCGCCGAAACCCGAACGGAGTAGCGCGCCGATGCGCCCTGACGATTCGAAGACGACATGAGTTCTTCTGCATCCGGCCGAACGCGGCATCGGCGCACACGCAGCGAACAGTGCCGTCTCCATGAGCAGGCGGTCCATCTTCTGCTGCGCATGTTCGACGAGGGCGGCTACGAAGCGATCTCGATGCGCAAGCTGGCCAGCGAAATCGGCGTGCCGCCGATGTCGCTGTATCGCTATTTCCCGAGCAAGAAGCACCTGATCCAGCACATCTGGGTGGAGCTTCTGCTGCGCGCCTACCAGCATGCGCTGGCCCGGGCGCACGAGTGCAGCAGCCCGCCCGAGCGCCTGGGCGCCTACCTCGACGGCTACCTGCAGTACTGGCTCGACAACCGGCACCACTACTGGGTGGTGTTCTCGATACGAGACGGCAGCGTCGACCCCGCCGAGCCGGGGGACGGAGCACCGTGCCCGAATCCCTACCGCTTCCTCGAGACGCTGGCCGAGATGATCGGCGCCTGCGCCGGCACCGGCACGGATGCCGGGACCGAGGTCCGCCACCTCGCCGAAGCGCTCTTCTGCAAGACGCTGGGCTTTCTGACCGGCGTCATCAGCATGGCCTCACTCATGTCGGCCGACATCGAGGGGCTCAAGCACCGCCTGGTGCGCGAGATGGTCGATCAGGCGATCACGGGCGGCGGACCGGACGCCGCATCCGCGGCTTCGCCGGTCTCGGAGGCCATGGACGGCCGCTGATCGTCGGCGGCGCTGCCGAGGCGAAAGAAGAAGCGGCTGCCGTCCCCGGGCGCCGACTCGGCCCATACCGATCCGCCGTGCCGCTCGACGATGCGCTTGACCGTGGCCAGGCCGACGCCGCTGCCGGGGAAGCGCTCCGGGGCGTGCAGCCGCTGGAACAAACCGAACAGGCGATCGACGTGGCGCATGTCGAAGCCGACGCCGTTGTCGGCGATGCAGAAGGTCCGGCGGCCCTGGGCGTCGGTCGTCGCTTCGAAGCGGATCACGGCATGCTCGGTCGGGGCGCTGTACTTCCAGGCATTGCCCAGCAGGTTCTCGAGGACGATGCGCAGCAGGGCGGGGTCGCCGTGCGCGTGCAGCGCCTTGCCCATGCGCACCTCGACCCGGCGCGCCGGGTCCTGGCGCGTGAGCGTCTCCAGCACTTCCGCGGCGATGCGGCCCAGGTCGACCGGGATGGCGGCCAGCGGCCGGTGGTCGATGCGCGACAGCGCGAGCACCGCATGGATCATGTCGTCCATGCGCTCGCAGCCGGTCAGGATGCGCGCCAGGCATTCCTGCCCGGCGGTGTCGAGCTGCGCCGAGTGGTTCTCGAGCAGCAGTTTCGCGAAGCCGTCGACGGCGCGCAGCGGCGCGCGCAGATCGTGCGTGAGGCTGCTCGCGAAGGACTCCGCTTCGCGCATCGCCCGCTCGAGCCGGCGGGTCTGGTCGGCCAGGCGCGCACGCAGCGATTCCTCGGCGTTCGCGCGCTCGCGCAGCGCGGCCAGCCTGGGCTCGCGCGGATCGAGTGCCAGCACGGCCAGCCGCGGATGCCCGGGAACCGGCTCGAGCCGCGCCAACGCTTCGATGCGCTCGTCGAAGCGGTTGCGCACGACCAGCGTGCGCCGCAGCGGGCGATGCGCCGCGAGCGCCTGCTCGAGCTCGGCACGCACCGACGCCTCGTCGTCGGCGAGCAGCGCCCCGACGGGCTCGGCTTCGAGCGCCGGCGCATCGCGCTCGAACAGCCGGTGGGCCGCGGCGTTGGAGCCGTGGATCCCGGCGCCGTCGCCTTCCAGGGCGATCAGCAGCATCGCCTCGGAGCTGGTCTGCATCGCCACGCGCGCGCCCGCCTCGCCGCGCGTCGATGTCTCGGGGGTCATCAGGCGCGTGACGCCGCTGTAGCCCAGGAAGCGCCCGTCGCGGTCGAACCACGGGCTGCCCGATTCGAGGACGCACACCTTGCGCCCCTCGGCATCGATGCGCTCGAGCGGCAGATCGCGAAAGGCGCGACGCTGCGCGATCGCTTCCTGCACCGCCTGCCACGGCGCGGGCTCGAGCGCCCGCGCGCCGTCGAACTGCAGTCGTCCGGCATGCTGGACCCGCCGGTAGCGCGGCCAGGATGCCTCGTATTCGACGCGCGTGAACCTCCCCTCGCCGTCGGTCTCCCAGTAGGACAGGCCGCCCAGGCCGCGCATCGTCGCGAGCTGGCGATCGCGATCCCCGACGACCGATTCGGCTGCCGCGACGAGCGAGGCCAGCCGGTTCAGCGCCTCGGTGACCGGTTCGAGCGCCGGCGTCCCGGCCTTGCCGGCGCGCCAGCCGTATTCGCCGAGCGCGATGCGTGCGGCATCGGCGGCGAGGCGCCCCATCTGCCGCTGCGAACGGACCCAGGCGCGTCCGGCCACGAAGGCCAGCCAGGCGGACACCAGCGCGCAGGCAGCCAGGACGGCGGCCGTCCAGGCCGGCACCGAGGCAACGAAGCCGCCATCCGGGGGGGCATCGCCGACCGTCGGTCGGCCGGGCTGCCACCACAGCAGCGCGAAGACCGCGAGCGCACTCAATACTGCAAGCGGAAGGGCGAAGCCCGATCGGGGAAAGCCGGCGGTCCGGGAGGAAGAGGGGGGCACGAGAGAGGTTCGGGCGATGGGTGGGGCTAAATCTACCGAATGCGCGGTCGAAATCAAGAGATGGTCGATGTCGAGTCGATCTACTGGTCGGAATCGAGCGCGGAGTGGCGGAAAAATGAGACAGATCGGAAGTCCGGCTGACCACGCCGTGGCCGGGCGCGGGCCGATCGAGCGGCTACCGATGATTGCACTGGTCGACGAGGACGCGGCATGGCGCAGCGCCGCCGCGGCGGCGCTGCACGCATGCGGCTTCCGGGTCGAGGTCCATCGGTCGATCGAGGCGCTGATGACCGAGGATGCCGCCGGGGTGCCCGACGTGCTGGTGGTCGACGCCTCGGCTCCGGGGGTCGACCCGCTCGGGCTCCATGCCGGCTTGCGCACCGACACGCGCTTTGCCCGCTGCCCGGTGCTGCTGCTCACCGGCCGCGAGGTCGACGAGGCCGTCGATCGCCTGTGCGAGGTGGGCGCGGTCGACGTCTTCGCCAAGTCGACCCGCTGGGTGGCGCTGTCGGCGCGCCTGAAGCACCTGCACCGGCTGGTCAGCGTGCAGCGGGAGCTGCTGGCGAGCCAGGAGCGGCTCGCCATCGTGTACGACTCCAGCCGCGCGGGCAGCTTCGATTTCGATCTCGATGCGCGCGAATTCCGCGGGTCGGCGGGCAGCTTCGCGATCATGGGATTCGAGTATCCGCGGGTCTCGATCAGCGAGCACGAGTTCATGCGGCTGATCCCCGACGAAGCGCATCGACTCGAGCTGCGACGCCGCACCCAGGCGGCGATCCGGTTCGAGGAATCGTTCTCCATGGACCTTCCGATGCGCACCATCGCCGGCCAGCGGCTGGTGGCGCGGGTGGAGGTGGATCCGTATCGCGATGCCGGCGGACGCGTGTCGATGCTGCGCGGCGTGATCCGCGACATCACCGACCGCGTGCGCGCCGAGGCCGACATCGAGCGGCTGACCAGCGCCGACGTGCTGACCGGCCTGCCCAACCGCAACCGCTTCATTGCGCTGTGCGCCGAGGCGGTGGTGGCGGCGCGCGCGCACGGCGGCCGGCTGGCGATCGTCGCGCTCGACCTCGACAGCTTCAGGCGGATCAACGAATCGCTCGGCCAGGTCGCGGGCGACGAGGTGATGTGCCTGATCGGCGAACGGCTGTCCGGAGCGCTCGCGGCCTTCTCCGCCCGCGGCGCGGAGAGCGGCGCGCGGCCGGCCCGCGAGCCGCTGCTGGCGCGCCTGCCCGGCGACGAGTTCGCCATCCTGCTGCCGCGGGTGCGCGACCAGGCCGAGATCAACGCGCTGGTCGACTCGCTGCTGGTGGATTTCCGGCGTCCGTTCGCCGTCGCCGGCACCGAGTGTTTCGTCTCGTGCTGCGCCGGCATCGCCGTCTATCCGGACGACGGCGACGGCGCCGGGCTGCTGCTGTCGCGGGCCGATGCCGCGCTGGCCGCGGCCAAGGCGCTCGGCAGCCAGACGGTGAAGTGGTACGGTTCGATGCGCAAGGCCGGCACCGGCACGCGCCTGACGATGCTCAGCGGCCTGCACAAGGCGCTGGAACGCGGCGAGTTCGAGCTGCACTACCAACCCTGCGTCGATGCCTTGCGCGCCACGCCGGTGGGCGTGGAGGCGCTGGTGCGCTGGCGGCGCGACGGCGTCATCGTGCCGCCCATCGAGTTCATCGATCTGGCCGAGGAAAGCGGCCTGATCGTGCCCATCGGCGAGTGGGCCATCCGCGAGGCGTGCACGGCCATGCGCGCCTGGCACGATGCCGGCACGGGCATTCCTCAGGTGTCGGTGAACGTGTCCACGCTGCACTTCGAGCGCCCCTCGCTGGCGCAGACGGTGCGCGACGCGATCCGCGCGCACGGCCTGTCGCCGGGCATGCTGGAGCTTGAGCTGACCGAGTCGTGCACGGTGCGCGACTTCGACTCCACGCTCGGCGCCCTGCAGGCGCTGCGCGAGCTGGGCGTGGGGCTGTCGCTCGACGACTTCGGCACCGGCTATTCCTCGCTGTCCTACCTGACCCGCCTGCCGATCCGCAAGCTGAAGATCGACCGCAGCTTCGTGCGCATGCTCGGCGTCTCGGCCGAGGACGAAGCGGTGGTGCGCGCGATCGTGGCGCTGGGCCGCAGCCTGCGCCTGCACCTCGTGGCCGAGGGCGTCGAGACGCCTGCGCAGGCGCGCACCCTGCTCGCCATGGGTTGCCGGGACATGCAGGGCTTTCTTTTCGCGCCGGCCGTCCCGGCGCACGAACTGGTCGCGACGATCGACCGGATCCGCGCCATCGGCGCGGTCACCACGCCCGGCAAGCGGGCATTCGAGACGCCGGTGCACGGCGCGGTTCTTTCGGGAGAGATGCGATGACGACTGCCACACCGATCGACAGCGAGTCGGCACGGCTGGCGCGCAGCGCGCTGCGTTACCTTGCGGAGCACGGCCTGCCCCCCACGCCGGAGCGCTACGGCCAGGCCTGGCGGGCGGTCGGCGGGGTCGTGCGCGCCGCGGCGATCGGTCCGCTCGTCGCCGAGGCGGTACGCCAGCTCGACGTGGGCCATCGCAACTGGACGCTGGCCCGCAAGAAGCAGGCGCTGGCGCGGGTGCTGGCCTGCGGCGACGACCAGGTGCTGGCCATCCGGCTGCGCAGCCTCGTCGAGTCGTGGCGCCACGCCCCGGACGACGCGGCGGTGGAAACGGCGCCGCGGGGTGCCGCCGGGGCGATCGACGCGGAACGGCTGCTGGCCGACCTGACCTCGCTGCTGGCGGCGATCTGCGAGACCGTGCCCCGGCTCGTCGAGGAGGAGGCCTGGGTGCGCCAGCAGTTCGACGCGATCCGCGCCAACCTGGGCTCGCGCGACGGGCAGCCCGATCCGCGCGACCTGGAGCAGGCGCGCGTGCTGCTGCGCCGCACCGCGGAAGAGCACCAGCGGCTGCTGAAGCTGCGACGCGATTCGCTGCAGATGATGAAGACGATGATCGCGCAGTGCATCGAATGGCTGCGCGGCCTGACCGCATCGAGCGCGCGCTTCGGCGAGAAGCTGGGCGCCTACATCGGGGAGATCGAACGCGCGGACGACCTGCCGGCGCTCGCCGGCACGGTGCGCGGGCTGATCGAGGATACGCGCTCGATGCACCTCGAGATCGAGTCGTCGAAGCACGACTTCGCGGCGGCCGCCGAGCGCGCGACGCACCTCGAGCAGGAAGTGGAGCGGCTGGCCGGCGAGCTGCGCTCGACGGGCACCCAGCTGATGACCGATCACCTGACCCGGCTGCTCAACCGGCGCGGGCTCGAGCGCACGTTCAGGGACATGCTGGCCGCCTGCGATGCGCAGACGCGCCCGTTCGCCGTGGCGCTGCTCGACGTCGACGACTTCAAGAAGCTCAACGACGCGCTCGGCCATCAGACGGGCGACGACGCGCTGCGCCATCTCGCGGCGGTGCTGGCCGCCGGGATGCGGCCGGGCGACTGCGCCGCGCGCTACGGGGGCGAGGAGTTCGTGCTGCTGCTGTCGGGGGCCGGCGCGCGCGATGCCGCCGAGGCAGTGCGCCGGTTGCAGCGGACGCTCGCCGCCGACGTGTTCCTGCACCGGTCCGGGCCGGTGCGCGTGACGTTTTCGGCGGGCGTGGCCGAGGTGCGCCGCGGCGAGACGCTCGAGCAGGCCCTCGCGCGCGCCGACGACGCGATGTACGAGGCCAAGCGCGCCGGCAAGAACCGCGTGATCGTCGCCTCGCCGGGCGAGCGCCTGATCGCCGACTGAAAGTGCGCCGTGCGGGGAAGGGCCGCATGGCGCGGGCAGGCGCTACTCGATCAACCCGTTGCGCAGTGCGTAGGATGCCAGCTCGGCGTTGCTGGAGACGCCGAGCTTCTCGAGCACGCGGGCGCGATACACGCTCACCGTCTTGGGCGACAGCGACAGCGCCTGGGCGATCTCCGAGAGCTTGCGCCCGGAGGCGATCATCATCAGGGTCTGCATCTCGCGCTCCGAGAGCTGGTCGTGCGCCGCCTCCGCGGCCTTGCCGGTGACGGTATCGAGCAGCAGGTGCGCCACTTCCGGGGTCAGGTACTTGCGCCCGCCTGCCACGGCGCGCACCGCCTCGACGATGCGTGCCGGCTCGGCCGACTTGTTCAGGTAGGCCATGGCGCCGGCGCGCAGCGCACGGATGCCGTACTGGTCTTCCGGATACTGCGAGAGCACCACCACCCGCACCGGACTGCCGTCGGCCGCCAGTGCCGCGAGCACGTCCATGCCGCTGCGTCCCGGCAGGTTGAGGTCGAGCAGGATGACCTCGCAGCGCACCTCGCGCAGCACGGCGCGCAGCTCGGCGTAGCTGCCCGCCTCGCCCACCACCTCGATGCCGCCGGCCTCGGTGAGCGTTTCGCGCAGCCCGCGGCGGATCAGCGCGTGATCGTCCACCAGCACGACGCGGATCATGGCTGCTCCTCGCCCGCGGCAGCCGATGCGGGGATGGGCAGCGACAGCAGCAGGCAGGTGCCGGCCGCGGCGGGCGTCACGTCGAGCCATCCGCCGATGCGCTGCGCCCGTTCCGACAGGCCGCGCAGGCCGAACGAGGCGGGCTTGTCGAGGTCGCTCGAGCGCAGCCCGATGCCGTCGTCGGCGATCTCGAGCGAGAGCTGGCCGGCGCCGGCGATCAGCCCGACTCTTACCGAGGCTGCCCCGGCGTGCTTGGCGACGTTGGTGAGCGCTTCCTGCAGCGTGCGGTACACGGTCATGGCGATGTCGGCGTCGACGGCGAGCGTCTCGACGTTGCTCGAGAAGCTCACGGCGATGCCGATGCGGCGCCGGAATTCGCCGATCTGCCACTTGAGCGCCTCGAGCAGCCCGGCATCGAGCACCGGCGGGCGCAGATTGCGCTGGATGCGCTGGGCCGCCTGCATCGCCTGCCCGAGCGTCTCGATGGCGTGGCGTGCGCGCTCCGCGCTGCGCGGCTCGCCGTTGCGCTCGATCCACGACAGGTCGAAGCGCAGCGCCGCGAGCGTGCCGCCGATGTCGTCGTGGACTTCACGTGCGATGCCGGCGCGCTCTTCGTCGACGACCGCGTCCAGGTGCGCCAGCAGCTCGCGCAGCCGCCGCTGCGACGCCTCGAGCGCCAGCATCGCGTGCTCCCGTCCGCGCCGCGCCTCGGCGGCCGACAGCGCGTTGAGCAGCGCCGGCACCAGGCGCGCCAGGCGGCCCTTGATGAGGTAGTCGTCGGCGCCGTTGCGCATCGCGGTGACCGCGGCTTCCTCGCCGATCATGCCCGAGACGATGATGAACGGCAGGATGCGCCCGCCGGCCCGGACGATCTGGAGGGCCTCGGTGCTGGAGAAGCCCGGCAGGTGGTGGTCGGAGATCACCGCGCTCCACTCGGCCTCGGCGAGCGCCGCGACCAGCTGCTCCCGGGTTTCCACGCGCCGGGACTCGATCTCGAGCCGCTCGCGTGCGAACGTCGCCAGCAGGAGCTCATAGTCGAGCTCGGAATCCTCGACGACCAGCACGCGCAGGCGCTGCGGATGCTCGGGGCGATCGGCGGGCGTGGGGGTCAACGCGGGTGCGGCGGCCGGATGGAGATGCCGGGATTGTACGGGTTTCGGGCCGTTGTTCGACGGATCGCGCCGCTGTCCGGCCGCCAGAATGACCCGCACCCCTACAGTCGCCGCGCCCGCTGCCGATATCACGTTTCGCCCATCCGCATTCCGAATGAACGTCGCCCCGTCCGCTTCCGTCTCGCCGGCCGCCATGCCGAATGGCGGGACCGATTTCGCCTTCGAGCCGGCGGACTTCGAGCGTGTGCGCCGGCTCATCTACGACCGGGCGGGCATCCATCTGGGGGCGGCCAAGCGCGCGATGGTCTACAGCCGGCTGTCGCGGCGGCTGCGCGACCTCGGCCATCCGTCGTTCTCGAGCTACCTGCGGTGGCTGGAGGCGTCGCCGGAGGTGTCGACGCGGGACGAATGGCAGGAGTTCGTGAACTGCCTCACGACCAATCTCACGGCCTTCTTCCGCGAGGAACATCATTTCCCGGTCCTGGAGGCCGAGCTGCGCCGGCGCGCCGGCCGGCGCCTGCGGATCTGGTGCAACGCCGCCTCCACCGGCGAGGAGCCGTATTCGATCGCGATGACCGTGATCGAGGCGCTGGGTCCGCGCGCGGAGGTGCGCATCGTGTGCAGCGACATCAACACCCGGGTGCTCGCCAGCGCCGAGGCCGGCGTGTATCCGGCCGACTCGCGCGGGCTCAGTCCGGAGCGGCTGCGCCGGCATTTCCTGCGCGGAACCGGCGCCAACGAAGGGTTCGTGCGCGTGCGTCCCGAGCTACGGCGTCTCGTCGAGTTCCGGGTGGTCAACCTCGCCGAGCCGAAATGGCGCATGGACGAACCGATGGACATCGTCTTCTGCCGCAACGTGATGATCTACTTCGACGCGGCTACGCAGCGGGCCGTACTCGAGCGCATGCATGGCGCGATGACGCCCGGCGGCCGCCTGTTCGCGGGGCATTCGGAGAACTTCGCCGATTCGCGCGACCTCTTCCGGCCCCTGGGCAAGACCGTCTATGAGCGCGTATGACGGGCTCGCGTCTGAGTCGGTTGCGGGCGGCGCCGCGCCGCCCCGGCGAGGCCTCCTTCTTCTGGTACGACACGCACTTCGGCAACGAAGCGGTGAAGGTGCTGCCCGGCGAGTACTTCGTCGAGAGCGAGGACATCCTCATCATGACGACGCTCGGCTCCTGCATCGCGGCGTGCCTGTGGGATCGCGATCGCCGCATCGGCGGCATGAACCACTTCATGCTGCCCGAGGGTGACGCAGTGGACGGACGCTACGGATCGTACGCGATGGAGCTGCTGGTCAACGAGCTGCTGCGCCGCGGCGCGGCGCGCACTTCCCTCGATGCGAAAGTGTTCGGCGGCGCGCAGGTGATCGCCGGAATGGACTCCGTGAACGTGGGTGAGCGCAATACGCGCTTCGTGCTCGAATACCTGAGGACCGAGGGCATCCCGGTGGTCGCCCGCGACGTGCTCGACGTGCATCCGCGCAAGGTGTGCTTCATGCCGGCGAGCGGGCGCGTCGTGGTCAAGCGGCTGATGGCGTCGAAGGCGGCGGCGCTGCAGCAGCAGGATCGCGCGGCTGCCCAGCGCGCGCGGCCGGCCGCGACCGGCGGCGGCACCGTCGATCTCTTCGTCGACCCGGCGCCGGAGGCGCGCCGATGACCGCCGCGGGCCGCAAGATCCGCGTGCTGGTCGTCGACGATTCGGCGCTGATCCGCAGCGTGCTGGCGCGCCTCATCGACCGCCAGCCCGACATGGAATGCGTGGGCACGGCAGGCGATCCGCTGATCGCGCGCGAGATGATCCGCCGGCTCGACCCGGACGTGCTCACGCTCGACGTCGAGATGCCCCGCATGGACGGGCTCGACTTCCTCGGCCGCCTGATGCGGCTGCGTCCGATGCCGGTGGTCATGGTCTCTACCCTGACCGAGCGCGGCGCCGAGGTCACCATGCAGGCGCTCGAGCTGGGCGCCGTCGATTTCGTGGCCAAGCCGCGGATCGGCGTCGCCGACGGGCTGCAGGGGCTCTCCGACGAGATCGCCGACAAGCTGCGCATCGCGGCACGCGCCCGGCTGCGCAGGCCGCGTGCCATCGCGCCGGCCGACCCCGCGCCTGCCGGGCAGGCGGGCGCGCAGCTCCCGCATCCGCCCGTGCGGCGCCTGCTCACCACCGAGAAGGTGGTCTTCATCGGCGCCTCCACCGGCGGCACCGAGGCGACCCGCGAGGTGCTGGTGAACCTGCCGCCCGATGCGCCGGCGATCCTGATCACGCAGCACATGCCGCCCGGCTTCACCGCGAGCTACGCCGCGCGACTGAATTCGCTGTGCCGGATCGCAGTGAAGGAAGCGGTCGACGGCGAGCGGGTGCTGCCCGGCCATGCCTACATCGCCCCCGGCGGGCTGCACCTGTCGGTGGAGCGTTCGGGCGCGAACTATCTGGCGCGCGTCGCCGAGGGCGAGCCGGTGAACCGGCATCGGCCGTCGGTCGAGGTGCTGTTTCGCTCGGCCGCTCGGGTGGTCGGCGCCAACGCGATCGGCATCATGCTCACCGGAATGGGGGCCGACGGGGCCCGGGCGATGAAGGAGATGCGCGATGCGGGCAGTTGGAACATCGCGCAGGACGAGGCGAGCTGCGTGATCTTCGGCATGCCGCGCGAGGCCATCGCGCACGGGGCCGCGCACGAGGTGCTGCCGCTTTCGTCGATCGCGCGGCGGCTGATCGAGTGCGCGCGCGCGGCCTCCGGCACACCGGATGCGCGTACGCGCGCGGCCACGGGGTGAACGCGATGCGCGCCGCGCCCGATCCGATGAACGGCGGCATCGCGCTGCCCCTGGCGGCCGATGTACAGGAGGGGTTGGTCGCTGCGTGCAACGACCTCGACCGGCTGGCGCAGTTGCTCGATGACGCGGCCCGGACGCTGATGGCGAGCTTTCACGCGGTGGCGGTCGGGCTCGAGACGCCCGGGGCGCCGGCGGGCGGCCCGCGCGAGGCGGGGACGGCGCTGCCGCCTCATCTCGGCGAGGCGATCACGGCGCTGCAATTCCACGATCTCGGCACCCAGCTGATCGCGCATACCCGACGGCGCCTGCAGAACTGCGTCGACCGCCTGGCGCAGGACGCCTTCGGTTCCGACGAGGACGGCGAGGCGGCGGTCGAGCAGGCGCCGCTGCGCGCCAACCCGGTGACCTGCGCGGAGATGGATGCCGGCTCGGTCGAATTGTTCGGCTGAGCCCGAAGGGAAGTGCGGAGAACAAGATGCGAACGATACTCGCGGTGGATGATTCGGTGTCGATGCGGCAGATGGTGTCGTTCACCCTGCGCGGGGCAGGCTACGACGTGGTCGTGGCCGTCGACGGACAGGATGCGTGGGACAAGTCGAGCGGCCGCAGCTTCGACCTGGTGCTCACCGACCAGAACATGCCGCGGCTCGACGGTATCGGCCTGACGCGCAAGCTGCGCGAGCTGCCCCAGTACCGCGCGACGCCGATCCTGATCCTCACCACCGAATCGGGCGACGAGATGAAGCGCGCGGGCCGCGAAGCGGGCGCCACCGGGTGGATGGTCAAGCCTTTCGATCCGGCCAAGCTGATCGAGGTGATTCGCAAGGTAATGCCCGAAACCGGGAGCAGACAATGAGCGAGGCGATGTCGTACCCGGGCGGTGATGCCCTTGACCTGAGCCAGTTCTTCCAGGTCTTCTTCGAGGAGGCGTCGGAGAATCTCGAGCGCATGGAGCAGCTGCTGCTCGAGATCGACCTCGAGGCGGCCGACGACGAAACGCTCAACGCGATCTTCCGCTGCGCGCACTCGGTGAAAGGAGGGGCGGCCACCTTCGGTTTCACCGAGCTGGCCGAGCTGACGCACGAAATGGAGACCCTGCTCGACCGGCTGCGCCGTCGCGAGCTGGCACCCGACGCCGCGATGGTCGACGTGCTGCTGCAGGCGGGCGACACGCTGCGCGCCCAACTGGCGGGCCGCCAGCGCGACGGTGCGCAGGCGTCGGTCGACGATACGGCGTTGCGCGCCACGCTGCGCGCCCTGGCCGAGGGCCGGCCGGCTGCCGCGGTGGCGGACGGCGCGGGGCGCGCCCAGCGCGCCGGCGCGGTCGGGACGCAGACCGCGGCACAGGTCGAGGCGCAGATCGAAACACCGGTCGAGGCGGCGGCAGCGGCGATGCAGGCCGGGACGCAGCCGCCCGCGGCCGAACCGCCGCAGCCGCAGGGCACGCGTACCCTCGAGCTCGTCGTAGGCCCCCTCGACGCCCCCGATCAGGCCGACAACCTGTTCGATCTGTTTCGTGAGATCGCCGACCTCGGCACCATCGAGCGGCTCGATGCCGGCCACGCGGCCGACGGCATGCGGCGCTTCCGCATCATCACCGCCAGCGGCGACGACGACCTGCTCGATCTGTTCACGTTCCACATCGATCGGGCCCTGCTCAGCCTGCAGCCGACCGGCCCGGGTTATGGTTTCCACGAAGGCGCCCCGGGAGCGCCGGTGCTGCCCGATGCAGTGGCCGAGGACGGAGCCGAGGCCGGGGCAGTCCGGGGCGAGGACGATGCGGCCGCACCGGCGCAGGCAGACGGACCGGATTCCGCCGGCGCCGCGCCGCGCCGCGCCGCGCCGGCCGCGGGCGGCGGCACGCCGCCGGCGGGCGCCGCTCCCCGCGGTGCCGGCAGCGAAGCGTCGACGCTGCGCGTTTCGGTGGAGAAGGTCGACCAGTTGATCAACCTGGTCGGCGAGCTCGTGATCACGCAGGCGATGCTGGCGCAGAACGGCACGCGGCTCGATCCCGGCCTGCACGAGCAGATGATCGCCGGGCTGGCCGACCTCGAGCGCAGCACCCGCAACCTGCAGGAAGCGGTGATGTCGATCCGGATGATCCCGATGTCGACCGTATTCAGCCGGTTCCCGCGCATGCTGCGCGACCTGGCCGGCCGCCTGGGCAAGAAGGTCGATTTCGTCACGCGCGGAGAGGCGACCGAGCTCGACAAGGGGCTGGTCGAGAAGATCATCGACCCGTTGACGCACCTGGTGCGCAACAGCTGCGACCACGGGATCGAGCTGCCCGAGCAGCGGCGCACCAGCGGCAAGCCGGAGACCGGCACCATCTCGCTGGCGGCTTCCCACGAGGGCGGCTCGATCGTGATCGAGGTCTGCGACGACGGGCGCGGCCTGTCGCGTGCCAGGCTGCTCGCGAAAGCGCGCGAGCGCGGCATCGACGCTTCCGATGCGATGTCCGACGCCGAGGTCTGGAACCTGGTGTTCGCGCCCGGATTCTCGACCGCCGACACCGTCACCGACGTGTCGGGGCGCGGCGTCGGGATGGACGTCGTGAAGAAGAACATCACGCTGCTGGGCGGGTCGGTGGAGATCGATTCCTGCGAGGGGCGCGGCATGAGCGTCAAGGTCCGCCTGCCGCTGACGCTGGCGATCATGGACGGCATGAGCGTGGCGGTGGGTGCCGACGTCTACATCGTTCCGCTCGCCTCGGTCGTGGAGTCGTTCCAGCTGCGCGATGCCATGATCCGCACCGTCGGCGGCGGCGGGCGGGTCGTGCAGGTGCGCGGCGAGTACCTGCCGGTGGTCGACCTCAAGCGACTGTTCGCGGTGCCTTCGACCGAAGCGGCGGCCGGCACCCCGATCGCCGTCGTCGCCGAGAGCGAAGGGCGCCGGGCGGCGCTGGTGGTGGATGCGCTCATCGGCCAGCAGCAGGTCGTCGTGAAGAACCTGGAATCGAACTACCGCAAGGTCGACAGCATTTCCGGCGCCACGATCATGGGCGACGGGCGGGTGGCGCTGATCCTGGACATCGGATCGCTCACGCGGCGCGCCGTGGAGGAGCGGCCCGCCTCCGCCCTCGTGCATTGACGGAGCCGGCACGGCAGCGATTCCGCTCAAGAACGCCGGCGATCGGCCGAAGATCGAATCGATGGACGGCTGCCGCGGGCTGCGACCCCCGGCCCCGGGCCGGCCCGAACCCCTTCCCCTGGAGGAGACCAGACCATGAGCAATGCCACACCGACGACGACGCAGCCCGCCTTCGGGGCCCCCCAGCCGATCCCCGGAGCGATGCCTGACGGGGGCGCTTCGACGAGCCTGCGCGAATTCCTCGCTTTCAAGCTCGGCAGGGAAGAGTACGGCATCGACATCCTGCGCGTGCAGGAGATCCGCTCGTACGAGGAGCCGACGCGGCTGGCCAACGTTCCGCCCTTCATCAAGGGGGTCGTGAACCTGCGCGGCGTGATCGTTCCGATCGTCGACATGCGGCTGAAGTTCGGCCTCGAGGAGGCGAGGTACGACCACTTCACGGTCGTCATCGTGCTGAACATCGGCTCGAGGATCGTCGGCATGGTGGTCGATGCCGTTTCCGACGTGATCACGCTGTCCACCGAGCAGCTGCGCCCGGTGCCCGAATTCAACGCCAGCGTCGATGCCGAGCATCTCCTGGCGATCGGCGCCATCGACGACCGCATGCTGATCCTGGTGGACATCGAGAAGCTGATGAGCAGCCCCGAAATGGGCCTGGTGGAGACGGGCGTGCATTGAGCGGGCCCCATCGCAAGCGCGCACCGAACCAGGAGACATCAATGTCGCTTCTTCACCGGATGAGCCTTTCGAGCAAGTTCCTGGTCCTCGGGCTGGTCGCGCTCGTCACCCTGGCCCTGCCCACCACGCTGTACCTGCAGCGCACGTCCGCGGACGTCGAGATCGCGCAGCGCCATGTCGAGGGGGCGGCATCGATCATTGCGCTGCAGAAGGTGATCCAGCTGGTCCAGAACCATCGGGGTCTTGCGGCCAGTGTGCTGGGCGGGGGCGAATCGATCGCGACGCCGGGCAAGGGCAACGTGCTGGCCGCACAGCTGCCGGGCGCGCGCGAGGCGATCGGCAAGGCCATCGCGGCACTCGATGCCCGGCTTGCCGCGGTACACCCTTCCGAGAAGGTCCTTGCCGGATGGAACGAGCGCAAGCAGCAATGGGCGGCCATTCAGGCGGACATCGCAGGCAAGCGGCTCGATGACGCCGACAAGAGCTCGCAGCGGCACACCGAGCTCGTCGTCTCGCTGATGAACCTGGGCGACGAGATGTTCGACGAATCCGGCGTGGCGCTCATCCCGGAGCGCGCGAGCAATGCGCTGGCCAATGCTTCCTTCGTGCACGCGCCGTGGCTCGCCGAGATGCTGGGTCGCACGCGCGCCATCGGAACCGCCGCGCTGGCGCAACAGTACCTTTCCGACGCCAGCCGTGCCGCGCTGGTCAACACGAAGCAGCGCGCGATGGAGCGGATGGACGACGTGACGCGCGGCCTCGCGAAGGCGTTCGCAGCCGACGAGCGGCTGCAGTCCGAGCTGCAGCCGCGCGTGTCGACGATGAAGGGGAACATCGCGCGGTCGCTGTCGGTCGTGGACAAGAGGCTGGTCGAGGCGTTGCAGTTCGATCTCGCGAGCAAGGACTACTACGACGAGCTCACCGCCACGATCGCCAGCGTCTACGAGCTCGACGAAGCGGCGACGCAAAGCCTCGTCGACCTGCTGCAGGCGCGTGCGACCGGCCTGCAGCGCACCGAATACCTGGTGGCCGGGCTGCTCGCGCTGATCGTCGCGCTCTCGCTCGCCCTGTCTACCGCCTTCGTGCGCAGCGTGACCGTTCCGGTGCGCGAGGCGGTCGACATGGCGCGTGCCATCGCCGACGGCGACCTCGGCAGGGAGATCGAGCCGCGCGGCAACAACGAGATCGGACAGCTCGTGCAGGCCCTCGGCGTCATGAGGCAGAACCTGGCCGGCGTGGTCTCGGAGGTGCGCCGGCACGCCCAGGGCGTGGCGACGGCCAGCTCGCAGATCGCGCAGGGCGGCAGCGACCTGTCCTCGCGCACCGAGGAGGCGGCCAGCGCCCTGGAGGAAACCGCCGCATCCATGGAGCAGTTGAGCGCCACGGTGCGCCAGAACGCCGACAACGCACGCCAGGCCGACGAGCTGGCCAGGAGCGCGAGCGAGGTCGCGACGGCCGGCGGCACGGTGGTCGGCGAGGTCGTCGAGACCATGAAGGGCATCAACGACAGCTCGAAGAAGATTGCCGAGATCATCAACGTCATCGACGCGATCGCCTTCCAGACCAACATCCTGGCGTTGAACGCCGCGGTCGAGGCGGCGCGCGCCGGCGAGCAGGGCCGCGGCTTCGCGGTGGTCGCCGGCGAGGTGCGCGGCCTCGCGCAGCGTTCGGCAGGGGCGGCCCGCGAGATCAAGGCGCTGATCAACGCCAGCGTCGAGCGCGTCGAGGCGGGTGCCCGGCTGGTCGACCGGGCTGGCTCGACCATGACGGAGGTCGTCGGCTCGATCCGCCGCGTGACCGACATCATGGGCGAGATCAGCAACGCCAGCGCCGAGCAGAGCTCGGGCTTCGCGCAGGTCGGCGAGGCGGTGGTCGAGATGGACAAGGCGACGCAGCACAACGCCGCGCTCGTCGAGGAAAGCGCGGCCGCTGCCGCGACGCTGCAGGAGCAGGCGCAGGAGCTCGTGCGGGCGGTTGCCGTCTTCCGGCTCACGGAGACCGGACGCCACGGGGCAGGCCGCGCAGCCGATGCCGCGCGGCCCCGGCGCGCCGAGCCGGCGCGAGCCGCCGCTGCCGACCACTCGAGCCTGGCCGAACAGTTCGACGAGGTTCCGGCCTGAGAGGGCGCGCCGTGCTCGGCATTCGTATGAACGGGGAATGATATGTCCAGCCCTACCGACCTGAAGTTCCTCATCGTCGACGACTTCTCGACGATGCGCCGGATCGTGCGCAGCCTGCTCAAGGAAATGGGCTACAACAATGCGGACGAGGCCGAGGACGGCGCCGTGGCGATCACCAAGCTGCGCACCCAGCCCTTCGATTTCGTCGTGTCCGACATCAACATGCCGAACATGAACGGCTTCGAGCTGCTGCAGGCGATCAAGGCCGACGACGAGCTCAAGCACCTGCCGGTGCTGATGGTCACCGCCGAGGCGCGCAAGGAGGACATCGTGCTCGCCGCGCAGAGCGGGGCGGCCGGCTACATCGTCAAGCCGTTCACCAAGGCGACGCTCGAAGAGAAAGTGGCGAAGATCATGCAACGGCGGGCGACCGCCGCCTGAGGCCCGGGCAGGGAGAGATCGAAGCATGAAGACCGAAGAGGCCGGGCGCGCGGCGGTGCAGCCGCAGCTCGTGGCCGAAGTCACCACGCACGTGTTCCACCAGCTCGGCCAGCTGACGCGCGACCTGCACGACGCGCTGCAGGGGTTGGGGCTGATGGCCAAGCTGCAGGAGGCGGCCAACGGCCTGCCGGACGCCCGCGGACGACTCGACTATATCGCGCGCAAGACCGGAGAGGCCGCCGACAAGGTGCTCAACTCGGTCGACCAGGCGAAGCACGAGCACGACCGCATCGGCAACGCTGCCCGCCGGATGGCCGCGGCCATCGTCGCCGATCCGGTCGCCGCGCTCGCCAGCGGCGCGGTGCTGAATTTCGTGCACGACGTCGAGGCGACAACAGGGCGCGTCGACCGCCACCTGACCGACATCATGGTGGCGCAGGATTTCCACGACCTGACCGGCCAGGTGGTCTCGAAGGTCGTGGCGCTGGCCAGCGACCTCGAGGACAATCTCATCAAGTTGCTGGTGCAGGTGGCTCCGGCCGGGCTGGCCCGCGAGATCGAGCCCGCCGCCCTGCAAGGGCCGGTGGTCGACGCGGAGCGTACGCCGGAAGTGGTGACCAACCAGGGCGAGGTCGACGAGCTGCTCGCGAGCCTCGGGTTCTGACCGCCCACCGTTCGCGCCGCTCGCTCATCCCGCCCAGGCGGCCAGCAGGCGCTCGAGCAGGATCTGGAAGGGCTGCTGCATCAGGGGCAGCCCGAGCGCGAGCAGCAGCAGCCCGGCGCCGATGGTCACCGGAAAGCCGATCGCGAAGATGTTCAGCTGCGGGGCGATCCGCGACACGACGCCGAGGGCGAGGTTCACGAACAGCAGCAGCGCCATGAAGGGCAGGGCGAGCATCACCCCGAGCTCGAAGATGCCCGCCCCCAGGGCCGCCGGCTGAACCTGTCCGATCCATCCGGCGAACGATGCCGCCGGCGGAATCACCTCGAAGCTGCGCACGACGGCGGCCACCAGCAGCACCGGTCCGTTGGCGGCCACGAAGGCCCAGAGCGAAAGCGTGTTCAGCAGGCGGCCGACCGCGTTGGCCTGGCCGCTGCCCGGGTCGAAGAAGCCGGCGAACGAAAGACCCATCTGCAGCCCGATCACCTCGCCGGCCACTTCGACCGCGGCCAGCACCGCGCGCGCGACGAAGCCGATCGCGAAGCCGATCAGCGCCTCGGACGCCACCACCAGCCAGCCGGAGGGCGCGGCCAGGTCGGGCGCCGCAGCGGTGTTCGACAGCGGCGCCACGAGCACCGCGAGCGCGAGCGCGGCGGCCACGCGCAGCCGCACCGGCACCGAGCGCTGCGACAGGATGGGCGCGCTCGAGAACAGCCCGAGCAGGCGGAAGAACGGCAGCAGCAGCGCACCCAGCCAGCCGAGCAACTGCGCTTCGCCGACGACGATCACGGCATCGGCGATCCGGCGAGCGCGGCGGGGATGCCGCCCAGCACGCGCTGCAGGTAATCCACCAGCAGCGCCAGCATCCAGGGACCCGCCAGCATCAGGGTCGCGGCGATCGCCACCAGCTTGGGCACGAACGAGAGGGTGGCCTCGTTGATCTGCGTCAGCGCCTGGAGGATGCTCACGATCAGGCCGACGACCAGGGCTGCCAGCAGCACCGGAGCAGCGACCGCGAGGAGGACCTCCAGCCCCTGACGGCCGAAGCCGAGCACCGATTCGGGCGTCATCGCGACCTCAGCCGAAGCTCGTGACGAGCGAGCCGATCAGCAGGTTCCAGCCGTCGGCGAGCACGAACAGGATCAGTTTGAAGGGAAGCGCGACGAGCACCGGTGAAAGCATCATCATCCCCATCGACATCAGCACGCTCGCCACGATCAGGTCGACCAGCAGGAACGGCACGAACACCATGAATCCGATCTGGAAAGCCGTCTTCAGCTCGCTGATCACGAATGCCGGGATCACGATCCGCATCGGCAGCGCCTCGGATTCCGAGGCCGGCTCGAAGCGCGCGATCCGCGCGAACAGCGCCACGTCGCTCTCGCGCGTCTGCTGGAGCATGAACTCGCGCAGCGGCATGCTGCCGCGCGCGAGCGCCTGTTCGAGGTTCATGCGCTGCTCGGAGTAGGGCTTGTAGGCCTCCTCGTAGAGGCGGTCGAAGGTCGGCCCCATCACGAAGAAGGTCAGGAACAGCGCCATGCCGACGATCACCTGATTCGGCGGGCTGGATTGCAGTCCGAGCGCCTGGCGCACCAGCGAGAGCACGATGACGATGCGCGTGAAGCTCGTCATCAGCAGCAGCATCGCGGGCAGGAACGACAGCGCCGCGAAGATGAGCATGGTCTCGACCGGCACCGAGTACGTGGTGCCCGACGGCCCGCTGGCGGCCTGCAGCGTCAGCAGGCCCTGGGCATGGGCGGCGCCGGCGCAGGCGAGCGCTGCCAGGCCGGCCAGGACTCGCGCGAGGCGGCTTGCCGGGTGCACGGCCGCGCGGCGCAGCGGCGCCGCGATGCACGTCGCGCGGGGCGATTCAGTGCGGTTTCGCGGCATGGCGGGAGAGACCGCGGAGCACGTCGGCAAAGCGTCCCGTGCCTGCGCCGGGAGCGAGCGGATCGATGCCCGCCGGCGCTTCGTCGAGCTCGGCGAGGGTGGTGATCGAATGCGCGGTGATGCCCACCACCAGCCATTTCCGATCGGCGCGCAGCAGCGCGATGCGCTCGCGCGCGCCGACGGCCACCGCCGCGGCAATGCCGAGCGTGCCGCCTCCCGCACCGCCGGGCCGCCCGGTGCGGCGCAGCAGCCAGGCGGTCGCCGGCAGGGCGACGACGATGAGCGCGAGTGCGACGAGCGACGGCCAGGCTGGGCTCACGTTCAGCTCCGGTTGAGTCGGCGCACGCGCTCGTTGGGCGTCACGATGTCGGTCAGGCGGATGCCGAACTTGTCGTTCACGACGACCACCTCTCCCTGGGCGATCAGGCATCCGTTCACGAGCACGTCCATCGGCTCGCCGGCGAGCGCGTCGAGCTCGATCACCGAGCCCTGGGCGAGCTGGAGGATGTGCTTGATCGGAATCCTCGTGCGGCCCAGCTCCACGGCGAGCTGCACCGGGATGTCGAGGATCATGTCGATGTCGTTCTGGCCGCCGTGCGCGGAGCCCGACAGGCGGGGGAAGATCTGCGACGCGTCGCCTGCGCCCTCCACCGCCATGTCCTGCGCGGGCGCCGGGTCGGCCGCCCGCGACTGCTCGGCGAGTGCCGCCGCCCATTCGTCGGCCACCGCGTTCTGGTCTACGGAAGGGTTATCGGTCTTCATGGAAGGCTCCGGGGGATTCGTCGGCGTTGCCGGTGAGGAACGACTGCACCTTGACCGCGTAGCGGCCGTTCGAGACGCCGTAGCGGCAGTCGAACACCGGAACGCCGTCGACTTTCGCCACCAGTGTTTCGTTCAGGTCGAGCTCGATGAAGTCGCCCACCTTCAGGTGGATCAGGTCGGCCACGCTCGCGCGCGCCTGCCCGAGCTCGGCGACCAGCTCGACTTCCGCGGCCTTGATCTGCTGCGACAGCTTGACCACCCAGCGGCGGTCGCTGGTCTGCGCATCGCCCTGCAGGGTGGAATACAGCGTCTCGCGGATCGGCTCGAGCGTGGAATACGGGATGCACAGATGCATGGCGCCGCCGACGCTGCCGATCTCGATGTCGAACTTCGCGGTGACGACGATCTCGGAGGGCGTCGCGATGTTGGCGAACTGCGGCTGCATCTCCGAGCGCGTGTACTCCAGCTCGATCGGGTGCACGCCCGCCCACGCCTTGCGATACTCGGCGCATATCACCTCGAGCATGCGTTCGATGATCCGCTGCTCGGTGGCCGAGAACTCCCGCCCCTCGATGCGCGAGTGCAGGCGGCCGTCGCCGCCGAACAGCGAGTCGACCACCGCGAACACCAGCTGCGGCTCGCAGATCAGCAGCCCGCTGCCGCGCAGCGGCTTGACGGACATGATGTTGATGTTCGTCGGGACCACGACGTCGCGCAGGAAGGCCGAGTATTTCTGCACCTTGACCGGCCCGACCGAGACTTCCGGGTTGCGGCGCATGAAGTTGAACAGGCCGACGCGCAGGTTGCGAGCGAAGCGCTCGTGCACCAGCTCCAGCGTCGGCATGCGGCCGCGTACGATCCGCTCCTGCCGCGCCAGATCGTAGGGGCGTACGTCGCCGCCCGCCTCGTTCGATTCGCTCTCGCCCGGGGCGTTCGCGCCTTCGAGCAGCGCGTCGACCTCGTCCTGCGAGAGAAACTGTCCCGTCACCATCGGGCCGCTCCGGTTCGGCGGGTTCGTCGGTTCACTGGACGATGAAGTTCGAGAAGTGGACCGCTTCGATCGGGTTCTTCCGGTCGGATGCGGCCGGGGTCCGCGCGCCGGCCTCGGTGCCTTGCGGGCCGGCGCTGCCGCCCTCCGGCGCGCCGGAGGGCTGCCAGCCGAGCTCGGCGCCGGCGCACAGCGCGATCTCTTCCGCGAGCGCCTTCTTGCCGTCGAGCGAGAGCAGGTCGTCCGCCTTCTTCGACGATATCAGCAGCAGGACCGCGTTGCGGATCGAAGGCATGCGGGCGTGGATCGCCTTGTCGACCTGCTCGTTGGCGACTTCGAGCGTGACCGCGATCTGCGCGAAGCGTTCGCCGCCTTCGTCGGCGAGGTTCACCGTGAACTGGTCCAGCGAGACGAATACCGGGTTCACCTTCTTCGCGCGCGCTCCCGCCTCGTTCCCGGCTGCGGCGGCTCCGTCGGACCGCAGGAAGAGCTGGGCCGCCGTGCCCGCCGCGGCAGCCAGCACCACGACCGCGGCGACGATGATCACCCACTTGCGTCCGCGTTTCTTGCTGCCGCCCTCGGCGACCGCGGAGGTATTCGACATGCTTGCTCCTGGCTGAGGACTCGATTCTCGGCCGGCCGAACGCCGGCCAAAGTCCGATAAACGCCGCTGCGGCCGCGCTATTCGCCGCGCGCTCAGGCGTATACGTCGAGCAGCGTGCGGCGTGCGGTAGTGGAAGGCCGCGGTCCGGGCGCGTCGAGCGCCGTGCCGCCTTCGAGCGCAGGTCCGTCGTAGCGACGCGGCGGGCCGTCGCCCGTCGCGGTCCGGCCGGAACCGGCGCCTCCGTCGGAGACGCTCGCGCCGGCGAGCATCAGGCCTCGTTCGGCGAGCATGTCCTTGAGGATCGGGAGCGTCTGCTCGATCGCCTGGCGGGTATCCGGGTGCGCGGCCGAGAACGCGATCCGCGCCGATTCGCCGCTCATCGACAGCTCGACCCGGACCGGACCGAGCTCGCGCGGCCGTAGCTCGATCTCCGCCCGCTCGACGCCGGCCAGTCCGATGGTGGCGACCTCGGCGGCCAGGTGCGAGGGGAAGGCGGGGGAGCCGACGGGCGTCGAGAGGGTCGACGACGGAATCGACACCGGAGCCGCGGCGCCGTCGGGTGCCGCGCCGCGCACGTTCAGGCCGGCAGCGAGCGCCTGCGCGGCATTCGCGTCGGCCGTGCCGCGCGCCTGCGCGAGGTGCGCGGCGAACTCGGAAGCGGCGCGCGCACCGGGGTGCTCGGTGCGCGGCTCGCGTGCGTCCTGCGTCCCCGTTGCCGCGACCGGCGAGGCATCGGCCGCGGGATCGCCGCCGGTCGCGGCGGCATGCGTTGCCCGATCCGACGCTGCGGGAAGGGCGCCGCCCGGGCGTGTCCGGCCGGCCTGGCCGGGCTGGCCGGCGTGCGCGGGTCCGGTCTGTGCGTCGACGGCGGCCGTTTCGCCGGCCGCTTCCGGCGCAGCGCGATCGGAGGCGGGCTCCGTGGTCGTGCTCGCGCCTGCGGGAACGCAGGCCGGCAGCGCGACCGGCGCGCAAGCCGGTGCGGCCGCGGGAACGGGAGCGGCGGCTGCGGCGGTCGCCGTGGGGGATTTGTCTCCCGCCGGCGCAGCGGTTTCGTCGCCGCGTTCGGGCGAGGCGTCGCCCTTCGTCGCTGCCTGCTCCTCGCCGGCATCGGCCTTCGGCCCGGACGAGGCGCCGGGGGGCGCGTCCTGGGCGCCCGCCTGGCGCAGCGCGCGGGCGATCGTGTCGCCGAAGGGGGCGCGCTCGTCGGAGCCTTGCGCGCCGCGCGGCGGCCGCGACGGCGTCGGCGCGGCGCTGCCGCCTGCCTGCAAGAGGAGCGAATCGCTCTTCATCGGGTGCCTCCGCCGGCACGCCGGTTGGCCGCCCGCGCGGCGATCTCGTCGGTCTGGCGCTGTTCGGCGCGTTCGCGGCGCCGTTCGAGGGCTGCCTCGCGGCGTGCCTGCAGGGTCTCGAAAGCGAGCAGCCTGCGCTGGCGGTCGATCAGCTCGCCGCGCCGGCGGGCCATCGCGTCGTGGAAGGTGTCGCGCACGCTGGTCTGTTCGCCGATCGCGGCATCGAGCTTGCGCGTGAAGCGCTCGCGCACCTGCAGCAGCGCCGGATCCGCGTACGGCCGGGCCGCTGCGCCGCGCAGGTGCTCGCCGAGGTAGGTGGAAAGGACGTCGAGCGTGCGCTGGGCGTTCTCGGCGTCGCGGTGCGCACCGGTCGCGCGCGTCGCCGCGTCGTCGCGCATGCGGCGCGCCTGTTCGATGAGCTGTTCGAGCGTGCGTCGCTTCACTTCAGTGGGCTCCACCGTGCGTAGTCAGGAGGGTTCATCTCAGCGGGCCTGGGTGGTATCGCCGAGCTCGACGAGCTCGGCGAGGGCGTGCTGCGCCGATTCGAGGTCGCAGCGCTCGGCGAGATCCTGCTGCAGGAAGCGCTGCATCGACGGGTACAACGCGATGGCGCGGTCGGTCTCGGGATCGCTGCCGGGCAGGTAGGCGCCCACGGCGATCAGGTCGCGGCTGCGCTGGTACTGCGCCCACAGCGCCTTGAGCCGTCGCGCCTGCGCCTGCCAAGACGGCGAGGTGACGTTGTTCATCACCCGCGAGATCGACTGCTCGATGTCGATCGCCGGGTAGTGGCCGGCGTCGGCGAGGGTGCGGCTGAGCACGAAATGCCCGTCCAGGTGCGAGCGCGCGGCGTCGGCGACCGGGTCCTGCTGGTCGTCCCCTTCGGCCAGCACGGTGTAGAACGCCGTGATCGACCCGACGCCGTTCGAGCCGTTGCCGGTGCGCTCGATCAGCAGCGGCAGGCGCGCGAACACCGAGGGCGGGTAGCCCTTGGTCGCGGGCGGCTCGCCGATCGCCAGCGCCACCTCGCGCGCGGCCATCGCGTACCGCGTGAGCGAATCCATCAGCAGCAGCACGTGCCGGCCGCAGTCGCGGAAGTGCTCGGCGATCGCGGTGGCATAGACGGCGCCCTGCATGCGCGTCAGCGGCGGCGAGTCGCCCGGTGCGGCGACCACGATCGAGCGGCGCAGCCCCTCGTCGCCGAGGATGTCCTCGATGAATTCCTTGACCTCGCGGCCACGCTCTCCGATCAGGCCGACCACGATCACGTCGGCCGAGGTGTAGCGCGCCATCATTCCGAGCAGCACGCTCTTGCCGAGGCCGGCGCCGGCGAACAGGCCCAGGCGCTGGCCGCGGCCCACGGTCAGCATCGCGTTGATCGCGCGCACGCCGGTGTCGAGCGGCTGGCGTACCGGCAGGCGCTCCATCGCGTTGATGGGCCGTGCGTTGACCGGCCGCATCTCGACGTCGGCCAGCGGGCCGTGGCGATCGAGCGGCGCGCCGTTCGCATCCACGACGCGCCCGAGCAGGCCCTCGCCGATGGGCAGCTGGCGCATGCGGTCGATCGCACGCCTGCGCGGGTGCGAGGGGCGGGCAAGGCGCGGTGTGCGCACCGGGAATTCGACCGGCGTCACCCGGGCACCCGGCGACAGGCCGAGCGTCTCGCCGGTGGGCATGAGGAACAGCCGCTCCTCGGAGAATCCGACCACCTCGGCCTCCACCGACAGGGGCTCGAGGCCGTCCTCGCACTGCGAGACGACGCACAGGCTGCCGACCGGCAGGCGCAGGCCCGATGCCTCGAGCACCAGGCCGGCGGCGCGGACGAGCCGGCCGTGCACGGCGATCGGAGCCGCCGCCGAGAGCAGTGCGCGATGGTTGACGAGGAGCTCCGACCAGGGGACGGGAAGACTCAAGGCGCGACCTCGGCGTGTCCGATCGCGGCGAGGGTGCGCCGCCAGCGCGTCTCGAGCGTCGCATCGACGCCGGCGCGCGGGGTTTCGATCCGGCATCCGCCCGCACTGATCGAGGGATCGGCGACGATGTCGCAGCTCATGTTCGCCAGCCGCGCGCCGAGCTCCTCGCGTACCAGCACGGCATCGCCGGGGTTGAGGTACAGGTGTACGCGCACCGATTCGCCGAACAGGCTCGCCAGGGCCTCCTGCACCACGGGGACGATGGACTCGGGCCTGATCGCGAGCGTCGAGCGCAGCGCCTGGCGGGCGACGTCGAGCGCCAGCGTCACCACCGCGTCAGCGGCTTCGCGCTCGATCTCTTCGAAGCGTTCGCGCAGCGCCTGGTCGAGCGCGTGCACGCGCTCGGCGAGGCGCTTGCCGGCCTGGGCCTCGCGTTCGCGATACCCGGCCTGGGCGTGCGTGACGCCGGCGTCGAAGCCCTGCCTGAAGCCGTCGGCCAATCCGGCTTTCCGTCCCGCCTCGAAGTCGCTGGTGTCCGGCTCGCGGGCCGCCGGCGCCCGCCCGGGAGCTGCCGGCTGGGGCTGCGCGCGGTCGGCGGCGAGCGAGTGCATCGAGAACGGCGTATAGCGGTCGAAACACTCCGACGACAGGATGCGGCCGCTGGCGCGCGGGGCGCCCGCCGCGCCGCCGGCCGCCTGTGCGGCCAGGTGGTCGGCCAGCTCGTCAAACGAAGGCATCCTCGCCTCCGCCGCCGAGCGCGATCTGCCCTTCGTCGGCAAGCCTGCGCACGATCTTGAGGATTTCCTTCTGCTCGGCCTCGACCTCGGACAGGCGCACCGGGCCCTTCGATTCGAGGTCCTCGCGCATGGTCTCGGCGGCGCGCTGGCTCATGTTGCGGAAGACGCGCTCGCGCAGCTCGCCGTCGGCCCCCTTCAGCGCCACGATCAGCGACTCGTTCTGCACCTCGCGCAGCAGCAGCTGGATCGCGCGGTCGTCGAGGTGGTTGAGGTCTTCGAAGGTGAACATCTGGTCGGCGATGCGCTGGGCGAGGTCGGCGTCGTGCTCGCGGATCGCATCGAGCACGGCGGTCTCGTTCGAGCCGCCGAAGAAGTTCAGGATCTCGGCGGCCGCCTTGGTCCCGCCGAGCTTCTTGCGCTTGAGCTTCTCGCCGCCGGCGAGCACCTTCATCAGCACGTCGTTGAGCTCGCGCAGCGCGTTGGGCTGGATGCCGTCGAGCGTCGCGATGCGCACCATCACGTCGTGGCGCAGCCGCTCGGTGAGCTGCATCAGCACCGCGGAGGCCTGGTCGCGCTCGAGGTGCACCAGGATGGAGGCGATGATCTGCGGATGCTCGTTGCGGATCAGCTCGGCCACCGATTGCGGGTCCATCCACTTCAGGCTTTCGATTCCCGATACGTCGCCGCCCTGCAGGATCCGCTCGATCAGCAGCCCGGCCTTGTCCTCGCCGAGCGCGCGCTGCAGCACCGAGCGGATGTATTCGTCGGTGTCCTCGACGAGCGTGCTGAGATCGCCGGCGTCGGAGTGGAAGCGGTCGAGCACCGACTGCAGCCGCTCGCGGCTGGTCGTGCGGGTACGCGACATCGCCTCGCCGAGCCGCTGGACCTCCTTCGGCGCCAGGTGCCGGAACACGTCGGCCGCGGCGTCCTCGCCGAGCGCCATGAGCAGGATCGCGCTGTCGTGGAGCCCCTGTTCGTTCATCGTTGCGCTTCCTTCAGGCGCCCTTGGCCTCGCTGGACATCCAGCTGCGCACGACGTTGGCCACGGTGGAGGGATTGTCGCGGGCGATCTTCAGGATGTCCTCGTGCCGCTGGCCGCTGGCCGGCAGCGCCTTCGGCGCCTGGGTCGGCTCCTGCAGCCGCAGCGGGTCATCGACCTGCGCGGCGAGCGCCGGCTGGCGGCGGACGACGGTCTTCAGGGCCGGCCGGATCAGCGCGAAGATGACGATCAGGGCGAGCAGCACGAGGCCGAACTGCTTGCCGACGTCGCGGGCGAGCGCGAGATTCTCGGGCTGGCGCCACAGCGGCGTTTCCACTTCCTTGCGCGGTTCGATCTCGGTGAACGGTGCGTTGACCACGTTGATCGAGTCGCCCCGCTCGCTGCTGAAGCCGATCGCCTCGCGTACCAGCGACTGGATCTTCTCCAGCTCGGCCGGCGCGAGCGCCGTGCGGGTGACCTTGCCGCCGTCGTCCACCGCGCGATGATGATCGACCACGACCGCCGCGCTCAGCCGCTTGATGGTGCCGGTGGCGCTGCGCGTCACGCGCACGGTCTTGTCGACCTCGTAGTTGGTGACCGATTCGCGCCGCACGCCGGCGCCTGCCGCCGCGGCCTCGCCCGGCGTAGCCGCGTGGGTCGGCTGCGCCGGACCGTTGACCGGCGCGCTGGCCGCCTGCGGCGGCTGGTTCGACAGCGCGCCGGGGATGCCTTGCGCGGCCGCGGCCTCGCCCGCGGGCGTCTCGACCTTCTGCTGGCTGCGCACGGCCGCCGGCTCGCTGCCCTGGTTCGGGCGGTACTGCTCGGCGGTCGATTCGCTCTGCGTGAAGTCGACGTCGGCGGTGACCTGCGCGCGCACGTTGCCGGTGCCGACGATGGGCTCGACGATGTCGAGCACGCGCTGCACCATGCTGGCCTCGATGCGCCGCACGTAGTTCAGCTGGGAGGCGTCGAGCCCGCTTGCCGGACTCTCGCCGTCGGCCGACAGCAGCGTTCCGTTCTGGTCGATCACGCTGACCTGCTTGGGAGACAGGTTCGGTACCGACGCGGCGACCAGATGCACGATGCCGGCGACCTGCGCGCGATCGATCTGGCGGCCCGGGTGCAGCGACAGCAGCACCGATGCGGACGCCTTGGGCTGTTCGCGCAGGAAGCCGTTCTGCACCGGCAGGGCGAGGTGCACCCGGGCGTTCTGGACCGCGGCGATGGACTGGATCGAGCGCGCCAGCTCGCCCTCGAGCCCGCGCTGGAAGTTCAGCCGCTCCTGGAACTGCGTGACGCCGAACTTCTGGTTCTCGAGCAGCTCGAACCCGACCGTGCCGCCGCGCGGCAGCCCCTGGGAGGCCAGCTTCAGCCTCGCGTCGTGCACGCGGTCCTCTGGCACCAGGATCGCCGCGCCGCCCGGCGCGAAGCGATAGGGAACGTTCATCTGAGACAGGGCGGCGATGATCGCCCCGCCGTCCTTGTCGGAGGTGTTGGCGTACAGGACGCGGTACTCGGGCTCGCGCGACCACAGCACCGATACCGCCAGGATGGCGATCAGCGCGGCGAGGCCGCCCGCGGCCATCCACTTGCGTCCCGGCGGGAGCGCGGCAAGACCGGCGAGCGGGCTCGCGGGCGACGGAGAGGTTCCGGCAGTGGCATCCATGCGGCGCAGTATCGGTGATGCGCCCCGGTGCGAATCGGACAAATAGCGGGCGTCGATGCCGCTATTTCACGCACCCTCCGGCGCCATTCGGGCGAGGATCGGCCTGCCGCGATGCGGCGGCAAGGAGCAGACGATGGACGTACGCTTTCCGGGGTTCGGACAGTTTCCAGCGGCTGGTTCCGCGGGTGCGGCCGGCGCGCTCGCGCGGCCCGGTTCCGGTCAGGGCGTCGGACCGGTCGCCGAGGGCGGGGGCAGTTTCTCCGGCGCGCTGAAGGATGCGCTGCAGGGCGTGAGCCAGTTGCAGAACGAGAGCGCCGAGCTGCAGCGCAAGTTCCAGTTCGGCACCGAAGGCGTGAGCCTGGAGCAGACCATGGTCGCCATGCAGCGCTCGCAGGTGGCGTTCCAGGCGGCGCTGACGGTGCGCAACCGGCTCGTCTCCGCCTATACCGACATCATGAACATGCAGGTGTAGTCCCCGCGGCTGCCCCGCCGTTGGCGCCGCGCAGCCTCTTCTCGATGTCGATCACGTAGACCTGGATGCGGCGCAGGACCTCGGAGGGCATCGCCTGGAAGGCGAATGCGACCCGCCTCGCGTCGTCGTGCGCCGGATCCGGGTAGACGCCGCGCACGACCAGCTCGCACGGGATGGGCGGGACCACGGCCGTCTCGATGCGGCTGTGCCGCCAGATCCTTCCCGGCGCAGGGACCGCCGAGCCCGGCAGCAGGAGGACAGCCAGGCCGCCGGCGCTGAGGTCGACGAGCGGGTGGCGCAGCTCCCGGCCGACGCCGACATGCTGCACACAATGGGCGTCGTCCTCGGGGGGCGGAGACACGCGGAAGGCCTCGCGGCGCTGCAGCCGGTAGAGCTCGGCGGGCAGCGGCGCCTGCAGCCTGGTCACCGTCGCGGCGGCGGCACCGGCCGCCGCCGGAAGCGGCGCCTCGTCGGTCGACGACAGTCGCTCGAGCCGGAACTGCGTCTTCACGCTGCCCGGAAACGCGACGCCGATCGCGAAGCTGGCCCGGCGCAGCGCGGCGGCGCTTCGCGGCTGGCCCGTCGCGTCGAGCTCGATGCCCTCGGGCCCCACGTGCACGATGTGCGTGACGAGCGCGTCATCGATGTGTCCTTCGGGGTAGAGCGTGACCAGGGCGCGCCGCGCCATCAGCTCGCGCAGCACCGCGCGAACCGCGAACTCGCCTTCGATGCGGAATTCTGGCCTCAGCGCGTCGGGCGCGTCCGGGCCGATCGGGGAGGCAGCGGCGTTCGACATGTCGGGCTGTGGGAGCGCCGGATCATTTCCCGTCGCCGCAGCCGTGTCAAGCAGAGCGCGGGGCGGAGCCGTCGTGCGGGGCAGCGCCGTCGCCCGGCGCGGTGCCGAACATCGCGTCGAGCCAGCCGTTGGTCGGGTCGGCCAGCCGGCGCAGCTCGCCGTCGAGGACGACCAGGCGCTTCATGATCTGCAGCCGTTCCATCTGCTGCCCGGGGTCGAGCGCCTCGGGTCCGCCCGCGCGCGCCACGCCGTCGGCGAGCGAGCGGATCGTCGTTCCGAGGTCGCCGACGCGCGTCCAGTCTCCGGCGCGCCCCGCCGCGAGCATCTCGGAGGCGACGCACTCGATCTCGCGGTAGCGCTCGATCAGCGGCATCCGGGGCATCGCGCGCCGGGGACGGCGGGGTGTCGCGCGCCTGGCCATCCGACGGCGCATGCCGGTCACGCCGCCGCAGGCGCGGCGGCGCGCGCGGGGGGCGAGGCAGGGGCGGACGACGGAGCCTGCGAGGCGTGCACCTCGTCGGCGATGCCCTTCCAGGCTTCGCGCAGCTGGTCGAGCATGCGGCTCACCTCGGCGTACTTCGCGTCGTCGTTCGAGAGGTTGGCGTCGAGCAGCCGGTGCGTCATGTACTCGTAGAGCGCTTTCAGGTTAGCCGCCAGCTCGCCGCCGCGTGGATCGAGCGAGGCCTTGAGCCCCTCGTCGAGGATGCGTACCGCGCGGCCGGTTGCTTCGCCCTTGGCGGGCGTGCGGCCCTCGCGCAGCGCATGGCGCGCCTGGCCGAGCGCGGTGGCAGCGCCGTCGAAGAGCATCTCGATGAGCCGGTGCGGATCGGCCTGCGCCACGGAGGTTTCCAATTCGAGGTTGCGGTACGAGGAAGCGAAAACGGAGGAAGCGGAACTGCGGGGCGGGGCGAACATGCGGCGGCGTCCTTGCGATGACCGATGCTCCGGTTATCGGCCGCTCGCCGCCCGTCTTGACGCGGCGTAGCGGCCCGGGCCGTCGACGGTGTCGGCCCGCCTCGGCCCTGCTAGCTGCTGCTGTTCAGCAGCCCGTCGAGGCTGGCCATGGAGCTGCTGATGGTCGACAGGTTCGCGTCGAGCGCGCTGTACTGGCGCGTCAGGCGCTGCTGGATATCATCGAGCCGCCTCTGCAGCCGCTCCTGCTGCTGCTCGGCGCTGCGCTGGCGGGCCTGCAGCGAGTCCGTCGCCACTGACACGGTGCCGGTGCCGTCGAGCAGGTTGCCGATGCCCTTGACCAGCCGCTGGGCCAGGCCGCCTTCCTCGGGCGTCGCGCCGACGGCCGCGAAGAACGACTGCAGCTTGTCGGGAGATGCCAGCGCCGCGGTGATCTTCGACTCGTTGACTGCCAGCGACCCGTCGCGCTGCAGCTCGATGCCGATCGCGTTCAGGCTGTTGAGCGGCCCGTCGCCGATCGTCGTGCGCAGCAGCTCGCGCATCTGCTGCTGCACGCGCACGGCGTTCTGGTTGCCCTGCAGCGGGCCGGCCGTCTTCGTCGCGGGATCGTAGCGCGTCTGGTCGGCGATCAGCTTGTTCAGGTCGTTGTAGGCCTTGACGAAGGCGTCGAGCGAGCCGCGCATCGCCTTCGCATCGCTCGCCACGCCGATATCGATCGGCACGGTCGTTTCGTGCTTGAGCTCCAGCGTCACGTTCTCGATCACGCCCTCGAGGCGGTTGCCGGCGGCGGCGACGGTCAGGCCGTTGACCTTCACCGAGGCGTCGCTCGCCGTCTGCGTGCGCTGCATGCCGGTGCCCGAGACGGGATCGTAGGCAAGCGCGGACAGGCCGTTCGTATCGGTGGAGTTGCCGTCGTCGTCGTCCACGGCCACCGCGAATGCCTGCGCGGCGCCGGTGTCCGTGCTGCGCAGCATCAGGCGCTGGCCGGTGCCGTCGGCGACGAGCGTGGCCGTGACCCCGGCGCCCGCTGCGTTGATCGCGTCGCGCACCTGGGCGAGCGTCGAGCCGGCGGCGATCGTGATCGACGCCTCCGGGCGATCGGGGTCGGGCGTGAAGCCCGTGCCGCCGGCGCCGGTCGATCCGAGCTGGATGCGCAGGGTACCGGAGCCGACGGCCGTGTCGGCCGAGGCGTAGGCGCTGCTCGCCAGCGTCTGCCGGCTGGCGAGCGAGAGCACCTCGATCGAGTACGAACCGGTGACCGCGCCGCTGCTCGCGGTGGCCTTCACGTAGCTCTCGTCGCTGCTCGTGGCGCTGGCCGCCTTCCAGGTCTCGCCGCGGGTGAGCGTGCGTGCGGCATCCTGCAGCGAGGACAGGGCCGACTGGATCTTGCCCCAGGACGAGATCTGGGTCTGGATGCCCGAGAGCGTGCTCTGGATCGTTTGCAGCGGCCGCTGCTCGATCTGCATCAGTTGGGAGACGATGCTGGCGACGTCGATGTTGGACGACGTGCTGCTGATGGTGGTCATGAGGGCAACTCCTGCATGCGCGACGAGACGATCGGGCTCGCCTGGGGCAGCTTGCCCGCGCTCGCCGATACCGGGTGACTGTACCGGCTCCGGACGGCGGCGAACGACCGATCAACGGCAAACGGCCGGCGCTTATCGGCGCCGGCCGTTTGCGTTCAGCCGGGGACGCGGGGCGGCGGGTGCCGAGGCATCGTCCGTCCCCGCCCCTTGCCTCAGCGCAGCAGCGTCAGGACGTTCTGCGGCACCGCGTTGGCCTGCGACAGCATCGCCATGCCGGCCTGCTGCAGCACCTGGGCGCGCGACAGGTTCGCGGTTTCGGCCGCGAAGTCGGTGTCCATGATGCGGCCGCGCGCGGCTGCCTGGTTCTCGACGGCAACCTGCAGGTTGGCGATCACCGATTCGAAGCGGTTCTGCGCGGCGCCGTAGGTGGCGCGCTCCTTGGTGACCTCGGTGAGCGCCTTGTCGATCTGGTCGAGTGCCGCGTTCGCATTGGTGGCGTCGGTTCCGTCGATCTTGAGCGTGCCCACTGCCGACTTCGCGGTCTCCGAGGTCGCGGCCGTGATGTCCGCCCCGACGATCTGGATCGTCTCGCCCTTGTTGGCGCCCACCTGGAACGTCTGGCTGCCGCCCTTGAGCACCTGGGTCGAGTTGAACTTGGTGTCGGTGCCCAGGCGGGTGATTTCTTCCTGCAGTTGCTGGAATTCCGCCTGGAGGTTGTCCCGGTCGCTGCTCTGGTTGGTACCGTTGGCGGACTGGACGGCGAGTTCGCGCATGCGCTGCAGCGCGTCGCCGATCTTGCCGAGCGCGCTTTCGGCGGTCTGCGCCAGCGAGATCGCGTCGTTGGAGTTGCGGATCGCGACGTTCATGCCGCGCACCTGCGTGTTCATCCGGTCGGCGATCGCCAGGCCGGCAGCGTCGTCCTTCGCGCTGTTCACGCGCAGCCCCGACGAGAGCCGCTGGATCGCGGTGGCGAGCGCGCTCTGCGTGCTTCCGAGGTTGCGCTGCGCGGTGAGCGAAATCATGTTCGTGTTGATCTGGGCCATTTTGCCGAACTCCTGCCTTTGTCCTGAGGTCTCTTGGCTTGAATCGGCGGGGTTTCGACCTCGCCGGACTGTGGGGATCATTCCCCGGTCCCTGCGTTATCGGCGCGGTCTTTGCGGGCTTTAGCACGGTCATTCCGGCGCCCGAGCGCCCGAACAGGCCGGTCGAAAGGCGTCTTTTCGAGGCTCTGCGTTCGGCGATACCCAGAACAATCGTGCCGAACCGCACACCGCGCGTGGCGTCGTGCGCGCCGACGGAGGGCAGGATAGAGATGAGTGACATGAGCGAACTGGCCGCGCGCCCCGCAGTCAAGACGCCGTCGGAGATCCGGCCGTCCGGGCTGGCCGGCCTGCTCGACCTGTTCCCCGACATCGAGACGCTGTCGCTCGACTGCTTCGACACGCTCGTCTGGCGGCACGCGGTGACGCCGCAGGACGTGTTCCACGACGCGGTGCAGCGGCCCGCCTTCCGCGCCTGCGGCGTTTCTTATCTGGACCGGGTCACGGCCGAGCGGGCCGCCCGCGACCTGCGGCGCGTGCGGGCGGGGGAGGGCGAGATCTCGCTGGAAGATATCTATCGCTCGCTGCCTCAACGGCCGGATGACGAGCGGATCCGGCAACTGGCCGAGGACGAGCTGGCCGCCGAGATGCGCTTCTGCTTCGCGCATCCGTCCGCGGTCGAGCTGCTGCGCCGCGCGCGGCAGCGGGCCATCCCGGTGACCATCGTCAGCGACATGTACCTCGGCCAGGAACGGCTCGAGCGCCTTCTCGCGCACGTGCTTCCGGCCGATGCGGCGGCGGCGATCGGGCGCGTGGTCTGCTCGAGCGACCACGGCGTCGCCAAGGCCTGCGGCCTGTTCGAGCGGGTCTACCCGCGCGACGCGTCGGTGCGCCGTACGATCCTGCACGTGGGCGACAACCGCCTGGCCGATTTCGAGGCTGCCAGCAAGGCCGGGCTGCGCTCCGTGCTCCTGGTGCAGGATGCGGCGCCGGAACAGCAGCGTCATCGGGCCCGCGCCATGGCGCTGCCGATGCTCGACGCCGGTGTCCGCTCCGCGCGCCCGCTGACCGACCCGTACCGGGCCGCGAACTCCGCGATCGCCGGCGCGGCGGACCCCGACGGCAGCGACCTCGGCGGCGCGGCCTTCGGGCCCAGCCTGCACGCGTTCGCCCGCTGGCTGGCCGACGAGCGGCGCGAATTGCTGCGCACGCGCCGGCGCGTGAAGCTCCTCTTCCTCCTGCGCGACGGCCATCTGCCCTACCTGGCGCACCAGGCGCTCGAGGCGACGCCGGATTGCCATCCGGTCCGGATCAGCCGACAGACGGCATACGCGGCGTCGTTCCGCAGCCTGGCGGACATCGACGGCTACCTTGCCCGGTTCGGCACCAGCCGGCGTTTCGACGTCATGGCGCGCCAGCTGCTGCTGCCGAGGAAGGTCGCGCGCAAGCTCGTCGGCGAGTCGAATGCGGCTTCCGATCCGCTGGAACACTTCTGCCGCAGCGTGCGCAGCCCGCATGTCTCCAGCTTCGTGCTGCGGGAATCCGCCCGCTTTCGCGAGCGGATGCGCCGATACCTGGAACGGCAGACCGGCGTGCAGCCGGGCGATACCGTCGTATTCGTCGACCTGGGGTACCTGGGAACCGCGCAGCGCCTCCTGCAGCCCTTCTTCGAGGAAGACCTGGGCGTGGAATTGCAGGGCCGATACCTCGTCTTCCTCGGCAGCCCGTCACCGGACTGCAAGGGGATGATCGACAGCAGCTGGTGCGACGAGCGCACCGTGGGAACCCTGTTCACCTACGCGCCGCTGCTCGACAAGCTTTGCAGCGCACCGGGGGGCAGCGTCGAGGACTACACCGAGGACGGCGAGGCCGTTCTCGCTCCCGAAGTGATCGACGCCGAGCAGCAGGGCCGCATCGAGAGGGTGCACGCGCGCTGCGTGGAGTTCGTCCGCGGGGCCGAGAGCTTCTTCGCGGGGTGCGCTCGCCCCGTCGAGACGCGCTGGCTGCGCGACGCCGCGCTCGCCGAGCTGGCCCGGCTCGTCTATTTCCCGCGTTTCGAGGAGCTGCAGGTAATCTCGGGCTTCCGGGACGACCTGAACCTCGGCGCGGCCGATGTCTTCCAGATGTTCGATGCCGAGGCCGGGCTGTCGGGCCTGCGGGCGCGCGGGATCAATTTCATGGAGCAGGGCCGCTCGATGCGGCTCCTGTACCCGGCCGAGCTGCGCGTGGCAGGGCTCGAGCTGTCGCTGACGTTGTTCGCCGGGCATCGCTTCGGGCTCGACATCCCGATCAGCGGCTGGAGCTATCGCAGCGAGGCGTTGACCCTGCTGGTGCTGCGCGGAACCGACTCGGCGCAGGAAACGGTCCAGGCCCAGGCGACGCACGACGGGTATTTCTCGGCGCTGCTGCCGCTGGGAAGCGGCGCGTTCCATGTGGGCATCGTGCTGGGACTGTCCTATTCCTGGGTCCAGGTCGAGAGGATGGAAGTCGTCCCCCTGGGAGAGCTGATGGGCGAAACCGAGTCCGCGCACAGCCGCGACATCCGGTCCTCGGCGCTGCTCGACGGAATCCGCGACCATGGCCAGGGCCTGTGGGAGTGCTCCCACGAGGCGAGCCTGGTGATGATCCCCGGGGGCGTCGCGACGGCGGCCGGCCCGCATGCCTGCCGTTTCGTCTTCCGCCCGATCGCGCGGCGCGCCCAGGGGTAGCGGCGATGCCTCGCGGCCTTCATCTGGCGAGCTGCTACCTGCCGAACGACAGGTTCGTCGATGCGTTCTTCACCGATCTCGCCTCCGGGCTTGCCCGTCTCGGCCAGGAGATCCTCCTGCTCCCGACCTACGAGGCGGGCATCGACGGGATCCAGCATGTGCGGATTTCGTACGATCTCGCCGGCTACACGGAGCTGACGCACGCACGCGCCGGTCCGGCATCCGGGCTGCTGCCGGATGCCTTCGGGGACCTCGAGGCCGCCTGGAGCCACCGGCAGATCGGCGCGGCCGACATGGCCGAGGGGATCGGCGCCTGCGCGGCATTCTTCGCGCGGCTGCTCGACGAGATGGAGCCCGACTCGGTGTCAGTATGGAACCCTGCGGTGCCGCAGGGCCGGCTCCTGCAGATGGCCTGCCTGGCACGCGGGATTCCGTTCTTCGGGCTCGAGCGCGGAGTCTTCCCCGAGACGATCATGCTCGAGTCGCGCGAGGTCGGCGCACAGGCCGATCTCGTGCTGAGCCCGGCGCTGCGCTCGGTCCTGCGCGATGCGCAACCCCGCCGCGATCGTTTCGAGGAGATCCGGCTCCATTACCGGCAGCGCGACTTCTCCCGCTATCCGATGTCGCCGGCTCGCGGCCGCTCCGAGTTCCGCCGGGAAACCGGTATCCCGGAAGGCGCGCGACTGGTCGTCCTGGTCCTCTCGGGCGCGGCCGGACATTGGGCGCCGCGCTCGATGCATGGCTCGCGCTTCAGCTCCCCGTGGTTCGAATCGGCGCAGGAGGCAACGGATGCATTGCTGGAGGCGCTGCCGGACGACGTCTGGCTGGCGGTGCAGGATCATCCGGTCGATTTCGGCCGCTGGTCTCCGAAGCCGCATCCGAGGCTGCGCCATGTTCATCGCGTGCATCTGCAGACGCTCTTCGACGCCGCCGACGTGCTTGCCTTCCTCGGGGCCACCACGGTGCAGCACGAGGCGCTGCTGGCCGCCAAGCCCCTGGTGCTTCTTTCCAGAAGCCAGCTGAGCGGCTACGGGCTGGCCTACGAGCATCGCGGCGGAGATCTCGCGGAGCTCCTCGATCGCGCGTTGCGGCACGAGGCCCGGGCGACGCATGCCGAGGCCGCGACGCGCTACGTGCCGTTCCTCTTCGATCACCTGCTCTTCGGGCCGCCGGGCGGTCCCGCCAGGCAGGTGCCCGCGGATCTCGCCCGGCACCTCGCCGGTCTCGAGGCCGCCCACTGCGCGAGCGCCGACCTGCGCATCGAACGCTGGCTGAACCGAGCGGCCGCCGACCTGGCCCTCGAGCCCGAGGCCGCCGCGTAGCGGCGCCCGAAGCGGTCGTTCCGTCCATCGTTCTTTGCCGAGAGACAGACCCCATGCGGATCATGTTGCTGAACGATACCGGTGTGGAACCGCACATCGGGTGCCAGGCGGTATCGGATGCGCACGCGCGGATGCTGGGCGCAGCCGGGCACGAGGTCGGGTGCCGCTATTTTCTCGGCGAGCTGCGCGGCTTTGCCGGCCACGACGAAGTGGCCTGCATCGACCGGGTGCTTCGCGACGAGAACCTGCGTGCGGAGCTCGAGAATGTCGATGCGGTCGTCGTCAACGGGGAGGGGACGCTGCATCACGGCGCCGGCACCGAGAATTTCGCGGTGCTCGGGGCCGCCCAGAGAATGGGAAAGCTCACGGCGATCGTCAACGCGGTGTTCGAGGCGCATGCCGGATGGCTCGATGTCCTGAACGCGCTCGATGACTTCTGCGTGCGCGACGCGCGCTCGCTGAAGTGTGCGCAGGCGTTCGGCCTGCGCTGCCGCCTGGTTCCCGACTCCTTCCTCGCCGCGGAATTCTCGGACCGGCCGATCATGAATCTCGAGGAGCGCATCGCCGTCACGGACTGGCATCCGTCGCGCAATCACGACGTGGGCGCGGCGATGAACGCCATGCTGAGCGCGGCCGATGCAACCTTCTATTTCCCGCTGATGCACGGGGTGCACGCCCATCTCTGGCGTCACGCGCCGGCCACGCTCGAATCGGCATCCTGGGTGATCACCGCGCGGCACCATGGGGTATACCTCGCCTCGGTTGCGCAGCGCCCGTTCGTTGCGCTGCCTTCGAATACCGCGAAGATCGAAGGATTGATCGAAGCGGCCGGGGCGCGGATTCCGGTGTGCACGCGAGCCGATCAGATCGAGGAGGCGATGCGCTTCGCAATGGAGAATCTGGACGAGTACAGGCGTCTCGCCGACTTCCTCGCCTCGCAGCTGCCGCTGACGACGTTTCGCGTTCTGGGGAGCTCGGGCAGCGCGCCCTCGGCGGCCCGGGAGGTCGAGCGCCTCCAGGCTCAGCTCGCATCGTGCTCGTGGTCGCCGCAGCCGCGATACTGGGGGCTCGCGCCCCACGTGCCGGGGAGCGTTCCCTGACCGGACGACCCGGACCGTAGGATTTCTTCCTACAGCCGGCGGAGTTCTTCCGTCCCACGCTGCATCCCTTTTCCGATTCAAGAAACCCCGCCCGCGGCCGAGACTGGCGCCACGGTCGAATGCAGACCACGACCACGCGCCGGCGCCGCCGGCCGTCGATGAAGAAGCCAGGGGTGAAGGAATGCAAACCGAGCAACGCTGGATGTCGGAGATCCGGGAGACCAATCTCTCGTACCTGATCCTCGCGCAGCGGCTGATCCGCGAGGATCGCGCGCAGGCGCTCTACCGGCTCGGGATCCCGGACGGGATCGCCGACCTGCTGGAGGCGCTCACGCCGAGCCAGCTGCTGCGCATCGCTTCCGGCAGCCAGCTGATGTGCCGCTTCCGCTTCGACGACGAGCTGGTCTGGTCGCTGCTGGCCGATCATGGCCGCAGTGCCGAGCGCGACGAAGGCAGCGCGCGGCGCCTGCACGCGAGCATCCTGATGGCGGGCAAGTTCGACGAGGCGATCCAGCCATGAGCGCGCGTACCCTGCTCGAGGACAACCGCCAGGTCACGCGTGCCGTCGAGATGATCGAGCTGGGCGCGCGGCTGCAGATGCTGCAGGCCGAGACCGCGCTGCCCTACGAGCGGCTGCTGCGCCTGTACAAGGAGGTCGCCGGGCGCTCGCCGTCGAAGGGGCAGCTGCCGTTCTCCACCGACTGGTTCGTCGCCTGGCAGCCCAACATCCACGCATCGCTCTTCTACAACCTGTACGGCTATCTGCTCAAGACCAGCCCGCTCGACGACGTCGAGGCGATCGTCAAGGCCTACCGGCTGTATGCGGCGGAGATCGAATCGCTCGGCGTCGAGCCGCTGCTGTCCATCACGCGCGCCTGGCGGATGGTGCGCTTCGTCGACGCCGGCCTGCTCGGAACGACGAAATGCAGACGCTGCGGCGGCCATTTCGTGACCCATCCGCACGAGATCGAGCGCAATTTCGTCTGCGGCCTGTGCGAGCCGCCGGCGCGTGCCGGCAAGGGCCGGCGCAGCGGGGCGATCCACTGAACGCGTGAAGGAAGCTGCTGCGCGACCCGATCTCGCGCCTGTGATGCTCGCCGTACCCCGGTACGGCTGCGCTTCTCGGCGCGACCTCGGGCCGCTCGCTTCGCTTCCTTCACGCGTTCGGGCGTCGGCTGATATCGACCGCTCGGCTGGGTTTGGGCACCGCAGGGCGGTTCGGCGGCGGTGTATCGGGCCATTGGCGGATTCCTGCGCCCGGACGTCCAGCAGGTAAGCCGGGGCGGTCGCTCAAGAACCTCGCCCCCGGACCGAAAACGCGAGAGTAGCCCCCGTCGGCCTGCGCCGACGCCTATCTCTCCCGGTCCGCGTCGCGCATGCTCGTCATCCTTGGTTATCTCCTCGTCGTCGGCTCGGTGCTTGGGGGGTACGCGCTTGCCGGCGGCCACATGGGCGCGCTGTTCCAGCCGCTCGAGCTGCTCATCATCGGCGGCGCCGCCTTCGGCTCCTTCGTCGTCTCGAACAACGCGAAGGTGCTCAAGGCGGTGATGCGCGCGTTGCCCGGGCTGGTGAAAGGCTCGAAGTACACCAAGGAGCGCTACATGGCGCTCATGGCGCTGCTCTACGACCTGCTCTCGAAGGCGCGCAAGGAAGGGCTGATGGCGATCGAGCGCGACGTCGAGACGCCGGCCGACAGCCCCATCTTCCAGCACTATCCGACCATTTCGGCCGACCACCACCTGGTGGAGTTCATCACCGACTACCTGCGCATGATGGTCTCGGGCAACCTGAACAGCTTCGAGCTCGAGAACCTGATGGACAACGAGATCGAGACGCATCATCACGAGGCGATGGTGCCGTCGCATGCCATCCAGAAAGTGGCCGACGGACTTCCGGCCTTCGGCATCGTGGCCGCGGTGATGGGCGTCGTGCACACCATGGGCTCGGTCGGCCGCCCCCCCTCGGAGCTCGGCCAGATGATCGCGCATGCGCTGGTCGGCACCTTCCTCGGCATCCTGCTCGCCTACGGCTTCGTCGCGCCGCTGGCGACGCTGCTCGAGCAGAAGGCCGACGAGACGACCAAGGAGCTGCAGTGCGTGAAGGTGACGCTGCTGGCGAGCATGCAGGGCTACGCGCCGACGATCGCGGTCGAGTTCGGGCGCAAGGTGCTGTTCTCCACCGAGCGGCCGAGCTTCCTCGAGCTGGAGTCGCACGTGAAGCAGAAGAAGGCCTGACGGAGGGGCGAGGTGGCCGAACGCAAGCTCCAGCCCATCGTCGTCAAGCGGGTGCGCAAGACGCAGCACGCCGCTCACGGAGGCGCCTGGAAGATCGCCTATGCGGATTTCGTCACCGCGATGATGGCGTTCTTCCTGCTGATGTGGCTGCTCGGCTCGACCACGCAAGGAGATCTGCAGGGCATTGCCGAATACTTCCGCACCCCGCTGAAGGTGGCCCTCTCGGGCGGCGACGGCTCGGGAGACAGCTCGTCGGTGATCAAGGGAGGCGGCACCGAGCTGACGCGCACCACCGGCGCCGAGCGCCGCGGCGACACCGAGGCGCGCCAGCGCAAGGTGAACCTGCAGGCGCTGCGCGCGGAGCTGCGGGCGGCCGAAACCAAGCGCCTCACCCGGTTGAAGTCCCAGCTCGACGAGGCGATCACGCGCAACGTCAAGCTGGCCGAATTCCGCTCCCAGATCAAGCTCGACCTGACGCCCGACGGCCTGCGCATCCAGATCGTCGACGAGCAGAACCGCCCGATGTTCGACAACGGCCGCGCCACGGTCAAGGAGTACATGCGCGACCTGCTGCGCGAGATCGCCACGCTGCTCAACAGCGTGGATAACCGGGTGAGCATCTCCGGGCACACCGACTCGGCGCCCTACGGCAGCGGCGAGCGCGGCTACTCCAACTGGGAGCTCTCGGCCGACCGGGCCAATGCCTCGCGCCGCGAGCTGGTCGCCGGCGGGCTGAGCGAATCGAAGGTGGTACGGGTGATCGGGCTGGGCTCCTCGGTGATGTACGACGCGGGGAACCCGCGCAACCCGATGAACCGGCGCATCTCGATCGTGGTGCTGAACCAGGATGCCGAGGAGCGGGTGTTCTCGGGCACCGAGGTGGATACCTCCGCGGGCACCGGCGAGGCCGGTGCGGCGCTCGGCGCGAGCGCCGCCGGCACCGGCACGGGCACCGGCGCCAGCAGCGATACAGGGGCAGGGACGGGGATGGGTGCAGGGGAAGGGGCAGAGGCAGGGCACTGAACAGCGGCGGCGAAGCGCCGCTTTTCTCCGGGCGCGCGGGGGGTGCCGCGCGAATAATCGGCCTCGAAGAATGACTTCGAGGCACGATTCCCGGGCACCATGGCCGATAACGACGTCAGTCGCGAAGACCGACAGCTTCCAGCCTCGGAGCGAAGGCTGCAGAAGGCGCGCGAAGAAGGGCGCGTCGCGCGCTCGCGCGACTTCGGCCACTTCGCGATGCTGGGCGGTGCGCTGCTCGCCGCCGGCGCGTTCGGGCCCGCGCTCGGGCAGGCCTCGATCGGGATGATGCGCCGGGCCCTGCGCTTCGAGCGACCTCCTGCCCTCACCGTCGACCAGCTGCCGATGCTGCTGGCCTCGGCCGGCTTCGATGCGCTGGTCGCGGTGGCGCCGCTGGTCGGCGCGCTCGCGCTGGCGGCGATCGCGGCCAGCGCGATCCCGGGCGGCATCGTGCTGTCGACCAAAGCGCTGAGCTTCGATGCGTCCAAGCTTAGCCCGGCCAACGGGCTGAAACGCATCTTCTCGATCCGCGGCAGCGTCGAGCTGCTCAAGCTGATCGTGCTTTCGGTCACGCTCACCACGGTGGGCGCCTGGTTCGTCTCCGCCAGCCTGCCCGAGTTCGCCGGCCTGTCGGTGCAACCTCTGGCGCAGGCGCTCGACTCGGGCGTGTCGCTGATGGGCGCCGGCCTGACGACGCTGCTGGCGGTGCTGGCCATGGTCGCCCTGGCCGACCTGCCGTTCCAGTGGCTGCGGCACCGTGCCGAGCTGCGCATGACCTTCCAGGAAGCGAAGCAGGAGGCGAAGGAGTCCGAGGGGGACCCGATGCTGCGCGGGCGCATCCGGACGCGCCAGCGCGAGATCGCCTCGCGGCGCATGCTCACGGCGGTACCCGCGGCCGACGTGGTGATCACCAACCCGACGCACTACGCGGTGGCGATCCGCTACGACGAGCACGGCGGCGGCGCGCCGCGCGTCGTCGCCAAGGGCGTGGATCTCCTGTCGGCACGCATCCGCGATGTCGCGCGCGAGGCGGGCGTGCCGCTGGTCGGCGCGCCGCCGCTGGCGCGCGCGCTGTATGCGCACGTCGAGCTCGACCGGGAGATCCCGGTGGCCCTGTACAACGCCGTGGCGCAGGTGCTCGCCTATGTGTATCAGCTGCGCAACTGGGTGCCCGGGCGCGGAGCTTCGCCGGTGATGCCGCAGGGGCTCGAAGTGCCCCCCGAGCTGGATCCGGCCAACGCGCCGCCGGACGGCGGTGCCGCGGGTGAGCCGCGATGAGCGTGACGATCGGTTCCGCTTCCACGGCCGGGGCGCGCAGCGTTCGCCTCGGTACGCTGACGCTCAACCTTCCGCCGTGGAAGGCGCTGGCTGCACCGGTGGTCATCCTGCTGGTGCTGGCAATGATGATCCTGCCGCTGCCGGCGCCGCTGCTCGACCTGCTGTTCACCTTCAACATCGCGCTGGCGCTGCTGGTGCTGCTGGTGGCCTCCTACAGCATCCGGCCGCTCGATTTCGCCGTCTTCCCGTCGGTGCTGCTGGTCACCACGCTGCTGCGGCTGTCGCTGAACGTCGCGTCCACGCGCGCGGTGCTGATGCACGGGCACACCGGCACCGATGCCGCCGGCAAGGTCATCGAGTCGTTCGCCAACTTCCTGATCGGCGGCAACTTCGCGGTCGGCATCATCGTGTTCTCGATCCTGACGGTGATCAACTTCGTCGTGGTCACCAAGGGCGCAGGGCGCATCGCCGAGGTGTCGGCGCGCTTCGCCCTCGATGCCATGCCGGGCAAGCAGATGGCGATCGACGCCGATCTGAACGCCGGCCAGATCGACCAGGTGGAGGCGCGGCGGCGCCGCAGCGAGGTCTCGCGCGAGGCGGACTTCTTCGGATCGATGGATGGCGCCTCGAAGTTCGTGCGCGGCGACGCCATCGCCGGGATCCTGATCGTGTTCATCAACATCGTCGGCGGCCTGCTGATCGGCACCATGCAGCACGCGCTGTCGATCGAGCGGGCGGCCAACAACTACGTGCTGCTGGCCATCGGCGATGCGCTCGTCGCGCAGGTGCCGGGCCTGGTGATCTCGATCGCCGCCGGCCTGATCGTCTCGCGCGTGGCCGACGACGACGACGTCGGCACCCAGGTGGCCAAGCAGCTGCTGTCGCTGCCGCGCGCGCTGGGGCTCACCGCGAGCGTGGTCGCCCTGCTCGGCCTGGTGCCGGGCATGCCCCATTTCGCCTTCCTGGCGCTGGCCGCGGCGATCGGCTATCTCGCGTGGTGGCTGTCGCGCCAGCAGGCGGCGCGTGCCGACGCGGCGCCTGCGGCCGAGGCGCCGGCTGCGAGCACCGAGGCGAGCTGGGACGACGTCGAGCCGGTCGACATGCTTGCGCTGGAAGTGGGCTACCGCCTGATCGCGCTGGTCGATCGCGACCGCGGCAGCGACCTGCTCACGCGGATCAAGGGCGTGCGCAAGAAGTTCGCCCACGAAGTCGGTTTCCTGCCGCCCTCGGTGCACGTGCGCGACCAGCTCGAGCTGAAGCCGAGCGGCTATCGCGTGCTGCTCAAGGGCGTGGTCGTCGGCGAAGGCGAGGCCTTCCCTGGCATGATGCTGGCGATCAATCCGGGCTCGGCGAGCGCCACCCTGACCGGGACCGCCACCCGCGACCCGGCCTTCGGGCTGCCTGCGACCTGGATCGACGCCATGCAGCGCGAGGCGGCACAGGCAGCCGGCTACACGGTGGTCGATGCGGCCACCGTGGTGGCCACGCATCTCCATCACCTCATGCAGACGCACGCTTCGCGCCTGCTCGGACGCACCGAGGCGCAGCAGTTGCTCGAGCACCTGGCCCGCTACGCGCCCAAGCTCGCCGAGGAGGTCGTACCCAAGCTGGTGCCGATGCCGGTGTTCCACAAGGTGCTGCAGAACCTGCTCGACGAGGCGGTGCACGTGCGTGACCTGCGCGGCATCGTCGAGGCGCTCGGCGAGCACGGCGCGCGCACCCAGGATGCCACGGAGCTCACGCGCGAGGTGCGCATCGCGCTCGCGCCGGCGATCGTGCAGCAGACCTTCGGGCCGACCCGGGAGCTCAGCGTGATCGCCATCGAGCCCGCGCTCGAGAACCTGCTGGTGCAGGCGTTCGGACCCAATGCCGGCTCGTCGCTCGAGCCGGGCGTGGCCGAATACCTGCAGACCGCCGGCGCCGAGGCGGCGCGCAGGCAGGAGGATGAAGGTCATCCGTCGTGCCTGCTCGTGCCCGACCGCATCCGCGTGCCGCTGGCGCGGCTGCTCAAGAAAGCCGCGCCGCGCCTGCGCGTGCTCGGACATGCCGAGATCCCGGATACCCACTCGATTCGAATCGGACGACTGATCGGAGAAGCGAAGTGAACGTCAAACGATATTTCGCCCGTACCGCGCGCGAGGCCATGGACCGCGTGCGCACCGAGCTCGGCGCGGACGCGGTCGTGCTCAGGAACCGGCCGGTGGCGGGCGGGGTCGAGATCTTCGCGCTCGCCGAGGGTGAGCTGCCCGGCGAGGACGATGCGGTGCCGGCGCCGACACCGACGGCGGGCGCCGAACCGCCCATGAGCACCGTGCGCTTCGAGAACTACGTGCGCGAACGCCAGCGCCGGCGGCTCGAGACATCGCCCGAGCGCGCTGTACCGCCCGAGGCACAGGGCGAGGCGCAGGATCTTCAATCGCTCCTGGCAGAGCTGCGCGAGATGCGCGGCGCGCTTTCCGACCAGCTCGAATCGATGATGTGGTTCGAGGGGGTCCGCCGCCGCCCGGCGCAGTCGAGGATGCTGCGCCGCCTGCTCGAGGCCGGCTTTTCGCCGCTGCTCTCGCGCACGCTGGTGAATCACCTGCCGGCGGATTTCGGCCCGGAGGAAGCGGAGAGCTGGCTGCGCGAGGCGCTGGTGCGCAACCTGCGCATCGACTCGCCCGAGCACACGATCTTCGATGCCGGTGGCACTTTCGCGCTGCTCGGACCGACCGGCGTCGGCAAGACCACGACCGCGGCCAAGATCGCCGCGCAGTTCGCGCTCAAGCACGGCGCCCAGGCGGTCGGACTGATCACCGCGGACGTCTACCGTATCGGCGCGCAGGATCAGCTGCGCACGTTCGGCCGGCTGCTCGGGGTGCCCGTGCAGGTGGCCTACGACGTCTCGACGCTGGCCGACTTCCTGCAGATGCACATGAGCAAGAAGCTCGTGCTGATCGACACCGCCGGCATGGCGCAGCGCGACGAGCGCGTCGGCGAGCTGCTGGCGGCGCTGTCCTCGGCGCAGGTGCGCAAGGTGCTCGTCGTCAACGCGGCCTCCCAGGCCGACGCCATCGACGAATCGATCGAGGCGTACCAGGGCCGCGGCGCCGCCGGCGTGGTGCTCTCGAAGGTCGACGAGGCGGTGCGTCTGGGCGGCGCGCTCGACTGCCTGATCCGCCACCGCCTCACGCTGCAGGGGGTGGCCAACGGGCAGCGCGTTCCCGAGGACTGGCACCGGCCGGAGCCGCGTATGCTGGTCGAGCGGGCGCTGGCGAGCGATGCCGGCACGGCGATGGCCTCGTTCGCGTTCGAGGAGGCCGAGCTGGCCATGCTGGTGAGCGCCGGCGCGCGCACGAGCGCCGCGGGCGCGCGCGAGCCGCAGCGTGTTTGAGCCCGCCCACGACCAGGCCGCCGGCCTGCGCCAGCTGTTTCGCGCGGGAAGGCCGGCGCTGCTGCCCCTGGGCTGCACCAGCGGCGACGCCGCCGAGCGAGCCGCTGTTGCTGCGCTGGCGCAGGCGCTGACGCGTGCGGGACATCGCCCGGTGCTGGTCGACCTCCTCGGGGGCACCGTGCCGGAGGGAGCGTTCGCATGCGTCGATGCCGACCGCCTGCTCGGCCACGGCGCCGGCGCGCGCGAGCTGCTCGCGTTGATCCGCTCGCTGCGCGGCCGTGCCGCGGGCGGCTTCGACGTGGTGCTGGTCGCGGCCGACCCGCTGCGGCTGGCCGATCTCACGGCCGGCGTGGCGCAGCGCATCGTGCTCGTGGGCCGGGCGCAGCGCAGCGGCCTGGCGCACGCCTACGCCCAGGTCAAGGCGCTGCATCTGGCGCACGGGTTGGGCGACTACGTCACCGCCTTCCTCGATGCGGACTCGCCCGCCAGCGCGCTCGCCTGGCATCGCCGGCTGGCCGACGCCGCTGCCCGCTTTCTCGGGGTCGCCGTCGAATTCGGTGGAGTCCTGGCCGCCCGCGCCGATCGAGGCGACCGGGACCGTTTCGCGCTCGATGCGCTCGGGTGGTCGAGCCCGATGCCGGTGTCGGTGCTGCGATGAGTCCGCGTTGAACCGACGAGGCTTGCATCCGATGTATACCGCGCAAGGAACCTTGGACCGCGAGAGCGCCATCGACCGCTATGGATCGATGGTGCGGCGTATCGCCAGCCAGTTGATCGGCCGGCTGCCGGCCAACGTCGAATTCGACGACCTCGTGCAGGCCGGCATGATCGGCCTGTTCGACGCCATGAAGCGCTACGAGACCGACCGCGGCGCGCAGTTCGAGACTTTCGCCACGCAGCGCGTGCGCGGCGCGATGCTCGACGAGCTGCGCGGGGCCGACTGGCTGCCGCGCTCGGTGCGGCGCAGCCAGCGGACCATCGAGTCGGGCATCCATCGCGCCGAGCAGCGGCTCGGGCGCGCAGCGAGCGAGAGCGAGATCGCCGGGGAGCTCGGCCTCGGGCTGGAGGAGTACCAGCACCTGCTGGCCGACGCGCGCGGCGCGCAGCTGGTGCACATCGACGATCACGATGATGCCGACGAGGAGGGCAGCTTCGTCGAGCGCACGTTGGCCGCGCCCGGCGGCGATCCGTTCGAGGTCCTCGGCGACGTGCGCTTCCGCCATGCGCTGGCGGCGGCGATCGAGCGTCTGCCGGAACGCGAACGACTGGTCATGGGGATGTATTACGAGCAGGACATGAACCTCAAGGAGATCGGCGCGGTGCTGGGCGTGACCGAGTCGCGAATCTCCCAGTTGCACAGCCAGGCGGTCGCGCGTCTGCGTACGCAGATGAAGCACTGGACCTGAAGGGGCTCAGGTCTGCCGCTTTCCGGCCGATAACAGTCTCCGGATTCCTCAATCTCCGAGTAAAGAAGCAGACAATGTTCCGCAAACTGAGCTTCAAGCGAAAGATCCTCGTGCTGGTCGTCACGGCGGTTCTCGGCTTCGTGGTCCTGTCCGTGATTTCCACGATGAGAAACGAACGCATCGTGATCGAGGGGCGCCGCGCCGAGCTGGTGACCGCGGTGCAGTCGGCCTACAACATCGCTGCGGCCTACCAGGCGCGCGCCGCCTCGGGCGCGATGCCCGAGGCGGAGGCGCGCCGCGCGGCGATCGAGGCGATTCGCGTCGCGCGCTACGGCGGCGCGGACGGCAAGTCCGAGTACTTCTACATCTGGACCACCGACGGCTCCACGGTGATGCACCCGATGCGCCCCGAATGGGACGGCAAGCCGATGCTCGGCAAGCTGCTGGATGCCAACGGCGGGGATACGCTCAAGCGCCTGCTCGATGCGGTGGCGGCCGACTCCGGCGGGCGTGCGTTCGCGCAGGCGTATTTCCCGCGGCCCGGTCAGACCCGGGCAGTGCCCAAGCTGCAGTTCGGCATGAAGGTCGGCGGGTGGAACTGGGTGGTCGGCTCGGGCGTCTACATGGACGACCTCGACGCCCTGGTGCATCAAGGGCGGATCGTCGATGGCGCGATCGCGCTGGCGCTGCTGGCGGTCGTCGCCGGCGTCGGCTACGTGATCGCGCGCGGCGTGCTGCGACAGATCGGCGGCGAACCGTCCGAGGCCATGGCCGTGATGGAGGAGGTCGCTCGCGGCAATCTCGGCGCGCACATCCGGCACACCGCCCCCGGCAGCCTCATGCACGGCCTGGAAACCATGATCGCCGCACTGCGCCGGACCATCGAGCAGGTGCGCACCTCCACCGAGAGCATCCGCACGGCATCGAACGAGATCGCGATCGGGAACACCGATCTGAGCCAGCGCACCGAGGAGACGGCTTCGAGCCTGCAGCAGACGGCATCGTCGCTCGAGCATCTGACCTCGACCGTACGGCAGACCGCGGACTCGGCGCGCACGGCGAGCCAGCTGGCGACGGCTGCCTCGGACACGGCCGCGCGCGGCGGCGAGGTCGTCGAGCAGGTCGTCACGACGATGAACGGCATCGACGAATCGAGCCGCCGGATCGCCGACATCATCGGCACCATCGACGGCATCGCGTTCCAGACCAACATCCTGGCGTTGAACGCGGCGGTGGAAGCCGCGCGCGCCGGTGAGCAGGGTCGCGGCTTCGCGGTGGTGGCCAGCGAGGTGCGCAGCCTGGCGCAGCGCAGCGCCGGTGCGGCCAAGGAGATCAAGGCGCTGATCCAGACCAGCGTCGAGCGGGTCGAGACGGGGTCGAAGCTCGTCGGAGACGCAGGTGCGACCATGCGCGAGATCGTCGTCAGCGTGCAGCGCGTGACCGACATCATCGGAGAGATCACGGCTGCCTCGACCGGGCAGAGCACGGAGATCGGCCAGATCAACACGGCGGTCGGCCAGCTCGACCAGATGACCCAGCAGAACGCGGCCCTGGTCGAGGAATCGGCGGCGGCCGCGGAGAGCCTCAAGCAGCAGGCGCTGAAGCTCGGCGAGGTGGTCGGGGTGTTCCGGCTCGGCACCAGCGTGCTGCGCAGCGCCGCCGCCGGCACCACCGATGACCTCGACACGGCCGGCGCCGTGATCGCGCGGGCGCGCGATACGTCGCGGCCGACGGCAGCGCCGGTAGCCAGGGCTGCGGTGACGCCGCCGGCCAGGAAGATCACGCCGGCAGCGGCCGCCGTCACCCCGGCATCGGCCGGCGCGTCGAATTCGCCGCGCACTGCCGCCAGGACGGCGCCGCGCAAGGTGGAAGTCGAGGCCGAGACCGAAGGCTGGGAGACGTTCTGACCGGACCGGCCGGCCGGGAAGGCGGCCGGACGCGGGAAGGCCGGGCGCGAGCCCGGCCATGCTCGGAGCCGAGGCGGTCGAGAACCCCGAGAACCGGAATCCAGGCCGTCAGGCCGAGAACGCCCCGCGTCGCGGGGCGTTCGCGCGTGCCAGGCCGCGATCGGTGTAGGTATGTTCGGGAGCGACCAGCGCATCGAAGGCGCGCAGCGCCTGCTGGGCCGCGCGCTGCGCAAGGAGCGCATTCGCTTCGAGGGCGGCGCCCAGTTGGGGGCGCAGCGGGGCGAGTTCAGCCGCGGCGCCGGCGCCCTCGACGGGGGCTTGCCGGCACGCGGCGATCCACGCCGAGAGGCGGGCATTGGCGGCTTCGAGCCGGTCGGCGTCGCGCGCGAGCATCGCCTGGCGCTGCTCCTCGAGCAGCGCCAGGCCGTCCGCCGGCGATGTCTGCGACGAACGACGGGCGCCGTCGGTCATTTCTGCTGGCGCGACAGCGTCTCGAGCAGCTCGGCTGCCTGCGAGATCATCTTGTCGGCGACTGCGTGCACGTTGACGTGGAAGCGCCCTTCGCGCAGCGCCGTCTTCACTTCCTCGACTTTCGCCGCGTTCACCGGCGTACCGTCGGCGGTCAGCGCCTTCGATGTCTGTGACAGCCGCACGGCGTCGGCATCAGTCGCCTTTTCCACTGTGCCGGAGCCGCCGCTGCGGGCGGTTGCGGCAGCCGTGCTGTTGCTTTGGCGCAACGAGGCGTCGGTTTGCTGGATGTCAGCGGGTTTGCCGATCTTCATGGCGAGTCCCCTATGGAATCCGGGATTCACACCCGGATGCCGCCAGTTTCGGCCGGAATGCGCCGAACTTGAGGGTGCGTACGGGAAGGCCTGTTCAAAGCCTGACCTCCACCGTGCGTTCGCGTACCGTGCCGACCAGCATCTTGCCGGCTTCGGTGCGCACGCGCAACGACTGACCTTCGCCGGCGGCAGTCACCGCATAGCCGCTGGCCGAGATGCTGAAGCCGTGGCCGATGACCCGGATGCGTACCGGATCTCCGGCAGCGACCGTCTGCTGCACCCGCAGGTCGTTCGCCTGCAGGACCTGCCCGGCCGACAGCGGGCGGCCGAGCGAGCGCCCGGCCAGCAGCGCCGGATCGGAGACGGGCGTTCCCGCGTTGCGCGTCCAGTCGACCTCCTCGATCCGGAAGTCGGCCGGCTGCGGGACCGAACCCATGGCCAGCGGCAGGTTGGCAACGAGGGCCGGCCCGAACACCGAGACCGTGACCGGGATCATCGTGCTCCACGATGCGCCCTGCGTGCAGCGGGCACCGATGTAGCCGCGCCCCCACAGCCTGGCGTTCGGCGGCAGGAATGGTTCGATGCGTGTGCACGGCGCCAGGCGCGCGCCCGGGTGCAGGCGGCCGACGCGGACCTCCACCCGCACGCCGGGATGCCCGGCGTCGGCGGCTCCCGCCTCGGCCGGCGCCTCGGACGTTTCACCTGGCGAACGAGCCGTCCAGGCGGACATGGCCGATTGCTCGACCCAGTGCTGCAACTCGGATTCGGCATCGGCGGCCGACCACGCGGCGGTGGCCGCCGCGGCAGCCGGAGCGGCTGCAGGAGCCGGAGCCGCGGCTGCGAAGAGCGGCAGCAGCACGGCGCACAGACCGGCCGCGCAGCCGACGGAACGAGACGGGCGGTGAGGCGAGGAATCCATGCGGGCAGGCTAACGCCGCCGGATGCCGCGCAAGGCGCCGAGATGCGGGGCAAACGCGGCGCTTATCGGCGCCTCGGCGCGCCGGCCCCGGCCGAATAATCGCCACCAAACGCCAGGACGAGAGGTGCGAGATGCTCGATCGGATCACCGGCACGCTGCAATTCCAGGGCCAGGCTCTGGCGCTGCGCGCGCAGCGCCAGCAGGTGCTCGCCTCGAACATCGCCAACGCCGATACGCCGAACTACCAGGCGCGCGACTTCGCCTTCGGCGAGGCGCTCGCGCGCGCCACCGCGAAATTGCCTGCCGCGCGGGAGGATGGCGTGCAGCGGACCGGAACGGCTCCCGGGACCCTCACGCTCGCGTCCGCGGGCGGCGGCGAGCCGTCGGCGGCCAAGGCCTTCATTCCGATCGGCGCCTCGGATGCCTCGGCGCCCCCGGCGGTGCTGTGGCGCACGCCGGAGCAGCCGTCGCTCGACCGCAACACGGTCGACCTGAATCGCGAGCGCGCGAACTTCGCCGACAACGCGCTGCGCTACGAGGCCACGCTGCGCTTCATCAACGGCAACGTGCGCAACGTGCTCAGCGCGATCCGCGGCGACTGACGGACCGAACAGACGGACGGAGGACAACGATGTCGCTGCTGGACATTCTCGGGGTTTCGGGCAGCGCGGTCTCCGCGCAGAGCCAGCGCCTGAACGTGGTCGCGTCGAACCTGGCCAACGCGGACAGCGTGGCCGGACCGGACGGGCAGTCCTACAAGGCCCGCCACGTCGTGTTCCGGACCCAGCCCACCGGCGGCACCGGCGCCGCGCAGCTCGGCGTGCGCGTGGCCGACGTCGTCGAGGATCCCTCGCCCGGCAAGCGGCTGCACGACCCCTCGCATCCGCTCGCCGACGCCGAAGGCTACGTGACGCAGAGCAACGTCAACGTCGTCGAGGAGATGGTCGACATGATCTCGGCCTCGCGCTCCTACCAGAACAACATCGAAGTGATGAATACGGCGCAGCAGCTTCTCCTGAAGACGCTGCAGCTCGGCCAGTGACGTTCGCCGGCACGGAGTCGTTCATGATCGACAGTACGCAGAACAGCACCACGAATCGCACGACGTCGACCGGTTCGTCGACGAGCACGTCGGCGGCCACGGCGGTCGGCGAGACGGCCGACGGCAGCGAAGACCGCTTCCTGAAGCTGCTGGTCGCGCAGATGCGCAACCAGGATCCCCTCAATCCGCTCGACAACGCGCAGGTGACCAGCCAGCTCGCGCAGATCCAGACGGTGCGCGGCATCGAGCAGCTGAACGCGTCGATGGCGACGCTGGCCTCGGCCTCGACGACCGTCTCGCCGCTTTCGGCAGTGTCGATGCTCGGGCGCCAGGTGCTCGTCGCAGGCGAGGATTTCCAGTGGACGGGCGCAGGCAGCGATGCGGCCAAGGACGACCCTACGGCGTCGGCCGGCACGAGCACGGGATCGGTGCGGCTCGGCTTCGAGCTGCCGACGGCAGCCCGCGCGGTGCGCGTCGAGGTCGTCGACGCGGCGGGACGGGTGGTGTACAGCCGCGACTTCGACGAACCCGATGCCGGGGTGCATACCCTGGATTGGGACGGCCTCGACGGCGACGGCCGTGCCGTGTCCGCCGGCAAGTACCGCCTGCGCGCCTACGGCGTCGACGAGGACGGCGGCGAGTCGCAGGTGACGGCCCTCGTTCCGGCGCGCGTGAGCGGCGTGAACCAGGGCAGCGGCGGCGTGCGGCTCGAGCTCGTCGGGCGCGAGGCCGTACCGGCTTCGGCGATCCGCGCCGTGCTCTGACCCCCCGACATCCTTTTTCTTCCGCAAGGAGCGCAGCATGTCTTTCCAGCAGGGCCTGAGCGGGTTGAACGCCGCTTCGCGCAATCTCGACGTGATCGGGAACAACGTCGCCAACAGCAACACCGTCGGCGCCAAGGCGTCGCGTGCGGAGTTCGCGGACATCTACGCCACTTCGCTGTACGGCGCCGGCGCCCAGTACAACGGCATCGGCGTGACGGTGGCCGCGATCACCCAGCAATTCACCCAGGGCGACATCAGCACCACCAACAGCGCCCTCGACCTGGCCATCAACGGCCAGGGCTTCTTCCGGATGTCCGACGGCGGCGAGGTGACCTATACGCGCAACGGCCAGTTCCAGCTCGATCGCGACGGCTACCTCGTCAACGCGCAGGGCGCGCGGCTCACCGGCTATCCGGCCGACGCCAACGGCCGCGTGACGACGGGCGTGCCGACCGAGCTGCGGCTGCAGACCGGCGACGTCGCGCCCAAGGCCACGACCTCGGGCGCGATGACCGTGAACCTCGACGCGCGCGCGGACGATGCCGATCCGGCCCAGCCCTTCGACATCGCCGACGGCACCAGCTACAACGGGGCGACGTCGATCGCCGTCTACGATTCGCAGGGTGCCGAGCACACGGTGGCGGTGTACTTCCGCAAGGCGAGCGCCAATACCTGGGAGGCCTACGCCGCCGCCGACGGGACCCGCGTCGGCGCCGCCGGCGACCCGCCGCTGGCGACCTTCTCCTTCGATTCCAGCGGCCGGCTTTCGTCGACCTCGTCGACTTCGCTGAGCGTCGACATCCCCGTTTCCACGGCCGTCTCGGCGTCCGGCACGATCACCGTGCCGTTCGATCTCTCGAAGATCACCCAGTTCGGCTCGGCGTTCTCGGTCTCGCAGCTTTCCCAGGACGGCTATGCCGCCGGCCGCCTGTCGGGGTTCTCGATCGCCTCCGACGGCACGGTGGTCGCGCGCTACACCAACGGGCAGACGCTGGCCCAGGGTCGCGTGGTGCTGGTGAACTTCACCAATCCGCAGGGCCTGCAGCCGCTGGGAGGCAACCAGTGGGCCGAGACCGCCGATTCCGGCCCGCCGATGACCGGCAGCCCCGGCGCCGGCAGCCTCGGCGTGATCCAGTCGGGCGCGCTCGAGCAATCGAACGTGGATCTCACTGCCGAGCTGGTGAACATGATCACCGCGCAGCGGGTCTACCAGGCGAACGCCCAGACGATCCGCACCCAGGACCAGGTGATGCAGACGATCGTGAATCTGCGCTGAGGCCTGAATGGACCGGATGATCTACCTGTCGATGAGCGGGGCCAAGGCGCTGATGCAGCGCCAGGACGCGCTCGCGCACAACCTCGCCAACGGCGACACCGCCGGTTTTCGCGCCGACCGGATGGCGTTCCGCGCCGTTCCGGGCGAGCAGCGCGACGCGGCGACCACGCGGGTGTGGGCGCTCGAGGCCAGCGCGGGGTTCGATGCTCAGCAGGGGCCGCTGCGCCAGACCGGGCGCGCGCTCGACGTCGCGGTGAGCGGCAGCGGATGGTTCGCGGTCCAGACGGCCTCCGGCGACGAGGCGTACACGCGCGACGGCTCGTTCGAGGTGGGCGCCGACGGCACGCTGCAGAACCGGCGCGGGCAGCCCGTGCTCGGCGACGGCGGGACGCTGAGCATCCCGCCGGGCGCCGAAGTATCGATCGGCAGCGACGGCACGGTGAGCGCCCGCATCGGGAACCAGCCGCCGTTCCAGGTCGGGCGCCTGAAGCTGGTCAACCCGCAGCTCGACGAATTGCGCAAGGACGCCGACGGGCTGGTGCGCATGCGCACGGGCGACGAGGCGCCGGTCGACGAGTCGGTGCGCATCGTGACCGGCTCGGTCGAAGGCAGCAACGTCAACATGGTGGAGTCCATGGTCGGGATGATCGCGCTCACGCGGCAGTTCGAGATGCAGATGCGGATGCTGCAGACCGCCGAGAGCAACGAGCAGAAGGCCGCCCAGCTCCTGTCGTCGAAGGCTTGAGCGCTTCGCGGCGCCGAACAAGGAACCGTACGATGATTCGCTCCCTCTGGATCGCCAAGACCGGGCTCGATGCGCAGCAGGTGCAGCTCGACACCATCTCGCACAACCTGGCCAACGTGGGCACCAACGGCTACAAGCGCTCGCACGCGGTGTTCGAGGACCTGCTGTACCAGAACGTGCGCCAGGCCGGCGGGCAGGAGACGCAGCAGAACCAGCTGCCGACCGGCCTGCAGCTCGGTACCGGCGTGCGCCCGGTGGCCACTGCGCGCCTGTTCACCCAGGGCAACCTGCAGCAGACCGGCAATACCTTCGACATGGCGATCGACGGCAACGGCTTCTTCACCCTGCAGATGCCCGACGGCACGGTGGCCTACACCCGCGACGGCTCGTTCCGCGTCGATGCGACCGGGCAGCTGGTGACCTCCAACGGCATGCCGATGTCGCCGCCGATCGTGATCCCGCCGAACAGCACCAGCGTCACCATCGGCACCGATGGGGTGGTATCGGCGATGCAGGCCGGGCGCCCGAACCCGGTGCAGGTCGGGCAGGTGCAGCTGGCCACCTTCGTGAACCCGGCCGGCCTCGATCCGCGCGGCCAGAACATGTACCTGGAGACCGCGGCTTCCGGCGCGCCGACGATCGGCACGCCCGGCAACAACGGCGCCGGTCTGATCAACCAGGGCTACGTCGAGACGTCCAACGTCAACGTCGTCGAGGAGCTGGTGGCGATGATCCAGACCCAGCGCGCCTACGAGATCAACTCGAAGTCGATCCAGACCTCCGACCAGATGCTGGCGAGGCTCTCGCAGCTATGAGGCCGGCGATGATCCGACGACTGCGCTGCCTCGCCCCGCCGCTGGCCGCGGCGCTGCTCGCAGGGTGCCTGGCCACGTCCAAGGTGGCGGTGCTCGAGCCGACCACGGTACGCCCGGAGGCCACCACCGCCACGCTGGCCGCGGCCAGCGCTGCGCGCGCACCGTCCTCCAACGGCGCGATCTACCATCCGTCGAGCTTTCGCGGCCTGTTCGAGGACCGGCGCGCCCGGCTCGTCGGCGACATCCTGACGATCCAGATCCAGGAGAAGACCTCGGCGCGCAGCAGCTCCAACAGCTCGCTCGACCGCACCGGCTCGGTCGACGCCAGCATGTCGCGGCTGCCGCTGCGCTCGCCCACCTCGAGCCTGATCCCCAAGCTCGGCGTCGCCGGCAGCTCCACCAACAGCTTCGAGGGCAAGGGGGAGACCGGCGCGGACAACGCGTTCACCGGCACGATCACCGTCACCGTCGTCGAGGTGCTCCCGAACGGGAACCTGGTCGTGTCGGGCGAGAAGCAGGTGGGCATCAACCAGAACGTCGAGGCCCTGCGCTTCTCCGGCGTCGTCGATCCGGTGAGCCTGCAGCCGGGCAACCTGGTCTCGTCGACGCGGGTGGCCGATGCGCGGCTCGAGGTGCGCGGCCGCGGCGACATCGATCGTGCGCAGACCGTGGGCTGGCTGGCGCGCTTCTTCCTCAGCTTCCTGCCGATCTGAACGGTCTCGGCGAAAGGCAAGGGTCCGACGATGCCTCGATTCCTCCCGGCGCGCGCGCGCGTCATCGTGCGGCTGGCCGCGATCGCGATGCTCGCGGCCGCAGCGTTCGCGAGTCCGGCACGCGCCGAGCGCGTGAAGGAGCTCGCCACCATCCAGGGCGTGCGCTCGAACCAGCTGGTCGGCTACGGGCTCGTCGTCGGGCTCGACGGCAGCGGCGACCAGACGACGCAGGCCCCCTTCACCGTGCAGAGCCTGCAGTCGATGCTCTCGCAGCTGGGCATCCAGCTTCCTCCGGGCGTCACGCCCCAGCTGCGCAACGCGGCCGCGGTGATGGTCACCGCGCAACTGCCGCCGTACGCCCAGCCGGGCCAGGCGATCGACGTGACCGTATCGTCGCTGGGCAACGCCAAGAGCCTGCGCGGCGGGACGCTGCTGCTCACCCCGCTGCGCGGCGCCGACGGGCAGGTCTACGCGATGGCGCAGGGCAACCTCGTGGTGGGCGGCGCGGGCGCCTCGGCCGCCGGCAGCCGCGTGCAGATCAACCACCTGAGCGCCGGCCGCGTGCCCGGCGGAGCCACCGTCGAGCGGGCCGTTCCCAACCAGACGCTCGCCTCCGACGTGATCCACCTCGAGCTCAACGACAGCGATTTCGGAACCGCGCACCAGGTCGCCGAGGCGATCAACGCGAATCCGCCTCCCGGCGCGGCGCCGGACGCCGGGCCGATCGCGCAGCCGCTCGACGCGCGCGTCATCCGCGTGAGGCTGCCGGCGGATCCGGCCCTGCGCGTAACCTTCCTCGCCGGCCTCGAGAACCTGCAGGTGCGGCTCGCGCAGCCGCTGGCGCGCGTGATCGTCAACGCGCGCACCGGCTCCGTGGTGATGAACCAGACGGTGACGCTCGCGCCCAGCGCGGTGGCGCACGGGAACCTGTCGGTGACCGTGCAGGCGACGCCGGTGGTCAGCCAGCCCGCTCCCTTCTCTAAAGGTTCGACGGTCGTGGCCGAAAGAGCCGATATACAGATCCGTCAGGAGGGTGGCTCGATGATGATGCTCGAGGCGTCGGCCAAGCTGCCTGACGTCGTCAAGGCCCTGAACAGCCTGGGCGCGACCCCGCAGGACCTGATCGCGATCCTCCAGGCACTCAAGGCCGCGGGCAGCCTGAAGGCCGAGCTGGAGATCATCTGATGGCCGCGCCGCCGACATCGACGTCGATGCCGGGGCTGGCGCTCGATGCGCGCTCGCTCGACGCGCTGCGCCGCGATGCCTCGCGCGACCCGCGGGCGGCGCTGCGCCAGGCGGCCGGGCAGTTCGAGGCGCTGTTCATGCAGCAGTTGCTCAAGAGCATGCGCGACGCCATGCCGCGCAGCGGCATGTTCGACGGACCCGGGCAGGACGTCTACGTCGGCATGCTCGACCAGCAGCTGTCGCAGTCGCTGGCGAACCGGCCCGGCGGCCTGGCCGAGATCATCGCCAGGCAGATGGAGCGCCACCTCGGCACGGCAAGCGGCGATGCCTCGGCCGACGCGCCGGCCGCCGCGCCCACCGGGGCGGCGCGCCCGGCTGCGGCGCGCAAGGCCGTAGAGGCCGCCGCCGCCGGCACGGACGCGGCAGGCGCCGGCCGTCCCGCGGGGGCGCAGGCGGACTTCATCGAGCGCATGTGGCCGCACGCCGTCTCGGCGCAGCGCGCGACCGGCGTGCCGGCGGCGTTCGTCGTCGGCCAGGCGGCGCTCGAATCGGGCTGGGGCCGCAGCGAGATCCGCCATGCGGACGGCCGCGGCGCGCACAACCTGTTCGGCGTCAAGGCCACCGGCGGATGGACCGGGCCCACCGTGGACGTGACCACGACCGAGTACGTCGACGGCAAGGCGGTCAAGAGCGTCGAACGCTTCCGCGCCTATGCCTCGTACGCCGAGGCGTTCCGCGACTGGGCATCGCTCATGTCGGGCAATGCGCGCTACGCGCCGGTGCTGCGCGCCGGGCAGTCGGCCGAGGGTTTCGCCCAGGGCCTGCAGCGGGCCGGGTACGCCACCGATCCGCGCTATGCCGACAAGCTCGAGCGCACGATCAACCAGACGCTGCTGCTCAAGCGGCTCACTGTCTGAGGGAACCATGGCCGGGCTGCTCGGAATCGGACAAAGCGCGCTGATGGCTGCGTATGCGCAGCTGCAGACCACCGGCCACAATATCGCCAATGCCAGCACGCCCGGCTACAGCGTCCAGGAGGCGCAGTTCGCGACGGCGGGCGGACGCTCCACCGGCGGCGGCTTTCTCGGCATGGGGGTGAACCTCGTCACCGTCCAGCGGCGCTACGACCGTTTCCTCACCGCCGAGCTCGCCTCGAGCACCGCGGCCGCGGCGGCCGACCAGGCGCGCACCACGCAGCTCGACCGGCTCCAGCAGGTGTTCGCCGATACCGACAACGGCGTCGGCGCCGCGATCGACGACCTGAACGCGGCGCTGGCCGACGTCGTCAACCGGCCCTCGGATGCGAGCGCGCGCCAGGTGGTCGTGCAGCGCGCGGACATCCTGGCGCAGCGGATCCAGAGCGCGGATTCCCGCATGCGCGAGCTCGGCGCGGGCGCCGACGAGCAGATCGCGCAGGCCGCCGACCACGTCAACGATCTGCTCGACCAGTTCGCGGCGCTCAACGAGCGCATCGCCCAGGTGAACGGCAGCGGGCAGGCGCCGAACGACCTGCTCGACCAGCGCGACCAGGTGCTGCTGCAGCTCAACGGCTACCTGAAGGTGACGGCGATCGAGCAGGACGACGGCACGATGAACCTGTTCGCCTCGGGCGGCGAGGGGCTGCTGGTGGGCACGCGCGCGGCGAAGCTGGTCGTCGGCACGGATCCGGCCGACGCCTCGAAGCAGCGCCTCGTGCTCCAGCAGGGCGCGAGCTCGCTGCCGATGACGGCGGCATCCTTCGGCGGCGGCTCGATCGCGGGGCTGATGCGGTTTCGCGACGAAGACCTGGCCGCCGCGCGCACGGCGCTCTCCACGCTCGCGCAGCGCGTCGCGCAGGGCTACAACGACCAGCAGGCGCTGGGCGTGCTCGCCGACGGCAGCCCGGGCCAGCCGATGTTCGCGTTCACCGACGGCGTGCTGGTGAGCGAGCTGCAATCGGGCGCCGCCCTGGCCACCGGCTACGCGGTGACCTCGCAGGTGACGGGCACCAACAGCGGCGACGTCTCGGTGACGCAGTTCTCGGTGGACGATGCGAGCATCGCGGACCTGCGCAAGCCGGTGACCATCCGCTTCAACGGCGACGGCACCTTCGACGTGACCGGCGACGGCACCGGCAATCCGACCGGCCAGCCCTACCAGGCCGGCAGCCCGATCTCCTTCAACGGCTGGACCATCACGTTGCGCGGAACGCCGCAGGCGGGCGATACGGTCGAGATCGTCCCGAACGCGAGCCCGGGCACCGACAACCGCAATGCCCGGGCGATGGTCGCGCTGTCGGGGAAGCCGGCCGACGGCGGCGCCCCGTACACCGATGCCTACGCCGCGATGCTCGCCGACGTCGGCTCGCGCGCGCAGTCGGCGACGGCGAGCCGCGCGGCCTCCGAAGGGCTGCTGTCGAGCGCGAAGGCGGCGCAGGCCGAGGTCACCGGGGTGAACCTCGACGAGGAGGCTGCGCGGCTGATGCAGTACCAGCAGATGTACCAGGCCGCTGCGAAGGTGATCCAGGCCGCGCAGTCGATGTTCGACACGCTGCTCTCCGCGACTTCGCGCTGACGCGGCAGCCTGCACGGAGCCCGAGCGATGACCCGCATCCCGACCCTGTCCGCCTACGAGCGCAGCCTCGATGCGATGGCCCAGCGCCGTGCCGCGCTGGCCCAGGACCAGCTGCAGCTGTCCACCGGCAAGCGCGTCAACAGTCCCTCCGACGATCCGCTCGCCGCCGCGCAGGCCGAGCGCATCCGCAGCCAGCTCGCGCGCATCTCGACCGAGAACCGGATGATCGGCTTCGCCCGCCAGATGCTCTCGCAGGCCGAGAACACCATGGGCACCGTGGTCGATGCCCTGCAGTTCGCGCGCGAAAGCGTGGTGGCGGCCGGCAACGGCGCGCTCTCGAGCAGCGACCGCGCGCTCATCGGGCAGCAGCTGAGCGGCGTTCGCGACCAGCTGCTGTCGCTGGCGAACCAGAGCGACGGCGCCGGCGGCTACGTGTTCGGGGGCCAGGGCACGACCGACGTCCCGTTCGATGCGGCCACCGGCGCCCCGAACGGGCCGCCGGCCGCGGCGCCCAATGTCGGCGAGCAGGCGACCGGGCTCGACGTCTCGTACACCACCAGCCAGAACGGCCGCGCCATCTTCGTCGATCACGCCGCGGCCGGCGGGCCGAAGACCATCTTCCAGACGCTGGACGACCTCGTCGCGCTGATCGGCGATCCGGCCACCAGCGCTGCCGACCTGTCCGCCGGCCTGAAGGACGCCCTGGGCGGCATCGATTCCGCGCTCGATCGCGTGTCGCTGGCGCGCACGCGCGCCGGCGAACAGCTGCGCGCGATCGACTCGTACCAGCAGGTGCTGGAGAGCGGCGAGCTCGATGCGCGCGGCCGGCTCTCGGATCTGGTCGATGTCGACTACGCGGATGCGATCTCCCGCTTCCAGAACAACCGCACCACGCTCGAGGCGGCGATGACCGCCTACGGCCAGATCGCCCGCATGACGCTGTTCAACTATCTCTGATGCACCCATGAGCACGCTTTTCACGCAGGCCCTGATCGGTTACGAGCCGATCGTCGATCGCCAGCGCAACGCGCTGGCGATGCGCGTGACCGTGGCGCCGCGCGATGCGCAGGTGAACATGGCGGCGATCTATCGCGAGATGCTGGCGCATCGGGCGGGCACCGGCGGCAAGATCGCACTGCGCTCCCAGGCGGCGATCGACGAGGAGCTGCTCGAGCTCGAGCCCTCCAAGGAGTTGTGGCTCGAGATCCCCGCCTCCCTGGTCGAGAGCGAGGTGGGGCAGGCGCTGGTGAACAGGCTGCACGCGGCGGGCTTCCAGATGATGCTCGGCGGCCGGCCCGAGGCGCCGCTGCAGGCGGAGCTCGTCGCTGCGTTCCGCCTGTCGATCATCCACGTCGACGACGACCGGCGCCTGCAGCAGCCGCTGCTGCAGGCGATGCAGGCGCAGTCCACCTTCAGGCGGTCGATCCCGCACGTCAACGAGGGCGTGCGCACGATCGCGATGATGGAGAGATGCTTCGAGCGCGGAGCCGTCGCGGTGCTCGGCTGGCCGACCGAGGACGCGCTGGAGCACGTCGGCAGGGAGAACGGCAATCCGAACTACGCCACCATCGTCGAGATGATGTCGATGATCGATCGCGGGGAGGATCCCGTGGCGATCGAGAAGGTGATCCGCCGCGACGCGGCGCTCGCCTACAAGCTGCTGCGCTACATCAACTCGCCGGGCTTCGGCCTGTCGGTCGAGGTCCAGTCGTTCCGGCACGCCGTGATGATGCTGGGCTACGCGCGCCTGAAGCGCTGGTGCGCGCTGCTGCTGGCGACCGCATGCCGGGACTCCAACCTGCGTCCGGCGATGGTCGCGTCGTTCCGGCGGGGCATCTTCCTCGAGCAGCTCATCGGAACCGGGCAGGACGAGCAGCTGCGCGACGAGGTATTCATCCTCGGCGTGCTGTCGCTGCTCGACAAGCTGTTCAAGCGTTCCTTCGAGGACCTGTTCCGCGAGCTGCACGTGCCCGAGCGCGTGCGCGAGACGCTGGTGGCACGCCGCGGGCCCTACATTCCGTACCTCAGGCTGGTCGAATCGATCGAGAAGGGCCCCGATCCGCAGCTGCCGTCGCGGCTGGACGACTGCGTGCTGTCGCTCGCGCAGTGCAACCACGCGGTGCTGCGCGCGCTGACCGCCCCCGACCTCCTGGCCGCCTAGAGCACGGCCTGAACAGCGGGCGTGGGCCGCGCGGCCCGCGGCCGGGAGCAGTCCTTCCCCGGCGTTGCACGGCCGCCACTGCGCCCGACCGGAGGCCGGCACCGCGGGCAGGTACACTGCCTGTCATGGATCGCAACGCACGCGTAGAGCCGGGCCCGCCCGTGGACCAGAACGCGCTGAAACGGGCCGCCGCCCGCGCGGCGCTCGAGGAGGTCGTCGACGGCGCGATCGTCGGCGTCGGCAGCGGCTCCACCGTGGAGCTGTTCATCGAGGAGCTGCACGGCGGCGCGGCGCGCCCGGCCGGCGCGGTCTCCAGCTCGGAGCGCAGCAGCCAGCGGCTGCGCGCGGCGGGCATCGAGGTGTATGACCTCAACCGCGTGCTGGCCGAGGGGCGGCGGCTGCCGGTATACATCGACGGCGCCGACGAGATCGACGGCGCGCTGCACATGATCAAGGGGGGCGGGGCCGCGCTCACGCGCGAGAAGATCGTCGCCGCCGCCTGCGAGCGCTTCGTGTGCATCGTCGACGCGTCGAAGTGCGTGGCGCGGCTCGGGCGCTTCCCGTTGCCGGTGGAGGTGATCCCGATGGCGCGCGAGCTGGTGGCCGCGCGGCTGCGCGCGCTGGGCGGGCGCCCGCTGCTGCGCGACGGCGTGGTCACCGACAACGGCAACCATATTCTCGACGTGGTCGGATTGGACATCGACGATCCGGCGGCACTCGAGTCGGAGATCGATCACTGGCCCGGCGTGGTCACCGTCGGCCTGTTTGCAAGGAAGGGCGCAGACGTGGTTATCATTGCATCTGCACAAGGGATCGAACGTCGCGCAGCGTCCGGGGCGAGGGCATGATGCTCGCGGTCGATACGGCGATTCGTCCGGTTCGACACGATCGGGGGGAGAGCGCGCGATGTTCCGTCTAGAGGCGCTGCGGCCGCAGCAAGACGATCGCCTTGCGTTCCTGAAGGGCTTCCTGCGTCAGCCGAAGGACGTAGGCTCGGTGATCCCGAGCTCGCGCTTCCTTGAGCGGCGTATGGTGCGCATGGCCGGCGTGTCACGGGCCGATTCCGTCATCGAGCTCGGGCCCGGCACCGGCGGCACGACGCGCGCCATCCTCGGGGCCATGCCCGAGTCGGCCACCCTGCTGGCGGTCGAGCTCGACCCCATGTTCGCCGACATCGTGCGCGGCTTCGACGACCGCCGGCTGATCGTGCACCAGGGCAGTGCCGAGCATCTGCCCGAGCTGATCGGCGCGCACCGTCTGCGTGCGCCCAAGGCGATCCTCTCGGGGATCCCGTTCTCCACCATGCCGGTCGAAGTGGGCGTGCGCATCGTCGAGGCGATCCGCGACGTGCTCGCCCCCGGCGGCTGTTTCGTGGCCTACCAGTTCCGCTCCGCGGTGGCCGATCGTGCCCGCCCGGTGCTGGGCGAGCCCGAGGCGTCGCTCGAGCTGCTCAACATCCCGCCGATGCGCGTCTACCGCTGGCGCAAGCGCTGAGAACGTGTGAATGAACCTACTGCGCGGTCCGATCTCGCGCCTGCGATGCTCGCCGTACCCTGGTACGGCTGCGCTTCTCTGCGCGACCTCGGGCCGCTCGCTGCGGTTCCTTCACACGTTCTGAGTCAGGATTTGGGCGGTACGTAGCCGGCCGGCTTCTCGGCGCCGGCGCCGAAGAAATAGGCCTCGAGCTGCGTGGCGAGGTACTTGCGCGCACGCGCATCGGCCAGGTTGAGCCGGTTCTCGTTGACCAGCATGGTCTGGTGGCGGATCCAGCCCTGCCACGCTTCCTTCGAGACGTTCTCGTACAGGCGCTTGCCGAGCTCGCCCGGATAGGGCGGGAAATCGAGGCCCTCGGCCTCGCGTTGCAGCTTGATGCAGAACACGCTACGGGACATTCATGCTCCTGGAGCTAGAGATGCTTGATCAGTACCAGCGACTTGCGCTGCCAGTTGTACAGGCCCTGGCGCTCCCTCGGCAACTGGTCGACCGAAGCCAGCACGAAGCCGCGCTTGAGGAACCAGTGCATGGTACGCGTGGTGAGCACGAACAGGCGCTTCAGCCCTGCCGCGCGCGCGCGTTGCTCGATGCGCTTGAGCAGCCGTTCGCCGTCGCCGCGGTTCTGCGTCTGCGGGTTCACCGCCAGGCAGGCCATCTCGCCGATGGCCTCGGAGGGGAACGCGTACAGGGCGGCGCAGCCGAAGATGACGCCGTCGTGCTCGATGACCGTGAAGTTGCCGATCTCGCGCTCGATCAGGCCGCGGTCGCGCCGCACCAGGGTGCCGTCGTCCTCCAGGGGGCGGATCAGCGCCAGCACGCCGCCGACGTCGTCGGGGCCGGCCTCGCGCACCGCCTCGAGCGTCTCCTCGACCAGCATGGTGCCCACGCCGTCGTGCCGGAAGAGCTCGAGCAGCACGCTGCCGTCGATGCCGAACGGGATGATGTGGGCGCGCGCCACCCCGCCTTCACAGGCGCGCAGCGCGTGGCGCAGGGTGAACGCGGTGGCGGGCTCGAGCGTGCCGCTCTCGAGCAGCTGCTTGGCCTCGGCTTCGGAGATCTCGCCGCGCAGCGATCCGTCAGGGCCTTCGATGCCGCCGGCCTCGGCCAGCACGATCAGCTTGTCGGCGTCGAGGGCGGTGGCGGTGCTTGCCGCGAGGTCTTCCATGCTGAGGTTGAAGGCCTCGCCGGTGGGCGAGTAGCCCAGCGGCGAGAGCAGCACCAGCGCGCCGCTGTCGAGCGCGAAGCGGATGGTCGGCACGTCGATCTTGCGCACCAGGCCGGTGTGCTGGTAGTCGACGCCGTCGACGATGCCTACCGGGCGCGCCATGACCAGGTTGCCCGAGACCACGCGCACCGCGGCATGCGCCATCGGCGTGTTGGGCAGCCCCTGCGAGAACGCCGCCTCGAGGTCGAGGCGGATCTCGCCGGAGGCTTCCTTGGCGCATTCGAGCGCCACCGGGTCGGTGATGCGCAGCCCCTCGGCGTACTGGATCTCCACGCCGCGCAGGCGCAGCTGCTCGTTGACCTGCGGACGCGAACCGTGCACCACCACGATGTGCATGCCCATGGCGTGCAGCAGGCTCAGGTCCTGCACCAGCGCGTTGAGCCGGCCTGCCTGGATCAGCTCGCCGGGGATCGCCACGACGAAGGTCTTGCCGCGAAACGCATGGATGTACGGCGCCACCTGGCGTAGCCAGGCGACGAAGCGTGCTTCGTCGGCCGAGGTGTCCGGTGCGTCGTCCGCGGCGGCGGGGGTGGGGGCGGCGGTATTCATCGCATCATTATAATTTCGCGCCATGTCCGCCCGGCAGCGCCCCGAACCGCCGTTGCGGCGGCCGCTGCCGCCGCTGCGGTTCCCCGAGGCGCTGCCGGTGTCGGCGCGCCGGGACGAGATCGCCGCGGCGATCCGGCGCCACCCGGTGGTCATCGTATGCGGCGAGACCGGCTCGGGCAAGACCACCCAGCTGCCCAAGATCTGCGCGCTCGCCGGGCGCGGCCGCGCCGGGCTGATCGGCCACACCCAGCCGCGCCGGCTGGCCGCCACCGCGGTGGCGCGGCGCATCGCCGAGGAGCTCGGCTCGGCCCCGGGGGTGCACGTGGGCCACAAGATCCGCTTCGCCGAGACGTTCTCGCCCGGCGCCACCATCAAGCTGATGACCGACGGCATCCTGCTCGCCGAGACGCTGTCCGATCCGCTGCTGTCGCAGTACGACACGCTGATCATCGACGAGGCCCACGAGCGCAGCCTGAACATCGACTTCCTGCTCGGCTACCTGAAGCAGCTGCTCGAGGGCCCGCGGCGCGACGATCTCAAGCTGGTCATCACCTCGGCGACGATCGACGCCGAGCGCTTCGCGCGCCATTTCGGCCGCTGCCGCGACGATGGTGGCGGCGGCGCTGGCGGTGGCGGTGATGGCGGCGACAGCGACAGCGACGGCGGCGGGCGCATCGAGCCGGCGCCGGTGATCGAGGTCTCGGGGCGGCTCTACCCGGTCGAGATCCGCTACCAGGGGTTCGACGATAGGCATCGCGACGACGACGACGAGTCTGACCTGCCCTCGCGCATCGACGAAGCGATCGAGACGCTGTGGCGCGAGGCGCCAGGCGACGTGCTGGTGTTCCTGCCGGGCGAGCGCGAGATCCGCGACGTCGCCGATCACCTGCGCCGGCTGCACGCGCGCGAGAGCGCCTCGCGCACCGGCTCGCCATGGTCGCGCGGCCCGGTGGAGATCCTGCCGCTCTATTCGCGGCTGTCGGCCGCCGAGCAGCAGCGAGTGTTCGCCGGTTCGCACGGGCGGCGCATCGTGCTGGCCACCAACGTCGCCGAGACCTCGCTCACCGTGCCGGGCATCCGCTACGTGGTCGACTCCGGGCTGGCGCGCGTCAAGCGCTATCGCTACCGGGGCAAGGTCGAGCAGCTGCAGGTCGAGCCGGTCTCGCAGGCCGCGGCCAACCAGCGTGCCGGGCGCTGCGGGCGCGTCGCCGACGGCGTGTGCATCCGGCTCTACGACGAGGCGGACTTCGCGCGTCGGCCGCGCTTCACCGACCCCGAGATCCTGCGCTCGTCGCTGGCGGCGGTGATCCTGCGCATGAAGGCGCTGCGCCTGGTCGAGGTCGAGCGCTTCCCCTTCATCGACCCGCCGCCGCGCAAGGCGATCGCCGACGGCTACGCGCTGCTGCACGAGCTCGGCGCGGTGGATGCGGAGCGGACCCTGACCGGGATCGGCCGCCAGCTCTCGCTGCTGCCGGTCGATCCGCGCATCGGGCGCATGCTGCTGGCTGCGCACCGCCTGGGCTGCCTGCGCGAGGTGACGGTGATCGCGGCCGCGCTCTCGGCCCAGGATCCGCGCGAGCGGCCGCTCGAGGCGCAGCAGGCGGCCGACCAGTGGCATCGCCGCTTCGCCGACGAACGATCCGACTTCCTCGCCTGGGTCAAGCTGTGGGACTACTGGACGCAGGCGCAGCGCGACCGCACGTCGAACGGGGAGTCGAACCGGGCGCTGGCCCAGCGCCTGGAGCGCGAGTTCCTTTCGGTGCGCCGCCTGCGCGAATGGGCCGACGTGCACGCGCAGCTCCTCGAGGCCGTACGCTCTCTCAAGTGGCGCATCGACGAGACTCCGGCCCCGTTCGAGCGCATCCATCGCGCACTGCTCACCGGGCTGCTCGGCAACCTCGGCTTCAGGATGCCCGAGGAGGCGCAGTACGCCGGCACCCACGAGACGAAGTTCGTCATCCATCCCGGCTCGGCGCTGGTGAAGAAGGCGCCGCGCTGGCTGATGGCGGCCGAGATGGTCGATACCGGGCGCCTGTACGCGCGCACGGTCGCGCGCATCGAGCCGGAGTGGATCGAGGAGGCCGCCGCGCACCTGATCCGCCGCAGCTGGTCCGACCCGGCATGGTCGCGCAGCGCCGGCCGGGTGGTGACCCAGGAGCGCGGCGTGCTCTACGGGCTGACCGTCTATGCGCAGCGGCGGGTGGATTTCGAGCCGGTCGATCCGGTGCTGGCGCGCGAGGTGATGATCCGCGAGGCGCTGGTCGGTGGCGACTGGGACACCCGGCTGCCGTTCTTCGCGCACAACCGGCGGCTGGTGCGCGAGATCGAGGCGCTCGAGGAGCGCATCCGCCGGCCCGATCTGCTGGTCGACGATCGCGACCTCCGCGACTGGTACGACGCGCGCATCCCGGCCGACGTGTGCTCGGGGCAGGCGCTCGAGCGCTGGTGGCGCGAAGCCGCGCGCGCCGATCCCAAGCTGCTCTTCCTCTCGCGCGATGCGCTGCTGCGCCGCGGCGACGACGCGGTCGGGGCCGAGGCCTTCCCGCGCCGGCTGACGATGCGCGGCGCGCAGTTCGACCTGGACTACCGCTTCGATCCGGGCGCCGGCGACGACGGCGTGACGCTGACGGTGCCGCTGGCCATGCTCAACCAGGTCGACGCGGCGCGCTGCGAATGGCTGGTGCCCGGCATGCTCAGGGACAAGGTGCAGGCGCTGGTGAAGTCGCTGCCGCCGCGGCTGCGCCGGCACGTGGTGCCGCTGCCCGAATACGCCGAGGCGTTCGTCGCGCGCTGGCACGGGCGCGAGGCCGCGCGCGGGCTGCTCGATGCGCTCATCGACGACCTGCGCGAGCACAAGGGCGTGCGCGCCGCCCCGGCCGACTTCCGGCTCGAGACGCTGGCGCCGCACCTGGCGATGAACTTCCGCGTGGTCGATGTCCACGGCGCCGTGCTGGGCAGCTCGCGCCAGCTCGCCGCCCTGCGCGCCGAGCATGGCGCGCGCGCCCAGGGGGCGCTGCAGGCGGCCTTCGCGGCGCTCGGCGCGCAGGCGGACGCGCGAACGGATGCGCCGGAGGGTGTGCAGGCGCCGGACGGTGCGCAGGTACGGGCCGGTCGCCAGGCCCAGGCCGGTGCGCGGCCGCTTGCACGGACCGCCGCGCCGGCCGGGCCGGAATCCGCCGCCGGCGACGCTGCGCAGGCCGGCGATGCGCGCCTGCCGGCCCTCGGCGAGCGTTACACCGCGTGGACCTTCGGCACGCTGCCCGAGCTGATGGAATCGACCCAGCGCGTGGGCGGACGCGTGCAGACGGTGATCGGCTATCCCGCGCTGGTGGATCGCGGCGATGCCGCCGAGCTGCAGCTCTTCGACGATCCGGCACGGGCGGCGCGCGAATCGCGCAAGGGTCTGGCGCGCCTGTTCGCGATCGCGCTCAGGGAGCCGCTGAAGTTCTTCGCGCGCCAGATTCCGGACTTCCAGCGCATGTCGCTGCTCTATGCGAGCTTCGGCAGCGCCGACGATCTGCGCGAGGCGCTGACGGCGGCGCTCATCGAGCGCACCTGCCTGGTCGATCCCCTGCCGGCCGATGCAGGGTCCTTCGCCGCGCGGATGGAGGAGGCGCGTCCGCGCCTGAACCTGGTCGGCCAGGAGCTGGCGCGCACGGTGGGCGAAGTGCTCGCCGAGCAGGCGGCCGTGGTGCGCCGCCTCGGTGCGGCCCGCGCCCATCCGGAGGCGGCCGCCGACATCGAGGCGCAGCTCGCCGGCCTGCTGCCGCGCGGCTTCATCGGGTCGACGCCGGCCGCGCAGCTCAAGCACCTGCCGCGCTACCTGAAGGCGATCGGCCTGCGCCTGGACAAGCTGCGCAGCGAGCCGGCGCGCGACGCGCAGCGCCAGGCCGAGCTCGCGCCGCTGCTGCGCGCCTGGCGTCAGCTGGCCGCGCAGCGGCGCGGCCAGGCCGATGCACGCCTGGAGGAGGTGCGCTGGCTGATCGAGGAGTTGCGCGTGTCGCTGTTCGCGCAGACGCTGCGCACGGCGATGCCGGTGTCGGCCAAGCGCGTGCAGAAGGCGCTCGACGGCCTGCGCGGCTGAAGGCCGCGGCAGGGGGGCAGCCGGGTCAGCCGACCATCACCAGCACCGGCTGCGGGCGCGGCTCGCCGGGCAGCGGATCGTCCACCGATTCGAACAGGTCGGCGTACTCGGGCGCGCTGAGCTGGATGAGGCTCAGCAGTTTCGGCGTGATCGCGACCTGCTGGCGATCCACGCGCGCCACCAGCCGCAGCAGGGTGTCGAGCGTGCGCCGGGTGAAGGCGGCCTGGTCATGCGACGGATCGGTGCGCGCGAGCACCGCCTGCACGACCGCCGCGCGCACCGTGAAGCCGCCGCGCCGCGCCTGCGCGAGCAGGTTGCGCAGCGACTGCAGCCCCCAGCGCATGTCGCTCAGGCAGACCAGCAGTTGCTCGGCTTCGCGGTCCACCACCTGCCCGCCGCTCTGCTGCACGCGCCGGGCGTAATCGTGCAGCGCTTCCTCGGCGAGGGTGTCGTCGTCGAGGGGTTCGAAACGGAGCAGGGCGAGGAGATTGATCATGGTCGAAGCGGCCGCGGCCGGCGTTGCAGTGCGATCATGCCCTCCCGGCTACGGCAGCCATCAGCGTAGCGGCCCCGCCACGACGCGGCGGCCGCGGCGCGACGGGCGGCCGGATGCGAGCGCGGGGCGGCACGTGTATGCTGCCCGGGCACGCCCCGATTTCGCCGCAATATCCCGTCCCTGCCGCGCAAGCGGATCGCCGCCGCCATGAGACTCCCGTCCCGATTCGCAGCCGGCGCTCCGGGCCGGATCCTTGCCGCGCTGATGATTTTCGCCGCGCCCCCGGCCGCGCTGCCGGCACCGCCCGCGCCGCCCGATCCGCCCGTCTTCGTGCTGAATTCGCGCGACGCCACGGTCTCGCGGATCGACCGGCTCCGCTACGGCGAGCTCGGCCGCATCGAGGTCGGGCGCGAGCCGCACCACCTCTATCCCACGCCCGACGGCCGGTCGCTGATCGTGGCCAACGCGCTCAGCGACGAGCTGTACTTCTTCGACCCGCTGAGCGGCGCGCTGCAGCGGCGCGTCGAGGGCATCGCCGATCCCTACCAGATCGGTTTCTCGCCCGACAACCACTGGTTCGTCGTGGCGGCGCTGCGGCTCGACCGCATCGACCTGTACCGCAACGAAGGCGGCACGCTGCGGCTGGCCGCACGCATCGACGCGCCCAAGGCGCCCAGCCACCTGTGGTTCTCGGCCGACAGCCGCTACGTCTTCGTCACGCTGCAGCAGAGCAGCGAGGTGGCGGCGATCGACCTGGCCACGCAGACGATGGCGTGGAAGCTGCCCACCGGGCGCCAGCCGGCCGGCATCGTCATGACGCCCGACGACCGCTACCTGCTGGTCGGGGTGATGGGCGAGGACTACGTCCAGGTGATCGACTGGCGGGCGCGCCGGACGGTACGCCGCGTCGTCACCGGCAAGGGCGCGCACAATTTCCGCGGCCTGGGCGACCGGCGCCACCTGTTCGTGTCGAACCGGGTCGAGAACACCGTGTCCATCCTCGACATGGATACCCTGCAGGTGGTGGGGGCCATCCCGGTGCCGGGCGGCCCCGATTGTCTCGAGGTGACCGCCGACCGGCGCGAGCTGTGGGTCACGCTGCGCTGGGCGCGCCAGGTGGCGGTGGTCGATCTCGGCCAGCGCCGCGTCGCGCGCACCATCCCGGTGGGCCGCTCGCCGCACGGCATCTATCTGCGCGACCGCGCACCGGTGCTTTGATGTGCGGCCTTTGCCCGGTGCAGTCGCGGCGGGCGGCGGGCATGCCGCGCCCGGTGGAGCCGCTGGAGTGGCGGTGAGGATCCGCCCGTCGTCGCTGTGCTCGCCGCTGCGCCGGCGAAGCGCCGGCGGGCTCGGTGTGCTGGCTGCCTGCGGACTCGTGCGGTGGCCCGTGGCACTGGCTGCGTCGCCATCCGGCGCGGGCGAGGGCTCAGGCACAGGCGAGGGCGGTCGTCCCGGCCGAGGTGCTCGCCCCGCCGCCGGCTGCCGCGGCGTGGTGTACCTGACGCTGGACACCGGCAACATGGCCGAGGCGCAGCGCATCGCGGGCATGCTCGCGCGCCACGAGGTCAGGGCGACCTTCTTCCTCGCCAACGAGCGCACGCCGAACGGCGACCACGCGCTCGGGGCGGAGTGGGCGGATTACTGGCGCGGGCGCGTCGCGGAGGGGCACGTGTTCGGCTCGCACACCTTCGACCACGTGTACTTCCACGGCACGAATGTCGGCCCCGGCGGGCAGGTGCGCTTCGTCGTTCGCCCGCAGTTCGGCGTTTCGGCCGGGCGGACCCTGCACTGGAGCGCGGCCGACCTCTGCGCCGAGCTGCGGCGCGTCGACGATCGCTTCCGCGAGCTCACCGGCCGCGGCCTCGATCCGTTCTGGCGCGCGCCGGGCGGCCGGGTGCCGGCGGCGGCGATCGAGGCCGCGCGGCGCTGCGGCTACGCACATGTCGGCTGGACGCCGGCGGGCTTTCTCGGCGACGAGCTGTCGTCGCAGGCGCATCCGAACGAGCGGCTGCTCGCCGAGGCGCTGGCGCGCATCGGCGACGGCGACATCCTGCTCGCCCACCTGGGCATCTGGTCGCGGCGCGATCCGTACGCGCCGATGCTCGATCCGCTGATCGCCGGCCTGAAGGCGCGCGGCCTGTGCTTCGCCACCATCGACCGCCATCCGGCGTATCGCGGCCGGCCCCCGGTGCACGCGGCAGCGCCGGCCGGTGCGCCGGGCTCACCCTCGCCGGGCGCCTCGCGCGCCGAGGGCACACGGTGATCGCTGCTGCCTTCGACCCGCTCGCGCGCATGCAGCAGTGGCTGTTCGAGTCGCTGGTGCAGCCGCTGCTGTTCGCCGCCGGCTGGATGCGCTACGAGGAGGAAGCGTTCGACGCGCTGGAGTGGCTGCCGATCGGCGTGCTCGAGGTGGCCCTGCTCGCGCTGGCGCTCGGCGCGCTGCAGCGCCGCTGGCCGGTCGAGGCGGTGCGCGATTGCGCCGCGGTGCGCACCGATATCGCCTATACGCTGCTGCATCGGCTGGGCCTGTTCCCGCTGCTGGCCTTCGCGCTGCTCGCACCAGGCTTCGACGCGATCGAGGCGCGCCTGCGCTGGCTGGGTGTATCGCGCTTCGACATCGAGCGCTGGCTGCCCGAGGCGGCCGCCCGGCCGATCCTGGTGTTCTTCGCCTACCTGGTCGTGCTCGACGCGGTGGACTACCTCATCCACCGCGGCCAGCATCGCTGGCGCTGGTGGTGGGCGCTGCATGCGGTGCATCACAGCCAGCGGCAGATGACCATGTGGAGCGACAACCGCAACCACCTGATCGACGACCTGATCCGCGACGCGCTGCTGGCCGGCGTGGCGCTGGCGATCGGCGTGGCGCCCGGCCAGTTCGTGGCGCTGGTCGTGGCGGTGCGCCTGGTGCAGAGCCTGCAGCATGCCAACTTGAAGCTGCGCTTCGGGCGCATCGGCGAGCGGTTGCTGGTGAGTCCGTCGTATCACCGGCGCCACCACGCGATCGGCGTCGGCCACGAAGGCGCGGCGCGCGGCTGCAACTTCGGCGTGCTGTTCCCGTGGTGGGACATGCTCGCCGGCACCGCCGACTTCCGCCCCGGCTTCGTGCCCACCGGGATCCGCGACCAGCTCGATGGCCGCGACTACGGCCGCGGCTTCTGGTCGCAGCAGTGGCGGGCGCTGCTGCGCCTGGCCGGGCGCGGCTGAGCGGCTTCCCGGCGGGGTATCGGCGGCTCGCGGCGGGTGCGCCCGGTATCATCGCGTGATGCAGAGAGTCTTCGCCGCGTTCGGGCGTGCCGTGCTCAGCCAGCTGCATCCGAAGATGCTGGCGTTGCTGGTCGTCCCGTTCCTGGTCGCGATCGTGTTCTGGATCGCCAGCGCCTTCCTGGTCTGGACGCCCTTCACCGGCTGGCTGCAGGACTGGCTGTTCGGCGGCGGGCTGGGCGGGCGGCTGGCCGACTGGGCCGCCGGCCACGGCATGGCCGGGCTGCGCGAGTGGATCCCGGCGCTCGTCGCGCTGCTGGTGCTGGTGCCGATGATGTTCGCCACCGCGGTGGTGCTGGTCGCGGTGTTCGCGATGCCGGTCGTGATCCGCTTCCTGGGCGGCGGCGCCTACCGCGACGTGGAGCGCCGCGGCTCGCTGGCGCTGGCCGCCAGCGTGTGGAACGCGCTGTCGGCCGGCGTGCTGTTCGTGCTCGGCTACCTGGCGACGCTGCCGCTGTGGCTGATCCCGCCGCTGGCGCTGGTCGTGCCCTGGCTGTGGTGGAGCTGGCTGACCGCGCGCACGATGCGCTTCGACAGCCTGGCCGAGCACGCCTCGGGCGAGGAGCGCCGCGCCGCGATCGCGCTGCAGCGCCGCGAGTACTTCGCGCTCGCCCTGCTGGTCGGCGCGCTCAACTACGTGCCGCCGCTGTTCCTCGTCACGCCGGTGCTCTCGGCGCTGGCCTTCGGGCACTATTCGCTGGCACTGCTGCGCGAGCGCCGCGCTGCGCCGGTGCTCGCGGGAGGCAATGCATGAACGGGGGCACGCTCTCCGAGCCGGTCTTCGGCCTGATCGTCGTCGGCGACGAGATCCTTTCCGGCAAGCGGCAGGACAAGCATTTCCCGCGCGTGGTCGAGATGCTCGCCGGGCGCGGCCTGCAGCTGTCGTGGGCGCACTATGTCGGCGACGACCGGGCGCGGCTCACCCGCGTGCTGGCGCGCAGCTTCGCCTCCGGCGACACGGTGTTCTGCACCGGCGGCATCGGCGCCACGCCCGACGACCACACGCGCCAGGCCGCGGCGGCTGCGCTCGGTGTGGAGCTGGTGCTGCACCCCGAGGCGGCCAGGTTGATCGCAGAGCGCACCGCCGAGATGGCCCGCGACGACCGCAGGAGCGCCGACATGTCGCTGCCGGAGAACCGGCAGCGCCTGAAGATGGGCGAGTTTCCCGCCGGTGCGGAAATCGTGCCCAACCCCTACAACAAGATTCCCGGCTTCGCCATCCGCAACCACTTCTTCGTGCCCGGGTTCCCGGTGATGGCCTGGCCGATGATCGAATCGCTGCTCGATACGCGCTTCGCGCACCTGTTTCATCGCGAGCGGCGCGCCGAGCGTTCGTTCCTGGTGTTCGAGCTGGCCGAGTCGACCGCCACGCCCCTGATGGAGCGCATCGAGCAGGCCTTCCCGGGCGTGCGCGTGTTCAGCCTGCCTTCGGTGGGCGAGAACGGCGTGCGCCGCCACATCGAGCTCGGCGTCAAGGGGCCGGCGGCGCTGGTGGCGCAGGCCTACGAGCGCCTCGAGGCGGGCGTGCGCGAGCTGGGCGGCGAGATCCGTTAGGGCCTGTTCATCCTGCGATCGTCCCCGCGTGAACCCGAAAACAGCACGCAAGACGGACCGCCGGCCGCGCAGTGAGGAGACGCAGATGAACGCACCGGTCGATCCGGTTCTTCGGGAAACATCCATCGACGACCGCTACGATGCCGAGGCGGGCCGCGTGTACCTCACCGGCACGCAGGCGCTGGTGCGCCTGCCGCTGATGCAGCGCCGGCGCGACCTCGCCGCGGGCCTGAACACCGCCGGCTACATCTCGGGCTATCGCGGCTCGCCGGTGGGCGGCTACGACCTGGCGCTGTGGAAGGCGCAGCAGCGGCTCGATGCGCACCACGTCCGCTTCGTGCCGGGGCTCAACGAAGACCTCGCGGCCACCGCGATCTGGGGCACCCAGCAGCTCGAGGCGTTCCCGGGCGCGAAGTACGACGGCGTGTTCGCCATCTGGTACGGCAAGGGGCCGGGCGTCGATCGCAGCGGCGACGCCCTGCGCCACGCCAACCAGGCCGGCAGCTCCAGGCACGGCGGCGTGCTCGCGGTGGCCGGCGACGACCACGGCGCCAAGTCCTCCACCATGGCCGCGCAGACCGACTTCGTGTTCCAGGCAGTGGGCATTCCGGTGCTCGCGCCGGCCACCGTGCAGGACTATCTCGACCTCGGGCTGCACGGCTTCGCGATGTCGCGCTTCAGCGGCCTGTGGGTGGGCATGAAGGCGGTCACCGACACCATCGAGGCCGCCGGCATCGCCGACGTCTCGCCCGGGCGCCTGCGCATCGAGCTGCCGGCCGACTGCCCGATGCCGCCCGGCGGGTTGAACCTGCGCTGGCCGGAAGGATCGTTCCTCGAGCTCGAGCAGCGTCTGGTGCGCTGGAAGCTGCCTGCGGCGCTCGCCTACGCGCGCGCCAACCGGCTCGACGCCCACGTGTTCGGCCGCCCCGACGGCGAGCCCGCGCGCCTGGGCATCGTCACCACCGGCAAGAGCTGGCTCGACGTCATGCAGGCGCTCGCCGACCTGGGCATCGAGGAGGCCGATGCGCGCGCCGCCGGCCTCAAGGTATGGAAGGTGGCCATGCCGTGGCCGCTCGAGCCCGAGGGGCTGCGCGCCTTCGCAGCGGGCTGCGAGGAGCTGCTGGTGATCGAGGAGAAGCGCGCGCTCGTCGAAACCCAGCTCAAGGAGGCGCTCTACGCGCTCGCCGAGCGTCCGCGCATCGTGGGCAAGGCCGACGAGCGCGGCGCCCCGCTGGTGCCCGACTACGGCGAGCTGACGCCGGCGCTGTGCGCGCGGCTGATCGCGGCGCGCCTGGCCCGCCGGCCGGAGCAGGCGGCCGATGCGCGCGGCGCGCTGCCGGCGGCCGCGGCCGCGCGCATCGCGGCGCGGCTGGCGCGCCTCGATGCCAAGGAGAAGGCCGCCCCGGTCTCACGTCCCGCGATCGAGCGCATCCCGTACTTCTGCTCGGGCTGTCCGCACAACACCTCGACCCGCGTGCCGGAGGGCTCGCGCGCGCTGGCCGGCATCGGCTGCCACACCATGGCGATGTGGATGGGCCGCTCCACGGCCACCTTCACGCACATGGGCGGCGAGGGCATGACCTGGGTCGGGCAGGCCCCGTTCAGCGAAACCAGGCACGTGTTCCAGAACCTCGGCGACGGCACGTACTTCCACTCCGGGTCGCTGGCGATCCGCCACGCGGTCGCCACCAGGACGCCGATCACCTACAAGATCCTGTTCAACGACGCGGTGGCGATGACCGGCGGCCAGAAGCACGATGGCGCGCTCACCCCGCGCATGATCGCGCAGCAGGTGCGCGCCGAGGGCGTGCGCAAGGTGGTGGTGGTCAGCGACGAGCCCGGCAAGTATCCGGCGGGCCATTTCGATGCCGACGTCGCCGTGCATCACCGCAGCCGGCTCGACGAGGTGCAGCGCGAGCTGCGCGAGTATCCGGACGTGTCGGTGCTGATCTACGACCAGACCTGCGCGGCCGAGAAGCGGCGCCGGCGCAAGCGCGGCGAGTTCCCCGATCCGCCGCGCCGGGTCTTCATCAACGAGGCGGTGTGCGAGGGCTGCGGCGACTGCGGCGTGCAGTCGAACTGCGTGTCGATCGAGCCGGTGGAGACCGAGTTCGGCCGCAAGCGGGCGATCAACCAGTCGTCGTGCAACAAGGACTACTCCTGCGTCGAGGGCTTCTGCCCGAGCTTCGTCACCGTGCACGGCGGGCAGCTGCGCCGCAGGCCGGCGGCCGCGCATCCTGCGGTGCCGGCCCGTGGTGCGGCGCCGGCGGCGCAGCAGGCGCACCCCGCCGCGCCGGCGGCCGCAGCGGCCGCACTCGCGGCCGGCCCGGGCTCGCCGGCGGCCGGCCTGCCGCCGGCGCAGCAGCCGGCGATCCGCGGCAGCTACGGCCTGCTGGTGACCGGCATCGGCGGCACCGGCGTGGTCACCGTCGGCCAGCTGCTCGGCATGGCCGCGCATCTCGAAGGCAAAGGCGTGACCGTGCTCGACGTGACCGGGCTGGCGCAGAAGAACGGCGCGGTGATGAGCTTCGTGCGCTTCGCCGCGTCCGGAGAGCCGCTGTACGCGCCGCGCATCGGCGTGGCCTCGGCCGACGCGGTGCTCGGCTGCGACGTGGTAGTCACCGCCGGGCGCGAGGCGCTGGCGCGCATGAGCGAAGGCCACACACGCGTCGTGGTCAACGTCGCGAGCACGCCCACGGCCGACTTCACCCGCGATCCGGACTGGAAGTTTCCGCTCGGCGCCATGGAGTCGGCGATCGTCGATGCGACGGGTGCGGACCGCGCATGGTTCGTCGACGCCAGCCGGCTGGCGGCGGCCTTGCTGGGCGACGCGATCGCGACCAACCTGTTCATGCTCGGCTACGCCTGGCAGCGCGGCCTGATACCGCTGTCGGCCGCTGCCATCGAGCGCGCCATCGAGCTCAACGAGGTGGCGATCGAGCAGAACAAGGCGGCCTTCGCATGGGGCCGTGTCGCGGCGGTCGATCCCGCGCGCGTCGAGGCGGCCGCCGAGCCGGCGGGCCCGCCGCCGGTGTCGCACCGCCTGTCCGGCTCGCTCGAGGAGATCGTCGCGCGTCGCATCGACGCGCTGGTCGACTACCAGGACGAGCGCTACGCGCGCAGCTATGCCGCCCTGGTCGAGCGGGTGCGCCTCGCCGAGGCGGCGCTGCTCGGCGACGGGGCGCCGCTGCAACTCACCGAGGCGGTGGCGCGCAACCTGTTCAGGGTGATGGCCTGCAAGGACGAGTACGAAGTGGCGCGACTCTACAGCAGCGGCGCGTTCATGGCGCAGGTGCACGAGCGTTTCGAGGGCGATTTCCGGCTCGGCCTCCATCTTGCGCCGCCGCTGCTGGCGCGGCGCAATGCGCGCGGCGAGCTGATCAAGCGCGAATACGGCCCGTGGGTCTTCGGGGCGTTGAAGGTGCTTGCCCGTCTCAAGGGATTGCGAGGCACGGTGCTCGATCCGTTCGGATACAGCGCCGAGCGGCGCGCGGAGCGCCGGCTGATCGCCGACTACCGGGCCGGCGTGGAGCGCCTGCTGGCCTCGCTCACGCGCGAACGCCTGCCGCTGGCGGTGCGCATCGCCTCGATCCCGGAGGAGATCCGCGGCTTCGGCCACGTGAAGGAGCGCAACCTGCAGGTGGCGCTCGAGCGCGAGCGCCGGCTGTGGAGCGAACTCGACGCAGTGCGCAAGCCCACCTCGATCGCAGGGTGAACAGGCCTTAATAACCAGACGTTAATTGCATCCACGCGAATGCGTCGATCATGGCGCTCGCGTCGCCGCATGCCTATCGTCGTTCTTTCCGCTTCATCTGGAGAACGACATGACGATTCGGCTGGGCGACAAGGCGCCCGATTTCGAACAGGACTCTTCCATCGGGACGATCAGGTTCCACCAGTGGGCGGGCAACTCCTGGGTGGTGCTGTTCTCCCATCCGGCCGATTTCACGCCGATCTGCACCACCGAGCTGGGCCTCACCGCGAAGCTCCAGTCGGAGTTCGCCAAGCGCAACGTGAAAGCGATCGCGCTTTCGGTCGATCCAGTCGACAGCCACCGCCGCTGGATCACGGACATCAACGAGACGCAGAAGACCGTGGTCGGCTTCCCGATCATCGCCGATGCCGATCGCAAGGTCTCCGAGCTGTACGACATGATCCATCCCGGCCAGTCGACCACGGTGACGGTGCGCTCGGTGTTCATCATCGACCCCGCGAAGACCGTGCGCCTGATCCTCACCTATCCCCTGAACGTGGGGCGCAATTTCGACGAGATCCTGCGCGCTATCGATGCCCTGCAGCTGGTCGACGCCCACGGCGTGGCCACGCCGGGCAACTGGCACGAGGGCGACGACGTCGTCATCCCGACCTCGATCCAGGACGAGGCCGAGATCAGGCAGAGGTTCCCCAAGGGATACAAGGCGCTGCGCCCCTACCTGCGCCTGACGCCGCAGCCGGGCCGGCCTTGAGAGGCGGGGGCGCACGGCGGTGGAGCTGACGCTGACCGAAATAGCCGAAGCCGCGATCAAGGACGCCGACCGGGCCGTGATTCGCGATCTCGCCCGCTCCCTGAGCGCCGAGCAGGCGCTCTGGGTGAGCGGGTATTTCGCCGGCGTGGCCGAGGCGCGCGGCGATCTGTCCGCGGCCGGTCGCGAGGCCTCGACGGCGATCTCGCAGGCGGCGCGCGCGGCACAGGCGCCGGTTGCTGCGTCGCTGCTGAGAATCCTCTATGCCAGCGAGAGCGGCAACTCGGCCGCGCTGGCGCGCACCATCGAGGAACGGGCGCGAGGGTCGGGCCTGCGCACCGGCGTGGAAGATCTCGCGCGCTACAAGACGCGCGCCCTGGCCGAGGAAGAAACGATCCTGTTCGTCGCCAGCACCCACGGTGAGGGAGACCCGCCCGAGAGCGCCGCCCCGTTCTTCGAGTTCCTGTCCGGCCCCAGGGCACCCTTGCTGCAGCGGCTGCGCTTCGCCGTGCTGGCGCTGGGCGATTCGACCTACGAGTTCTTCTGCGAGGCCGGCAAGCGGCTCGATCGCCGGCTCGAGGAGCTGGGCGCAGTGCGCCTGCTCGATCGCTGCGACTGCGATGTCGACTACGAGGCCGATGCCGCTGCATGGGTCGAGCGGCTGCTCGCGCGCCTGGTTGGCGATGGCGCGGCGTCGGCCGGGGCGCAGGCCGGGGCGTCGGCTGCGGGGCAGGCCGGGGTATCGGTGCCGCCGCATGCCGCCGCGGCATCGATGAAGGGCGCCACGGCATCGGTGGAGGACGCCGCGGCGGGCGTGCGGCCGGGCGTCGCCGCGACGGCCCGCTACGGCAGGCAGCGGCCGTTCCCGGCACCCGTGCTGGCCAGTCTGCGGCTCACCGGGCGCGGCTCCTCCAAGGACACACGACACCTGGAGCTGGGGCTGGAGGGCTCGGGGCTCGACCCTCTTCCGGGCGACGCGCTCGGCGTGGCGGCGCGCAACGATCCGGCGCTGGTGAGCGAGCTGATCGAGCACTTCGGCTGGTCCGGCGCCGAGCCGGTCGCCGTGGGCGAGGGCGAGGTGTCGATCGCGCAGGCGCTGGCCGGTGAGCTCGAGATCACGGCGCTGACCCCGCGTTTCGTCCAGTGGTGGGCCGGGGCATGCGGCGATCGCCAGCTGGCCGAGCTGGGCTCGGCGCAGTCGCGCGCGCAGCTCGGCGCCTTCATGGCGGACAACCAGCTCATCGACCTGGTCCGCTCGCGCCCGGCGCAGGGCGTCGCCCCGCAGGCATTCGCGCAGGCGCTGCGCAGGCTGCAGCCGCGCCTGTATTCGATCGCCTCCAGCCTCGCCTTCGCGCCGGACGAAGTCCACCTGTGCGTGGCCCCGGTGCGCTACAGCCTGCACGGGCGCGACCGGCACGGCGTTGCATCGGTGTTCCTGGCCGACCGGCTCGAGCCCGGCGACGGCGTTCCCGTGTACGTGCAGCGCAACGACCACTTCCGGCTGCCGGACGACCCCGCGGCGCCGATCGTGATGATCGGCGCCGGCACCGGCGTTGCGCCGTACCGGGCGTTCATGCAGCACCGCGAAGCGCTCGGCCTCGGCGCGAAGAGCTGGCTGTTCTTCGGCGAACGCAATTTCCGCACCGATTTCCTCTACCAGACCGAGTGGCAGGCGTGGCATCGGGAGGGGCTGCTCACGCGCATCGACCTGGCGTTCTCGCGCGACGGCGAGCGCAAGGTCTACGTGCAGCAGCGGCTGCTGGAGCAGGCCGCGCCGCTGTTCGCCTGGCTCGAGGAGGGCGCCCACCTCTACGTGTGCGGCGACGCCGGGTACATGGCGCGCGACGTCCACGCGGCGCTGGTGGAGGTCGTGGCCGGCAGCCGCGGCCGCGGCCGGGAGGACGCCGAGGAGCATCTGCGCGAGCTGCAGGCCGCCGGGCGCTACCAGCGCGACGTCTACTGAAGGACGGGCCCTTCCATGAGCACCGAAGGCGATACCGCCGCGCCGACCGGCGTGGATCGCAGCTGCGATCTCTCGCAGCCGCTCGAGAAGCTGCATCCGGACGAGCGGATGAAGGCGGAGAGCAACTACCTGCGCGGCACCATTGCCGACAGCCTGCTGGATCCGCTCACCGGCGCGGTGACGCAGACCGATGCCAAGCTGATGAAGTTCCACGGCATCTACCAGCAGGACGACCGCGACCTGCGCGAGGAGCGGCGTCGCCAGAAGCTCGAGCCGGACTACCAGTTCATGATCCGCGTGCGCCTGGCCGGCGGCGTGTGCACGCCCGCTCAGTGGCTGAAGCTTGCCGGGCTCGCCCTGCGCCACGGCAACGCCACGCTGCGCCTGACCACGCGGCAGACCTTCCAGTTCCACGGCGTGCTCAAGGGCAGCCTCAAGCCCACCCTCGCCGGGCTGCACGAGGCCCTGCTCGACACCATCGCCGCCTGCGGCGACGACACGCGCGGCGTGATGTCCTCGGTGAACCCCCATCTCTCGGCGCTGCACCGCGAGGTCCACGAGCTCGCCCGGCGCACCTCCAACGAGGTGATTCCCGTCCAGCGTGCCTACCACGAGATCTGGCTCGACGGCGAGAAGGTGGTCTCCTCCGAGCCCGAGGAGCCCATGTACGGGCCGACCTACCTGCCGCGCAAGTTCAAGTTCGGCTTCGCCATTCCGCCGCTCAACGACATCGACGTCTACACGCAGGACGTCGGCTTCGTCGCCATGGCCGAGGGCGAGACGCTGTCGGGCTTCGACCTCACCGTGGGGGGCGGCATGGGCCGCACCGATCGCGCGCCGCACACCTATCCGCGGCTGGGCGATCTGATCGGCTACTTCCCCAAGGACCGGCTGTCCGAGGTGGCGCTGGCGATCGTGACCATCCAGCGCGACTTCGGCAATCGTGCCGACCGCAGCCGGGCGCGCTTCAAGTACACCCTCGACGACAAGGGCCTGCCGTGGTTCCGGCGCGAGCTGGAGGCCCGCCTCGGCTTCGCGCTGGAGCCGGCGCGCCCCTTCGTCTTCACCACCCATGCCGATGACTACGGCTGGACCCGCGGATCCGACGGCGCCTGGCACTACACGCTGTTCGTGGAGAACGGCCGCATCGCCGACACCGAGCGCCTGCGCCTGATGACGGCGCTGCAGGAGATCGCCCGCGTCCACCAGGGCGAGTTCCGCCTGACTCCGAACCAGAACCTGATCATCGCCAACGTGCCGGCGCAAGCCAGGGCGGCGATCGACCGGCTGCTCGAAGGGCACGGCCTGCACGGCCCCAACCGCGCGAGCGCGCTGCGGCTCAACTCGATGGCCTGCGTCGGCTTCCCGACCTGCGGCCTGGCGATGGCCGAGAGCGAGCGCTACCTGCCGGTGTTGATCGACAAGGTGGAGGCGATCGCGCAGCGCCACGGGCTGGCCGGGCAGGCGATCGTGACCCGCATGACCGGCTGCCCCAACGGCTGCGCCCGTCCTTACGTGGCCGAGCTGGCGTTCACCGGGCGCGCCCCGGGCAAGTACAACATGTACCTGGGCGGCGGCGCGCATGGCCAGCGTCTGAACCGGATGTACCTGGAGAACATCGGCGAGGAGCGCATCCTGGCCGAGATCGACCGGCTGTTCGCCCGCTATGCCGCGGAGCGCGTCGAAGGCGAACGCTTCGGCGACTTCGTGATCCGCGCCGGCATCGTGCGCTCGGTGGAAAGCGGCGTCGATTTCAATCGCGCCGATCCTGCCTGAGCGGTCGCGCCCGAACGTCCTCGCCCAGGAGTCTGTTCCCGGGACGTGCCTGCGTCAGCGATCGTCGTCCAGGATCGCCGCGCGCACCGCATCGCCGGCCAGCTCGGGTGCGCACAGCTCGATGAAGCGGTAGCCGAACGAGCGCAGGAAGTGGCCGCGGCGCACCGCGATCACGGTGGTGTTCTCGGGAAACAGGGGTGTGCCGCCCAGCTGCTGGAGCTGGGTGTCGCGCCGTGGGTCGAAGGCGATCGGGCTGACGATGCCCACGCCCAGCCCCAGCTCGACGTAGCGCTTGATCACGTCGGAGTCCACCGCCGACAGGATCACGTTGGGCACGATGCCGGCCAGGCGGAAGGCTTCGTTGACGCGGCGCCGCCCGGCGAAGGCCTCGTGGTAGGTGATGATGGGGTATGCGGCGATGTCGGCCAGCGCCGGCGCGGGCAGCGCCAGCAGCGGGTGGCCGTGCGGTACGACGATCGCATGGCGCCAGCGGTAGAAGGGGAAGGCGACCAGCTCGGGCACCTCGCCCAGCGATTCGGTGGCGATGCCGATGTCGGCCTCGCCGCTGAGCAGCCGGTCGGCGATCGCCTGCGGGTTCGCCTCGACGATCTCCAGCCGCACCTTGGGGAACTCGCGCACGAACTGCGAGACCAGGTCGGCGATGCGGTAGCGCGCCTGGGTATGGGTGGTGGCGATGGCCAGCCTGCCTTCGTCCTTGCGGGTGAAGTGCTCGGCGAGCTGGCGGATGTTCGAGGCGTCGTGCAGCAGGCGCTCGACCACCGGCAGCAGCTCGCGGCCCGGCTCGGTCAGGCCGAGCAGGCGCTTGCCGCGCCGCACGAACAGCTGCAGCCCGAGCTCGTCCTCGAGGTCGCGGATGTGCTTGCTCACGCCCGACTGGGAGATGTAGAGCGCGTTGGCGACCTCGGTGAGGTTGAAGTCCCGGCGCGCCGTCTCGCGGATGATGCGCAGCTGCTGGAAGTTCATGCCGGCGGCTCGCGCAGTGCACGCCGCTGCGGCCGCATGGAGGTCGTGATCGGGCGGGGCATAGCGAGGGATTGGACCTCGGGCGGGCGCGGTCGGAAACGATCCCGCCGTTTCCGACTTTGCTTATGAGCAGCCCGGCAATGCACCGCTGCGCGCGCTGGCGGTGCGGCGCCCGCCGGCGCCGGCTGGCGCGCGACGCGAGTGGATCCGGCGCGGCGGCGGGTCCGCCCTGCGGCCGTTCAGCCGTGCGCGATGGTCCCGGCCGCCACCGTGCGGTGGGTCACCTCGTCGATCAGGATCAGCGCGCCCAGGCTGCGGTTGCTGCGATAGTCGTCGACCGCGAGCGGCTGCTGCAGCGCCAGGCGTACCCGCCCGACGTCGTTCATCGCGAACGGCTCGTCGCCGGCCACGCGCTCGAGGCGCTCGATGTCGATGCGATGGACGATGCGCTCGAGGCGTGCGCGGACCGTCGCGCTGCCTTGCTTGAGCAGGTAGGGGCGAGAGGGGTCGAGCGGCGCGGCGTCGAACCAGCACAGGTCGACCTCGAGGGTGCGCAGGCGCGCCGGCGGCTGTCCGGGCGCGGCCAGCAGGTCGCCGCGCGAGAGGTCGATGTCGCGATCGAGCTCGATGGTGACGGCGTCGCCGGCCGCGGCGAACCCGATCTCGCCCGAGGGGCCGATCAGCCGGCGCACCGTCGCCGGCTGCCCGCTCGCGACCGCCAGCACCGCGTCGCCGGCGGCCACCACGCCGCCGGCCACCGTGCCCTGGTAGCCGCGGAAGGGGGCATGCTCGAAGCCGCTGCCGGCCTGGGCGTTGCCGCCGGCGATGCGCACCACGCGCTGCACGGCCATGCGGAACGGCCCCTGCGCGGCCGGGCCCGCCGCCGGCACCGTCTCCAGGTGGGCGAGCAGCGTGGGGCCGTGATACCAGGGCGCGGCCGCGCTGCGCTCGACCACGTTGTCGCCCGACAGGGCGCACAGCGGGATGGCCTGCGCATCGGCGAACCCGAGCGTTTCCGCGAAGCGCGCGAACTCGTCGCGGATCGCCTCGAAGCGCGCCTGCGACCAGCCCGCCAGGTCCATCTTGTTGACTGCCAGCACCAGGTGGGCGACGCCCAGCCAGTGCGCCAGGTAGGCGTGGCGCCGCGTCTGCGAGACGATGCCGGTGCGCGCGTCCACCAGCAGCACGGCGAGGTCGGCGGTGCTGGCCGCGGTGACCATGTTGCGCGTGTACTGGAGGTGGCCGGGCGAGTCGCCGATGATGAACTTGCGCAGCGGCGTGGCGAAGTAGCGGTAGGCCACGTCGATGGTGATGCCCTGCTCGCGCTCCGAGAGCAGGCCGTCGGTGATCAGCGACAGGTCGAGGCCGCCGAAGCCGCGCCGGCGCGAGGCCGCCTCGATCGCGCTCAGCTGGTCGGCGAACAGGCCCTTGCTGTCGTGCAGCAGGCGGCCGATCAGCGTGCTCTTGCCGTCGTCGACGCTGCCCGCGGTGACGAAGCGCAGCAGGCTGCCCTGGATCCGTTCGGGTGCGCCCATCAGAAATAGCCCTCCTTCTTGCGCAGCTCCATGGCCGCTTCGTTGGCCTGGTCGTCCAGGCGCGTGGCGCCGCGCTCGGTGATGCGCGTAGCGGCGGTCTCGGCGACGATCTGCGCGAGCGTCGCCGCGCGCGACTCGACCGGTGCCGTGCAGGTGATGTCGCCCACCGTGCGGAAGCGCACCGGCAGCGACTCCACGCGCTCGCCCTCGCGCGCCGGCGTCAGCCCGGTGACGGCGACGATCGCCGCGCCGCGGCGCACCACCGGGCGCACGTGGCTGAAGTAGATCGACGGCAGCTCGATCGCCTCGCGTTCGATGTACTGCCAGATGTCGAGCTCGGTCCAGTTCGACAGCGGGAAGACGCGCATGTTCTCGCCGGGCGCCACGCGCGCGTTGTACAGCGACCAGAGCTCCGGGCGCTGGTTCTTGGGGTCCCACTGGCCGAACTCGTCGCGAAACGAGAAGATGCGCTCCTTGGCGCGCGCCTTCTCCTCGTCGCGGCGCGCCCCGCCGATGCAGGCGTCGAAGCCGAGCTCGGCGATCGCGTCGAGCAGCGTCACCGACTGGTGCCGGTTGCGCGGCTCGTCGGGGCCGCGCAGGCGCACCCGCCCCGAGCGGATCGAATCGCCGACCGAGCGCACCGCCAGCGCCAGGCCCGAGCGCGCGGCCGCCGCGTCGCGAAAGGCGATCACCTCGGGGAAGTTGTGCTCGGTGTCGATGTGCAGCAGCGTGAACGTCGGGCGCTCGGGGAAGAACGCCTTGAGCGCCAGGTGCAGCACCACGGCCGAATCCTTGCCGCCGGAGAACAGCAGGGCCACGTTGCGGCACTCGGCGGCCACCTCGCGCAGGATGTGGATGGCCTCGGCCTCGAGCGCATCGAGGTGGCTGCGGACCGCGGCCGCGGGCGGGGACAGTGCGAAGGACAGGGGGGCGTTCATGCGGGTTGCCTGGAGGATCGAGGGTTCGTGCGGGCCAGCCGGCCGTCGGGGCCGACGTGCAGGCCGCATTCCTTGTGCTCGGGCTGCTCCCACCACCAGCGGCCGGCGCGCGGGTCTTCGCCGGGCTCGACGGCGCGCGTGCACGGCGCGCAGCCGATCGACGGATAGCCGCGGGCGTGCAGCGCGTTGACCGGCACGTCGTACTCGCGCAGGTAGGCGAGCACCTGCTTTTCGGTCCACTCGGCGAGCGGGTTCAGCTTGAACAGGTCGTGCACCGGATCGGCGGCGAGCACCGGCACCTCGGCGCGCGTGACCGCCTGGCCGCGGCGCAGGCCGGTGATCCACAGCCGCTTGCCGGCCAGCGCGCGGCCGAGCGGCTCGACCTTGCGCACCGCGCAGCAGGCATGGCGCGCCTCGAGGCTCGAGTAGAAGCCGTTGGGGCCGTCGCGCCGCACCAGGCGCTCGAGCGCCTCGGCCTGCGGGAACAGCACGCGGATCTCGCGGCCGTAGCGCGCCCGCGCGCGGGCCATCAGTGCGTGCGTTTCCTCGTGCAGGCGGCCGGTGTCGATGGTGAAGACCTCGGCGCGCAGGTCGTGGCGCGCGATCAGGTCGAGGATGACCATGTCCTCCAGGCCGAAGCTGCACGAGAAGGCGGCCGGCGCGTGCTCGCGGACCGCCTCGGCAAGCGCGGCGAGCGCGGCGTATTCGTGGGCCGGCCGGGTCACGGACGGGCTCCCTGCGCGAGCGCGCGCCGCCCGAACAGCGCCACGGGAGCGGCCCACGCCTGGTAGGCGTCGCTGAAGTCGGCGAACGCCGAGAGCGCTTCCTGCGGATCCTGGTCGGCGCGCAGCCGGAAGGTGTCGAAGCCGCAGCGCTCGAGCAGCAGGAGCTGGTCGCGCAGCACGTCGCCGACGGCCATCAGCGGTCCGCTCCAGCGCAGCTGCTGGCGCAGCATGCGGGCGCTCGAATAGGCGCGGCCGTCGGTGAACACCGGCAGGTGGATGGCGATCATGGCCAGGTGCGGCAGGTCGGCGTGCAGCGCGTGCGGGTCGTCGCCGGGCGACAGCAGCACGCCGATCGGCGCGGCGCGGCCGCCGGACGCCTGCATGTCTGCGCCCAGCGCGCGCCAGCGCGCCAGCGTGACGATGTCCCACGCGGCGGGAGGCGTCTCGCCGAGGTCCGCCTGTCCGTGGTCAGGAATGCGCCAGCGATTCGGTACCGGCTTGCGATGCTCGATCAGCGTTGCCATAGACGCGGTCCTTGAACGGTTGGATGCCGATGCGCCGGACGACGTCGACGAAGCGCTCGTCCTCCGATACGCGGTGCGCGAGATAGCAGGCGAGAAGGGCTTCGACCACGTCGGGCACCTGCCCGCGCGCGAACGACGGCCCGATGATCCGGCCGATCGCCGCCTGCGGCCCCTGGTTGCCGCCGAGGGTGACCTGGTACCACTCCTCGCCGGACTTGTCGACACCGAGAATGCCGATGTGCCCGACGTGGTGATGGCCGCAGGCATTGATGCAGCCCGAGATGTTCAGGTCGAGCTCGCCGATGTCGTGGAGATGGTCGAGATCGTCGAAACGGCGCTGGATGGCTTCGGCCAGCGGGATCGACACGGCGTTGGCGAGCGAGCAGAAGTCGCCGCCTGGGCAGGAGATGATGTTGGTCAGCAGGCCGATGTTGGGCGTAGCCAGGTTCAGCTCGCGCAGCCGCTCCCACAGGGCGGGGAGGTCGTCGAGCCGGACGTCGGGCAGGATCAGGTTCTGCTCGTGCGTGACGCGTACCTCGCCGAAGCCGTGGCGCTCGGAGAGCGCGGCGATGGCTTCCATCTCGTCGGCCGTGACGTCGCCCGGCGGCACGCCGGTGCGCTTGAGCGACAGCGTCACCGCGGCATGGCCGGGCACACGGTGCGGATGCACGTTGCGCTGCGCCCAGCGGGCGTAGGGCGCCGAGCGATGAAGCGCGGTCTCGTGCGCCGCGCTGGTGGCCTGCAGCGTGGGGTAGGCGGGCCGCCCGAAGCGTTCGGCGATGCGCGCGAGCTCCTCGGCCGGCACGGTGCCGGGGCCGTCGCGCAGATGCTGCCATTCGGCCTCGACCTGCCTGGCGAACCCTTCCGGCGTGAGCTCGCGCACCAGGATCTTGATGCGTGCCTTGAACTTGTTGTCGCGCCGGCCGTGGCGGTTGTAGACGCGCAGGACGGCATCGAGGTAGGTGAGCAGGTGCGGCCAGGCGAGGTACTCGCGGATGGCGTGACCGACCATGGGCGTGCGCCCGAGCCCGCCGCCCACGATCACGCGGAAGCCCGGCTCGCCGTCGGGCCCGCGCACCGCATGCAGGCCGATGTCGTGCACCCAGGTGGCGGCGCGGTCGGCCGGGCTGCCGCTGACCGCGATCTTGAACTTGCGCGGCAGGAAGCTGAACTCGGGATTGAAGGTCGACCACTGGCGGATCAGCTCGCACCACACCAGCGGGTCGAGGATCTCGTCGGGAGCGATGCCGGCGAAATGGTCGGTGGTGGTGTTGCGCACGCAGTTGCCGCTGGTCTGGATCGAGTGCATCTGCACCGTGGCCAGCTCGGCCAGCGCATCGGGCACCTCCTCGAGCTTCGGCCAGTTGAACTGGATGTTCTGGCGCGTGCTGAAGTGGCCGTAGCCGCGGTCGTAGCGGCGGGCGACGTGCGCCAGCATGCGCAGCTGGCGGGCGGCCAGCAGCCCGTAGGGAATGGCCACGCGCAGCATCGGCGCGTGCTTCTGGATGTAGAGGCCGTTCTGCAGGCGCAGGGGCAGGAACTCCGCCTCGGAAAGCTTGCCGGCGAGGAAGCGGCGGGTCTGGTCGCGGAACTGCGCCACCCGTTCCGCCACCATCCGCTGGTCGATGTCGTCGTACTGGTACATGGCCGGGTTCGCGGTGTGCGGTTCAGGCGGCGCGGTTCAGGGCGGCGCGCCGCGCCCACCCGGCCGCAGCCGCCGGCGGCACGCCTGGTACGCACGCAGGCGAGGCGAGCGCCTCGCCGACCAGCAGCAGCGTCGGCGCATCGCCGCCATCCGGGGCAGCCCCGGGCAGGCCCGCGCCGCCCGGCGCTGCGCCGCGCCGGCCGGCATCGTCGCCCCAGCCGCCGTCGCGCAGCGCCGACAGGTGCGTGACGCGCCAGGCCGCCTGCGGCAGCGAGGCGTTCGCTATCACCACCGCCGGCCGCCGGGCCGGAACCCCGGCTGCGATCAGTGCGCCGGCCACCTCGGCCAGCTGCCGCCCGGCCATGTAGATCGCCGCGGTGTCGGCGCCGGCGGCCGCGCGCAGCCAGTCGCTGCCGGCCTGGCCTGCGCCCAGGCGGGGCGTCACGAAGCTCACCGAGCGGCTCAGGCCGCGCACCGTGAGCGGGCATTCGAGCTGGGCGGCGGCGGCCAGCGCCGCGGTCACGCCGGGCACCACCTCGAAGGCGATGCCGGCCTCGCGCAGGGCGTCGATCTCTTCCTGCGCGCGGCCGAACAGCATCGGGTCGCCGCCCTTCAGGCGCAGCACGACGCGGTGGCGGCGCGCGCACTCCACCAGCTGCCGCACGATGAATGCCTGCGCGCATGCCGCCCCGGCGCAGCGCTTGCCGACGTCGATCAGCTCCGCGCGAGAGGCCAGCGCGAGGATCTCGCCACCGACCAGCGCATCGTGCAGCACCACGTCGGCGCTCGCCAGCAGGCGCGCCGCGCGCACCGTGAGCAGGTCGGCGGCGCCCGGTCCGGCGCCGACCAGATAGACCTTGCCCGTGCTCGCGGGCGGGTGCTGTGCGGAAACCATTGCCTCCCCTGTTCGCCATGGTCGGGAACGAGCAGAGGATAGAAGCGCAGCCGCCGAAGACGAACCAGTTCTTTCTTCGATGCTTATCGGGAATCCTGCAAAGGCAGGCGATCCCCGGAGCAGGCCTCGCGGGGGCCGGGTGCCCGGGCAGATGCCTGGCCGGGCAGGCGCGTAGCTGGACGAGTGCCTAGGGTGAACAGGCCCTAGCCGGACAGGTGGCGCAGGCAGTGCTGCCCGATCGCCTCGATCACCTCGGCGTCCTCGCCGAGGCCCGGCGCGCACTCGATCGACAGGGCGGGCCAGCGGGCGCTGGCGGCCTCGACGAGCGCGGGCAGGTCGCGCAGCACGTGGCCGCCGGTACCTAGGAACAGCGGGCACACCAGCACGCGGGTGGCGCCCTGCGCGGCCAGCGCCGCCAGTGCCGTATCGAAGTCGGGCTGCATGAATTCGAGGAAGGCCAGCTCGACCGGCACGTCGGGGCGCGCCGCGCGCAGGCGCTCGCGCACCGCGCGAAACGGCTGTGCCCAGGCTTCGGCGCGGGCGCCGTGGGCAAAGAGGAGGATGGCCTGCATATATAGTTGACACTTAAACTATTCAGAATTAAAGTAGTTGCCTCGAACCAGAGGAGGCGCCCATGAAGATCGTCTGTATCGGCGGAGGCCCCGGCGGGCTGTATTTCGGGCTTCTGATGAAGAAGCTCAATCCCGGCCACGATATCACCGTGGTCGAACGCAACCGCCCCTATGACACCTTCGGCTGGGGAGTGGTGTTCTCCGACGCCACGATGGACAACATGCGGCGCTGGGACCGCGAGACCGCCGACGAGATCCAGCAGGCGTTCAACCACTGGGACGACATCGAGCTGCGCTTCAAGGGGCGCACCATCCGCTCCGGCGGCCACGGCTTCGTGGGCATCGGGCGCAAGAAGCTGCTCAACATCCTGCAGGCGCGCTGCGAGCAGCTGGGCGTGAAGCTCGCCTTCGAGCAGGAGGTCGACTCCGACGAGGAGTTCCCCGACGCCGATCTCATCATCGCCAGCGACGGCATCTCCTCGAAGATCCGCGCGCGCTACGAGGAGGTGTTCAAGCCCGACATCGTGGTGCGCCCCAACCGCTACATCTGGCTGGGCACGCGCAAGCTCTACGACGCCTTCACCTTCGACTTCCGCAAGACCGAGCACGGCTGGTTCCAGGCCCACATCTACAAGTTCGACGACGAGACCTCGACCTTCATCGTGGAGTGCCCCGAGTCGGTGTGGCTCGCCCACGGGCTGGACAAGGCCGACCAGGCACAGTCGATCGCCTTCTGCGAAGACCTCTTCGCCGACAACCTGCAGGGCGAGAAGCTCCTGAGCAACGCGCGACACCTGCGCGGATCGGCCTGGCTGAATTTCCAGCGCGTGGCCTGCGAGCACTGGTGGGTGCGCAACCGACACGGCAGCCACGTGGTGCTGATGGGCGACGCCGTGCACACCGCGCACTTCGCGATCGGCTCGGGCACCAAGCTCGCGCTCGAGGACGCGATCGAGCTCACGCGCCAGTTCGAGCGCCTGGGCGACGGCCCCGACAAGGTGGCCGAGGTGCTCGAGACCTACCAGGAAGCGCGCCGCATCGAGACGCTGCGCCTGCAGAATGCCGCCTGGAACGCGATGGAGTGGTTCGAGGTGTGCGGCGAGCGCTACTGCGACCAGCTCGAGCCCGACCAGTTCATGTACTCCATGCTCACGCGCAGCCAGCGCATCAGCCACGAGAACCTGCGCCTGCGCGACAAGGGCTGGCTGGAAGGCTACGAGCGCTGGTTCGCCACGCGCGCCGGCCTGCGCCGCGATGCCGCCCAGCCGGCGGTGCCGCCGATGTTCACGCCCTACGCGGTGCGCTCGGTGCAGCTGAAGAATCGCGTCATCGTCTCGCCGATGGCGCAGTACTCGGCCGTCGACGGCGTGCCCGGCGACTATCACCTCATGCACCTGGGCGCGCGCGCCATGGGCGGCGCCGGCCTGGTGTTCGTCGAGATGACCTGCGTGAGCCCCGATGCGCGCATCACCCCGGGCTGCCCGGGGTTGTGGAACGACGCGCAGATGCAGGCCTGGAAGCGCATCGTCGACCTGGTGCACACCCAGACCGATGCCCGGATCGCGCTGCAGATCGGCCACGCCGGCGCCAAGGGCTCTACGCGCCGCGCCTGGGACGGCATCGACCTGCCCCTGCCTGACGACGGACCCGAGCCCAACTGGCCGCTCATCAGCGCTTCGCCGCAGCAGTACCTGGAAGGCGTGAGCGCCGCCTCGCGCGCCATGGACCGCGCCGACATGGACCGCGTCAAGGCCGATTTCGTGGCCACCGCGCGGCGCGCCGCGCAGGCCGGCTTCGACTGGCTGGAGCTGCACTGCGCGCACGGCTACCTCCTGTCGAGCTTCATCTCGCCGCTGACCAACCAGCGCAGCGACGAGTACGGCGGTTCGCTCGAGAACCGCCTGCGCTACCCGCTCGAGGTGTTCTGCGCGGTGCGCGCGGTCTGGCCCGAGCACCTGCCGATGTCGGTGCGCATCTCGGCGCACGACTGGGTGGAAGGCGGCATCACGCCGGCCGACGCGGTCGAGATCGCCCGGGCCTTCAAGGAGGCGGGCGCCGACCTCATCGACTGCTCCTCGGGCCAGGTGAGCAAGAAGGAGAAGATCACCTTCGGGCGGATGTTCCAGACGCCGTTCGCCGACCGCGTGCGTCAGGAGGCCGGCATCGCCACCATCGCGGTGGGCGCCATCAGCGAGGCCGACCACGTGAACTCGATCGTCGCCGCGGGGCGGGCCGACCTGTGCGCCGTGGCGCGGCCGCACCTGGCCAATCCGGCCTGGACGCTGACCGAGGCCGCCAAGATCGGCTTCACCGAGGTGACCTGGCCCAAGCAGTACCGCTCGGGCAAGATGCAGATGGAGACCAACTTCGCGCGCGAGAAGGCGCTGGCGGCGCCCGGGAAGGGGTGAGGGGCAAAAAAAAGGCCCGGTCAACGGACCGGGCCGACAGCCCCCGGCACCCGGAGGAGGAGGATGGTGCCGGGGCGCCCCGCCGAGGATCCTCGGCAATGAGCCGGGGACTCGCTCGCGGAGATATAACGCAGGTCGGGCGCGCTCAGGCGGCCTTGCGCGGCGCGCGCGGAGCGACCGTGGTCTTGGCGGCGGCGCTGATGTTCGCCTCGGCCAGCTCGACGGCCTGCTTGGTGGCCTTGCTCACCTGGTCGAACGCGCTGTTGGCGGCCGAGACGGCCTGCTTGACCAGGGTGACCATGCCTTCGCTGCCGGCCGGCGCGTTCTTGGCCAGCGAGTCGATGGCCGCATAGACTTGGCGGTTGCTCTCGGCGAACTGCTTCTCGAGCAGCCTGGCGAGCTCGTTGCCGGTCTCGTTGGCGATTTCGTAGACGTGCTTGTAGTACGCCGTGACCTTGTCGGTGGCCGGCTGCACCGTGCCGCTCGCCAGGTCGGCGAGGGCCTTGGCGTCCTTGACGTCGGACATCGAGCGCAGCGCCTCGGTGGACTCTTCGATCGACGCCTTGGCGGCCTGCACGTTGAGCGCGGCCAGTTTCTCCAGGCCTTCGATCGAGGTGATCGTGGCGCTGTGGAACGCTTCCAGCGCGCTCTTCTGCAGCTGGATGAACTGTTCGGGGGTGGCGACCATGGGGAACTCCTTCACTTCAGGTTGAACGGGGGGAGAGGCATTTGTGCATCGCAACAATGGCAATTTTAGGGCCCTTCGCCCCGATGTCAAGAACTTTTTGGTGCAGCGCAACATAGGCGGCGCCGAGCCAGGGTACCGAGCCGCACGGCGCCGAGCCGGATGGACGTCAGGGCCGGACGGGCGCCTATCCGGAGGGGGAGGGCGTCAGGCCGGGCGCACCCGCGCCAGCGTCACCGCCAGCATCGCGAAGGCGAGGCTCCAGCACCATGCCGATGCCCACAGCAGGCCGCCGGCCGCGGCCAGCGGGAAGCCGGCTGCGACGCGCGCCAGCGCGGCGGCCGAGAGCAGCGCGGCCCCCGCCAGCACCGGCACGGAGCGGGCCGGGTCGCGCTCGACGCGCAGCAGGGCGACCCGCGCCATCACGCCCAGCATCAGGCTGCCCAGCCCGCCGACGGTGATGGCGTGCAGGGCGACGGTTTCCATCCGGCCGGCGAGGAGCGCGGCGCCGAGCAGCGCCAAGCCCGCGGCGATCCACCCGTAGCCCACGGCAAGGGCCGCGAGGTCGGGGCGGCCGCGGCACTGCCACAGCCGCCAGCGCAGCAGGCGCACCATGGCCACCGCCGCGCAGCCTGCGAGCACCCATGCCGCCGGCACGCGTCCGTAGGGAAGCGGCACCAGCACCACCGCCGACGCGATGCCGGCGATCAGCGCGCCCTCGAGCCGCGGCTGCACGCGCACGTCCATCTTCTCGCCCTGCTTGTAGCGCTGGCCGGCCGCGGCGGCCGCGATGATGCGCCCGCCCATGAAGAGGGCGAGCAGCGCGAACAGCAGCACGGCCTCGACGAGCAGCACGTGCTCGGCGGCGCCCGCGTGCAGCAGGCGGGCGATCTGCGCCAGCGTGGCCAGCACGCTGATGCCCACCACCACCGGCGCGAAGGCCTGGTTGCGCATCTTCTTGGCCGCGCCGAGGAATTTCGGCGCCACCAGCGCGGCCACGGCCACGGCGAAGCCGGCATTGATCAGTGCGCCGAGCGCGTTGCCCGGCGCGGCGAGGAAGGCCACGCGTCCGGCGATCCACAGCGCGAGCAGCGCGGCCAGCCGGCGGCGGGGCTGCGGCCCGAGCAGGTAGCCCGCCACCACGGCGAGGGCGAAGCCGAACAGCATCTCGTGGCCGTGCCCGGCACCGTCGGCCAGGCCGGGCAGCCCGGGAGCGAGGCCGCTCATCACCGCGAGCGAGACCGGCGGCAGCAGCGCACCGTAGACCGCCGCAACGGGGAAGAACACCTGGTGCGCCACGCGCCGTTTATCACGGCTGCCCCGTCCGACGATCATTGCGGCCCTCCCCCGAATTTCCTATCCTTGCGCGGTGACCCGATCCCGCCCTGCCGAGGCCGCGCGGCCCGAACCGCTCGCGCGCGCCGACTTCCGGCATTTCCTGCCGATCACCACCCGGTGGATGGACAACGATGTCTACGGCCACGTGAACAACGTCGTCTATTACTCGTACTTCGACACGGTGGTCAACCGCTATCTCATCGAGCACGGCGCGCTCGACATCCACCAGGGGTCGGTGATCGGGCTGGTGGTGGAGACGGCCTGCCACTACTTCGCGCCCATGGCCTTCCCCGACCTCGTGCACGCCGGCCTGCGCGTGACGCGCCTGGGCACGAGCAGCGTGCGCTACGAGGTCGGCCTGTTCCGGGGCGACGCGCCGCGGGCCGCGGCGCAAGGGCACTTCGTGCACGTCTACGTCGATCGCGCCACGCGCCGGCCGCAGGCGCTGCCGCCTGCCCTGCGCGCGGCGCTGGCGCCGCTGGCGATCGCGTCGGCCTGACCGGCCCGCCACAATGCGGCCAGGCCACCACTGTCGTCGTGGCCTGCCATGGTCTCGCGAGCCGCTCGCCGCACCGGCAGCTCGCCGCGCGTCGCTTCGGCCGGCGCCGCGGCGCCATCTGTCGCAAAAATGCCACCGGTCGTCGAGAATTCGCATCAGGAAGGGCGCGTAACGCACTCTATTGTCTCGACTTTTCGATACACTGCGTGGCACAACGACCCGTTGTCACTTTGCTTGGGGGAGCACGGCAATGTCGTGGTTTCGGCAGGGGGGCGCGGCGCGCCTGGGCGCCGCGCTGATCGTATCGATCGGTCTGGCCGCGTGGCTGTGGCCGGCCGCCGCGGTGCAGGCGCGCGAAGCATCGAAGAAGCCCAAGGCGACGGCGACGCACAAGGCCGCCGCCAAGACGCACGCGGGTGCGCGCAAGACGGCGTCCGCGACCCCGAAGCGGGTCAAGTGGAGCAGCGCCACTGCGCGCGGCAAGCGCGGCTCCGGCGCAGCCTCGGCGCACAGGGTGGTGCGCGTGGCCGAGCCGGTACGCCCGTCGATCGGCCATGCCATCGGCCTGCATGCCGCCGGCGATCCGCTCGCCCTGCAGTCGGCCGTGGCGCTGGTGCTGGACCAGGGCAGCGGCGAGGTGCTGTTCGAGAAGAACGCGCAGGCGGTGCTGCCGATCGCCTCGATCAGCAAGCTGATGACGGCCGTGGTGGTGCTCGATGCGCAGCTGCCGATGACGGAGATGCTCGAGATCGGCGATGCCGACGTCGATACCGAGCGCAATACCCGCTCGCGCCTGCGCACCGGCACGCGCCTGTCGCGCGGCGAGCTGCTGCAGCTGGCGCTGATGTCGTCGGAGAATCGCGCCGCCCACACGCTCGGGCGCCACTATCCCGGCGGCATGGCGAGCTTCGTCGAGCAGATGAACCGCAAGGCGCGCGAGCTCGGCATGTCCAGCTCGCACTTCGTCGAGCCCACCGGGCTGTCCAGCAGCAACGTCTCGAACGCGCGCGACCTCGCCCTGCTGGTGCGCGCGGCCTCGACCTATCCGCTGATCCGCGAGTACTCGACGGCGAGCGCCCTCACCGTGGACACGGGCTACAACACGGTCAGCTACCGCAACACCAACCGCCTCGTCGACCGCCCCGACTGGGACATCGGCGTGCAGAAGACCGGCTACATCTCGGAGGCCGGCAACTGCGTGGTCATGCAGACGCGCATCGACGGACGCTCGATGGTGGTGGTGCTGCTCGATGCGGCCGCGCGCGTGGCGCGCGTCGGCGATGCGCTGCGCATCCGCTCCTGGCTCGAGAGCGCGTCGCGCGCCGAGCCGAGACGACCGATGCCCGGCGAGCACAAGGCCTTCCTGCAGCCCGGCCCGCGCGAGCACGCGCCAGCCGACGCCTGAAGCGAGTGCGCGCCGCTCAGCCGCGCGCCTCGTAGCCCAGCGCCGCGGAGATCTCCGCGGCGGTGTGGCACAGCTGGTCGATCCAGTCGTCCTGCACGAAGTCGGCCGGCGCGGAGATCGACAGGCCGGCCACCACCTTGCCGGTGTCGTCGCGGATGGCCGCGGCGATGCAGCGCACCCCCAGCTCCAGCTCCTCGTTGTCGCGCGCGTAGCCGCGCGCGCGCACCAGCGACAGCTCGCGCTCCAGGCGCGCCGGATCGGTGATGCTGTTGCGGGTATGGCCGGCCAGGCCGGTGCGCGCGGCGTAGGCGCGCACGGCGCGGCTGTCGTCGACGGCCAGGAACAGCTTGCCGACCGAGGTCAGGTGCAGCGGGGCGCGGCCGCCGACGGCGCGCACCACCTGCATGCCGGAGCGCTCGGAGACCGCGCGCTCGATGTACACGATCTCGTCGCCCTGGCGGATCGAGAGGTTGACCGGCTGGCCGGTGGCGCGGTGCAGCTCGCGCATCGGTCCGAGCGCGGCGTCGCGCACGCTCAGGCGCGCCTTGACCAGGTTGCCCAGCTCGAGCAGGCGGATGCCCAGCTGGTAGGCGCCTGGCTCGGCGCGATCGACCAGGCGCGCGGTCACCAGGTCGTTGAGGATGCGGTGCGCGGTCGACGGATGCAGGCCGGTGCGCCCGGACAGATCCTTCAGGCTCACCGGATCGGGCTGCGCGGCCAGCGCATCCAGCAGCGAGACCATGCGTTCGATGACTTGGATCGCGGTTCGGCTCGCTTCACCGCTTTCGAGTCGGGGGCGTGGCATGACTTCCGGGCAGCAACGACAATGCGGGACCTTATATCACCTTGTGAAATCAAAGTCATCTTGGCCGGCCAGGCAACATGGGCATCGCGCGGGGAGCGCCGGTACACTGCCGGCATGATCCGGCGCTCCCTGGCGATCGCGCTGTGGCGCGTCGTGGCGATCGTATGCGTGGCCGCCGGCGTGGTCGGCATGATGCTGCCGGTCATGCCGACGGTGCCGTTCCTGCTGGTGGCCGCCTGGGCCGCGGGACGCGGCTGGCCGCGCCTCGAGACATGGCTGCTCGGCCATCCGGTGCACGGCGAGTCGATCCGCCGCTGGCGCGATCACGGCGCCGTGCCGCGCCGCGCCAAGTGGGTCGCCTCGCTCATGATGATGGCCAGCGCGCTGACCCTTGCCCTGTCGGGTGCGCCGCTGTGGGTGAAGGTCGCCGTGCCGGGCACGATGGCCGTCGTCGCGACCTGGCTGTGGCTGCGCCCGGAAGTCTAGGCCAGGACCTGTAGGCCGCCTGCTCGATCGTCACGCCGCAGCCGCAGCCGCACCGCGGACCGGCCGCGCCTACCCGCCCAGGATGCCGCGCAGGAAGCCGAGCGGATGATGCGCCCGGGCGATCGACACCATCATCCCGTAGCAGGCCAGCGCTGCCACGAACCACGCTACGCGCGCGCGCGGCGTGCGGGCGCGCCGCAGCGCCATGACGCCCAGCACCACGTAGGCCGGCAGCAGCGCCAGCTTGGCCGCCAGCCAGGGCTCGACGAAGGGGTTGAGGTGCAGGATCGCCAGCAGCACGAGGGCCGCCCCGAGCAGGCCGGTGTCGATGGTGTAGCTGGCGTAGCGCAGGGTCGCCGCGCGCGGCCACGTCGCGCCGGCCAGCGTGGCGGTGCCGCGCACGGCGAACACGCAGCCGCTGAGGATCACCAGCGCGATGTGGACGAAGCGGACCTGCGGATAGAGATCGGCAATCAACGGACGTGGAAGTCGATCACGATCTCGCCGGGGGCGCGGCTGACGTACGAGATCTCGACGTGCTCGCCGAAGTGGCCGTTGATCTGCTGGAGCAGCGGCAGAGGATCGTGGTCGTTCATGAAGCGCATCGTCTCGCCCGGGTGCAGGGCCGACAGCGCCCCGAAGATCGCCGAGTGGCGAAAGCGCCGCGCAACGCCGCGAGCGTCGAAGATGTGGGTATCCTCGCCCAGGATGGGGAGGGCGTTTTCGCTCATAGGCTTGCTCCTCGGAAATGGAAGGTGACGCAAAGAAAGGTCACTTTAGGATACATGTTAAAAGGCGTCAAGCACGCCTCCAGGCGTTCACGCCAGGTGGTCTTCGCAGCCGGGGTGGTCTGCACGGCCAAGGCGCTCTTCACGCCGGAGTGGTCGGTGCCACGGATGCCGCCTGTGCGGCGTGTGCCGCCTGCGCCAGGGCGCGCGCGCACTGGCCCACCAGCGCGGGGCCGCGGTAGACGAGCCCGGTGTAGAGCTGTACCAGCGTGGCGCCGGCAGCCAGCTTCTCGCGCGCGTGCGCGGCCTCGAGCACGCCGCCCACGCCGATGATGGGATAGCCGCGCGGCAGGCTCTCGCGCAGCGCGCGGATGACCCGGTTGGAGGGCTCGCGCACCGGCGCGCCCGACAGGCCGCCGGCCTCGTCGGCGTGCGGCAGGCCGGCCACCGCTTCGCGCGACACGGTGGTGTTGGTCGCGATGACCGCGTCGACGCCGTGGCGCACGAGCAGCTCGGCGATCGCCGCGATCTGCCCGTCGTCGAGATCGGGCGCGATCTTGAGCGCCAGCGGCACGCGCCGCGCGTGCTGGGCGGCCAGCACGGCGCGGCGCGCCTGCAGCGCGTCGAGCAGCTCGCGCAGCGCGTCGCCGCCCTGGAGCTGGCGCAGATTGGCCGTATTGGGCGAGGAGATGTTGACCGTCACGTAGCTCGCGTGCGGGTAGACGCGATCGAGGCAGACGAGATAGTCGTCGAGCGCGCGCTCGATGGGCGTGGCGGCGTTCTTGCCGATGTTCAGGCCGAGCACGCCGCGCCAGCGGGCGCGCCGCACGTTGGCCACGAAGGCCTCGACGCCGGCGTTGTTGAAGCCCATGCGGTTGATCAGCGCCTCGCGCTGCGGCAGGCGGAACAGGCGCGGCCGCGGGTTGCCCGGCTGCGCCTTCGGCGTCACCGTGCCGACCTCGATGAAACCGAAGCCCATCGCCGCCAGCGCGTCGATGTGCGCGCCGTTCTTGTCCAGCCCGGCGGCCAGCCCGACCCGGTTGCGAAAGCGCAGCCCCATCACCTCGACCGGGTCCTCGACCGGGCAGCCGGCGACCAGGCGCAGCAGGCCGCTGCGCGCGGCGCCGTCGAGCGCGCCCAGGGTCAGCTCGTGCGCCTGCTCGGCATCGAGGGCGAAGAGCAGCGGGCGCGCGAGGGCGTACGGGCTCATCGCCCGGGCCCCGGGGCGGCCTCCGGCCGGGACGGCCCCGCGACCCACCGGCCGTCGACCAGGCTCTCGATGGGCTGGAAGTTCGCCTTGTAGGCCATCTTCGAGCTCTCGGCGATCCAGTAGCCGAGGTACAGGTGCGGCAGGCCGAGCTGGCGGCACTGCTCGATCTGCCACAGGATGTTGTAGGTGCCGAAGCTGGCGCCGGGCGGTTGCGGATCGAAGAAGGTGTACACCGAGGACAGGCCGTCGTTCAGGATGTCGATGATCGACACCATGCGCAGCGTGCCGTCGGCTTCGCGGAACTCGACCAGGCGCGTGTTGACCTTGCTCTGCAGGAGGAACTGGGCGTACTGCTCGCGGCTGTCGTGGTCCATGCCGCCGCCGGCGTGGCGGCTGGCCTGGTAGCGCAGGTAGAGATCGTAGTGCTCGGGCGAGAAGCCGAGCCGGGCCACCAGGGTGCGCAGCGTGCGGTGCCCCTTCCACGCCCGGCGCTGGCTGCGCGTGGGGCGGAAGCCGGCCACCGGGATGCGCACCGGCACGCAGGCGCGGCAGCCGTCGCAGTGCGGCCGGTAGGTGAAGATGCCGCTGCGGCGGAAGCCGGCCTTGACCAGCTCGCTGTAGATGTCGGCGTTGATCAGGTGGTTGGGCGTGGCGACCTGGGAGCGCGCCAGGCGCCCGGGCAGGTAGCTGCAAGGGTAGGGCGCGGTCGCGTAGAACTGGAGTGCCGCGAACGGCAGTTCCTTCAGGTGCGTCATGCGTCCGGTAGCTCGATGCTCATCGCCCGCCAGTCGGGATCGGGTTGCCGCGTGAGCGCGGCCACGTGCTGCAGGAACGACGCGCGCGTAATTTCGCGTGCACCGAGCGAAGCCAGATGGCGAGTGTTCTGCTGGCAGTCTATCACGCTGAATCCGTGCCGGCGCAGCAGCGACACGAGCGCCCACAGCGCCGTCTTCGAGGCGTCGGGCACGCGCGCGAACATCGATTCGCCGAAGAACATGCGTCCTATGGCTACGCCGTAGAGACCGCCGGCCAGCGCCGCGCCCTGCCACAGCTCGACCGAGTGGGCGGCGCCCGCCCGGTGCAGCGCGCCGTAGGCGGCAGCGATCTGCGCGGTGATCCAGGTGCCGTCCTGCCCGGCGCGCGGCATGGCGCATGCCCGCATCACGCGATCGAAGCAGGCGTCGAGCGTCACGCGCCAGCGCTCCTCGCGGCGCGCGCGCCGCACCGTCTTGATCAGCGAGCGGCTAGGCCTGAACTCGTCGAGAGGCAGCACCATGCGCGGATCGGGCGACCACCACAGCACCGGCTGCCCCTCGCTGTACCAGGGAAAGATGCCGCTGCGATAGGCGGCAAGCAGCCGCGGCGCAGAGAGATCGGCGCCGGCGGCGAGCAGTCCGTTGGGCTCGTCCAGCGCCAGCGAGGGATCGGGCAGCGGGTCGTGCGGCTCGACCCATGCGAGGGAGCGTTGCGATGCTGCGGGCATGGGTGCGTGTCGCGGGTCTGGGGCGTGTCGGCACGCCCTAGGAGGCCGCCGGAGTCGAATCGGGCTCGCATGGAGGCGGGCCGCTACGGTCCATGGCCGGCCGGCTCTCAGGCGGGGCGCGGCACGGGCGAGCGGATCGCGCCGGTGTGCATCGAATAGACGCCGCTGCGCCGGTCCTCGAAGAACCAGCGCAGCGTCTGCGCAACCGTGCGGAACGCCATCGCATCCCACGGCACCTCGGCCTCGGTGAACAGGCGCGTCTCCAGGCTCTCGGGCCCCGGCGCGAAGGCGATGTCGAGCAGCTCGGCGCGGAAGAACACGTGCACCTGGTTCACGTGCGGCACGTCCACCATGGAGAACGCCTCGCCGAGCGCGATGCGCGCGCCGGCCTCCTCCATGGTCTCGCGCTGCGCGCCTTCGGCGGTGGTCTCGCCGTTCTCCATGAAGCCGGCCGGCAGGGTCCAGAAGCCGTAGCGCGGCTCGATCGCGCGCCGGCACAGCAGCACCTTGTCCTCCCAGACCGGGATCGTGCCCAGCACCATGGTCGGGTTCTGGTAGTGGATGGTGCCGCAGTGCGCGCAGCGGTAGCGCGGCCGGTTGTCGCCGGGCGGAACGCTGAGCTGCACTTCATGGCCGCAGACCGAACAGAATTTCATGGGCGAGCGCGACGATTGATCCCAGTGTAGCAGCCGATTCCAGGCGCAGGTTGACGATGCCTGCCTAGGCAAGTATATTGCCGCATGGCTCCTCCGAAGCCCTTCTACGATGCGGGCGACTACCCGGTGGGCGAGAGCATCGGCTTCCTGGTGCGGCAGCTCAAGATGTCGCTCACGCGCTGCGTCGACAGCGCCATGGCCTGCCACGGCCTCACCGATGCCCAATGGGGGCCGCTGCTGCTCATCGCCCGCGGCCGCGCGTGCACCGCGGCGGCGCTCGCGCAGGCGCTCGAGCTCGATGCCGGCGCGATGACGCGCACGCTCGACCGGCTGCAGGCCAAGGGCCTGATCCGCCGCACCCGCTCCCGCGACGACCGGCGCGTATGGACGCTGGAGCTCACGCCGGCCGGCGAGCGGGCGGCTGCGCAGGTGCCGGCCGGGCTGGCGCATGCCAACAACGTCCACCTGGCCGGATTCGAGCGGCGGGAATTCGAGCAGCTGCGTGCCTACCTGGTGCGCATGATCGACAACGGCCGGCGCGAGCGCGCCGCCGCGGAGACGGCGGCCGGAACCGGAACCGCTGCCGGGCCGTCGCGCGGCCGTCCGGGGCCGGAGCGGAGATCGTGAGGCGCATCCCGCGGCCCGCGCCGGCTTGTGGCGTCATGCGCAGCCTTCGCCGCGCGCGAATGCGCGGGTGCGCCGCGGCCGCCGCCCTGGCCGTCCTGACGGGCTGTGCGAGCCATGCCGGCATCGAGCCGAGCGCCACCCCGATCGACGTCCGCAGCCTGGGTGTGGCGCCCGCCGACACCGCCCGCCTGGACTGGCCCGGCGAGCGCTGGTGGGAGCGCTTCGGCGACCCACGGCTCGACGCTCTCGTCGAGCGTGCACTGCAGGACAATCCGACGCTCGCGGTGTCGAAGTCCCGCCTCGAGAAGGCGCGCGCACTCGCGCAGGCGGCCGATGCCGCACGCCTGCCGCAGGTCTCGGGCTCGCTCGCCTCGACGCGCCAGCGCTATTCCGCGAACGACCTGTTCCCGCCGCCGATCGCCGGCAGCGTGCTCACCGGCAACGCGGTGCGGCTCGATGCGGCATGGGAGCTCGACGTCTTCGGGCGCAACCGCGCGCTGCTCGACGCCGCGCTCGGCCAGGCGCGCGCCGCGCAGGCCGATCTGCAGGCGGCCCGCGTGCTGCTGTCGACCGAGGTGGTGCGGACCTGGGTCCAGCTCGCGCGGCTGGTGGCGCTGCGCGCGTTGGCCGCGGACACGCTGCGCCAGCGCACGCAGTTGCGCGACCTGGTCGCCCAGCGCGTGCGTGCCGGCCTCGATACCGAGGTGGAGCTGCGCCAGGCCGAGGGTGCGGTGGCCGATGCGGCCGGTCAGGCCGAGGTGCTGGACGAGCAGGCCATGCTCGCGCGCAACGCGCTGGCCGCGCTCGCGCTGCAGCCGGCCGAGGCGCTGGCCGGCCTGTCGCCGGCCATGCCGGCGGCGGCGCAGCAGGCGATCTCCGGGCCGATCACCGCCGACCTGCTCGGGCGGCGCGCCGACATCGTGGCAGCGCGCTGGCGCATCGAAGCGGCGCTGCGCGATCGCGACGCGGCCGTCACGGAGTTCTATCCGAACGTGAACCTCGCCGCCTTCGCCGGGTTCTCGAGCCTGGGCTTCGCGCACTGGCTGGAGGCCGACAGCCGTATCTGGGGCGTCGGTCCGGCGCTGCGCCTGCCGGTGTTCGACGCCGGGCGCCTGCGCGCCAACCTGCGCGGCAAGACGGCCGACATCGATGCGGCGGTGGCCGGCTACAACGCCGCCGTCGCCGGCGCGGTGCGCGAAGTGGGCGACCAGCTCGCCTCGCTGCGCTCGCTCGAGCGCCAGCGCGTGCAGCAGAGCGCCGCGCGCGCCGCCGCCGAGAGCGCCGATGCGCTGGCGCTGCAGCGCTACCGCGCCGGGCTGGCCAACTATCTCACTGTGCTGTCGGTGGAATCCGGCGTGCTCGCCCAGCGACGCAACACCATCGAGCTGGCGGCGCGCGGCGTCGACCTCGATCTCGCGCTGGTGCGTGCGCTGGGCGGAGGCTACCGGAGCGACGGCGACGATCGATCGGAGGCAGGTCATGAGCGATGAGGCTGGCAGCGCCGTGCAGGCGGCAGGCGCGGACGGATCCGCATCCGCCGCGCCTGCGCCTGCGCGCAGGCCGGGACGCAGGCGCAGGATAGGCCTGGTGGTGGTGGCGCTGGTGGTGGTGCTCGCGGCGGCGGGCTACGGCGCCTGGTGGACGCTGATCGGCCAGTACTACGTCGACACCGACAACGCCTACGTGCAGGGGCATCTGGTGCAGATCACGCCGCAGATCGCGGGCACGGTGCTGGCCATCAACGTCGAGGACACCGACCGGGTCGAGGCCGGCCAGCCGCTGGTGCGGCTCGATCCCGCCGACGCGCGCGTGGCGCTCGCGCAGGCGCAGGCGCAGCTCGCGCAGGCGGTGCGCGAGGCCGCCTCGCTCGATGCCGGCAACGCGACCCTGCGCGCCGGCATCGACCTGCGCGAGGCCGACGAGGCCAAGGCGCGCATCGAGCTCGACCGCGCGCACGAAGACCTGCAGCGGCGCCAGCAGCTCGGCACCAGCGGCGCGGTGAGCGGCGAGGAGCTCGGGCACGCGCGCCGCTCGATCGAAGGGGCCGCGGCCGCGGCCACCGCGGCGCGCGCGGCGGTGGTCGTGGCGCGCAGGCAGTACGCGGCCAACCAGGTGCTCACCGGCACCACCCCGGTCGAGCGCAATCCGAACGTGCTGCGCGCCGCCGCCGCCGTGCGCGAGGCGTGGCTCGCGCTGGAGCGCACCACGCTGCCCGCGCCGGTGGCCGGCTACGTGGCGCGCCGCAGCGTGCAGGTCGGCCAGCGCGTGCAGGCCGGCGCGCCGCTGATGGCCGTCATTCCGCTCGACCAGGTGTGGGTCGAGGCCAATTTCAAGGAGGTCCAGCTGCGCGGCGTGCGTATCGGCCAGCCGGTCAAGCTCACCGCCGACCTGTACGGCGGCAAGGTCGAATTCGACGGGCGGGTGGTCGGGCTGGCGGCCGGCACCGGTGCGGCCTTCGCGCTGCTGCCGCCGCAGAACGCCACCGGCAACTGGATCAAGGTGGTGCAGCGCGTGCCGGTGCGCATCGCCCTCGACGCCCGGCGCCTGCGCGAGCATCCGCTGCGCGTCGGGCTGTCGATGGAGGCCACGATAGACCTGCACGACCAGAGCGGTCCGCTGCTGGCCGAGGCGTCGCGCCGGCAGCCGGCGGCGCACACCCAGGTCTTCGCCGGCTCGGCCGGCGAGGCCGACGCGATGATCCGCCGGATCATCGAGGCCAACCTTGGCCGACGCGCTTCCTCCGCCCACTGAGCCGGCCGCCGGCGGCAACGGCGCGCCGCCGCCGCTCTCCGGCGGCGCGCTGGCACTGGGCACGCTCGCGCTGTCGCTGGCCACCTTCATGAACGTGCTCGATACGTCGATCGCCAACGTCTCGATCCCGGCCATCTCGGGCGATCTCGGCGTGAGCCTGAGCCAGGGCACCTGGGTGATCACCAGCTTCGGCGTGGCCAACGCCATCTCGGTGCCGCTCACCGGCTGGCTCACGATGCGCTTCGGCCCGGTGCGCCTGTTCGTGGCGAGCGTGCTGCTGTTCGTGATCGCCTCCTGGCTGTGCGGCCTGGCGCCCTCGATCGAGTGGCTGATCGCGTTCCGCGTGCTGCAGGGCGCGGTGGCCGGCCCGATGGTGCCGCTGTCGCAGACGCTGCTGCTGGCCAGCTATCCGCGCAGCCGCTCCGGCACCGCGCTGGCGATGTGGTCGATGACCACCCTCATCGCGCCGGTGGCCGGACCGCTGCTGGGCGGCTGGATCACCGACAACATCGCGTGGCCGTGGATCTTCTACATCAACATCCCGGTCGGGCTGTTCGCGGCGGCGCTCACCTGGGCCATCTACCGCCACCGCGAGACGGCGCCGCGCAAGCTCCCGGTCGACGTGGTCGGCCTGTCGCTGCTGGTGCTCTGGGTGGGCGCGCTGCAGATCATGCTCGACAAGGGCAAGGAGCTCGACTGGTTCGCCTCGGGCACCATCGTCGTCCTCGGTGTGGTGGCGCTGGTGGCGCTGGCCTTGTTCCTGGTCTGGGAGCTGACCGAGGAGCACCCGGTGGTCGACCTGTCGCTGTTTCGCGGGCGCAACTTCTCGGCCGGGGTGGTGTCGCTGGCGCTCGCCTACGCGCTGTTCTTCGGCAACGTGGTGATCCTGCCGCTGTGGCTGCAGCAATACCTCGGCTACACCGCCACCCAGGCCGGCATGGCGCTGGCGCCGGTGGGGCTGCTGGCCCTGGTGTTCTCGCCCATCGTGGGCCGCAAGATCGGCCAGTGGGACGCGCGCGTGCTGGCCACCTTCTCGTTCGTCGTCTTCGCGCTGGTGCTGTGGATGCGCTCGCTGTTCGACACCCAGACCGACTTCTTCACCATCGTAATCCCCACCATCGTCCAGGGCGTCGCGGTGGCGTTCTTCTTCGTGCCCCTGGTGGCGATCGTGCTCTCCGGCCTGCCGCCCGAACGCATCGCTGCGGCCTCGGGGCTGAGCAACTTCTTCCGCATCCTGGCCGGCTCGTTCGGAACGTCGATCTCGACCACCCTATGGGACCACCGCGCGTCCATGCACCACGCGCACCTCGCCGAGGCGGTGGCGCGCGACAGCGTCGCCACCGCCGAGGCGTTCGCCAGGCTCGAGGCGGCAGGCCTGTCGCCGGCCCAGGCGCTGGGGGCGATCGAGCGCATGGCGGACCAGCAGGCCTACACGCTCTCGGCCAACGATCTCTTCTACGGCTCGGCGCTGCTGTTCATCGTGCTGGCCGGCTTCATCTGGCTCACCCGGCCGCTGCCTGCGCATCACTGAAGAGGGGATGACCGGGGCCTCTTGATCCGCATCAAGGACGACTGCCCGATCACCGAGGAAAGTGCGAATCGTTCTCATTCTAGGAGATGCGATGCGCCTCCCCCGACTGTCCGTCCCCGCGATCGGCCTGCTTCTGTTCGGTCTGCTGCCGAACGCACAGGCGCTCGAATATCCCATCGGCACGCCGCAGAACGTGGCAGGCATGGAGATCGCCGCCGTCTACCTGCAGCCGGTGGACATGGAGCCCGACGGCATGATGCGCAAGGCGGCCGAGTCCGACGTGCACATCGAGGCCGACATCCACGCGCTCGCCAGCAACGCGAACGGCTTTCCGGAAGGTTTCTGGATCCCGTTCCTGCACATCAAGTACGAGATCGCGAAAGCCGGGTCGACCGACGTCGTGAGCGGCGAGTTCATGCCCATGGTCGCCAGCGACGGTCCGCACTACGGCGACAACGTGAAGCTGCAGGGCCCGGGCAAGTACAAGGTCAAGTACACCATCTATCCGCCGAACGCGCCGCAGAATCCGCTCGCGCACCGCTTCGGCCGGCACACCGATCGCGCCACGGGCGTGCGGCCGTGGTTCAAGCCCTTCGAAGTCGAGTGGGAGTTCACCTACGCGGGGATCAGCAAGAAGGGCGGATACTGACCATGGGTTCCGGGAATCCCCGTTCGGGAGAACGGGCGCCGGCCATGCCGCGCGCATACGCCGTGCGCGGCATCGCCCTGGCCGTGGCCATGGCGCTTGCCGGCTTCGCCGGCGGCGCGCAGGCCGCCGACAGCTACGCCGCGCTGCGGGCCCAGATGCGCAAGCTCGCCGAACGGATGGAGCAGCTCGAGCGGCGCAACCGCGAGCTCGAGAAGGAGGTGGTCGAGCTCAAGGAGGGCGGCGCCAAGGCCGTGCAGGCGTCGGCGCCCGCTCGGCCGCCGGCCCAGGCGCCGTCGAGCACCGCCACCGCCGCGATCGAGCAGCGCCTGAAAGCCCTCGAGGAAACGCAGGCGCAGACCGACCGGTCGCTGTCCACCGAGCGGCTCAGCGAGAGCGAGCCGGAGCTGGTCACCCGCTTGAAGGCCCTCGAGTACCAGACGCTGTCGATGCAGAAGCAGGCGCGCCAGATCGAGGCGCTGGAAGGCATCAGCATCGGCGCGAGCCTGGTCGGCATGGTGCAGCGGGTCGACCGCAAGGGCGCGGCGACCGGCAGCGCCGAGTCGCGCCTGAACTACCGGGGCGACATTTCGGTCACCCTGCCCGGCGGCTCGCTGGGCGCCGCGGAGGGCGCGATCTTCACGCAGCTGCGCTTCGGTCAGGGCAATGGCGTGGGGCTGCGCCCGACCTTCACCAGCACGCCCAACACGACGACCTTCGAGGTCGCCGGGGTCAACGATCCGGATTCCTCGTTCGCGATCCTCGCCCAGGCGTGGTACCAGCTCACCGTGCCGCTGCCGCTGGGCGGCTTCAAGCCGTATTCGAGGCAGCGGCTCGTCGTGAACGCCGGCAAGATCGACCCCTTCGTCTTCTTCGACCAGAACGCGGCCGCCGACGACGAGACCACGCGCTTCGTGAACAATGCCTTCGTGCACAACCCGCTGCTCGACTCGGGCCGCGACGTCGGCGTCGATGCCTACGGCTTCACCCCGGGCGTGCGCGTGGCCTACCTGAACGAGTTCGACAAGGCGCGTACCTGGGGCGCCTCGCTCGGCGTGTTCGGCTCGGGACCGGCGACCAATTTCACCGGCTCCCTCGGCCAGCCTTTCGTCATCGGTCAGCTCGAGACGTCCACCCGGATGATCAACGGCCTGCCGGGCAACTACCGTCTCTACGCCTGGCGTAACGGCCGGGCCGAGGACTTCGACGGCAGCGTGGCCGCGCACAGCGGCTGGGGGCTCTCGGCCGACCAGCGCGTCGGCGACGCGTTCACGCTCTTCGCCCGCTACGGCCACCGCACGGGCGGGCGCGGCACCTTCGATCGCGCGCTCACGGTGGGCTCGGAGATCCGTGGTAACGCCTGGAGCCGCGCGGCCGATGCGGTCGGCTTCGCCGTCGGGCTGCTGAGCACGAGCTCCGACTACCGCAACGCCACCGCCGACGGCACGCTCATCGGCTACGCGGCCTCGGGCTCGGAGCGCGTGGCGGAGCTCTACTATCGCTATCGCTTCAACGACCGCGTCGAGATCACCCCCGACCTGCAGTGGATCCAGCGTCCGGGCGGCGACGGCAGCGCCCCGACGGCGACGGTCATCGGTCTGCGCGCGCGGATCGGGATCTGACCGCCGTGCGCGCGCTGCTTCGCATGGCGGCCGCGGCGGCGCTGGCAGTGTGCGCCGCCGGCGCGGCGGCGCAGTCGCTGGCGACGTTCCCGGTGGTGATCCGCGACGGCCGCATCCTGCCGCCGCGGCTGGAGGTGCCCGCGGGCGTCAAGATCAAGCTGACGATCCGCAACGAGGGTCCCGGCCCGTGCGAGTTCGAGAACCTCGACCTGCGCGTCGAGAAGGTGCTGGCGCCGGGCGCGAGCTCCTTCGTCGTGATCCATCCGCTGCGCCCGGGCACCTACCGGTTCTTCGACGAGTTCCATCCCGACACCTCGGAGATGCTGCTGGTCGCGAAATGAGGAGGCCGCCGCCGTGAACGCCCTGGTCGTGGTCTGGCGCGAGAGCCTGGAGGCGATGCTCGTCATCGGCGTGCTGCTGGCCTGGATCGCGCGCCAGCCCGAGCCCGCGCCGCTGCGGCGCTCGCTGTGGCTGGGCGCGGCCGGCGGGGTGGTGCTGGCGGTGCTGCTCGGCGTCGCCACGTTCCTGGTGCAGAGCCAGCTGCAGGGCCAGGCGCTCGAGGTCTTCCAGGTCGGCATGGTGCTGTTCGCCGCGGCGCTGATCGTGCAGATGGTGCTGTGGATGCGCCGGCACGGCCGCGCCATGCGCCAGGAGCTCGAGCGCCGCGCGACGCACGCCTCGGGCGCCCTGGGCATCGGCGTGGTGACGGCGCTGGCGGTCGCGCGCGAGGGTGCCGAGACGGTCGTCTTCCTCTACGGGCTGGGCCTCGAATCGGGCGGCGGAGCGCTGCTCGGCCGGCTGGCCGCCGCCGGTGCCGGTTTCGTGCTCGCGCTGGCCACCGCCTGGCTGGTCGCGCGCGGCGCGCGGTTCCTGAGCTACCGCGTGCTCTTTCGCGCCAGCGAGGTGCTGCTGCTGCTCATCGCGGCGTCGCTGCTGGCCAGCGGCATCGACCGGATGATCGGCATGGACTGGCTGTCGCCGATGCTCGACCCGGTCTGGGACACCTCCGCGCTGCTCGACGACGGCAGCGGCGCCGGGCGCCTGCTGGCCGATTTCCTCGGCTACCGTGCGCGCCCTTCGGCGACCCTGCTGCTGGCGTATGCCGTGTTCTGGAGCGGCGTGACCCTCGCGCTGCGCGGGGGCCGCCTGCGCCAGCGCGCCGCGCCCTAGTTGAATCGAGCCCGCGCCGAGGCCCGCGCATGAACGCCGCCGCCCCGTTCCCCGCGCTGCGCCCGCGGCCGCCGCTCGCTCGCCTGGGCGATGCGATGCAGCGCCACCGGCGAGCGATCCTCGGCATCCAGTGGGCGGTGGTGGCGGTCTACGCGCTGCTGGTCGTCGTGCCTGCGTTCCTGCCGCCGCCGCCGTCCGGCGCCACTCTCCTGTCCGACCTGAGGCTGTTCGCGCAGTTCGCGTTCTGGGGCATCTGGTGGCCCTTCGTCATCCTGAGCATGTTCGTGGTCGGGCGCGCGTGGTGCGGCGTGTTCTGCCCGGAGGGCGCGCTCACCGAGTTCGCCAGCCGGCACGGGCTGGGTCGGGCGATCCCGCGCTGGATACGCTGGAGCGGCTGGCCGTTCGTGGCCTTCACCTGCACCACCGTCTACGGGCAGCTGATCAGCGTCTACGAATACCCGGAGGCGGCGCTGCTCATCCTCGGCGGATCGACCGTCGCGGCGATCGCCGTCGGCTTCGTCTACGGCCGCCGCGGCAACCGCGTGTGGTGCCGCTACCTGTGCCCGGTCGGTGGCGTGTTCGGCCTGCTCGCCAAGGTGGCGCCGGTGCATTTCGGCGTCGATGCGCAGGCCTGGAAGCGCTACCCGGGCCGCCCGACGCGCATCGACTGCGCTCCGCTCGTCGACGTGCGCCACATGACCAGCGCCTCGCAGTGCCATGCCTGCGGACGCTGCAGCGGGCACCGCGACGCGGTCTCGCTCGCGACCCGCTGGCCCAACAGCGAGATCCTCGCCACCGGGCCGCGCCAGGTCGGCATCGGTACCGCGGTGCTGCTGGTGTTCGGCATGCTCGGCATCGCGCCCGGCGCCTTCCAGTGGACGGTCAGCCCGTGGTTCATCGCGATCCGGCAATGGGCCGCCGGCTGGCTGGTGGAGCACGAATCGTTCGGCCTGTTGCGCGATGACGCGCCCTGGTGGCTGCTCACGCACTATCCGGCAGCCAACGACGTGTTCACCTGGCTCGATGGCATCGCCATCCTCCTCTACATCGCGGGCTACGCCGCGCTCGCCGGCACGGCGAGCTGGCTGGCCCTCGCCGGCGCCGCCCGCCTCGCCGGGCGCGGGCGCTACGACTGGAAGTCGCTGTCGCTGGGCCTCGTGCCGATCGCCGGCACCGGCATCTTCCTCGGCCTCTCGATGATGACGATCACGCAGCTGCGCGCCGAGGGCTGGGTGCCGCGCGGCGTCGGCGTGCTGCGCGCCGTGCTGCTGATCGGCGCCCTGCTGTGGTCGGGCTGGCTGGGCGCGCGCATCGTGGGCCGATCGGACGCACCGCTGCACCGGCGCGCACTGGCGCTGGCGCTCTACGGCCTGGCGCTGGCGCTCGGCGGCGCCACCTGGTATCTGATCTTCGTGGCCTGGTAGCCGCGCCGGGCTGTCGGGGCCTCGAGCGCCGCGGCGCCGGTGATCAGGTCCAGCAGCTCGGCGGTGATCTCCGCCTGGCGCGCCTGCTGCACACCCCGGCGCAGCTCCTCGAGCTTTCTCGACACGTTGTCGCGCGCCGACTCCATGGCGGCGAAGCGTGCCGCGTTCTCGCTCGAGATCGACTCGACGGCCGCCTCGGTGAGCAGGGCGAACACGTATTCGGCGATGAGCCGCTCCAGCAGGGTGCGCGGCGCGAGGTGGCGCATCGGCGGCTGGCGCGGATGCGTCGCGGCGAGCGAGGTCGTGTCGAGCGGCAGCAGCAGACGCCGCTCCACCGTCGCCGCCGCGCCCTGGCGATAGCGGCCGAACATCACCTCGACGCGCGCCACCTCCCCGCGCGCGATGCGGGCATACAGCTCGCGCACCAGGTGCTCGATCGCATCGGGCGCGCCGACCGCGCGGGTCGCCATCGGCGCCGACCAGGCCACGGGCAGGCCGCGTTCGAGGGCGAGGGCGGCACCGCGAAGGCCGAGCACCGCGAGCGTGCCGCCGGCCGCGAGCGCCGCCTGTGCCGCCTGTACCAGGCGCTCGTCGAAGCCTCCCGAGAATCCGTGCTCGGCTGCGCACAGCACGAGCAGCCTGCGGTCCGGTTCGCCGCTCGCCTGCTCGGGTGGCGAGGGCACCAGCTGCAGGGCGGTCGCAATCGCCATCTCCAGCGATTCGGCGTAGCGGCGGATGCCCGGCAGCGCGCGCAGCGCTTCCTGCATGCGGATCGCGGCGAGCGAGCGCATCGCGCCGACGATGTCCTGCAGCTCGCCCATGCCGGCGAGGCGACCCTCGATCTCGGCCAGCTGCGTCATGTCCGTGCGGGTGCAGGTGCGGACGCGGGCGCGGCGGCCGAGGCGGCATCCGAGGCGGGGGCGGAGGCGGGGGCGGAGGCGGAGGCGGGCAGGGTGCCGGCTCCAACGACCGAGCGCGCGAGATCGCGCAGCGCGGCGCCGAGCCGTTCGCGAAGATCCGCCCCGAGGGGCGGCGCCCGGTCGTCGAGCGCCGGCACCTCGGGGCAGTGCGCGGCCAACCAGGCGCCCAGCCCGGCCGAAAAGGCCTCGATGCGCTCGAGCGGCAGCTCGTCCAGCACGCCCTCGGCCGCGGCATGCAGCAGCGCCACCTGCTCGCCCAGCGCGAGCGGCGCAAACTGCCGCTGCGCCAGCACGGCGCGAATGCGCCGGCCGCGTTCGATCGCCTTGCGCGTGCGATCGTCCACCATGGTGCCGAAGCGCGTGAACACCTCCAGCTCGAGGAACTGGGCGTATTCGAGGCGCAGGCTCTCGGCCAGCGGCTTGAGCACCGGCGCCTGCGTCTTGCCGCCGACGCGCGACACGCTCTTGCCGACGTCGACCGCGGGCTTCTGGTCCTCGTAGAAGAGGCGCGGATCGAGGTAGACCTGGCCGTCGGTGATCGAGATCAGGTTGGTCGGGATGTAGGCGCTGATGTTGCCCGCCTGGGTCTCGGCGATGGGCAGTGCGGTGAGCGAGCCGCCGCCGCGCTCCTCGGAGAGCTTCGCCGCCCGTTCGAGCAGCCTCGAGTGCACGTAGAAGATGTCGCCCGGGTAGGCTTCGCGCCCCGGCGGGCGGCGCAGCAGCAGCGACACCTGCCGCCAGGCCGCTGCGTGCTTGGTGAGGTCGTCGATGACCAGCAGCACGTCGCGCCCGCGCTCCATGAAATGCTCGGCCATGGCGCAGGCGGAATAGGGGGTGAGCCACTGCAGGCCCGGCGCGGCAGTGGCCTCGCCGATCACGAACAGGCAGCGCTGCGGGGCGCCGTGGCGGCGCACCGCCTCGATCACCCGCGCGACCGACGACGCCTTCTGGCCGATCGCCGCGTACACGCAGATCACGCCGCTCGATCGCTGGTTGATGATGGCGTCGACCGCGATCGCCGTCTTGCCGGTTTCGCGGTCGCCGATGATCAGCTCGCGCTGGCCCCGGCCCAGCGGGATCATGGCGTCGATCACCAGCAGGCCGGTCGCCAGCGGGCGCGTCACCGGCGCTCGATCGACGATCGCGGGAGCGGGCCGCTCCACCGGCAGGAAGCCCGTCGTCTCGAGCGGGCCCAGGCCGTCGAGCGGCGCGCCGAGCGCGTCGACGGCGCGTCCCAGCAGCGCATCGCCTACCGGCACGCGCGCCACCTCGCCCGTGCCGTGCACGAGGCTGCCGGCCGCGATGCCCTTGGCGTCGCCCAGCAGCACGCAGCCGATCGACTCCTCGCCGAGGTCGACGGCCATCGCGCGTACGCCGCCCGCGAAGACGAGGAGCTCGTCCAGGCGGGTGTCGGGCAGGCCCGCGACGCTGGCCACGCCGTCGCCGACCTGCAGCACCCGGCCGACCTGCTCCAGCCGCGGCACGAGCGCCAGCGACTCGGCCCGCTGCCGGCTGCGCTCGGCCCAGCTTCGTAGCTCGTCAGCGAGGCTGGCCATCGGAGCTGCCTTTCGCGCCGGTCTGCGCATCGTCCCGCTTATCGGTCTGCGCGCCAGCCTGTGCATCGGCCTGCGCACCGACCTCCGTATCGATCTCCGCGCACGCGGCCTCCAGCGCGCTGCGCCACGACAACTGCAGGATCGCGGTCGGGAAGTGCAGCTCGGCGCCTGCGATGAGCCGGGCATCGGCTTCGAAGCCGATGGCGATGTCGCCGCCCAGCAGGCTGCGCAACCGCGTGCGCCATGTCTCGGCGGTGTCCGCCGTCAGCGGCGTGGCGGTGATCACGGTCAGGGGCGCGCCGCTGGCGAGCTGGCGTGCGAGCGCGTCGCGCTGCGCCTGCGGGAGGACGCCGAGGTGCTGCTCGATGCGGTCTAGCCATGCTTCGGCACGCAGCGGCGCCGGGATGTCGGCGAGCAGGCGCCGGGCGAACGCGGCACCGAGATCGAGGGCCAGCCGGCGTGCCTCCTCCAGGGCACGGGTGCGCTCGGTCGCCAGCGCCCGGCGCGTCGTTTCGGCCAGGGCCCGCGCGTCGCGCTCGGCCTGCGCCCGGCGTGCGGCGGCCGCCTCCTGCGCCTGGGCGGCGGCGCTCTCGAGAGTCTTGCGGCGTTCGTCGGCCAGGGCCGAGCGTTCGGCCTCGATGGTTGCCAGGCGCGCTGCGGCCTCCTCCCCGGCCGCCCTGGCATCGTCGTACTGCCGCTGCACCTCGGCCTTGCGCGCGTCGACGACGCGCAGCACCGGCGCATAGAGGAAGCGATGCAGCAGCCACACCAGGATGGCGAAGTTGACCGTCTGCAGCGCGAGGGTCCACCAGTCGAAGTGCATGGTCCGGCCCGTGAGTGTGGCGCGGCGTTGCGAGTCGAGCCGAGGTGTCGCCCGTGGCCTCAGGCGGCGTAGGGGTTGGCGAACAGCAGCAGCAGCGCGATCACCAGGCAGTAGATCGCCATCGTCTCGATCATCGCCAGGCCCACGAACAGCGTGCGCGAAATGGTGCCGGCCGCCTCGGGCTGGCGCGCGATGGCGTCCATCGCCGCGGCGACCGAGCGGCCTTCGGCCAGCGCAGGCCCGATGGAGCCGATCGACACGGCCACGACCGCGCCGATGATCGACAGGAGCTTTGCATCCACGACTTTTCCCCCTTCATTCCTTCCCGCCGCCGCCTACGGCGGCGCCGACGAACACGGTGGCGAGCACGCTGAAGATATAGGCCTGCACCAGACCGACCAGGAGCTCGAGCGCCATCAGCGGGATCGGGACGAACAGGCCCGCGAGCGCCACCACCAGGCCCACCATGAACTCTCCGCTCATGACATTGCCGAACAGACGCACCATCAGCGAGAAGGTGCGCGTGATCTCCGACAGGACGTTGAGCGGCAGCATCACCAGCCGCGGCTGCGCGAAGCTCGCCAGGTAGCCGCGCCAGCCGCGCGCCCGCACGCCGAAGTAGTGCACCGAGAAGAAGACCACCAGCGCCAGCGCCGCGGGGGTCTCCAGCCGGCTCGTGGGCGCCTCGACGCCCGGTACGAGACCGCTGAGGTTGGCCGCTGCCAGGAACACGAACAGCGTGCCGAGGAGCGGCAGAAAGGGGCGCGGATCCCTGCCGATGACCTCCTCGATCTGCCTTGCCATCCCGGTGACGAGCACTTCGAGCAGGGCCTGGCGCCCGCCCGGCAGCGACCCGAGGCGGCGCGTCGCCACGCGGCACGCGGCGGCAAGGGCGGCCATGAGCCCCCAGGTCGTCACCACGGGACGGGTGATCGGCACCGCGCCGAGGTGGAAGACGACGGTGCTGACGAGCGGCGATGCCTGCATCAGCACGCCCTCCGCGCGATGCGCAGCGCCACGGCGCGCGCCAGCAGCAGGCCGACGAAGGCCGCGATCAGCGGCGCCGCGCCCGCTCGCGCGGCACTTCCCAGGAACACCACGGCTGCGCCCAGGCGGCCGAGAGTGAGGGAGATCGCGGCGAGCCGCCCGCGGCCGGCGACGAGCAGCACGGCGGTCCGGTACGCGAGCGCGAAATAGGCGAGGCCAAAGGCCAGGCCCGCCGGCGCCATGGCGAGCGCCGGCATGGGGACGGACGGGGCGGGCCAGCTCATTCGTCGTGCATCCTGCGCCAGGCGAACATACATCCTACGGCCAGCCCGGCCACCAGCAGTCCGAGGGTCCAGAAGATGCCGGAGGCGAAGTGGCGGTCGAGCCAGCGCCCCGCGAACACGCCGCCCAGGGTCGGCACCACGACGGTCCAGCCGAGAGCGCCGATCATCGCCAGATTGCGGCCGAGCGAGCGCTCGCCCTCGCGCTGCCAGCGCGCGCGTCGCTCGCGCCGCGTCCTCACCGCCTCGCCCAGGCGGTCGTGATTGCCGGGTGGCTGCGTCGGCGGCGGCTGTGGCACAGGCGGCTGCGTTATCGGCGGGTGCGTCATGGCCTGCCGCCGTTACGCGTCGTTGCCGCCGCCGGGCCGACCGGCATTGCCCGTGCCTGCCCGGAGCCGAGGAAGCGGCAGATCCGGCGTACCGCGGCGAGGTAGAGCCGCTGCGCGTCGGTACGCGCCGCCTTCTCCTCCTCGGCGCGATGCCGGAACGCGGCGAGCGCTTCGGCTTCGAGCCGATGCAGGTCGTCATCGACGATCGCCTCGCGCGTCGCGACGGAAACCGTGCGGCCATCGCGAACTTCGAGCACGCCGCCGCGCACCGCGACGTGATGCTCGGCGCCGCGCCGGTCGCGCCAGCTCATCACCGACGGACCCAGCGTGGTCAGGAAGTCCGCATGGCCCGGCAGGATGCCGAACGCCCCGGTCTCGTCCTCCGCGCGCAGGTGCGCCACGTCGTCGGCTTCGACGACGAGCGCGAGCGGCGTGGTCACGACGAGCTTCACGGCAGGCCGCGCGCCGCGCCCGTTTCGCGCCGGCGCGCCTCTTCCAGGTCGCCGACCATGTACAGCGAGGCTTCCGCCCAGTCGTCGGTTTCGCCCTCGAGGATGGCGCGGCATCCGGCGAGCGTGGCGGCGAGCTCCACCGACCGCCCCTCCTTGCCGGTGAAGGGCACCGTGACCATGAAAGGCTGGGTGAGGAAGCGCATCAGGCGCCGCGCGCGCTTGACCACGGCGCGATCGGCGGCGCTCAGCTCCTCGATGCCCAGCAGCGCGATGATCTCCTGCAGCTCGCGATAGTGGGTGATCGTCTTGCGCACCTCCTGGGCGGTTCGATAGTGCGCCTCGCCCACCAGGCGCGGGTCGAGCAGGCTCGAGGTGGAGGCCAGCGGATCGACTGCCGGATACGTGCCTTCGCTCGCCATCTCGCGCGAGAGCACGATCGAGGAGTCGAGGTGGCTGAAGATCTCGGCGACGGCGGGATCGGTGAAATCGTCCGCGGGCACGTAGACGGCCTGGATCGACGTGATCGCGGCGCCGGCCACCGAAGCGATGCGCTCCTCGAGCTCGGCGATCTCACCGGCCAGGGTGGGCTGGTAGCCGACGCGCGAGGGCAGGCGACCCAGCAGCCCCGACACCTCGCCGCCCGCCTGCACCAGGCGGTAGACGTTGTCGATGAGCAGCAGCACGTTTTCATGGGCCGCATCGCGGAAGTGCTCGGCGATGGCGAGCGCCGAGAGCCCGGCGCGCCAGCGCGCGCCCGGCGGCTCGTTCATCTGCCCGAACACGAGGGCGGTGCGCGCGAGCACGCCCGATTGCCTGAGCTCGAGCAGCAGCTCGTGCCCCTCGCGGGAGCGCTCGCCGATGCCGGCGAACACCGAGATGCCCGCATGCCGTTCGACGGTGGTGCGGATGAGCTCCATGATGAGCACGGTCTTGCCGACCCCCGCGCCGCCGAACATCGCCGCCTTGCCGCCCGCGACCAGCGGCGCGAGGAGGTCGATGACCTTGATGCCGGTATGAAAGAGCTCGATCTCGGCCCCGAGCCGGCGGATGGCGGGCGCCGGTGCATGGATCGGCCCGCGCGGCGTCCCGGCAGGCAGCGGCGGCCCGCGATCGGCCGGCCGGCCGACGGCATCGAGCAGCCTGCCCAGCACGGCCTCGCCCACCGGAACGTCGATGGGCGAGCCCATCCCGCGCGCCCCGGCGCCGCGCCGCAGCCCGGCCGTGCTGCCCAGCGCTACCGCGCGCACCGTGGAGGCGTCGAGATGCTGCTCCACCTCGGCGAGCAGCGGCTGCCCTGCATCGTGCTCGATGACGATGCCTTCCTCGATCGCCGGCAGCCGCTCGGATGGAAACTGGACGTCGACGACCGATCCGCGCACGGCGCTGACGCGCCCGGGATGATCCTGCGCGTCGATCGCGTTGTGAGGTCCGGTCATCGTATGCAAGCCCTCTGCGACGGATTTTCACCCCCTGCGATCGGAGCTGGCAAATAGCGGCGTTGCTCCTTGCCCGGGCCCGTCCGGCGCGCTCGCCCTTCCGGCCGGCAGGACACTGGCCACCGTCGACCGTGGGACGGTACCATCCTTCAGATCAAGCACAACTGCTCCCGGCGGCGATCCTCGCCTTCGATGGCGGCGAGCCTGTTCTTGCGCGGCCTCGTCGGGACAACGGATCGACCATGGAAGACTTCCCCAAAGACATCTACACGGAACCCGAACCGGACGTCGATACGCTCGCCAATCTGGGACCGCTCACCGGGATGGCAGGCATCTGGACCGGTACGCGCGGCCTCGACGTCAGCCCGAAGCCCGACGGCCCCGAGAAGCAGGCGTTCATCGAGCACATGGAATTGCAGCCGATCGATGCGCAGACCAATGGCCCGCAACTGTTCTACGGGCTGCGCTACCACACGCGGATCGTCAAGCCCGATGACGTCGAGACGTTTCACGATCAGGTCGGCTATTGGCTATGGGAGCCGGCGACGGGAAACGTGATCCAGACGCTTTCGATACCGCGCGGGCAGACGGCGATGGCTGTCGGTCATGCCGCCGCTGACGCGAGAACGTTCCGCCTCCAGGCTGTCCGCGGGTCCGAAACGAACGGGATCGTGTCGAACCCGTTCCTGGAGTACGCATTCAGGACGGAGCGCTACACCGTCACGGTCTCGATCAACGACGATGGCACGTGGTCCTACGAGCAGGAGACCGTGCTGGTCATCCCGGGCCAGGCGGAACCGTTCCGCCATACGGATCGCAATACGCTCCGGAAGATCGGCGAGCCTACGCCCAACCCTACGGCGCAGGCAGCGGCAGCGAAAGCGGGGAAATCCCAGGCGCGTTAGTCACGCGCCATCAGGCGGGCACTGGATGAATGCGCAAAGTGGCGCGAAGTAGAATCCGTGGCCCCGACCAGCGGATATAGTCCGCTTCGCGATGCAGTCCTGCCTGTGCCGAGCGCATCGTGAATCCACCCGCGGGGCGGGCTCGAGAGGGAGACGGATGAACAACACTCTGGTCAAGGGCCTTCAGGTGCTCGAGGCCCTCGCGGGCAGCGAGCGGCCGCTGGGCGTGAGCGAGCTCGCGTCCATGCTCGAGATGGGCAAGAGCAACGTGCATCGCCTGCTTCAGGCCCTCGTCGAGCTGCGCTACGTGGTCAAGGACGAGTCGACGTCCGAGTACTCGGCCTCGCTCAAGGTCTGGGAGCTGGGCAACCGGCTGTCCCTGCGCCTGGCGATCCGGCACGCGGCGCAGATGCGCATGACCGAGCTGCTCGAGGCGACGCGCGAGACCATCCACCTGTCGGTGCTCGAGGGGCGCGAGATTCTCTACGTGCACAAGCTCGACAGCCCGGAACCGGTGCGTGCCTATTCGGAGGTGGGTGGTCGTGCGCCCGCGCACTGTGTGGCTACCGGCAAGGCGATCCTGGCCTGGCAGCCGCAGAAGCTCCTCGAGGACATGGCGGCCGGCGGGCTGACGCGATATACGCCCAATACCATCGTCGACGGCCCGGCCTTCCTGCGCGAGATGGAGCGGGTGCGCCACCAGGGTTACGCGGTCAATCGAGGCGAGTGGCGCGAAACCGTGTGGGGCATCGCGGCGCCGATCCGTGATTCGGTCGGTACCGTGGTGGCGGCACTGGGCATCTCCGGTCCCTCGTCGCGCTTCAAGCCCGCCCGGATCAAGTCGCTGGCCGCGCTGGTGCGCGAGGCGGCCGATGCCGTCTCGCTCCAGCCGCAGGCTGTGCGCCGAAGCGCCTGAGGCGGGGCCCGCACCGCACCCGAACCTCCTCCCGGGCCTCGCGCCGTGCCGCGCGGGGCCGTGTCATATGGCGCGGCGCCGGTCCTTGCCGTCCCGTCGCCGCGAGCCGGGCGCTTCTGCCCGCCCGTCCCACCTCGATCCGACCACCGGGCCGCCTCCCCGCCTGGCGTCCGGTGCCGTCGCACCGCGAGCCGGCTCGTGGGCGCCGCTGCCCCCGGAGCGCTTGACACCTGGATGCAGGTATGCCACGATTTGGAACGTACGTTCTGTATATTAAAACTTCATATCAAGACTGCACAGGGCTCGAGTACGCAGGCACCGGCACGCGCCGCGAGGCCTGAGTGCCTTGGCACGATCCGCCGCCCCCTTCGCTCGATCCCCGCGCCGCGCGCGTCAACGCACAACAGGAGTCGCCTTGAGCACCGCCAGCCTCCCTCCCGTCACCCGCGAAACCGCAGCTCTTCTCGAGAGGCTGGGCGTACCGGCAGCAGCCGTGAGCGGCGGCACGCTGTCCGTCACCTCGCCGATCGACGGCAGCGAGATCGCCCGCGTGCGCGAGCACACCCCGGAGGATGCGCGCGCGCAGATCGCCGCCGCGCACGACGCGTTCATCGAGTGGCGCATGGTCCCGGCCCCGCGCCGCGGCGAGCTGGTGCGCCTGCTGGGCGAGGAGTTGCGCGCTGCCAAGGAAGACCTCGGTCGCCTCGTCAGCATCGAGGCCGGCAAGATCCTCTCCGAAGGCCAGGGCGAGGTCCAGGAGATGATCGACATCTGCGACTTCGCGGTCGGCCTCTCGCGGCAACTCTACGGCCTGACCATTGCGACCGAGCGGCCCAACCACCGCATGATGGAGACGTGGCACCCTGCCGGAGTGGTCGGTGTCGTCTCGGCCTTCAACTTCCCGGTGGCGGTCTGGTCATGGAACGCGGCGATCGCGCTGGTGTGCGGCGATCCGGTGGTGTGGAAGCCGTCCGAGAAGGCGCCGCTGACGGCGCTGGCCACGCACGCCCTGGTCGGGCGCGCGCTCGCGCGTTTCGGTGACGCTCCGGCCGGCCTGGCCGGCGTGCTGATCGGCCGCGCCGAGATCGGCGAGATCCTGGTGGACGATGCGCGCGTGCCGGTAGTCTCGGCCACGGGCTCGACGCGCATGGGTCGCATCGTGGCGCAGCGCGTGGCCGCTCGCTTCGGCCGCTGTGTGCTCGAGCTCGGCGGCAACAACGCGGCGATCGTCTGCCCCTCGGCCGACCTCGACCTCGCCCTGCGCGCCATCGCCTTCGCGGCCATGGGGACGGCCGGCCAGCGCTGCACCTCGCTGCGCCGCCTGTTCGTGCACAAGAGCGTGGCCGGCAAGCTGCTGCCGCGCCTGAAGAAGGTCTATCGGTCGGCGGCGATCGGCGACCCGCGCGAAAGCGGCACGCTGATCGGCCCGCTGCGCGACGAGGCCTCGTTCAAGGCCATGCAGGCCGCGCTCGACGAAGCACGCGCCGCGTCCGGTACGGTCACCGGCGGCGAGCGCATCGCGACGCCGGCCGGCGAAGTCGCCTACTACGTGCGCCCCGCGCTGGTGGAGATGCCGACGCAGGCCGCCATCGTCGAGCGCGAGACCTTCGCTCCCATCCTCTACGTGATGGTTTACGAGGAGTTCGACGCCGTGCTGGCCCTGCACAATGCCGTCCCGCAGGGTCTGTCGTCGTCGATCTTCACCACCGACATCCGCGAGGCCGAGCGCTTCCTGTCGGCCGCCGGGTCCGACTGCGGCATCGCCAACGTCAACATCGGCCCCTCGGGCGCCGAGATCGGCGGCGCCTTCGGCGGCGAGAAGGAAACCGGCGGCGGCCGCGAGGCGGGCACCGACAGCTGGCGAGCCTACATGCGTCGCGCCACCAACACCATCAACTACGGCAGCACCCTGCCCCTGGCCCAGGGCGTGAAGTTCGATGTGGAGTAGGGCGGGATCGCGGCATCCATGAAAATCGACACCCTGCTCGCTCACGCGGGGCGCGACCCGCTGCGCTTCGGCGGACTGGTGAATCCACCGGTCAGTCGCGCCTCGACGATCCTGCACCCGTCGATGGCGTCGTTCCGCCGGGCGCAGGCGGACAAGCACGGCCAGCCTTATTACGGCCGCTTCGGCACCGCGTCGCACCGGATGCTCGAGGAGGCGTGCATCGCGCTCGACGGCGGCTGCGGCGCCGTGCTGTTCCCCTCGGGGCTGGCTGCCTGTGCCGGGGCGCTGTCCGCCGTCACGGCGCCGGGCGCGCATCTGCTGGTGGTCGACTCGGTCTACGGGCCGGTGCGCGAATTCTGCGAGGTGGACCTCGTCTCACGCGGAGTGGAAGTCGAGTTTTTCGAGCCGACGATCGGCGCCGCCATCGCCGGGCGCCTCAAGCCGTCCACGTGCGCGGTGTACTGCGAGTCCCCCGGTTCGCTGACCTTCGAGATCCAGGACCTGCCCGCCATCTGCGAGGCCGTTCATCGCCACGACGTGGCCGTGCTGGTGGACAACACCTGGGCCACACCGCTGTTCTGCCGGCCGCTCGCCCTCGGCGCGGACATCGCCATCCAGGCGGCGACCAAGTACCTGGTGGGGCACTCGGACGCGATGCTCGGCGTGGCGGTCGCGAACGAACGCCGGCTCGGTGCGTTGCGCGCGACGGCCGCCCGCCAGGGCACCTCGGTCGGCGCCGACGACTGTGCGCTCGCGCTGCGCGGTTTGCGCACGCTCGGCGTGCGGATGCGCCAGCATCAGGCCAGCGCGCTGACCGTCGCGCAGTGGCTTGCCGGGCGGCCCGAGGTGCGCCGCGTCGACTATCCGGCGCTTCCGCAGGATCCCGGGTACGCGCGGTGGAAGCGCGACTTCAGCGGCGCTTCCGGCCTGTTCGGCTTCGAGCTGCATCCCGTTCCCGAGGCGGCCGTGGACGCCTTCATCGACGGCCTGGCGCTGTTCGGGATCGGTGTGAGCTGGGGTGGCTTCGAGAGCCTGGTGCTTCCCAGCCATCCGAAGCGCTCGCTCGCGCCGGCCGGCCATGGGCCGCTGCTGCGCCTGCACATCGGACTCGAGGATCCCCAGGATCTGGTGGACGACCTGTCCCAAGGCCTGGAACGCTTCGTTCGTCCCCACCACGGCGCGTATGCCTGACCGCGGCGCGGCCATCGGCCCGCCGCCCGACACCTTCAGCGGAGCCCTGCCGACATGAACCAGTCTCTCCCGGGAGCCTCGCCTCCGCCCCTGGCAGGGGTGCGCGTGGTGGAGTTTTGCCAGGTCGCGGCCGGTCCTTTCTGCGGCCTGCTGCTGGCGGACTTCGGCGCGGAGGTGGTCAAGGTCGAACCGCTGGAGGGCGACGGCCTGCGGCAGTGGCCGCCGATCAACGACGGCTTCTCGGAGAACTTCGCCTCGCTCAACCGCAGCAAGAAATCGGTCGCGCTCGATCTGAAGGATCCCGGCCATCGCGAGTTCGCGCGCGCCCTCGTGCTCGAGGCCCACGTGCTGGTCGAGAACAACCGGCCGGGCGTGATGGATCGCCTCGGCCTGGGCTGGGAGAGCTTCCGCGAGGCGCGGCCGAACCTGGTCTACTGCTCGATCTCGGCGTTCGGCCAGAGCGGGCCGCGCGCCTCCGGTGGCGGCTTCGACCTGACGATCCAGGCTGCCGCGGGCGTGATGAGCGTGACCGGCGAACCCGAAGGTCCGCCGGTCAAGTGCGGCGTACCGGTATCCGACTTCACGGCGGGGCTGTACGCGGCCTTCTCCATCGCTTCGATGCTCGCGCGCGTGCGCGCCGGCGGGCCGGGCGGGCACCTGGACGTCTCGATGTTCGCCACCACGCTCGCCATCGGCGCACTGCAGACCAGCGAGTTCTTCGGGACCGGCAACAGTCCGGGCCGGCTGGGCTCGGCACACCCGCGCAACGCGCCCTACCAGGCCTTCCGCGCGCGCGACGGCTGGTTCGCCGTGGCGGCCGGCAACGACCGGCTGTGGCGTGCGGTGTGCGAGGTGGTCGAGATGCCCGAGTTGATGGAGGACCCGCGCTTCACCTCCACGCTGCTGCGCGCGCATAATCAGACGGTGCTCAAGGATCTGCTGGAAGCGCGCTTCGCCGGCGCCGATTGCGCCGACTGGCTGCTGCGCTTCGAGAGCGCCGGTGTACCGAACTCGCCGATCAACGACTACGAGCGGGCGCTTGCCGACCCGCAGAGCATCCACCTGAAGCTGGTGCGCGACATGCACCTGCCGGGCGGTGCGCACACCCGCACCGTGGCATGCCCGGTCTGGATCGACGGCGCGCCGGTGGAAGTGGACACGCGCCCGCCGCTGCTCGGCGAGCACGCGCAGGCCCTGCGCGCAGAGCTCGCGACACGCGACAGGGAGGTCGCGCTATGACATCCGACGTACCCGACGCCATCGCGCCGTTGCGCGATTTCGTGATCGCGATGACCCGGCTGGTGGAACGCGAGACGCGCGAGGCATCGATCATCGACGAGGCGCGGCCGCTTCTGGCCGCCCTGGTGCGCGACGACGGCTGGCTGCCGGAGGCGTTCGCCCGGCCGCACCCCGAGCACTACCAGCAGTACCTGCTGCATGCGGATCCGCTGGAGCGCTTCTCGGTGGTCAGCTTCGTCTGGGGCCCGGGGCAGCGCACGCCGGTGCATGACCATACGGTATGGGGACTGATCGGGATGCTGCGCGGCGCCGAGATGTGCACGCGCTGGGACGTCGTCGACGGCAGGTTCCGCGCGCTGGGTGCGCCCGCGCGGCTCGAGCCCGGCGAGGTCGACGTGGTCTCTCCGACCCTGGGGGACGTGCATCAGGTCGCCAACGCCTTCGACGAGCGCGCCTCGATCAGCATCCACGTCTACGGCGCGAACATCGGCGCGGTGGCTCGCCACGTGTTCGACGCTGCCGGCGCCCCGCGCGATTTCGTCTCCGGCTACTCGTCGCACCTTGCGCCGAACCTCTGGGATCGCTCGGCCGCGACCCGCCGGCGGCTCGCCCCGCATGGCCGCTGAGGGCGCCGGCACGCCGGCGACCACGCTCGAATTCGGCGCCGGCATCGCGCGCTGCCGCCTGGAATGCCACGGTCGGGGCAATGCGCTGTCGGTCGAGCTGGTACGCGGCGTGGCCGACGCGCTCGCGCAGGCCTGCGCCCGTACCGACGTCCATACGCTGCTGCTGCACGGCGCGGGCAGGCACTTCTGCACCGGCTTCGACCTGGCGAGCCTCCCCCAGGAAACCGATGCGAGCCTGCTCGCGCGCTTCGTCGAGATCGAGCTGCTGCTCGACGCGCTGTGGCGCGCACCGGTGCGCACCGTCGCCGTCGGTCACGGTGCGATCGTCGGCGCCGGTGCCGACCTGTTCGCCGCCTGCGACGTGCGGATGCTCGCCTCCTCCGCATCGCTGCGCTTTCCCGGAGCCGGCTTCGGGATCGTGCTGGGCACCCGCCGCCTGGCATGCCGGGTAGGCCCGTTCCGGGCGTTGCGCTGGGTCTCCGAGGGCACGCAGGTGCCCGCGGCCGAGGCACTCGCGACCGGGCTGGCGACCGCGATCACCGAGATGGGGCCCGAAAACGACGCGCACGTGGATGCCGCGCTGGCACTCCTGGGTGATCTCGGGGTGGCGCGCGAGACCTTCTCCGCGTTGCGCGCGACGACCGACGACGGCGCCGCCGACGCCGATCTGGCGGCCCTGGTGCGTTCGGCCACCAGGCCCGGCCTCAAGGCGCGCATCGAAGCCTACGCGACCCGCACCGCAGCACGCCGCGGCGCGAAGTAGCCCACCTGGCCCTGCCCGCGGGAAGGCAGCTGCCGCCTGGCGGCCCAGGCCGGTGTCCGGCGGGGTCAGTGCCCCACGGTTTGCAGGCGGCCGTCGGCGAGCCGGAACACGAACGCGATCGACGGGTCGCGCGCCGGCTCGACGCCGGCCAACCCGCCGACGCCCAGTCGATCCAGCACTCGTGCCAGCCCCGCGGCGTCCGGATGACGCAACTCGATGCCGACCAGCTCGGGGCCGAGGAACTGCATCCCCTGCGAGGGATGCGGGCCGGGCGACCATTCGATGAAGCCGGGGACGAGCCCGTCGAACGGCGTCATGCCGTCGTCGGGCACCGTCAGGCGCCAGCTTCGCTCGCCGCGCGACATGCGCGTGATCCGTCCGAGCCCGACCGGGCTGGCGGCGGCCACGCGCTCGAGGCCGTCGGTCCGCACCACCCAGCCGACCCCGCGTGGCCGTGCGGCCAGCCGCGCGGCGACCCGTGGATCGTCGAGGCCGAACCAGCGCTTCCTCGCCGCCGCGGGCGCATCGGGGGCGGTCGCGATGAGCTCGAGGAAGCGTTCGCCCCCGACGTCGAGCACGCGATTGTGCGTGCTCATGTCGGGATGCCTGCCGCCGGGCGGCATGTCGACGCCCAGCACCTCGCGCAGGTGCGCGGCGCCGGCCTCGAGGCTCGATGCCCCGAGCGTGACGTGATCGAGGATCGGGCTCATGAAGCGCTCCCGCCGGCGGCACGGCGCGGGAGGACGCTTTCGGGCCGCGGCACCACCGGCGGCGGCTCGAATGCGGTGATCGGCGGCAAGGGAGCATCCCAGCGCTCGACCTGCACCAGCGTGCTCTGCGCCGCGCAGCCTTGCCCCAGGCGCGAGCTCGGGCGGTCGGGAGTGAGCACGTTGGGATTGCCGTGCTTGTCCAGCGTTCCCGCTACGCCGGGCTCGAGCGGGTCGTACCAGGCGCCGGTGGCGATCTGCACCACGCCCGGCCGGACCGCGTCGCTGAGCACCGCGGCAGCGAGGATCGCGCCGCGGTCGTTGAAGACGCGCACCACGTCGTGATGGCGGATGCCGCGCGCGGCCGCGTCGGCGGGATTCATCCGCATCGGCTCGCGGCCGTGGATCTTGCTGTCGCGGCTGACCTTGCCGTGGTCGTACTGGCTGTGCAGGCGGAAGGCCGGCTGCGGCGTGAGCATGTGCAGGGGAAACTGCTTCGCGCGCGCGTCGCCGAGGAACTCGTCGCTGGGGTGCCAGACCGGGTGTCCCGGGCACTCCTCGTAGCCGTAGGCGTGCAGCTGCTCGGAGAACAGCTCGATGCGCCCCGAGGGCGTGGACAGCGGATGCGCACGGGGATCGGCCCGGAAGTCCTTCAGCAGCGCCCGGGCCTGCTGCGGCCGCTCGTACTCGAGATGGCCGCGGGCCCAGAACTCGTCGAAGGGCGGCAGCCGGACGCCCGCGCTCTCGGCGCGCCCGAAGCTCTCCTCGTACAGATGGCGCAGCCATTGCATGACCGTGCGGCCCTCGGTGAAGGCGTGCTCCTCGCCGAGCTTCGCGGTGATGGCGGAGAAGATCGCATAGTCGTCCCTGGCCTCGCCCGCGGGCGCGACGATGCGCTTCATGGCGGTCATGAAGCCGTCCCCGGCTGCGCTGCCGATGTCGTCGCGCTCGACCATGACGGTGGCCGGAAGCACGATGTCGGCGAACTTCGCCTGCGCGGTCCAGTAGGCCTCGTGCACCACGATCGCCTCGGGACGGCGCCAGGCGCGGATGAGCTTGTTGATGTCCTGCTGGTGATGGAAGACGTTGCCGCCGGCCCAGTACACCAGGCGGATGTCGGCATAGCGGTACGGCTTGCCGTCGTACTCGAACGGCGCCCCCGGATTGAGCAGCATGTCGGAGACGCGCGCCACCGGAATGAAGCTCTGGACCGGATTGTCGCCCTGCGGCAGCCGCGGGCCGGAGAACTCGCTGCGCCCGCTGCCGATGTCGTTGAAGGTCGAGTAGCCCAGGCCGATCCCGCCGCCGGGTGTGCCGATCTGCCCCAGCAGCGCGGTGAGCGCGACCAGCGCGAAGAAAGGCTGCTCGCCCTGCAGCGCCCGCTGCAGCGACCAGGAGACGTTGGCCATCGTGCGCCGGCCGGCCATGCGCCGCGCGAGAGCGCGCAGCGCCTCGGCGTCGCAATCGGCCTGCTGCGCCGCCCACTCGCAGGTCTTGGGCTGACCGTCGGTCCGGCCCATCACGTAGTCGGCGAAGCGCTCGAACCCCACCGTGTGCGTCGCGACGAAGTCGCGCGCGTACAGCTCCTCGTCGATCAGGACATGGCACAGCGCGAGCATCACCGCGGTGTCGCTGCCGGGCCGGATCGCGAGCCATTGGGCCTGCGGGGCGGCGTCCATGTCGTCCCGGATCGGGCTGACATTGACGAACTCCACGCCGCGTCGCGCGAGCTCTCCGATCCAGTACGGCACCGCATGATCATTGGCGCCGCCGGGATTGACCTGTGCGTTGCGCGTGGGCAGGCCGCCGAAGGCGACGAACAGCTCGCAATGCTCGGCGAGCTGCGACCAGGCCGCCTGGTGCAGCCGAAGCGCCTCCAGATCGCCGCCGATCGCATACGGCAGGATCCGCCGGCCGGCGGCGACGCTGTAGGTATCCTTGTAATAGGTGTATCCGCCGAGGACGTTGAAGAAGCGATGCACCTGGCTTTGCGCGTGGTGGAACCGCCCGGCGCTCGACCATCCGTAGGAGCCGCCGAAGATCGCCGCGTTGCCATGCTCGCGACGCACGCGCCCGATGTGCCCGGCCACGAGGGACACGGCCTCGTCCCACGACACTTCGACGAAGGGTTCGCTGCCGCGCCCCTCGCGCGAGGCGATGCCGCTCTCGAGGAAACCGCGGCGCACGGCCGGTCGCAGGACGCGGCAGGGTGCCGTGACGCCGCCGGGCAGCGACTGGCCGATGGGCGAGGGCGCGCGGTCCCACTCGACGGGATCGATGCCGGCCAGCACGCCTTTCTCGACGCGGGCCCGGAAGCTTCCCCAGTGGGTGGTGATGATGGGGTTCATGCTGCTCCTCCCTTCACGAATGCGGGTCGCCGCCCGCTTGCGGCAGCGGCGCCGCGGGTGCGGACTTCACGCCCCAGGGGGTGGTTGCGCTGCCGTCGGCCTGAACCTCCACCCGGTGGCAGGCGACGGCTTCGACGGCCGATACCGGCCGCAGCGGCGGGTAGCTTTCCCGGCACTGCGGCTGCACGTGCGGACAGCGGGTCGAGAAGCGGCAACCCGGCGGCGGATCGATCGCGCTCGGGATCTCGCCCTCGAGAACGGGCGGCGGCACGTAGCCCTCGTCGAGCACCTGCATCGTCGGCGTGGCCTGCTTCAGCGCCGCGACATAGGGGTGCAGCGGCGCGTTCCAGAACATGCGGCTCGACGAGCGCGCGACGACGCGCCCGAGGTACATGACCACCGTGCTGTGGGCGAGGTGCCGCACCACCGACAGGTCGTGCGAGATGAACAGGTACGAGATGCCCAGGTCGCGCTGCAGCCTGACCAGCAGGTTGATCACCTGCGCCTGCACCGACACGTCGAGCGCGGAAACCGGTTCGTCGCAGACGATGAGCTTCGGGTTCAGCGCCAGTGCGCGCGCGATCGCGATCCGCTGGCGCTGGCCGCCGGAGAACTCGTGCGGATACTGGCGCTCGGAGCCGCTGTCCAGGCCGACCATGCCCAGCAGCTCGCGCACCCGTTCGCGGCGCGACTGCGGCGTACCGACCTTCTGCACGAACATCGGCTCTTCGATGATGCGCCCGACGGTCAGGCGCGGGTTGAGCGAGCCGTACGGATTCTGGAACACCATCTGCACGGCCGGCCGCAACGGGCGCAGCTCCCGCTGGCTCAGGCCGACGAGCTCGCGTCCTTCCAGCTTGATCGAACCCCGGCTCGCCGGCGTCAGGCCCATGATGGCGCGTGCCAGCGTGGACTTGCCGCAACCCGACTCGCCGACGATCGCCACCGACTGGCCCGGCTCGACGTCCAGATCCACGCCGTCGACGGCGCGCAGGACCCGCCCGCCGGTGCGGTACTCGACCGCGAGATCGCGGCACGAGAGCAGGGCACCGCTCACCGGAGCACCGCCTCGTGAGGGAAGAAGCAGGCGACCGCGCGCGGGCCCCCGTCCTGCAGCACGAGATCCGGGCGCTCCTCGGCGCAGCGGGGCTGCGCACGCGGGCAGCGCGGCGCGAACGCGCAGCCCCTGCGCGCGAGCCCGGGCCGGGGGACGTTGCCCGGAATCTCGGTCAGCGGCGGAATCTCGGCGCCGTCGGCGATGTCCGCGCCGTCGGGCACGGCCTGGAGCAGGCCGACCGTGTACGGGTGGCGCGGTGCGCGGAACACCTCGCGCGCCGGCCCGGACTCGACGATGCGGCCGGCATACATGACCGCCACGTTCTGCGCGGCGTCGGCCGCCACCGCGAGGTTGTGCGTGATCAGGATGATCGCCGTGCCGGTCTCGCGCTGCGCCGACTTGAGCAGGGCCATGACCTGCGCCTGCACCGTCGTGTCCAGCGCGGTCGTGGGCTCGTCGGCGATCAGCACGCGCGGCCTGGAAGCCAGCGCCATCGCGATCATCGCGCGCTGGCACATGCCGCCGGACAGGCGGTGCGGGTAGTAGTCGATGCGCTTCTCCGGGTCGGGCAGATGCACGCTGCGCAGCAGCTCGATCGCCAGGCGCCGCGCCTCGGGCTTCGGAACGTCCCGATGCGAGCGGATCGCCTCGACGATCTGCCGGCCGACGGTGTGCACGGGATTGAGCGAGGCCATCGGATCCTGGAAGATCATCGAGATCGCGCTGTTGCGCACCTTGCACATGCGCGACTCGCTGACCTGCACCAGATCCTCTCCTTCGAGCTCGATCCGGCCCGCGCCGATGCGCACGGCAGGCTCGGGAAGGATGCGCATCAGCGACAGCGCGGTCATCGACTTGCCGCAGCCGGACTCGCCGACCAGGGCCAGCGTGCCGCCGGCGTCGAGCCGGAAGCTGACGTCGTCGACGAGCCTGATCAGGGCGTCGCCGACCTTCGCCTCGACGACGAGGTCGTGGACTTCCAGCATGGCGGGAGCGCTCATCCCAGGCGGGGGTTGAGCGCGTCGTTCAGGCCCTCGCCCACGAAGCTGATGGCCAGCACCGTGAGCTGGATGGCGATCCCGGGGATCGCGGCGAGATACCACGCCGTTCTCAGGGACTGGCGGCCGAAGCCGATCATGGCCCCCCAGCTCATCACGTTCGGGTCGCCCAGCCCGAGGAAGGAAAGGCCCGCCTCCAGCAGGATGGCCGTCGCCACCATGATCGAAGCGGTGACGATGATCGGCGCCACGCAGTTCGGCAGGATCTGCGTGAAGATGATGCGCGGTGTGCTCATGCCGATGACCACGCAGGACTCGACGAAGGCGCGCTGGCGCAGCGTGAGGAACTGTCCGCGCACCAGGCGCGCCACCGGCGGCCAGGACACGACCGCGATGGCGAAGCAGATCACCGTGATCGACGGCTGGAAGATCGCCACGAGCACGATGGCGAACAGGAAGTTCGGGATCGTCTGGAAGACCTCGGTGAAACGCATCAGCGCGTCGTCGATGAGCCCCCGGAAGTAGCCGGCGGCCGAGCCGACCAGCACGCCGATGAGCACCGCCGCGCAGGTGGCGGCCACGCCGATGAACAGCGAGACGCGCGCGCCGTGGATCAGGCCGCTGAGCACGTCGCGTCCCATGCTGTCCGACCCGAGCGGATACGCCGGATCCTGCCCGGGCCAGATGAACGGCGCGGCGACCATCGCCCAGGGATCGCCGCCGTAGACGATGGGGCCGACGAACGCGACCGCCATGACCAGCACGAGGATCACGAGGCCGACGATGGCCGTCGGGTATCTGCAGAAGCGCTGCCAGAAGGTGGCGCGCGCGATCATGCGCCCACCTCGATGCGCGGATCGAGCCAGCTGTAGAGCAGGTCGACCGCGAGGTTGACCACGACGACGAGCGCGGAGGACATGAACAGGATGCCCATGAGCAGGTTGAGATCGCGCTGGAACAGCGCATCGAAGGCCAGCGTACCCAGGCCCGGCCAACCGAAGACGACCTCGACCACCACCGATCCGCCGAGGACCGCGCCGAGCTGGACGCCGAACAGGCTCACCAGTGGAAGGATGGCGTTGCGCAGCACGTGGCGATAGGCCACCTGGCGCTCGTTCAGGCCCTTGGCCTTCGCCGCACGCACGAAGTCCATGCCGTACATCTCGAGCATGGACGCGCGCATCAGGCGCGTGTAGGTCGAGAGGTAGAACAGCGCGAGCGTGATCGACGGCATGATCAGGTGGCGCGCCACGTCCAGCACCGCCTCCAGCGGGGCCAGGTCCGTGCCGATGGTCCGCATGCCGCTGCTGGGCAGCAGGTCCAGCTTGACCGACATGAGAACGATGAGCATCAGCCCGAACCAGAACAGCGGCGTCGAATAGCCCAGCAGCGCGAGCACCGAGATGGTCGAGTCGCGCGCCGAGCCGGGACGGCGCGCCGCGGCGACGCCCAGGACGATGCCCCCGATCAGCGCGATGCCGAGGCTCGAGAGCATCAGCAGCAGCGTGGCCGGAAAGCGCGAGAGGATCAGGTCCGCCACCGGCTCGTTGTAGCGGAACGAATGTCCCAGGTCGAGCGTGATCATGGCCTTCAGATAGCGGACCAGGCGCACCGGCAGCGGCTGCTCCAGGCCGTACTTCGCCCGCAGCGCCTGCATGTACAGCTCGTCGCCGGCCGACGATTCTCCCGCGATGACGTCGACCATGTCCCCGGGCGCCGCGCTGACGATCAGGAAATTGGTGCACGCGATGAGGACGAGCACCAGGAGCGCCTGGAGCGCGCGGCGGCCCAGGTAGCGCCATGTTTTCATCGAATAGGCCCCGTCTGCCTGTTCACGAGCACCCCCTGCCCCCTGCAGCGGGGCAGGCCGGGCGAGCCGCGCATCTCATTCGTGACCGGCCCGCCGGCGCCTCCGGCGCACGATGCGCCGCGTCACTTCTTCTTGCCGTAGTTCGCCGCTTTCCTGATCCGGCTCCTGACCCCTTCGCTGATGGCATGCGGCTCCCATCCCGGCGGCGGAGTGTAGATGCCGAGATCCACCGCCCGGTTGATGTGATGCTTGGCGATCTCCTTGAACTCGGCTTCGGTGGGCGGCGCGTCTTCCATGCAGAGGTTCTTCTGATACATGCCGCCCTTCGCGGCCAGCGCGTCGTAGATGACCTTGTATTCCTCGACCCGAATTTCCTTGGCGAAGCTGATCCAGGGGCTCCTCACGCGGAAGTCGCGCAGGCCATCGATGTCGAAGATGCCGCTGACGAAGCTCTGACCGGTGCCCAGGACCTCGGAGATGAGGTTGCCGCGGTAGTCGTACATGCGGCTCTGGCCCCAGCTGACCCTGTGGTCGCGCGAGACCTCGGAGGCGCCGCCGCCCCCGGACGTCCGGTACCCGTACACATCCGAGGCACAGGTGGAGATGACGTAGGCGGTGTTGAACACCGCGTGGGAGCGGTTCATGACCTCGAACATCCCGTTGCTCAGGTGGGGCTCCACGAAATTGGGGCGCCAGATGACTTCCGCGCCGTTCAGGGCCAGCCCCCGGGCCGCCTCGGGGAAGCTTCCCTCGGCGCAGATGATGATGCCGAGGTTGCCGATCTCGGTCTTCGCCACCGGATAGAGCGCCTCGCAGAGCTTGACCGGGTCGTCGCCGTACAGCTCCAGGTAGCGGTCCCAGATGTGGATGGGCTCGGTCATCTGCTCGACGAGGTTGGCCATCGCCGTCTTGTGATGCTTGAGGATCACCTTCCCGTTGGGATCGATGATGAACCCGATGTTGAAGATCCGGTCCTTCATCAGCTCGGGATCCCGCGCCTGCATCTGGCCCATCAGGTAGAAGTTGCCGTCCTTGCAGAGCTTGCCCAGGAACTCGGTCTCCGGACCCTCGATGTCCGGCGCCCAGTCCCGGTAGGCCTTCAGGTGCTGTTCGTTCCCGCCCGCCCACGACGCCCAGCCGCCGATCGCGCCTTCGGTCAGGGTCACCAGCCTGACCGGGAGATCCATTTCGGCGTACCGGATGGCACGGCTGATGTTGAAGGCCAGGCCGTCCAGGTTCTTCTTGCAGTCCGCCCTCGTATAAGCCGTCCAGATGTCGCTCTGAACCCCTACCGCACCGTATTGCAGCATTCCGCCACTCCTGTTGGTACACATCTTTCGAAGCCGGCCGCCGGACCTTCGCCGCGTCAGCCGCGCCGCAGGTTGACGAAGCCCCCGTACACGCCCTCGATGTCCTCGACGAGCCCGTGCAGCTGCGTGTTGTAGACCGTCGTGAGGTCGTCGTTGACGGTGGGGATGATCGGCAGGTCCTTCATCGCCAGCGCCTGCATCGTGTTGAAGAGCTCGCGCCGCTTGGCCGTGTCGGCCTCCGACTGCGCGGCCTCCAGGATCCGGTCCATCTCGGCGCTCGTGTAGCCGGAGCCGTTGGTGAACGGAACCCCCTTGCGGATGTTCTTCGACCAGAACATCCGCTGCACCCCGATCGTCGGGTCCGGCATGTTGAAGATCCCGTACGACGTCGTCTGGTAGCTGTTGTCGCCCCAGACGCGACGCTGGAACGTGGCCGCGTCGCTCATCCGGATCTCGACCTCGACCCCGATCTGCCGCATGGCTTGCTTGAAGTACTCGGGAAAGCGCCGTTGCTGCTCCGTGTAGGTGGCCGGATCGTGCGTGATGCGCATCCGCACCCCGCCGGCCTTGCGCGGGAAGCCGGCGGCATCCAGCAGCGCCTCGGCCTTCTTCGGGTCGTGCGGATACTTCGGCACGTCGGGGGTGTAGAACCTCGACAGGCGGCGCGAGATCGGCCCGGTGGCCGGCGAGGCATAGCCGAACCAGATGTTCTTGACGATGAACTCGCGATCGATCGCGTGGGCGAACGCCTGGCGCACCCGCACATCCTGAAACAGCGGGTCGCGCATGTTGAACTCGAAATAGTGCATCGCCCCGAACAGCGCGTAGCCGTCGGTCGTGACCGCGAGGTTCGGGAGCTTGCCGATCCTGGAGAGATCCGCCAGCGGGACCGGGTTTGCGCCGCCCACGTCCGCTTCGCCGGCCTCCAGCGCCACCGCCCGCGAGCCGGCGTCGGGAATGAAGCGCGCGATCACGGTCTCGAACGCCGGGTGCCCCTTGACCCAGTAGTCCGGGTTGCGCGCCAGCCGCACGAACCTGCCGCGCTGCCACTCGACGAACTTGAACGGCCCCGTGCCGACCGGCGCATTGTTGAGCGGGCTGGCCGCCGGATCGCCCTTCTCGTACAGGTGCTTGGGCAGCATCGGCGACTCGGACGCCGACAGCGCCGCCATGATGTAGGCCGAGGGCTTGGCCAGGCGCAGCACCGCCGTCAGCCGATCGGGCGTCTCGACGGCGGCCACGTTGGCGAATGTCGCGCGGCCGCGCGGATGGTGCTTCTTCAGGATCTCCTCGAACGTGTACTTCACGTCCGCCGAGGTGAACGGCGCGCCGTCGTGCCACTTCACGCCGTCGCGCAGCTTGAACGTCATCGAAAGACCGTCCGGCGCCACCTCCCAGCTCGTCGCCAGCGACGGCATCGGCTCGAAGTCCTTCGAGTAGGCGACCAGCCCCTCCAGCATCTTCGAGGAGATCTGCTGGACCTGGTGCGCGCTGTTGAATGCCGTGTTCAGCAGCGGCGGCTCCGGGGTCAGCACCCAGTTCAGCGTGCTGCTCGAGCGCCCCTGCGCCATCGCCGCCCGGGCCAGCATGCCCGAGCCGGCGAGGCTCGCACAGACCCCTGCGCCGCCGAGAAGCTTGAGCTTGTCGCGATGACTGATCTTCATGCCGTCCTCTTTCATCGTGGGTTTCCGTTGAGGTGAGACTTGGCGCCCGGTGGGAGACCATCGATGCCCCGCCGGGCCATTGAGCACATCAGGGCCTCTTTGCCGCCAGATCGTCCGCAAGCGTCGCGAAACGGCGGCGCTTCACTGCAGGGTGATCCATATAATGGAAATGCTGTTCTGCACTTTGACACAATAGAAATCTAGTGTCAACGAGGGATCGGGCACGGGGCGCCGATCGCCCGCCGGGCCTCTTCGGACCGGCCGGTGCCTGTGCAGGGGGGCGCCCTGCCGCGAACGGGGAGCCGGCCGGAAACCGGCCGGAGGTGGATGAAGAGCGGGCTCGGAAAGGCCGATCGGCTCGACCGGGCGTCGTCGATCGTGCGGGAGCGTCTACGCCGACGTGGAAATGAAACAGCCGGCGCGATTGCTCGCTGCCGGCTGTTCTCTGGGTATTGGTTGCGGGGGCAGGATTTGAACCTGCGACCTTCGGGTTATGAGCCCGACGAGCTGCCAGACTGCTCCACCCCGCGTCTGGAATCAAAAATTATACCTGGGAACGCCGCTTCCTCGCAAGCTCGCGCCGTCCGCCTCAGCGGCGCGGCGCCCGACTCCTCTACACTGCCCGCTCGCCGAACTCCCCCATCGCTCCGACCTATGCCCATGCATCCGCTACCGCTCCTCTCGCTGCTCGAGGCGAGGGTGCTCGCCGTGCTCGTCGAGAAGGAGAGCACGGTGCCCGACACCTACCCGATGTCGCTCAATGCGCTCACCGCCGGGTGCAACCAGAAGACCAGCCGGCATCCGGTGATCTCCGCGTCCGAGGCCGAGGTTCAGGCGGCGCTCGACGGCCTGAGGCGGCTGTCGCTGGCGATCGAGTCGAGCGGCGGGCGGGTGATGCGCTACGCGCACAACGCGCGGCGCGTGCTCGACATCCCGTCGGAGTCGGTGGCGCTGCTCGCGACGCTGGTGCTGCGCGGGCCGCAGACCGCGGCCGAGCTGCGGGTCAACTGCGAGCGGCTGCACCGATTCGCCGACGCCTCGTCGGTGGAGGCTTTCCTGCGCGAGCTGGCGGCCCGGGATGCCGGCGCGCTGGTCGTCGAGCTGCCGCGCCAGCCGGGCGCGCGCGAGACGCGCTGGGCGAGCCTGCTGTGCGGCCCGCCGGCGCAGGAAGCGGCCGGGTCCGCGCCGATGGCACCGGCCGCTGCGGCCGGCGGCGAGGCGCCGCCCGACAGGCTGGCGGCGCTCGAAGCCGAGGTGGCCAGGCTGGGCGGCGAGCTGCGATCGCTCGAGGCCGCCGTCGCGCAGCTGCGCGACGCGCTGGGTGTCGGATCCTGATGGATGTCGGCTCCTGACAGCCGGGGTATGATTTCCCGGACCCGCACCGCTGTCAGGGATATCACCCATGAGCAGCAATCTCCCGAAGAATTTCCCCGGCCGCCCGGCTTCGGCGGCAGCCTCGTCGCCGGGCGAGGCGGGGGCCGGCTCGCTGCCGAAGAACTTCACCCCCGAGATGGCGCTCGCGGCCGCGGCGCTGCAGTCCACGGTCGCGGCCGGCGGCGCACCGGCGCAGCAGGGCACGCCGGTGCAGCAGGGCGTGGCCGCGGAGCAGGCGGGCAACGGGTCCGCGTCCGGCCCCGAGGTCACGCGGGCGGAGATCGCCGGCTACTTCGCACAGCGCATCGTCGAGCTGCGTGACGCGCTGCGCGGCGCTTCGGTGCGGCCGCGCCTGTACGCGATCGAGTTTCCCTTCGTCGATTTCGAGCGCGACGTCGCCTACGTGCTGGCGCGCGGGCTCGACGCCGCGCTGGCGGCCGGCGGCGTGCCGGCCGGCGAGGACGAGCCGCAGCGCCCGCTGGTGGTGGTCGATCGCGAGGTCGAGACGGCGCAGGAGCTCGAGCGCATCGTGCGCTTCATCAACCACGGTCAGGACGCCTACGTGCTGTGCACGCGCGTCTGGCAGCTGCCGGATGCGATCATCGACCTGGTCGACGCGACGGTTGCCGTCCCGCGTTTCGACCCGCTGAGCTTCGCTGCGGCCTGCGTCGACTTCTACGAGCTGGCGGCCCCGCCCGTGCTCGGCGAGGGTGCGGGCGGCTTCTTCGCGCGCCTGGTCGGGGCGCGCGATTCCGGCGCCGACGTCGAGTGGGTGCACAACGTGGTGCCGCGCGACTTCCTGCTCAACAGCCAGGTGCCGCACGAGGCCGTCGTGGCCGCGGTGCGCGAGTCGGTGCTGCGGCGCCTGCGCCGCTACGCCACCGACGACGCGTTCGACTTCGCCGACCTCGCCGGCATGGACGAGGCACACGAGTGGGCCCGCGGCTTGATCGACGAGGTCCGGCTGGCGCGCGCCGGCTCGATCTCCTGGGGCGAAGTGAGCGCGCGCGTGATCCTGCTGGGCGCGCGCGGGGTCGGCAAGACCACGCTGGCGCGGGCGATCGCCAAGGCGGCCGGCCTGCGCTATGTCGAGGCCTCGGCGAGCGCCTGGGCGCCCTCGGAAGACGACGCCGGTGCCGGCTGGGCGCGCATGAACGCGCAGTTCCAGGAGGCGATCGCCGCCGCGCCGGCGCTGTTTTTCGTCGACGACGTCGACGTGTTCGCGCACGCGCCGTGGTCGGGCATGCTGCCGGCCTTCCTCGCGGCGTTGAAGGGGCTGGTGCCCGAGGATCGCGTGGTCGTGGTCGCGGGTGCGCAGTCGGCCGAGGGCGTGCGCTTCGAGCTGCGCCGCCCGGGCGCGCTCGAGACGCTGCTCGTCATGCCCCAGCCGAATTCGCAGGCGCTCGCGAAGATGTACGAGGTGATGCTCCGGCGCAGCGGCAGCAGCCTGACGCAGGACGATCTCGAGCACGTCGGGCTGCTCTCTCTCGGCATGGGCGGGCGCGAGGTGGAGCTGGTGGTGCGCCGCGCGCTGCGGCGCGCGCGCAAGGACAACGGCCGCGCTGTCTCCAGGGACGACCTGGCGCAGGCCATCATCCAGGAGCGCCTGGGCCCGGAATCGCAGAGCCGCCGCCTGATGGCCGAGGACGAGCTGCGCAATACCGCCTACCACGAGGCCGGCCACGCGATCCTGGAGATGATGCGCGCGCGCGGACCGCGCCTGAGGTATGCCAGCATCATCCCGCGCGAGAACGGCACGCTCGGCTTCGTTATGCCCGGCGTGGACGAGTCGCGCAGCTCCGAGACGCGGCGCGACATCATGGACTCGGTGCGCGCGCTGCTCGCCGGGCGCGCCGCCGAGGAGGTGTTCGCCGGACCCGAGGCCGTGACCTCCGGCTGCAGCAACGATCTCTGGAAGGCCACCCGGTACCTGCAGCATCTGATGACGCGCAGCGGCTTCCAGGGCCTGCTGTTCCTCGAGCGGCGCTTCGAGGATGCGCCCGAGCTGCGCGAGCGCGCGGAGGCCATCCTGCAGGCCGAGTACGCCGAGGTGGTCGCCCTGCTGCAGCGCCACCGCCCGCTGCTCGACCGCGTGGCGGGCCTGCTGCTCGAGCGCCAGGAGGTCTCGGGCGACGAGCTCGCGCGCGTCGTCGAGGAGTATCGCGCCTGCCAACCACTCGCATAGATGGAGACACCGCCATGGAATTCCGCAACGAGATGCAGAAGAACGTCTACATCATGGTGGCGAGCTGGTTCGAGCCCGAGCTGCAAAGCGGCGCGATCCAGCGCTACGAGGACCAGCCGGCCTTCTTCGCGCGCGGCGGCAGCGCCGGCATCCGGATCTCGATCCTTCCCTACGGCGATGACGAGGCGGTGATCAACGTCCTGGCCACGGTGGTCAAGGGGGCCAGCCTCACGCCCGAGCTGATGGGCTTCCTGCTGACCACCAACCGCGACAGCTGCTGGTTCGGCGCCTTCGGCTTCGACGGCAAGAGCGACACCGTCACGTTCGAGCATTCGATCGTCGGCTCGACCTGCGACCGCAAGGAGCTGCAGACCTCGATGGTCGCGGTGCTCGGCGCGGCGGACAAATACGACGACATGATCGTCGCCAAGTTCGGCGGCAAGAGCCTGCGCGCGCGCGAGTCGGGGCAGTAAGGGACGGGCGCCGCGGGTCGCGGCGCCTTCGTGTATCATCGCCGGTGTCGTCGATGCGGGTGGTGTGAATTCCCGCGCGGCGGCGCGAGGGCTGCCGTCAAGACCGCGGCCTCGCGCTCGAACACGACGCACCGGTACGGCGGCGTCGCCGCGTGAAGCCGTCCGATCCGATACCCGGCTGTCGAGAACCTGCCGTCCTCGTGGAGCGAGGCCTGGCCGGTTCGCAGCATGGGAGGCCGTGCCAGCGGGCACGGCGAAATGCCCGTTCGACCGTTTTCGCACGAGTCGCGCCGATGAGCGCCTGCCAGCGCCGATCCGTATCGTTCCGATGAACACGCAGGAAGCCAAGATCGTCCTCGAGACCGCGTTGCTGTGTGCGCAGCAGCCGATGAGCATCGCCGAGCTGCGCCGGCTCTTCGACGAGGAGCTGGCCGCCGACACGGTGCGCGCCCTGCTCGAGGAGCTGCGTCAGGACTGGCAGGGCCGCGGCGTGCAGCTGGCGGCGCTGGCCAGCGGCTGGCGCTTCCAGAGCACGCCGCAGATGGCGCCCTATCTCGAGCGGCTCAATCCCGAGAAGCCGCCGCGCTACTCGCGCGCGCTGCTCGAGACGCTGGCGATCATCGCCTACCGCCAGCCGGTCACGCGCGGCGACATCGAGGAGATCCGCGGCGTCACCGTGTCCTCGCACCTGGTCAAGACGCTCGAGGACCGCGGCTGGGTCGAGGTCATCGGCCACAAGGACGTGGTCGGACGCCCCGAGCTGCTCGGCACCACGCAACAGTTCCTCGACGACCTCGGGCTGCGCACGCTGAGCGAGCTGCCGCCGCTGCTCGAGGCCGGCGCCGCAGAAGCCGCGCAGGTGCTCGCCCAGCGCGTCATCGGGCTGGCCGACGAGGAGGGCGGGGGTCTGCCGTCGCCTTCGATCGATGCGCCGGATCCGGCTGCCGAGGCCTTCGGCGACGGCGGCGATGGGGGCGGGGATGCCGGCGAAGCCGGAGTTGCCGTTGCGGCCGAGTCCGGAGCTGCTGCGGTCGATGCCGAAGCCGCTGCGGTCGAATCCGAAATCGATGCGGCCGGTACCGAGGCCGGGGTCACCGTTGCCGATGCCGCGGTGACCGATGCCGTCGTCGGCGAGACCGCGGTCACCGAAGCCGCCGCGGCCGAGGCCGAGACCGGTGAGGCCGAGACCATCGTTGCCGAAACCGTCGCGGTCGAGGCCGCCGCCGCAAAAGCCGATACGGCTGACGCGGCCGATGCCGATGCCGTACGCCAGCAGAATCCGCAGTCCTGAACGTCCGAGTCCTCATCACCGAACTCAACGAGGATCTTCTTGAATACCGAATATCCGGGCGAGAGCCGCTACGACCTTGCAGCGTCCGACGTCGACGCCGCCGAGAAACCTCGTGCCGACGCCGACCGCGCCGACTCTGCCCGCTCCGAGGCCGGCCGAGCCGATGCCGCCCAGGCCGACGCAGTCGCGGGGGAGGCCGCCGCGCCGTTGCCGGAGACCGAAGGTGCGGCCGGCGCCCGCGAGCCGCGCCCGCTGCGGACCATGTTCAACCGCCGCCGCGGCGGCAACCGGTCGGGCTCCAGGGGTCCGCGCGGCGGCCGGCGCGCCCCCGGGGAAGAGGCAGGTACGGCGGACGTCGATGAATCGACGGCGGTCGGAGCGGCGGCAAGCGGCGCCTCCGAGGCGCCGGGCCTCGGCAGCGAGGGTGCGACCCCGGCCGACGCGCTGCGAGCCGATGCGTCGGCCGGCGAGGCGTCGGCGGGTGGGGCGTCGTCGCCCGAGGTCGAGCCGCTGCCTGCCTATGCCAGCGGTCCCGCGATCGGGCTGGATGCGGCCGATCCGCGTCGCCGCGGCCAGCGCCGCCAGTCCGTCGAGGACCAGCCCAAGCTGCACAAGGTGCTCGCCGACGGGGGGCTCGGCTCGCGCCGCGAGATGGAGGAGCTCATCCTCGCCGGGCGCGTGTCGGTGAACGGCCAGCCGGCGCACATCGGCCAGCGCATCGGCCCGGGGGACCAGGTCCGCGTCAACGGGCGCACCATCAACCGCCGCGCCGCGCCGGCTGCGCCGCGCGTGCTGCTCTACCACAAGCCGGCCGGCGAGATCTGTACCCGCGACGATCCCGGCCAGCGCATCACCGTGTTCGAGAAGCTGCCGCGCCTGAAGGGCGCGCGCTGGGTGGCGGTCGGCCGGCTCGACTACAACACCGAGGGCCTGCTGGTCTTCACCACTTCGGGTGATCTCGCCAACAAGCTGATGCACCCGCGCTACGGCTGGGAGCGCGAATACGCGGTGCGCATCCTCGGGCGCATCGACGAGGCCGCGCGCGAGTCGCTGCTCGCCGGCGTGCAGCTCGAGGACGGCCCGGCGCGCTTCACCGCGATCGAAGACCTCGGCGGCGACGGCGCCAACGCCTGGTATCGCGTGGTGATCGCCGAAGGGCGCAATCGCGAGGTGCGGCGCATGTTCGAGGTGGTCGGCCTCACCGTGAGCCGGCTGGTGCGCCTGCGCTTCGGGCCGCTGGCGCTGCCGCGCGGCCTGGCCCGCGGCCGCTGGGCCGAGCTGGGCGGCGCCGAGCTGCAGGCACTTTCCGAGGCCATCCGGCGCGCCAGCGCGCCGGCCGCGGGTGCCGGCAGGCCGGCGCGCGGCGGCGCCGCGGCCGAGCAGGTCCGCGGCATGGACGAGCGGGACGAGGAGCGCGACGACGATCGCCACGACCAGCACTTCGGCGAGGAGGGCGGCGACGGCGAGGAGGATCCGGCCGACTCGATCGGCAACCGCGCGCTGCCCGAACCCGGGCCCGAGCCGCACCATCTGAACGACGACGAGTGGCAGCCGCGCTCGGCCAACGCCCACCTGGAAGGCATCACGCGCGCGGTGCGCAAGGGCGACGGCTCGCAGCCGGCCGGCGGCAAGCGCTCGGCCTTCGCCCGGTCGAAGGGCGGGCGCGGCGCGCGTGCCGCCACGTTCACCGGGCCGATGGATACCGGCCGCTCGGGCGGGGTGACCGGCGCCTATGGCGGCGGCTACGGTCCGTCGGGCCAGCCCGGTTCGCGCAATCCCCAGGGGCCGCGCGACGGCAAGGGGCGTCGCGGCGGGCCGGGCGGACGCGGCCCGGCGGCACGCGGGGCGGGCCGCGACGGGCAGGGTCCGCGCGGCGGCCCGGCCGGGGCGCAGGGGCAGGGGCAGGGACAAGGGCAGGGACAAGGGCAGGGACGCAGCGGCCAGCCCGGCAAGGGCGGGCGGCGCGGCGGGCGCTCGCGCGGCCGCACGGGCGGCGGCGGCCATGGCAATACCTGAACGGTGCCAACGCGTGACCGGCACGATCGCGTGACCGGTACGGTCGTTTCACGCTATAATTCGCTGCTTTAGAAATTCGCCGCTTCGGCAGGTTCGAGGCAGCGTCCCGGTCGACGTCATCCGGGGCGATGCGCATCCGGCACGGGCGGCGTGCTCGAAGAAATGGGCTCGACAGGCCCATTTTTTTTTCCCGAGGCGGCGGCGCGGGGCCGCCGCACGGGATGCGGCCGGCGCATGCCGGCAAGGGGGTTCGCGAGTGTCCGTACAGATGACGTCGACGCAGGCGATCATCGCACGCACCCTTGCGGCCATGGGTTACGAGCTGGTCGATCTGGAGCATGCCGCCGACGGCCTGCTGCGGGTCTATATCGATGCCCCGGCGGGCATCACGCTCGACGATTGCGAGCGCGTCAGCCGGCAGCTGTCGCACGTGCTGGCGGTCGAGGACGTCGACTACGCGCGGCTCGAGGTGTCGTCGCCGGGCCTCGACCGGCCGTTGAAGAAGGCGGCCGACTTCGAGCGCTTCGCCGGTTCGCAGGTGGCGCTGCGCATGCGGCGTGCGCTCGAGGGGCGGCGCAACTTCGAGGGTGTGCTCACCGTCGAGGCCGACGGGCAGTTCGGGCTCGAGCTGGTCGAGCGCGCGCCGGCGCCCCTGCGCAAGGGCGGCAGGGCCGGATCGGGGAAGTCCGCTGCGAAGGGCGCGGCGGGCAGGGCGGGGCAGGCGGCAGGGCAGGCGCCGAAGGCGCACGGGCATGCCGAGGCCGTGCCGGCCGCGGGCCGCAAGCTGGTTTTTTCCCTCGACGAGATCGAGCGGGCCCGGCTGGTGCCGGAGCTGAAGTTTCAGGAGGCGAGATGAGCCGCGAAGTACTGTTGCTGGTCGATGCGCTGGCGCGCGAGAAGAACGTCCCGCGCGAGGTCGTGTTCGGCGCGCTCGAGAGCGCGCTCGCTTCGGCGACCAAGAAACGCTTCAAGGAAGAGGTCGACGTGCGCGTGTCGATCGACCGCATGGGCGGCGAGTCCGAGTCGTATCGCCGCTGGCAGGTGGTGCCCGACGGCGAGCTGGAAGACCACGACGTGCAGGTGATCCTGTCCGAGGCGCAGAAGCAGATCCCCGACATCCAGGTCGGCGACTACATCGAGGAGGAGCTCGAGCCGGTCGATCTCGGGCGCATCGGCGCGCAGGCGGCCAAGCAGGTCATCCTGCAGAAGATCCGCGACGCCGAGCGCGAGCAGATCATCAACGACTTGTTCGCCCGCGGCGAGGCCATCCTGTCGGGCACGATCAAGCGCATGGACCGCGAGGGCGCCATCGTCGAATCGGGCAAGGTCGAGGCGCGCCTGCCGCGCGACCAGATGATCCCGAAAGAGAACCTGCGCGTCGGCGACCGGGTGCGCGCCTACGTGGCGAAGATCAATCGCGAGGGGCGCGGCCCGCAGCTGTACCTGTCGCGCACCGCGCCCGACTTCATCCGCCACCTGTTCGCCAACGAGGTGCCCGAGATCGAGCAGGGGCTGCTCGAGATCAAGGCCGCCGCGCGCGATCCCGGCGTGCGCGCCAAGATCGCGGTGCTCTCGAACGACCGGCGCGTCGACCCGATCGGCACCTGCGTGGGCGTGCGCGGCTCGCGGGTGCAGGCGGTCACCGGCGAGCTGGCCGGCGAGCGGGTCGACATCGTGCTGTGGTCGGAGGATCCGGCGCAGTTCGTGATCGGCGCGCTGGCTCCGGCCAACGTGTCGTCGATCGTGGTCGACGAGGACAAGCACAGCATGGACGTGGTGGTCGACGAGGACAACCTCGCGCTGGCCATCGGCACCAACGGGCGCAACGTGCGGCTGGCCTCCGAGCTGACCGGCTGGCAGATCAACATCATGAGCGCCGAGGAGTCGCAGGCCAAGAGCGCCGGCGAGCACGAGGCGCTGCGCCAGGTGTTCATCTCCGGGCTCGACGTCGACGAGGAGCTCGCCGACACCCTGATCGAGGAGGGCTTCACCAGCCTCGAGGAGGTCGCCTACGTGCCGATCAACGAGATGCTCGAGATCGAGGGCTTCGACGAGGACACCGTCAACGAGCTGCGCAAGCGCGCGCGCAATGCGCTGCTCACCGAGGCCATCGCCACCGAGGAGAGGATCGGCTCGACCGCCGAGGACCTGCTCTCGCTCGAGGGCATGGACCGCGAGCTGGCCGCCAGGCTGGCCGACGCCAAGGTGTACACGCGCGACGACCTGGCCGAGCTGGCGGTCGACGAGCTGGTCGAGGCGACCGGCATCGATGAGGAGCGCGCCAAGGATCTCATCATGAAGGCGCGCGCCCACTGGTTCGAGGAGCCGCCCGATGCCTCGCAGCCGGCTCAGGAGCGCGCCCAGGCGTAGCGCGAGGGCATCGGCGGTGGCGAGAGGGTCGCGGCAACGCGATTTTGCAGAAGTGGTGCGGGAAGGGTGAGCATGGCGAGTACGAACGTGGCGAATTTTGCGGCGGAGCTGAAGATGCCGGCCGAGGGGTTGCTCGAGCAGCTGAAGGCGGCCGGGCTGGGCCAGCGATCGCCCGACGACGAGCTGACCGAGGCCGACAAGGAGCAGCTGCTGGCCGCGCTGCGCCGTGCACACGGCGCCGAGGAAGGGCCGAAGCGCCGCATCACGCTCACGCGCAAGCAGACCTCCGAGATCAAGCAGGCCGACGCGACCGGCAAGGCGCGCACGATCCAGGTCGAGGTGCGCAAGAAGCGCGTGTTCGTCAAGCGCGACAGCGGCGATTCGCCGGCGGTCGAGGTGCCTGCCGCCGAGCCGGTGCCGGCGCCGGAGCCTCCGAAGTCGGTGGTCGACGAGGCGCAGCAGCGGCAGCGCGAGGAGGAAGAGGCGCGCCAGCGCGAGCTGCTCGAGCGCCAGGCCGCCGAGCTGCGCGAGAAGCAGGAACGGCTCGAGCGCGAGCGCCAGCGCGAGATCGAGGCGGCTGCCGAGGCGCAGCGCCGCGAGGAAGAGGCGCGCCGCGAGGCCGAGCGCGCCGCCACGGTGGATGTCGATGCGCAGGCGCACGAGCGCGAGCGCATCGAGGCCGAGGCCAAGGCTGCCGAGGAAGCGGCGCGCGAGGCCGCCGAGCAGGCGCAGGCGCAGGCGCGCGCGCGCAAGGCGGTCGAGGACGAGGTCGCCGAGATCAACCGCCTGATGAGCCTGCAGCGCAAGCCCCAGCCCAAGCCGGCCGAGCCGCCGCCGGCCGCGCCCGCCCAGGCGCCGGCGCAAACGCCGGCCCAGGCCCAGGCAGGCCAGCCCGGCGCCGCGCGCAGCGGCACGCTGCACCGGCCGGCCGCGGGCGGGCGTGCTGCGCCGGGCGCCGCACCGGCCGCCGCTGGCGACGGCCAGAAGAAGCACGTCAAGAGCGAGAAGCTGTCGTCCACCTGGTCCGACGAGGCCGCCAAGAAGCGCGGCATCAAGACGCGCGGCGTCACCGCGGACGCCGGCTGGCGCGGCGCCAAGGGCGCCGGCGGCCGTCATCGCGGCGAGCGCCACGAGGCCGGCAGCGGCGGCCAGGCGGCTTCTTCCGAGCCGATCGTGCGCGAGGTGCACGTGCCCGAGACGATCACGGTGGGCGACCTCGCCCACAAGATGTCGGTGAAGGCGGCCGAGGTCATCAAGGCGCTGATGAAGCTCGGCCAGATGGTCACCATCAACCAGGTGCTCGACCAGGACACCGCCATGATCCTGGTCGAGGAGATGGGCCACAAGGCGGTGGCGGCCAAGCTCGACGACCCCGAGGCCTTCCTCGAGGAAGATGCCGCCCAGGCCGACCTCGCCCAGGTGCCGCGGCCGCCGGTGGTCACCGTCATGGGCCACGTCGACCACGGCAAGACCTCGCTGCTCGACTACATCCGGCGCGCCAAGGTCGCCGCCGGCGAGGCGGGCGGCATCACCCAGCACATCGGCGCCTACCACGTGAAGACGCCGCGCGGCGTGATCACCTTCCTCGATACGCCCGGCCACGAGGCGTTCACCGCGATGCGCGCGCGCGGAGCCAAGGCCACCGACATCGTGATCCTGGTGGTGGCGGCCGACGACGGTGTGATGCCGCAGACGATCGAGGCGATCAACCACGCCAAGGCGGCCGGCGTGCCGATGGTCGTGGCGATGAACAAGATCGACAAGCCCGAGGCCAACCCCGAGCGCGTCAAGCAGGAGCTGGTCGCCCACCAGGTGGTGCCCGAGGAGTACGGCGGCGAGGTGCCGATCGTGCCGGTGTCGGCCAAGACCGGCCAGGGCATCGACGAGCTGCTCGAGAACGTGCTGCTGCAGGCCGAGGTGCTCGAGCTCGTGGCGGTCAAGGAGGGCGCGGCCAAGGGCCTGGTGATCGAGGCGCGCCTGGACAAGGGCCGCGGCGCGGTGGCCACGGTGCTGGTGCAGTCGGGCACGCTCAAGCGCGGCGACGTGGTGCTGGCCGGCTCCTCGTTCGGCCGCGTGCGCGCCATGCTCGACGAGAACGGCAAGCCGGTGGCCGAGGCCGGGCCGTCGATCCCGGTGGAGATCCAGGGCCTGCAGGACGTCCCGGGCGCCGGCGAGGAAGTCATCGTGCTGGGCGACGAGCGCAAGGCGCGCGAGATCGCGCTGTTCCGCCAGGGCAAGTTCCGCGACGTCAAGCTGGCCAGGCAGCAGGCGGCCAAGCTCGAGAACATGTTCGAGCAGATGGGCGCCGGCGAGGTCAAGACGCTGGCGCTGATCATCAAGGCCGACGTGCAGGGCTCGCAGGAGGCGCTGGCGCACGCCATGCTCAAGCTGTCCACCGGCGAGGTCAAGGTGCAGATCGTGCACCAGGCGGTGGGCGGCATCAGCGAGAACGACGTCAACCTGGCGATCGCCTCCAAGGCCGTCATCATCGGCTTCAACGTGCGCGCCGACCAGCTCGCCAAGCGGCTGGCCGAGGCCAACGGCATCGACATCCGCTACTACAACATCATCTACGACGCGGTCGACGACGTGAAGGCGGCGATGTCCGGCCTGCTCTCCCCGGAGCAGAAGGAGGAGGCCATCGGCCTGGTCGAGATCCGCGAGATCTTCCGCGTGCCCAAGATCGGCAACATCGCCGGGTGCATGGTGCTCGAGGGCGTGGTGCGCCGTGGCGCCAGGGTGCGGCTGCTGCGCGAGAACACCGTGGTCTGGACCGGCGAGCTCGATTCGCTCAAGCGCTTCAAGGACGACGTGCGCGAGGTGCGCGAGAGCTTCGAGTGCGGTCTCTCGCTCAAGGGCTACGGCGACATCCGCCAGGGCGACCACCTCGAGGTGTTCGAGATCAAGGAGGTCGCGCGCTCGCTGTGAGGCGCCGGCGGGAATCATGACGGCCAGGCATCGACCGGGAGGCGTGAGCCGCAGCGTGCGGGTCACCGAGCAGGTGCACCACGAGCTCGCCGAGCTGGTGCGCGCCGAGCTCAAGGATCCGCGCGTGGGGCTGGTCACGATCACCGGCGTCGAGCTCACGCCCGACTACGCCTACGCCACGGTGTACTTCAGCGTGCTGCCCGACGACGAGGCCACGGTGGCCGGCACGCTGGCCGGCCTGCGCCGCGCCGCCGGCTTCCTGCGTTCGCAGCTCGGACGCCGGGTGCGCATCCACACCACGCCCGAGCTGCGCTTCGTGCACGACGCCTCGGCCGGCCGCGGCATGGCCATGTCCAGGCTGATCGACGAAGCCAACCGGCGCCACGCCGACGACTGAACTGAGCACTACCCGCATGCCGGTCGACGGCGTCCTGCTGCTGGACAAGCCGCGCGGCCTGAGCTCGACCGGCGCGCTGGCGCGCGCGCGCCGGCTGCTCGGGGCGCGCAAGGCCGGCCATGGCGGCACGCTCGATCCCATGGCCACCGGCCTGCTGCCCCTGCTGTTCGGCGAGGCGACCAAGTTCGCCGACGACTCGCTGGCGGCCGACAAGACCTACCTGGCCGAGATCACCCTGGGCGTGGCCACCGATACCGGCGACGCCGAGGGCGAGCCGATTGCCCGGCGCGAGGTCCGCTGCGATGCCGCGGCGTTCGCCGCGGCGGCCGCTGCCTTCGTCGGCCGCATCGAGCAGGTGCCGCCCATGCATTCGGCGCTCAAGCGCGACGGCCGGCCGCTGTACGACTATGCGCGGGCCGGCCTGGCCGTCGAGCGCGCCCCGCGCACCGTGACCGTCCACGCCATCGAGATGCTGGCCTGGGATGCTCCGCGCGCCAGCGTGCGCGTGAGCTGCAGCAAGGGCACCTACATCCGCACCCTGGCCACCGACATCGGCGAGCGCCTGGGCTGCGGCGCGCACCTGAGCGCGCTGCGCCGCGAGCGCGTCGGCGCCCTGTCGGTGGCCGACGCGATCACCCTCGAGGCGCTCGAGGCGCTCGCGCCCCACGAGCGGCAGGCCCGGCTCGCGCCGGCCGACGCGCTGCTCGCCGGCCTGCCCCGCGTGACGCTCGACGACGCCGGCGCCGCGCGCTTCCTGCACGGCCAGAAGCTGCGCGCCCCGCAGCCGCTGCCCGCGCCGGAAGGCGCGCGCCTGCGCGTGTATGCCGCCGAGCGCCTGCTCGGCGTGGCCGAGCTGCGCGGCGGCGCCCTGGTGCCGCGGCGGCTGATCGCCACCGGCGCCGGCGCGCCGGCCGGCGTCGAGGACCGGCCCAGCCCTGGGGCGCCAGCCCGCGCGGACCCCGCCGGCACTGGCGCGCCCGGCGACCCATCTCCAGACAGAAGCACCCCATGACCCTCGCCATCCGCAACATCGCCATCATCGCCCACGTCGACCACGGCAAGACCACCCTGGTCGACCAGCTGCTGCGCCAGTCGGGCACCTTCCGCGCCAACCAGCAGGTGGTCGAGCGGGTGATGGACAGCAACGACATCGAGCGCGAGCGCGGCATCACCATCCTCGCCAAGAACTGCGCGGTCGAGTACGCCGGCACGCGCATCAACATCGTCGACACGCCCGGCCACGCCGATTTCGGCGGCGAGGTCGAGCGCGCGCTCTCGATGGTCGACGGCGTGCTGCTGCTGGTCGACGCGGTCGAGGGGCCGATGCCGCAGACCCGCTTCGTCACCCGCAAGGCGCTCGCCCTGGGCCTGAAGCCGATCGTGGTGGTCAACAAGATCGATCGCCCGGGAGCGCGCCCCGACTGGGTGGTCGACCAGACCTTCGACCTGTTCGACAAGCTCGGGGCCACCGAGGAGCAGCTCGACTTCCCGGTGGTCTACGCCTCGGCGGTCAACGGCTTCGCGGTCGACAGCCTGAAGGACCTGCCCGAGGACGGCGTCGTCGGGCCGGGCGAGGCCGCCGCCGACGGCCTCTCGATGAGGCCGCTGTTCGAGGCCATCCTGCGCCAGGTGCCGGCGCGCGACGACGATCCCGACGGCCCGCTGCAGCTGCAGATCTCGGCGCTCGACTACTCCAGCTACGTCGGGCGCATCGGCATCGGCCGCATCAGCCGCGGGCGCATCCGCGGCGGCCAGGCGGTGACGGTGCTGTTCGGCGATCCGGGGGAGGGCGGCGCCGCGCCGGTGGCAGCACGGGTCAACCAGGTGCTGCGCTTTCGCGGCCTGGAGCGGGTGGTGGTCGACGAGGCCGAGGCCGGCGACATCGTCGCCGTCAACGGCATCGATCGGCTCGAGATCGGCTCGACGGTGTGCGATCCGGCCCAGCCGCAGGCGCTGCCGGTGCTCGAGGTGGACGAGCCGACCATGACCATGGACTTCATGGTCAACACCTCGCCGATGGCCGGGCGCGAAGGCCGCTTCGTCACCAGCCGGCAGATCCGCGAGCGCCTCGAGCGCGAGCTCGAGGCCAACGTGGCGCTGCGCGTCGAGTTCGGCGCCGATTCCGACACCTTCGTGGTCTCGGGGCGCGGCGAGCTGCACCTGACCATCCTGCTCGAGAACATGCGGCGCGAGGGCTACGAGCTGGCCGTCTCGCGCCCGCGGCCGAAGCTGCGCATCGTCGACGGCGAGCGCCGCGAGCCCTACGAGATGGTCGCCATGGACATGGAGGACGCCCACCAGGGCGCGGTCATGGAGCTGCTCGGGCGCCGCCGCGGCGAGCTGATCCACATGGATCCCGACGGCAAGGGCCGCGTGCGGCTCGACTACCGGGTGCCGGCGCGCGGCCTGATCGGCTTTCACAACGAGTTCCTCAACCTCACCCGCGGCACCGGCATCGTCAGCCACGTGTTCGACGACTACGGCCCCTGGGCGGGCGAGATCGAGGGCCGCCGCAACGGCGTGCTGGTCTCCCAGGACGACGGCGCCGCGGTCGCCTACGCCCTGTGGAAGCTGCAGGAGCGCGGGCGCATGTTCGTCAAGCCGGGCGATCCGCTCTACGAGGGCATGATCATCGGCATCCACGCGCGCGACAACGACCTGGTGGTCAACCCGGTGAAGGAGAAGAAGCTCACCAACGTGCGCGCCTCGGGCAAGGACGAGCACATCGTGCTCACCCCGCCGATCCAGCTCACGCTGGAGAAGGCGGTCGAGTTCATCGCCGACGACGAGCTGGTCGAATTGACCCCCAAGAGCATCCGCCTGCGCAAGCGACACCTGAAGGAGCACGAGCGCAGGCGTGCTGCGCGCGAGGGCGAAGCGGCCTGAGCATCGCCCTCTGATGCGTCGAACTGCGTCTCCGATACAACACTCCCGACGAACGGCGCATCGATTCCGCTTGTTTTTGTTGGCGTTACGTGCAAGACGCGTCATGCTTCGCTCCTGTGGAGAAGGCGCGTTTTCCCTCTGAAGCCGCGCTGTTCGAAACGAACACCGCACTCACGGATTCAGGAGGATCCAGCATGGCCACTGCCAAGAAGGCTGCCAAGAAACCCGCCGCGAAGAAGGCTCCGGCCAAGAAGCCGGCTGCCAAGAAACCGGCCGTGAAGAAAGCCGCCAAGGCGCCCGCCAAGAAGGCGGCCGCCAAGGCACCGGCGAAGAAGGCCGCCGTCGCCAAGAAGGCGGTCAAGAAGGCCGCCGCGAAGAAGCCCGCTGCGAAGAAATCCGCCCGCAAGCCCAACGCCGCCTTCATGAAGGCGCTGACCCCGAGCGCCGCGCTGGCCTCGATCGTCGGCGACAAGCCGCTGCCGCGCACCGAGGTGGTCAAGCGGATGTGGGACTACATCAAGAAGGGCAAGCTGCAGGACGATGTCAACAAGCGGCTGATCAACGCCGACGACAAGCTGCGGCAGGTGTTCGGCAAGGCCCAGGTCAACATGTTCGAGATGACCGGCCTGGTCGGCAAGCACCTGAAGTAAGACGTCTTGGGCCGCGTGCCGGGGGCAGCCGCCGAGGCTGCCCCTTTTCATTTGAGGGCCGGGCAGGCGCGCCGCTGGCACCGCGGGGCGCTCGCGCTGGCCGCCGCTGCGCTGCTGGCCATCGTCGGAGCGCTGATGCGCAGCCGCGGCCAGCTCGACGCCTGGACCCTCGCGCACTGGATCGGCAAGCCGCTGGCCACGGCGGTGCTGGTGGCGCTGGTCTGGCGCCACGGCGGCGACGCGCCGCCGCGGCTGCATCGCGCCGTGCTGGCGGGGCTGGTCTGCTCGCTGGCGGGCGACGTGCTGCTGATGCTGTCGCCACGGCTGTTCGTGGGCGGGCTGCTGGCCTTCCTCGCCGCCCACCTCTTCTATCTGCGCGCCTTCACCGCCGACACCCGGTTGTTCGCGCGTCCACTCGCGCTCGCGCTGCTGGCGGGCGTCGGCGGGCTCATCCTGGCCTTCCTGTGGAGCGGCGTGGCACCGGTGCTCAGGGGGCCGGTGCTCGCCTACGTGGCGGTGCTGGTGGCGATGGCGGCGCAGGCGGTGGCGCGCTGGCGCGTGCATCCCGGGGCGCGGGCAGGCATGGCCGCGGCCGGCGGCCTGCTGTTCGTGGTTTCCGATTCGCTGCTGGCGATCGATCGCTTCCGCACGCCGATCGCCGCCGCCCCGCTATGGGTGCTCGGCACGTACTGGGCGGCGCAGTGGGGCATCGCGCAGAGCGTGCGCGGCGAAGGCGGGCCCGGCCGGGCGTAGCAGTCTGTCGGTCCTAGGGCGTCCCGGCGCCCCGGTCAGCGCCAGTACGCCGGGTTGCCGTAGGTGTTCTTCAGGTGGTCGATGAACATGCGCGCCCGCAGCGGCAGGTGCTTGCGCTGCGGGAACACGGCGTGGATGGCGTTGTCGGGCGCAGCATAGGCATCGAGGACGGTGCGCAGCCGCCCGGCCCTGAGGTCCGCGCCGACCTCCCACATCGAGCGCCAGGCCAGGCCGCGTCCGGCCAGGGCCCACTCGTGGAGCACCGCGCCGTCGTTGCACTCCATCGACCCGGTCACGCGCAGCGACTCCGGCCGCCCGTCGATCACGAACTGCCAGCCGCGCGCCTGGTTGCCGTAGGTGCCGAAGGTGAGGCATTCGTGGTGCACGAGGTCGGCAGGCGTGACGGGCGCGCCGTGGCGCTCGAGGTAGGAGGGGCTGGCCACGACCACGCGGCGGTTGTCGGCCAGCTTCAGGCCCACCAGGCTGGAATCGTCGAGCGCGCCGATGCGGATCGCCACGTCGATGTTCTCGTTGACGATGTCGGTGAGCCGGTCGGCCAGGTCGAGCGAGATCGATACGTCGCGGTGGGCGTCGAGGAATGCCGGCAGCAGCGGCGCCACGTGCGCGCGCCCGAAGCCGGCGGGCGCCGTCACGCGCAGGTGGCCGCTGGCCTTCACCCCGCCCAGGGACACCGATGCCTCGGCGTTGTAGAGGTCGTTGAGCAGCCGCTGGCTGTCCTCGAGGAAGGCGCTGCCCTCGAAAGTGAGGGTGATGCGGCGCGTCGTGCGCACCAGCAGCTTCACGCCGAGGCGCTCCTCGAGCGCATCGATGCGCCGGCCGATCACCGCCGGCGCCACGCCCTCGGCTTGCGCGGCGGCCGACAGGCTGCCGCGCGTGGCGACAGCGACAAAGGTCTCGATCTGCTTGAACCGGGCCATTACCCCGCGATTATTGCCGAAAAGTAAAAGCTGAACTGTTCCGGGAGGGATTTTCAGGACATTTTAGTGAGGATACGCTTTCCCCGATCCCATTCCCCATGAAAGAGGCAAGCATGAACGCACAAGCCGTCTCGAACCTTCCCGCCGGAGTGCGCATCGACGCGCCGGTGAGCGCCGAATTCGTGCAGATCCTCACGCCCGAGGCGCTCGCGCTGGTCGCCGGGCTGCACCGCGCCTACGAGCCGCGCCGCCGGCAGCTGCTCGCCGAGCGCGCCGAGCGCGCCAAGCGGCTCGACGAGGGCGAGCGCCCGCATTTCCTGGCGCAGACCAAGCACGTGCGCGAGGGCGACTGGAAGATCGCGCCGATCCCCAAGGCGCTCGAGTGCCGCCGGGTCGAGATCACCGGCCCGGTCGAGGCGAAGATGATCATCAACGCCTTCAACTCCGGCGCCGACAGCTACATGACGGACTTCGAGGACTCCAACACCCCGAACTGGACCAACCAGATCCAGGGCCAGATCAACCTGAAGAAGGCGATCCGGCGCGAGCTCTCGCTCGAGCAGGGGGGCAAGACCTACCGCCTGAACGAGAAGATCGCCACGCTGCAGGTGCGCCCGCGCGGCTGGCACCTGGACGAGAAGCACGTCACCGTCGACGGCCAGCGCGTCTCGGGCGGCATCTTCGATTTCGCGCTGTTCATGTTCCACAACGCTAAGGAGCAGGTGGCGCGCGGCGCCGGGCCGTTCTTCTACCTGCCCAAGCTCGAGAGCCACCTCGAGGCGCGGCTGTGGAACGACATCTTCGTGGCCACCCAGAAGGAGCTCGGCCTGCCGCAGGGCACCATCAAGGCCACGGTGCTGATCGAGACCATCCTCGCCGCGTTCGAGATGGACGAGATCCTCTACGAGCTGCGCGAGCACAGCGCGGGCCTGAACGCCGGGCGCTGGGACTACATCTTCTCGTGCATCAAGAAGTTCAAGGTCGACCGCAACTTCTGCCTGGCCGACCGCGGCAAGGTCACCATGACGGCGCCCTTCATGCGCGCCTACGCCCTGCTGCTGCTCAAGACCTGCCACCGGCGCGGCGCGCCGGCGATCGGCGGCATGAGCGCGCTGATCCCGATCAAGAACGACCCGGCGAGGAACGAGGTCGCCATGGCCGGCATCCGCGCCGACAAGGCGCGCGACGCCACCGACGGCTACGACGGCGGCTGGGTGGCGCACCCCGGCCTGGTCGAGGTGGCCATGCAGGAGTTCGTCAAGGTGCTGGGCGATGCGCCGAACCAGATCGCCAAGCAGCGCGACGACGTGAACGTGGGCGCCGCCGATCTGCTGAGCTTCCAGCCCGAGGCGCCGATCACCGAGTATGGCCTGCGCATGAACATCAACGTCGGCATCCACTATCTGGGCGCGTGGCTGGCCGGCAACGGCTGCGTGCCCATCCACGACCTGATGGAGGACGCGGCGACCGCCGAGATCAGCCGCTCGCAGGTGTGGCAGTGGATCCGCTCGCCCAAGGGCAAGCTCGACGACGGCCGCAAGGTGACCGCGGAGCTGGTGCGCGCGCTGATCCCGGAGGAGCTGGCCAAGGTGAAGGCCACGGTGGGGGGCGACACCCGCACCTACGACCGCGCCGCAAAGATCTTCGAGCAGATGAGCACGCAGGAGGCGTTCGCCGAGTTCCTCACGCTGCCGCTGTACGAAGAGCTCGAGTAGGGCGGCAGGGGCCCGGCGCACGCCGGGCCCTGCGCTCACGCCGGGCTCAGTTCTTGAGCCGGTAGCCGGTGCGCAGCATCCACGCCGCGAGCGCCAGCGCGCCGGCCAGGAAGACCGCGGTCATGCCCAGGCTGATCGCCACGCTCACGTCCGAGTGGCCGTAGAAGCTCCAGCGGAAGCCGCTCACCAGGTACACCACCGGGTTGAACAGGGTGAGCGCACGCCAGAACGGCGGCAGCATGTCGATCGAGTAGAAGCTGCCGCCGAGGAAGGTGAGCGGGGTGACGATCAGCAGCGGCACCAGCTGCAGCCTCTCGAAGCCGTCGGCCCAGATGCCGATGATGAAGCCGATCAGGCTGAAGGTGACCGCCGTGAGCACGAGGAAGAGGATCATCCACAGCGGATGGTCGATGCGCAGGGGCACGAACGCAGCCGCGGTGGCGAGGATGATCAGCCCGAGCAGGATGGACTTGGTGGCGGCCGCCCCCACGTAGCTCGCCACTGCCTCCAGGTGCGAGACCGGCGCCGAGAGCAGCTCGTAGATGGTGCCGGTGAACTTCGGGAAGAAGATGCCGAAGGAGCCGTTCGAGATGCTCTGCGTGAGCAGCGACAGCATGACCAGGCCGGGCACGATGAAGGCGCCGTAGGGAATGCCGTCGATCTCCTGGATGCGCGAGCCGATCGCCGCCCCGAAGACCACGAAGTAGAGCGCGGTGGAGACCACCGGCGCCACCACGCTCTGCAGCAGGGTGCGCCAGGTACGCTCCATCTCGAAGCGGTAGATCGCGCGCATGGCGTACAGGTTCATGGCGGGCTTCCGGTTCGCGTCAGCTGCACGAAGATGTCCTCGAGCGAGCTCTGGGCCGTATGCAGGTCCTTGAAGCGGATGCCCGCCGCATCGAGGTCCTTGAGCAGCCGGGCGATGCAGGCGCGCTCGCCCGGCGCGTCGTAGGTGTAGACCAGCTCGCTGCCGCCGCCGGCGAGCTGCAGGCGGTAGCCCGCCAGCGCCGCCGGCACCTGCTCGAGCGCGTGCTCGAGCTGCAGGGTGAGCTGCTTGGTGCCGAGCCGGCGCATCAGCTCGGCCTTTTCCTCGACCAGCACCAGCCGGCCCTTGTCGATCACGCCGATCCGGTCGGCCATCTCCTCGGCTTCCTCGATGTAGTGGGTGGTCAGCACGATGGTCACGCCGGTATCGCGCAGCGAGCGCACCAGGGCCCACATGTCGCGCCGCAGCTCGACGTCGACCCCGGCGGTCGGCTCGTCGAGGAACAGCAGCCGCGGTTCGTGCGACAGCGCCTTGGCGATGAGCACGCGGCGCTTCATGCCGCCCGACAGCGCGATCATCGGGCTGTGCCGCCGCTCCCACAGCGACAGCGCCCTGAGCAGCTTCTCCAGGTGCGCCGGATCGGGCGGCTTGCCGAACAGGCCGCGGCTGAACGAGACCGTCGCCCACACCGTCTCGAACGCGTTGGTGGTCAGCTCCTGGGGCACCAGGCCGATCAGGGCGCGCGTGGCGCGGTAGTCGGCGACGATGTCGCGCCCGTCCACGCGTACCTCGCCCCCGCTCGCCCTCACCAGGCCGCACACGATGCCGATGAGCGTCGTCTTGCCGGCGCCATTGGGCCCCAGCAGGGCGAAGATCTCGCCGCGCCGGATCTCCAGGTCGACGCCGTCGAGCGCGTGCAGGCCCGAGGCGTAGGTCTTGGAGAGCCTGGAGATGGAGAGGATCGGGTTCACGGCCGCGATGATAAGCCGGGGTGGGCGTTTCCCGGCGCCGCCCGCTTTTTTCGGTATCGTGTCGTCCTCCTCGTTACCCAGGAACGGATGCACCGGATGGCCGCCGTCATCGTCACGGCCCGCGGCGACGCCGATCGCGCGCCGGCGGGCGCGCCCGATCCCGCCGGCGGGCACCGGCTCGGCCGCGAGGCCTTCGAGCGACCCACGCTGCACGTCGCGCGTGCGCTGCTCGGCAAGTACATCGTGGTGCGCGGCGACGACGGGTGGGAGCGCGCCGGCATGATCGCCGAGGTCGAGGCCTACCGCGGGCCGCGCGACCGCGCCGCGCACACCTGGGGCGGGCGCCGCACGGCGCGCGTCGAGCCGCTCTACGGCGAAGGCGGCACCGCCTACGTCTATCTCGTCTACGGCATCCACTGGCTGCTCAACTTCAGCACGGTGGGCGCGGGCATTCCCGAGGGCGTGCTGGTGCGCGGCATCGCCGCCGATACCGCGGACGGGCCGCGCGCGCTGCTCGGGCCGGGCAAGGTCACGCAATACCTCGGCATCGGCAAGCGCCTGGACGGCGTCGATGCCACCACCTCGCCGCTCATCCGCCTCGAGGACCGCGGCGTGCGCATCCCGGCGCGCCGCATCAGGAAGGGGCCCCGCGTCGGCATCGACTACGCCGGGCCGTACTGGGCGGCGCGCCACTGGCGCTTCTGGATCGACATCGCCGCACTCGCCGGCGGAGGCGGCAAGGCGCGCATGCGCCGCAATGCTGCCGCGGGTACGCCGGACGCGACACTCCCCGACGTTCCATGAGGAAGGGGGCGGTACTGCTGGCGGTCGCGCTGGCATGGGCGAGCGCAGCTGCCGCGGCGCCCGTGGCGCCGCTCGGCGAGCGGCCGGCCTACCTGCAGGGCGCGCCGGGCCTGCCCCCCAACGCCTCGGCCATCGATCGCACGATCTGGGCGCCGGACCTCGACCGGGGCTACGTGCCGCAGGGCCTGGCCTGGGGCGGCGGCGCGCTCTACCTGTCGGCCTACCGCAGCGACGATCCGAAAGTCGGCACCGGGCCGTGCCGCCTGTTCCGCATCGATCCGGAGAGCGGCGACACGCTCGGGCGTTTCGACCTGCCCGCGGCATGCGGGCACGCGGGAGGGCTGGCCTGGCTGGGCGGCGGCGTGCTGCTCGTCTCGGACACGCGGCGCCTGTACCGCATCGACGCGGCAGCGGCCTTCGGCCCTGCCGGCGGGCCGCGGGCGGTGACGGCCAGCGTGGCGCTGGAGGGCAGCCTCAAAGGCTCGTTCGCCAGCTTCGACGGCAAGGCGCTGTTCGTCGGCACCTACAGCCGAGATACCGAGACGGCGAAAGGGTTTTTCCTCGCGCCTTCGGTCCTCGACGCGCCGGCCGGGGCGAGCCTGGACGAGACCGCTGCGCTGCGCGCCATCGCGCTGCCGGCGCACGCGCAGGGCGCTGTCTTCGACCGTGCCGGCAGGCTCTGGATCAGCGCCGGCGGCAGCCGCTTCGGCCGGCTGTGCCGGCTCGACGACACCGACGGCGAGGCGGCAGTCTGCTACGCGACGGCCGCAGGCGTCGAGGGCCTCGCCTTCGACGACCGCGGCCGCCTGTGGGCAGTCTCCGAGGCCGGGTCGCTGCGCTGGCGCAACTGGCCCGCCACCTTCCCGCTGCTTTTCCGCCTCGATCCGGACCGGCTGCGCTGACCTTGCGGCCAGACAGGTTGCGCGGATCCCGCGTGTACCATTCGGCTTTCCCCGACGAGGTCCGTCACCAGGAGGAACCAGCAACGTGATGCGCCTCTGCGAAGGGCCGAGCACGCCGTTCGCCGCAGTCGCCCTGGGGGCGGCGCTGCTGGCCGGCTGTGCCAGCGGGCCCGACTTCCATACACCGCCGGCGCCTGCCGCCGAGCGCTATACCGCCCAGACGCTGCCCGCCGAAACGGCGGCCGCGCCCGGGCCGGCCGGACAGGCGCAGCGCTTCGTGAGCGGCCGGGACATCCCCGGCGAGTGGTGGACGCTGTTTCGCTCCGAGCCGCTCGACCGGCTGATCCGCCAGGCGCTCGCCGACAGCCCGACGCTGGCGGCGGCCCAGGCCACCCTGCGCCAGGCGCAGGAGGAGCTGCGCGCGGGCTCGAGCGCACTCTTTCCCCAGGTCGATGCCGGCGTCGGCGCCGCGCGCCAGCGCGCCAACGTACCCACGCCCACCGATCCGCGCGCCACGGGCGTGTTCAACCTCTACAACGCCTCGGTGCAGGTCTCGTACACGCTCGACGTCTTCGGCGGCGTGCGGCGCCAGATCGAGGCGCTGCAGGCCCAGGCCGATTACCAGGACGACCAGCTCGAGGCCGCCCATCTCGCGCTCACCGCCAACCTGGTGACCACCGCCGTGCAGGAGGCCGCGCTGCGCGCGCAGCGGGCGGCCACGCAGGACATCGCCGCCATCCAGCAGAAGCAGCTCGATCTCGTCGAGCGGCGCTTCCAGCTCGGCGGCATCGCGCGCAGCGAGGTGCTCGCGCAGCAGGCGCTGCTCGCGCAGACGCGCGCCGCGCTGCCGGGGATCGAGCGCAGCCTGGCGCAGACGCGCCATCGGCTGGCGGTGCTCGCCGGCCGGCTGCCCGATGCCGCCGACCTCCCCGAGTTCACGCTCGAATCGCTGCAGCTGCCGGTCGAGCTGCCGGTGAGCGTGCCCTCGGCCCTGGTGCGCCAACGCCCCGACATCCGCGCCGCCGAGGCGCTGCTGCATTCGGCCAATGCGCTGGTCGGCGTGGCCACCGCGAACCTGTACCCGCAGATCACGCTCTCGGGCAGCTACGGCTTCGCCGCGACCAGCCCGGGCCGGCTGTTCGACGGCAATTCGGTGCTGTGGAGCGCCGGCGCCTCGCTGCTGCAGCCGCTGTTCCACGCCGGGCAGCTCGATGCGCGGCGCGCCGCCGCCGTGGCCGCGCACGATGCCGCCGCTGCGCAGTACCGTTCCACCGTCCTGCTCGCCTTCCAGAACGTCGCCGATACGCTGCGTGCGCTGGAGGCCGACGCGCTCACCCTGCAGGCGCAGGCCGAGGCCGAGGCCACCGCCCGCGCCAGCCTCGACCTGGCCACGCGCCAGTACCAGCTCGGAGCCACCAGCTCGCTGGCCGTGCTCGATGCCCAGCGCCAGTACCAGCAGGCGCGCGTCGCGCTGGTGCAGGCGCAGGCAGCGCGCCATGCCGATACCGCCGCCCTGTTCCAGGCGATGGGCGGCGGCTGGTGGAACCGTCCCGATCGCGTGGCCGAGGCGCGCGACCGGCCGGCCGCCGAAACCCGGCGTCCGAATCGAACCGAACCGTGACCGATCTCCAGCGATGAACGCGGAAACCCCGACCGGAAAGAAGAAGAAGCCCTCCATGACCAGGCGGATGATCATCATGCTGGTCGTGGTGGCCGTGGTGGCGGGCGCCATCGTCGGGTTCAACGCCTTCAAGGCGCGCATGATCCGGCAGTTCATGGCGAGCAACGCCGCGCCGCCGGCCACCGTCACCACGCTGACCGCCGAGGTGCAGGAATGGCAGCCGCAGATCGCCGCGGTGGGCAGCCTGCGTGCGGTACGCGGCGTGGACGTCACCACCGAGATCGCCGGCATGGTGCGCAGCCTGCACTTCAGGTCGGGCGACGAGGTCAAGGCCGGCCAGCTCCTGGTGCAGCTCAACGCCGATGCCGACGCGGCCCAGCTGCGCTCGCTGCAGGCCGCTGCCGACCTGGCCGCGAGCGTGCTCGAGCGCGATCGCGCCCAGCTCGCCGCCCAGGCCATCAGCCAGGCGCAGGTCGATGCCGACGTGGCCGACCTGGCGAGCAAGCGCGCGCTGGTCGCCCAGCAGCAGGCCACCCTGGAGAAGAAGTCGATCCGCGCGCCGTTCGCCGGCAAGATCGGCATCACCACGGTGAACCCCGGGCAGTACCTGAATCCCGGCGACAAGATCGTGACGCTGCAGGCGCTCGATCCGGTGTACGCCGACTTCAGCCTGCCGCAGCGCCAGGCGGTGGACATCGCCGTCGGGCAGGTGGTCAGCGTCGCCAGCGACGCCCATCCGGAGGACCGCTTCGCCGGACGCGTCAACGCCATCGATCCGCGCATCGACACCGCCACCCGCAACCTGATGATCGAGGCCGCCGTGCCCAATCCGCGGCGCGCGCTGGTGCCCGGCATGTTCGTCGACGTGCGCATCGACACCGGCGAGAAGAAGCGCTACCTCACCGTGCCGCAGACGGCGATCACCTTCAACCCCTACGGCGCGACGGTGTTCCTCGCCCAGGACAGCGGCAAGAAGGATGCGCAGGGCAACCCGGTGCTGGAGGCGCGGCAGGTGTTCGTCAAGCCCGGGCCCACGCGCGGCGACCAGGTCGCGATCCTCGACGGCCTGGAACCCGGCGCCACGGTGATCACCAGCGGCCAGCTCAAGCTCAAGAACGGCACGCCGCTGGTCGTGAACAACGAGGTGGTCCCGGCCAACGACCCCAACCCCCGGCCGCGCGACGAGTGAAGGGGGCGGCGCGGCCATGCACTTCACCGATCTGTTCATCCGCAAACCGGTCATCGCCGGCGTCATCAGCCTGCTGATCCTGGTGCTCGGCCTGAGGTCGCTGTTCGGCCTGCCGGTGGGCCAGTATCCGAAGACCGAGAACGCCGTCGTGACGGTGACCACGACCTACTTCGGCGCCGACGCGCAGACCATCGCCGGCTTCATCACCCAGCCCCTCGAGGCGGCCATCGCGCAGGCGCAGGGCATCGACTACCTGTCGTCCACCAGCGTGAGCGGCGTGTCCACCATCACCGCCACGCTGCGCCTGAACTACGACGCCAACCGCGCGCTCACCCAGATCAACACCCAGGTCGCCTCGGTCAGGAACCAGCTGCCGCCGCAGGCCCAGCAGCCGGTGCTCACGGTGGAGGTCGGCCAGACCACCGACGCCATGTACCTGGGCTTCTACAGCGACGTGCTGCCCTCGAACAACGTCACCGACTACCTGCTGCGGGTGGTCAAGCCCAGGCTCGACGCGCTGCCGGGCGTGCAGACGGCCGAGATCCTCGGGGCGCGCCAGTTCGCGCTGCGCGCCTGGCTCGATCCCGACCGCATGGCGGCCCACGGCGTCGCGGCCAGCGACGTCTACACGGCGCTGGCGGCCAACAACTACCTGGCGGCGCTGGGCAACACCCGCGGCCAGATGGTGACCGTGGCGCTCACCGCCGGCACCGACCTGCATACCCTGGAAGACTTCCGCCAGCTCGCGATCAAGCAGAGCGGCGACGCCATCGTGCGCCTGCAGGACGTCGCCAACGTGACCCTGGGCGCGGAGAACTACGACTTCGGGGTCGCCTTCGGCGGCAAGGAGTCGGTGTTCATCGGCATCAAGGTGGCGCCCGACGCCAACATCCTCGACGTGGCCGCCAGCGTGCGCGACGCCTTCCCGTCGATCCAGGCGCAGCTGCCGACCGGGCTGTCGGGGCAGATCGCCTACGACGCCACCGACTTCATCAACACCTCGATCAAGGAGGTGGTCAAGACGCTGCTCGAGGCGCTGCTCATCGTCACCGTCGTGATCTACCTGTTCCTGGGCACGCTGCGCGCGGTGATCGTGCCGGTGATCGCGATGCCGCTGTCGCTGATCGGCGCCTTCTTCATCATGCTGGTGCTGGGCTACACCATCAACCTGCTCACCCTGCTCGCGCTGGTGCTCGCCATCGGGCTGGTGGTCGACGACGCCATCATCGTGGTCGAGAACGTCGACCGACACATGAAGGAGGAGGGCAAGACGCCGCTGCAGGCGGCGCTGCTGGCCGCGCGCGAGCTGGGCGGGCCGATCCTCGCGATGACCGTGGTGCTGGTGGCGGTGTACGTACCGATCGGCTTCCAGGGGGGGCTCACCGGGGCGCTGTTCACCGAGTTCGCCTTCACGCTGGCGGCCGCCATCACCGTTTCGGCGGTGATCGCGCTCACTCTGTCGCCGATGATGTGCTCGCGCTTCTTCAGCGCGGAGCAGGAGAGCGGCCGCTTCGTGCGCTTCATCGACCGCCAGTTCGACCGGCTGCACCGGGGCTACGAGCGGATGCTGCACGGCACGCTCGACACCTGGGTGGTGCCGGTGGTCATGGGCGCGCTGCTGCTCGGGGTGCTGGTCTACCTGTTCCAGACCTCCCAGTCGGAGCTGGCGCCCGAGGAAGACCAGGGCATCGTGCTGGCGCAGATCCAGGGCGCACCCGACGCCACGCCGCAGCAGATGCAGACCTACGCCCACCAGGTCTTCGAGATCGCCAGCTCGCTGCCCGAATACCACCAGATGTTCCAGCTCACCGGCGTGCCGGCCATCAACGCCGGCATCGGCGGGGCGATCTTCAAGCCCTGGGACCAGCGCAGCCGCAGCGCCGCCGAGCTGCAGCAGGTGCTGCAGAAGGAGTGGAACTCGATCGCCGGGGCGCGCGTGGCGGCGTTCCAGTTCCCGCCGCTGCCGGGCGCGCGCGGGCTGCCGGTGCAGGTGGTGATCAACACCACCGAGGACTTCACCGCCCTGGATGAAGTGGCGCAGGCAGTGGTCCGCAAGGCCAGCGAGAGCGGCATGTTCTTCTTCGTCGATTCCGACCTGAAGATCGACAAGCCGCAGGTCACCGTGGTCCCCGAGCGCGACAAGATCGCCGCCCTCGGGCTCACCCAGCAGGACGTCGGCAGCGCGCTGGGCGCGGCGCTGGGCGGCGGCTACGTGAACTACTTCTCGATCGCGGGCCGCTCGTACAAGGTCATTCCGCAGGTGCAGCAGGTCGATCGCCTGAACCCCGACCAGGTGCTCGACTACTACATCCGCACCCCGGGCGGGAAGGTGATCCCCGCGTCCACCGTGGCGACGCTGCGCCACCAGGTGGTGCCGCAGTCGATCAATCACTTCCAGCAGCTGAACTCGGCCACCATCTCGGGCGTGACCGCGCCCGGCGTCTCGCAGGGTCAGGTGCTGACCTTCCTGCGCGACGCCGTGCAGGAGGCGGCGCCCAGCGGCTACTCGGTGGATTACGCGGGGCCGTCGCGCCAGTTCATGCAGGAGTCGGGCGGCTTCCTGGTGACGCTGATGTTCGCCGTGATCATCGTGTTCCTGTCGCTCGCCGCGCTGTTCAACAGCTTCCGCGACCCGGTGGTGATCCTGGTGTCGGTGCCGATGGCCCTGTTCGGCGCGATGCTGTTCATCAACCTCGGCTTCTCCTCGCTGAACATCTATACCCAGGTGGGTCTGGTCACGCTGATGGGACTGATCAGCAAGCACGGCATCCTGATCGTGCAGTTCGCCAACGACATGCAGCGCCACGGCATGCCCAAGCGCGAGGCGATCGAGCATGCCTCCGCGGTGCGCCTGCGCCCGATCCTGATGACCACCGCCGCCATGGTGCTCGGCGTCGTGCCGCTGGTGATCGCCTCGGGCGCCGGCGCGGCGGGGCGGCATGCGATGGGGCTGGTGATCTTCACCGGCCTGTCGATCGGCACGCTGTTCACGCTGTTCGTGGTGCCGGCGATGTACATGTTCCTGGCCGCCGACCACGCCCGCGAGCGCGCCGCGCAGGCGGGCGACGCGGACGCCGGCGATGGCGGCGCGGCGGGCGCGGGCGGCCCGACGCAGGCGTCGACATGAGCGCGCACCCGGCTGCCGTCGAGCGTGGCGCGCCCGCCGGCGCCCGTGCGCGGACGGCGAGCGGCTGCACGCTGTTCGACACTCCGATCGGGCGCTGCGGCGTCGCCTGGGGCGCGCGCGGCATCGTCGCGGTGCAGCTGCCCGAGGCCGACGACGCGCGCACCCGCGCGCGCCTGCTGCACGGCCTGGGACGGGTGCCCGATGAGGCGCCGCCGCCGTCCGTGCGCAGCGCCATCGTGCGCATCGTGGCGCTGCTGCACGGCGAGCGCGACGACCTGCGCGACATCGTGCTCGACATGACCGGGGTGCCGCCGTTCCACCAGCGCGTCTACGCAGTGACGCGTGCCATCGATCCGGGACTCACCCTCACCTACGGCGAAGTCGCCGCCCGGCTGGGCGAGCCGGGCGCTGCGCGCGCCGTCGGCAGGGCATTGGGCCTGAACCCCTACGCCCCGGTGGTGCCGTGCCACCGCGTGCTGGCCGCCGGCGGCCGGCCGGGGGGCTTCTCGGCGCTGGGCGGTGCGGCCACCAAGCTGCGCATGCTGCGCATCGAGGAGGCGTGCACCGGCGCCGCCGACCTCTTTCATACGGTTTCGCGTTCGCCCGCATAACCGCGTTGGGGCGCCTTGCCGTGCTGCAGCACTGTCTGCGGCGCCCCGCCTTGTTCTGCGGACGAACGCGAAACCGTATCAGTAGCCCGGCGGATCGCTCGCCGGGAACGACTCGATCGATCCCTCCTCGGCGCGCCCGTCGTCGTGGCGCGAGACCGCCTGCGGCGGTGACGCCGGGAAGGCGCCCGCGTTCGCCGGCTGCGGGTCCGCCGGCTGCGCGCCGCCGGCCAGCAGGTGCCGCAGCACGTAGTGCAGGATGCCGCCGTGGCGGTAGTAGTGGACCTCCTGGGGCGTGTCGATGCGGATGGTGGCCGTGAACTCGATGCGCGTGCCGTCGGCGCGCGTGGCGCGCACCTTCACCTCGCGGCCGTGGGCGAAGCCGTCGGCGATGGCCTGCGACAGGCCCTCGATGTCGAAGGTCTCCCGGCCGTCCAGGCCGAGCGTGTCGACGCTGTCGCCGGCAGCGAACTGCAGCGGCAGCACGCCCATGCCGACCAGGTTGCTGCGGTGGATGCGCTCGTAGCTCTCGGCGATCACCGCGCGGATGCCCTGCAGGCTCGGCCCCTTGGCGGCCCAGTCGCGGCTCGAGCCGCTGCCGTATTCCTTGCCCGCGAGCACCACCAGCGGCGTGCCGTCGCGCCGGTACTTCTCGGCCGCCTCGAAGATGGTGGTCACCTCGCCGGTGGGCAGATAGGTGGTGAAGCCGCCCTCGGTGCCCGGCGCGAGCCGGTTGCGGATGCGCACGTTGGCGAAGGTGCCGGGCACCATCACCTCGTGGTTGCCGCGCCGCGAGCCGTAGCTGTTGAAGTCGCGCGCCGTCACGCCGTGGGCGAGGAGGTAGCGCCCGGCGGGCGAGTCCTTGCCTATGCTCCCGGCCGGCGAGATGTGGTCGGTGGTGACGCTGTCGCCGAGCACCGCGATGGCGCGCGCGCCGCGGATCTCCGCCACGCGCGCGGGCGCCTCGCGCGGCATGTCGTCGAAGTAGGGCGGCCGGCGCACGTAGGTGGATCCCTCCTCCCAGGCGTAGCGCTCGCCGCCGGCCACCTCGAGGGCGCGCCAGCGCTCGTCGCCGTCGTAGACCTTGCCATAGGCGTCGCGGTACATCTGCGAGGAGATCGCGTCGCGCATCACCGCCTCGATCTCCTCGCGGCTCGGCCAGACCTCGGCCAGCATCACCGGGCGGCCGTCGCTGCCGATGCCCAGCGGCTCGCCGGCGAGGTCGATGTCGATGCGCCCGGCCAGCGCGAAGGCCACCACCAGCGGCGGCGACATCAGGTAGTTGGCGCGCACCTCGGAGTGGATGCGCCCCTCGAAGTTGCGGTTGCCGGACAGCACCGAGGCCACCACCAGCCCGCCTTCGCGGATCGCCTCGGAGACCTCCGGGGGCAGCGGCCCCGAGTTGCCGATGCAGGTGGTGCAGCCGTAGCCCACGATGTCGAAGCCGAGCGCATCCAGGTCGCGCTGCAGGCCCGATCGCGCGTAGTAGTCGGCCACCACGCGCGAGCCCGGCGCGAGCGAGGTCTTGACCCAGGGCTTGCGGGCGAGGCCGCGCTCGCGGGCCTTCCTCGCCAGCAGCCCGGCGGCGACCATCACCGAAGGGTTCGAGGTATTGGTGCAGCTGGTGATCGCGGCGATCGCCACCGCGCCGTGCGTGAGGGCGGCGGTGCTCTGGCCCTGGGCGCCTGCCTTGCCTGCACCCGCTGCCGTTCCCGTACGGGCTGCCGCGTCCGCACCGGCCGCCGCGGCGGCCGGCGGCCGGCCCGTGCCCGCCGGGGCTGCGCCGGCCGGCAGCAGCGAAGGCAGCGCCTGCTCGAAAGCGGCGCGTGCGCGCACCAGCGGGATGCGGTCCTGCGGCCGTCGCGGGCCGGCGATGCTGGGCTCGACGCCGGCGAGGTCGAGCCGCAGCACGGCGCTGAATTCGGGCTCGGGGCCGCCTGCGTCGTGGAACAGGCCCTGCGCCCTCATGTAGGCCTCGACCAGCTCGATGCGCTCCTCGGGCCGGCCGGTGAAGCGCAGGTAGTCGAGCGTGACCTGGTCGACCGGGAACATGGTCGCGGTGGCGCCGTACTCCGGCGTCATGTTGCCGATGGTGGCGCGATCGGCCAGCGCGAGGCTCGCCACGCCGGGGCCGAAGAACTCCACGAAGGTGCCGACCACCCCCTTCCTGCGCAGCATCTCGGCCACCGTGAGCACCAGGTCGGTGGCGGTGGCGCCGGGCGGCAGCCGGCCTTCCAGCCGCACGCCGATGACCTGCGGGATGAGCATGGTGATCGGCTGCCCGAGCATGGTGGCCTCGGCCTCGATGCCGCCCACGCCCCAGCCGAGCACGCCCAGCCCGTTGACCATCGGCGTGTGGCTGTCGGTGCCCACCACGCTGTCGGGGTAGGCCAGCGGCAGCCCGCTCGCCCCGAGGGGGGTCGGCTCGCCGGCGCCGAACACCACGCGCGCCAGGTACTCCAGGTTGACCTGGTGGCAGATGCCGGTGTTGGGCGGCACGACCTTGAAGTTGGCGAACGCCCTCTGGCCCCATTTCAGGAAGCCGTAGCGCTCGCGGTTGCGCTCGTAGTCGAGCCGCTCGTTGACGTGGAAGGCCTCGGGCGAGGCGAAGGCGTCGACCTGCACCGAGTGATCGATCACCAGCTCGACCGGCTGCAGCGGGTTGATCTTCGCGGGATCGCCGCCGAGCGCGGCCATCGCGTCGCGCATCGCGGCCAGGTCGACCACCGCCGGCACGCCGGTGAAGTCCTGCAGCAGCACGCGCGCCGGCGTGAACGAGATCTCGCGCGCCGGCACGGCATCGCCGCGCCAGCGCGCCAGCGCGAGCACGTCGTCGCGCGTGACCGAGACGCCGTCCTCGGTGCGCAGCAGGTTCTCGAGCAGGATGCGCAGCGAGTACGGCAGGCGCGAGACGTCGGCGCCTGCGCGGGCGAGGGCGTCGAGCCGGTAGATCTCGTATTCGCGCCGGCCGACCCGCAGGGTCGAGCGTGCGCCGAAGCTGTCGTTCACGTGCGGCACCTCCCGTCGAAGAGGCGAGGCGCCGCGCCGGGCCCTACCGCGGCGCTCTCGCGGGCGCGACGAAGCCGATCCGGTCGTACACCTGCGCCAGCGTGGCGCTCGCGACCTCGCGCGCGCGCTCGCTGCCGATGCGCAGCAGCCGATCGAGCTCGGCCCGGTCATCGAGCAGCTTCATTGTACGGTCGCGCAGCGGCGTGACGAAGTCCACCACCACGCCCGCGAGGTCATCCTTGAGCGCGCCGTATCCCTTGCCCTGGTAGTCGGCGACGATGTCGGGGATGGCGCGCCCGGTGAGCGCGCCGTAGATGCGCAGCAGGTTGGCGACGCCGGGCTTGGCGTCCTCGTCGAAGATCACCTCGCGTCCCGAATCGGTCACCGCGGAGCGGATCTTCTTCGCCGAGCGCGCGGGCTCGGCGAGCAGCTCGAGGATGCCGGCCGGCGAGGAGGCCGACTTGCTCATCTTGATCTGCGGGTCCTGCAGGTCGCGGATCTTCGCGGTGTCCTCGACGATGTACGCGTCGGGCACGGTGAAGGTGGGGCCGAAGCGCCGGTTGAAGCGCTCGCCGAGATCGCGCGCGAGCTCCAGGTGCTGGCGCTGGTCCTCGCCGACCGGCACCTGCTGCGCCTGGTACAGCAGGATGTCGGCGGCCATCAGGATCGGGTAGGTGAACAGGCCCACGCTGGTGCGGTCGACGCTGCCGCGCACCGACTTGTCCTTGAACTGGGTCATGCGGCTGGCCTCGCCGAAGCCGGTGAGGCAGCCGAGCACCCACGCGAGCTGCGCGTGCTCGGCCACGTGCGACTGCACGAACAGGGTCGAGCGCTGCGGATCGACGCCGGCCGCGAGCAGCTGCGCGGCCGAACGCATGGTGCGCTCGCGCAGCAGCGCCGGGTCGTGCTCGACCGTGATGGCGTGCAGGTCGACGATGCAGTAGAAGGGGTCGTGGTCGTCCTGCAGCGACACCCACTGGCGCAGCGCGCCGAGGTAGTTGCCGAAGTGGAACGAGTCGGCCGTGGGCTGGATGCCCGAGAACACGCGCGGACGCGCGGCGGAAGGGGAGGGTGCGGTGGTCATGGGCGCATTTTGCCACCGTCGTCCCCGGCGGCCGCGGGTGGCGGGCCCCCGGCCGGCGGATGGTGGGGCCCAGGCCGGTTCCCGGCGGGGCCGGATGGTAGCATGGGCCATGCAGCCTGAAACCCGCGCACTGCCGAGGATCAACCTCGCCCTGCAGGGCGGCGGTTCGCACGGGGCCTTCACGTGGGGCGTGCTCGATCGCCTGCTCGAAGACGGCCGCCTCGCCTTCGAGGGGCTGTCGGGCGCCAGCGCCGGCGCCATCAACGCCGTCGTGCTGGCTCACGGCTGGCACGAGGGCGGGCGCGAGGGCGCGCGCGCCGCGCTGGCGCGCTTCTGGGAATCGGTCGGCCAGGTGTCCGGCGTCTTCGGCAGCATGCCGCTCGGCCCGTGGGCGCAATGGCTCACGCGCACCCTCTCGCCGTACCAGTTCAACCCGGCCAACCTGAACCCGCTGCGCACGCTGCTCGAGCAGCAGATCGACTTCGAGCGGCTGCGCCGCAACGGGCCGTTGCGCCTGTTCGTGTCGGCCACCAACGTGCGGACCAACCACGTGCGGATCTTCCATGGTCGCGAGATCGGCATCGACGTGGTGATGGCCTCGGCCTGCCTGCCGACGGTCTTCCAGGCGGTGGAGATCGACGGCGAGGCGTACTGGGACGGCGGCTACCTGGCCGATCCGCCGCTGTTCCCGTTCTTCTACGAGTGCGAGAGCCGCGACCTGCTGGTGGTGATGGTCAATCCCCTGGTGCGCGAGGCGACCCCGAGCGCGCCGATCGACATCCTCGACCGGATCAACGAGATCTCGTTCAATGCCTCGCTGATCGCCGAGATGCGCGCCATCGCCTTCGTGCACAAGCTGCTCGACGAAGGCTGGCTCAAGCGCGAGTTCCAGTCGAAGCTGCGCAACGTGCTGGTGCACCTGGTGCGCGCCGACGGAGCCGACGGATCGCTTGCCGGGCTGGGCTCCGACAGCAAGTTCCACACCGCCACGCCCTTCCTGCTCGACCTGCGCGAGCGCGGCCGGCTGGCCGCCGACGCCTGGCTGTCGAAGAGCCTGCGCCACGTCGGGCACCGCTCGTCGATCGACGTGCGTCGCACCTTCCTCGAAGGGCGCTCGTGACCGCCGCCGCGCGTGCGCCGCGCGTTCGGGAGGACGAGATCGAGTTCACCGCGATCCGCGCCCAGGGCGCGGGCGGCCAGAACGTCAACAAGGTCTCCAACGCGGTGCAGCTGCGCTACTGCATCCACGCCGGCTCGCTGCCCGAGCGTCTCAAGCAGCGGCTGCTGGCCCTGGAAGACCGGCGCATCTCGGGCGACGGCATCGTCGTCATCAAGGCCCAGCGCTTCCGCAGCCTGGAGAAGAACCGCGCCGATGCGATCGCCCGCCTGCAGGCGCTGCTCGATCTGGCTGCCTACGAAGCGCCGGCGCGGCGCCCGACGCAGCCGACGCGGGCGGCGCGTGCCAGGCGGGTCGACGAGAAGGTGCAGCGCGGCCAGGTCAAGGTGCTGCGGCGCCGGGTGTCGGAGTAAGGGGGGCGGAGCAGGGAGCCGGCAGGGCACCGGAGCGGGGCTGCGGTGGCGCCCCGGCGCAAGAGTCGCGACAATAGCGGTTGGCACGATCGCCGCCGCAACGCATGGGAGGATCACGCATTGGCAAAACCGAACTACGCATACGCGAAACGACAGCGCGAGCTGGCCAAGAAACAGAAGAAGGAAGAAAAGCTCAAGCGCAAGGCGGAACAGCCCGAGGAGACCGGCTCGGAAGCGCCCGCCGACGGGCAGCCCGGCGAAGCCGGCGGCGAGGCACCGGACGAGGCGCCTCCGCGCGAGTGATACCGCTTCGCATTCGATAAACAAGACATGACCCTCATCCACGGACTTCGAGGGGTCGTGGATGAAGGACGCCCTCGGGCAGGGGCCGGCCGCGCTCGAGCCAGGGCCCTGCCGGTCGGGCAGGCCGCCGGCGCCTCAGATCGCCGCCAACTGCGTCCAGGTCATCGTTTGCGATGACTCGAACACCCCGTCTGCATTTCCGTCGAGGTCGACCGCCACGTTCGCGGCAGAGTTCACGGTCAGCCGCGCGGCAGTTCCGTCGGATGCCGTCGCCGTGATCGCCCCCGTCGTCGGATACGAGCCGATGTTTCCTGCGAGGGTCCTCGGCGTGGCCAGGGTGATGGCATCCGGCAGGCCCGTTCCGGATATCGCCCCGGCGACGCCGTACGCATAGGTACCGGCAGTGATGTCTATGAAGATGTTGGCGGAGAACTGCGCCAGCGTTTCCGTCCAGTTGTTCTCGGCCAGGACGAGTTTCGTTCCGCTGACCGCGAGGTCGAGCGAATAGGGTGCGAAGTTCGTGATCGCCGCCTGGACCGAGAAGTCGCCGTTGACCGACGCAGAGTCCTGGTTGAGCGTGGCCCGGAAATTGCTGAACGTGAAGGTCGCCCCGAGAGTTTGCGACGGCGTGACGGAAGAGCCGGTGTAGGACAAGTTCGAGAAAGAGAAAGTACCGTCGTACCGTATGCCGTCCGAGTCCACGCAATTGGTGAAGGTGATGGAGCCGGTATCGCCGGAAGTCAGCGTGCCGCTGTCGTCGGCATCGTTCGCGGTCAGGGAAATCATCCCTCCCAACGGGCACGGCTCGCTATCGGATACGATTGCCTTGCCCACGACCCCTCCGCTCCCCGCGCTCCCGCCTCCAAGGTTCAGCAGCCTGCGCACCGCGAACTCGGCGAGATTCAATCGCACGCCGTTCGAAGGGCCGCCGACGGACTTCATCGCCGACGTTGCGGCGGAACCGGTCGAATACAGCGCGTCGGCGACCGAATATGCCCGGCTCGCGACTACCGCGCTATTGCTCGAATTTATCTTCGGCGCCGTCGCAGAGCCGCCGCCATCGCCTCCGCCGCCTCCACATCCGCCCAGCGCGAGTGCAGCAGCGGAAACAACGATCCGCAAGCCATTTCGAATCCGCGAACTCTCTTTCGCTCGCATCTTTCCATCCCCCTTTTCTATTGGCTTCGCTTTTTGTCCGGCCGGAAAAACCCCCGAGGGATAATAGTATTCGTACCTACATTTCGTCTACGGCTTTCATCTTCGTGCGCGAGTGCGCGCTGGCGGCGGCGATCGAAGACGACCGGATCAGGATCCGCGAGCGTGAGCCGGCCGGCGAACGCGGCGCGCCGCTGTCCGATCGAACGCGAAGGGGGGCGGGGGCGTTCTGCCCGCTACAGCCGCGACAGGCGCTCGAGCGCCTGTTCGAGCGTCTGCTCGGTCTTGGCGAAGCAGAAGCGCACCACCCGGTTCTGCACCGGCTGCTCGTAGAAAGCCGACAGCGGGATTGCGGCCACGCCGATCTCCGTGGTGAGCCAGCGGGCGAAGCCGGCCTCGTCGAGGTCGGAGATCGCGCTGTAGTCGACCAGCTGGAAGAAGGTGCCCTCGCAGGGCAGCAGGCGAAAGCGCGTGGCCGCCAGGCCGCCGCGGAAGAGGTCGCGCTTGCGCTGGTAGAAAGCGGGCAGGCCGCGCCACGGCGCGGGGTCTTCCATGTATTCGGCGATGCCGTACTGCATCGGCGCGTTGGCGGTGAACACGTTGAACTGGTGCACCTTGCGGAACTCGGCCATGAGCGGCGCGGGTGCGGCGCAGTAGCCGATCTTCCAGCCCGTGGCGTGGAAGGTCTTGCCGAACGAGGAGACGACAAAGGAGCGCGCGGCCAGCGCCGGGCGGCGGCTCACCGACTGGTGCGCCTCGCCGTCGTAGACCATGTGCTCGTAGACCTCGTCGGAGATGACCAGCAGGTCGTGCTCGAGCGCGATCGCCTCCAGCTCGCGCAGATCGGCCTCGCGCAGGATGGTGCCGCTCGGGTTGTGCGGCGAATTGACCATGATGGCGCGCGTTCGCGGCGTGACGGCGGCGCGCACCGCGGCCCAGGGCACGCGGAAGCCGGCGTCCATGGGCACCGCGACCGCCGTGCCGCCGGCCAGCTCGATGCTCGGGATGTAGCTGTCGTACACCGGCTCGAGGACGATCACCTCGTCGCCCGGTCGCACGACGGCGAGCACCGCGGTGAAGATGGCCTGCGTGGCGCCGGCGGTGACGGTGATCTCGGCGTCCTGGTCGTAGCGCATCCCGTAGAGGGCTGCGATCTTCTCGGCGATGCGCTGGCGCAGGGGCGCCACGCCGGCCATGGGCGGGTACTGGTTGCGGCCGGCGCGCATGGCGCCGGCCACCGCATCGACCAGGCGCGGGTCGCAATCGAAGTCGGGAAAGCCCTGCCCGAGGTTGACCGCCCCGCGCTCGGCGGCCAGGGCCGACATCACCGTGAAGATGGTGGTGCCGACCTTGGGCAGCCTGGTTCCGATCGACGGTGCGGCAAGGCCGTGCGCTGCGTTCATGGCGAAGCTCCTCGATCGGCGGGTGCCGCCGGGCTGCCGCCGCGGCCCTACCTGACCGGGTAGACCTCGACGCGCCGGGCCTCGCGGTCGTCGGCGCCGCCGGTGGCTTCCTGCGGCTTGACCATCACGATGCGCTCGGTGGCCACACCGGCACCGATCAACGCGTCGCGCGTGGCCGCCGCCCGGTTCCTCGCCAGCGCGGCGTTGGCGGCGGCATCGCCCTGCTTGTCGTGGAAGCCGGAGATGCCGAGCCGGGCCGAGGGTTCGGTCCTGGCCCACTCGATGATCGCGGCCAGCTGTGCCGGGGCATCGGCCGCCAGCGCGTACTTCGCGGTCTCGAAATACAGGCGCACGCCCTGCGGATAGCCCGGGCCGGTGGCCGCCTCGGGTGCGAGGTCGACCTCGATCACCGCGGCGCCCGCCGCGGGTGCCGCCTCGGGCGCCTTCGCGGTGGCGCCGCCCAGGCCGCTCATCACGCCGGTGACCAGCGATACCGCGATGGCGATCGCGACCGCAATGCCGAGAATCCAGGCGATGAGCACGCCGTGTTCGTTCTGCTGTTCGTCGTCCATGGCCATGTCTGCGGGGAAACCCCGCATTATAGCGGGCGTGCCCGGGGTGTCGGCGTGCGTGCCGCTACGCGGCCGGCCTCGCATTCAGGGGAGCGCCGAGCTCCCTGCTGATGCGATCCGCCGCCGCCTGCACTTTCTCGACATAGCTGCCGATGTTGGAGAGCTGGATGCGGGAGGCCGAGCCCGCGATCGTCAAGCTGGCGACCACGCGCTGGTCATGGCTGTAGATGGGCGCCGCCACGCAACGCAACCCGATCTCCAGCTCCTCGTTGTCCAGTGCGTACCCGTTGATCCGGATCTTGGCCAGCTGGCCCTTCAATGCCGACTTGGTCGATATCGAATAGGGCGTCGGCGCCTCGAGATCTTCGTCCGGGTAGAGCATGTCCAGCGCCCGGTCCGACAGCCCTGCGAGCAGCACCTTGCCCATGGAAGTCAGGTGCGCGGGGCTTCTCTTGCCCACCCACGAGTGCAGGCGAAGCGAGAACGAACCGTCGATCAGGGCGACGGTGACCGCGTCGGAACCCTCCAGCACCCCGAGGTGGCAGGTCTCGCCGGTGCTCTCCGCGAGCATCTGCATGATGGGCTCGGCGACGTTCGTCAGCGACGTATCGATGACCGCGATGCTTCCCAGACGGGCCAGTTTCCCTCCCAGCTGGAAACCGGACGACTTCGGAGCCACGCGCAGATAGTTCAAGGCCACCAGCGTCGCCGCGATTCTCGATGCGCTGGACTTGTGGAGCCCCAGGTGCTTCGCGATTTCCCCGACCGTCACGACCGTATGGTCACGGCTGAACATGTCGAACACCTCGAGCCCCTTGTGCAGCGAGCCGATCAGCCCCGGCTCGCGCGACGGGCGCGCGTCGTCGTGCTTGGGCGATGCATCATGCATGAAAGCGGTTCCTCCCATGGGGCATTGTTCGGGCGCACGGGGTCGCCAGTCGCACCGGCGTCAGATCATGCCACCATTCGGCTGGACGATCTGACCGTGCACCCACGACGCGCGCGGCGATACGAGGAACGCCACGACCTCGGCCACCTCGTCCGGGGTTCCGATGCGGTCGAACGGGCTGAGTGCCGCCGAGCGGCGCTTCGCCTCCTCGGTCTTGCCCGCATGGAACAGCTCGGTGTCGATGGGGCCGGGCGCGACCCCGTTGACGCGCACCCTGCGCGCGGCCAGCTCCTTGGCCATCGATCGCAGCAGGCCTTCGACGGCCGCCTTGCTCGCGGTATAGGGGCCCAGGCCCGCCACGGCGTGGCGCACCATCGACGTGGTGAGGGCGATGATGGCGCCGCCGTCCTCGACCCGGTTGGCGGCTTCCCGCAGCACGTTGAAGGCTCCGACGATGTTCGTCTCGACGAGTGCACGGAAATCGGCGGGGTCGAATCGTCCGAGCGGCCCCGGCGGCACGCTGATTCCTGCGTTGGCGATCACGCAATGCGGGGCGGGCCCGAACTCGCGCTTCGCGAAGGCGAACGCTTCGGCCACCGCGGCCGGCTCGCGGACATCGGCCGGAACACCGGCGACGCGCGTGCCGGTGGCGGCCCGCGAGGCTTCGGCTGCCAGGGTCCGCGCGGCGTTCGCGCTCGCGTTGTAGGTGAACGCGACGTCGAAGCCGTCGCGCGCGAGCGCGCGCACGATCGCCGCGCCGATGCCGCGTGAGCCGCCGAAGACCAGCGCAAGGCGGGCGCTCAAGCGGACTCCCTCCGCATCGATTCCAGCAGCCGGCCCGGCCCGCCCGGAGCGGGGCGCCCGAGCCGCGACAACAGCCGCCAGAAGGAAGCCTGCGTGCTCGTCACCACCGGCAAGCCGGTGGCCCGCTCCAGCGGCTCGATGATCTCCAGCGTGCGCAGGTTGGCGCAGCTCAGGAAGATCGCCTCGGTGTCCGGCCGCACCACGCCGAGCGCGAGCGCGAGCGTCTCCTGCGGCGAGCACTTCGCGTGTTCCTGGGTGCCGAAGCCCGCGATGCTGGTGAGCGTGAAGCCGCGGCCCTCCAGGTAGCGACGCAGGTGCTCGTTGAGCCAGGGCTCGTAGGGCGATGCCACCGCGATCCGGCGCGCACCGAGGTGCTCGAGCGCCGAGCAGACCGAGTCCGAGGTGGTGATCACCGGCACCCCCAGCGAGCGCGAGACGGCGTCGGCCGTCCGGGCGTCGAGCCGCACGTCCGGCTGCACGAATCCGCTTGCGGTGCAACCGAAGCAGATCGCGTCGACCCGCGCGTGCGCGAGCAGCGCCGCTGCGGGCTCGAGCTCGCCGAGCATGTGGAGCAGCGCCGGCTCGGAATCGCACGTGTGGGCGATGCGCGAGGCGTGCAGCGACGTGCCTGACGGCAGCAGGCGCTGGAACTCGTACTCCATCACCGTGTTCCACGACGGAACGACCAGCCCGAGCCGCGTGTGCCACTCGGCACTCGCAAAGGGCTCCGGCGTCGTGTGCATGCGGGACGTCATCGTCAGTCCACTCCCAGGTAAGCGCTGCGCAGCCGGTCGCTGGCGGCGAGCTCGGCGGTGCTGCCGTGCTGGACGATCCGCCCGCTCTCGAGCACGTAGCCGCGCTGGCACAACTCGAGGGCGTGATGGACGTGCTGCTCGACGAGGATGATCGGCGTACCCGAGCGGACGATCCGGCCGAGCGCCTCGTAGACCTGCTCCACGACGACCGGCGCCAGACCGAGCGAGGGCTCGTCGAGCATCAGCAGCCGCGGCAGGCCCATCAGCCCGCGCGCGATCGCGACCATCTGCTGCTGACCGCCCGAGAGCGTCCCGGCCAGCTGGGTGCGCCGCTTGGCGAGGATCGGGAACAGCTCGCAGGCCAGCTCCATGCTCGTGCGCATCCGGGCACGCGCCTCGCGCGTGATCGCGCCCAGCTCCAGGTTCTCCTGCACCGTCATCGACGGGAACAGCTCGCGCCCCTCGGGTACGTAGATCATCCCGCGCGCGGTGATCGCCCCGGCCGTCGCGCCCGCCACGTCCTCGCCGAGGAAACGCACCCGGCCCGCGGCGATCGGCAGCGCGCCGAGGATCGCGCGCAGGCTGGTGGTCTTGCCGGCGCCGTTGCCGCCGAGCAGGCAGACCGCCTCGCCGGGGCCGACCTCGAGCGAGATGCCGAACACCGCCTCGAACAGGCCGTATTTCACGTGCAGCGCCTCGACGGACAGGATCGGGCCGGTGGTCGTGCTCATGGCGGCGTTCTCAAGCGGCGCGGCCGACCGGCGCATGAGCCAGGCTGCGGCCGAGGTAGACGCTGATCACGCCCGGGTCGCGCGCGATCTCGGACGGCAGGCCGGTGGCGACGACCTTGCCGTGGTCGAGCACCACGATGCGGTCCGACAGCCGCATCACCGCCCGCATGTTGTGCTCGACCAGCAGGAAGGAGACGCCCGCGTCGCGGATCTCCAGGATCTTGTCGGCGATCTGCGATTTCTCCGACTCGTTCAGCCCGGCCATCACCTCGTCGAGCAGGATGAGCTCGGGTCCGGTGGCCAGGGCGCGGGCGAACTCGAGCATCTTGCGGTCCTGCAGCGTCAGGCTCGTTGCGGTCAGGTCGCGCTTGGCGTGGAGGTCCACCTGCGCGAGCGCCGCGAGCGCCGCCTCGCGGGCTTCGCCGATCCGCGCATGGCGCGCCAGCGCTCCGATCAGCGCGTTCTCGAGCACCGTCAACCCGGCAAAGGGCTGGACGACCTGGAAAGTGCGCGCCACGCCGCGCCGGCACACCTGGTGGGGAGCGAGCGCGGACAACCGCTCGCCCTTGAACCGCACCTCGCCGAGCTGCGCCGGGAAGATCCCCGAGACGACGTTGAACATCGTCGTCTTGCCGGCGCCGTTCGGGCCGATCAGCCCGAGGATCTCGCCTCGGCGCAGCTCGAAGCTGACGTTGCTCAGCGCGGCGATGCCGCGAAAGGAGCGGCTGACGTCGACCACCTCGAGGTAGGGCGAGGCTGCGGCCGAAGGATCGCTGCTTCGCGACGGCGCCGCCGGGCTCGCCGGGGCGGGCGGCGCGGAGAGGGCGGCAGGCGCGGCCTCCGGCTCGGCCTTCGAGGCGGCCTGCGTCCCGCCCTGCAGGCCCTCCGGCGCCGCCTGCGCCGGCGCGCCCCGTGACGCGGCCCACCAGCGCCGTACCTGCGTCACCAGCCCGTCGGGCAGCGCGACCACGACCAGCATCAGCACGGCGCCGTAGAGCACCTGCTGCAATGCGTAGATCCCGGAGGAGCCCAGCGCGAGCAGCTCGCCCAGACGCGCGATCCCCTCGCGCAGCCCGAACAGCACGACGATCCCGACCGGCGGGCCCAGCACCGTGCCGGTGCCGCCGAGGAAGGTGCCGAGCAGCAGGTTCAGCGACAACGAGAGGCCGAAGTCGGACTCGGGCTCGACGAAGCGCAGGAGCACCGCGTGCAGCGCGCCGCCGATCGCGACCAGCCCGGCACTCAACAGGGTGGCGGCGAGCTTGACGCGAAAGGTGTGCACGCCCAGGGCCTCGGCCGCCCCTTCGTTCTCGCGCACCGCCTGCAGCCGATAGCCGAGCGGCGAGCGCAGCAGCCACCAGGTGCCGGCGACGGTGAGCACGAGCAGCGCCACCGACAGGCCGTACAGCAGGAACGGCGGCAGGTGCAGCGAGACGAGCTCCAGCCCCTGCGACCGGCCCAGCGCGGGCGTGTTGATGGCCGCGAAGCGAAGCGCCTCGGCGAGCACCAGCGTCAGGCCGCTGAAGTAGATGCCGCGCAGGCCGCTGCGGAAGGCCATCCAGTAGACGACGAAGGCGAGGAACATCGCGAGCGCCGCGCCCGCCAGCGCGCCGATCATCAGGTCGGCGCCCCAGGTGAGATAGAGCCACGCCGTGGCGTAGCCCCCCACCCCGAAGAAGGCGGCATGGCCGAGGGAGACCAGGCCGGTCAGCGCCATGAAGTTCCAGGCAGCCGCGAGGAATCCGAACAGGAAGATCTGGGTGAGCAGGTTGATCGAGTAGCCGCTGCCCCACAGCGGCACCGAGGCGGCCGCCAGGACGAAGGCCGCGAGGAGGGAAAGCCCGGGGGCGCTCCTCATTTCGTCCCTTGCCGGCTGACGAGCCCCTGCGGGCGAACGAGCAGCACCGCGAAGATCAGCGCATAGATCGCCAGCTGCGCGATCGACGGACTGAAGATCAGCGTGCCCACCGCCTCGAAGATGCCGATGAGCACGCCCGCGACGAACGAAGCGAACACGTTGTCCAGGCCGCCCAGCACGACGACCACGAACGCCAGCACGGCGAGCTCGAATGCGCGCAGCGGATAGAAGGTGGTGACGGTGATCAGTATCGTGCCCGCGAGCGCGGCCAGCGCGAAGCTCAGCGCCATCGCGACCCGCGACAGGCGCACCACGTCCAGGCCGATCAGCGTGGCGCCGCGCCGGTTGTCGGCGCTCGCGCGGATCGCCTTGCCCAGCCAGGTGCGCGACAGGAACGCGTGCAGGGCGATCGCGGAGCCCAGCGCCAGCGCGCCGGCGACGACGGTTTCGATCTGCAGCACCACGCCGCCGAACTCGATCGCCCGCCCCGAGGTCGGCAGGTAGTGAACGTCGGGGCCGAAGAAGAACTGCGCCGTGTAGGTCAGCACCAGCAGCAGGCCGAACGTGTAGATGATCTGCATGTCGTCGGACATCGTGCTGACCCGGGCCATCAGCGTGCGCTGCACGCCGTGGCCGATCAGGTAGCAGAGCGGGATCGCCGCCAGGCCGGCCACGTAGGGATGCACGACGCCGCTGCGCACGGCCACCAGCACGCCGTACATCACCCAGACCACCACGCCGGCATGGGCGAAATTGATGATCTTCGCCGCGCCGAAGATGAGCGAGAAACCCATCGCGACGGCGCCGTAGATGCTGCCCATCAGCGCTCCGCTGAGCAGCATCTGCCCGAGGACGGACGGCGAGAGCTCCATGGCGCCGCCCCTCAGCCGCGCTTGTCCCAGGCCGGAGCCGGCACCACCGGTGCCTGCGAGGCAAGCTCCTGCGGGGCGACCACGACGAGCTGCTGGCCGAGGATCTGCGTGACCACCGGCTGGGCCTTGGAGTTGTCGTGCTTCTCGTCCCACTTGATGCCGAAGGGGATGATCACGTTCGGATCCTGGCCGAAGGTCACGTCGATCTTGTCGATCGCCTGCCACAGTGCGGCCCGGTCGAGCGTCTTGATCTGCGACAGCGCCGCAACCATCGCCGCGGCGGCGCTCAGCGAGTAGCCCGCCTGGTCCTGCACGGCCACGTTGTGGCGCTTGGTGTACTCGTCCACCGTCGCCTTCGCACCGGCCGGCAGCTTCTCGGCCATGCTGGGCGTCCAGCCGAGCGTGGTGATCACGTAATTGGCATCGTCCTTCAGGTTGCCGACGTATTGCAGGTTCGGCGGTGCGCCGGCCGGATGCACGTTGGCGACGAGGTTCAATCGCAACTGCTTCATCGCGCGCTGGATCAGGATGCCGTCGGCCGGATACGAGGCCTGGAACACCACATCGACGTTCTGCGCCTTGAGCTTGTTGACGATGCCGGTCGCCTCGGTCAGCTTCGCGGCGGTGTAGGCCACGCGATCGACCAGCTGCCAGCGCCCGACGCGCTCGATCGCCGCCTTGAACAGATCGCCCGCGCCGGTGCCGTAGGCCAGGTCCTCGTGCACGATCGCCACGCGCTTCACGGCCGCGCCGTGCGTCTTCTCCATCTCCTGCACGAACTCGACGCCGCGCTCGCAGGTCTGCCGGGTATTGATCGCGGCGCGGTAGAAGTACTTCAGGTTGCGCTCGGTGAGCTTGTAGTCGACGCTGGTGTCGATCGACGCGACCTGGTAGCGCTCGCTGACCTCGCTGCCGACCCGGGCCGGCCCGCTCGCCGCCCAGCCCAGGATGCCCAGCACGTTCTCCCGGGTGATCAGCCGCTCGGTCTCCGAGGATGCCACGCGCAGGTCGGTCTGGTGGTCGGCCACCAGGAGCTTGATGGTGGCCCCGCCGAGCGACTTGATGCCGCCGGATCGGTTGACCCGGTCGACGACGAGCTGGAATGCGCGCAATGCATCGCGCCCGTAGTCCGCCCCGGCGCCGGTCAGGCCGACGACGACGCCGATCGGAATCTCGGTCGCCGCCTTGGCGAACTTCGGCACGAATGCCGCGCCGGCCGCCACTGCCGCTCCCTTCAGCACGGTACGGCGGGCGGCCTGCCCGTCGTGATGCCCGATCGAATGCAGATCCTTCTCCATGGTTGCTCTCCTCCTCTGGTCAAGTGGTGACGGTGTCGTGGTCAAGGGAGATGCCGGCGGCATGGTGTGCCGCGATGAAGCCGAAGGTCATTGCCGGGCCGAGCGTGAAGCCGCCGCTCGGGTAGTTCCCGCCGGCGATGCTCGCCATGTCGTTGCCCACCGCGTAAAGGTGGGGAATCGGTCGGCCCCGCCGATCCAGGACGCGCGCGTTCGCGTCCGTCGCCAGTCCGGCAAAGGTGCTGAGGCTGCCGGGCACGATCCTGACCGCGTAGAAGGGCGCCGCATCGAGCGGACCGAGGCACGGGTTCGGCTCGCGCTCCGGGTCTCCGTAAGCCCGGTTGAAAGGCGTCTCTCCGCGGCGGAAGTCGGGGTCCCGTCCCTGGCGGGCGTGCTCGTTGAAACGCCGGACGGTCTCCTCGAGCGACGTGGGATCCATTGCGCAGGCCACCGCCAGCTCCCCGATGGTGCGCCCCCGTTTCAGGTACCCGTTGCGCAGCCACGGGCGGAGGGGGAACGGGGCGGGGCGTACCCGGCCCACGCCCCAGCGACGGACGAAGCGGTGATCGCATACCAGCCAGGCCTGCGGCCGTTCGCCCGGCGGCGTCGCCTCGAAGAGCGCCTTCGTCACGTCGTGGTACGAATCCGCTTCGTTGCAGAAACGCTGCCCCGATGAATGCACCATGATGGCACCGGGCTTGGCGCGGTCCAGGCCGAGATGGGGGAAATGCGAGAACCTGCCGTCCCGGCGCGGCACCAGCGAGACCGGGGCCCAGCCGGCTGCCGCCTCGACATCGGTGCCGACATGGCCTCCCGCGCTTTCGCCCAGGCGCAGGCCATCGCCGGTGTTCGTCTCCGGTGCGGCCGACCAATGCTCCTTGCCCGTCGGGGCGTGCGGGAAGAGGCCGGCTCTTCGTCCGGAGTCGTGCGGGAAGCCGCCGGTCGCCAGCACGACTCCCCGCGCGGCCCGCACCTCGACCTCCCGTCCCGGGATGCCGATCCGCGCACCCTGGACCGCACCGTCGTCGATGAGCAGCGACCGGGCCGCAGCCGAGGTGCAGACCTTGACACCGAGGTCGAGTGCCGACTTCAACAGCATCGCCACCAGGGCGTTGCCGTTGACCAGGTACATGCCCCGGCCGTATCGCAGCTGATCCATGCGATGGTGCACGACGCGGCGCACGACGTACGCGAACGAGCGCGGCTTGCGAAGGAAATTCGCGAAGTGCCGGAGCTCTCCCGTGGCGATCCCCATCCCGAAAGGAGAGATCAGATCCAGGGGAGGCTTCAGGATGCGGATGTCCTTGCGCAGCCGGCGGCCGTCGAAGGGGGCGGCGCCCACCGCCCGGTTCCCCGGGGCGGCGCCCGGGGCATTGCCGTGGAAGTCGGGGATCGATGCGCCATTGATGAACCGCACGCTCGTCTCCCGCTGGAAGAAGTCGATCATGCGCGGGCCGTGCGTCAGGAATGCCTCGACCAGTGCTTCGTCGTAGGCGCGGCCCAATTCGTGGCGAAGGTAGGTACGGGACGCGTCCGCATCGTCGGCCGCGCCTTCGGCGCGGGCCAGGGGATTGTTCGGGATCCACATCCAGCCGCCCGACCATGCGCTCGTGCCGCCGACACGGGCATCCTTCTCGACGACGATCACCTCGAGGCCGAGCCGGGCCGCGACGACCGCCGTGGCCAACCCTCCCGCCCCCGAGCCGACGACCAGCAGGTCGCATGCCCAGTCAGGCATCCCGCCGCCGGCCGCATGGGTCGATCGATCCATTATCGGAGGAAGGCGTCACTCGTGGTGACAGTGCCGAACAGCGGCAGCGTGTTCCTGAGCGCGAATTCGTGCACGTCAGGGTTGGGGGCTGCGCAGAGATCCTCCAGCACCGTCACGGCCAACCCGGCATCGTCGGCGGCGCGGGCGGTGCTTTCGACGACCAGATGGGTGGCCACCCCCCCGATGGCGATGCGCCTGATTCCGCGCGCCAGCAGCCAGTTCATGAGGCCGGTGTTGTAGAACGGATTCACGCATTGCTTGGTCACCACGAGCTCGTCTTCGCGCGGCGCGATGATCTCGGGAAATTCCGTGCCCCACGTCCCCAGGATGGCGGCCCTGGCGGCCTTGAGCCCGTCGATGCGCGGCGCCACGCTCAAGGCGTCCTGGTAGTCGGCGCGGAAACCCAGGCGCACGTAGACGACCGGGACGCCGCCCGTGCGTGCACGGTCGATCGCTGCCGCGGCCCTGGCGAGAACGGCGCGCTGCTCGACCGCCTTGGCCATGCCGTGGCGGCCGATCTTCCCGTCGGGGTCGACCATTTCATTCTGGAGATCGAGGATCAGCAGTGCTTGATTCGACATTGGTCCCTCTTGTGGATCAGATCCATGCCGTACCGCGCATGATCGTGCGTACGGTCCGGTCGACGGAGACGGAGACGACGTGCCCGTCGCCGTCGATCGCCGCAGACGCCGAAAGGCGTGCTCCGGGCGAGATCACCGTCAGTCTTCCCTCGTGCGGGCGATGCGCCGATTCCCGGGCGGGCAGCGTCGAGGGGATGCGGCATGCCGCCGCCAGGCACATCGCGGCGGTCACCGGAACGGTCGCGATGGGCTGGCCCATGGAGACGGCGGAGATCTTCAGGCCGTCGCCGCCGCCTTCTCCCCGGTGCACCAGCACGACCCTCGGCACTGCCGGAGAGCTCCGCATCGCCTCGTCCGCAGAGGCCGCCAGCCCCAGGCGCACGCACATCTCGCCGCGCAGCCTCTCGATCAGCGCGAGGGTATCGGGGTTGCGCACGTCGCCGCGGCCCACCACCTCGTCATGGAGCAGGAAGAGATAGGGATGCGTCACGTCGACCAGGCTTGCCTGGTAGATGGAGGACCCGAGGGTGATGCGGTCCGTGCCGGCGCCGGTCGGGAGCAGGGCGCCCAGCACCGCCCCCGAAGGATCGAGATGGCTGGTCGTCACCACCGCCTCCTGGCCCCGCTCGTGACGCTGCGCGCCGGCGACGAGGGTCTCGATCAGCCTGCCCGTCGACGCGTTGCGCAGGCGCACGAGAGCGTCGCCCGGCGCGGCGACGATGCGCTCCTCGAGGGCATAGAGGGGAACCGCGGCGGTCATGTTGCCGCAGGTGCCGCGCCAGTCGACGGCATCGAGGCCCACGACGATGTTCCCGACCGCATAGTCCAGGATCAGGCCGCCGGAGTCGTCCGCAACGGGCCTGACGAGCACGACCTTGCTCGTGGTGGGGCCGCCGCCGCCCAATCCGTCGGTCTGCACCCGTTCCCCGCCCACCAGCCGCACCACCGCCGCGTCGCGGGCGGCCTGCTCCTGCGGCAGGGCGTCGGCCAGCAATACCGGTCCGCGGCTCGTGCCTCCTCGCATGAGCGCCACATCGACGGGTCGGCGAGGCGTTGCGCTGCTCATGTCGCTGCGGCTGCCGGTTGCGGCGTCCCGGCCGGGCCGGATGCTCGGGTGTGCGCTGCGTTCATCGGGGGGCGGCCCACATGAGCGATCGGGAGTGCTCGTCCAGGGTGCGCAGCGTGCCGCCGCCCGCCGGATGCGTGGACTGGATGTCGGACAGGATGTTCAACAGGCACGGCCCTTCCTGTTTCTTTGCCCATGCGAACGCGGCGTCCAGCTCGGCCGGGTTCGCGACCGTGCGCCCGGGCATGCCGCAACCCCGCGCGACCGCGGTGAAGTCGAGACGATAGTCGGGATGGGCTCCCGACCCGTCGAACACGGAGAAGGCGGTTCTCTCGGCCTGCGCCATCTGGGTGTTGCGGACGACCCCGTACGCCGCGTCGTCGATCACCACCGTGATGATGGGCAGCCGGTATTCCGCCACGGTCGGCAGGGCAGCCAGCGACATCGCCAGGCCGCCGTCGCCGACCCAGGCGACCGTCTTTCCCTCTGGACGGGCGAGCGCGGCGCCGATGGCGCCGGCAAGGCCTATCCCCATGGCGGCCCCGCCCATGCTGCTGACGATGTAGTCGTCCTCGCGCGCCTCGAACTGCTGCACGATCCACTTGTGGTGCTTGCCGCAGTCGTTCACCAGGTTGATGGGTCCATCGACCGCCTTGCGGAGGGCCTGCACGACAGCCCCGGTGCCGATGGCGCCCACCGAGCCCGGCGCCTGCGACGCGGCGGCCGTCCTGGCCCAGGAGGCGCGGGCCTGGTCGAGATGCGCATGCCAGGCGGACAGGTCGGCCCTCTTTCCGCTTTGCATGGCGGCGGCCAGGTCGTCCAGCGTCGCCTGCAGGTCGCCGACGAGCGCCTCGTCGACCGGATAGGCGTTGGCGATCCCGGCAACGTCGATGTCCGCCTGGATGATCCGTGTCCGGGGGCTGAATGTCGCGTTCGGCACCCACGAGCTGGCGGTCGCCTCGGAGAGCCGCGCACCCAGCACGAGGATGACGTCCGCCGAGCGGGTCGCCTCGTTGGCGGTGCCGCTGCCGGTCCACCCGGCGACGCCGACCGACAGGGGGTGGCTCTCGGGGAAGCAGCCCTTGCCCGATGCGGTCGTGGCGACGGGAACGCCCAGCAGCTCGGCGAGGGTGCGCAGCCGGGAGCGGGCACGCCCCATGTTGACCCCGTTGCCGGCGAGAATCACCGGACGCCTTGCCCCGGCCAACATTCGCGCCGCGCTCTCGACGCTCTCCGAGCCGGGGCGCGGGCGGGCATCGAAGACGAATTTCTCCAGCTCCAGGGCGGACGGTGCGTCCACCTCCTGCGCCCAGATCTCCTGGGACACGTTCAGGGCGACCGGGCCAGGCCGGCCGGATCGGGCTTCCCGCAGTGCAGCCAGCGCATTGCTGGCGATGTCCGAAGCCGTGCGCGGTTGCCATACGCGCTTGACGGTCGGCCGTATCAACTGGGTGAGGTCGTCGTTGATCCGGCGCGACAGCTCCTGGTATCCGCCCCGGCCGATGCTGGGCGACGCCGTGTTTCCGGTGATGAAGAGCAGGCTGGAGTAGTCCGCATAGGCATTGGCCACCGCCGTCAGGGCATTGCCGGCGCCGGGAAACGCGTGGGTGAAGGCTGCCATGAGGCGGCCGCTGACGCGGAAGTACACGTCCGCCGCGAACGCGGCCGTCGACTCGTGGCGCGGCAGGATGCGGGTGAAGGTGCGGTTCGCGCCCACCGCCAGCGCGAAGTCGCCGACCGTATGGCCCGGGATGCCCGAAACCACCGTGATGCCCGCTTGTTCCAGAACCGTGGTGAGGACCGTTGCCCCGGTCATTTTCGTCATGTCGGCAGTCTTTCCGTTTCGGACGTTGAATTGGAAGCGCGGCGGGTCAGTCGGACCACGACCCGCCGTTGATGTCGAGCACCTCGCCGGTGATGAAGGCAGCCTCGTCGCTCGCGAGGAACTTGACGGCCGCGGCGACTTCCGCCGGCCGGCCCAGGCGCCCGAGCGGGATGAGCGAGGCGAGGCTCTTCGGGAAGGCCGTGGTCATCGGCGAAGCGATCGGCCCCGGAGACACGCAGTTCACGGTGATCCCGAAGGGCGCCAGCTCCCGCGCCAGGTAGGACGTCAGCGCGTGAACCCCCGCCTTGGAGACGCCGTAGGCGACATTCGCGGAGGCGTTCTGCTCGGCCGGATCGATCCAGGGACGGGCATTCCCCCCGTTCTTGGCGAGAACCGATCCGATGTTGACGATCCGTCCCCCTCCCCGGGCGCGCAGCGGCGCAATGGCGGCCTGGCACGCGAGAAAGACGCCCTTCAGGTTGATCGCCAGGACGCGATCCCACTCGGTTTCGTCGAGGGCCGCCGCCGACCCGAAAGAGGTGATTCCCGCTGCATTGACGATGATGTCCAGGCCTCCGAGCGCTTGCGCCGCTCCCCTGACGGCGGCCGACAGCGCCTTCGCATTCGCGACGTCCGCCGGAAAGACCACGGCTTGTGCGCCGAGGCGCTCGATGTCCGCCACGACCTCCGAGGACGGCTGGAGGTCGATCAGCCCGATCGCGCAGCCTTCGGCCGCCAGGGATCGCGCGACTGCGCTCCCGATCGAGCCATTGCCTCCGGTGACGATGGCCGTCCGGCCGTCGAACCTCATTCGGTGTCATTCCCCATGCTGAGGATTGCGTCAGGCGAAACGGAGATGCCCGGATTTGCCATCTGGCGCATCGTGGTTGTTGCTTAATACGCATCTAGTTGCGTAAGACTAAGGTCCCTTGGCCCGAGGCGTCAAGGGGAATCGGAGGAATGCCGATCAAGGGGCCATGGACCCTGCTTGCTTCGGGTGCGATGTGCGTGGATTTTTTGCAACCGGTTGCGTAACAACCGGGCGGAGTGGCCGCTGCCTAAAGAACGACCGGCTCGGTCTCGAGCTCGATGCCGAAGCGCTGGCGCACCGATTCCCGGATGCGCATCGCCAGCGCGAGGATCTGCGCGCCGCTGGCGTGGCCGTGATTGACCAGCACCAGCGCGTGGCGTTCGTGCACGCCGGCGTCGCCGTCGCGGTGGCCCTTCCAGCCGCAGCGCTCGATGAGCCAGGCGGCCGACAGCTTGGCCGCGGCCGCGGCGGCGGGGCCGTCGGGCGAGGGCGGGGCGGCCGGGGTGGTCGAGATGGCCGGGGTGGCGGGAACCGCGGGATGCACCGGCAGCTCCGGCCAGGCCTGGCGCAGGCGTTCGGCCAGCCCGGCCGCGACGACCGGGTTCTTGAAGAAGCTGCCGGCGTTGCCGATCTCGACCGGGTCGGGCAGCTTGCGGCGCCGGATGGCGCAGACCGCGCGCGCGACGTCGGGCGGCGTGGGCGAGGCGATCCCCATCGCACGCAGCTCCTCGCGGATCTCGCCGTAGTCGAGCCGCAGCAGCGGCGTGCGCGAGAGCCGGAAGCGCACCGCCGTGATCAGCCACTCGCCGCCGCCGAGGTGCTTGAACGCGCTGTCGCGGTAGCCGAAGGCGCATTCGGCGGCATCGAAGCGGCGCGCGGTGCCGTCGCGCAGCGACACCGCGTCGAGCGAGTCGAAGCGTTCGCGCATCTCGACGCCGTAGGCGCCGATGTTCTGGATCGGGCTGGCGCCCACGCTGCCCGGGATCAGCGACAGGTTCTCCAGGCCGGACAGGCCCTGCGCCAGCGTCCACTGCACGAAGGCGTGCCAGCTCTCGCCGGCGGCCGCCTCGACCAGCACGCCGTGGGGCGCCTCGCCGAGCACGCGCCGGCCGGCCAGCGCCACCTGCAGCACGGTGCCGGGCAGGTCGCGCGTGATCAGCACGTTGCTGCCGCCGCCCAGGATCGCCGCCGGCGGATGCTCGCGCAGCAGGTCGAGCGCGGCCGGCAGCTCGCCGGGCTCGCGCAGCTCGACCAGCCGCTCGGCGCGTGCCTCGATGGCGAAGCTGTTGAACGCCTTCAGCGAGGCGTCGCGCCGCACCACCGGCGACGCCGGGCAGGGGTGCGGTTCGCCCGCACGGCCGCTATCCGGTTTCATGCCGGGACGATGGCGATGCGGGCCCTACGTGGGCTGGTAGGCCAGCCGCACGTAGATCGGCGCGAAGGCCGCGGCCTGGGTGATCTCGATCAGCGATTCGCGCGCCAGCTCGAGCAGCGCGATGAAGGTGACCACCACCACCGGCGCACCGTGGTCGACCTCGAACAGCTCCTCGAACTCGGCGAAGCGGCGATCCTGCAGCTTGCGCAGCACGATGGTCATGTACTCGCGCACCGACAGCTCTTCGCGGGTGATGCGATGGTGCTGGGTGAGGCGGGCGCGGCGCAGGATGTCGGCCCAGGCCTGCTGCAGGTCGGCCGCGTGGACCTCGGGCAGGCGGGTGGCCGCCGTCTGCTCGATCCATACCTGCGCGCGCAGGAAGTCGCGCCCGAGCTGGGGCAGGGCGTCGAGCTGGTGCGCGCCATGCTTGATGCGCTCGTACTCGATCAGCCGGCGCGCCAGCTCGGCGCGCGGGTCCTCGACCTCCTCGCCGCTGTCGGCCTTGCGCACCGGCAGCAGCATGCGCGACTTGATCGAGATCAGCAGCGCGGCCATCAGCAGGTATTCGGCCGCCAGCTCGATGTTGCGCCCGCGGATCTCCTCGATGTAGGCGAGGTACTGGCGCGTGACCTCGGCCATCGGGATGTCGAGGATGTTGAAGTTCTGCTTGCGGATGAGGTACAGCAGGACGTCGAGCGGGCCCTCGAAGGTGTCGAGGAAGATCTCCAGGGCATCGGGCGGGATGTAGAGGTCCTGCGGCAGCTGCACCATCGGCTCGCCGTAGAGCCGGGCGACCACCTTCAGCTCGAGCTGCTCGGGTGCGCTCAAGTGTAGTCTTTCGGGTAGTAGACGTAGGCGGGCTGGCGCAGGCGCGATTCGCGGTTGCGCCGCAGCGTGTCGGGGTCCTGCGGCCGGTCCCAGAGCAGGGCGCGGCCCTTGCGCTGGCCGTCGGCGACGTGCGGGCGCGCCGACTTGAGCTCGGCGAGGAAGCGGGTGATCTCGGATTCGTACAGGGGCATGGGCATTCTCCAACCCGTCAGTTTAAGCGATACCGGAGGAGTCAGATGAAGAGAACCGTCCTTGCCGGCTGGCTGTGCTCGCTCCTGGCGGCGCTCGGCGCCTGCGACTTCGTCGCGCAGCACGAGCTGCAGCCGGGCCGCTCCACGGCCGACGACGTGCGCAAGCTCATGGGCAGGCCCGACATGATCTGGGAGGAGAGCGACGGCCGCCAGGTGCTCGAATACCCGCGCGGCCCCGAGGGCAGCGAGACCTGGATGGTCGAGATCGATGCCGGCGGGCGCTACCAGGGCATGAGCGACGCGCTCACGCCCGCGAATCTCGCCCGCGTGCAGCCCGGCATGAGCCGCGACGACCTGCGCCGCCTGCTCGGCAAGCCCGGCGCCGAGGAACGGTTCCCGGCGCGCGACGAGACCGTCTGGACCTGGCGCGTCAAGGGCAGCGTGGAGGCCACCGAGATGTTCCACGCCCACCTCGGCCCCGACGGGCGGGTGGTGCGCACCAGCCGCACGCCCGATCCGCGGCTGGTCAATGCATCGAGCTGAGCGGCGCGTCGCCGCCGCTGCGGCCGGCCGTGCCGGCGCGCACCGCGGCCAGCGCTTCGGTGAGATCGTCGAACACGGCCGATTCGCCGCCCAGCTGATCAATGAAGCCCGAGCGGCGCATCAGCGATAGCGGCTGCTCGTTGGGCTCGGCGATCACCAGCGCCCCGGTGCGCCGGCGCAGCAGCCGGTGCAGGCTGCGCAGCGCATCGAGTCCGGTGGTGTCGAGGTTGATCACCTGGTGCAGCTCGAGCACCACCACGTCGGCCAGCGGGTGCGCCGGGTCGAGCAGCTCCTCGAGCTTGGTCACCGAGCCGAAGAACAGCGAGCCGAAGATGCGGTAGGCGGCCACCCGCCGGCCGTCGTCGGTGCGCGCGAAGTCCGACGGCAGCGTGATCTCCTCGATGCGGGTGAGGGTCGAGATGCGCCGGATGAAGAACAGGCTCGCGAGCACCAGGCCGATCTGCACCGCCACGGTGATGTCGAACACCACGGTGAGCAGGAAGGTGGCCAGCAGGATGGTGCCGTAGCTGTGCGAGAAATGGCGCAGGCGCAGGAATTCGCGCCACTCGCCCATGTTCCAGGCCACGAACAGCAGGATCGCCGCCAGGCAGGCGAGCGGGATGTCGTGCGCCAGCGGGGCCAGCGCGAGCATGATCAGCAGCAGCGTGGCCGAATGCACGATGCCCGCGATCGGCGTGCGCGCGCCGGCGCGGATGTTGGTGACGGTGCGCGCCACCGTGCCGGTGGCGGCGATGCCGCCGAAGAACGGCGCCACGAAGTTGGCCGCGCCCTGGGCCATCAGCTCCTGGTTGGGGTCGTGGCGGTCCTGGGTCAGGCCGTCGGCGACGCGCGCGCACAGCAGCGACTCGATCGCACCCAGCAGCGCGATCGACAGCGTGGGCATCACCAGGTTCTGCGCGGTCTCCCAGTCGAAGGCCGGCAGCGAGAAGGCGGGCAGGCCGCGCGGGATGCCTCCGAAGCGCGAGCCTATCGTCTCCACCGGCAGGTCTCCCAGCGCCACCGCCAGCGTGCCGAGGACCAGCACCACGATCGTGCCCGGCACGTGCGCCATCCAGCGCCGCCACGGCGCCGCGTTGGCGGCGTAGGACTTGGGCCACAGCACCACGATGGCCAGCGAGACCGCCCCCAGCGTGAGCGCGATCCAGTTCACCGTGCCGAGCGCGTGCCACAGCGTGTCGAGCTGCGAGAAGAAGTTCGCCGGCATCTTGTCGACCTTCAGGCCGAGGAAGTCGCGCACCTGCTGCAGCGCGATGATCACCGCGATGCCGTTGGTGAAGCCGATCACGATCGACACCGGGATGAAGCGGATCAGCGTGCCCAGCCTGAGCGCGCCCAGCACGAACATCAGGATGCCGGCCATGAAGGTCGCGATCAGCAGGTTGGCCACGCCGTAGCGCTCGACGATGGCGTAGAGCACCACCACGAAGGCGCCGGCCGGCCCGCCGATCTGCACCTTCGAGCCGCCGAGCGCGGCGATGAGGAAGCCGGCGATGATCGAGGTGAAGATGCCCTGCTCGGGCTTGACGCCGCTGGCGATCGCGAAGGCCATTGCCAGCGGCAGCGCCACCACGCCCACGGTGACGCCGGCGGCGACGTCTGCGCGCAGGTCGGCGGCGCAGTAGCCGTGCAGGCTGTCGACGAGGCGCGGGCGGAACCGGAAGTCGGCGAGGAAGCGCAGGCGCTCCAGGCTCATCGCACCTTCATGCCGGGTTGCGCGCCTTCGTGCGCATCGAGCAGGTAGAGCGCGCCCGGCGCCGAGGGATCTTCGGCGCTGGCCGACAGCACCATGCCTTCGGAGACGCCGAACTTCATCTTGCGCGGCGCGAGGTTGGCCACCACCACCGCCAGCCGGCCGACCAGGCGGGCCGGCTCGTAGGCGGCGCGGATGCCCGAGAACACGGTGCGCGTGCGCCCTTCGCCGACGTCGAGCTCGAGCCGCAGCAGCTTGTCCGAGCCCGCGACGGCCTCGGCGGCCACGATGCGCGCGATGCGCAGGTCGATGCGGGCGAACTCGTCGATGGTGATCGTCGGCATCGGGGCGGCGGCCGGCGCGGCAGCGGGAGCAGCGGCAGCGGCAGCGGCGGAGGCAGGCGTGGCAGCGGAGGCAGCGGCACTGGTGGCGGCGGACGCGGCGGGCGGCTCGAACAGCGCATCGAGCACCTTGGCGTCGACGCGCGTCATGAGGTGCTCGTAGCGCCCGATGGCGCGCGCCGGCGAGGCGCTGCCGGGGCGCACCCCGAGGTCGTCCCAGCGCAGGTCGGGGGTGGCGAACCAGGCCTGCACGCGCGCGGCGGTGGCCGGCAGGATGGGCGCGAGCAGGATGGTGAGGCGGTGGAACGCCCGCAGGCAGCGCGAGCACACTTCGTGCAGCGCGTCGCGGCGTGCCGCGTCCTTGGCCATCTCCCACGGCCTGTTGGCGTCGAAGTACTGGTTGATCTCGTCGGCGTAGGCCATGGCCAGGCGGATCGCACGCCCGAACTCGCGCGCCTCGTAGGCCGCCTCGACCTCGGCGGCGACCTCGGCGGCGCGGCGCTCGTGGGCGTCGTCGGGCGAGCCGGGCAGGGGGGCCAGCCGCCCCTCGAAGTAGCGGGTGACGAAGTTGGCCGCCCGGCTGGCGATGTTCACGTACTTGCCGACCAGGTCGGCGTTGACGCGTGCCACGAAGTCGTCGGGGTTGAAGTCGACGTCCTCGACGCGGGCGTTGAGCTTGGCCGCGATGTAGTAGCGCAGCCACTCCGGGTTCATGCCCAGCTCGAGGTAGCGCAGCGGCGAGATCCCGGTGCCGCGGCTCTTGCTCATCTTCTCGCCGCTGACGGTGATGAAGCCGTGCACGTTCACCCGGTCGGGCGTCTTGCGCCCGGCGAAGTGCAGCGTGGCCGGCCAGAACAGGACGTGGAAGTAGACGATGTCCTTGCCGATGAAGTGCACCTGCTCGGTGGCGGGGTCGGCCAGCAGCGCCTCGAAGTCGATGCCGCGGCGGGCGCAGTGCGCCTGCAGCGCCGCCAGGTAGCCGATGGGGGCGTCGAGCCAGACGTAGAAATACTTGCCGGGCGCATCGGGGATCTCGATGCCGAAGTAGGGTGCGTCGCGCGAGATGTCCCAGTCGGCCAGCGTGGACTCGCCGCCGGCCTCGCCCAGCCATTCGCGCGCCTTGGCCAGCACCTCGGGCTGCAGGCGCGGTGCGCCCTGGCGATCGGTGCCGCGCGTCCACTCGTTCAGGAAGGTCACGCAGCGCGGGTCCGACAGCCTGAAGAAGTAGTGGTCCGAGGCGCGCAGCTCGGGCTGCGCGCCGGACAGCGCCGAATACGGGTTCTTCAGCTCGGTGGGCGCGTAGACCGCCCCGCACACCTCGCACGAGTCGCCGTATTGGTCCTTCGCGCCGCAGCGCGGGCACTCGCCCTTGATGTAGCGGTCGGGCAGGAACATGCCCTTGACCGGATCGAAGAACTGCTCGATGCGCCGCACGTCGATCAGGCCGGCCGCCTTCAGCGCCCGGTAGATCGACTGCGACAGGGCGATGTTCTCCGGCGAATCGGTGCTGTGCCAGTGGTCGAAGCCGATGTGGAAGCCATCCAGGTAGGCCTTGCGGCCGGCCGCCACGCGGGCGACGAAGACCTGCGGGCTCACGCCTTCCTTCTCGGCGGCGATCATGATGGGCGCGCCGTGCGCGTCGTCGGCGCACACGAAGTGCACCGTGTGGCCGCGCAGGCGCTGGTAACGCACCCAGATGTCGGCCTGGATGTACTCCATGATGTGGCCGATGTGGAACGGCCCGTTGGCGTACGGCAGCGCCGTCGTCACGAAGAACGTGCGGGAAGGGGAGGTCATGGGCTGCAGGGATGGCGTTGGGACGCCGCGGCCGGAGCGGCCGGCGCGCCGCGATCCCCGAGTCTAGCAGGCGGCCTGCTGGCGTCCGGGATATCGCCGGCCGGCGGGGGCGTTCGATTAGACTTGGTCTTTCGATCCCATTCCTTTTTGCCCGAGCACCACCATGACCGTGACCGTCGAGCAGGTGACCGAAGCCCTCAAGGGCGTCGTCGATCCCAACACCCAGAAGGACCTGATCGCCGGCCGCTCGGCGCGCAACATCCGCGTCGACGCGGGCGAGGTGGCGGTCGACGTCGAGCTCGGCTACCCGGCGCGCAGCCAGATCGACCCGATCCGCCGCCAGGTGATCGCGGCCCTGCGCGCGCTGCCCGGCGTCGACAACGTATCGGCCAACGTCTACCAGAAGATCGTCGCCCACGCGGTGCAGCGCGGCGTCAAGGTGCTGCCGGGCGTCAAGAACATCATCGCCATCGCTTCCGGCAAGGGGGGCGTGGGCAAGAGCACCACGGCGGTCAACCTGGCGCTGGCGCTGGCCAACGAGGGCGCCAGCGTCGGCATGCTCGACGCCGACATCTACGGGCCCTCGCAGCCGATGATGCTCGGCATCAGCGGGCGGCCCGAGTCGCGCGACGGCAAGTCGCTCGAGCCCATGGAGGGCCACGGCATCCAGGCCAGCTCGATCGGCTTCATGATCGACCTCGACACGCCGATGGTGTGGCGCGGTCCCATGGTCACGCAGGCGCTCGAGCAGCTGCTGCACCAGACCCACTGGCGCGAGCTCGACTACCTGGTGGTCGACATGCCCCCGGGCACCGGCGACATCCACCTCACCCTGGCGCAGAAGATCCCGGTCACCGGCGCGGTGATCGTCACCACGCCCCAGGACATCGCCCTGCTCGATGCGCGCAAGGGGCTCAAGATGTTCGAGAAGGTCGGCATCCCCATCCTGGGCGTGGTCGAGAACATGGCCATGCACGTGTGCTCGAACTGCGGGCACGTCGAGCACATCTTCGGCCAGGGCGGCGGCGAGCGCATGTCGAAGGACTACGACGTGGAGTACCTCGGCGGTCTGCCGCTGGACATCCGCATCCGCGAGCAGGCCGACTCGGGCAATCCCACCGTGGTGGCCGATCCCGACGGCCCGACGGCGGAGATCTACCGCCGCATCGCGCGCCGCGTGGCGGTCAAGATCGCCGAGAAGGCGCGCGACATGAGCCTGAAGATGCCGTCGATCGTCGTCCAAAACACCTGAAACGTGTGAAGGAATCTACTGCGCGGCCCGATCTCGCGCCTGCGATGCTCGCCGTACCCCAGTACGGCTGCGCTTCTCGGCGCGACCTCGGGCCGCTCGCTACGATTCCTTCACACGTTTCGCGCGTCATGGACTTCCGAGGAGCCGTGGGGCGGGGGCCTGCCCGCCTGGCATAGGTACCCACCCTGGCGGAGCTGTCTCGCTGGCGTAGCCGCCTTCCCCGTGTCGCCGCCTCCCTCCCTTGCCGAGAGCGGGCGATGTCGGCTATGCTGGAACGATTCGCATTCGTACGTCGCACGCGAGCCGGCGCGACGCCGTCCTCTACGTGTCCGAGCCCGCCTTCCGGCGGCCAGCAGCCATGGCCAGCGTGTTCCAGATCGTCCGTTCCCGCGTCGCCTCGCCCCGACTGCTCGCATCGCTGGCCCTGGCGGCGTGGCTGCTCGGCGCGGCCGGCCTCGCCGGCGCCGCGCCGTCGGTCGACGAGGAGAAGGCCCAGACTGTCGTGCACATGCTCGACTACGTCGGCGTGGACTACCCGCAGTTCGTGCGTGACGGCAAGGTGCTCGACGCCTCGGAGTACGAGGAGCAGCGCGAGTTCGCCGGCCAGGCGATCGCTCTCCTGCAGCAGCTGCCCACGGTGGCGCAGACGCCCGCCCTGCTCGAGCAGGCGCGCGCCCTGCACGCGCGCATCGATGCCAAGGCCGACGGCAAGGAGGTGTCCGCGCTCGCCGATGCCCTGCGCGCCGAGGTGATCCGCGCCTACGGGCTGACCGTCGCGCCTCGCCAGGCCCCGGATCTCGCGGCCGGCGCGCGGCTGTACGCGACGCAATGCGCGTCCTGTCACGGCGCCGGCGGCCGCGGCGACGGCGCGCTGGCCAAGGACATGGAGCCGCCGCCGAGCGACTTCGGCGACGAGGGGCGCATGAGCGTGCGCAGTCTCTACGGCCTGTACAACACCATTTCGCTCGGGGTGGCCGGCACCTCGATGCGGCCGTTCGGTGAGCTGCCGGAAGCGGATCGCTGGGCGCTGGCGTTCTTCGTCGACGGCGTGCGCAGCCGGCCGGACGTGCTGGCCCGGGGCGAGGCGCTGTGGAAGCAGGGCCAGGGCAAGGAGGCGTTCCCGGACCTGCGCGCGCTGGTCACGGCCACGCCGCGCGACGTCGCGGCCCGCGGCGGCGCCGACCTGGCCGCGATCCAGGCTTTCCTCACGGCGCATCCCGAGGCGGTGCAGGCCGCCGTCTCGCCGCTCGCGCGTACCCGCGCCGGCCTGGACGACGTCGTGCAGGCCTACCGCGCCGGCGATCGCGAGGCGGCACGCCGGCTCGCCATCGGCGCCTACCTCGAAGGCTTCGAGCTGGTCGAGTCCAGCCTGGACAACGTCGATGCGCCGCTGCGCGCCGAGACCGAGCGCGAGATGATGGCCCTGCGCGCCGCCATCTCCGCGGGCCAGCCGGTGCAGGCGATCGAGGATCAGGTCGGGCGCATCCGCGCGCTGCTCGATCGCGCCGAGGAGAAGCTGTCGGCCGGCAACCTGTCGCCCGGGGCGGCGTTCGTCAGCGCCTTGCTGATCCTGCTGCGCGAGGGTCTGGAGGCGATCCTGGTGCTGTCGGCCATCGTCGCCTTCGTCGTCAAGACCGGCCGCCGCGATGCCCTGCCGTACATCCATGCCGGCTGGATCGGCGCGATGGCGCTGGGCCTGGTCACCTGGGTGGTGGCGCGCTACCTGCTCACCATCTCCGGGGCCAACCGCGAGCTGACCGAGGGCATCACCGCGCTGGTGGCGGCCGTCATGCTGCTCTATGTCGGCTACTGGCTGCACAACAAGTCGAACGCGCGGGCCTGGCAGGCATTCATCCGCGATCACGTGACCACCGCGCTCGCCCGGCGCACGCTGTGGGCCATGGCCGGCATCTCCTTCCTGGCGGTCTACCGGGAGCTGTTCGAGATCATCCTGTTCTACGAAGCGCTGTGGGTGCAGGTGGGGCCCGATGGACAGCAGTCGGTCCTCGGCGGGATCGCCGCAGCGATCGTGCTGCTGGCCCTGATCGGCTGGGCCATCCTCAAGTACAGCGTGCGGCTGCCGCTCGGGCCGTTCTTCGTCGCGACCTCCGGCCTGCTCGCGTTCATGGCGGTGGTCTTCGTCGGCAACGGCATCGCCGCGCTGCAGGAAGCAGGGGTGGTCGACGCCACCATAGTGCACTTCGTGTCGCTGCCCCTGCTCGGCATCCACGCCACCGTGCAGGGGCTGTCCATGCAGCTGCTGACGCTGGCGCTGGTGGTCGCCGGCGTGCTCATCGGCCGGCGCAGGATGGCCAGGCAGGCGGCGGGCTGAGTGTGGCTATGCGCCGGCTGCGGACTGAATGTCTGGCGTCGGCGTGGTGCGCCCAGCGGCCGTCCTCTGCTTTTACGTTGATTCCATTAATGAGAATGAGTATCATTTGAGATAGCGGCCTCCCAGGGCCGGCGCCGGTACACCAGCAGGGAGGCGGTCTCGATGAATGCTCTTCTCGATCTCTTCGGCACTGCGGCGGGGGGCGAGGCCGCCTCGGCCGCCCTCCACGGCAGCGCTGCCCTCCAGGGGGGCGTCGTCCTCCACGGCAGCGCCGTCGTCGCCGGCAGGATGCCGGGCCGTCCGGCGCCGGAAAAATCGCCGACGGCGCCGCTCGTCGCCGGGCCGGCCTGCGACTGTTGCAAGTCCGCGCTGCGCGGCGGCAGGGCGCCTGCCGCGCGCAAGCGCCTGTGGGAGATCGCGCAGGTCCACCACTGTCTGCTGCTCGGGGCGGCCTTCGACGTGCGCGAGCTGCGCCAGGCGTTCCGGCGCGCCGGCCTGATCGGCTGGGAAGGCGCCGAGGACTACGGGCTGCACTCCAATGCGGTGCACCATGCCCGCGAGCGCAGCGATTTCTCCCGCGTGGTGCACAAGATGCTCGAGGAGCGCTACGCCGGCGCGGTGACGCGTTTCAAGGCCGCCCGCTCGCCGCAGGAGGTGCTCGACCTGTGGCGGCAGTCCGTCTCGCGCGGCGACCCGGTGTCGGCCTACTGGGCGGCGCTGACCCACGCGGAGTGCGATGCCGAAGCGAGCGAAGTGCTGTTCCGCGAGATGCACATGCTCGCGCACAACGCCTTCGCCGCCCGCCGCGCGGACACGCGCCGCATCCTCGCGCTCGAGAAGCAGATGGCCGAGCTCGAGGAGGCCCGCGCCCGGGCCCACCGGCAGTGCGAGGCCTTGCGCCGGGAGACGGCGCGCCTGCGCGCCGAGACCGAGGCGGCCAGGCAGGAGGCGCGCGAGGCGACGGGTGCCGCGGCGCAGCTGCGTGCGGCGCTCGAGCAGTGGGAGTGCGGCGAGGCGGTCGAAACCCTGAACACGCACCTGCGCGCGGCGACGGTCGAGCGCGACGCGGCGCGCGGCCGCATCGAGACCCTCGAGGCGGCGCTCGAGCGCGCGATGCACCGCCTCGAATGGACGCGCCAGCGCCGCGCGGAGGTGCCGGCCGCGGTGGGTGCCTCGCCTGTGGCAGGTGTGCCGCCTTCGGCAGCTCCATCGCCTGCGGCAGGCGCCTCACCCGCAGCAGGTGCCGCAGCCGCAGCAGGCGCCTCGGCCGCGATCGGTGCGGCGCCCGAGGCGGACGATGCCGCCGGCGGCGCCTGCCCAGCCTTCGAGGACGAGGTGCCGGACTGCCCGGACCTGTTCCGCCGGCAGATCCTCTGCGTGGGCGGCCGGATACGCCTGGTGCCCCGCTACCGCGACCTGGTGCAGGCCGCCAACGGGGCGTTCTCGTATCACGACGGCGGCATCGAGGACCACATGAGCCGCCTGCCGGCGCTGCTGGCGGCCGCCGACGGCGTGGTGTGCCTGGCCGGCGACGTCAGCCACGGCGCCTACCACCTGGTCAAGCGCTACTGCAAGCGCGCCGGCAAGCCTTGCGCCCTGGTCAAGCACTCGGGTGTGGTTGCGCTGTCGCGCTGCCTGGCCGAGATCGCCGGCGCCACCGGCCCCGGCCAGCTGCGCTCGGTCGCCTGCTGAGCGCGGCTGCCGGCCGAAGGCGCTGCCCGCAGGCGCGGCGGCAATCGCAGGCTTCGGCCGCAGGCCTATCGGCCCGTCGGATCGGGCAGGACCGGCGCGGCGTGAGCGCCGCCTTCGATCTGCGCCGCATTCTTCGATGAAGGCTCGGGCGCAGACCAGACGACGCGCCGCCGCACGGGAAAGAATCGCAGATCGGTGCGGCGCTGGATGGCATCCCAGCTGCCCCGGGGCATCCACAGCATGAAGCCGACCGCGACCGCGCCGAGCAGCACCAGGTACCACGACCCATAGTCGACCAGCAGCTCGCGCAGGACGAAGTAGACCAGCGTGCCGATCAGCGGGCCTTCGAGCGTACCGATCCCGCCGATGACGACGATGAAGAACGCGATGATGGTCCAGTCGATCGAGTAGGCCGCTTCCGGGGCGATGCGCAGCTTGGTGATGAAGATCAGGGCGCCGGTCATTCCGCAACCCGCGGCCGCCGCCACGTAGACCAGCCACTTGACGCGGCGCACCGAGACGCCGAGGCTCGCGGCCGCGGACTCGTCGTCGCGCACCGAGCTCAGCGCCAGGCCGAACCGGGAACGCATCAGCGCATAGATGCCGAAGATCGACAGCACGCCCAGCGCCAGCGCGGTCCACAGCGTGAGCGCATCGCGCCACCACGGGTCGATGCCGATGGCGATGCGCGTGATCGACAGGCCCGAGCCGCCGCCGAGAAAAGTGCTGTTGGCGGTGAGAAGCCGGAACACCTCGGCCACCACCCAGGTGCCCACGGCGAAGTAGGCGCCCCGCAGGCGAAAGACGATGGCGGCGGTGGGCAGTGCGACGACCGCGCACACGAGGCCTGCCAGCCAGACCACGACGAACGGATGGAGCCCGGCGTGCATGCCGAGGGCGACCAGGCAGTAGCCGCCCAGGCCGACGAACGCCTGCTGGCCGACCGAGAGCATCCCGCCGTAGCCGGCGAGCAGGTTCCACAGCTGCGCGAGCGTGAGCGTGTACAGCACCTCGGTGGCGAGCCGCTGCGTGGAGCGCTCCGCCCACCATGGCAGCGACAGGGCGAACAGGATCGCGAGGATCGCTGCGGCGAGCCCCGCGCGGCTCGCGGGAGTCGCGCGCTCGATTCGCGGAATCGGTGCCTCCCGGTTCATCGCATGCTCCGGCGAACCGGGAACAGACCGTCGGGACGCAGCACCAGCACGGCGAGGAAGGCGAGGTGGCCGGCGAGCGTTCCCCATCCGGGGTCGAGCTTGTGCCCGATCGCCTGCGCGACGCCGAGCACCATGCCGCCGGCCATCGCGCCCCACAGCGAGCCGAGGCCGCCGATGATCACCGCCTCGAAGGCATACAGCAGCCGCAGAGAGCCGTCGCTGGGGCCGAGGCTGGTATGCATGGCGAGGAATATGCCGCCCACGGCGACCGCGGCCATCGCCATCGCCATGGCGAGGGCGTGGATGCGGTGGTTGTCCACGCCCATCAGCTGCACCGTTTCGGGGTCGTCCGACGTCGCCCGCATCGCGCCGCCCACCGGCGTTCTGCGGAACAGCCACCACAGCGATCCGATCACGGCGGCCGCCGCCGACATCTCGAGCAGCGGCAGCACGCCGACGGCGACCTGACCCCCCAGCGCCAGGCTGTCGGTGGCGAGCGTGCCCGCGCGCAGGCTGCGCGTATCGGCCGAGAACACGGACAGCAGCAGGTTCTGCACGATGATCGACAGGCCGAAGGTCGCCAGCAGCGGCGGCATGATGTCGTGGCCGACCGTCCGGTTCAGCACGTAGCGCTGCAGCGCATATCCGAACGCGGCCATCGCGGGCACGATGATCAGCAGGGTCGCCAGCGGATGCAGGCCGAACGGCTCGACGATCACCATGGCCGCGTACGCGGCCAGCACCGCGAAGTCGCCGTGCGCGATGTTGACGATGCGCATGATCCCGAACGACAGCGCGAGCCCCGTCGCCAGCAGCGCGTACAGCCCGCCGACGAGCAGGCCCTGCAGTATCGTGTTGATCCATTCGACCATCGCTGCTTCCCGGTTGCTCACACGCCGAAGTAGGCGAGCGAGATCTGCTCGCGCGTGACGTCGCAGGGCCTGCCCTCCAGGGCGACGCGGCCCTCCTGCAGGCAGTACACCCGGTCCGCGACGCGCAGCGCCTGCGCGATGTCCTGCTCGACGATGACCACCGCGCATCCCTGCGCCCGGATCCGGGGCAGCGCCGCATAGACGTCCCGCACGACGATAGGGGCGAGGCCGAGCGAGATCTCGTCGCACAGCAGCACGCTCGGGTTGGACATCAGCGCGCGGCCGATCGCGGCCATCTGCTGCTGGCCGCCGGACAGCGACGTGGCCGCCTGCGCGCGCCGCTCGCGCAGCACCGGGAAGAGCGCATAGACCGATTCCAGCGACCACGGACCGGCGCGGCCGGTCCACGCACCGAGCCGAAGGTTCTCCTCCACGCTCAGGCTGGCGAACAGGCGCCGGCCTTCGGGGACCAGCGCAACGCCGCGCTTCACGATTTCCGCGGCGGGCAGCCCGCCGATGGGCCGGCCGTCCAGCCGTACCTCTCCGGCCGCGGCGGGCATCAGTCCGCATACGGTCCGCATGAACGTCGACTTGCCCGATCCGTTGGCGCCGATGAGCGCCACGGCTTCGCCCGCGTGCAGCCGGAAGTCGATGCCCCGGAGCGCGCGAAAATCGCCGTAGCTGGCGTTCAGCGCGTGGGTCGAGAGCGCTTCGCGCAGCGGGGCGGGATCCGCGCTCATGGTTCGGCCTCCATGCCCATGTAGGTCTCGCGCACCTCGCTGCCGGCCATGACTGCAGCGGGCTCGCCCTGCACCAGCACGCGGCCGTCGCAGAGCACCATCAGCCGGTCGACGACCGCCATCAGCGCGTGCACGATGTGCTCGATCCAGATCAGTGCGATGCCTTGCGCGCGGATGTCGCGCACCAGGTCGATCAGCGAGCGCACTTCGTGCTCGGTCAGCCCGCCGGCGATCTCGTCGAGCAGCAGCAGCCGGGGCGAGGTCGCCAGGGCGCGGGCGAGTTCCAGGCGCTTGCGGTCCAGCAGCGTCAGCGACCCGGCGAGCCGGTTGATCTGCGGCAGGAGCCCGGTGCTGCGCAGCGTGTCCAATGCGTGCCGCTCGGCCTGCGCTGGCGGCAGCCGCGCGCCGAAGGTGGCGCCGACCAGCACGTTCTCGAACACCGTGAGTCCGTCGAATGGGTGCGGCACCTGGTGCGTGCGGCCGATGCCGAGCGCGCAGCGCGACGCCGGCGACAGCGCCGCCATCGGGGTGCCGGCGAATACGAGCCTGCCGGCGTCGGCCCGCAGGTTCCCCGCGATCAGGTGGAAGAGGGTGGTCTTGCCGGCTCCGTTGGGCCCGATGATGCCGAGCGCTTCCCCGGCCGCGAGCGAGAACGTCACGCCGTCGACCACCCGCAGTGCACCGAAGGACTTGCCCAGCTGCTGCACCTCGAGCAGCGGCCGGGCTTCGTGCGGCCCCATGTCTTCAGCGCAGCGGCTCGAGCTTGTCCTGCAGCGCGACCATCGGCGCCTGGCCGTTCTCCACGATGACCAGGTCCAGCGCCGCGCCGCGCTTCTTCCACTGCCCGCCCACGAGCGGCGTCTTGGCCACGTTGGGCACTGGCCCCTTGCTGAAATCGATCGTGCCGACGATGGTGGCCAGCTTCGTGTCGCGGATCGCATTGCGGATCGATGCCGGCTTCATGTCCGCCGACCGCTTGAGCGCATCGATCGCCACTTCGAACAGCGAGTGCTTGAAAGCCAGCGGCATCGACCAGCTGCGGCCCGTCGTGCGGGTGTAGTCGGCGGCCAGCTCGGCCGAGCTCTGCCCCGTCAGGCTGGAGCGGAACGGATGCGCCGGCGACCACCACACCTCGACCGAAAGGCCTTCGGCCCGCGGCCCGAAGGCCTGGACCGCGGCATGGAACTCGGTGGCCTTGGCGCAGGTGACGATCCTGGGTCGGAAGCCCTGCTGCCCGGCCTGGTTCCAGAAGTTGGCGAAATCGGGCGGCGGCAGCACGCCGGTCACGATCTGCACGTCGTTCTTCTTGAACTCCGCGATGTAGGAGGAGAAGTCGTCGGCCGGGCTCTGGAAACGCCCCTTGTCGGTCAGCTTGAAGCCGCCGTTGGCGAGCACCGGCGGAAAGCCCATCTTCGAGTCGCCCCAGGCATTGCCGTCGGAGTCGTTCGGCCACAGGGAGCCGACCGACCTGTTGGTCGGGATCTGCGCCCACAGCCCGGTGAACACGCCGACGATGTCTTCGAGGCCCCAGAAGAAGTGATAGGTCCAGTCGAACCCCTTCTTCGGATTTCCGCCGCGGCCGAAGAAGTGCGGCTGCCACGGCGTGTCGTTGGTGATGCAGGGCACGCCGTTGATCTCGCACTGGTCGGCGACCGGATTGGTGGTCGCGGGCGTGCTGCCGGCGACGACGAGGTCGACCTTGTCCTTCAGGATCAGCTCGGCGGCCGCGTCGGCTGCGCGGTTCGAGCTCGACTGCGAATCCTTGTAGACGATCTCGATCGCGTGGTTGCGCCCGCCCACTTTCACCCCGCTCGCGAGCAGCTTCTTCATCCCGGCGAGCGTGAACGGGTCGGGTTCGCCGAACACGGCCAGCGGGCCGGTCTGCGGGCTCACGTAGCCGATCCGGATGGTGTCGGCGGCCCGGACCCAGGGCGCGTGCAGGGTCGTCGCCATGGCGGCCGCCGTACTTCCCAGGGTCTTCAGCGCCGCGCGTCGCGGCGATGCCGGCCGTGCCGTTGCGCTCGCAACGGCGAATCGTTCGTCGACAGACTCTGTATTCATGGTCTCCTCGTTATCGTGTGGCGGGCAAGTCTGGTGACCCGTTGACGATAGGGAGCGCAGGCGATACTGTCCAACGTCAGTTGGACTACATTCGATACCTTTTGGGTATCGCAATGATGCGAGTCAAGGAGTCCCGTGGACCTTCGTCAGATGAGGTATTTCATGGCGCTCGCGGAAGAGCGCCATTTCGGCCGGGCGGCCGCGCGGCTGCACATGTCGCAGCCGCCGCTGACGAGGCAGATCCGCGTGCTCGAAGAGCAGCTGAAGGCGAAGCTGTTCCTGCGCACTTCCAAGGGCGTGGAGCTGACCGATGCCGGACAGGTGCTGTACGACGAGGTGCCGAACCTGCTCATGCTGGCGCAGCGCGCGAAGGAGCGCGCCCAGCGCGCCGGCCACGGCTACACCGGCCGGCTCGACGTGGGCCTGTTCGGCTCCAGCGCGCTCGACGTGATCCCGCGGCTGCTCTCGCGTTTCCACCGCGAACGGCCCGAGGTGCAGATCGTGCTGCACAACCTGAGCCGGGCCGACCAGCTCGCCGCCCTGCGCGAGCGGCGCATCTCGGTGGGCTTCAGCCGGCTGGTGGCCTCCGAGCCCGACCTGGTCGTCGAGTCGGTGCTGCGCGAGCGGCTGATGGTGGCGCTCTACGAAGGCCACCCCTTGTGCGCGAAGAGCGAGATCACCATCGCGGACATGGAGAACGAGCCCCTGATCCTCTACCCCGATGTGCGCATGCACGGCCTGGCGCAGGAAGTGGCGCATGCCTTCGTCCGCGAGGGCGTGCGGCTGCGCGTCGAGCAGCAGGTGGGCGACGTGCTGACGGGCGTAGCGCTGGTGGCCAGCGGATTCGGCCTGTGCGTGATCCCTGAGTCGGGCGCCAGCCTGCGCCTGCCGGGCGTTCTCTACCGCCCCCTGAACAGCGGCTATCTGCGCCACGTCGAGCTGAACTGCGTCTACCGGCGCAGGGATTTCTCCCAGACGCTGTCCGCCTTCGTGCAGATGGTGCGCAGGTTCGCCAGCGAGCGTCCCGCGCCCGCCGCGCCGCCGCCCGGGCCCCGGCGGCCGGGCTGAGTCCCGGCGAGGCTCGGCGAGGCCCGGATCGTGCCGGCCGCGGCCCCCGCGTCGTAGATATGTCGCCGACTACATATCGCGGCACAGGGGGGCCCACTCCTAAAATTGCGGTATTGCAATGCAGATTTTCGGGAGCGGCATGGTGGCAGCAGCGGACGTGAAGTGGATCCCCACCTATTGCTACAACTGCGTGGCCGGCCCGGACATGCTCACCATCAAGGTCGAGAACGGCGTGGCCACCGAGGTGGGGCCGAACTTCCACGGCAAGGGCATCCATCCCGGCGACGGCAAGCCCTGCGTCAAGGCCTACGGCCTGATCCAGAAGACCTATTCCCCGCACCGCGTCCTCTCGCCGATGCGGCGCACCAACCCGCGCAAGGGCATCAACGAGGATCCCGGCTTCGTGCCGATCTCCTGGGACGAGGCGCTCGACACCGTGGCGCAGCGCCTGCTCGCCGTGCGCGAGAAGGGCCTGGTCGACGAGGCCGGCCTGCCGCGCGTGGCCATCAGCCTGGGCCACGGCGGCACGCCGGCGCACTACATGGGCACCTTCCCGGCCTTCATGGCCGCCTGGGGCCCGATCGACTTCAGCTTCGGCTCGGGCCAGGGCGTCAAGTGCGTGCACTCCGAGCACCTGTACGGCGAATACTGGCATCGCGCCTTCACGGTGTCCGCCGACACGCCCTACTGCGAATACAACGTCGCCTTCGGCGCCAACGTCGAGGTGACCGGCGGCGTGGCGGCAGTGGCGCGCCATGCGGCCGCGCGCGTGCGCGGCATGAAGCGCGTCTACGTCGAGCCGCACATGTCGGTGAGCGCGGCCTGCTCGGCCGAGTGGATCCCGATCAGGCCCAAGACCGACGCCGCCTTCATGTTCGCGATGATCCACGTGATGCTGCACGAGCGGCCGCGCGATCACCTCGACCTTCCCTTCCTGCGCGATCGCACCGCTTCGCCCTACCTGGTGGGGCCCCACGGCTACTACCTGCGCGAAGGCTCCAGCGCCAAGCCGTTGCTGTGGGACACCTGCCGCCAGGCCGCGGTGCCCTTCGACACGCCCGGCATCGTGCCGGCCCTGGAGGGCAGCTTCACGGTCGCCCATGCCTACGAGCAGGGGCCCGACGACGATCGCTGGGTATATGACGAGGTGCAGGGCGAGCCCTCGTTCACGCGGCTGGTCGAGCACGTGCGCAGCTACACCCCCGAATGGGCGCAGACGATCTGCGAGGTGCCCGCCGAGCGCATCCGCCGCGTCGCCAACGAGTTCGTCGATCACGCGCACGTCGGCGAGACCGTCGAGGTCGACGGCGAGACGCTGCCCTTCCGGCCGGTCTCGGTCACGCTGGGCAAGACCGTCAACAACGGCTGGGGCGCCTTCGACTGCGTGTGGGGGCGCACCGTGCTGGCGGTGCTGGTGGGCGCGCTCGAGGTGCCGGGCGGCACGCTGGGCACCACCATCCGCATCAATCGGCCGCACGAAGACCGCATGCGCAGCGTCAAGCCGGGCGACGACGGCTTCATGGTGCACAACCTGAACCCGACCGACCCGGAGCGGTGGATACGCAAGCCCGGCGGGCGCAATGCCCACCGCACCCTCGTGCCGCTGGTCGGCAACGGCCCCTGGGCGCAGGCGCTGGGGCCGACCCACCTGGCCTGGATGTGGCAGAAGGACGCGCCGGTGAACCTGATGAATCCCGCCTTCCCCGAGGTGTGGATCACCTTCCGTACCAACCCGGCGATCTCCTTCTGGGACACGCGCGGGCTGTCGGAGACGATGGCGCGCTTCCCCTTCATGGCGTCGTTCGCCTACACCATCGACGAAACCAACTGGATGGCCGACATCCTCCTGCCCGAGGCCACCGACCTGGAGAGCCTTCAGCTCATCCGCCTCGGGCGCACCAAGTTCGTCGAGCAGTACTGGCATCACGAGGGCTTCATCCTGCGCCAGCCGGCGGTCGCGCCGCGCGGCGAGGCGCGCGACTTCACCTGGATCTCCACCGAGCTGGCGCGCCGCACCGGGCTGCTCGAACCCTACAACTCGGCCATCAACCGCGGCGCGGGCGGCGTGCCGCAGTTCAAGGGCGAGGGCTTCGATTTCTCGCTCGATCCCACGCGCGTGCATTCGGTCGAGGAGATCTGGGATGGTGCCTGCCGTGCGGCCACCGCCGCCCTCACCGGCGGGCGCGAGGTCCGCGATCTCGCCTGGTTCCGCGAGAACGGCTTCTTCAGCCAGCCGTATTCGCGCCGCGGCTGGTACCTCACTCCCAAGCTCGCCGAGCTGAACCTGCGCTACGAGCTACCCTACCAGGAGCGCCTGACCCGCTCCGGGCGCGAGCTGGAGCGCCGCCTGCACGAGCAGGACATCCACTGGTGGGACGACCAGCTCACCGAATACCAGTTCCTGCCGGCCTGGCACGACCTGCCGGGACGCTGGGAGCGCGCACTGATCCACCAGGGCGCGCAGCCGAAGGACTATCCCTTCTGGCTGCTCACCACCAAGAGCATGCAGTTCCACGCCAGCGGCAACGCCTCGATCCAGCTCATGGACGAGGTCTCGCGCAACGTGCGCGGCCACGGCGGCGTGGTGATCAATGCCCGCACCGCGCAGCAGCTCGGCATCGAGGAGGGCGACCTGGTGGAGGTGGCCTCGCCGGTGAACACCACGCGCGGGCGCGCCATCGTGAACCAGGGCATCCGCCCCGACACGCTGCTCATCGTCGGCCAGTTCGACCACTGGGCCACGCCGTACGCCAAGGACAAGATCAAGTCCCCCAGCCTGAACACGGTGGCGCCCATGTCGATGGAGCTGACCGACGCCACCGGCTCCGGATCCGACCTGGTGCGCGTGGCGCTGCGCCGCGCTGCCTGAGGAGCGCGACATGGCCACACCCCTGCACCGGCAGCACGGCATCAGCGCGATCGCGGCGCAGCGCTTCGATGCCTCCGGCGCCGTCGAGGATGCGTGCTGGGTCGTCGACGAGGAGACGCTGACCATCGACGTCGAGGGCATCGGCGCCTATACGCTGATGTGGACGCCCACGCGCCCGGCGGGCGCCGCCTGCGGCTTCGTGCCCGGCGAGGGCGTGCTGCTCGGCGAAGGAGCGGCCGGCGAGGGTGTGGCCGGTGAGGGTGTAGCCGGCGAGACCGGCGTGCCCGAGGTGCTCGCGCTGGCCGCCGGCTTCGCCTACACCGAGGGGCTGTTCGATCGCATCGAGGGCGTGCGCGCCCTGTCGGTGTGCGCCGACGCTCCGGACGTGGTCCGCCTGTCGCTCGTCGATCCGACGCGCGCGCGGGTGCGGCGGCGCAACGTCGTCATCGGCTCGTCGTGCGGCATCTGCGGCGGCCGCGAGCGCATCGAGGACGTGGTGCGCGGCATCCCGCCGGTGGGCGATGCGCTGCGGCTGGGGGCGGCGCAGCTCGAGGCGGTCATGGCCGCCATGCGCCAGCGCCAGGCGGTCTGGCTGGCCACCGGCGGCACGCATGCCGCGGCCATCTTCGACGCTTCGGGGCGCGTGCTGGCGCTGGCCGAGGACCTCGGGCGGCACAACGCGCTCGACAAGGTCATCGGCGAGTGCCTGCTCGCCGGCATTCCGCTGGCCGGCTGCGGCGCCGCGCTGACCAGCCGCATCACCCTCGAGATGGCGAGCAAGGCGGCGCGCGCCGGGCTCGAGATGGTGGCGGCGGTCTCGGCGGCTTCCTCGCTGGCGATCGAGGCCGCGGATCGCTTCGGCATCACGCTGTGCGCCTTCGTGCGCAACGGACGCGCCACGGCCTTCTCGCACGGCCACCGGCTGCTGGGGCCGGTTCACGCCACGATCGACCCCGCGCCGGCCTGCGGATTCTGACGCGCCGATTGCGGCGCGCCGTCGACCTCCTGCTCCTCGTCGACCCCCTGCTCCGATTGGGAGTAGGATGGAACCTGTCAAAACGGCGGATCCAACCATGTCTCCGCCTCGCCGAGCGAAGGGCAGCGCAAGCGACCGACGCTCGGTTTTTTTTGCCTTCAGCGGTACCAGGGCAGGGTACGCCGTAGCGAGACGATCTCGCCGGCGTCCTGCGCCGAGTAGCCGGGAAGCGCCGCCACCTGCTCGCGCCATTGCGGCGAGGCGAGCAGCGACACGATGGCCTGGGCGCACGGCGTGGCCAGCGTCTCGCGCTCGCACACCAGGAAGTAGTCCTCGACCACCAGCGGCACGAAGTCGACGCCCCGGCCGGCCGCCGCCTGGATGCCCAGTCCGGCATCGGCTGCGTCGGCCGCCACGGCGGCCGCCACCGCCAGGTGGTTGGCTTCCTCGTGGCCGAAGCCGCGGACCGACGCCGGATCGATGCGATGCACGGCGAGCAGCTCCTCGAGCAGCGCGCGCGTCCCCGTGGCGGGCGCGCGGTTGACGAAGCGCAGGCGCGGCAGGTCTTCGATGCCGCGCACCTTCAGCGGATTGCCCTTGGCCACGAACAGGCCCTGCGTGCGGTGCGCCACGCGGATCAGCTTCTCGCGCCCCAGCCGCAGCAGCGGCCCGAACGCCCGGTGCACCTTCGAGCCGCGCTGCGCCAGGTCGGGGCGCGACAGCGGAAGGTGGATGCCGGCGAACGCGCAGTGGCCGGCGCGCATGCGCCGCAGCGCGTCGAGGCTGCCCTCGTAGTGCAGGTCGAGCAGCACCTCGCGCTCGGTCTGGCACAGGCGCTTGAGCAGCGGCAGCGACAGGTCGTGGCTGGCCACGCAGGTGGTGATCTGCACCTCGTCGTTGAACGCGATCGAAAGCTCGCGCCCGATCTCGGTGGCGAGGTTCTCCACCTGCGGCGCGAGGCGGGCGCGGATGCGCGTCTCCGCCCACAGCAGCTTCTCGGCGAAGTCGGTCAGGCGCGCCGCGCGCCCCTTGTCCCAATGGACCAGCGGCCGGTCGAGGCGGACCTCCTGTTCCTTCAGGTAGCCCCACAGGTGCCGGTACGACCAGCCGAGCTTGCGCGCGGCCGCGGCGATCGAGCCCTCGTGCCGCACCGCCCCGAGCACGTCGAAGAACGGATTGCGCAGGTGCGCGCCTGCGACCGCGGACAGGGCGTACTGCAACTCCACGGCGATGATGCCGGACGAGCTATGCATGGCGATTCGGGTCGATGCACCGATGGTGTCCGGCTATTCTCGCAGATGGATGAAGCATCTCGATCCGTCGGTATGTTTATTCGGACATATCGATCGGCTTCCCGTGCGCTTCTACACTGACGCGCAGCGCCGCCATCCCGGGCCGCGCATTCGGGAACCGGCATGCGCATCATCGTCTCGCTCTTCGTCGCCGCCGCCGCGATCGCCTCGGCGAACGCCGCGGAGTTCACCCTCGCAGCGGGAGCCGGCTTCCGGCGCCCGCTCGCCGAGCTCGTCGCCGCCCACGAAAAGGCGAGCGGCGACAGGATCACCCAGGTCTATGGCCACCTCGGCCAGGTGATCGCGCAGGCGCGCGAGAGCGGCACCATCTCCATGGTCTGCGGCGACCGCGTCGTGCTCGAGGCCGCGCCCGGCCTGTCGTTCTCGTCGCAGGCGCGCCTCGGGCTGGGCAGGCTCGTCGTCGCGTACCGCAAGGGCATCGCGCTGCGCGATGCGCGCGACCTGGCCTCGCCGCAGTTCGAGCGCATCGGCATTCCCGACCAGGTCAACGCGATGTACGGCAAGGCCGGCCGCCAGTTCCTCGATCGCGCAGGGCTCGCGCAGCGCATCGATCCGAAGCTGCTGCCGGTGGCGACCGTCCCCCAGGTGACGAGCTACGTCGCCAGCGGCGAGATCGACGCCGGCTTCGTCAACGCCACCGACGCGATCGGCGCGGGAGCGAACATCGGCGGCTACGTCGAGGTCGATCCGAAGCTGTACGACCCGGTCGAGGTCGTCTGCGGCGTGCTGCCCGGCGCATCGCGATCCGGCGCGGTGCAGGGCTTCGCGACCTGGCTCGGAAGCGACGAAGCACGCACCATCCTGCGGCGCCACGGGCTGTGAGCGCGGTGCTCGACGCGGCGCTCGCCGCCGTCGCCGATCCCGCCCTCGCCGCGCCGGCGCTGCTCACCCTCAAGGTGGCTGCCGCCACCTTCGTCGCGCACCTGGTGCTCGGCATCGGGCTGGGCTGGGCGCTCGCCCTGCCGCGCTGGCCCGGGCGCACCGTGCTCGATGTGGCCGTGACGCTGCCCATGGTCTTCCCGCCGCTGGCGATGGGCTTCTTCCTGCTCCTGGCGCTCGGGCGGCGCAGCCCGCTCGGGCAGTGGCTGGCCGAGACCTTCGGCCTGCGCTTCGTCTTCACCTTCGAAGGCGTGCTGCTCGCTTCGGTGATTGTCGGGCTGCCGCTCGTCGTCAAGCCGATCGAGGCGGCGATCGCCGGCGTCTCGCGCCGGCTCGGCGAGGCATCGCGCACGCTCGGGCGCAACGAATGGGAGACCTTCGCCTGGGTGATCCTGCCGAACGTGCGCCCGGCGATCATCGCCGGCCTGGTGCTGGCGACCGCGCGTTCGCTCGGCGAAGTCGGCATCACGCTCATGCTCGGCGGCAACATCGTCGGCCGTACGAACACCGTGTCGCTGGAGATCTACAATGCGGTGTTCAACGGCGAGTACCCGCGCGCGGTGGTCCTGTCCGCGCTGCTCGGCATGGTGTCGATCGCGGTATTCGTCGCCTTGCGGCGCGCCGGCGCAGTGCGCCTGCCGATCGGAGCCTGAGCGATGTTCTCCGACGAAGAGCTGATCCGCATCCTGCTCGAGGACTGTCCCTACGGCGACATCACGACGCACGGCCTCGGCATCGGGGATGTGCCGGCGCGGATGCGTTTCGCCGCGCGCGCGCCCATGACGCTCGCCGGCGTCGAGCAGGCCGCGCGGCTGCTCGAGCTGTGCGGCGCCGGCGTGCGGATGCATGCCCCCTCCGGCGCTTCGGTCGAGGCGGGAGCGACGATCCTCGAGGCGAGCGCGGCGGCCGCCTCGCTGCACCGCGGCTACAAGACGGCGCAGACGCTGCTCGAGATCCTCGGCGGCGTGGCGAGCGCAGCGCGCGCCATCGTGCAGGCGGCGCGCGAAGGCGCGCCTGCGTGCAGGGTGGTGTGCACGCGCAAGCACGTGCCGGGCATCAAGCGGTGGGCGCTGCTGGCGATCGAGGCGGGCGGCGCGATCCCGCACCGCCTGGGGTTGTCGGATTCGGTGCTCGTGTTCGAGCAGCATCGCGTGCTGCTCGATGCGGGGGTTACGATCGACGCCTGCATCGAACGGCTGCGTGCGCGCGCACCCGAGCGCCGGGTATCGATCGAGGCGGAGTCGGTGGAGGAAGCGATCGCCTGCGCGCGCGCCGGAGCCGATGTCGTCCAGGTCGACAAGCTCGATCCCGCGCACGTCGAGCGCATCGCGCAGGCCTTCGCATCCCTGCGGCAGCGGCCGCTGCTCGCCGCGGCCGGAGGCATCGACGAGCGCAATGCCGCCGCCTACGCGCGCGCCGGCGCCGACCTGCTGGTGACCTCGGCGCCGTACTACGCGCGGCCGCGCGACGTCCGGGTCGAGATGCGGCGCGACGATGCCTGAGGAGGCCGCGTCGATCGTACCGTGGCTGCGCCTGTCGATGCGCATGCCGCTGCAGGGGCCCGGCGGACGGTTCGAGCTCGATGTCGCGCTCGAGGCCGAGCGCGGCGCCTTCGTCGCCGTCACCGGCCCGTCCGGGGCGGGCAAGACCACCCTGATGCGGCTGGTGGCCGGGCTCGCGCGGCCGGCCGAGGGGCGGCTGACCGTCGGCGGCCAGACGTGGTACGACACGAGCGGGCACATCGAGCTGCCGACGCGCCGCCGTTCGATCGGCTTCGTGTTCCAGGACTATGCGCTGTTCCCGAACATGACCGTGCGCGGCAACGTCGAATATGCGGCGGGCCGCCGGCGCGACCGCGCGTGGATCGACGAGCTGCTGCGCCTCTCGGGCCTGTACGGGCTTTGCGACCGGCGTCCCGACTGGCTGTCCGGCGGGCAGAGGCAGCGCCTCGCCCTGATCCGCGCGCTTGCCCGCAGGCCGGCAATCCTGCTCCTCGACGAACCGCTGTCGGCGCTCGATCCTCCGCTGCGGCGGGAGCTGCAGAACGAAGTGTTGCGGCTGCACCGGCACTTCGGCACCACCACCTTCATGGTCAGCCACGATCCGGCCGAGATGCTGCGCATGGCCGACCGGCTGCTCCGGCTCGACGCCGGCCACGTCACCTTCGACGGAGCACCGCTCGTCGCCTGCGGCGGCGATGCGGCCGGGCGCGGGCTCGCGGTGGTCGCCGAGCACATGGAGGGACCGGACGCCGACGGCTGGTCGTCGGTGCTCGTCGATGGGCGACTGCGCCGCGTGCGCTATCGCGACCGGGATGCGCGGCTGCCGTCCGCCGCGCCCGTGCTGCTGTCGGCCGACGAGGTCCGCGTCGACGCCCTGGCCGCGGCCCCGGGGCTGGGCCGCTCGCGGCGCGGCGATTTCGCCGGTGCCCCGGTGGCAGGCGATTGACGCGCGAGCCCGCGATGGCTTCGTCCGCCTCTTCGCGCACCGCTACTCCGGCATCTTCGCGCGCCGCCGGCGCGCAGCCGGTGCTGCTGCACGCGGCGGGCAGCCTGCGCGCGGCGTTCGACGAGGCCGCGCGCGAGTTCGAGCGCCGCGAGCCGGTGCGCGTCGAGGCGGTGTACGGCCCGTCGGGCCTGCTGCGCGAGCGCATCGCGGCGGGCGAGGCGGCCCAGGTGTTCGCCTCGGCCGACATGGAGCATCCCGAGGCGCTCGCGCGCGCCGGCCGAGCGGCCGGGCCGCTGGCCTTCGCGCGCAACGCGCTGTGCGCGCTCACGCGGGTCGGGCTCGGCGTGCAGCCGGACAATCTGCTCGAGCGCATGCTCGACCCGTCGCTGCGCCTGGGCACCTCGACGCCGAAGGCCGATCCCTCGGGCGACTATGCCTGGGCGCTGTTCGCCCGCGCCGAGGCGGTGCGCGCCGGGGCGCGGGCCGCGCTCGAGTCGAAGGCGCTGCAGCTCACCGGCGGGCCGCATTCGCCGCCGCCGCCGCGCGACCGCAGCGTCTACGGCGATCTCCTCGCCAATGGGCAGGCCGACATCTTCCTCACCTACTGCACCAATGCGCGGGCCGCGCAGCGCGAGTTCCCCGGCCTGGCGACGGTGGCGATCCCGCCCGAGCTGTCGGTCGGCGCGCGCTACGGGCTCACGGTGATGCACGGTGCGCCCGAGCCGGCGTGGCGTTTCGCGTGGTTTATCCTGTCCGACGATGGACAGGCGATCCTCGTTCGACACGGATTCGGTACGGCACGCTGAGCTCGCCGGGCCGCCCGGCCCCGGTCCGCGCGGCGTTCCCGCCGGAGCGGCCGGCGCGCCGCGCGCACCCGGCCGGCGCCGCTTCGTCGCGGCGGGGCTGGCCGCTGCCGCCGCATCGGCAGCAGGCGCGGTCCGCGCGCAGATCGCGACCACCGACGACGCCGGCCGGCGCGTGACGGCCGCGCGCACGCCGCGCCGCGTCTTTCCGGCCGGCGCGCCGGCCTCGGTGTTCCTCTACTGCATGGCGCCGGACCGGCTGCTCGGCTGGCCGCGCGCCGTGCGGCCCGAGGAGGCGGCGTTCCTGCTGCCGCAGGTCGCCGCGCTGCCCGAAGTGGGGCGGCTCACCGGGCGCGGCTCCACGGCGAAGCTGGAAGCGGTGCTGGCGCTGCAGGCCGACCTGATCGTCGACGTGGGCTCCATCGCTCCGACCTACGCCTCGCTGGCCGAGCAGGTGCAGCGCCAGACCGGCATCCCCTACCTGCTCCTGGACGGCGCCTTCGAGCACACCGAGGCCACCTTGCGCCGGCTCGGGCAGGTGCTCGGGCTGACCGCGCGCGCCGAGAGCCTGGCGCGCGGCACGCGTGCCAGGCTCGATGCCGCGGCCGAGCTGCGCGCCGGCCTGGCCGAGGGCGACCGGCCGCGCGTGCTGTTCGCGCGCGGCCCTACCGGCCTGGCCACGGCGGCCGCCGGCGGCCTGAATGCGGAAGTGCTCGAGCAGGTCGGCGCGATCAACGTGGCCCGGCTCGAGGCGCCCAACCTGAGCCAGATTTCCTTCGAGCAGGTGCTGGCCTGGAACCCCGACTGGATCCTCGCCAGCGATCCGGCGTTCTTCGCCGGCATCCGTCGGCGCGCGGTCTGGTCGGCGCTGCCGGCGGTGCGTGCCCGCCGCGTCCTGCTCGCGCCCAGCCTGCCCTTCGGCTGGTTCGACACGCCGCCGGCCCTCAATCGCCTGGTCGGCATCGAGTGGCTGTCGGCGATGCTGTACCCGAAGCGCGTGCGCGGCCCGCTCGAGGAGCGGCTAGCGGATACCTTCGAGTGGCTGTACTGGCGGCGGCCCTCGATCGCGCAGATGCGCGCCCTGCTCGCGGCCGGCCGGTGACCGAGGCGCTCGTGCGCGCATCGCGCGGCCGGCGCCTGCCCTGGCCGCTGCTGGCTGCCGCGCTGGCGCTGGCGCTCGTCGCGGCGCTGCTCTACGCGCTCGGCAGCGGCCGCTTCCACCTGCCGCTGGCCGACGTGGTGCGCCTGCTGGTGGGCCGCGGCGAGCTGTCCGATCCGGCCCAGACGTCGATGGCGCACACCGTGCTGTGGCAGATCCGCGGTCCGCGCGTGCTGGCGTCCGCGCTCGTGGGCGCGGCGCTGGCGGCCTCGGGTGCGGCCCTCCAGGCGGTATTCCGCAACCCGCTCGCCGCGCCCGACCTGCTCGGCGTATCGGCCGGCGCGGCGCTCGGGGCAGTGCTCGGCATCTTCCTTGGCTGGAGCGTGTTCGCCATCCAGGGGGCGGCCTTCGTCGGCGGCCTGGGCGCGGTGGCGCTGGTCTACTCGGTGGGCACGGTGCTGCCCCTGCGCGACCGCACCCTCAGCCTGGTGCTCGCCGGCATCGCCATCGGCAGCATGCTCGGGGCGCTGATCGCGCTCGTCAAGACGCTGGCCGACCCCTACACGCAACTGCCGGCGATCACCTTCTGGCTGCTCGGCAGCTTCGCCTCGATCACCGTCACCGACCTGGTGCTGCTCACCGGGTTCTCGCTGGCGGGGCTGGTCCCGCTGGTGCTGGTGCGCTGGCGCGCCGACGCGCTCGCACTGTCCGACGACGAGGTCCATGCGCTGGGCGTGCGCCTGCCGGTGCTGCGTCTGGCCCTGGTGTGCGGCGCCACGCTGGCCACCACCGCCACCGTGGCGGCCGCCGGCATCATCGGCTGGATCGGGCTGGTGGTGCCGCACGCCGCGCGCCTGCTGGCGGGCGCCTCGTTCGCGCGCGTGCTGCCGATCTCGATGCTGCTCGGCGCCCTGCTGATGCTGCTCATCGATACGCTGGGGCGCAGCATCGCTCAGGCCGAGGTGCCGCCCGGCGTGCTCACCGCGCTGGTCGGCGCGCCGGTGCTGTTCGCCCTGATGCTCAGGCGCGGCGATGCCTGAGCTGCTGAGCGTGCGCGCGCTCGGCTTCGGCTACGGCGGGCGCGCCCTCACCGAGCCGATCGACCTGGCCTTGCATGCCGGCGAGATCGTGGTGGTCCTCGGGCCCAACGGCTCGGGCAAGAGCACGCTGTTTCGCACGCTGCTCGGCGTGCTGCCCCCCGTGGCCGGCACCGTGCACTGGGGCGGCAGCGCGCTGGTCGCGCTCACGCCGCGCGAGCTGGCCGCGCGGGTGGCGTGGGTGCCCCAGCAGCCGGGGACGGCCTTCGATTTCGACGTCGAGCAGTACGTCATGCTCGGGCGCCTGGGGCGGCTCGCCATCGGCGCGGCGCCCGGCCGGGCCGATCGCGAAGCGGTCGCCCGCGCCATCGCGCGCCTCGGCCTGCAGCGCTTCCGCACGCGCCCGCTGTCGCGCATGTCGGGCGGCGAGCGCCAGCTGGCGGCCATCGCCCGCGCGCTCGCCCAGGAGGCCACGAGCGTGCTGCTGGACGAACCGACCGCCAGCCTGGATTTCGGCAACCAGGGCAGGGTGCTCGATACGCTGCACGACCTGGCCGGCGACGGGCTCGGCATCGTCTACGCGACGCACGATCCCAACCATGCGCTGCGCGCCGGCAACGACGCGCTGGTCTACCTGCCCGGCGGCGCCACCGCCTTCGGGCCGGTCGCGCAGCTGGTCGAGCCGACCCTGCTGTCGCACGCCTACGGCGTGCCCATCGAGGCCGCCCGCACTGCGGACGGCCGGCAGGTGCTGGCGCTCGCGGCGCGACCGGTGCCGGGCGCGGGCGCGCTTGGCGGCCCCGGTGCAGGGGCGGCCGTGGTGTGAACGGGTTGGGGAGCGGCGCCGCCCGCGCTAGTGCACGGTCGGACAGGCGTCTTCCTGCTCGGCCTTCTTCTGGACCAGCGCGACGCCGTTCTTCACCGAGACGATCTCGGCCAGGATGGCCACCGCGATCTCCGCCGGCGTGCGGCTGCCGATGTGCAGCCCGATCGGCCCGTGCAGGCGCGCGATCTCCTCGGCCGTGAGGTCGAACAGCGCCAGGCGCTCGCGCCGGCGCGCGGTATTGCTGCGCGAGCCGAGGGCGCCGATGTAGAAGGCGGGCGACTTGAGCGCCTCGAGCAGCGCCATGTCGTCGAGCTTGGGGTCGTGCGTGAGGGCCACGATCGCCGTGTGCGCGTCGGGCTTGAACTCCAGCACCACGTCGTCGGGCATGCCGGGCAGCCAGGTCACCTGGGGCAGCGCCAGGGTCGTGTAGTACTCCTCGCGCGGGTCGCACACGAACACCTGGAAGTCGAGCGCCTTGGCCATCTCGGCGAGCACGCGCGAGAGCTGCCCGGCGCCGATCATCAGCAGCCGGTAGCGCGGCCCGAAGACGGCGCGCGCGATGCGGCCGTCGAATTCGAATGCCTCGCCGCGCTGCGAGGGCTCGAGCACGGCGCGGCCGGTCTCCAGGTCGAGCGTGCGCGCCACCAGCTCCTGGCGCGCGGTGCGCTCGAGCACCTCGTCGATCCAGGCCGCATCCGACAGCGGCTCCTGCAGCAGCCGCAGGGTGCCGCCGCAGGGCAGGCCGAAGCGCGCCGCCTCCTCCTTGCTCACGCCGTACAGGATCATCGACGGCCTGGCCACGCGCTCGCCGGTGCGCACGCGCTCGATGAGATCGTCCTCGACGCAGCCGCCCGAGACCGAGCCGACCACCAGCCCGTCGTCGCGCAGGGCCAGCAGCGCGCCCACCGGGCGCGGCGACGAGCCCCAGGTCTCCACCACGGTCACCAGCCAGACGCGGCGGCCCTCGGCGAACCAGTCCCTCGCGTGTTCGAGGACTTCACGATCCAGGCTGTCCATGACTCACTCCTCGTCATCGGTGTTCGGGCCAGCGCGGCCGCCCGTCCGCCCTCGAACGTGTGAAGGAACCGTAGCGAGCAGCCCGAGGTCGCGCAGTCGGTTCATTCATACGTTCACCGCGAGACGAACAGCCAGGCAAGCACCAGCACCACGACCGCGATCACGATCCACACCAGCAGGCGGCTTCCCATGCCCGCCGGCGCGGGTGCAGCGGCAGCCGGCGCCGCGGTGCCTTCCGCACCTGCCGCCTCGCCCGCGGCCGGCGGCGCCAGCCGCGCCTCGAAGGCGGTGAAGAAATCCTCGGCGATCTTCGCCGCGGCGCCGTCGATCAGGCGCGACCCCACTTGCGCGAGCTTGCCGCCCACCTGTGCCTTTGCAGTGTAGCCCAGCAGGGTTGCCCCGGCTTGCGGTGTGAGTTTGACGTCGGCCGAGCCCTTGCCGAAGCCGGCCACGCCGCCCTGTCCGTCGAAGGCGATGGTGTAGGAGGACGGGGGCACCACGTTCTCCAGCTTGAGCCGGCCCTTGAAGCGCGCGTTCACCGGGCCGATGCGCACGGCCATGACGGCCTGGAATTCGTCGTCGCCCACCCGTTCGAGGGATTCGCACCCGGCGATACAGGCCTTGAGCGTCTCGGGGTCGTTGAGCGCGGCCCAGGTCGCTTCCGGGGTGGCGGCAATCAGGCGTTCGTCTTGCAGGTTCATGTCGGGAGCTCCTGGAAATGGGGGGCGGCAGCGTGCTGTGCGCGCGGCGCGCGGCTGCGCAGCGGGTGGACGAATTGGGGGCGAGCGGGCGGCGTGCGCAGCGCGCGGGCGAGGTCGGCGAGGCTGGCCAGGTTGTGCATCGGCAGCATGCGGTCGACGTGCGGCAGCAGTGCGCGCACGCCCGCCGCGCGCGGCGAGAAGCCGGCATAGCGCAGCAGCGGATTGAGCCACACCAGCTCGTGCGAGAAGCGCGCCAGCCGCGCCGCCTCCTCGCCGAGCGAGCCGTGCTCGTCGCGATCGAGCCCGTCGGTGACCAGCAGCAGAGCGGCGTTGCCGGTGAGCAGCCGGCGCGCCCAGCGGCGATTGAACTCGGCCAGGTTCGAGGCGATGCGGGTGCCGCCGCGCCAGTCATGCACCAGGGCCTCGGCCCGCGCGATCGCCACGTCGGGGTCGCGGTTGCGCAGGCAGCGGGTGATGTCGGTGAGCCGGGTGCCGAACACCAGGGTGTGCACGCGGTGATGGTGCTGGGTGAGCCCGTAGGCGTAGTGCAGGAAGGCGCGGGCATAGCGGTCCATCGAGCCCGAGATGTCGATCAGGATCACCAGCGGCGGCGTGCGCAGCGTGGGCGCCGAGCGCGCCAGCTCGATGGTGTCGGGCGCGCGCGCGAGCCGGCGCAGCGCGCGCCGCACGTCGATGCGCCCGCGCGGCGAAGGCGAGCGCCGCCGCGTGCGCAGCGGTCGCACCGGCAGCGGAGCCGTCTCCGCGAGGTGGCGGGCGAGGGCGAATTCGGCGGCCGACATGCTTTCGAAGTCGGCGCGCTGCAGCCGCTCGCGATCCGAGAAGCTCATCACAGTGTCGATCCGGCGCTCGTCCTCCTCGCCTGGCGGCGGGGGCCGCGGCGGGGTCTCGGCCGGCGGCGAGAGGGCGTCCTCGACGCGACGCGGGCGCTGCGGCGGCTTGACCGCGCCGGGGCGTCCGGAGACGCGCGGCAGCAGCAGGTACAGCAGCCGCTCGAGCAGCTTCGGGTCGCGCCAGAAGGCGGCGAATGCCGCATCGAACACCGGCTGCTGCTCGTGGCGGCTGAGCAGGATCGCCGAGAGCGCGGCATGCACGTCCTCGCGGCGCTCGAGCCCCACCCGCTCGACCGCCGCGATCGCCGCGAGGATGCGGTCGGTGCCCACCGGCAGGCCGGCGGCGCGCAGCACGCGCGCGAAGTGCGCGATGTTGTCGGCGACTCGCCCGCTCACGTCGGCGTTCGCGGCAGGATGCCCTTGGCGCGCAGCTCGTCGAGAATCGCGGCGGCCGCGCCGTCTTCGAACCGGGCGATGTCGTCCTGGTACTTCAGCAGCACGCCGAGCGTGTCCGACACCGAGCGCGGGTCGAGCGACATCGCGTCCAGCGCCACCAGCGCGTTGGCCCAGTCGATGGTCTCGGCCACGCCGGGTGCCTTGAACAGGTCGAACGCGCGCGCCCGCTGCACGAAGGCCACCACCTGCGCGCCCAGCCGCTCCCCTGCCCCGGGCGCCTTGCGCCGGATGATCTCGAGCTCGCGCTCGGCATCCGGGTAGTCGACCCAGGCGTACAGGCAGCGGCGCTTGAGCGCGTCGTGGATCTCGCGCGTGCGGTTGGAGGTGATGATGACCACCGGCGGATGCTCGGCGCGGATCGTGCCCAGCTCCGGCACCGAGATCTGCGATTCGGCCAGCACTTCGAGCAGGAAGGCCTCGAACGGTTCGTCGGCGCGGTCGAGCTCGTCGATCAGCAGCACCGGCGGCCGGGGCTGCGTGAGGGCTTGCAGCAGCGGCCGCTCGATGAGCATCTCGCGCGAGTACAGGCCGGCGATCAGGCGTTCGCGGCTGGCTTCGTGGCCGGCCTCGGCGATGCGGATCTCGAGCATCTGGCGCGCCACGTTCCACTCGTAGGCCGCCGACGCGATGTCGAGCCCCTCGTAGCACTGCAGCCGGATGAGCGGGGTGTCGAGCGCCTGCGCCAGCACCTTGGCCAGCTCGGTCTTGCCGGTGCCCGCCTCGCCCTCGAGCAGCAGCGGCCGGCTCAGCTCGAGGGCGAGGAAGACGGCGGTGGCGAGCCGGCGCCCCGCCAGATAGTTCTGGCGGGCCAGCATCGCCAGGGTTTCGTCGACGTTGGCGGGTCCCGGCATGGAGGTCACGTGGTTCAGCGCGCGAGCGCCTTCTCGACAGCGCGCCTCGCCATCACCGTGACCATCGCGGCGCGGTACTCGGCCGAACCGTGCAGGTCGCTGTTGTAGCCGGCCGGATCGAGGCGGATGCCGCTGACCGCCTCAGGGCGGAAGTCGCGCGCCAGTGCCTGCTCGATCTGCGGCACGCGGAACGCGTGGGTGCGCGCTCCGGTGACCGCCACGCGCACGCCGCCCGTGCCCTGGCTCACCATCACGCCCACCAGCGCGAAGCGCGAGGCAGGCTGCTTGTACTTGACGTAGGCCGCGTGCTGCGGCACCGGGAAGCTGACCGAGACGATCAGCTCGCCCGGCTCGAGCGCCGTGGTGAAGAGGTCCTTGAAGAAATCGTCGGCGGCGATCGTCCTGCGGTCGGTCTGGACGGTGGCGCCCAGGCCGAGCACCCCGGCCGGGTAGTCGGCCGCCGGGTCGGCGTTGGCGATCGAGCCGCCCAGCGTGCCCATGTTGCGCACCATCGGGTCGCCGATGCCCTCGGCCAGCTCGGCGAGCGCCGGGATGGCCGAGCGCACGTCGGCCGAGCGCGCCACCTCGGAGTGGCGCGTCATCGCGCCGATCTTCACCGAGGAGCCGTCGCGCACGATGCCGCGCAGCCCCTCGATGCCCGAGAGGTCGACCAGCGTGCTGGCCGAGGCCAGCCGCAGCTTCATCGACTGCACCAGGCTCTGGCCGCCGGCGAGATAGCGCGCTTCGCCGCCCGCGGCTCCGACCGCCTGCGCGACGCTGTCCGGATGCTGATATTCGAATGCATACATGTCGGGGCTCCTCGTTCAGGCTTTCTTGTTCGCGATGCGCCACACGCGCTCGGCGGTGGCCGGCATCGGCACGTCGGTGACGCCGAGCGCATCGGTGAGGGCGTTGATGAAGGCGCCCGGCGAGCCGATCGCGCCGGCCTCGCCGCAGCCCTTGACGCCGAGCGGATTGTGCGTGCAGGCCGTGCCGTGGGTGGCCACGACGAACTTCGGCAGGTCGTCGGCGCGCGGCATGGTGTAGTCCATGTACGAGCCGGTGAGCAGCTGGCCGGATTCCGCGTCGTAGGCGCAGCCCTCGAGCATCGCCTGCCCGAGGCCCTGCGCCAGGCCGCCGTGCACCTGGCCCTCGACGATCATCGGGTTGACGATGTTGCCGAAGTCGTCCACGGCCACGAACTGCACCACCTGCGTCCTGCCGGTCTCGGGATCGACCTCCACCTCGCACACGTAGGTGCCGGCGGGGTAGGTGAAGTTGGTCGGATCGTAGAAGGCGTTCTCGTTGAGCCCCGGCTCGAGCTTGTCCAGCGGGTAGTTGTGCGGCACGTAGGCGGCCAGCGACACCTGCGCGAACGGCACCTTGCGGTCGGTGCCGGCCACCTTGAACTCGCCGTTCTCGAACTCGATGTCGGTGTCGGCCGCCTCTAGCAGGTGGGCGGCGATCTTCTTGCCCTTGGCGATCACCTTGTCGACCGCCTTGACGATCGCCGTGCCGCCGACCGCCAGCGAGCGGCTGCCGTAGGTGCCCATGCCGAACGGGACGCGCCCGGTGTCGCCGTGCACGATCTCGACGTTCTCGACCGGGATGCCGAGCTTGCCGGCGACCACCTGCGCGAACGTGGTCTCGTGGCCCTGGCCGTGGGCGTGCGAGCCGGTGAAGATGGTCACCGTGCCGGTCGGGTGCACGCGCACCTCGCCGGCCTCGAACAGGCCGGCGCGCGCGCCCAGTGCGCCGGCGATGTTCGAGGGCGCGATGCCGCAGGCCTCGATGTAGCACGAGTAGCCCAGCCCGCGCAGCCTGCCGCGCTGCGCGGCGGCCTGCTTGCGCGCCGGGAAGCCGGCCACGTCGGCCAGCTCCACCGCCTTGGCCAGCGTAGCGCCGTAGTCGCCGATGTCGTAGGTGAGCCCGACCGGAGTGGCGTAGGGGAACTCGGTGATGAAGTTGCGCCGCCGGATCTCGGCGGGATCGAGCTTCATGTCGCGCGCGCACTGCTCGGCCAGGCGCTCGACGACGTAGCTCGCCTCCGGCCGGCCGGCGCCGCGATAGGCGTCGATCGGCGCGGTGTTGGTGAACACCGCCTTGACCTCGCAGTAGATGGCCGGCGTGCGGTACTGGCCCGCCAGCAGCGTCGCGTACAGGATGGTCGGCACCGCCGAGGCGAAGGTCGAGAGATAGGCGCCCAGGTTGGCGACGGTGTGCACGCGCATCGCCAGGAAATGGCCCTCGGCGTCCATGGCCATCTCGGCGGTGGTGACGTGGTCGCGGCCGTGCGCGTCGGTGAGGAACGATTCGCTGCGCTCGGCGGTCCACTTGATCGGGCGCCCGACGCGCCTGGAGGCCCATACCAGGGCGGTCTCCTCCGGGTAGAGGAAGATCTTGGAGCCGAAGCCGCCGCCCACGTCGGGGGCGATCACGCGCACCTTCGATTCGGGCAGGCCGAGCACGAAGGCGCTCATCAGCAGGCGCTCCACGTGCGGGTTCTGGTTGGCCACGTACAGGGTGTAGCTGTCGTCGTGTTTGGTGTAGACCGCGTTGGCCGCGCGCGGCTCCATGGCGTTGGGGATCAGCCGGTTGTTGACGAACTCGAGCCGCGTCACGTGCGCCGCCTTGGCGAAGGCGGCCTCGACGGCCGCCTTGTCGCCGTGCCCCCAGTCGTAGCAGACGTTGTCGGGCGCCTCGTCGTGCACGGCGGCCGGTGCCTCGTCGACGGTGGTCGAATCGATGACCGCCGGCAGCGGTTCGTAGTCGACGTCGATGAGCTCGAGGGCGTCCTTGCCCTGCAGGATGCTCTCGGCGACCACGAGGGCCACCTGGTCGCCCACGTGGCGCACCTTGCCCTGCGCGAGCACCGGGTGCGGCGGCTCCTTCATCGGGCTGCCGTCCTTGCTGTGGATCAGCCAGCCGCAGGGCAGGCCGCCCACCTTGGCCTCGGCCAGGTCGGCGCCGGTGAAGACGGCGACCACGCCGGGCGCGGCCAGCGCGCGCCGGGTGTCGATCGACTTGATGCGCGCGTGCGCGTGCGGCGAGCGCAGGAACACTCCGTAGGTCTGGTGCGGCATCACCACGTCGTCGGTGTACTGCCCGTTGCCGGTGAGGAAGCGCTGGTCCTCGCGGCGCAGCAGCGGTTTGCCGATCGGCGAGTTCGACAGGTCGGTCATGGCGGTGTCTCCGGTGACTTCAGCCGCGGGCGGCGGCTTGCTCGATCGCGCGCACGATGTTGTGGTAGCCGGTACAGCGGCAGATGTTGCCTTCCAGCGCCTCGCGGATCTGCGCCTCGCTGGGCTTGGGGTTGTCCTGCAGCAGCTGGATGGCCGACATCACCATGCCGGGGGTGCAGAAGCCGCACTGCAGCGCGTGGCATTCGTGGAACGCCTGCTGCACCGGATGCATCGCGCCGTTGGCGATGCCCTCGATGGTGGTGATCGAGGCCCCCTCGGCCTGCACGGCCAGCATCGAGCAGGACTTCACCGCGCGCCCGTTCAGGTGGATCGTGCACGCGCCGCACTGCGCGGTGTCACAGCCCACGTGCGTGCCCGTCAACTGCAGGTGCTCGCGGATGAACTGCACCAGCAGCGTCCGGGGGTCGACGCTGGCCGAAACCTGCTTGCCGTTCACCGTCATCGTCACGGTCTGGTTCATGAATCGCCTCCTCGACGCGATGTTGTGGGCCGCATTGCGCGGCGCTGTGATCGAGAATGTCATCATGCCACCATCGCGTGGCTTGAGAGGGGTTCGGTGCGGCGCTTAATGGGATTCCCGGACGGGGATGCCCGGGCGGGCGTCCGGCCGGGCTGGATGTTGCATTGCAGCATGGCCGTCGCACCCCACGCGCGCGCTAGAATCCCGCGTTTCGCGGCGCCTCCGCGCCGCCCGCGGATTCCTCCCATGACCATCAAATCCGACCGCTGGATCCGCCGCATGGCGGCGCAGGGCATGATCGAGCCGTACGAGCCGGGCCAGGTGCGCGAGGTCGGCGGCAGGCGCATCGTGTCGTACGGCACCTCGAGCTACGGCTACGACCTGCGCTGCGCCGACGAGTTCAAGATCTTCACCAACATCAACTCGACCATCGTCGATCCGAAGAACTTCGACGAGAAGTCGTTCGTCGACTTCCAGGGCCCGGTGTGCATCATCCCGCCCAACTCGTTCGCGCTGGCGCGCACGGTGGAGTACTTCCGCATTCCGCGCAGCGTGCTGGTCATCTGCCTGGGCAAGTCGACCTACGCCCGCTGCGGCATCATCGTCAACGTCACGCCGCTGGAGCCCGAGTGGGAAGGGCACGTGACGCTGGAGTTCTCCAACACCACGCCGCTGCCGGCCAAGATCTACGCCGGCGAGGGTTGCGCCCAGGTGCTCTTCTTCGAGTCCGACGAGGTGTGCGAGACCTCCTACCGCGACCGCGGCGGCAAGTACCAGGGCCAGCGCGGCGTCACGCTGCCCCGCACCTGACGCCGCCGGGCCCGATGCCCCCGCACCCGGCGCCGGGAGGGCGTGCGGCCGCCCCGCGACACGGCGGGCGGCCGGTGGTTGCGTGCACCGCACAAAGCCGCTATATTTTTTCGATGCGTTCCGTTTCGAGCCGCACCCGCGGCCTCATCCTCACGCTCTCCCAGGCGACCGCCACCCGGTCGTCCGGCGGCCTGCACCTGCTCGCGGTGCTGGGTCCGCTACTGCGCCTCGCGCGCTGACACCCCCCACCCCTACCCACCGTTGCAGTTCGTTGCCTCCCGCCACAAGCGGGCCGGGCGCTACAGGAGTATTCCAATGGCCGACAAGCTCATCATTTTCGACACCACCTTGCGCGACGGCGAGCAGAGCCCGGGCGCTTCCATGACGCGCGAGGAGAAGCTGCGCCTGGCGCGCCAGCTCGAGAAGCTGCGCGTCGACGTGATCGAGGCGGGCTTCGCGGCATCGTCCAACGGCGACTTCGAGGCGGTGCGCTCGATCGCCGACGCGATCAAGGACTGCACCGTGTGCTCGCTGGCGCGCGCCAACGACCGCGACATCGCGCGGGCGGCCGAGGCGCTGCGCGGCGCCAAGTCGATGCGCATCCACACCTTCATGGCGACCTCGGCGCTGCACATGGAGAAGAAGCTGCGCATGACGCCCGAGCAGGTCCACGAGCAGATCCGCCTGGCGGTGCGCTACGCGCGCAAGTTCACCGACAACGTCGAGTTCTCGCCCGAGGACGCCAGCCGCTCCGACCTGGATTTCCTGTGTCGCGTGCTCGAGTCGGCCATTGCCGAGGGCGCCACCACCATCAACATCCCCGACACCGTCGGCTACGGCGTGCCGGAGCTCTTCGGCGAGCAGGTGCGCAGGGTGCGCGAGCGCATCCCCAACTCCGACAAGGCGGTCTGGTCGGTGCACTGCCACAACGACCTCGGCATGGCGGTGGCCAACTCGCTGGCGGCGGTCAAGATCGGCGGCGCCCGCCAGGTGGAGTGCACCGTCAACGGCCTGGGCGAGCGCGCCGGCAACACCTCGCTCGAGGAGATCGTGATGGCGGTGAAGACGCGCCGCGACTACTACGGCCTCGAGGTCGGCGTCGACACCACGCAGATCGTGCCGGCCTCCAAGCTGGTGTCGAGCATCACCGGCTTCCCGGTGCAGCCGAACAAGGCGGTGGTGGGCGCCAACGCCTTCGCCCATGCCTCGGGCATCCACCAGGACGGGGTGCTCAAGCAGCGCGACACCTACGAGATCATGCGCGCCGAGGACGTGGGCTGGACCACCAACAAGATCGTGCTGGGCAAGCTCTCCGGGCGCAACGCGTTCAAGCAGCGCCTGGAGGAGCTGGGCATCGAGCTGGAGTCGGAGCAGGAGGTCAACGACGCCTTCCGCCGCTTCAAGGACCTCGCCGACCGCAAGGCCGAGATCTTCGACGAGGACATCCACGCGCTGGTGTCGGACCAGGCGGTGCACCACGAACCCGACGAGCACTACCGCCTGGTGTCGATGGCGCAGGCCTCGGGCACCGATGCGCGTCCGCACGCGCGCGTCGTCATCACCGTCGACGGCAGCGAGCACAGCACCGAGGCCGACGGCAACGGCCCGGTCGACGCCACCTTCAAGGCCATCGAGGCCCAGGCCGACAGCGGCGCCGAGCTGATGCTGTACTCGGTCAATGCGATCACCACCGGCACCGAGTCGCAGGGCGAGGTCACCGTGCGCCTGTCCAGGTCCGGGCGCATCGTCAACGGCGTGGGGGCCGACCCGGACATCGTCGTGGCCTCGGCCAAGGCCTACCTCAGTGCGCTGAACAAGCTGCATTCGAGGGCCGAGCGGGTCAACCCGCAGGGCGGCGTCTGATGCCGGCCGCCGGCGCACGACGGCGTTTCGCGCGCCGGCTGGGGACGGCACTGGGCGGGGCGGCCCTGGGCGCTGCGCTGGCCTCGTGGCCGCTGCGCGCCCGCAGCGCCGGGCCGGCCGCCGGGGGAGCGGCCGCCCGGGGCGAGGGTGCCGGGGGAGCGGCTGCCGGGGGAGCGGCTGCCGGGAGCGAGGTCGCCCGGGGCGAGCCGGCCGCCCGCGGCGAGCCGATCCGGCTGGCGATGATCGAGGGCTTCTCGGGGGCGTTCGCCAACGCCGGAGACTCGGTGTGGCGCAACCTGCAGTTCGCCGTGGAGCGCGTCAACGCGCGCGGCGGCGTGCGGGTGGGAGGGCAGCGGCGCCCGTTCCTCATCGAGCGCCTCGACAGCAAGGGGCAGGTGGAGGAGGCCATCGCGATGCTGCGCCGGGCCACCGATGCCCGCATGCCGTTCGTCCTGCAGGGCAACAGCTCGACGGTGGCCGCTGCGCTGCTGGAGGGCGTCGCTGCGCACAACGAGCGCATGCCCGGGAGCCGGGTGCTGTTCCTGAACTATGCGGCGGTCGATCCGGCGCTCACCAACGAGCGCTGCAGCTTCTGGCACTTCCGCTTCGACGCCCACGCCGGCATGCGTATGAGCGCGCTGGCCGACGCGCTGGCGCGCAACCGCGAGGTCCGCCGCGTCTACCTCCTCAACCAGGACTACAGCTTCGGCAGGCAGGTGGCGAGCCTGGCGCGCGAGATGATCGCGGCCCGCCGCCCCGACATCGAGATCGTCGGCGACGAGCTGCACCCGCTCGGGCGCATCAAGGACTTCGTGCCCTACGCGGCCAAGATCCAGGCCGCCGGCGCCGATACCGTGGTCACCGGCAACTGGGGCAACGACCTCACCCTCCTCGTGCGTGCGGCGCGCGAGATCGGGCTGGGCGCCGGTTTCTACACCTTCTACGGCAACGGGCTCGGGGCGCCGGCGGCGATCGGCGAGGCGGGCATCGGCCGGGTGCACGCCGTGGCCGAATGGCACCCGAATGCCGGCGGAGAGGCCGCCGAGCGCATCTACCTGGCGTTCCGCCGGGGCCTGCGCGACGCGCGCGACGACTACTTCAACATGCGCCACGTGGTGATGATCGAGATGCTCGCGGCCTCGATCGAGGCGGCCGGCTCCACCGCAGCGGTGGCCGTGGCGCGCGCGCTGGAGGGGCGCGAGCACCGCGGCGAGCCGTATCCGGCGGTGATGCGCGCGGCCGACCACCAGCTGTTCGCGCCCCTGTACGTATCGGTGATGCAGCGAGCCGGCCCGGCGGCCGGCGCCGGGGCGCCGAAGCACGACCTGGAAGGCAGCGGCTTCGGCTTTCGCACCGAGCTGCGGGTCGAGCCTACGCCGGCCACGCAGCCGCACGGCTGCGCCATGAAGCGGCCGGGCGCCGCCGGCGGCGGGAACACCTAGCGTGAACAGGCCCTGAGCGGAATCCGCTATAATCCACGGCTTTCGCGCCCGGCACTCGCCCGGCGCAAACCGGCACGGCAGCGCATCCCGGTGCTGCCGCAAGTGTAGTGATCCGCACAGGGGAACCCCATGGCTGTCGCCAACATCGACAAGGCGAAGATCGTCGCCGACTTCCAGCGTGGCAAGAACGACACCGGCTCGCCGGAAGTCCAGGTCGCGCTGCTCACCGCCCGCATCGTCGAGCTCACCGACCACTTCAAGGCGCACGCCAAGGACCACCACTCGCGCCGCGGCCTGCTGAAGATGGTCAGCCGCCGCCGCAAGCTGCTCGACTACCTCAAGGGCACGAATCCGGCGAGCTACAAGGCTCTGGTCGAAAAGCTCGGCCTGCGCGGCTGAGAGCCCGGCTTGCAAAGGAAACCAAGTGTTTGAAATCGCCAAGAAAACGTTCCAGTGGGGAAGCAACACGGTCACCATCGAGACCGGCGAGATCGCCCGCCAGGCTTCCGGCTCGGCGCTCGTCAGCATCGATGACACCGTGGTGCTGGCCACTGTGGTCGGGGCCAGGAACGCCAAGCCCGGCCAGGATTTCTTCCCCCTGACCGTCGACTACGTCGAGAAGTTCTACGCCGCCGGCCGCATCCCCGGGGGCTTCTTCAAGCGTGAGGGCCGCCCCACCGAGCGCGAGATCCTCATCTGCCGGCTCATCGACCGGCCGATCCGGCCGCTGTTCCCCGAAGGCTTCTACAACGAGGTGCAGGTCGTCGTCCAGGTGATGTCGAGCAACCCGGAGGTCGACAGCGACATCCCGGCCATGCTCGGCGCCTCGGCCGCGCTCGCGCTCTCGGGCATCCCCTTCGAGGGCCCGATCGGCGCGGCGCGCGTGGGCTACGTCGACGGCCAGTACGTGCTCAACCCGAGCGCGACGCAGATGCACGACTCCAAGCTCGACCTGGTGGTGGCCGGCACCGATGCCGCCGTGCTGATGGTCGAGTCGGAAGCGCACGAGCTGCCCGAAGACGTCATGCTGGGCGCCGTGGTGTACGGCCACGAGCAGATGCAGGTGGCCATCAAGGCCATCGACGAGCTGGTCGAGATGGCCGGCAAGCCCGCCTGGAACTGGACCCCCGCGCCCAGGAACGAGACGCTGATCGCGCGCGTGAACGCGCTGGCCGAGGCCGACATGCGCGCCGCCTACGCGCTGCGCAACAAGCAGCAGCGCATGGCGCGCATCGGCGAGATCGAGAAGGCCGCCGTCGCGAAGATCACCGAGGAGTCCGCTGCCGCCGGCCAGCCGGCGCCCGACGCCAACGAGCTGGGCAACCTGCTGTTCGACCTGCAGTCGCGCATCGTGCGCAGCCAGGTGCTGGCGGGCGAGCCGCGCATCGACGGGCGCGACACGCGCACCGTGCGCCCGATCGCCATCCGCACCAGCGTCATGCCGCGCGCCCACGGCTCGGCGCTGTTCACGCGCGGCGAGACCCAGGCCATCGTGGTGGCGACGCTGGGCACCTCGCGCGACGAGCAGATCATCGACGCGATCACCGGCGAATACCGCGATCGCTTCATGTTCAACTACAACATGCCACCGTTCGCCACCGGCGAAACCGGCCGCTTCGGCTCGCCCAAGCGGCGCGAGATCGGCCACGGCAACCTCGCCAAGCGCGCGATCCGTCCGCTGCTGCCCGGCGCCGAGGAGTTCGCCTATTCGCTGCGCGTGGTCTCCGAGATCACCGAGTCCAACGGCTCCTCGTCGATGGCCTCGGTGTGCGGCGGCTGCCTCGCGCTGATGGATGCCGGCGTGCCGGTCAAGGCGCACGTGGCCGGCGTGGCGATGGGCCTGATCAAGGAAGGCAACCGCTTCGCGGTGCTCACCGACATCCTCGGCGACGAGGATCACCTCGGCGACATGGACTTCAAGGTGGCCGGCACCCAGTCGGGCGTCACCGCCCTGCAGATGGACATCAAGATCCAGGGCATCACCAAGGAGATCATGCAGGTGGCGCTGGCGCAGGCGCGCGAGGGCCGGCTGCACATCCTCGGGCTGATGCAGCAGGCGATCGGCGGCGCGCGCGAAGAGCTCTCCGACTACGCGCCGCGCATGTACACCATGAAGATCAACCCCGAGCGCATCCGGGACGTCATCGGCAAGGGCGGCGCCACCATCCGCCAGATCACCGAGACCACCGGCACGCAGATCGACATCCAGGACGACGGCACGATCACCATCGCCGCCGTCGACAGTGCCGCCGCCAAGCGCGCCCAGAAGATCATCGAGGACCTCACCGCCGAGGTCGAGATCGGCCGCGTCTACGAAGGCACGGTGCTGAAGATCCTCGACTTCGGGGCCATCGTGCAGGTGATGCCGGGCCGCGACGGTCTGCTGCACGTGTCCCAGATCGCCAACGAGCGGGTCAACCAGGTCTCCGACTACGTCAAGGAAGGCCAGGTGGTGCGCGTGAAGGTCATCGAGGCCGACGACAAGGGGCGGCTGCGCCTGTCGATGAAGGCCGTCACCGCCGAGGAAGCGGCTGCCGCGGCCGCGCAGAACGGCGGCTGAAGCAACGCTGCGGCCGGCGCGTCCTCACGCCGGCCGCCTGCACCTCCATCACCCACGCCGGCGCCCTCACGCCGGTGTTTTTGCGGCAACGCCTCTACGCCGGCCGCCAGCGCGCCTGCGCATCGACCGCCGCGCGCCCCTCGTCGCGCAGCTTGAGCAGGTGCGCCGTCAGCGAGCGCTTGGCCACCGGATACAGGATCGGATCGACGTCGTCGTAGGCGAGCTTCACCAGCTCGTCGAGGGTGCCTTCGCGGAGGCGGTCCAGGGCGCCCACCACCTTGGCCTCGCGGGCCATCCGGTGGGCGATCAGGCGGGCGATCTCGGTCTTGCCGCGCGCGATCACGTGGCCGTGCGCCGGCAGGATGTACTCCAGCGGCTCGGCCGCCAGGCGCTCCAGCGAAGCGACGTAGGCGCGCATGTCACCGTCGGGCGGGTCGATCACCGTGGTCGAGCCGTTCAGGATGTGGTCGCCGGCAAAGAGCAGCCCGTCCTCCTCGAGCAGCAGGCATACGTGGTGCTCGGCGTGGCCCGGCGTATGCAGCACGCGCAGCGTCGAGTCGCCGGCATGCAGCCGCGTGCCGTCCTCGAGCGTGGTATCGGGCCGGAACGTCCACGCCGGATCGAAGCCCGGTCCGCTCGGGCGCCCGGCGATGGGCGCGCCGGTGCGCCGCTGCAGCGGCACGGCTCCCGGCGCGTGGTCGGGGTGCCCGTGCGTGCACACGATGGTGCGCAGCCCGTCGCCGACGAACGCGGCGATGCGCTCGATGTGCGCCGGATCGTCCGGGCCCGGGTCGATCACGATCCACTGTCCGGGTTCGCCCACGAAGTAGGTGTTGGTGCCGGGGCCGGTCATGCGCCCCGGATTGGGGGCGGTCAGGCGGTGCACGTTGCGCAGCAGCGGCACCACCTGTTCCGACTGCCAGTCCAGCGTGTGCGCCACCTGCCCGTCGGGGTCGACCAGCTCCAGCTCGCCGTAGGGCTCTTCGCTCTCGCTGAAGCGTTCGATGCGCCCGCGCAGCCAGCCGGCGCGCGGGCATGAGGTCCACACCCGGGCCTGCTGCTCGCGCGCGTGATCGAGCACCTCCCCGACGCTGCCGAAGCGCGTGAGCTGGCGCAGCGTGCGGATGGTCGGGAAGATGATGTTGAACTCGCCGCGCTCGTGGCGCGCCAGCCCCTCGGCAGGCCGGACCCACGTCGGCTCGAACTGCTCGGCGTCGTCGGCCACCGGCTGCTGGTACGCCGGCATGCGGGCCACGAAGAAGCGCGCATCGAAGCGCCGCGGCAGGTCGCGGTCGGTGATCCAGTGGCTGAACCAGTGCACCTCGTCCAGCGCCAGGCGCGCATCGTGGGCCGCGATCTGCCCCAGGAGGTCCGCGTCGTGCGCGCGCCGCAGGCGGGCGGCGAGCCGTGCGATGCGCTCGGCTCCGCCGCCATGTGCCAGCAGGATGCCCAGCTCCTCGAACGCCTCGCGCACCGCCGCCGTGGCATAGGCGAGGATCTCGTCGCCCTCGTCGCCGCGCGTGCGGCTGAATTCGCGCGCACGCGGCGAGGCGTCGCTCGCATCGACCGCGCCGCCGGGGAAGACGTAGGCGCCCGGGGCGAAGCTGGCCGACAGCGAGCGCCGGGTCATGAGCACCTCGGGCCCCGCGTCGGAGTCGCGCAGCAGCAGAATGGTGGCGGCCGGCCGCGGGGCGGCGGGCTCGCGCCAGGTGCGGAGTCGTTTCTCGGATCGAACCATGATCATTGTTCCGTCGTTCGCAAAGAGGAATCGGGGTCCGTGAACGGGTCCCGCGAGCCTGCCGGCGCCGAGCCGGGCCCGTTCGGGCCTGCGGCCGGCGTGCCGTGGCGGCCGGCGCCCGAGGCGAAGCGGGCGGCGCCGGCGTAGCCTTCGCCGGCCTCGAGCGTGCGCAGGCCCAGGGCGAATTCGTTCGCCAGCGCCTGCTCCAGCGTCAGCCCCTCCTGCTCGTAGGCCGAGCGCCGGTCGCTGCGCAGGCAGGCCTGCGGCAGGGCCGCCAGTTCGTGCGCCAGCGCGATGGCCGTGCCGCGCGCCTGTCCATGGGCCACCACGCGGTTGGCCAGGCCGATGCGCTCGGCCTCCTCGGCGTTCACCGCGCGACCGGTCAGGATGAGGTCGAGCGCGCGCGACAGGCCGATCAGGCGCGGCAGACGCACCGTGCCGCCGTCGATCAGCGGCACGCCGAAGCGCCGGCAGAACACTCCCAGCGTGGCCGACGCCTCCACGATGCGCAGGTCGCACCACAGCGCCAGCTCCAGCCCGCCGGCCACCGCGTAGCCCGACACCGCCGCGATCACCGGCTTGCCGAGCACCATGCGGCTGGGGCCCATCGGCCCGTCGCCGTCGGGTTCCAGGCGGTTGCGCCGCGCCGCGTCGGCCATCGCCTTGAGATCGGCGCCGGCGCAGAAGTGGCCGTTGGCTCCGCAGAACACCGCGACGCTGGCCGACGGATCGGCGTCGAAGCGCGCGAACGCCGCCGCCAGCGCCTCGGCAGCGGCGCGATCGACCGCATTGCGCGCCTGCGGGCGCGACAGCGTCACGATCGTCACCGGACCGTCGTGCTCGACGGTGACGGCGTCACGATCGCCGCCGTCGAACGCGACGGTGGCGGCGGCCGCTGACGCAGCCGCATCGGGATGCACGGGCTCGGACACGACACGGTCTCCTGTATCGCCGCTGCCGGGGAATCGGCCGGATCCGCCGGCGGGGTGTCGCTAGAGCGGCTTGCCCTCCGAGGCGTGCCGCAGCAGCAGCGCCGGCGGGGCGAAGCGCACGCCATAACGCTGGGCGAGTTCCTGCGCGCGCGCAACGAAGCGCTCGACGCCGACATGGTTGATGTACTGGATCGGGCCGCCGGTCCAGGCCGGGAAACCCCAGCCGAACAGTGCTCCGATGTTGGCGTCGCGCGGAGAGGAGATCACGCCTTCCTCGAGGCAACGCGCGGTCTCGATCGCCTGCACGTAGAGCAGCCGGTCCGCGATGTCGCCGGGCGCGATCGCGCGCGCGCCGCGCTCGAACACCTTCAGCCCTGGCCACAGCGTCTTCTCGCTCCCCTCGGGATACTCGTAGAAGCCCCCGCCGTAGGCGCGGCCCATCCGCTTGAAGCCGTGCGCCATCTTCTCCAGGACGTAGACCGCGCTCTCCGGGATGCGCCGGCTCTTCACCGCCTGGGAGCGGGGCTTCGCGGCAGCCTCGTGGCGGTGCGCGCGGCCGTGCTCGTGGCGGTGCTCGTGTTCGTGACCCTGTCCGTGCTCATGATCGTGCCCGTGTTCGTGCCCGTGTTCGTGGCCGTGGCCGTGGCCGTGGCCGTGCTCATGATCGTGTTCGTGTACATGCCCATGCTCGTGTCCATGGCCATGCCCATGCCCGTGCTCCCGATCGAGGTCCGCCATCTCCTGGTGCAGCACGTCGTCGGCCAGCTTCAGCGAGACCTCGTCGAGCACGGCCAGCGGGCCGACCGGCATGCCGATCTGCCATCCGGTGTTCTCGATCAGCGCCGCCGGCACGCCCTCGCCGAGCAGGGCCATGCCTTCGTTGACGAAGGTGCCGAAGACCCGGCTGGTGTAGAAGCCGCGGCTGTCGTTCACGATGATCGGGGTCTTGCCGATCTGCAGCACGAAGTCGTACGCGCGCGCCAGCGTCGCCGTCGAGGTGGCCGCTCCCCTGATGATCTCGACCAGGGGCATGCGATCGACCGGCGAGAAGAAGTGCATGCCGACGAAGCGATCGGGACGCTGCGAGGCTTCGGCCAGGCCGGTGATCGGCAGCGTCGAAGTGTTGGACGCGAAGATCGCCTCCGGCGCGAGGACCGCTTCCGCCTCTCGGGTGACCTTCGCCTTGATCTCGCGGTTCTCGAACACCGCCTCGATGACCAGCTCGCAGCCGGCGAGGTCACGGATGTCGGCGCTGGGGCGGATCGCCTCGAGCACTTGCTCCGCCCGGGCAGCGGGCATACGGCCCTTCTCGACCCGCCCGGCCAGCAGTTTCGCTGACCACGCCTTGCCCTGTTCGGCCTTCGCCAGGTCGACGTCCTTCAGCACGCAGGACACGCCGCGGCTCGCGCAGGCCCACGCGATGCTGGCCCCCATCATGCCGGCGCCGAGGATACCCACGCGCGCGACGGCCGGCCGCGCGGGTTCGGCAGGCCGACCCTTGCCGGCCTTGATCTCGTTGAGCTGGAAGAAGAGGGTGCCGATCATGTTCTTGGCGACCCGGCCGGTGGCGAGCTTCGTCATGTAGCGCGACTCGATGCGCATCGCGGTGTCGAAGTCGACCTGCGCGCCCTCGACGGCTGCCGAGAGGATCGCCTCGGGCGCCGGGAGGTTGCCGCGCGTCTGCCGCTGCAGCATCGCCGGCGCGATCGCCAGCATGGCGGCGACGGCCGGGCTCGACGGCGTGCCGCCCGGGATCCGGTGCTTGGGGTCGTCCCACGGCTGGCGCGGCTGCGGATGCGCGTCGATCCAGGCGCGGGCGCTCGCCTGCAACTCATCGCGGTCGCGCGCGAGCCCGTCGATGAGGCCCATCTCGAGAGCCTGGGCCGGCGACAGCCGGCGCCCCTCGGTCAGAAGCTCGATCGCGCGCTGCAGGCCGAGCAGCCGCACCGACTTGACCACGCCGCCCGCGCCCGGCAGCAGCCCGAGCGTGACTTCCGGAAAGCCGATCTGGATCGTGCGATCGTCGAGGCACAGGCGCGCGTGGCACGACAGCGCGATCTCGAGGCCGCCGCCCAGCGCGCTTCCGTTGATCGCGGCAACCACCGGGCGCCCGAGCCTCTCGATGCGCCGCAGCCGCGCCTTCAGCTCCTCGAGCTCGCGGAAGAAGCCGGCCGCGTCGTCCGGCTGCACGGAGATCAGGGCCTGCAGATCGCCGCCCGCGAAGAACGTCTGCTTGGCCGAAGTGACGATGACGCCCCGGATGTCCGCCTTCTCGGCCTCGAGCCGCTCGACCGTCGCCCCGAGGTCGGCCAGGAACGCCGCATTCATCGTGTTGACCGGCTGACCGGGCGCGTCGATGACGAGCGTCACGACGCCGTCGGCGCCCTTCTCGTAGCGGATGCTGGACATGCAATCTCCGGTCCGGCTGCAGTGATGGGAAAGACCCATCATAAACCGTCGGGAAAGGCCTCCCGAGGGCGCGCCGGCGGGCGCTCAGATCGGCAGCGTGAGCCCGAGGGTGCGGTTGGCCAGGGCCGGCGCCTTGCCGAGCAGCAGCTCGATGGTCGCCGGGTCGCGCACCAGCATCATGCTGTTGGAAACCGCGAGCAGGCGCTCGCGATCGAGCGGGCGGCAAAGGCCATAGCCCTGCGCGTAGTCCACGTGCAGCTCGAGCAGCGAGCGCACGATCTCCGCGTTCTCGGCCCACTCGGCCACGCAGCCCATCCCGAGCTCGTGGGCCAGCTCGACGATGGCGCGCGTGATCGCGAAGTTGGCGGGGTTGGAATTGACGTCGCGGATGAAATTGCCGTCGATCTTCACCAGGTCGGCGGGAATCTCCTTCAGGTAGCTGAAGGACGTGTAGCCGGCCCCGAAGTCGTCCAGGGCGACCATGGCGCCGCACGACTTCACGCCGTCGACGAAGCGGCGCGTCGTGTTCAGGTCGTAGAGCGCCACGCTCTCGGTGATCTCGAAACAGATCCGCTTCGTCGATTCGGGATGCTCCCGGATCATCGCGATGGTGTTCTGCAGGAACTTCTCGTCGTTGAGCGACGCCCCGCTGAGGTTCAGCGTGCAGAAGTCGACGCGGTCGCGATGCGCGGGCTGCTTGTCCAGCCATTCGAGCGTGCTGCGCAGCACCCATCGGTCGATCTGCGTCATCAGGCCGTTGCGCTCGGCGGCCGGGATGAAGCGCGCCGGCGGAAGCACGTTGCCGTTGCCGTCGCGCATGCGGATCAGCACCTCGTAGCACAGCCCGGAGGTTGCATTGCGCAGCGACACGATGGGCTGCAGCTGCGTGAAGAAGTTCTCCACCGGCAGGCGTTCCTTCATGCCGGCCACCAGCTTGATCTCGTCCAGGTAGTTCAGCAGCTCCGAGCTGCTCGCGTCATAGCAGATGACAGTACCTCCGCCCATGCGCTTGGCTTCCGAGCAGGCCCGGTCGCTCGCGCTCAGGGCATCGGCCGGCCGCATGCCGTCGAGCACGCGGATCACGCCGATGCTCGCCGTCACGCTGAACGCCTTGTCCTGGTACTGGTATGCACGCTCGCTCAGATCGACGCGCAGCCGCTCGCAAAGCGCCTGGGCGGCCTCGAGCGTGATTCCCTCCAGGATCACCACGAACTCGTCGCCGCCCACGCGCGCGGCGACGTGCGGCGGCATGATCACCGCGCGCATCCGCGTCGAGAGCTGGCGCAGGATCTGGTCGCCGGCGGCGTGCCCGAAGAGGTCGTTGACGAGCTTGAAGCGGTCGAGGTCGACATAGGCGAGGCAGAGCGGCCGCTCGCCGGCGATCCCGGCCGCCTTGCGCAGGCGGATCTCGAACCCGCGCCGGTTCAGCAGGCCGGTCAGCGAGTCGTGGTCGACGAGGAACTGGAGCTGTTCCTCGGCCTGCTTTCGCAGCGTGATCTCCTCGATCCACGCCTCGTAGCGATCGGGCTTGCGCACCGCGCGAAGATGGAACCAGCGCCGCCGCCCGTCTTGATGATCGACGGACATCTCCGTGTCCATCATTCGCTCGCTGGTCGCCAGCTCCTTCAGCGACCTCAGCGCCTCGGTATTGCTCAGATCGGCCCAGTTCATGCCGATCCTCGATCCGTGCATGCCCTGGGGCCCGAACATGACGCCGAAGGTGGGATTGTGCTCGATCACCGTGCCGTCGAGCTTCATCGAGAAGATCCCCACCGGCGTCGCGTTGTAGTTCTCCCGGAAGCGATGAAGGGCGGTGATGGCGCTGTTTTGGGCAGCAATTCGTGCTAGTCGCTCGGCATTCATCTTCTGGGCCAAAGTGACGCCCAGCATGAGTGCGGAAGCAACAACTGTTACTTGGCTATTTGCAATATCAAGGATCCCACGGCTGAATCCTCCGGAGAAGGCGATCTGCGCAACCGATCCGAGCAGTGTCGCGCACCAAGAACCGATGTACCAGGCCAGGGCGCGAGAAGGCGATCGAATCGATAAGGTGGCAAGCACGTAGAACAGCACTACAATTGTCCCCGTACTAAATGCCCAGAGCACTTTGATGGAATGGCTTGCGTCGAGTGTCAACGCAGGAATAAACATTCCAAGCGTTGCTAGCTGTAGCCCCTTGATCGCTTTCTTAAGCCTTTGTGAGCTTAGTTCAGTAGAAAACAGTGCTTCGAAAAGCGCTAGTGTGATAAGGCTATGAGCAATATAGGTAATACGTAAAAACAGCTGGAGGCGTTCGCCTCCTAGTGGAATGGAGAGCCAATAAGGATCCCAATCTCCGTTGTATGCTGCGATTCGCAGGCTTGTTAGTAGCCAAGCTGAGTATAAGAAGAACGTCTTATCGCGGTTGAAGATTGCTACAACTAAACTAAAAAAAGACACCATCAATAAAGAGCCAATTAGCAGTCCGCCCGTACGCTCGAAGAGAAACTCTTGTGCGCTTAGTTCTTGAGCCGATCGCAGCGACAAAAGAATTCTATTTATCGAAATTGGCTCGATTTGGCCGACGATAGCGATATCTTGAGGTAATTTATTGGGGAGATGAACTGCCACGCCGTTGCGAAGAGGGCTCCACTTGAGGTTTGACAGCAAAATCTGCCCGTCCGGGGTGGTGGCCCAGAAATGAGCGCTCCGTGCTCGAAGAGATTCGAGCATGAGTCGCTGATCGTCCGGAATTGGTTGGGAAGACAAATCTACCCGAATCCAGACTGTACTGAATCGCAGGCTTCCGCCGCTTCTGAGCGGAATTGCTGTCTTCCCAGACAGTTTCTGAATAGCGTCAGATAGCGTTAGCCGGCCGTTAGGATCGGGAAGCAAGACGCCCACTTCGTCTGAAAGCAGGTGCGATTGCTCGCGCTGACTCACAACGTAGATGACCGCTAGGCATGCGGTACCCAGAACGGCAAGCGCGACGACCAAACTGGTGTACGCCAATACGCGACTCGCCCAGCGGGCGAGTGGCGTGCTACTTGACGATACGAACCGAAATGTCGAGGCCATAGGCGGTAACTGACCTCGGGGGCGCCCAAGGATAGTCCGAAAATACCTGCGCTAACGCATTGCCTACTCTCGACTTCTGACGGGCGGCGTACGATCAAGCGTGGACGGCGTCGCAGCTCCGTTGTGTGGCGCCAGACTACAGGTAGTATGTGGCTACTACAAGATCTATGTCATGTATACCTATTGACTGACGTACCGTCAGACCGCCATGATCTGGTGCAATTCCAGCGGAGAGCCGTACTGATAGCTTGGGCGCTGACGTGACTGACGCGGCACTGACCAGGCACCGTTGACCGACGTAAAGATCTCGATGTCCGGATGGACCTTCACGAACATGAACTCATAGAGTGGATGATTCGCGTTGCGCCATAGGTTCTCGGCCTCACGGACGTTGAAAAAGAGCGGGCGGACTTTGACGTTTCCGAAGTCGGCGGGCCGAAAGAGCCGCTCGCCGGGTGCCAAAATGTCATGAAAGCCTAACCGAATGAAGTCACGGTCTACAGGATTTCGCGCGGCTGCGAGAATCCAAGCGATTTGTGTTGCAAGGCAGTATCGATGTAGGGCTTTGAACAGCGCTAGCTTTGCAAACGAACTACCTGCCCCGCTCGCGACGGCCAGTCTGGTAACGTAGGCAATACCGGCGCCGCGCAAGAAATCTGGAAGTCTGAGCGTTCGTTCAAGGTATGTGGGTGAATCGAAGTTCGTATGAATTCGCAAAGTTCCGACGGCGTCTCCGGTGACTTTGGATTCACAAAGGAGCAGCAGTGAACTTCTCTCTTTGTCCTCATGCTCAGCGACTCTAAGAGTCTCGCCAAATGCGGGCGTGTGCCGCCCATAGGCATTTGCTCTGACATTGACCGCTTTTGAGAGCTGATCTTCTGTGCGCACAACGCGAACGCGGATGGGTAACGATTCCCCCGGCGGGACGAACTCGTCTCCTGTTCCATCCGTAGAGGATTCTTCCTCGCTTACCGCATCGGCATACACCGATAATTGGACTTTCTCCTCAGTTGACTGTTGCATTTCTACTCCGGATGCATACGGTAACCACCAACCAAAGTGGCTGGGTCGAACACATGGGTGTAGAACCACCCCCCTCTTTCTTAGGATCTAAGCCCTCCGACCTATGCAGAGTAGCCTCGATATTCGTATTCTTCAAGAGATCTTAAGGTAACCAATTGGCGATGTCGTTCGGAAACCAGCTGCCCAGGGGTCTTTGAGGCGCCAACGGCTGATAGGCACACCCGCCGGAACTCAGGGTGCATTCGATGGACTTCAGATCGGAGATACGGAAAGTGCGTGTCCAATCTCAACCTAACGCACTCTGTAATGATCCGGTAGGGCTCCGCCCCCACTGCTCGATAGCGCATTTGGCACTGGCTGTATTGAAGTTGCCCTTGCGGTTTACTGATCCAGCTATTGAGGCTGAGTTTCTCGATCAATTTTGCCGATCCGGTCTTCGCTTTGCAAAAATCGCATTCGTAATTGCTGCGCTGATGGCTCTCTCGTTCTGGGCCGTTATCGAGGTGTCGCCGAGTGCCAGCCAAGCGTCCATTCTGCGGCAGTGGGCCAGACTCGTGCTCTTCTTTACTCTTGCTTTAACGGCCGGATACCTTCATCTATGGGAGCGCGCAGCGATAGCGGCGTACAAAATCAGCGTAGGGATCCCAATGGCAGCTGCTTGCTTGCTCGTTGGGACGCTGAGCATGATACCGCTAGACAATGGCGAACTTGCAGCGAATCGATTCGCTGTGGCGATGACAATATGCTGTTGGCTCTGTTTCGGATTCACGCGACTACCAGCGTGGCTGGTCCTCCTAACCTGCGTTCCAGCATCTATTCTGACCGCCATCGCTTCATTCCTCCAGCAGGATGATCATTGGCTGGCGTTGGTGATCTATCTGAGTGTTGCAAACCTGGTCGGCTGGATCATGTCCGTCGAAATCGAGCGCCGGGAGCGGGCGCTGTTCTGGAACTCTCGACAGCTTCGGGAAGCCAAGCAGGCGCTGGAGGAGATGGCGCGTCAGGCGGCGGAGGCGGACGTGGCCAAGACGCGAGTGCTGGCGGGGGTGAGCCACGACTTGCGGCAGCCATTGTCGAGCCTGTCGCTGTATGCCCAGCTGTTGCGCGGGCGCAACAATCTACTTCAGGCAGCGGGTCTCGGTACGACGGTCGAGCGCATCAATGCTTGCGTCGGGGTGCTCAGCAGCAACCTCGATCGGCTGTCCGAACTGGGCGGCCTGCTCGACTGCAGTGCGCCGTTGGCCGTCGAGAGGGTGGACCTGCGCGGCGTGCTCGAGCGCGTCGAGAGCGTCTATTCGGCTGAGGCGGTGCGGCGCGGTGTCCGGCTCGTTGTGCGCGTGCCCGCGCCGGGGGAACTGGCCATCACCAACGAGAACCGGCTGTGGGACGTCCTGTCGAACCTGGTCGGCAATGCGCTGAAGTTCACGTCGCCCGATCGCCGCGCGTGGGTGCTGGTCAAAGTGCGCCACGCCGGAGAGCGCTTGGCGATCCTGGTATGCGACAACGGGATCGGCATCGCCGCAGCCGATCAGCGCTGCGTGTTCGACGAGTATTTTCAGGTCGCGAATCGCGCGCGCAATGCCGAGCACGGCCACGGGCTCGGACTGGCGATCGTGCGGGAGACGCTCTCCCGCCTTCCGGGGCACTCGATCCGGCTCGCTTCGCGGCCCGAGCGGGGTGCCTGCTTCACCGTGGAATTGCCTGCGGCAATCGGCCATGTCAGGCGCATCGTGGTCTCGTTGTCCGGGAGAATGGCGGAAGACGTCGGCGCCGCTCTCCCGGACGTCGGGGGCTACCGGCAGCGGGAGACGGCAGGGTCGACGGGTGAGGCCGCGCCGCGCTGCGAGAGTCCGGCCGCCGCTGCGTACGAGGTCGATCCGACGGGCAGCGGCCCGCTCGGCGCAGTCCGAGGCGAAGCGGCGGATTCCGCCGCAGCCCTGGCGGGTGCCTATATCCTGATCATCGAAGACGACGCCTCGATGCGCGACGCCCTCGGGCGCGTGCTCGAGCAGTGGGGCGTGCTGGTCGAGGCGGCTGCGAACGGCGAAGATGCCTTCGACATCGTCGCGTCGGCCGAGCGCTCGTTCGATGCCATCGTGTCGGACTTCCGACTGCCGGGCGAATGGGACGGCATCGCGCTGATCGGCGAGCTGCGCCGCCGGGAGGGGCAGTGCACGCCGGCAATCCTGCTTTCGGGCGAGTTCCGCGTGGAGGGGCTGCGGCGCGATGCGCCGGAGGGCGTGCACGTCATGAGCAAGCCGCCCGATCCGGATCGGCTGCGCGACCTGCTCGCCGCCTTTGCGCACAGCGCGCGGGTGGCGGGCCAGATGGCCAGCTAGGTCCGGCGCCTCGTCGGCCCCAGCGGCGCCGGTGCGATCCGTTCCACCGGTGTGCCGCAGTCTGCAAATACCTTGCTCAACGAGGCGACCGGCCCCGATGACATGAACGTGCCGGGCTGGCGGCTGCATACCACTGAACGGGCAAGACGATGACGAAGATGTTCAATCCCCCCACCCCGGCCTGACGCTGCGCGACGACGTGCTGCCGGCGCTCGGCCTGTCGGTGACCGAGGCTGCCGGGCAGCTCGGCGTGGCCCGCGTCACGTTGTCGCGGGTGCTGAACGGCCGGGCGGCGATTTCGCCGGAGATGGCGCTGCGCCTGCAGGCGTGGCTGGGCAAGGAACGCGGCAGCGATGCGCGAGTGTGGCTGGCTCAGCAGACCGCTCATGACCTCTGGCAGGCGGAGCAGAAGTTGAAGAGGGTACGGCTGCGGGTGAGGCCGGCGCCGGTCGCGGTCTGATTCGGGCCGACGCTGGCGACCATGCAGAAGGTGCCGTACGCAATGGGTTGCGGCTGAGCATGGCGCTGCTGCGCGAGCTCGACGCCGCCTGACGAGCTCGCCCGCGCTTGCCGACGGGCCGGACCACATTCTTTCCGCCGTTTGGGGGATGTGCAAGGGTGCTCGTCGACGGAAAGTACGTGAGCGAACTCATGGGCCGACGAATGCTCACCTGCGGCAGAGGCTTCCCTTTCGTCCTCCCTGTGCAGACGGCCGCCAACGCGTTCGCCGACGGCATCAAGAGCGCTCGGCGGTTCTTTTATATGGAGGATCAACGCTTCGCCGGTTCGCCGAAGATGGAAGCGGCGATACGCGATGCGCTCAGCTCCGGCGTAGTCGGCATCATCAACATCGCCGCAGAACCGAGCGCCGGGGACCTGCCGGATCTGCCGTTCAGGCGACGCGCCTTTCTGGCTCCTCTCGTGAACCAGTTCCCCGGTCAGTTGCTGGTCTTCGAGAGGCTCGGCAATGACTCACCCGGCGGGCCGATGGCCTACGTATACACCAAGCTGCTGATCGTCGACGACGAGGCAGCGTTTATCGGATCCATCGATTCCAGCCGGCGCTTCGGGTCGCACGACATCGAGATCGACGCGACCATCGTCGATAGCACTGGTCGCGGTCAAGCGGCACCCGGCTCCCGAGAATGGATAAGAGCGCTCCGCGCCGACTTGTGGTCACGGTACTTCAACGTGCCGTCGGCTCTGCTCGGTGACTTCCCCACCTGTCTCGGGATCTGGCGAGCCGTGATCTCGGGCCAACGGGTATTGCTCGACGGAAACCTCGTCGACATCCGCAACACCGCCTCGGTTCGCAAGTACGACGTCAATGCCGCCGCGCCGCGGCTCTCCGTCGGCGGAGTGCCTCTTGATCCTCTTCTGCTCCAAACGGCGTGGGATGCGCTGCTGGATCCCGAAATGGCATGGGATGCGCTGCTGGATCCCTTCTGAGATGGTGCCCTTGGGGCCAACTCCGATCTTGTCGGGTGAGCTAAGATCGGAACGGGCGAACGTGCGATTTACCAGATTTGGCAGTCGGCTCCAATGGCGCCGGTGGACCAGACCTACTTCGACGGACTGCGCGAACGAGTGGGCGGTGCGGCCAAGGCCGGCAGCAATCGACGTCTGGCGCGTATTGCACGGCCAGCGAGACATTCCGGCGTGGATGCAAACGCCGGAAGGGGCGTGGCGGCAGACGGATAGAGCGCCTCGTACCCGCGGCTCACAGGTCGACCTCGGGCAGGCCGGCAGGCCGTGCCGCGTGATCATCGTAGGCTGCCCGTGCTCGGCGGCTTCGATCAACGCGGAGAACTTTGCCTTGGCGTCGCGAATCCCGATGAATTTCACGGTACATCCCCAGGAGCCGGCCAGCCTCAGACCCGCTCGACGATGGTAGCGATGCCCATGCCGCCGCCCACGCAAAGCGTGACCAGCCCGCGCCGGAGCCGGCGGCGCTCGAGCTCGTCGATCAGGGTGCCGAGCAGCATGGCGCCGGTGGCGCCCAGCGGGTGGCCCATCGCGATGGCGCCGCCGTTGACGTTGACCTTCTCCTCGGGCACGTCCATTTCCTGCATGAAGCGCATCACCACCGCGGCGAAGGCTTCGTTGACCTCGAACAGGTCGATGTCGCCGATGCCCAGCCCGGCCTTGTGCAGCGCCTTGCGCGTGGCCGGCATCGGGCCGGTGAGCATGATCGTCGGGTCGGTGCCGGTGAGGGCGGCAGAGACGATGCGCGCGCGCGGCGTCAGCCCGAGGCGCTTGCCGGTCGCCTCGCTGCCGACCAGGACCAGGGCCGCGCCGTCCACGATGCCGGACGAATTGCCGGCATGGTGGACGTGCTCGATGCGGGCCACCTGCGGGTACTTGCGCAGGGCCACCGCGTCGTAGCCCATCGCGCCGATCTGGGCGAACGAGGGCTTGAGCTGCCCGAGCCCTTCGACCGTGGTGTCGGGGCGGATCGTCTCGTCGCGCTCGAGGATGGCCAGCCCGAGGTCGTCGCGCACCGGCACGATCGAGCGCTCGAAGCGGCCGGCGCGCTGCGCCGCGGCCGCCTTGTGATGCGAGTGCACGCCGAACTCGTCGACCTGCTCGCGCGAGAGCCCGTCCAGGGTGGCGATGAGGTCGGCGCCGATGCCCTGCGGCACGAAGCCGGTGGCGAGGTTGGTCTCCGGGTCGAGCGCCCAGGCGCCGCCGTCGGAACCCATCGGCACGCGCGACATCGATTCGACGCCGCCGGCGACGACCAGGTCCTCCCATCCCGAGCGCACTTTCTGGGCCGCCAGGTTCACCGCCTCGAGCCCGGAGGCGCAGAAGCGGTTGACCTGCATGCCCGCCACGACGAGATCCCATCCGGCGGCGAGCGCGGCGGTCTTGGCGATGACCGCTCCCTGGTCGCCGATCGGCGTGACGCAGCCGATCACGACGTCTTCGACCTGGGAGGTGTCGAGGTCGTGGCGCTGCTGCAGCGTGTGCATGAGGTGGGTGAGCAGCTTGACCGGCTTGACCTCGTGCAGCGATCCGGACGACTTGCCTCGCCCGCGGGGAGTGCGGATCGCGTCGAAAACGAAGGCTTCGGGCATGCGGGGCTCCAGCGTGGCATTCGGGACCGGGATCGGTTTCCAATTATGCTGCGAAGTCCAGGCAGGCTCTAATCCGGCGAGGCAGGGCGATGATCGAGCGAACGCTGTTTTCCGACGAGCACCGGATGTTCCGGGATTCCGTGCGCAGGTTCATGGAGCACGAGGTCGTTCCGCACCACGAGCGATGGGAGGAGCAGGGTTACGTGGACCGCGAGGCGTGGCTGAAGGCCGGCGCGAACGGGATGCTGTGCGCGACCATGCCGCAGGAGTACGGCGGGTCGGGGGCCGACAAGCTCTACTCGATCGTGGTGATGGAGGAGATTTCCCGGGCGAACGCCACCGGGCTGGGCTTCGGCCTGCATTCGGAGATCGTCGCGCCCTACATCCTGCACTACGGCTCGGAGGAGCAGAAGCGGCGGTTCCTGCCCAAGATGGCCAGCGGCGAGACCATTGCCGCGATCGCGATGAGCGAGCCGGCGGCGGGCTCCGACCTGCAGGGCGTGCGCACCACGGCGATCCGCAAGGCGGGCGCCTACGTGCTGAACGGCTCGAAGACCTTCATCACCAACGGCTGGCACGCCGACCTGGTCATCGTCGTGGCCAAGACCGATCCGCAGGCGGGCGCCAAGGGGATCAGCCTGCTGCTGGTCGAGCGCGGCATGAAGGGCTTCGAGAAGGGCCGGCGCCTGAAGAAGGTGGGCATGAAGGCGCAGGACACGGCGGAGCTGTTCTTCGACAACGTCGAGGTGCCCGAGGCCAACCTGCTGGGCGGGGAGAACGAGGGCTTCGCCTATCTGATGCAGGAGCTGCCCTGGGAACGCCTGCAGATCGCCATCGCTGCGGTCGAGAACGCCCAGGCCGCGATCGACTGGACCAGCGCCTACGTGAAGGAGCGCAAGCTGTTCGGCACCACCGTTTCAGCCTTCCAGAACACGCGCTTCAAGCTCGCCGAGCTGCAGACCGAGGTGCAGATCGCGCGGGTGTTCGTCGACAAGTGCATCGAGCTGCTGATGCAGGAGCGGCTCGATACCGCCACGGCCTCGATGGCCAAGTACTGGTGCTCCGACCTGCAGTGCAAGGTGGTCGACGAATGCGTGCAGCTGCACGGCGGCTACGGCTACATGTGGGAGTACCCGATCGCGCGCGCCTGGGCCGACGCGCGGGTGCAGCGCATCTACGGCGGCACCAACGAGATCATGAAGGAGGTGATCACGCGCTCGATGGGACTGGGGGGCCGCTGAGCCGGCGCCCCCGGTTCCTTCACACGTTCAGTCCTGGTAGTAGGCGGAGATCACCTTCCAGCGTCCGTCCTGGATCTGCGACAGGCGCGCGGCGTTGCTGCCCAGGCGCTTCTTCGGCCCGAAGGTCATCTCGGCGCTGCCGAAGATGTCGCGCGGGATCGTCATCGTGTCCATCGCCTTCACGAAGCTGTCGGTGGTGAGGCTCGGGCCGGCCTTGCCCACCGCGCGGATGAAGGTGTCCACGGCGAGGTAGCCGTAGACCGAGAACACGCTCGGGTCCTCGTTGAAGCGGGTCTTGTACTTGTTGGCCCAGAAGCGCAGCGGCTGGTCGGCGTCGTCGAGGTAGGGGATCTGCACCGTCATGGTGGCGTACAGCCCGTCCATGGCCTTGCCGCCGAGTTTGTGGATCAGCTCGGTGTAGGCGGCGCTCGAGCCGAGGAAGGTGGGGTTGAACCCGGTCTTGCGCGACTCGCCGATGACGCCGATCGTCTCGCGGATCACCGTGCCGAGCACGACGAAATCGCAGCCGGCGGCCTTCATGCGGGCGACCTGCGAGGAGAAGTCGGTGGCGCCGCGCTTGTAGGTGGTCTTCTCGGCGAGATCCACGCCGATGGTCTTCAGGCCCGCCTCGGCGCCGCGCAGCACCTCGAGCCCGAACTCGTCGTCCTGGTAGACCGTGCAGACCTTCTTGGCGCCCTTTTCCTTGACCAGCTGGGGGGCGGCGTGCCGGATCTGGTCGTAGTAGGTGGCGGCGAAGGCGTACTTCAGCCGGTGGAACGGCTCGTACATCTCGCGTGCGGCGGTGATCGGGAAGTAGTTGATCACGTTCTTCTCGAACTGGATCGGCATGGCCGCCATGTTGGGCGCCGTGCCCAGGTGCCCGACCATCGCGAAGATCTTGTCCTGGTTGACCAGCTTCTGCGCGCCCAGCACGGCCTTGCGCGGATCGTAGCCGTCGTCCTCGATGACGAGATCGAGCTTGCGGCCGTTGACGCCGCCCTGCTCGTTGAGCTCCTCGGCACGCAGGATCATGCCGTTGCGCAGCTGCTTGCCGAAGCCGGCGAGCGGCCCGGACAGGTCGAGCAGCGACCCGACGGTGATCTTGTCCTTGGTGACCCCCTGCGTCTGCGCGAACGCCAGCGGCGCGCTCAGGGCGAGGGCCAGTGCGACGAAAGTGCGCTTCATCACTGTATCTCCTTGCTGTCCACCACACACGGCTTCAGGCCTCGCGGCCCTCGGCCCCTTTGTACATCGACTCGATCAGTTCTGCGTACTTCTTTTCCACGAACCTGCGCTTGAGCTTCATCGTCGGGGTCAGCTCCTCGTCTTCCGCGGTGAGCTGGGTCTCGATCAGGCGAAACGCCTTGAGCTGCTCGACGCGCGCGAACTTGCGGTTGACCCGGTCGACCTCGGCCTGGATCAGCGCCTGCACCTCCTTTGCGCGGGTGAGGCTGGCGTAGTTCGAGAACGGCACGTCGTGGTCCTGGGCGTACTTCTCGACGTTCTCCTGGTCGATCATCACCAGCGCGGTGAGGTAGGACCGCCTGTCGCCGATCACTACTGCGTCGGTGATGTAGGGCGAGAACTTCAGCTCGTTCTCGATCTCGCTCGGGGTGATGTTCTTGCCGCCCGCCGTGATGATGATGTCCTTCATCCGGTCGGTGATGCGGAAGTAGCCGTCCTCGTCGACCGTGCCCACGTCGCCGGTGTGCAGCCAGCCGTCGGCATCGATCGTCTCGGCGGTCTTTTCGGGCTGGTTCAGGTAGCCCATGAAGACGTTGGGCCCGCGCACCAGCAGCTCGCCGGTGGCGGGGTCGAGCCTGACCTCGTTGTAGGCGGTGGCCGGCCCGATCGAGCCGGGCTTGATCCGGCCGGCGGGCATGCCGGTGGAGGCGCCGCCCGATTCGGTCTGGCCCCACACCTCGAGCATGGGCACGCCGAGCGCCAGGTACCAGCGCACCAGGTCGGGCGAGATCGGCGCGGCGCCGGTGACCAGGTAGCGGGAGCGGTGGATGCCGATCATCTTGCGCACGTTGTCCAGCGCCAGCACGCGCGCGACGCGAAACGCCGCCTTGAGCAGCGCCGGCACCGGCCGCCCCTCGAGGACGCGCTCGGCCACGCGCCGGCCGATGCCGAGCGACCAGCGGTAGGCGATCTGCTGCACGCGGGTGGCCTCGGAGATGGCGATCGACACCGCCGAGTAGAACTTCTCCCACACCCGGGGCACGGCGATGAACACGGTGGGCGCGATCTCGCGCACGTTCTCGGGGACGGTGTCGGGGTTCTCCACGAAGTTGAGCCGCGCGCCCGAATAGACGGCGAAGTATTCGCCGCCGAGGCGCTCGGCGACGTGGCACAGCGGCAGGAAGCACATGCGCTCGTCGCGTTCGTGCTGCGAGATGACGAGGTTGTAGCCGCGGATGGTGTACACGACGTTGGCGTGGCTGAGCATGGCGCCCTTGGGCCGGCCGGTGGTGCCCGAGGTGTAGATGAGGATGGCCAGGTCGCCCGGTCTGGCCGCGGCGCAGCGGGCGTCGAACTCCCCGGGGTGGGCGGCGTCGTAGCCGGTACCGAGCCGGCGCAGCGCCTCCAGGCTCATCACCATCGGATCGTCGAAGTGGCGCAGGCCGTCCATGTCGAACACCACGATCCGGCGCAGCAGCGGCAGCCGGTCGCGCACCTCGAGCACCTTGTCGAGCTGCTCGTCGTCTTCGACGAACGCCACCACGGTGCGCGAGTCTTCGCACAGGTAGTGAACCTGGCCCGCGGCATCGGTCGGGTAGATGCCGCTGGAGACCCCGCCGGCGCACAGCACGCCGAGATCGGCGATGACCCATTCCACCACGGTGTTCGACAGGATCGAGGCGCGCTCGCCGGGCTGCAGGCCGAGGGCGGCCAGCCCCATGGCGGTTTCGCGCACCGCCTGCTCGGTCTCGTTCCAGGACCAGCTGCGCCAGACGCCGAGCTCCTTCTTGCGCATGAACACCGCCTCGCCGCGCTGCGCGACGGCGTTGCGGAACACCTCCGGGATGGTTTCGCCGGGCACCGCGATGCGGGGATCGGGGCGGATGTGGTCGAGGTTCCAGAGGACGCTCATCGCGCTCACCGCCACATCTTCTTCTTCTTCCAGCGCCGCTCGCCGCGCGCGCCGGTCTCCTTCACGCCGAGATAGAACTCGCGGATGTCCTCCTTCTCGCGCAGCACGGCGCAGCGGTCCTCCATCACGATGCGGCCGTTCTCGAGCACGTAGCCGTAGTCGGCGGCGTTGAGCGCCATGTTGGCGTTCTGCTCGACCAGCAGCATGGTGGTGCCGCGCTCCCGGTTGATGCGCACCACGATCTCGAAGATCTCGCGGGTGAGCTTGGGCGACAGGCCGAGGCTGGGCTCGTCGAGCAGGATCAGCTGCGGCGCGGCCATGATCGCGCGCGAGATCGCCAGCATCTGCTGCTGGCCGCCCGAGAGCAGGCCGGCGTCCTGTGCGGCGCGCTCGCGCAGGATGGGGAAGTAGCCGTAGACCGCCTCGAGGTCGCGCGCCACGCCGTCGCGGTCGGCGCGGGTATAGGCGCCCATCATCAGGTTGTCGTGCACCGACAGCAGCGGGAACACCTCGCGGCCCTCGGGCACGTGGCTCAGCCCGCGCTGCACGATGTGCGCGGGGTCGCGCGCGGTGATGTCCTCGCCGCGGAACCAGATCGAGCCCTTGCGCGGATCGATGATGCCCGAGATGGTCTTCAGGATGGTGGTCTTGCCGGCGCCGTTGGAGCCGAGGACGGCGCAGACCTCGCCCGGGCGCACCTTCAGGCTGACGCCGCGGATCGCCTTGATCGGGCCGTAGGCGCTCTCGACGTTGAGCAGGGTGAGGATCGGCTCGCTCATGGCTCGGGCCTGCGCAGCGAGCTCGCGTCGTCGGCCGCCCCCAGGTAGGCCTCGATCACGCCCGGGTGGCCCTGTACCTCGGCCGGCGTGCCGAGCGCGAGCACCTGGCCCTGGTTCATGGCGAGCACGCGATCGGACACCCGGGACACCAGCGACATGTCGTGCTCGACCATGAGCACCGTGATGCCGAGGTCGTCGCGGATGTCCTGGATCCAGAACGCCATGTCGCCGGTTTCCTCGACGTTCAGCCCGGAGGAAGGCTCGTCGAGCAGCAGCAGCTTGGGCTCGGTGGCCAGGGCGCGCGCCAGCTCGACCACCTTGCGCACGCCGTAGGGCAGCCCGGCGACCATGGTGTCGCGGTAGTGCTGCAGGTCGAGGAAGTCGATGACCTCCTCGACCTTGCGCCGCGTCGCGCGCTCGGCCGCGCGCACCGAGGGGGTGAAGACGAGCTCGCGCCACAGGCTGCTGCCCCGGTGCACGTGGCGCCCGATGAGCAGGTTCTGCAGCACCGTGGCGTGCTCGAAGAGCTCGATGTTCTGGAAGGTGCGTGCGATGCCGAGCGTGGCGATGCGGTGCGGCGCGACGTCGCCGAGCGGTTGCCCCTCGAAGGCGAGCGAGCCCGAGGTGGGCGCGTAGATGCGGCTGATCAGGTTGAACACCGTGGTCTTGCCCGCGCCGTTGGGGCCGATCAGCGTGAACACCTCGCCGCGGCGCACGTCGAAGCTCACGTCGTCGACGGCCAGCACGCCGCCGAAGCGCACGGCCAGGTTGCGGGCGGACAGCAGCGCCTCGCTCATCGCAGGCGGTCCGACTTCTGGAAGGCCTTCTGCCGCCGGAACAGGCCGCGGCGGTAGAAGGGGAACAACTGGAACCAGGTGCGCACCTTCAGCCAGCGCCCGTACATGCCGAGCGGCTCGAACAGGACGAAGGCGATCAGCACCAGCCCGTAGACCACGCTCTGCAGGCCCGTGGCCTGGCCGATGGCGGACGGCAGCAGGTCCTTGCCCAGCGTGATCAGCTGCGGCATGGTGATCAGGAACGCGGCGCCGAGGAAGGCGCCGTGGATCGAGCCCAGGCCGCCGATGACCACCATCAGCAGCAGGTCGATGGACTGCAGGATGCCGAACTGGTCGGGCGACAGGAAGCGGATCTGGTGCGCGTAGAGGGCGCCGCCGACGCCGGCCAGGGCGGCCGAGATCATGAACGACGTCGTCTTGTAGCGTGCCAGGTGGATGCCCATGCTCTGGGCGGAGATCTCGGAGTCGCGGATCGCGACGAAGGCGCGGCCGGTGGACGTGCGCAGCAGGTTGAGCACGACCAGCGTGGACAGCACCGCGCACGCCAGGCACACGAGATAGAACGACGCCGCGCCGTCCGCCTTCCAGCCGAAGAGATCGAGGCTGGGGACGACCTTTCCGGCGTTGCCGCCGGTGACGCTTTCCCAGCGCGCCAGCACCTCCTCGACGATGAAGCCGAAGGCGAGCGTCGCGATGGCGAGGTAGATGCCCTTGACCCGCAGCGCGGGCATGCCGACCACGGCGCCCACCGCGGCCGACAGCACGATGGTGACCGCCAGCGACAGCGGGAACGGCCATCCCATCGAGGCCAGCACGGCCTGCGTATAGGCGCCCACGCCGAGGAAGGCACCGTGGCCGAGCGAGAACAGGCCGGTGAAGCCGGCCAGCAGCATCAGCCCGAGGCCGACGATGCCGTAGATGAGGATGAAGGTGAGCTGGGCCAGCCAGTAGTCGGGTAGCGCCCAGGGTGCGATCACCAGCGCGAGGGCCAGCACCGAGTACCAGAAGCGCTGGCCGCCGTGCTTGACGAGGTCGATGTCCTGGTCGTAGCGGGTCTTGAAGATGAAGCGCATCGCCGGCTACACCTTCTTGGCCAGCTTCTCGCCGAACAGCCCGTTGGGCCGCAGCATCAGCATCGCCAGCACCACCACGTAGGCGGCCACGTCCTTGAAGCCCTCGGGCAGGAAGAAACCCGAGAGGGACTCCACCACGCCGATGATCAGGCCGCCGACGATCGCCCCCGGCAGGCTGCCGAAGCCGCCGACCACCGCGGCCGGGAAGGCCTTGAGCCCGATGAAGCCCATGTTGGCGTAGACGAAGGTGATCGGCGCCAGCAGCAAGCCCGCTGCCGCGGCCACCGCCGCGGCCAGCCCCCAGACCAGGCCGTTGAGGCGCTTGACCGGGATGCCCATGTAGTACGCCGCGAGCTGGTTCTGCGAGACCGCCTGCATCGCCACGCCGACCTTGCTGTAGCGGAACATGAGGTAGAGCAGGGCGGACAGGGCCGCGGTGGCCGCGATCACTGCCAGGTGCTCGACCGCGAACACCACGCCGCCGAGGGTGACCACCGCGTCGCGATAGGGGACCGCCAGCGTGTGCGTATCGGTGCCGGCGCCCGGGATCATGGTGATGGCCCCGCGCGCGACGTAGCCGATGCCGATGGTGAGCATCACGATCGAGAACGCCGGCTGCCCGAGGATGGGGCGGATGACGATGCGCTCCAGGAGAATGCCGAACAGCGCCATGGCGGCGATGGTCGCGAGCACCGTGAGCCAGAAGTGGAAGCCGGGCACCGCCAGCAGCGCCAGGGCGAGGAAGGCGCCGAGCATCATCAGCTCGCCCTGGGCGAAGCTCACCGTCTCGGTGGCCTTGTAGATGAGGACGAAGCCGAGCGCGATCAGTCCGTAGATGCAGCCTTGAGCGATGCCACTGACCAGTACCTGCAGCACCTGCAAAGGTGTCGTCTCCTTGTGTCCTGCACGTGCGCGCGACCGGCAGAATCGATAGTCGTATCCGCCGGATGTTAGTACAGAACCCGACTCGCCGAGTTTCCGGGGAAACCCGGGGGCGGGCCGCCGCCGCGTCGCTGGGTGTTTCAGCTGATGACGTAGGCGCCCGAGGCGGTGGCGATGAGCGCGCCGGCTTCGTTCTCCAGGGTCATCTGCACCGAGCCGATGCGCCCGCCCAGCCGGGTGACGCGCGCGCCGGCGTGAAAGCGCGTGCCGATCCCCGGGCGCAGGAAATCGACCCGCAGGTCGATCGTGCTCATGCGCGAGAAGCGCTGCAGGACCTGCTCCGCGTTCTCGTCGCGGTGCTTGTCGGCGATGCCGCACATCAGCGCGAAGCCGCCGGTGGCATCGAGCACGGCCGAGATCGCGCCGCCGTGCAGGCGGCCGTAGAGGAAGTGGCCGACCAGCTCGGGGCGCATGTCGAAGCGCACCCCGGGGTGTGTCGGCTCGAACGACTCGATCACGATGCCCAGCGTCTTGTTGAAGGCGATGTGCGTCTCGAAGATGTCGCGCAGCGCCGCCTCCAGGCGCTGTTGCTCGGCCGTCGCGCGCGGCGGGTGGGTGTGGGCGGCGCCCGGCATCATCGGCCCCTGAAGACGGGCGGGCGCCGCTGCAGGAAGGCGGCCACCCCTTCGCGGAAATCGTCGCTGTCGCCGGCCTGCGCCTGCAGCGTGGCCTCGAGCTCCAGCTGCTGCGCCAGGTCGTGGCCGTCGCTGGCCTCGAACGCCTGCTTGATCAGCGCACAGGCGCGCGTCGGCTGCGTGGCGAGGTGGGCGGCCAGCCGGCGCGCATGCGGCAGCAGCGCCTCGTCGTCGAGCACCTCCCAGACGAGGCCGAAGCGGCAGGCCTGCTCGGCGTCGATGCGCTCGGCCAGCAGCGCCATGGCGCGGGCGCGCGAGGCCCCGGCCAGACGCGGCAGCAGCCAGGTGCTGCCCGCATCGGGGATCAGGCCGATCTTCGCGAAGGACTGCACGAAGTAGGCCGAACGTGCCGCGAGCACGATGTCGGCGGCCAGGGCGATGCTCATGCCGGCGCCGGCCGCCGCGCCATTGACCGCGCACACCACCGGCTTGGGCATCCGGCGCAGGGCGAGGATGAGCGGGTGATAGCGCTCGCGCAGCACCTGGCCGAGGTCGACGCGCCCGGGCGGGATCGAGGCCAGGTCGGCGCCGGCCGAGAAGCCGCGCCCGGCGCCGGTGAGGAGCACGGCGCGCACCGCCTCGTCGGCGGCGGCGCGCTCGACCGCCTCGCGCAGCGCACGGACCAGCGCGTCGTCGAGGGCATTGAGCACGTCGGGGCGGTTCAGGGTGATCGCGGCCACCGCGTGCTCGGTCTGGTACAGGACGGGTTCGGCAGTCATGGGGCGGGCAGTCATGGGGGCGTTCCGCGGCGAGGCTCGATCATATCGGGTCGGCGGCCGCGCGAGGGCAGCGGCCCCTATAATCGCCGCCATGCCCGTGCCCGCCGACGACCGCGAGATCCCCCTGTATGTCGATCTCGACGGCAGCCTGCTGCGCACCGACAGCCTGTGGGAGTCGTTCGCCAGCGCCCTGCGGCGCCGGCCGCTGGCCGCGATCGCCGCCCTGGCCGCGCTCGCCTCGGGCCGCGCGGCGTTCAAGCGGCGCATGGCCCGCCTGGGGGCGCCCGAGGTTGCCTCGCTGCCGCGCCACGAGGCGTTCCTGGCCTGGCTGCGCGGGCAGCGCGCGGCCGGCCGGCGCGTCGTCCTGGCCACCGCGGCCGATCGCGCGCTGGCGCAATCCGTCGCCGAGACGGTCGACGCTGCGCCTTCGCAGCCGCCTTCCCCGCCTGCATCGCTGCCTACGCCTTCCTCCGCCGGAGGGCTGTTCGACGCGGTGCTGGCGAGCGACGGCCGCCACAACCTGAAGGGACGCCACAAGCTGGAGGCGATCCGCCGCGACGCGGACGGTGCGCCCTTCGACTACTGCGGCAACGGCCCGGAAGACCTGCCGATCTTCGCCTCGGCGCGCCGCGCGATCGTCGTGGGCGCGCCCGGGCGCGTGCTGCGCGAGGCGCGCCGGCGGGCCGAGGTCGCGGCCGTGTTCGATCCGCCGCCTGCGCCGGCGCAGCGCCTGCGCGCCTGGCTGGGCGCGCTGCGTCCCCACCAGTGGCTGAAGAACCTTCTGGTGCTCGTGCCGCTGCTGACCTCGTTCCGGCTCGACGAGCCGCTGGCGCTGTGGGAGGCCCTGCTGGGGTGCGCGGCGTTCAGCCTGGCCGCTTCCAGCGGCTACCTGCTCAACGACCTGCTCGACCTAGCGGCCGACCGGCGCCACCCGCGCAAGCGCGAGCGCGCCTTTGCCGCCGGGCGCCTGCCGGTGCGCAGCGGCTTCGCCGCATCGGCCCTGCTGCTGGTGGCGGCGCTGGCGATCGCGGCCGCGGTGGGGGAGCGCTTCGCGCTGTGGGTGCTGGCCTACCTGGCGATGACCGGGCTCTATTCGGGCTTCGCCAAGCGCGTGGCGCTGCTCGACGTGGCCACGCTGGCCGGGCTGTACACGGTGCGCGTGCTCGCCGGCGGCGCCGCGATCGGCGTCGAGGTGTCGTTCTGGCTGCTGGCGTTCTCGGTGTTCCTGTTCTTCAGCCTCGCCCTGGTCAAGCGCTGCGGCGAGCTGGTGGCCCGCTTCGAGCGCGACGAGGACACGGCCGCCGGGCGCGGCTACGGCGTCGAGGATCTCCCGGTGCTGCAGTCGCTGGGCATCGCCACTTCGTGCGCCGCCCTGCTGGTGCTGGCGCTCTACGTGCAGGAGCCGGCGGTGGTGCAGCGCTACGCCTCGCCGCAGATCCTGTGGCTGATGCTGGTCGGGTTGCTGATCTGGCTCGGCCGCCTGTGGCTGGCCACCGCGCGCGGCACGATGCACGATGACCCGCTGGTGTTCGCGCTGCGCGACCGCGGCAGCCGCTGGGTGGTCGGCGCGCTGCTGGTGCTGTTCGGGGCCGCGGCGCTGTCGCCGTGGCCGGGGTGACCCGACGGCGCCTTGAACGTGTGAAGGAACCGTAGCGCAGCAGGTTCCTTCACGTGTTTTCAGTGTGGCCGGGTGAGCGAGGCGGCTTGTCCGCGCGGCTTGCGCATCCAGACGATGGGCTTGGCCACCGGCGGCAGCGGGGTGATGCCGGCCTGCTCCAGCGTGTTCTCGAGCTTGCGGCCCTCGGGCTCGGCGAGCGCCGCCTCGATGGCGCGGCGCAGCTCCTGCGCCGCCTCCTCGCCGGGCGCAGTGGCGGCGGCCAGTGCGCGATCGACCAGCGTGTCGAAGATGCGCGCGAAGCTCGCCCGGCCGCGCCGGTGCGTGTCGCCGTAGCCCTTGAGCACGCGCGGCAGCTCGGCCAGCGCCGCGGCGAAGGGCGGCGAGACCGCCAGCATGCGATCGAGCGCCGCCAGCCAGCGCTCGATGGCCGCCTGCTCCTCGTGGAAGCGCAGCGAGCGGCGGCGCGTCGGGCGCATGCGCGCGAGCGTGCGCAGCATCAGGTAGCCCGAGATGTGGGTGCTCGGCAGGTGCATGCCGCGATTCAGGCTGTCGAGCTTGCCGCGCCGCGTCGCCCACTCGCGCAGCCGCGCCCCGAGCGCTCGCGGCAGCATCGCCGCCAGCTCGTCGACGCCCGGCTTGAGATATTCGACGATCTGCAGGATCTCGCCCTCGCGTGCACGCGACTCCTCGCGGATGCGCGCCACGCGGCTGCGCCGCGACTTCAGGTCGGCCACGCGGATGACGTCCTCGTAGGTCATCCACAGCGCGAGGTAGCGCGCCGCCTCGGCCAGGGCGCGCCCCAGCGCGGGCCGGGCCTCGATCTCGCCGGCGCCGGCGGCGATGCGCTGCAGGCGCTCGACGTACAGGCGGGCGTAGGCCGCATCCTGGTAGTCGAGCACGCGCACGACGCCGTGCGCGGCGTTCTCGCGCATCGGCGCGGGCAGCGTCGCCAGCAGCGGCGCCCAGACCTCGGGGTGGCTGCGGGCGGAAGCGCCCGCCCCGGCCAGGGCTTCGTGCGCCGCGCCGGTGGCCACGGCATCGTAGGCGGCGGCAAACCCGGCCAGGCTGGCCTGTACGCCGACGCGGCCGGCGCCGATGATGCGCTCGCAGGTCTCGCGCGACCAGGGCAGCAGGCCGCTGCCGGCCAGGGCGCCGAACATCACGGCGCTGATCACCGTGCCGTGGGCAGCGGCGATCGAGGCCATGTCGAGGCTCACGTAGCGCGTCGACAGGGCGCGCGCGCCGGCATGCACGCGTTCGTCGTCGAAGCGCCCGTCGCCCATCTGCATCTTCTCGTGGGTGGTGTAGACGCGATGGGTGGCCGCGATCAGCGTGGTGCGCTTCGGATGCACGAAGCCGCGCTCGACCATGCGGCCGGCCTCGACCAGCTCGCTGGCCAGCACCACGTCGACGCCGCCGGGCACCGGGCTGAGCGCGAACACCGGCTCGGCGCCCTCGGGGGCGGGCGTGCGCATCATCTCGATGTAGTAGCTGGTCGAGCCGGTACGCTGGGCCACCCCGGGCACCGAGGTGGCCTGCACCGGCAGGCCGCGGTCGATCGCGCAATCGACGATCCAGTCGTTGAGCACGCCGCCGCCTTCGCCGCCGAGGGCGGCGATCAGCAGCGTGAAGGGCTTGCGGTCGCTCATGGCTTTCACTTCAGGCCGGCTGGAGGGCATGGATGAACGCTTCGCGCAGGCGCGCCTTGAAGCGGTCCCAGCGGCTGGGGTTGCTGATGATCTCGGCGCGCCAGAACGACGGGCACAGCACGGCCGCGTGCGCGACCTCGCCGCACAGGCCGCAGCCGACGCAGTCGTTGGTGACGTGCGCCACCGGGTCCACCTTGAGCGGGTCGGTGGGCGTCTTCACGGTGAGGGTGGGGCAGCCCGAGAGCCGGATGCAGGAGTGGTCGCCGGTGCAGGTGTCCTCGTCCACGCCGAAGCGGGTGCGCACCACGCGCCTGCCTTCCTTGAGCATCTTCGCGCGCAGCGGCTTGATGCGGCGCTGGCGCTCGAGCTGGCACTCGCCGTCGGCGATGATCACCTTCAGGCCCTCGAAGGAAGTGGTGAGCGCCTCCTCCAGCGTGCGGCGCACCTCGGCGACCTTGTAGTTGTTCACCGTGCGCAGCCACTTCACGCCCATGCCCTTGAGCGTGCTCTCGATGGTGATCTCGCTGCCGGTGGCGCTGGTGCCCTCGGCGACGCGGCGCGATTCCGAGGTGGGCGTGGAGATCACCTCCTGCGTGCCGGTGGCCGAGGTGTAGCCGTTCTTCATGATCACCAGCACGCCGTCGCCGCGGTTCAGCAGCGCCGAGGACACGCCCGAGAGCAGCCCGTTGTGCCAGAAGCCGCCGTCGCCCATGATCGCGATCGGGCGCTTGGCCGAGAAGTTGCGCACGCCGGCACTGCTGGCCAGGCTCATGCCGTAGCCGAGGATCGAGTTGCCGAACGAGAACGGCGCGAAGGTGCCGAAGGCGTGGCAGCCGATGTCGGCCGAGACGTGCAGCCGGCCGAGGTCCTGCTCGACCAGCTTCATGGCGGCGAACACCGGCCGTTCCGGGCAGCCGGTGCAGAAATTGGGCGGGCGCGGCGGCACGCTGCCGTGGAACGCCTCGGCCGCCTGCCGGCGCAGGTCGGTGATGTCGGCCAGCAGGCCGTCGGCCGCCTGGCGCGGCAGGTCGGGCGCGTGCCCGGCCAGGTAGCGCGCGAGCCCCGCCAGGATCAGCTCGACGGTGTACTCGCCGCTCATGGCGAGGAGATCCTTGCCGTGCAGCGGCGTCTGCAGGTCGGCGCGGCGCAGGATGGTGTTGAGCTCCTGCTCGATGAAATCGGGCTGGCCTTCCTCGACGACCAGCACCGCGCGCTTGCCCGCGCAGAAGCCGGTGATCTGCTCCGGCACCAGCGGATAGACCACGTTCAGGTTCAGGATCGGGATGCGCGTGCGCCCCCAGGCGTCGGCCAGGTCGAGGGTCTGCAGCGCGCGGATCAGGTTGTTGTAGAGCCCGCCCTGCACGATGATGCCGAGCTCGCCGCGCTCGCCCTCGAACAGCTCGTTGAGCTGCGCGTCGACGATGTACTTGCGCGCGGCCGGCATGCGCACCTCGTACTTGAGCTTCTCGTGCTGGAAGGTGACCGGCGGGTGCGCCAGGTGGCCGTAGTCGAAGGCGGCGGGCTCCATCTGCAGCGCGCGCGTGGAGATGCGCGGGCGCACGTTGTCCTTGGCCACGAAGCTGCCGCGCACGTGGCAGGCGCGGATGCGCAGCTCCATGATCACAGGCGTGCTCGACGCTTCCGACAGCTCGAAGCCGTGCTCGACCATGCGCACGATGCTCGGCAGGTTGGGGCGCGGATCGAGCAGCCACATGCCCGACTTCATCGCGAAGGCGTGGGTGCGCTCCTGGATCACGCTGGCGCCTTCGCCGTAGTCTTCGCCGACCACGATCAGCGCGCCGCCCATCACGCCCGGCGAGGCGAGGTTCGACAGCGCGTCGGCCGCCACGTTGGTGCCGACCACCGACTTCCAGGTGACGGCGCCGCGCACCGGATACATGATCGAGGCCCCCAGCATGGCCGCCGCCGAGGCCTCGTTGGTACAGGCCTCGACGTGCACGCCGAGCTCGTCCATGTACTCGCGCGCCTGCACCATCACGTCGAGCAGGTGCGAGACGGGCGCTCCCTGGTAGCCGCCGACGTAGGACACCCCGGACTGCAGCAACGCCTTGGTCACCGCGAGGATGCCCTCGCCGTGGAAGGTTTCGCCGGCGCCGAGCGAGAGCGAGCGGATTTCCTCGCTGAAGGAACGTTCCATCGAAAAATCTCCCGGACCGGATCTCCCGGGCCATTGAACAACTTAAACTTCCGGAATACATTGGTCAAATGGATAGTCCTAATCCACTATATTGATACGGTCAATGTTGATGCACTTCCACCGGCTGGACCTCAACCTGCTGCGCGTGCTGGTGGCGATCGATAGCCACCGCTCCGTCACCGAAGCGGGGCGCCGCCTCGCCCTGAGCCAACCGGCCACCAGCAACGCGCTGGCGCGCCTGCGCGAGGCCTTCGCCGATCCGCTGTTCGTGCGAGCGCCCGGCGGCCTGATGCCGACGGCGCTGGCCGAGCGCATGGTGCCGGCCGTCGCCCGCCATCTCGAGGCGCTCGAGGCGGCCCTGACGGAGCCTGACGCCTTCGATCCGTTGCGCAGCACCGTGGACTGGCGGCTGTCGCTATCCGACCTGGGGGAGATGGTGTTCCTTCCGGTCATCGCCGAGGCAGTGCTGCGCGAGGCGCCGCGCACCCGCCTGACCAACGCCGCGGTACCGGTCGAGCGCGTGGCCGAGGCGCTGGCGCATCGCGAGATCGATCTGGCCGTGGGCATCATGGACCCCAAGCAGCGCGGCATCCGTTCGACGCTGCTCTTTCGCGAGCGCTACATGGCGCTGAGCAGCCGCAAGTGCCCGCTCGCCTGGCGCGAGCGCGCCGGGTTCGTCGACGCGCCGCTGGTGGTGGCCGCGCCGATCGCGACCTACCACCAGGGCATCGCCGAGAGCCTCGAGCGCCACAAGCTGGGCCACCGCATCGTCGTGCGCGCGCGCCACTACGCGTCCATGCCCGACCTGGTGGCCGGCGGCCAGCTGGTGGCGATCGTGCCCGAGATGTTCGCGCGCATGGCCAGCGAACGGCTGCGCCTGGCGATGTGGCCGGTGCCGCTGCCCACGCCGGTGTACGAGGTCGGCATGGCCTGGCACATGGCCACCGACGGCGACGCGGCGCAGATCTGGCTGCGCGAGCGGGTGCAGCGGCTGTTCCGGCGCGGCTCGACGGCGCGCGCGGCGGCCTGAACTACCTGAAGATCCGCGAAGACGGGCGCTGGGCATGGTCGCCGATGGTGTTCGGGAGCTGTGAGCTGTCCGGAGAAATGATCCTGGCAGAATCGATGCTCCCATCCGGAGATGCCGCACATGATCGACGAACGGTACCGGCATCTCTACCTGCGGGCGCTCCCTTACCTGAATACGCGCTTCAACGACATTCATACCCTCGTCGCTTATAAGCAGGCCAAGCGGCTGCTGGCCTGCTATCCCGATGCGGACGAGTCCGTGGTATTGACCGCGGTCGTCCTCCACGACGTGGGCTGGAAAATGGTGCTCGAAAGCGAGCAACCGACCGCTTTCGGGCCGAACATGTCGAACCCGTTCCTGCAACGCCTCCATGAGACGGAGGGGGCGCGCATTGCCGCGGACATTCTCTCGGAGCTCGATTTCGAATCGGCGAAGCTCGACGAGGTGGTGGCGATCATCGACGGGCACGACACCCGCGCTGTCCCCCTTTCCACGAACGACCGGCTGGTGCGGGACGCGGATCGGCTGTGGCGGTTCACTCCCGCCGGTGCGCGGATCGATGCGCAGCGCTTCGGCATGAAGCCGGTCGAGCATTTCGCGTGGCTCGAGGCCGGGATCGATTCATGGTTGTCGACGTCGGAAGCGAAGCGGCTCGCGCATGAATACCTCGCCGAGGCGAGACGGCATGCAACTCGATAACGGCATGTTCCAGCGGCGCCGGTCGACGGCGTGGCGGGCCCGGTCTAGACTATCCGGACGATGGCGGCCAGTGGCCGTCGATGGGATCCTTCACCGACCATGAGTGCCGTGCTGACCGAAACCCCTCCCACCCGGTTCAAGCTCACCGTCGAGCAGTACCACCGGATGGGCGAGGCCGGCATCCTGCACGAGGACGACCGGGTGGAGCTCATCGACGGAGAACTGATCAGGATGGCGCCGATCGGAAGCCTGCACGGCGGGCTCGTTTCCAGGCTGAACAGGCTGCTGGTCGAGCGCACTGCCGGGCACGCGGTCGTCTCGCCGCAGAACCCGGTGATCCTCAGCGAGGTCACCGAGCCGCAGCCGGACCTCTGCGTGCTGCGCTGGCGGGGCGACGACTACATGGGCGCCACGCCGGCCGCGACCGATACGCTGCTGGTGATCGAGGTCGCCGACTCCAGCCTGCGCTACGACCGCGACGTGAAGCTGCGCTTCTATGCCGAGAGCGGCGTCCCCGAGGTGTGGATCCTCGATGCGCGCCGGCGGCAGCTCCTCGTCTACCGCGATCCCGCGCAATCCCGCTACCGGTCGGCGCAGACGATGGCCGAAGGCGATGCGGTCGAGTGCGCCGCGCTGCCGCATCTGCGCATCGCGATCGGCGAGCTGTTCGTGGGCTGAGCACCTGGCGGGGGCTTTCGGCGACCTGGCCCGTCTCGATGGCGGACGCATGGTCACTGGATCACCTCGACGCGGGCGCGATGGCCGGGGATCGAAGCGAGGGCCTGGTCGCAGGTGACCAACGTGGCGCCGAGCGCTTCGGACAGGACGAGGTAGGCGGCATCGTAGGCAGTGGCATTGTGGCGCAGCGCCCAGACGGCCGGCAGCAGCATGGTGTGCGGATAGCGCACGAGCGGCAGGTCGGCGAGATCGTCGAGGGCCTGGCCGGCTCGCCGGGGCTCGATCTCTCCCAGGCGCGCGAACCGCCTCAGGACCTGGGCCACCTCGACGTCGATCAGGTGCGGCGCGTGCAGCGACTCGCCGAGACGGAAGATGCGCTGCGAGATGCGCGGCGCCAGTGGTGCATTGAGCAGCACCTCGATGGCGGCCGAAGCGTCGAGAACGATCACCGCGAGTCGCGCTCGGCGCGTACCGCCCTTGCAGCCGAAACCCGGGTTTTCACCGGCACCCGAGCGGCAATTCGCGCCTGCAGTTCCGGCAGGCTGGGGCGATCGACGATGGCCTGCACCTCACGCAGCAGGAAATCGGACAGCGACAGGCCCTCGAGCGCCGCCCGGGCCTTCAGCCTGCGGTGGGTTTCGTCGGGGACATGACGGATCTGGATCATCGTGCTCATGCTATGAGGATGGTTGCATGTGGAGCACATGTCAAGTGGAGGCGGGGATTCCACTCCCCCGGCACTGCCGTAGGAACCGGAATTTCGATTCCGAGGGGCGAGCGGTGACTGGCCGTCCATTGGCGCCCCCGGCACGAATCGAACGTGCGACCCTCTCCTTAGGAGGGAGATGCTCTATCCACTGAGCTACGGGGGCAACTCCCTAGCATCCTACCCGGTTTCCCTCTGTAGCGCATCATCGCGGATCACTGTATAACACTACGTTTCACGGCCATTGATACGGCCGTAGTGATACGGCAGTGAGACGGGTGATACGATGGCATCCATCCAGCAAACCGGGCCGAACTCGTGGCGGGTGCTCGTCCGCCGCAAGGGGCACTCGGCATTATGCCGGACCTTCCGCACCGAGAAGGAAGCGCGCGCGTTCGGCAAGCGCGCCGAGCGCGAGATCGCCGAGGGCAAGACGCCTGCGAAGGGTGGACTGACCGTTGCGCGCCTAGTCGAAGTGTTCCGCGAGTTGCGCGACGCCGGCAAGCGTCCGATCAAGGCGGCCAGCACCGAGGAGTACATGCTTCGCCACTTGGCGGACCCGGATGGCATCGGGGGCGTCGAGATCGAGCGCTTGACGCCGCAGCGGATCGCCGAGTGGTGTCGTACGCGCGCCGACGATGGCGCCGGCCCCTACACAATCGGGATGGAGATCTCCAAGCTCTCGACGGTGCTCAAGTACGCCGCGATCGCGCAGCATACCGCCCTGCCGGATGTGGTCGGGGCGGCGCGCCCGCTTCTCGAATACAACGGTCTGATCGGGCCTGGCGTGTCGCGCGAGCGGCGGCCGACGCAAGAGGAGATCGACCGCGTGTTAGAGCATCTCAGTCCGCAGATGGCCGACATAGTGCGATTCGCGATCGCCTCGGCGATGCGGCGAGGCGAGATCTGCCGAATTCTGTGGGCCGACGTTGATGCGGAGCGAAAGCTCGTGCTGATTCGGGACCGCAAGCACCCCAGGCGCACGAAGGGCAATCACCAGCTCGTGCCGCTGGTCGATCGCACGGGAATCGATGCGTGGAAAGTCTTGGAGCGCCAGCCGAAGATCAATGCGCGCATCTTCCCGCTGACGACTGAAGCGGTGTCAGACGCGTTCACGGCAGCGTGCCGGGCCGCCGGCATCGAGAATCTGCACTTCCACGACTTGCGCCACGAGGGCACGTCGCGCCTTTTCGAATCCGGTATGACGATCGATCAGGCGGCGATCATCACCGGGCACCGCGATTGGCGCAATCTCAAGCGGTATGTGCAGCTTCAGCCCGAGCACGTTCACGGCACTCGTCCAGATACTCCGCTACGTCCCGATAGTCCGCGTACCGAGTCCCGCCGTCCAGATACGTCGGAAGCCTGAGCGTGCCGGCAGAAATGCGGTTGCGAAGCGTCCCGTGCGCGACGCCGAGCACCTTCGCAAGATCCTGCATGCCGATCCGCGGGCCATACTTCTCGAGCAGGTAGGCCTGAGAAAAGAAACTCATCAGCCCCGTACCTCCCGCAGCATCCGATGCAGTCGAGCCTCGCTGTAGGTCGTCTCGGTGCCGACGTAGAGCACCCGCAATGGCCGACCGTCGGGCCGATCGACCCGGACCACACACTCGGCATTGCGCCGGTTCCGGTGGCGCCGCCACACGACCCGGACGCCGGCCATGCCGGTACACTGCTGCTTGTCGCGATGCTCGCGAGGCAGCCGGCGCGGCCGCGGCTTGTAGATGCTCAGCAGATATTCGGTTGCTCGAGCGAGCGATGCCTTCGGGCTGCCGAGTCGCCGGCGGCCAGCGGCATCGACATACGAATCCGAGAAGAAGCGCGACGGCTTGCGAAACCGCACTTGCCATCCGTGCGTGCCGGCACCGCCGTCGTCGATGTCGATGCGCACGATGTGGCGAGGCACGCGCAGCGTGGCTGCATGGCCCGGGATCCTGCAGAGACGGGTGTGCATTACGGCTTACGGGGCGGCGCCGGCGGAATCGTTGGTCTCGGATGTGTCAGTGGCTGGCTGGAGCCAACGCGCTCCGTCCACGCGACCGCACAGCGCGGAATAGGAAAAGTACTGCGCGACCTGGAGTTTCTTTCGCTCGATGGCCGCGCGGACCTCCGGTTCGGACGGCAGGGTTAAATGCCCCTCATCGATCAACATCTCAATGGCCGCGATCGCGTGGTACCACTCGCCGAGGATGCGCTCCGCATTCGTAGTCAGCTGGCCTGGCTGCACTTCGCACATGCCGAAGCGAGCAGCTTTGCTGGCGCGGTGGGCGACTTCTCCACACTCTTCCGCCAAGATCCAGAGCAGATGATCCAAGCGGTTCATGCGAATTCCTCGGCGAGCACCGCGATCGGCAGCTGCTGGTCGACCGCGCAACGCTCGCAGACCGTGAGCTTGGCCGGCTCCATCATCGGCATGGCCATGTCCTCATCCGGGCCCATGGCCTGCGCGAGCGCGGGGCTACCGAGTAGCGCTGCGAGACCGTCCTGGCGTTGGGCTGCGCGCAGGTCGATCCCGTAGCGCTCGATCGTCACGGCCCAGAAGAGCGGCAGACCAGCGCCCCCGATCCGCTTCGCGCACAGCGAGCATGTGGCATGCTCGCGCAATTCGCACTCCTTCACGTGATCCTCCTGATGAGCTTGCCGCCGGCGAGACTCGGAATGTGGCTGTGATCGGAACCTGGCCGCCGCGGCGGGGCGACAGGCGGCACGTACGGTCGCACGGCGACCTGCAGCTCAGGCGCAGGGACAGCGCGCCGGCCAGCGCGGGTCAGCTGCCACCGCCCCCACTTGAGCGCGATGAGGCCCTCATCGGCCAGGCGCTCGATCGCGCGCGCGACGTGCGGCCTGGCCGCACCCGAGATCGCCACGCACAACTTGTCCGTCGGCCGCGGAGCTTCAGAGAGCAGACGTAGTAGCTGCGACCCGAGGCGCGGGAGAGTCATGGCAAGCCCCTCAGGTGATTGAATGCGCGGTCCGCCAACAGCTCGGCCAGCCGTATGCGATCCTCGCCCGAATGCACCGGCGAGTCGCCGATCGTCCATCCTTCTGCCGCCATCGCGACCGGCAGCACCGCGAGAAACACCCGGTCCCATGCTCTGTTGGCCGCAGCCAACCGCTGCTTGGCGTCCATCTCGACCCGGGCGCGCCTGCAGCCGGCGCTGTAGCCGCGGGCGTAGGCGCGCTTTTCTACATCCGCGATCTCGGGTGCGAGGGTCATGCTTTGCCGTCCCGCAGGTCGCGCACGTACTGCTCGCTCTCGCGCACCAGCGCGCGGAGCTCGGCGGTGGCCACGGCCTGGTCGCCCGACGACGAAATCTGCACGATGTTGACGAAGGCCGCCATCGCGCCAGCGTAGAATGCGCGCCGCATTTCCTGGCGCTGGATCTGCCCGATGCCGGGCGACATCACGCAGCGCTCGAAGTCCTGCCACATTTCGAGGACGGTCGCGCTCATGACGGTGCGCCATCCTCGGCGTGGCGCCTCGCGCGATTCAGCCGGGGGCCATCATCCGGAGTGGGTGCGGTGGCGTGTTGGATGTGGCGCAAGGCGAGCAGCGGCATCGCCTCGGACGATCGGCTGTCGTCTACTGGTCCCGGCATGGGTAGCTCCGTGTCAAAGGATGATCGACGCTACGCCCGCGCTGGCGCAGCAGGTTGGCCAGGCGCGCGCGATCAGCATGGCTCGAGCTCGCCTGGCGCAGCAGACCGAAGTAGCTGTTGCCGACCGCTCGGAGATCAGCTTCAGGTATCGTGGCCACGCGTCGCAGCGCCTGTTCCACGGTGCGACGCCGCGTGACGCGGCGCCATGGCAGGATGACCTGGCCAACGAAATCGATACCGCGCTCGATCGGCTGGCAGATCGTCTTGCGCGGATTGAGCTGCAGGTGCAAGCGCTCCTGCAGGAATGCATCGATTCGGCGCCTCGCCTCCTTGAGCCATTGCGGCGATTCATGCAGCAGCACGAAGTCGTCGACATACCGGATGTAGTGCCGCGCGCGCAGCTGGTGCTTGACGAACTGATCGAGTGCATCAAGATGCACGTTGGCGAAAAACTGCGAGGAGAGGTTGCCGATCGGCAGGCCGAGCTCGGGCACTTGATTGCTGAGTCTCTTGTGCTCAGGCACCCGCCGCATCATCGCCGCCGTACTCTGCATCACGGCGCTCGGACGCGGATCGTGCATGAGGATCAGCTCGGCGAGCGCGAACCACCAGGGATCGGTGATGCGCTTGCGCAGCTGCTCGAGGAGAATCCGCTTGTCGATCGAGACGAAGAAATTCGCGAGGTCGCCCTTGAGATACCAGCCGGGACGCCGCCAGTTGTGTGTCTGGCTGCGTACCTTGGCCTCGAGCCGCTCGACAGCGTAGAGCGTGCCGCGGCCCGGAATGCACGCGCAGGAATCCGCGATGAACGAGGCCTCGATCGACGGCGCGATACGGTGATAGAGCAGATGGTGAACGATGCGATCGCGAAACTGTGCGGCCCATACCTCGCGCGGCTTGGGCCGGGTGACCACAAAGCAGATCGAGGGCCCCGGCTGATAGGTGCCGCTCACCAGCTCTTCATGGAGCTCGACCAGGTGGCGCTCGCGATGCTCCTCGAAGGCGAGCGCCGAGGCCGTGTTGCGCTTGCCGAGACGGCAGTTCATGTAGGCGCGCACCGCGTGCGCGAGCGTCGGCGCGCCGGCGCTCACATCGAATCGATCTGCGGACAGCCCGGGCAGGGAACTTGTTGTCCTTGTGGTAGTTG
>MKUQ01000005.1 GCA_001898645.1 Burkholderiales bacterium 70-64
CTCGTTCACTCTCGACCGCTTCGTCTCGCCTCAGTGTGCCGCGCGGACGGGCGCTGCGTTAATCAGATGATCCCTAAGGGCTTCCCTGGTGTCAGCTATGAGCACTTCCTGCGGCTGCTGGATAATTTCCTAGATCGAGCTTAAACCGATTGCGCCATCGGAACTCAGGATGACATCGTCATGGTCTCGAGTGATGAGTGTTATCCCTATATGCTTGTAAATCAGGAAATTGGATTTTCCATGCTGCTTGGACGCGCTAATTCTACTTATCCCGGGAGGGATTTGATTTTCAAGATTCTTCTTTGTCTGTTCATCCAGGTATGGCTTGAGATCCCCATCGGGCCAATTCCTTGCTCCTTCATGTCGGTATTCGCCGATATTGAATCCTTGTTCTTTTAGCCTCATCAACATGTCGAAAGCATCTGCCTTTGGCATCCCGGGGCGAAAGTACGTTTGAACGACCTGATTGACGGCTTTTGCGCGATCTTCTTGCCTTCCGCCTGCATTGTCTGCCTTGATCCAGGCTGCCTCCATCTCGGAGATCATCTTTTCCGGCCAGCCCTCGTTTTTGATTTCGCATCCCGTTTGCAGGCACGAAAGAAATATGGCTATCCATGCCAATGACTGGAATGGGTGGCTGAATCTCCCTGACATGGATTTCGTGTCGTGTTTGCTTGGCCCCAGGGGGTCTGGCCTGAATGCTTTCTCGCTGGTTTGCGCAGATTCCATGGGCCGCTCGCTGCTGTCTCAGAAGTTGATGACCAATAGCGCTCCCAGGCACGCTATGGCACGCATCCAGGCGGAAGATGCCTGCGACGAAGACAGCTGTCGAAGCATTGCGGTCACCAAGAACGACAGTGGCGGGGTGAAAAAAAGAAGCACGACTGCTTTCCCGAAGTCGGTCTTCTCCCTGATCGGTACAAGCTGCGTATCTGCCAGAACGTCGATCAGGGCGACCAGGGAGGCAATGGAGACGAGAACCCATGCCTTGCCGTCGATTTCCCGGACGAAGGATTTCATGTATGCCAAAACAGGCATTCGTTCATCGATCATCACATCCCGTCCTTCACCAGGCTCATCTGCATGGCGTGCTGCCCCATGTTCACCACCTCATCCACCTGCAGCCCGCGCGGCACCTGGTGAGTGATGAAAACCATCGTCACCTTGCCCTTGAGCCGGTTGATGGTCTGGGCGAAGTGTTCGGCGGTCTGCTGGTCGAGATTGGAGATCGCCTCGTCGAAGACCAGCACCTTGGGGCGCTTGAGCAGCGCGCGGGCGATGGCGATACGCTGGCGCTGCCCGCCCGAGAGCCCGGTGCCGCGCTCACCGATCTCGGTCTGGTAGCCCTGCGGCAGCTTCTCGATGACTTCGTGGATCTCGGCGGCCCGGCAGGCGGCGACGACGTCCTCGAAGCCGGCGTGGGGGTGTGCCATGGCGAGGTTGTCGTACACGGTGCCGGAGAACAGCACGGTTTCCTGCGGCACCACGCCGAAGGCGGCCCGGAGCTCGTTGGCGGCGAGCGTCCTGATGTCGCGCCCGTCGAGCAGGATCCGGCCTTCCTGCGGCCAGTGGAAGCCCAGCAGCAGCTTGGCGAGCGTGCTCTTGCCGCAGCCGGACGGCCCCATCAGCACGGTGAGCCTGCCCGGCTGCAGGGCGAGGTCGAGGTTGCGGTACAGCCAGGGGTGGTGCCCGGAGTAGCGAAAGCCCAGGCCGCTGATCTCGATGCCACCGCTGCTGCCCGGAGTGCGCTGCGGGGTGAGGGTGACCGGCTCGGTGGGCATGTCCAGGATGTCGGCCAGGCGCTTGACCGCCACCGACGCCTGCTGGAATTCCTGCCACAGGCCGACCAGCCGCATCACCGGCTGCGACAGCCGGCTGGCGAACATCTGGAAGGCCACCAGCATGCCTACCGTGAGGCCCACGTTCTGCATCACGTACCAGGCGCCGACGATGAGGATCGACAGCGTCATCGCCTGCTCCAGTGCCGAGGCGGTGACCTGGTAGGTGTTGCCCACCTGCCGGGTGGCGAAGCCGGCCGAGAGATATTGGGCGAGATAGGTGCCGTAGCGCTTGCCCACGTCGGGCTCCATCTGCAGCGACTTCACCGTGGCCATGCCGGAGAGGTACTCGGTGAGGAAGGCCTGGTTGCGCGCGCCGAGCAGGAACTGGCGATCGAGCCGCCGGCGGAAGACCGGCACCATCACCAGGCTCGCCAGCACGATCAGCGCGAGCAGGCCGACGGCGATCAGCGTGAGCTGCCAGCTGTAGGCGAACATCACGGCGAGGAAGATCGCTAGGAAGGGCAGGTCGAGCACCAGGCTCACCGCGGCGCCCGAGACGAACTCGCGCAGCGTTTCCACGCCGTGCAGGCGCGCGACCAGCGTGCCGGTGGGCCGCGCCTCGAAATAGGGCAGGGGCAGGTGCAGCAGGTGCCGCATCACCTTTTCGCCCAGCACCGCATCGATGCGGCTGCCGGTGTGCAGCACCAGGTACTGCCTCAGCCAGCTCATGACGCTGGTGAACAGCATGAAGGCCGCCAGCGCGATGCCCAGCACCGCCAGCGTGCTCTCGCTGTGATGGGCGATGACCTTGTCGATGATCACCTGGGTGAACAGCGGCGTGGTCAGCCCGACGAGCTGGATGGCCAGGCTGGCGAGCAGCACGTCGCGCCACAACTGCCTGTGCCGCAGCAGCTCCGGCACGAACCAGGAGAAGCCGAAGGGCTTCGCGCGGGCGGCACCTTCGGCCTCGCCGGTGGTTTCGGCCAGCGGCGGGTCGGCTTCGGCCACCAGCAGCAGGCAGGGCGCGCACTGGGCGCGCGCGGCTTCACAGGGAAGGGTTTCCGGGGCCGGGCGGCCCGGGCGGACGAGGACGAGCGACTCGCCGTTGTGCTCGAGCAGCAGCAGCGGCTCGAGCGTGCCGGGTACGGCTGGATCGCCGGCGGCCGGCGGGATGCCCGCCGCGGCATTCCGCTCCGGCAGGCGGGTGTCCTGCGCCTGCTCTCCCGCAAACGCCACCGCCGGCAGGGGCACCGCCTGCCACCCCTTTTCCGGCCAGGGCGCGAAGGCGGCCCGGAAGCCGAGCGCATCGAGCGCCTCGATCAGGGCCGGCGGGTCGAAGGGCGGCGCGAAGCGCTGCAGCACCAGGCCGGCGTCGAACGGCCGGCGGTGGTAGCCGGCGAGGCTGCCGAGCAGCCAGACGGCCGCCTGCGCCTCGATCCGCCCCTGCGGATGGGCCGGCGACCGCGCCCTGGCGCGGATGAGTCTCGAGAGGAGTGCTGCGCACCGGTTCATGCGATCGAGCAGGAAGTCGCTTTTCCCGGACTATTCCATGTATCTTTCTCGCTTGATATAGACCAAAAGTCTTAGGCTGCTCGAGACATAGGTCGGCCGGGCGATGCGAATCGCGGCAATGGTGCGCAAACTGGAACGCTACCCGATGGCCGGCCTGTGAAATATCCATGACGGTAAGGCCGACAGCGCGCCGACTGTCCATATCGGCGACGGCAGCCGCGAGATCATGAGCCGTTACCCACGAGGAAAAATGCGTCAAACGCATGAAGTTTTGGGTATTGTCCCTGGACGTGTCGTTCGAGCGTCAGTCGAGGGCGTAATCGACGACCGGGAGGGGTTCCGAGTATTGCTGAGGGATCACGAGACGGATCGGATCCTACGCATTGCCTTCGGCTCGCATGTGGCTTACCAGAATCGCGACGAGAGTGACCTCGATGGTGAGGCAGCCCGCTCTGACGGCTTGGTCGAGATTGCTTTTATCGTGCCCGTGAGTCCGAATTCATGTTCCAACTCACCGCCGAGGAGTGGGCGGCTTTAAGGTCGCAATTTGCGACCTTAAACGCCAGCGGCCGGGGACAGCACCGCAAGTGCCCTATGCCTTCACCGAGCACGGCGCCATCATGGCCGCCAACCTGCTCAGCAGCCCGCGCGCCATTGAGGTGTCGGTGTACGTGGTCAGGGCCTTCGTGCGCATCCCTGAGCGAGGCTCGGCCCGCTCCGGCACCGAGTCCCGCCATCAGCAGGACTCAGAGCGCTTCGGTCGCGAAGTCCGCCAGCCGTGAACGTTCCCCGCGCTGCAGCGCCACGTGCCCCGCGTGCGCCCAGCCCTTGAAGCGGTCCACGACGTAAGTCAGGCCCGAGGAGCCCTCGGTGAGGTAGGGCGTGTCGATCTGCGCGATGTTGCCCAGGCAGACCACCTTGGTGCCGGGGCCGGCGCGCGTGATCAGCGTCTTCATCTGCTTGGGCGTGAGGTTCTGCGCCTCGTCGATGATCAGGAACTTGCTGCTGAAGGTGCGCCCGCGCATGAACGACAGCGCCTTCACCTTCACCCGGCTGCGGATGAGGTCGTGCGCCGTGGCGCGGCCCCATTCGCCGGCCGAGGGGTCGCTCTGGTTGAGCACCTCGAGGTTGTCCTCGAGTGCGCCCATCCACGGCTGCATCTTCTCTTCCTCGGTGCCCGGCAGGTAGCCGATGTCCTCGCCCACCGGCACGGTGGCGCGGGTCATGATGATCTCGCTGAAGCGCTTGGTCTCGAGCACCTGTACCAGGCCTGCGGCGAGCGTGAGCAGCGTCTTGCCGGTGCCCGCCTGCCCGAGCAGCGACACGAAGTCGATCTCGGGGTTCATCAGCAGGTTCAGCGCGAAGTTCTGCTCGCGGTTGCGCGCCGTGATGCCCCACACCGCGTTCTTGTGGTGGCCGTAGTCGCGCAGCGTCTGCAGCACCGCCGTGCGCCCGGTGATCTCGCGCACCTGCGCGGCCAGCGGCATCTCGCCTTCGTAGTACACGAACTGGTTGAGCAGCAGCGACGACACCAGCGGGCCGGTGATACGGTAGAAGGTGTGGCCGCCCTGCTGCCAAGACTCGATGTCCTTGCCGTGCTGCTCCCAGAAGTCGGCCGGCAGCTGCATCACGCCGGTGTAGAGCAGGTCGGTGTCCTCGAGGACCTGGTCGTTGAAGTAGTCCTCGGCGGGCAGGCCCATGGTCCGGGCCTTGATCCGCATGTTGATGTCCTTGGACACCAGCACCACCTGGCGGTCGGGCAGCTGGTCCTGCATGGCGCGGACCACGCCGAGGATCTGGTTGTCGGCCTTGCCCATGGGCAGGCTCGAAGGCAGCATCGGCGCGATCGCCTGCGTCTGGAAGAAGAGGCGCCCGCTCGCGTCGCGGTTGCCCAGGGCCGACAGCGCGATGCCTTGCTCGATGTCGCCGCCCGCGCCGGCGATCAGCGCGTCGAGCGTGCGGCTCACCTGGCGCGCGCTGCGCGCCACTTCCGACATGCCCTTCTTGTGGTTGTCGAGCTCCTCGAGCGTCATCATCGGCAGGTAGACGTCGTGCTCGGCGAAGCGGAACAGGCTGCTCGGGTCGTGCATCAGCACGTTGGTGTCGAGCACGAACAGCTTGGGCGGCCGCGCCGGCTGCCGGCGCGGCTCGCGCCGCGGCGCCGGGGCGCTGCGCATCGGGGCCGCGCGTGCGATCGCCACCGGGGCCGCCGCGCCGCCACCCGCGGCGGCGGCGGGTGCGGCAGGCCTGGGCGGGGAGGGCACGGCCGGCGCGCCGGGGGCGGGCGCCGCGGCAGGCGCAGCTGCTGCCTGTGCTGCCGCGCTCATCGGCACCACTTCGTGCACGGCCGGGGGGCGGCGCTTGGGCGCGGCGCCCGGGCGGGCGGCGCGCGCCTGCACGGCGGTCGAGATGTCCAGCAGGGCGGCCGGTTTGCCGGGCGGCTTGGGGAGCGGCATCGTCGTGCGGCCGGATCAGGAGCGGTCGCGCGCTGTGGTCAGAGCGAGCGTACGGCCTCCAGCACCTCGTCGACGTGCCCCGGCACCTTCACCGCGCGCCATTCGCGCGCGAGCTTGCCGGTCTCGTCGATGAGAAAGGTGGAGCGCTCGATGCCGCGCACCTGGCGCCCGTACATGTTCTTCATCTTCATGACGCCGAAGGCCTCGCACAGCGCCTCGTCGGGATCGGAGACCAGCTCGAACGGAAACCCGAGCTTGGCCTTGAAGCCTTCGTGCGACTTCAGGCTGTCGCGCGACACGCCCAGGATCACCGCGCCGGCCTTCTCGAAGGCCGCGTGCCGGTCGCGGAAGTCGCTGCCCTCGGTGGTGCAGCCGGGCGTGTTGTCCTTCGGGTAGAAGTAGAGCACGACCTTGCGGCCCTTCAGCTTCGACAGCCTGATCTCGCCTCCGGTGGAGGCGGCGCTGAAATCCGCGACTTTCCGGCCGACCTCGATGCTCAAGGAACCCTCTGTGCGCAATGGTGATTCCGACGACAGGAACATAGCACAGACGGGCGGGGATGCCGGCCACGCGCGTACCCGGTCTCGCGTCGCCAGCGCGGAGTCTGCTGAGGAGGAGCATCCGAGCATCCGGCAATGGCCTACGCGGTCGTCAAGAGGCTTGGGCAAACTTTTGCGTGTCTGAAGTACGCAAAAGTTGAATTACCCTTGCCCTTGAAGGCGGCAAATGCTAACTTTCTCGTGTTTGAAATACCTGAAAGTTAAACAGAATGCCCCTTCATCTCGTCGGCGAGACGATCGACAAGACTCGTAGCCACTACCTGGCCGAGACAGGGAAGCTCGTCCAGCTCATGCGAGGCATCTATGTGGATGCCGGCGACGACGTCGAGCGGACGGTGCTCATCCATGCCGTGCGTATTGCCCGGTACCTGTATTCGCGGACCTATCTGTCCGCCGCCAGCGCCGTCCTGCTGGGACCCACCCTGGACGGCCGCCTGTTCCTGAGCGGGCAGCGCACGCAGCGCACGCGCATCCGCGGCCTCGAAATCATCCAGAACAAGGCGCCGGCCCATCCCTCGGTGGCAAGCGCCGTCGTCGCCGACAGTCTCGGGGAGTTCCCGGTCCCCGTTTCCACGCTGCGGCAGCGCTTCCTCGAAGCATTCCGTCTGCGCAGTGAGCATGCCGGCTCCATCGACGCTGCGATGCGCGAGGCCATCGCGGCGCGCCTCATCGAAGAATACGGCGATCCCAAGGCGGCCAGTGACGCCGTATGGGCACTGGCTCGTGAAAACGAGTGGTACCGCGAAGGCGAGGGCGCGGAAAGGTTCCTGCTGCGCCGACCCGCTGCGGTCACGGTCCGCAACGGGGCGGCGTTCGATCTACTCGTGGCGTGGCACGGCCTCCCCGTCGGCACGCTCTCCCATGACGGCTTCGAGTGGCGCTGGACGGCATCCGCAGGCGGCCCGCCCCTGCCGCCCGTCGTGAGGCAGACCGTGCCCGGCAAGCTCCCGCCGTTCATCGTGTCGCTGCTCCCCGAGGGCTGGCTTGCATCGGTCCTCGAGGATCATCGCGATGAGCGTGCGCTGCTGCGCTCGGGCAAGCGCTACATGTCGAACATCACGATCGCCGCGTCAGCCGATGAACTGCGCGCGCTTCCTGCGGACCTCCTCGGGACCAGGCTCGCCACCTTCGCGCAGGAGGGGCTTTTCACCGGAACCTATGCGGGGCCCCGGCGAAGCGCGATCGAACAGGATTTCGAGCACCGGCTCGCGGCTCTCTACGCGAGCGCCGACACACCGCGGCTGTCCGGCGTTCAGATCAAGGCTCCGATGACGCTGGCCGCGGACGGCACGCTCCTGCCGAGCGTCAACCTGCCGTTCACGCACATTCTGAAGCCCGCGGGAACCAGCGGCTTCGAGGGGCTGCCCGTCATCGAATGGATCGGCCTCTCGCTCGCCCGGGCGGCCGGCCTCGCCGTTCCCGAGGCGGCCTTGGTCCGCATGCCCGACGAGATGTCCCCCGCTCTGCTGGTCGAGCGCTTCGACATCCGCGACCGCGCCGACGACACCCGGCTGCTGGCAATGGAGGACATGTGCTCGGTGCTCGATCTCGAACCGCACGACAAGTACTCCGGCACGATCGAGCGCGTGGCGCGCGCCACCCGGGCGCTGTCCACCGCTCCCGACGATGATCTGTCGATCCTCCTGCGTCGCGTACTCTTCGCATGGCTCATCGCCGATGGCGACATGCACCTGAAGAACATGGCGTTCCTGAAAACAGCGCAAGCGGGAGAAACGGTGTTCAGCGCCGTGCGATTTGCGCCGGTGTACGATGCGTTCACCACGCGTGTCTTCCCCGGCCTGGGGCACGACCGCATGGCGCTCAAGCTCGGCGGCAAGGACGAGCACCTCCGCCGCGACGATTTTCTGGCGCTGGCCGCTCTGGCGGGGCTGCGTGCGGCAGACGCCAATGCAACGATCGACGAGGTGCTGCACCGGCTTGCGGTCGCGCTCGACGCGGTCGCTCTTCCCCAACGGCTGGAAGCCGGTACGGCAGTGCGAGGCTTCGTCGCCAGAACGCTGGACCTCTGTCGAGCGCGCGTCGCCGGCTTCGCATAGGAAGCGGCCGCGCCAGCCCTCGAAGGGGCCGCCTTCAGCCCAGCATCAGCGCCGCCACCACACGGCGGCCTTCGCTCATCAGGATGTTGTAGGTGCGGCACGCCGCCGGCGTATCCATCACCTCCACGCCGATGCGCGCGCGCGCCAGCGCCTCGGTGAGGCGCGGATGCGGGAAGCGCTGGCGCGTGCCGGTACCCAGCAGGACCACCTCGGGTGCCAGCGCCAGCACCGCCTCGAAGTGCGCCGGGGCAAGCGCCTCGAAGCCGTCCACCTCCCACGGCGTGACCGCGTCCGCGGGCGCGACCAGCACGGCGTGCCCGTAGCGCCGGCGATTGATCTCGACGAAGTCCGCCCCGTAGGCGGTGACCGTGTTGAGGGAGGTCTGGACCTCGGCCTGAAGCTTCATTCCTGCTCCGTAACTCACTGAAAATGTTACATTGATGGGCTCCACGGAGTCCATCATGAGTTCGCATCACGAGTTTTCGCGCATCAAGCGCCTGCCCCCGTACGTCTTCAACATTACGGCGGAATTGAAGATGGCCGAGCGCCGTCGCGGCGAAGACGTGATCGACATGAGCATGGGCAACCCCGACGGCCCGGCCCCGCAGCACATCATCGACAAGCTGGTCGAGGCCTCGCAGCGGCCGCACACGCACGGCTACTCGGTCTCCAAGGGCATCCCGCGGCTGCGCAAGGCCATCTCCGACTGGTACAAGCGGCGCTACGACGTCGACATCGACCCGGACACCGAGGCCATCGTCACCATCGGCTCGAAGGAGGGCATCGCGCACCTGATGCTGGCCACGCTCGACCGCGGCGACGTGGTGCTGGTGCCCAACCCGAGCTACCCGATCCACATCTACGGCGCGGTCATCGCCGGCGCCGAGACGCGCTCGGTGCGCATGACCCCGGGCGTCGACTTCTTCGCCGAGCTCGAGCGCGCGGTGCGTGAAACCGAGCCCAAGCCGAAGATGATGATCCTCGGCTTCCCCAGCAACCCCACCGCCATGTGCGTCGACCTCGGCTTCTTCGAGCGCGTGGTGGCGCTGGCGCGCGAGCACGACATCCTGGTGGTCCACGACCTGGCCTACGCCGACATCGTGTTCGACGACTACCGCGCGCCCTCGATCATGCAGGTGGCGGGCGCGCGCGACGTCGCCGTCGAGTTCTTCACCATGAGCAAGAGCTACAACATGGCCGGCTGGCGCATCGGCTTCATGGTCGGCAACCAGGAGCTGGTGGGCGCGCTCGCGCGCATGAAGAGCTACCACGACTACGGCACCTTCACGCCGATCCAGGTGGCGGCGATCGCCGCCCTCGACGGCCCGCAGGACTGCGTCGAGGAGGCGCGCCAGAAGTACCAGGCGCGCCGCAACGTGCTGGCGCGCGGGCTGCACGAGGCGGGCTGGGAGGTCGACGTGCCGCACGCCTCCATGTACATCTGGGCGCGCATCCCCGAGCCCTACCGGGCGCTGGGCTCGCTCGGATTCGCCAAGAAGCTGCTGGTCGACGCCAAGGTGGCGGTGTCGCCCGGCATCGGCTTCGGCGAGTACGGCGACGATCACGTGCGCTTCGCGCTGATCGAGAACGAGCAGCGCATCCGCCAGGCGGTGCGCGGCATCAAGGAGATGTTCCGCAAGGACGGCCTGATCCGGATCGCCGCGTGATGACGAGCCACGGATCCTCCGCGAGCAACGGGAAGTTCGGGCCGGTGCGGGTCGGCCTGCTGGGCATCGGCACCGTGGGCGGCGGCACCTTCGAGGTGCTGCGGCGCAACCAGGACGAGATCCGGCGGCGCGCAGGGCGCAGCATCGAGATCGTCAAGGTGGCCGATCTCGACGTGGCGCGCGCGCGCGCGATCGTCGGCGACGCCGTCGAGGTGGTGGCCGATGCGCGCGGCGTGGTCGAGGACCCCGGCATCGACGTGGTGGTCGAGCTGATCGGCGGCTACGGCATCGCGCGCACCCTGGTGCTCGAGGCCATCGCCCACGGCAAGCACGTGGTCACCGCCAACAAGGCGCTGCTGGCGGTGCACGGCAACGAGATCTTCGCGGCGGCCTCGAAGAAGGGCGTGATGGTCGCCTTCGAGGCCGCGGTGGCCGGCGGCATCCCGATCATCAAGGCGCTGCGCGAGGGGCTCACCGCCAACCGCATCGAGTGGATCGCCGGCATCATCAACGGCACCACCAACTTCATCCTCTCCGAGATGCGCGAGCGCGGGCTCGCCTTCGACGCCGTGCTCCAGGAGGCGCAGCGCCTGGGCTATGCCGAGGCCGACCCGACCTTCGACATCGAGGGCATCGACGCCGCGCACAAGGCCACCATCCTGGCGGCCATCGCCTTCGGCGTGCCGATGCAGTTCGACAAGGCCTACGTCGAGGGCATCACCCGGCTGCAGGCCGAGGACATCCGCTACGCCGAGCAGCTCGGCTACCGCATCAAGCTGCTGGGCATCACGCGCCGGCGCGACGGCAGCGACGGCGAGCCGCCCGGCATCGAGCTGCGCGTGCATCCCACCCTCATCCCGGCGCGCCGGCTGATCGCCAGCGTCGAGGGCGCGATGAACGCGGTGTGGGTCAAGGGCGACGCGGTCGGCCACACCATGTACTACGGCAAGGGCGCCGGCGCCGAGCCGACCGCCAGCGCGGTCATCGCCGACCTGGTCGACGTCGCGCGCACCTTCACCTCCGACCCGGAGAACCGGGTGCCGCACCTGGCCTTCCAGGCCGAGTCGCTCTCCGACACGCCCATCCTGCCCATCGAGGCGGTGCAGACCGCCTACTACCTGCGCCTGCGCGTGGCCGACGAGCCGGGGGTGCTGGCCGACATCACCCGCATCCTCGCCGACGCGCGCATCTCCATCGACGCGGTGCTGCAGCGCGAGCCGGCCGAGGGCGAGAACCAGACCGACATCATCCTGCTCACCCACCGCACCATCGAGCGCCAGATCATCACCGCCATGGCCCGCATCGAGGCGCTGCCCACGGTGCTTTCCAAGGCGATCCGCATCCGCCTCGAAGATCTCGTCTGACCGGCCGCGCCCCCATGAAATATCTCTCGACCCGCGGCGGCATGCCGCCGGCCCGCTTCACCGAGATCCTGCTCGGCGGCCTCGCGCCCGACGGCGGGCTGGTCGTGCCCGAGCGCTATCCGCGCATCGACGCGGCCACGCTGGCGCGCTGGCGCACGCTGTCGTATCCGGCGCTCGCCTTCGAGATCCTGCGCCTGTACGCCGACGACCTGCCGGCGGCCGAGCTGCGCGCGCTGGTCGATGCCACCTACACCGCCGAGACCTTCGGCTCGGCCGAGATCACGCCGCTGCACGCGCTCGAGCCCGGGCTGCACCTGCTGCGCCTGTCCAACGGCCCGACGCTCGCCTTCAAGGACGTGGCGATGCAGCTGCTCGGCCGGCTCTTCGAGTACGCGCTGGCGCGCGAGGGCCGCGAGCTCAACATCCTCGGGGCGACCTCCGGCGACACCGGCAGCGCCGCCGAGTACGCCATGCGCGCGCGCCGCGGCATCCGCGTGTTCATGCTCTCGCCCTACGGGCGCATGAGCGCGTTCCAGACCGCGCAGATGTTCTCGCTCGACGACCCGAACATCTTCAACATCGCCGTCGACGGCGTGTTCGACGACTGCCAGGACATGGTCAAGGCGGTGTCGGCCGATCTCCTGTTCAAGCAGCGCTACGCCATCGGCACGGTCAACTCGATCAACTGGGCGCGCGTGGTCGCCCAGGTGGTGTACTACTTCAAGGGCTATTTCGCCGCCACCGCCGACGACGCGCAGCGGGTGTCGTTCGCCGTGCCCTCGGGCAACTTCGGCAACGTGCTGGCCGGCCACATCGCCCGCTCCATGGGGCTGCCGATATCGCGGCTGGTGGTGGCCACCAACGAGAACGACGTCCTCGACGAGTTCTTCCGCACCGGGCGCTACCGCCCGCGCGGCACTGCCGAGACGCACCACACCAGCAGCCCCTCGATGGACATCTCCAAGGCCTCGAACTTCGAGCGCTTCGTGTACGACCTCTTCGGCGGCGATGCGCAGCGCGTGGCCGCCCTGTGGCGCGCGCTCGACGAGCGCGGCGAGTTCGACGTCTCGGGCGGCCCCGAGCTCGCGCGTCTGCGCGAGCTCGGCTTCGTGTCGGGCGCCAGCCGCCACGCCGACAGGCTGGCCGCCATCCGCGCCGCGCGCGAGCGCTACGGCATCGTCATCGACACCCATACCGCCGACGGCCTGCACGTGGCGCAAGGGTGGCGCGAGCCGGGCGTGCCCATGATCTGCCTCGAGACGGCGCAGGCGGCCAAGTTCGCCGACACCATCCGCGAGGCCATCGGCGAGGAGCCGCCGCGGCCGCCCGGGTTCGAAGACCTCGAACGGCGCCCGCAGCGCTTCGACCGCATGCCGGCCGACGTGCAGCGGCTCAAGGAATACATCGCCCGGCGCTGCGAGCCGCTGCCCTCGGCGCTCGACTGCAAGCTGTGGGACCGCGCCTGAACGATCGCCCCTGAACACGGGGCGGCGCCCGGGTTTCTGCGCTCGGGCTACACTGGCAGACGGGGTACCGCCAGGGCGACATGGACGTATTCGGTTTCGCGGGTTATTCGGGATCGGGCAAGACGACCCTGATCGAGCAGCTCATCCCGCGCTTCGTGCTGCGCGGGCTGCGTGTGTCGCTCATCAAGCACGCACACCACCGGTTCGACGTCGACCAGCCCGGCAAGGACTCCTACCGCCACCGCGAGGCCGGGGCTTCCGAGGTGCTGATCACCTCGGACCAGCGCTGGGTGCTGATGCACGAGCTGCGCGGCGAGCCGGAACCCTCGCTGCACCAGCAGCTCGCGCACTTCTCGCCCTGCGACCTGGTGCTGGTGGAAGGCTACAAGCGCGCTGCGATCCCCAAGCTCGAGGTGCATCGCCCGGCGCTGGGCAAGCCGCTGCTGTATCCCGACGATCCGAACATCGTCGGCATCGCCGCCGATGCGCCGATCGCCGCGCCGCTGCCGGTGCTGGACCTGAATTCCCCGGACGAGGTCATCGAGTTCATCCTTGCCACCCTGGATCGTTTTCATGAACCCCGCATTGCTGCCCTTCGATGAGGCGCTGGCCGCGCTGCTGGCGCAGGCCGCTCCGGTCGACGAGGTCGAGACGCTCGACACCGCGCAGGCCAGCGGGCGCGTGCTCGCCGCCGACGTGCGCTCGACGCTGGACGTGCCGCCCTGCGACACCGCCCAGATGGACGGCTACGCGGTGCTCCGTGCCGACCTCGCCGCAGCCGCGCCCGGGCAGCCGGTGCGCCTGCCGGTGGCCCAGCGCATACCCGCCGGCCAGACCGGGCGGGCGCTGCACGCCGGCGAAGCGGCGCGCATCTTCACCGGCGCCTTCGTCCCCGAGGGCGCCGATGCCGTCGTGATGCAGGAGGCGGTGCAGGCCGAGGGTGATGCGGTGGCCTTCACCCAGTGCCCGCAGCCGGGCGAGTGGATCCGCCGCACCGGCGAGGACATCCGCGCCGGCAACGTCATCCTTGCCGCCGGCACCCGGCTCGGCCCGCAGTCCTGCGGCCTGGCGGCCTCGGTGGGGCTGGCGGCGCTGCCGGTGCGCCGCCGCGTGCGCGTCGCCTGCTTCTACACCGGCGACGAGCTGACCATGCCGGGCGAGCCCCTGCGGCCCGGGGCCATCTACAACAGCAACCGCTTCGTGCTCGGCGCGCTGCTGCGCGCGCTCGGCTGCGAGCTGCTCGACCTCGGCAACGTGCCCGATACGCTCGCGGCCACGCGCGAGGCCCTGCGTCGCGCCGCGCGCGACAGCGATCTCATCGTCACCTCGGGCGGCGTCTCGGTCGGCGAGGAAGACCATGTGAAGCCGGCCGTCCAGGCCGAGGGCGAGCTGCGCATGTGGCAGGTCGCCATGAAGCCGGGCAAGCCGCTCGCCTACGGGCGCGTGCGCCGCCCGGGCGGCGCGGGCACGGCCCATTTCATCGGCCTGCCGGGCAACCCGGTGTCGGGCTTCGTCACCTTCCTGATGCTGGCGCGCCCCTTCGTGCTGCGCCTGCAGGGCGTGAACGATGTGGCGCCGCGCGTGCTGCCGCTGCGCGCCGATTTCGACTGGCCCAGGCCCGACCGGCGGCGCGAGTTCCTGCGCGCCCGCATCAATACCGAGGGCGGCCTCGACCTCTTCCCCAACCAGGGCTCGGCGGTGCTGACCTCCACGGTGTGGGCCGACGGGCTGATCGACAACCCGCCGCAACAGCCCATCGCCCCGGGCCAGGTCGTGCGTTTCCTCCCCTTCGCGAACCTGCTGGCATGACGATCACCATCCTCTACTTCGCTGGGCTGCGCGAAACCCTCGGCACCCAGCGCGAGACGCTCGAGCTGCCCGGGCACATCGGCACGGCGGCGCAGCTGCGCGCCTGGCTGCGCGAGCGCGGCGGGCCTTGGGCCGAAGCCCTCGCGGAGGGTCGGGCGATCCGCATCGCGGTCGACCAGGCCATGGCCCGCCCCGATACGCCGCTGCATGCCGGCGCTGAGGTCGCCTTCTTCCCGCCGGTGACGGGCGGTTGACGGCTTCCTTCCATCCACGTAGTCTATGCGCATGAAACATGTCGTCCGTGAACGCAGCGTGCTGTACGACGTCAGCGCGCCGAGGCGTGCCACCAACGTGACCATCAATGCTGACCTGCTGCGGCGTGCGCGCGAGCTCGACGTGAACCTGTCGCGCACGCTCGAGTCGGCGCTGGTGGTCGAGGTTGCCGAACGCGCCCGCCAGCACTGGCTGGCGGAGAACCGCGGCGCGATCGACGCCTACAATCACGAGATCGAGCGCAGCGGCTGTTTCGCCGATTCGCTGCGGGGCTTCTAGGCCGCGCCGAGGCGGCATGGCGCAGTTCGATGTCTACCGCAATGCCGACGCATCGACGCGGGCGCGCTTTCCGTTCCTGCTCGCGATCCAGTCCGATCTTCTCGAATCGCTGGCCGTGCGGGTGGTCGTCCCGCTTGCTCCCGCCGGCGATGCCGCGCCGATCGCGCGGCTGATGCCGGTCTTCGAGGTGGAGGGCAGGCCCGTGGTGATGCGCACGCCCGAGATCGCCGGCGTGCCGCGCAAGGCGATCGGCAGCCGGGTCGGGTCGCTTGCCGCGCATCGCCACGACATCGTCGCGGCGCTCGACGTGCTCATCACCGGAGTCTGACCATGCCTGTCCGCGTCCAGCAGCACGACTTCGACGCCGGCGCCGAGATCGCGGCGCTGCGCGCCGGCGACCTGCGCGTGGGCGCGGTCGCCGCGTTCATCGGCACGGTGCGCGACCTCAACGAGGGCGCGGGCGTCACCGCGATGGCGCTCGAGCACTACCCCGGCATGACCGAGCGCGCCCTCGAGGACATCTGCGCCCAGGCCCGCGCGCGCTGGGACATCCTCGACGCGCTGGTGGTGCACCGCCACGGCGAGCTCGCCCCCGGTGACCAGATCGTGCTGGTGGTGGTCACCTCGGCGCACCGCGGCGAAGCCTTCGCGGCGTGCGAGTTCATCATGGACTACCTCAAGACGCGCGCCCCGTTCTGGAAGAAGGAGAGCACGCCGCACGGCGAGCGCTGGGTCGAGGCGCGCGAGGCCGACGACACGGCCGCGGCGCGCTGGTGAGCCTCGCCCTCGACCCGCCGGCCTGGTTGTGGATCGCCTGCACCGTCGCCGGGGCAGGGGTGCAGACCGCACGCAACGCCATGCAGCGCAGCCTCACCGACCGGCTCGGCACGGTGGGCGCCACCCACGTGCGCTTCCTCTTCGGGCTGCCCTTCGGCCTGGCCTTCCTGGCCGCCATGGCGCTGGCCGTCGACCTCTCGCCGCTGCGCCCGGGCGCGGCGTTCGCGGCCTGGACCTTCGCCGGCGGCATGTTCCAGATCCTCGGCACGGCGCTGATGCTGGCGGCCATGCAGTCGCGCTCCTTCGTCGTGTCGATCGCCTACGTGAAGACCGAGCCGGTGCAGATCGCGCTCTTCGGGCTGGTATTCCTCGGCGAGCACCTGAGCATGCCCGCCACGGTCGCGGTGATCGTGGCCACCTGCGGCGTGCTGCTGATGTCGATCTCGGAGCGCCAGGGGCCGGCCGGCACGCGCGCGGCCATGCTGGGTGTCGCCTCCGGCGCGATGTTCGCCCTGTCCGCCGTCGGCTTTCGCGGCGGCATCCTCGCGCTGGGCGAGGCCCCGTTCTATGCGCGCGCCACCGCCACCCTCGCCGCATCGCTGGCGATGCAGACCGCCGTGCTCACCGGCTGGCTGCTGTGGCGCGACCGGCGCGTGCTCGTCGCGATCTTCCGCCTGTGGCGCCCCTCGCTGCTGGCCGGCGCGGCCGGCGCGCTCGCCTCGCAACTGTGGTTCCTGGCGTTCTCGCTGCAGACGGCGGCCGCCGTGCGCACCGTGGCGCTGGTCGAGATCCTCTTCGCGCAGGCCGTCTCGCGCCGCCTGTTCGCCCAGCGCGCCAGCCGGCGCGAGGCGATCGGCATGGCCTTGATGGTGGGCGGCGTGCTTGCGTTGTTGTGGGCGGCGGCTTGAGCTCGATAGGGCACTGCAATGACTTCGTCGTTACGACCTGATGTCGTATCGACGAGTAACGGAAAGGAAAGGACAGCCGTCATGACCGCTGCAAGCACCGCCAAGCCGCGCTGGCATACGCTCAATCTGCGGATCCCGGCGGCCGAGCGCGATCTGATCGACCGGGCGGCGGAGTCGGCAGGCAAGACGCGCACGGACTTCATCCTCGAAGCGGCACGCCGCGCGGCCGAGGAAGCGCTGCTCGACCGCGCCCTGATGGTGGTCAGCCCCGAGGCCTATCGGGAATTCCTCAAGCGGCTCGACCGCCCGGCCCAGCCCAATGAACGGCTGCGGCGGACGATGCGCAGCAAGGCGCCCTGGCAGAAAATTTGAGCCGGGTGCTGTTCGCCCCCGAACCGTTCGACCCCGACCACGACATTGCCGGCTTCGACTGCGGAGTTGCGTCGCTCAACACCTCGCTCGACGAAGCCGGGCCAAGCGCAACGCCCATGCCGGCCATCCGTCAACGCACGCCGAGCACGTTGAAGACCACTGTCGCCACTGCATCAACCGAATCGGCAGTCACCGCTTCCACCGGTGAGTGTCCGGCCAATCCTTCAACCGGTTCGGACAGCGCACCGTAGAGCGTCCAGGCATCCACTCCGGTCGCACCCCGCAGTACGGCTTGGGTCAGCCGCCGTTTTACCGGGTCGAGCTGCCAGTCGGGCAGCTTCTGTCCGCGCGGCCCCACGTTCAGCGCCAGCAGGCGGCGCTCCTTGATGTCCTTGTAGATCTGCTGGCGCGACTTGTTCGCCAGTCGGGCGAAATCGGGCAGCGCCAAGTTGTGCGGCCGATCGAAGGTCGCCAGCAGCGCAACGCGTCCGCGCTGAATGTCGGTTTCACCCAGCGCCCAGCGGGTATCCGCACGCTGCGCCGCAGCCTTGCGAGTCAGGGTTTGCTCCACCGTCTCCCGGGCGAGCGGCGCTTCCAGGGATAGGGGAAGCTCGACCGACTCGATGCGCTCCTGCACGAATGCTTCTAGTTCGGCAGCAAACGCCTGGGCATCTCGAATCTCGACGGTATCGGAGAACCGGCGCACGTCGTCTACTGTCACCTTTGGCAGATGTTCGGTGATTAGTTCCAAGGTCTTGGGCATGAAAGGCACTCCAGATCCAGGCAAAAACAGAGTATCTCTCCTTTGTCTCCTTTGTAAACTGTGACAATCTAACCGATTAGAACTCTCCACGGTGTACGGAACCACCCAGACAAACCAAGAGCACGCAGGTGTCGTAGACCGCAGTGACAGTGAGTCCCTCATTCGCAGCCCAGTTTCGACGGGTAGGGTGGTTTCGAGGGCTTACCCGAGCTGCTGCTTGACCATCAACCGGTCTCACGCAGGGTAGGGCACCGTGACGCCACCAGGTCGGCCTTGCCCAAGGCGACGACGTCCTCGGCCTAGGGGGCGTCGGTGATCATGCCGACCGCGATCACCAGGATCTCCACCTCATGGCGGATCGCCTCGGCGAACGGCACCTGGTAGCGGGGGCCGAGGCGGATGCGCTGCTGAGGCGAGATGCCGCCGCTCGAAACGTCGATCCAGTCGGCCCCCAGCCGCGCGCAGGCGCGGGCGAAGGCGATGGCCTTGTGAATCGGCCAAGAGCTACCCGTGGAGCTGCCAAGTGAACGGCGGCTTTAGACTGGTCCGCGACGTTCATCGTTGATGGGCGACCGTCGGCGATCACGGGAAGCAGTCACCGGAGGACTCAACGAGTCAATGACCTGTCAGCATCCGTCACTAGTCCTCGGCCGGCATGAGTTCGATGGCCACGGCACTGCTCGAGCATCGCCGCCGTCAGCGTCTGGTCATCGGCGAAGGCGCCCGCCCACTGGGTGAAGGGCAAGTTGC
>MKUQ01000006.1 GCA_001898645.1 Burkholderiales bacterium 70-64
CACACCATTGACCGGGGAGGGTCAGTTTTACTTCGGCGATCCATGGCCAAAGCGGGTCAGATTTACTTCGGCGTTGACACACCGGCACCGGCCACGCCCGGAGGAGCGACTCCAGCTGCCGGGCGAACCGCAGCCCGTTGACGGAGATGGGCAGGCCGCTGTTGTAGTGCAGGTAGACCGGCGAGCACGGCAGATCGCGCGCCAGTGCCGCTCCGTGATCGTGGCCGTTTCGCAGCCACTGCAGGTCGTTCATGCACAGGCCGTGCGCGAGCACCACGACGTGCGGCCGAGCGTCCGGAAAGCGTCCGGCGAGCGCTTCGCGTTCCAGGACCAGGGGACGGCCGCCGTGGCGCAAGCGCATGCGGACGGCGAGCGGATTGCGGCTTGCAGCCAGGTAATCGCCCAGCACTCCGTTCAGCGCGGCGATCGCGGCGCAACGTGCGGCGCTCGACGGCATGTCGGCGGCCATCCGCGAGGCCAGCGCGCCAAGCACGGCGTCGAGGCCCGCGCCGACCCCGCGGGTGATGCCGCGCACGCTCCCGTAGACCATGCCGGTCATGCCGCGGGTCCGTTCGGCGCCGGATCCCCCGGCCAGACCGGGGATGCGCGCGATCCGGGCGTGCATGGCCTCGACCAGCGAGGTCAGGTCGGTGCTGGCCCGGATCACCAGGCGCGTGATGCCCTGGAGGTCGCGCGGTTGCAAATGCCGGGCGGCGGCGTTCACGCGAGCGTGCCTTCGAGCGCGTCGGGCTCGCTGGGCAGGGGCGGCGGGCTCGCGCCGGGCGTGCGCTCGCGCAGCGGCGCGGCGGCTGCGCGAGCGATCGAGGCGCGCAGCCACTCGTGCCCAGGGCGGCTGGCGCGCCGGCGCAGCCACAGCGCCTCGACGTCCACCCGCGGCAGCTCCATCGGCAAGGGGCGCACCGCAACCTTGTTGGTGGTGCCGGTCGATGCCAGGAAATGTCGCGGCAGGACGGTCAGCAGGTCGGAGTTCGCCACCACGATGCCGGCGGTGAAGAACTGGTTGACTGTCAGCACGATGCGCCGCGAGCGTCCCATCGCCGCCAGGGTCTCGTCGATGTTGCCATAGGGTCGTCCCGATACGCTCACCAGCAGGTGGTGGGCTGCGCAGTAGGCATCGAGGGTGAGCTCCTGCGCGGCGAGCGGGTGGTCGCGCCGCATCACGCAGGCGTAGTGGCTGCTGTACAGGCGTCGATGGCCGAATTCGGGCGTGGCATCGGGGTCCATCTCCTCGATGGACACTGCCGAGATCGCATTCGGCAGGTGGCCCACGGCGATGTCGATGTCCTGCGTGGCCAGGAGGTGGCGTGGATCGCGCGTGGTCAGTGGCAGCACGCGCAGCGTGACCCCCGGCGCCTCGCGCTCGATGATGGCCACCAGCGGCGGGATCAGCAGCGAAGCGGTGGCATCGGCCATGGCCAGGTTGAAGGTCACCTGGGCCTCGGCCGGCACGAAGGACGACGGCGTGAAGGCCGCGCGCAGCCGCGCGAGGGCCTCGCGCACCGAGGGCCACAGCGAGAGCGCCGTGGGGGTCGGTTCGACCCCGTAGCCGGAGCGCACCACCAGCTCGTCGCCCAGCGCCTCGCGCAGCCGTTTCAGGGCGTTGCTGACGGCGGGCTGCGTCATGGCCAGGTTGGCGGCGGCCCGGGTGATGTTGCGCTCGGCCATAATCTCGTCGAAGACGCGCAGCAAGTTGAGGTCGAGGGTGCGAAAATTCATCGGGATTACCCGGTGTAACCATGTTATTTATGAATTGTACTCATGGCCAACATAAATTTGCAAAATATCTTGGGGTCCCGATAATAGAGGCATCGCAACAGGACATTGCAAGGAGTCGAACATGAGCACCCTCGCCACCACTCACGGAAGCCTCGGACGGGCGGGTCGTGCGGGGAAGGCGACTGCCCGCGACGTACTCGGTTCCCTCGTGGCGCGACTCGTCGCGAGCGTTCGACAGTACCGGCAGGACCGGCTCTACGAGCAGCTGATGCGCGACGACCCGCGCGTCTTCGCCGACTTCCAGGCCGCGGCAGCGCGCGCCGATTCGCGCTGAGGCGCGAACGATCACGGGCGTAGGCCTCGCCTGCGCCCACCGGTGTCTCCTCCTCCACTGAACAAGTGGATTCGGCCCGCGGCCTCCGCGGGCCTTTTTTTTGTGTGCAACAATGCATCGTCCGGAAATTCCACGTAGAAACGACGATGAACACCGACACGATCGATCCGGCGGCCGTCCTGGAGGGATCGCGCATCGCCCTGGCGCGCGCCGTGACCCTGATCGAGAACGACCGGCCGGGAGCGGCTGACCTGCATGCGGCGCTGGCGGCTCGCCGCGGGCACGCGCACGTGGTCGGCATCACCGGCGCGCCGGGAGCCGGCAAATCCACGCTGATCAGCGCGCTGCTGCGTGAGCTGCGCGCGCGCGCGCGGCGGGTGGCGGTGCTCGCGGTCGATCCTTCCAGCCCGATCAGCGGCGGCGCGCTGCTCGGCGACCGCGTGCGCATGAGCGAGGCGGGCGCGGACGAGGACGTATTCATCCGCTCGGTGTCTTCGCGCGGCCACCTCGGCGGCCTGTCGCGCACGGCCGGGCGGATCATCGACGTGTTCGATGCGGCCGGTTTCAACGTGGTGATCGTCGAAACGGTCGGCACCGGCCAGTCCGAGGTCGAGATCAGCCGCTTCGCCGATACCAACGTCGTGGTATGCCCGCCGGGGCTGGGCGACGAAGTGCAGGCGATCAAGGCCGGTATCCTGGAGATCGCCGACGTTCTCGTCGTGAACAAGGCTGATCTGCCGTCCGCAGCGCGCACCGTCCGCGACCTGAAGATCGCTCCTGGCCTGCGCCATCACGTCGGCTGGAAGGTGCCGGTGCTGAGCACTGTCGCCACCGAGGGGGAAGGCATCGCGGCGCTGGTCGATGCGCTGGACGCGCATGTGCAGGTGGGCGGGATCGGCCGGCGCCTGCGCGGCGCCGGCGTTCCCGCGCAGCCGGTGGAGAGTGAATCGTTCCCCCGGGGCTCCGGTAGTGCGGCCGGGCGCGGCGAGAGTGCGGTGTCCGGGCAGCGCGATGGTGCTACGCCCGGGCAGGGCGAGGGGGGCGCCCCGGCCACCGACGACGAGCTGTTCGAGCACCTGCAGCGCTGGCGTGCCGCCGGCAAGGGCGTGGCCCTGGCCACGGTGGTGCGCACCTGGGGATCGTCGCCGCGAGCGGAAGGCAGCCATCTGGCGGTGGAGGAGGGCGGGTCTTTCGTCGGTTCGGTATCGGGCGGTTGCGTCGAGGGAGCGGTGATCGCCGAGGCGCTCACGGTGATCGCGCAAGGCGCGCCGAAGCTGCTCGAGTTCGGCGTGAGCGACCAGCAGGCCTGGGACGTCGGGCTGGCGTGCGGAGGCAAGGTACAGGTCTACGTGGAGCGCATCGCGTGAAGGCGCAACTGTTCGAGCGGGTGCTCGCCGACCGGGCCGCCAAGCGCCCGGTGGCGCTGGTCACGCGGCTGGCCGATGGGCTGCAGGCGCTGGTCTACCATGACGACGTGTCGGGCGAGCTGGCGCTCACTCCCGAGCAGATCGACGAAACGCGCCAGCGCCTGCGCGGCAACCGGAGCGGGTCGCTGGGCCAGCACGACGAGACGCTGTTCGTGCGCTGCCACGCAACGCCGCCGCGCATGATCGTGGTCGGCGCGGTGCACATCGCCCAGGCGCTGGCACCGATGGCGGCAATGGTGGGCTACGAGGTGACGGTGATCGATCCGCGCCGCGCCTTCGCCACCCGGGAGCGTCTGCCGGGGGTCAGCATGGTTTCGCTGTGGCCCGACGAGGCGATCGCGCAGGTCGGCATCGATGCCGAGACCGCCGTCGTCACGCTGTCGCACGATCCGAAGCTCGACGACCCGGCGCTGGTCGCCGCGCTGCGCAGCCCGGCCTTCTATATCGGCGCGCTCGGCAGCACGCGCACGCATGCCAAGCGCGTCGAGCGGCTCACGGCGGCCGGGCTGGGCGATGCGCTCGGACGCATCCATGCACCGATCGGGCTCGACCTGGGCGGGCGCGCTCCGGTGGAGATCGCGGTATCCATCCTCGCGCAGGTAATCCAGGCGCGCTACACGCGCTAGGTCATGGCAGCGGTTCGCGGACCTGGCGCGGCAGGCTTGGCGCGGCCAGCATGCCCGCGTACAGGGCGAAGTAGATCGCGAACGGCGCCAGCCACAGCAGCGCGGCCAGCGCCACGAGGCCGCTGCCCGGCGCGTACACGTTGGCGGCCAGCCGTGCGAGCGCGGCGAGGAACATCAGCGCGAAGCCGATCCGTATCGCCCGCGGTGCGACCGGCGTGCGGCCGGTGTGGCGCAGCACCACGCGCGTCATGAGGGCGAGCATCATCATGCCGAGGCTGCCGACCGTGAAGGCATGGACCCAGGCCGGCTCCGGCACGAGCCCGCCCAGCCCGGCGGCCGCCTTCAAGGCGAAGGCGAGCAGCAGCCAGGCGAAACCCAGGTGCATGCCGGACACCAGCGACACGTCGGGGGCGCGCCATCCCTTCCAGCGCGCCACGCGCCATGCGTGCACCAGGGCGCAGGCGAGCGCCGCCGCGCCGGTCCAGCGCGCGGGCGCGCCGGACAGGTCGAGCCAGGCCAGCACGACCACCACGGCCACTGCCGCGACATCGAGCGCCATGACGAAGGGCGCCTGGTCGCCTCGCCCGGCCTGGCGCAGCGCGTTGCCGGTGAACACCGGCGTGAGCACGCCGCCCTTGAGCACGTAGATCACGATGAGCCCGTAGATCCCGGCGCGCAGGCCGGCCGTGGCCAGATGCTCGTCGGCGGCGAGCATGCCGAGATGCCAGGCGAGATTGGCTCCGAAGAGCGCGAGCAGGATCGGCAGCAGCAGCAGGTACAGGCGGTTCGAGGCTCGCAGCAGCGAGGGGGCCACTACGACGAATACCGCCGGAAAGAAAGCCACGTCGATCACCGCGCGCCAGGGCGCGGCAAGCCAGCCGCCGGCCCAGATGGCGAGGCGTCCTGCCAGCCAGACCGCCACCAGCAGGGCGAGCGGGGTGCCGCGCACTTCGGGCGTATGCGCCCAGCTCGGCAGTGCGGTCAGCACGATGCCGACGACGATCGCGGCAGCGAAACCGAACAGCATCTCGTGGCCGTGCCACTGGCGCAGCGAGACATCGGCGAGGGGCGTGTGCCAGAGGCCGAGCCAGGCGCCTATCGAGACGGCCATCACCGCCAGGCCGTAGGGAACGCCGAGCAGGTAGAACGGCCGGAAGGCGCTGCTCAGCAACGGTGCGAGACGCTCGCGCAGGCGATTCAATGCCGTCGGCTCCCGCCGGTAGCTTTCATGTCGCGATACCTCCGGGCCGGGGTACTAATCCAGGCGCTCACGGGCAGCCGATTTCCCGGTTTCACTGGACTAGACGACCTCGGCCGGCGAAGCGGCGTTCGAGCGCGCGGCGATGCGCGCGCGCATCGCTTCCAGCCACTGCGCCTCCTGCCGGCCGGCCGCCTCGGCGTTGCGCTGCCTGATCACGCCATAGCCGCGGATGCTCTCGGGCAGGCGCGCGATCTGCACGGCGAGCGCCAGGGTGTCGGGGCCGAGGTCGGCGAGCAGCGCGTCCACGGTGGCCTCGTAGCGCGACATCAGCGCGCGTTCGAGGCGGCGCTCGGTGCCGTGGCCGAAGGGGTCGAACGGCGTGTCGCGCAACCGCTTCAGGCGCGCCAGCAGCCGCAACCCGTGCATCAGCCAGGGGCCGTAGCGGCGCTTCTTCGCCTCGCCGGTGTGCGGGTCGACGCGTCCCCACTGCGGATAGCCGAGATGGAAGCGCAGGCGGAAGTCGCCCTCGAAGGTGGCGTGCAGGGCGCGCTCGAATTCGGTGTCGGTGAACAGGCGCGCCACCTCGTAGGGGTCCTTGCGCGCGAGCAGCCGGAACCAGCCGCGTGCCACCGCCTCGGCGAGCTGGGTGCTGCCGGGCACCGCCTCGTGCTCGGCGCGCCGGACCCGCGCGACGAGGTCGGTGTAGCGGCGCGCGTAGGCCTCGTCCTGGTAGGCGACGAGATAGGCACGGCGCCGCTCGATCGTCTCGTCGAGGTTTTCCGAGAGCCGGTGCGTGGGCATCACCGGCTCGGCGCCGGCCGCGATGCGCTCGATGCCCTCCGGGTCGAATGCGGCCCGCCGGCCCCACAGGAAGGCGTCGCGGTTGTCGGCCGCCGCCACGCCGTTCAGCTCGATCGCGCGCCCGATCGCTTCGGCCGACACTGGCACCAGCCCCTTCTGCCATGCGTAGCCGAGCAGGAAGATGTTGGCGGCGATGGAGTGGCCCATCAGCAGGGTGGCCAGGCGCGCCGCGTCGAGGAAGGCGGCGTCGCCGCCGCCGACCGCCTCCCGGACCTGCTCCTGCATCGCCGCCAGGGGGAACGGAAAATCGGGGTTGCGCACGAAATCGCCGGTGATCGCCTGGCCGGTGTTGACGATGGCGCGGGTGACGCCGGCGCGCATCTTCGAGAGCGCATCTTCGCTCACCGCGACGATGAGGTCGCAGCCGAGGACGAGGTTGGCCTCGCCGGTGGCCACGCGCGCCGCGTGCAGGACGTCGTGGCGGGCGGCCAGGCGCACGTGCGACATGACCGCGCCGCCCTTCTGCGCCAGGCCGGTCATGTCGAGCACCGAGACCGCCTTGCCCTCAAGGTGCGCGGCCATGCCGATCAGCGCGCCGATGGTCACCACGCCGGTGCCGCCGATGCCGGCCACGACGATGCTCCACGGCCGCGAGAGATCGGGCAGCTCGGGCTCGGGCAGCCCGGCGAAGGCGCCGGCCTGCGTCGCCACCGGCTGGCGCCTGCGCAGCGTGCCGCCTTCGACGGTCACGAAGCTCGGGCAGAAGCCGTCGACGCACGAGTAGTCCTTGTTGCACGAGAACTGGTCGATCGCACGCTTGCGTCCGAACTCGGTCTCGACCGGCACCACCGACAGGCAGTTCGACTTGGCGCTGCAGTCGCCGCAGCCTTCGCACACCAGCTCGTTGATGAACACGCGCCGCGCCGGATCGGGGTAGGTGCCGCGCTTGCGGCGCCGTCGCTTCTCGGCGGCGCAGGTCTGGTCGTAGACGATCGCCGTGACGCCGCGCACCTCGCGAAGCCGCCGCTGCACCGCGTCGAGCTCGTCGCGCGAGCGCACCTGCACGCCGGGGGCGAATCCGGCGTCGCGCGGATACTGCGCCGGGTCCTCGGCGAGCACCTCGATGTGCTCGACGCCCTCGGCGGCCAGCTGGCGCGTGATCTGCGGCACCGTGAGCGGGCCGTCGACGGGCTGGCCGCCGGTCATCGCCACGGCGTCGTTGTAGAGGATCTTGTAGGTGATGTCGACCCTGGCCGCCACCGCCGCGCGAATGGCGAGCAGGCCGGAGTGGTAGTAGGTGCCGTCGCCCATGTTGGCGAAGATGTGACGGGTGCCGGAGTGTCCCGCGACGCCGAGCCAGCTCACGCCTTCGCCGCCCATCTGGGCGATGGTGGAAGTGTTGCGGCCCATCCAGACCGCCATCAGGTGGCAGCCGACGCCCCCCAGCGCGGACGAGCCGTCCGGCACGGTGGTCGAGCGGTTGTGCGGGCAGCCCGAGCAGAACCACGGCGCGCGCACCATCGCCGGACGCGGGCGCGCCAGCGCGGCGTCGATGGCATCGAGGATCGCCAGCCGTTCGCGGATGGCCGGCGAGCTGTGGAACCGTTCCAGGCGCGCGGCGATCGCGCGCGCCACGATCGCCGGCGTGAGCTCGCCGGTAGGCGGCACCAGCCAGCGGCCGTAGCGCCCGCCCGCAGGGGCGTCGTGCGCCGCTGCCGTCGTCCACTCGTCGGTATCGGGGAACTTGCCGACCACGCGCGGGCGTACGTCCTCGCGCCAGTTGTACAACTGCTCCTTGATCTGGTACTCGATGAGCTGGCGCTTCTCCTCGATGACCAGGATCTCCTCCAGCCCCTCGGCGAAGCGGCGAACGCCGTCGGCCTCCAGCGGCCATGGCATCGACACCTTGTACAGCCGCAGCCCGATGTCGGCCGCCACCTGCGCGTCGATGCCGAGGTCGTCGAGCGCCTGGCGCGTGTCGAGATAGGCCTTGCCGCTGGCGATGATGCCCAGGCGCGGCCGCGGCGAATCGAGCACCACGTGATCGAGCCGGTTGGCTCGCGCGTACGCGAGCGCCGCGTACACCTTGTATTCGAGCATGCGCCGCTCCTGCACCAGCTGCGGGTCGGGCCAGCGCAAGTGCACGCCGTCGGGCGGCAGCAGGAAATCCTCGGGCAGGCGCACGATGACGCGGTCGGCGTCGATCGTCACCGGGCCCGAGCTCTCCACCGTGTCGGTGGTGGTCTTGAGCGCGACCCAGCAGCCGGAGTAGCGCGACATCGCCCAGCCGTGCAGGCCGAGGTCGAGGTACTCCTGGATGCCGGCCGGCGCGAGCACCGGGATGCCGCAGGCCGAGAACGCGTGGTCGCTCTGGTGCGCCACCGACGACGAGCGCGCCCCGGGGTCGTCGCCGGCGACCACCAGCACGCCGCCGTGCTTCGAGGTGCCGGCATAGTTGGCGTTCTTGAACACGTCGACCGACCGGTCGACGCCCGGCCCCTTGCCGTACCACATGGCGAACACGCCATCGAACTTCGGATCGGGGAACAGGTGCAGTTGCTGCGTGCCCCAGATCGCCGTGGCCGCGAGCTCCTCGTTGACCGCCGGGTGGAAGCGGATGTGCTGCGCCTCGAGGAACGCCCTGGCGCCGTGCAGCGCGGTGTCGAGCCCGGCCAGCGGCGAGCCGCGGTAGCCCGATACGTAGCCCGCGGTATCGAGCCCCGCGGCGGCATCGCGCTGGCGCTGCAGCATCGGCAGCCGCGCCAGCGCCTGCACTCCGGTGAGGAACACGCGCCCGTGCTCGGCGCGGTACTTGTCATCGAGTGAAACGCTTGCAAGGGTCATGGCGTCCCCCGCCCGGATTGCGTTCTCAGCCGCGCATTACGTTTTCAATCGCGCACCAGGGTGAACTTGCCGTTCTTCACCGTCATCAGCACGCGTCCACGCTGATCGTAGCCCGAGTGGTCCTTCGCCGTCATGTTGACCACGCCCTGCGAGGTGACGAGGTCGTGGGTTGCCTCGAGCGCCTCGCGCAGCGCCGCGCGGAACTCCGGCGTGCCCGGCTTGCCCTTCTTCGCCGCTTCCGGGATCGCGTGCTGCAGCAGCAGGCCAGCGTCCCAGACGCCGGCGCCGAAGATGGGCGGACGTGCGCCGAACTGCTTCTCGTACTTCGTCAGGTATTCGAGCGCCACCTTCTTGGTCGGCACGCTGTCGGGGATCTCGTCGATCACCAGCAGCAGCGGCCCGACCACCATGGCGCCCTCGACCTTCTTGCCGCCGATCTGGATGAAGGCGCCCGAGGCCGATCCGTGGGTGTGGTAGATGGTGCCCTTGTAGCCCGCGTCGACCAGCTGCGCGTGCGGCAGCGCGGCGCCAGCGGCCACGCCCGCCACCAGCACGGCGTCGGGGTTGGCGGCGATCAGCTTGAGCACCTGGCCGGTGACGCTGGTGTCCTGGCGGCTGTAGCGCTCGTTGGCGACGATCTTCAGGCCCGCCTTCTCGGCCATCGGCGCGAACGTCTTGTACCAGACCTCGCCGTAGGGATCGTTGTAGCCGATGAAGCCGACCGTCTTGACGCCGCGCTTGGTCATGGCGGCGATCAGGCCGTCGCTGATCACGTCGTCGTTCGGGTGGGTCTTGAACACCCAGCGCTTCTGGTCGTCCATCGGCAGCACCACCGCCCCGGTGCCGACCGGCGCGAGCATCGGCGTCTTCGCCTCGGCCATGAACTGCAGCACGCCCATCGCGTTGGGCGAGCCCGAGGGCCCGATCATCGCGTCGATCGCGGATTCCGAGAGCAGTTTCTTGGTGAGCTGCACGCTCTGGGTGGAGTCGCTCGCGTCGTCGTACGACAGATACTCGACGGTGAGATCGCCGATCTTCGTCGGCAGCAGCGTCGTGGTGTTCTTCTGCGGAATGCCGACGAAGGCGGTGGGGCCGGTGGCCGAGGTGATGACCCCGATCTTCACCTGGGCCTGCGCCGAGATCGCCGCAGCCAGCGTCAGCCCCGACAGGGCCAGCAGGACGGTGGTTCGTTTCTTCCTCATGGTCTCGCTCCTTCAGCGTGGTTGATCGATCCGAGGTACGACTCGATGACGCGCGGGTCGTGGGCAAGCTGTGCGGCCGGGCCTTCGAGGGCGATCTCGCCGTTCTCCAGCACGTAGCCGTAGTCGGCCACCTGCAGCGCCGCGCGTGCGTTCTGCTCGACCAGCAGGATGGACACGCCCGTGCGCTTGAGCTCGCCGATGATCCGGAAGATCTCCTTCACGATCAGCGGCGCCAGCCCCAGGCTCGGCTCGTCGAGCATCAGCAGGCGCGGCCGGGCCATGAGCGCGCGCCCGAGCGCGAGCATCTGGCGCTCGCCTCCCGAGAGCGTGCCGGCTTCCTGTCCGCGCCGCTCCTTCAGGCGCGGAAAGATGCCGAACACCCGGTCCATCGCCTCGGCGTGGTCGCGCGCGCCGGCCCGATGGCGGGCGAATGCGCCCAGCAGCAGGTTGTCGGCGACGCTGAGCTCGCCGAACAGGGCGCGCGATTCGGGCACCAGCCCCATGCCGCGGGCCACCATGTGCTCGACCTCGAGCTCGGGCGCCGCCTCGCCGAAGAAGCGCACCTCGCCGCGAGTGCGCGGCAGCAGGCCCATGATGGCCGAGAGCATGGTGGTCTTGCCGGCGCCGTTGGGGCCGATGACGGTGACGATGGTGCCGTCCTCGACGCGCAGGCAGGCTTCGTGCAGCGCCTCGACCTTGCCGTAGGACACGCACAGGCCGCTGACCTCGAGCATCGGTGCCGCCCCGCCGGTGTGCGGGCCGCTCATGCCGCCACCCCGCCCAGGTAGGCCTCGAGCACCGCGGCGTCTTTCTGCACCTCCTCGGGCAGGCCCTCGGCGATCTTCTCGCCGAACTCCATGACCACCACCCGGTCGGCCAGGCCCATGACGAAGTCCATGTCGTGCTCGACCAGCAGGATGCCGATCGATTCGCTGCGCAGCTTGCCGAGCAGCTCGGCGAGCGCCTGCTTCTCGCGATAGCGCAGGCCGGCCGCGGGCTCGTCCAGCAGCAGCAGGCACGGGTCGGCAGCGAGCGCGCGCGCGATCTCGACGATGCGCTGCTGGCCGAGCGCCAGGCTGCCGGCCGGCTCGAACATGCTCGCGCCCAGGCCGACGCGCTCGATCTGGCGCGCCGCCTCGGCCAGCAGGCGCCGTTCCTCGGCGCGCTCGAGGCGCAGGCCGGCGGCGATCACGCCGCGACTGCCGCGCAGGTGCGCGCCGAGGGCGACGTTCTCGAGCACGCTCATCGCCGGCAGCAGGCGCACGTGCTGGAAGGTGCGGCTCATGCCCAGGCGTGCGATCTCGCGTGCGTCCAGCCGGTCGATGCGACGGCCGAGGAAGCGGATCTCGCCTTCGCTGATCGGGTTCGCCCCCGAGATGCCGTCGAACAGCGTGCTCTTGCCGGCGCCGTTGGGGCCGATCAGCGCCATCACTTCGCCGGCGCGCACGGTGAAGCTCATGTCGTGATTCGCGACCAGCCCGCCGTAGCGCTTGGTGACCTTGCTCAGCACCAGCAGGTCGCTGCCGTGCGCGGGCGCCTGCCGCCGCGGCAGCGGCTCGCCCTGCGGCACGGCGGGGCGCGCGCGTCCGCGTCCGCCGCCCGCGCCCGGCACCCATCGCATGAGCAGCGGCCACAGGCCGTCGGGTGCGCGCTGCAGCAGCAACACCATCATGATGCCGAACACGATCACCTCGAAGTTGCCCGAGGCGCCGAAGATGGCCGGCAGCAGGTCCTGCAGCCACTGCTTGAGGATCGTGATCAGGCCGGCGCCGAGCAGCGCGCCCCACACGCTGACGGCACCCCCGACCACCGCCATGAACAGGTACTCGATGCCGAGGTTCAGGCCGAACGGATTCGGATTGATGAAGCGCTGCATGTGCGCGTACAGCCAGCCCGAGACGGCGGCAAAGAGCGCGGCGACGAGGAAGGCGGCCATCTTCGCGCGTGCCGTGTCCACGCCCATGGCCTCGGCCATCGTGGCGCCGCCCTTCAGCGCGCGGATGGCGCGCCCCTCGCGCGAGTCGAGCAGATTGCGCGTGAACGCCATGGCGGCCAGCAGCGTCAGCCAGATCGGGAAGTGGAAGGCGCGCGAGCCGCGGATCTCGAAGCCCGCCAGATGCAGTGACGGGATGCCGGTGATGCCGGTGTGGCCGCCCAGGAAGTCGAGGTTGCCGAACAGGAAGTACAGGCTGATGCCCCAGGCGATGGTGCCCAGCGGCAGGTAGTGCCCCGACAGTCTCAGCGTCAGCGCGCCCAGCATCCACGCCACCACGGCGGTGAGGACGAGCCCCAGCACGAGGCCGACCCACGGCGAGCCGCCGGACCATGACAGCCAGCCGGGCAAGGCAGCCGTGGTGCTGAGCCAGGCGCTGGCGTAGGCGCCCAGGCCGACGAAGGCCGCCTGGCCGAACGAGGTCAGTCCGGCCACGCCGGTGAGCAGCACCAGCCCCAGCGCCACCAGCGCGTAGAGGGCGATGTAGTTGAGCAGGGTGACGTGGAACTCGGGCAGGACGAACGGGCCGAGCGCGAGCAGGACGAGGAAGATGGCCAGGGGCGCGCGCCGCATCATTCGTCCTCGTCGACCCTGCGCGTGGCGAGCGAGCGCCACAGCAGCACCGGGATGATCAGCGTGAAGACGATCACCTCCTTGAAGGCGGAGGCCCAGAACGACGAGAACGATTCGAGCAGGCCCACCAGCAGCGCGCCGGCCGCTGCCAGGGGGTAGCTGGCCAGCCCGCCCACGATCGCGGCCACGAAGCCCTTGAGGCCGATCAGGAAGCCGGTGTCGTAGTAGATGGTGGTGAGCGGCGCGACCAGGATGCCCGAGAGCGCGCCGATCAGCGCCACCAGCATGAACGACAGCTTGCCCGCCATCACCGTGGAGATGCCCATCAGCCGCGCGCCGGTGCGGTTGATGGCGGTGGCGCGCAGCGCCTTGCCGTAGATCGTGCGCTCGAAGAAGAGGTACAGCATCACGATCAGCGCGAGCGATGCCCCGACCACCCACAGGGTCTGCCCGTTGACCGCGATGGCGCCGAGATCGAAGCGCGCATCGGAGAACGGCTGCGTGCGCGAGCCTTCGGCGCCGAAGAACAGCAGCGCCAGCCCGACCAGCGCGAAGTGCACCGCCACTGCGACGATCAGCAGCACCAGCACCGAAGCGTGCGCCAGCGGCTGGAACGCGAGCCGGTAGATCATCGGGCCCAGCGGCACCACCAGGATCAGCGCGAGGGCGACCTGCGCCGCGAGCGGCAGGCTGCGCACGTCGAGTGTCGCCACCGCGAGCGCGGCGGCCGCCGGGTAGGCGAGGTTCCAGCCGAGCACGGATGCGAGGCGGCGGCGCTTGCCGGTGCGTGCCGCGATCGCCAGCTCGACCACGGTCACCAGTGCCCCGGCGCCCAGCAGCAGCCACACCGTGCCGGGCGTCCTGCCGGCCTGCAGGCTCGCCAGCGTCAGCGCGCCCAGCGCAACGTACTCGCCCTGCGGAATGAAGATCACGCGCGTGACCGCGAACACCAGGACCAGCGCCAGCGCGAGCAGCGCGTAGATCGCGCCATTGGTGATGCCGTCCTGGGCCAGCAGCAACGTGATTTGCAGGTTCATGCCGATGGTCGGTGGGCGCGAACGCCGCTGCAGGGTGGGCGCCAGCGACGCGCCAGCATAGGAAATCCGTCCGCGGTGGGCAAGATGCGACGGGCCGATGACTTGATCTGTGCGAGGTCATGCGCCGATGATCGGTTCGCGCGATGCCGTGCAGACTCCCGTCGGCCCGGTATATCGTTCGTCATGGGCGCGCCGCACATGAACCGAGGCGGCGGCGCCGAGGCAGGGGAGAGCCGATGAAGAGTGGCATGAGGGCGATGCGCGTGCACCGCTGGGGCGAGCCGCCGGTGCTCGAGCAGTGCACCGCGCCACGCGAAGCCGCGGGCTGCAGCATCGTACGCATCGAAGCGGCGACGGTCGGGCACCTCGACCGCACCATCTGGAGCGGCGGCTTCCTGCGCCCGCCTCCCTTGCCCTACACGCCGGGCGTCGACGGCGCCGGCGTGATCCTGCGCGGCGACACGTTCGCGCCGGGCACGCGCGTGTGGCTGCGCGGCGGCGGCCTGGGCATAGCCTGCGACGGCACCTGGGCGGAGCAGGTTTCGGTGCCCGATCACGCCATCGGCGTGCTGCCCGACAACGTCTCGTTCGAGCTCGGCGCGGCGTTCTTCTCCCCGTGCACCTCGGCATGGGTCGCGTTGCGCGAGGTCGGGCGGGTGCGTGCCGGCGAGCGCGTCGCGGTCACCGGGGCCGCCGGCGCGGTCGGCGCGATCGCCTGCCAGCTCGCGCGGGAGGCCGGTGCATCGGTCACCGGCATCGTCGGCGATGCGGCGCGTGCCGCGCGTCTGGCGCCCGGCGTCGCCCCGCTGGTGCTGCCGAGGGGAGCGACGGAGGCGCCGGCGAGCTTCGCCGCCGACCTGCTGATCGACACCGTGGGCGGCCCCGTGCTGGCCGCCCTGCTGCCGCGGATCGCTCCCGGCGGGCGCGCCGTGCTGGTCGGTTATCTCGGCGGGCATGCGCTGGCCCTGGATCTGCCGGCGTTCATCCAGCGCGACGTCTCGCTGCTGCCCCTGAACATGATCCGGCGCGAGGCCGCGGGACGCGCGGCCGCGCCCGCGCTGCTCGAGCGCCTCGGGGCCGGCGAGCTGGTGCTGGAAGTGACCTCCTTCGCCCTGGAGCAGGCCGCCGCTGCGCTCGACTGGCTCGGGACACCGGGCCACAGCGGGCGTGCGGTGCTGCTGCCCAACCCGGGGCGGCGCGACCGGCGGCTGGCAGGCCGGGCTGCATCCCGCCGGTGAGGGCTCATTCCCCGGCCTTCGCGCCGGTGAGCGCGATGATGCGGCGATACTTGTCGATGTCGCGACGTATCAGCGCGGCGAGCTCCGCCGGGCTGCCGGTGGCCGGCTCGAGGCCCACGCCGGCCAGCCGCTCGATCACGGCCGGCTCGCGCAGTATCTTGCCGATCTCGCGGTTCAGCCGGATGACGATCGCCTCCGGGGTGCCGGCCGGGGCGAGGATCGCGTACCAGTTCACGATCGAGAACTCGGGGTAGCCGCTTTCGGCGATGGCCGGTACCTCGGCTGCCACCGCCGCGCGGGTCGGCCCGGTGACGGCCAGCGCGACCAGCTTGCCGGCGCGTGCGTGGCGGATGCCGTTGCCGGCGACGACCAGCGAGAGATCGATCTGGCCGCCGAGGTTGTCGGCGAGTGCCTGGCCGCCTCCCTTGTAGGGGACGTCGACGATGTCGATGCCGGCCAGACGCTTGAACCACTCGAAGCCGAGGTAGTGCGGGCTGCTCGGGCCGAGCGAGGCGAAAGTGAGCCGTCCGGGGCGCGATCTGGCCAGCGTCACCAGTTCGGTGAGCGCATGCACGCCGAGCGACGGATGGGCGACCAGCATCAGCGGCGAGGTGGTCAGCTGCGCCACGAAGGCGAAGTCGCTCACGGAGTCGTACGGCAGCGCATTGCCGTACGCGGCATTGATGGCGTGGATGTCGGTGGTGAGCAGCAGGGTGTAGCCGTCGGGCGCTGCAGAGGCGACGATCTTCGAGGCGATGACCGAATTGCCGCCCGGCCGGTTCTCGACCAGCACCGGCTTGCCGAGGATCGGCGCGAGGCGCTCGGCGAGGGTGCGCGCCGCCACGTCGGTGCCGCCGCCGGGCGCGAACGGCACGACGATGCGCACCGGCTGGCTGGGGTATTCGCTCGCCGGCGCCGGCGTGGCGAGGGCGAGCGCGCCGATCGCGACGGCGGCGCATCCGAGCAGGAAGCGTTTCACGTCAGCCCGTCTTGCCGAAGTCGGGGCTGCGCCGCTCGTGGAAGGCGCCGATGCCCTCGCGCGCGGCCGCCGTGCAGGCGCTGGCGCCGAATGCCCGGTAGCCGGCCTCGAGCGCAGCCTCGAGCGTGGGCGCGGCCGCCGCCTCGCGTACCGCGTTCTCGATCAGCCCGACCGCGATGGCGCTCAGCTTCATGCCGTTGGCCGCCGTGGTGACGCCTTCGCCGAACGGCGGGATCGCCACCGGGCCGTCGGGGATGCGGGGCCGCCGGCCGGCCAGCGCGTGCACTCGCGCCACCGCCCTGGCGACGAGCGCCGGCACGTCGTCGGCGAGCTCGTCGACGATGCCCAGCTCGTGGGCGCGGGCCGCGCGCAGCCGCTCGGCGCGCCGCAGCATGTCGTGGAACACCGCGGCGGCCTGCGGCCAGCGCCGGTACGGCACCACCATCGCGCCGATGCCGGGCACGATGCCCAGGGTGATCTCGGGCAACTGCATCCATGCGTCGCGCACCGCCACCAGCGCATGGCAGCGCATGGCCAGCTCGAAGCCGCCGCCCAGCGCCATGCCGTTGAGCGCCGCCACCACCGGCTTGTCCATGGCGTCGAGGTGCACCAGCAGCCGCGAGCAATCGCGCGCGTATTGCTCCGAGGCGCGCGCGTCGCCCAGCATGGAGGGGAAGCGGCCGATGTCGGCGCCGGCGCAGAACGCGCGCGTGCCGTAGCCGACGATCACGAAGCCGGCCACCCGCGCATCGCCCTCGAAGCGCCGGATCACGGCGAGGATCTCGTCGGTCATCTCGTCGTGCAGCGCGTTCAGCGCTTCCGGCCGGCGCAGCGTAATGACCTTCACGTCGTCGACATCGTCGACCAGCACGTGCCGCTCGAAGCGCTGGTATTCGCCGAGCGCGCGCGCCGGCCCGGGCATGCCGGGACGCTCGCGCCGGAAGCGCTCGAGCACGCGTGCCGATGCGGTTTCGCCCAGCTCGCGCATCAGCTCGAGCGGCCCGCGCTTGAAGCCCAGGGCCACCCGGCAGCCGATGTCGAGATCGGCCGCGCTGCCGATGTCGCGATCGAGGATGTCCACCGACTGCGAGAACAGCACGCCGAGCAGCCGCTCGCGCACCGCCTCGGCGGTATCGGCAGCCACCGTGAGCGGCCGGTTCGGCGCCACCGTCACCCAGCGCTCGACCGAGCGGAAGATCGTCGCCGGCCGATAGTGCTCGCCTTCCTCGTCGGCCTGCAGCGTGTTGGTCTCGACGATGATGGGGTTGCCGTGCGCGAGGTTGAGCACGAAGAACGGACCGGCGTGCACATAGTCGCCGGCGACGCTGTCGATCTCGCCCGCGGTGGCGCGCCCGAGCAGTATCGCCGCCTCGTTGCACCAGTTGTCGAAGATGCGATCGAGCATGAAGCAGGGCGCATCGGCGGTGACCAGCGGCAGCTTGCCGGTGGCGCAGAAGAGCAGGCGCAGGTGGTCGATCAGCTCGCTGTCGGCCTGCGGCCAGTCGATCACCTCGACCGCCGGGTTGCGCCATGCGGGCGCGAAGAAGTGCGTGACCGTGGCGCGCTGCGGGCGGTGCATCTCGGCGAAGATGCGCGCGGCCGGCAGCGAGCTGGTGTTGGAGGTGATCATCGCGTCGGCGGCCACGCGCGCTTCCACGTCGGCGAAGATGCGCCGCTTGAGCGCGAGATTCTCGGTGGCCGCCTCGATCACCCAGTCGCAGCCGGCCAGCGCGTCGTAGTCGGTGCTGCCGTGCAGGTCGCGCAGGACCGCCTCGGCCTCCGCGGGCTTCATCTTGCCGCGCGCCACCGCCTTCTCGGCGTAGCCGCGCAGGCGCGCCAGCGCCGCGTCGAGCGCCGGCTGCGCGATGTCGATCAGCGTCAGCTTGAGGCCGGGCAGCGCGCTCTTGAGGTAGTAGCCGATGTCGGGGCCGATCGAGCCGGCGCCGATCACGGCGACGTGGCGCGGCATCGCGCGGGTCGGCGCGCGCAGGAGGGGATTGGCGATTCTAGGGTTCATGGTGAAGGTCCGGATCGGTTGAGTCCCAGATAAGATTCGACGACGCGCGGGTTGCCGGCGAGCTCGGCCGAGCGGCCTTCGAGGGCGATGGCGCCGGTCTCCAGCACGTAGCCGTAGTCGGCGATCTGCAGCGCGGCGCGCGCGTTCTGCTCCACCAGCAGGATCGATACGCCGGTGTCGCGCAGGCCGGCGACGATGTGCAGGATCTCGCGCACGATGCGCGGGGCCAGGCCCAGGCTCGGCTCGTCGAGCATCAGCAGGCGCGGCTTGCCCATGAGCGCGCGCCCGAGCGCGAGCATCTGGCGCTCGCCGCCCGAAAGGGTGGCCGCCAGCTGGCCACGGCGCTCCTTCAGGCGCGGAAAGCGCGCGTAGACCTCGCCCAGGTCCGAGTCGGCGCCGCGCTCGCCGTGGCGCACGCGCTGGAACGCTCCCAGGCGCAGGTTGTCTTCCACCGTCATCTCGCCGAACAGCTCGCGCCGTTCGGGCACCAGGCACAGGCCAGCGGCCACGCGCGCCTCCACCTTGCGCCCGGCCAGGTCGGCGCCCGCGTAGGCGACGCTGCCGATGGACGGCAGCAACCCCATGATGGCCGACAGCAGGGTGGTCTTGCCCGCGCCGTTGGGCCCGATCACGGTGACGATGGTGCCCTCGTCCACGCGCAGCGAGGCGCCGTGCAGTGCCTCGACCTTGCCGTAGCACACCCGCAGCTCGCGCACCTCGAGCATCGGCTTCATTCGATGCCCCCCAGGTAGGCCTCGAGCACCGCCGGGTCGGTCTGGATCTGCGCCGGCAGCCCCTCGGCGAGCTTCTGGCCGAAATCCATCACCACCAGCCGGTCGACCAGGCCCATGACGAACTCCATGTCGTGCTCGACCAGCAGGATGCTCATGCCTTCGTCGCGCAGCTTGCGCAGCAGCGCGGCGAGCGCCTGCTTCTCGCCGTAGCGCAGGCCGGCGGCCGGCTCGTCGAGCAGCAGCAGCACCGGGTCGGCGGCCAGCGCGCGCGCGATCTCCACGATGCGCTGCTGGCCGAGCGGCAGGCTGCCGGCCGCCTCGAACAGGTGCTCGCCGAGGCCGACGCGATCGAGCTGGCGCGCCGCCTCGGCCAGCAGGCGCCGTTCGTCGCCGCGCTCGCTGCGCAGCATCGCCGCCAGCGTGCCCCTGCCGGCGCGCAGGTGCGCGCCGAGCGCCACGTTCTCGAGCACCGACATGCCGGTCACCAGGTTCACGTGCTGGAAGGTGCGCGCCAGGCCGAGCCGGGCGATGCGCCGCTGCGGCAGCCGCTCGATGCGCTCGCCGAGGAAGCGGATCTGGCCGTCGTCGGCCGACAGCACTCCGGTGATCAGGTTGAACATGGTGGTCTTGCCGGCGCCGTTCGGGCCGATCAGCCCGAGGATCTCGCCGCTGTCGATCGCGAACGACAGCCGGTCGACGGCCACCAGGCCGCCGAAGCGCCGGCACACGCCGCGCACCTCGAGCAGCGGCGTGCCCCGCGCCGGCTGCGCGCGCCGCGACAGCGGCTCCGCCTCGGGCGGACGCGCGCGCGCGGGGCCGGCCGGAAGCAGGCGCGCGATGGCCGGAGCGATGCCGTCGCGCGTGCGATGCAGCAGCAGCAGCATCAGCACGCCGAACACCACGATCTCGAAGTTGCCGGTCTGGTGGAACAGCGCCGGCAGGATGTCCTTGAGCCACTCCTTGAGCAGCGTGAGCACGGAGGCGCCGATCAGCGCGCCCCACACCTGGCTGGCGCCGCCGATCACCGCCATGAACAGGTAGTCGATGCCGGCGTTCACTCCGAAGGCCTGCGGACTGACGAAGCGCAGGAAGTGCGCGTACAGCCATCCCGAGAGGCCGGCCAGCAGCGCCGCGTACAGGAACACCACCAGCTTCAGCGAGGCGGTGTCCACGCCCACGCTTTCGGCCATGACGCTGCGAAAGCGCAGCGCCCGGATGGCGCGTCCCGGGCGCGAGTCGAGCAGGTTCTGCGCGGCCACCAGCGCGGCGGCGGTGATGATCCAGATCAGGTAGTACGAGCGCCGGCCGGTATCGAAGGCGAAGCCGAACAGCGTGACCGGCGGTACGTTGTCCAGCCCGCTGTACTGCCCGAGCATCGGGAGGGTGCCGAACAGATAATAGATGGCGATGCCCCAGGCGATGGTGGTGATCGACAGGTAGTGCCCCGAGAGCCGCAGCGTGACGGCGCCCAGGAGCAGCGCCACCAGCGCCGTCACCGCCAGGCACGCCACCAGCGTCACCCACGGCGAGATGCCCCAGGCGGTGGTGGCCAGCGCCGTGACGTAGGCCGATATCCCGACGAAGGCCTGCTGGCCGAACGAGACGATGCCGGCCACGCCGGTGAGCAGCACCAGCCCCAGCACGACCAGCGTGGCCAGTCCGACGTAGTTGAGCAGGGTGACGTGGAAGTCGGCGAGCACCGCCGGAGCGGCGGCCATCACCACCAGGAAGGCGCCCAGCAGGCGCGCGCGCGAACTCACTCTTCTTCTTCCTCGACCGGGTGGCGCGAGGCGATCGAGCGCCACAGCAGCACGGGAATGACGACGGTGAAGACGATGCTTTCCTTGTATGCACTGGCCCAGAACGACGAGAACGATTCGAGCAGCCCCACTCCCAGCGCGCCGACCGCGGCCAGCGGATAGCTGGCCATGCCGCCGAGGATGGCGCCGACGAAGCCTTTCAGTCCGATCATCAGGCCGGTGTCGTAGTAGATCGTGGTGATCGGCGCGATCAGCACGCCCGAGAGCGCGCCGATGAAGGCCGCCAGCAGGAAGCTCAGCATGCCCGAGAGCTCGGTGGGCACTCCGACCAGGCGCGCGCCGACGCGGTTGATCGCCGTCGCCCGCAGCGCCTTGCCGTACAGCGTGCGCTCGAAGAACAGCCACAGCGCCAGCATCCCCAGCACGGTGGCGCCGGTCACCCACAGGCTCTGCGCGCTCACGTTCATCACGCCGAGGCCGAACTGCGCGTCCGACAGCGGGCTCGAGCGCAGCCCCTCGCCGCCGAAGAGCACCAGCCCGAGGCCGGTCAGCGCATAGTGCACGGCCATCGCGACGATGAACAGCACCAGCACCGAGGCGTTGGCCAGCGGCTGGAAGGCGATGCGATACACGATCGGCCCGAGCGGGGCGACCAGCGCGACCGCCAGCAGCACCTGCGCCCACATGTCGAGCTTGCGCGGCGCGGCCCACCAGGCGAGCGCGGCGATCGCCAGCGGGATCGCCACGTACACGACGAGAATGCGCGCCAGCGGCGGGCGCGCCCGTTCGCGCAGCGCCGCGGCGATCTCGAAGCCGGCCGCGAGCAGCCCGCCGCCGACCAGCACGTACACCGTGCCCGGCACCTGCCCGGTCTGCAGCAGGCCATACGACAGCGCCGCGTACGAGACGAACTCGCCCTGCGGCACGAAGATCACCCGCGTGACCGCGAACACCAGCAGCAGCGCCAGCGCCAGCAGGGCATAGATGGCACCGTTGGTGATGCCATCCTGCACCAGCCACAGGGCGATGTCGGGACTCATCGGCGTACGTTCCGGCGGCAACCGCTACTTGTTGTACAGGCGCCAGCGCCCGTCGCGCACCTGCACCAGCACGCGCGCGCGCTCGTCCAGGCCGTTGTGGTCGCTCGGCGTCATGTTGTACACGCCGTGGGTGCCGACCACGTCGCGCACGTTCTCGAGCGCGTCGCGCAGCGCGGCGCGGAACTCCGGCGTGCCCGGCTTGGCCTTCTTGAGCGCCGCCGGCACGGCCGCGTTCAGCACCGCCACCCCGTCATAGCTGTAGCCGGCGAACGCGTTGCGGCTCTCCGGGCCGAACTCGGCTTCGTAGCGCTTGACGAAGTCCAGCGACACCTTCTTGGTCGGGAAGTCGTCGGGCAGCTCCTCGGCGACGATCAGCGGGCCGGTCGGGGCGACCACGCCCTCGGCGCTCTTCTTGGCCGTCTGGATGAACGCCAGGTTGACCGTGCCGTGGTTGTGGTAGATCGGGCCCTTGTAGCCGCGCTCGCGCAGCGCGATCTGCGGCGTGGCTCCCGGCGAGCCCGAGCCGCCCACCACCACCGCGTCCGGATTGGCCGCGATGATCTTGAGCACCTGGCCGGTGACGCTGGTGTCGGCGCGGCCGTAGCGCTCGTTGGTGACGAGCTTGTAGCCGCCCTCGGGAGCGAGCTTCTCCATCGCGTTGTACATCAGGTCGCCCCAGGTGTCGGAGAAACCGATGTAGCCCACCGTCTTGACGCCGCGCTTCTTCATGTCCTGCACCACCGCACCCATCATCAGCTCGGTGGTCTGGGGCACGACGAAGGCCCAGTGCGCGCGCTCGCCGGCCAGCGGCGGCATGGGGGTGAGCGCGATCATCGGCGTCTTGGTCTCGGCTGCGACCTGGGTCATCGCCACGGCCGAAGGCACGCCGTTGGATCCCATCATCACGTCGACCTTGTCCTCGGCGACGAACTTGCGGGCGTTCTTGGCCGCGTTGTCGGGCTTGGATTCGTCGTCCAGGATGACGTAGCGCACCGGCTCGCCGCCGAGCGTCTTGGGCACCAGCTGGAACGCGTTCTTGTAGGGAATGCCGAGCGAGGCGCCCGGCCCGGTGACGCCGAGCGAGACGCCGACGGTGATCTCGGCATGCGCACCCGCGGCGGCGAGCGCGCCGGCGAGAGCGAGAGAGGCCAGTAGCGACTTCTTCATGTGTGCTCCTTGTGTGAGCGGGGGGATGCGCATCAATCGATCCTCGGTGCACGCAGCAGGCCGACGTGCCGCAGCATCGCCAGCATGCGCCCGAGCGTTTCCTTGCGATAGGCGGCGACATCGACGCCGGCGAATTCGTGGAAACCCTTGCCGTCGCGCAGGCCGTTGCGGCCTTCGCGCATGTGGCGGTCCACGATGGGCGGCGACGCGTAGCGCTGGTCGCCCAGCGACTGCGCCAAGTAGCGGCTCGCATAGTACAGGATGTCGTTGCCGCCGAAGTCGATGAACTCGACCACGCCCATGTTGGCGAAGCGAAAGCCCAGTCCGTAGCGCGTCGCGCGGTCGATCTGCTCGGCGCTGGCCACGCCCTGCTCGATCATGCGCGCCGCCTCGTTCATGATCAGCGACTGCAGGCGCGGCACGATGTAGCCCGGGGCGGCAGCGCATCGCACCGGCACCTTGCCGATGCGCTCGAGCAGCCGCTCGAGCGCCAGCAATGCCTCGGGCGCAGTGCCCGCATGGGCGCTCAGCTCGACCAGCGGCACGACGTGCGCCGGGTTCAGCCAGTGCGCGTTGAGGAATCGTTCCGGATGGGCAGCCAGGGCGGCCAGCTCGCTCACCAGGAACGTGGAGGTGGTCGAGGCGAGCAGCGTCTCGGGGCGCGCGTGCGCAGCGGCGAAGGCGTATGCCTCGCGCTTGGCCTCGAACACCTCCGGCACGCCCTCGAAGATCACGTCCGCGCGCGCCAGCGCCGCGGGCGCCTCGTGGCGCGCCGCGAAGCCGATGCGCTGCATCACTGTCGGGCGCTGGGCGTCGTCGAACGCGCCCCATTCGGCCATCGCGGCCAGCGAGGCGTCGATCTCGGCCAGCGCCTCGCGCCGCAGCGCCTCGGCCTGCGCGGCGGGGCGCTCCTTGACGTCGAGCAGCCACACCGGGTGGCCGGCGTAGGCGAAAGCGGTGGCGATGCCGCGCCCCATGCGGCCGGCCCCCAGCGCCACGATCGTTTCGCGGCGGGCCTCGGGCATCGCGTCCGAAGAGGTCCCGGCGCTCATGAGAGGCTCATCGCTCCAGGCCCTCGTGCAGGAGGCGACGCAGCGCCGCCGCATCGAGCCCGGCCAGCCCGAGGGCGCGGAGGGTGCGCGGCGCGCGCGTGAAGTCCTCGCCGGCGATCACCCCGCCGAGCGCGAGCAGGCCGCTCGCCACCGGGCACGGCACGCCTGCCCAGTCGGCGACCGAGACCAGGAAGGCGAGGCCGTACGCGACGTCCTCGCGCATGTAGCGGTGCGAGCGCAGCTCGATGTGCTCGCGCCAGTCGCCGCTGTCGACCAGCTTGTCGTGGGCGTTGCCGTACATCCAGCGGTCGTTCTCGTAGTGATCCGACAGCGGGAAGTGCGGCGGCGTGTAGCCGAGCGCCTCGCGCACCGCAATGCGCTCGGCGTCGAGCCGGTCGGTGACGCGCCGGATCGACGGCTGGGTGCCTTCGTTGTGGATGTCCCAGCGCTCGAAGTGCTCCAGCGGCCCGGCGTTCATGACGATGAGCGGCGGGTGGATGACCGGGCCGGCGTTCATCAGCGCGCCCGAGAGCGCGTCCCCCGCAGGCTCGACGGCGGGGAAGGCGCCGGCGATCACCGCGTGTGCGTGCGTGCTCGCGGTGGCCGGGAACACGCCGATGGGCAGGCGGGTGGCGCGCGTGGTGATGGCCACCTCGGCGGGGCCGTGCTTGCGCGCGAGATAGGGCAGGGTGCCGGTCTCGGCGAACGCCACTTCGGCGCGCGAACCGGCGTCGCGCGCCGTGCGCGCCATCACGTAGCTGCCGAAGGTGCCCGGCGGCAGGAACACCACCTGGCCGTCGGACAGGTGCGGCGCCAGCGCGCGCGCGATGTCGACCTGCGCGAACGCCGGCGTCGGCACGACGATCAGCTCGGCGCCGCGTACTGCTGCGCCGATGTCGGCGGTAGCCAGCGCCAGCGCCACCTCGCGACGGCCGCGGTGGTCCTTCAGGGCGATGCACCGCGCGGCGATCACCGGCGCCAGCGCCGCTGCGTCGCGCCGCCACAGGCGCACTTCGTGCCCCTGCTCCGACAGATCGGCCGCAGCCGCATAGCAGCCGTGGCCGCCGCCCAACACCGCGATCCGCATCGAATCTCCTCCTGTCCGTGGCCGGTCTGTGCCGGCCGCCGTACCCGTATTCATGTCAGGCCGGGGCGTGCTCGATACGCCCCGGCGCTTACGCGATCACGCCCGCGCTCGCGAAAGCCTCCAGCTCGGCATTGCCGTAGCCCGCCTCGGCGAGGACGCGCCGGGTATCGGCGCCGTACTTGTGCGGGAACGGCAGCTCGGTGCGCGCGCCTTCCACGTCGACGG
>MKUQ01000007.1:0-2674 GCA_001898645.1 Burkholderiales bacterium 70-64
ACCAATCAACCCTGGAACAACTCGCTTCACGGCGCTTGACTCGGAAGACGGTTACTCAGGCGTGCCGCAGCTGCTCGAGCATCGCACGCGCGCGGCTTTCGTGCGCCCCGATCTCGGCCAGCGTCTCCTGCAGGTCGGCCAACTGCTGCTCGAGCGTCCCGCGGTGCCGGGCGAGCACCGCGAGGAAGCGGGTCAGCTGGGCCTCCGTGTCGGACGGCGATTCGTACATGTCGACCAGGTCGCGCACTTCCGACAGCGACAGCCCGAGCCGCTTGCCGCGCAGCGTGAGCTTCAGCCGCGTACGGTCGCGCTGCGAATACACGCGGCGACGCCCGCCGGCGCCGGCGCGGTGCGGCGACAGCAGGCCCTGGTCTTCGTAGAAGCGGATCGTACGCGGCGTGACGTCGAACTCGCGCGCCAGCTCGCTGATCGAATAGGTCGGCATGGCCCGATCATCGGGCAACGTTGACGTGAACGTCAATTCGCTGCCGGCGCCGGAAACACGCCGAGCCGGGCGAGCTGCGCGTCGACCTGCGCCGCCCAGCCGCGGTTGGCGAGTGGACTGGCCGGGCTCGGGTGCAGGATCTGGTCGATGCGCGGCGTGCCGTCGTTCCCCAGCACGGCCTGCAGGCGCTTCATCGCGTAGCCGCCGATGCCGATGGCCCACTGCGGGTGCAGCGTGGCGATGGCGCGGCGCAGGTGCTCGTCGCAGGCTTCCTGCAGCGGGCGCAGCTCGGCCGCGGGCAGCTTGTCGGGAGTGCAGTTGCGCCCGCTCGCTTCGAGGAAGACCAGCGGGCAGTAGTTGAGCACGAAGCAGCGCTCGAAGAACGCCTCGGCGCTGCCGAAGCGCTCGGCCGCCCAGCCCCACAGCCGCCGCCCGCTGACCTCGGAGCGCCGGCACGCATAGCCCTCGATCGGCCGCTTCGGGTGCTCGTGCGCGGGCTTGCGCACTTCGGCCTGCACGCCCATCCAGTCGCGCACCGCGGCGACCTCGCCGAACGGCACGCCGGTCTGCATCATGCCGAACGGACCGGGGTTCATGCCCACGAAGACGACGTGCTTGCGCCCTGCGCCGAAGCGGCGCAGGTAGGTCTCGTGCGGGGCCCAGGCGTAGTCGAGCGGGTTGTAGACGTGCGTGATGGGGGGCGCGAAGCGCAGCGCCGACACGCGCTGCGACAGGTTGCGTGCGGCGGCGATCAGGGTCTGGACGGACATTCGGAGGCAGGAGGGGAGCGGAGAAAGAGAAAGGGGCGCGGATCGCGCCGCGCCCCGTGAGCCGCGAGTGGCGGCTGCCTTGCCTGCAGCGGTGACGACGGGGAACCATGCATCGCGGCGCTTCGCTGCGCGCATCGGCTGCGGCATCGCCTGCTGTCGGGCAGGTGGACGTCTGCACTCACGCGTGCAGCGGGTGTCCACGTCCGGAAGTCTGGACCGGCGCTGCCCACCGGTCAAGGGCAGCGCGCGCGACAGGCATTGCCCGCGACAGGCACCCCGTGCGACAGGACGTCGCGCACGAACGGGCGCCGCGCATCCGGCGCTGCCCGCCTGTCAGCGCCGCAATGCCGCCGACAGCCGCTCCACCCCGGGGTAGTCTTCGCGGTGGATCGCGATCTTGCGCGCGTGCTCGCTCCACGGCCGGCCGGCGCGCAGGGCGTCCACCACGCCGGCGGGGTCGCTGATCCAGCTGCCGCCGAACAGCGTGACGCCGCGCGCGAACAGCGGGTCGGGCAGGCAGCCGGCGCCCGGGCCGACCATCGCCAGCCGCTCGGCGCGCGTGCAGTGCGCCAGCATGCGGTCGGCGGTGCCGTTGAGCAGCACCGAGCTCGTGCACAGCACCTTGTTGCACGACGCCAGCTCGCTCGCGTCGAGCGTGACGCGGTAGCCCTCGTACTCGCCGGCGAGATCGCTGCGCAGCTCGATCACCGTCACGCGCGCGCCGGCGGCCATGCAGCGGCCGAGCAGCGGGCGGAACAGCCCCACCATGCCGACGTGGTCGCCGGCCTGCGGGTCGAGCTCGCCGATCGAGTCGGTGCTGGCCGGCGGCACGTAGCCGAGGCGGTCGAACACGCAGCGCGACAGGGCGTTGATGGTGGCGAAGCCGAGCGTGCGCCCGACCGTGCCGGCGCCGGCGTAGCGGCGCGCCAGCTCGAGCGCGTCGGTACCGGCCAGCGCCGCGCCGGCGTGGGTCGCAGCCAGCTGCGACCAGGTGTCGGCCAGCAGCACGAAGGCCAGCCCCAGCGTGCCGTCCTCGAGCTCGAGCGCGCAGAACTCGCCGGAGCGTTCTTCGAGGCATTCCGCGCGCGGCAGGTGCAGCGCGCGCACGCGCGGCAGCGGTGCGCCGGCGCCGTGGCGTTCGAGGAGAGTGATCAGTTCTTCGGCGATCATGGGTTCGAGGATTTCCTGTCTCGGCTACTCTACCCTACGTTGCGCGCTCGGTCGTGGTTGGGTGTGCGGCGGTTAGCGCGAGCAAAGGCGCGGGCCGCCCGATGCCGGCGCGCCGGCCCCGGGCGGCCCGTGCCTTTGCCGACACCGTGATGCCCTGCGCAGGTAACAGCCCCGGTGCCGATGCCGTGCCGGTCCGCGCGAGTGGCAGTTCCCTCGCTGCTGCGAGCACCGCACTCGTCCGCGCTGCGAACTCCTGCTCCCGCCTTCGGGCCGAACACAGCCCACGGTG
>MKUQ01000007.1:2684-20372 GCA_001898645.1 Burkholderiales bacterium 70-64
GGCCCAGGGGGCCGCGGCCGCCCGCCGACTGCCGCGACCGCGCCACGCCCGGAAGGACCGGAGCGATCCGAAAGAGCGGCCTCGCCTCAATCGATCACGAGCTCGCGGCGCACGCAGCGCACGTCGACCTCGAACTCGAGGCCGGTCACCGGCGGGCGGCAGACGTGCCAGTCCAGGCCCAGCCGCGTGAGCCGGCGCGGCGCGAACTCGCTCGCCACCAGCGGGCCGATGTCGTGCTCGGTGTAGACCTGCACCGCGGTGATCGACGCCCAGGTGCCGCCCAGCGTCGCGGTGTGGCGGGCGAGGCCATCCAGCACGAAGGCGACCTTGCGTGCCAGCCCCTCGCGCGACGTGTCGCCGTGGGCCACGATGCCGTCCGGGTAGGGCGTGCCCTCGGGCCACTCGGCATAGCCGGCCACCACGAAGCTGCGCGGGCCCGGGGCGTCGGCGGCATGGTCGGAGGTGGTCAGGAAGCCGCTGTGCGCGGTACCCACCGGCACGGTGTAGCTGAACGCGTGGAACCCCGGCTGCGGCGGCGGATCGTAGACCGGGCAGACGTTGCTGCGCGCCACCGGATTGAGCTCGCCGCGCACCAGCCCCCAGCTCCTGAGCACGGCGACGTAGCCGGCGTTGAACTCGCCGAAGCCCTGCGGGGCGAACGGCTGCGGCGAGCGCAGCTCGGCCGCGCACAGCGCGGTGAGCGGCCGATGACGCTCGCGCAGGTGGGCGGCGATGGCCTCGAAGCCTTCGGCGAGCGGCAGGATGCGGGCGAAGCGCACGCGCACGATCTCGAAGCCGGGCAGCGCGATGACGCCCGCGGAGAACGGCACCCCGCCGGCCAGGAACGCGTAGTCTGCGGCGACGGAATTGTGTATGGTGGACAATTCGATTTCCTTCAGCGCAGTCCGGTCGGGCGACTATGCGCGACGCGGCGCGCTGGTGCAACCCCCGAACGCAGGATCGTCATGAGCGAGATCGCTTCCTCGATGCGTTACGTCGAACACGGTGCGGGCGGCCCGCCCGCCGTGCTGCGGCCGGCCCGCACCGGCGTGCCGCGCCCCGGGCCCGGCGAGGTGCTGATCGCCGTGGCCTTCGCCGGGGTGAACCGGCCCGACGTGGCGCAGCGCCAGGGGCGCTATCCGCCGCCGCCCGGGGCTTCGCCGGTGCTCGGCCTGGAAGTGTCGGGGCGCGTCGTGGCGCTGGGCGAGGGCGTCGGCGGGCTGCGCGTGGGCGACGCGGTGTGCGCGCTGGCCAACGGCGGCGGCTATGCCGAGTACGCCGCCGTGCCGGCCGGGCAGGTGCTGCCGGTGCCGCAGGGGCTCTCGCTGCTGCAGGCTGCCGCGCTGCCGGAGAACTTCTTCACCGTGTGGACCAACGTGTTCGAGCGCGGCCGCCTCGCGGCGGGCGAATCGTTCCTGGTGCACGGCGGCTCCTCGGGCATCGGCCTGACGGCGATCCAGCTCGCGCACGCGCGCGGCGCCACGGCCTACGCCACCGTCGGCGGTCCCGAGAAGGCCGAGGCCTGCAGGCGGCTCGGCGCCGCCGAGGCGATCGACTACCGGCGCGAGGACTTCGTCGAGCGCATCGCCGCGCTCACCGGGAAGCGCGGCGTGGATCTCATCCTCGACATGGTGGGGGGCGACTACATCGCGCGCAACTTCCGGGCGCTCGCCGTCGAAGGCAGGCTGGTGCAGATCGCCTTCCTCAACGGACCGAAGGCCGAGATCGACTGCACGCCGCTGATGGTCAAGCGGCTCACCTGGACCGGCTCGACGCTGCGTCCGCGCAGCGCCGCCGACAAGGCGGCCATCGCCGTGCAGCTGCGCGAGCAGGTCTGGCCGCTGCTGGCCTCGGGCAAGGTGCAGCCGGTGATCCACGAGGTGTTCGATCTCGACGACGCGGCGCGCGCGCACGAGCTGATGGAGTCCTCGCGCCACATCGGCAAGATCATGCTGCGCGTGGCCGGCGAGTAGGGCCCGGTACGGGCTCATCCCGGGACGCGCAGCAGGTTCGTTCACACGTTCTCTCAGGTCTGGATCAGCTTGCGCTGGCGGCCGATGCTCATCAGCAGGCCCAGGCCGATGCCCAGCGTGACCATGGCGGTGCCGCCGTAGGACATCAGGGGCAGCGGCACGCCCACCACCGGCAGGATCCCGGACACCATGCCGACGTTCACGAACGCATAGGTGAAGAAGACCAGGGTGATGGCGCCCGCCAGCAGCCGCGCGAAGAGGGTCGCTCCGTTGGCGGCGATCACCAGCCCGCGGCCGATCACCAGCAGGTAGATCGCCAGCAGGGTGGCGTTGCCGATGAGGCCGAACTCCTCGGAGAACACCGCGAAGATGAAATCGGTGGTGCGCTCGGGGATGAACTCCAGGTGGGCCTGGGTCCCCTCCATCCAGCCCTTGCCCCAGATGCCGCCCGAGCCCACGGCGATGGTCGACTGGATCACGTGGAAGCCCTTGCCGAGCGGATCGGACGACGGGTCGATCATCATCAGGATGCGCTGGCGCTGGTAGTCGTGCATGACCGACCACAGCACCGGCAGCGAGGCGAGGCCGGCCACGATGCCGCCGGCGATCACCTTCCAGCTCAGGCCGCCGAGGAAGATCACGTAGAGGCCGGCCGACGATACCAGCAGCGCGGTGCCCAGGTCGGGCTGGCGCGCGATGAGCCCCACCGGCACCGCCAGCAGCAGCCCGGCCACGACGAAATCGACCCAGCCGCGCGCGCCCTCGCGGCGCTGGAAGTACCAGGCCAGCATCAGGGGCATGGCGATCTTCATCAGTTCGGAGGGCTGGATGCGCGTCACGCCGAGGTCCAGCCAGCGCCGCGCGCCCTTGGCGACGTCGCCGAACAGGGCCACCGCCACCAGCAATGCCAGCCCGAGCGCGTAGGCCGGCACCGCGGAGCGCTGGATCCACTGCAGCGGCAGGCTCGCGGCGACCCACATGACGGCGAAGGCGATGAACAGGTTGCGCGCGTGGTCGCCCATGCGCCCGTCGAAGTCGAGCGCCGCCGAGTGCATGGTCATCAGGCTCATCGCGACCAGCAGCGTGAGCGCCGTCAGCAGGGTCGCGTCGAACACCAGGACGTGCGGGCGGATGCGAGCCAGCAGCGAGGGCTTGTCGTGGATCACGGTCTGGCAGGCTCCGTGGCGGCGGCCGGGTCGGGCTCCACGATGTCCTCGGGGATGTCGCGCAGCTCGGCCTCGTCGAGCAGCCTGGGCAGCAGGTCTTCCCTGACGTCCTTCGGCAGCTTGCCGAGCAGGTAGAAGTCGAACAGCTTGCGCGCGATCGGGGCGGCCGCCTGGGCCCCGAAGCCGCCGTTCTCGACGATCACCGCGACGGCGATCTTCGGCTCGTCCAGGGGCGCGAACGCCATGAACAGCGAGTGGTCGCGATGGCGCTCGGAGACGCGCCTGGCGTCGTAGCGCTCGCCCTGCTTGATGCCGATCACCTGTGCGGTACCGGTCTTGCCGGCGGCCACGTACTCGGTGTTGGCGAACGCCACGCGGCTGGTGCCGAAGCGATTGACGTCGGCCATGGCGTGCCTGACCAGGTCGAGGTGGTCGCGCCGCAGCGGGATGCGGTAGCTCTCGGTGGGCACCGTGCGCCGGCGCGCGTGGCTGAGCGGATCCTCGATCGTCTGCACCAGGTGCGGCTTCATGACGATGCCGTCGTTGGCCAGCGTGGCCGTGGCGTGCGCCAGCTGCAGGATGGTGAACGCGTTGTAGCCCTGGCCGATGCCGATCGAGGGCGTCTCGCCGGGCAGCCACTTCTGCTTGTAGCGCTTGAGCTTCCAGGCCGAGGACGGCAGGATGCCGGTGGCTTCGTGCTCGAGGTCGATGCCGGTGAGCTGGCCGAAGCCCCACGGCTTCATGAAGTCGTGGATCCTGTCCACGCCCATGTCGAAGGCCACCTTGTAGTAGTAGGTGTCGCTGGAGACGACGATCGACTTGCGCAGGTCGACGGTGCCGTGGCCGCCGGGCTTGGAATCGCGGAAGCGGTGGTTGCCGAGCTGGAAGTAGCCGGGGTCCGAGATCGTCTCCTGCGGCGTGCGGGTGCCGCTCTCGAGCGCGGCCAGCGCCATGAACGGCTTGTAGGTCGAGCCGGGCGGGTAGGTGCCGCGCAGCGGCCGGTTCAGCAGCGGCTTGTCGGGATCCTCGTTGAGCGCCTGCCAGGCCTGCGGGTCGATGCCGTCGATGAACAGGTTGGGATCGAAGCTCGGCTTCGACACGAAGGCCAGCACGTCGCCGGTCCCGGGCTCGATCGCCACCAGGGCGCCCCGGCGCTCGCCGAACAGCTCCTCGGCGAGCTTCTGCAGGCGCACGTCGATCGACAGCACCAGGTTGGAGCCCGGCACCGGCGGCGTGCGCGAGAGCGTGCGCACGACGCGTCCGCCCGCCGACACCTCGACCTCGTCGGCGCCGGCGCGGCCGTGCAGGGCCGTCTCGTACGACAGCTCGATGCCGATCTTGCCGATGTGCGTCGAGCCGGCGTAGTTCGACAGCCGCTCCTCTTCCTCCAGCCGGCGCTTGTCCTCGGGCGAGATGCGCCCGATGTGGCCGAGGACGTGCGCGGCCGTCTCGCCCAGCGGGTAGTTGCGGAACAGCCGGGCGCGGATCTCCACCCCGGGGAAGCGGAAGCGCTGCACCGCCAGCCGCGCCACCTCCTCGTCGCTGAGGCGCACCTTCAGCGGCACGCTGTCGGCGCTGCGCGAGTCTTCCAGCAGGCGGCGGAAGCGGCGCCGGTCGCGCGGGGTGATCTCGACGATGCGCGACAGCGCCTCGATGGTCGGCTCGAGCCCGGCGACGCGCTTGGGCAGGAGCTCGAGCGTGTAGGCCGAGACGTTCTCGGCCAGCAGCACGCCGTTGCGATCGAAGATCAGCCCGCGCGAGGGCGGCGCCGGCACCAGCGCGATGCGGTTCTCCTCGGCCTGGGCGTGGAAGTCGGCGTAGCGGTAGACCTGCAGGTAGACGAAGCGCGCGACCAGCACCCCGAAGCAGGAGATCACGAACACCATCGCCACCGCCAGGCGCAGCCTGAGCTGGCGCAGGTCCTTGCCGGTGTCGCGGACTTCGACCATGGCTACTCAGCGCCTGGGAGCCGGGGCGGCGGACGCGCCGGGGGCGGGTGCGCGCATGCTCAGATCGGCCGGTTCTCGTCGCGGTCGACGGCGCGCCGCTGCGGCGCGAGCAGCAGCCAGTCGGCCACCGGCCACAACAGGGTGCAGCTGAAGGCCTGCAGGAACCAGCTCCAGCCCGGGAAGGCGCCGCCCACGGCCATGCGCACCAGCATGGTGGCGAGCTGGGTGAGCACGAACAGCGGCAGCACGTGCAGCATCTGGCCCGGCATGCGGAACCACGGCACGCGCCGGTGCATGCTGATCGCACCGTACGACAGCAGCGTGTAGGCCAGGGCGTGCTCGCCGAGCAGCGCGGCGTCGTGCACGTCCATCAGCAGGCCGAACAGGAAGGCGATGCCGATGCCCACCATGCGGGGCTGGTGGATGTTCCAGAACACCAGCACCAGCGCGAGGAAGTCGGGCACGCCGGCCATGCGCCCCCAGGGCAGGACGTCGAGCAGGAACGCCGAGGCGAGGGTGAAGGTGATGAACGCCCGGTTGGCCGGCAACAGCAGGTAATGCGGCTGCATCTGCATGGCGTCAGTTCCGACGGCTGCGGCGGCCCGTCTCGGCCGCCGGATCGGGCGGCGGGGCCGCCGGCTGCGCCGGCGGCTCGGCCAGCAGGATCAGCAGCAGGCGCGTGCGCTCGGCGTGCCCGGCCGGCTCGACGTGCACCTGCACGAAGGCCGAGGAGCCGACCTCGACGTTGCGCACCGTGCCCACCGGCAGGCCGGCCGGGAACAGGCCGTCGAGCCCCGAGGTGACGATCAGGTCGCCTTCGCGCACGTCGGCGTTGGTGCGCAGGTAGCGCAGCTCGACGGTGCCGGGGAGCGAGCCGCCGTAGGCGACCGAGCGCTCGCCGGTGCGGCGGATCTCGACCGGGATGGTCGAGTTGCGGTCGGTGACCAGGGTGACCTCGCTCGACAGCGGGAACACCCGCGTGACCTGGCCGACCACGCCGCCGGCGTCGATGACCGGCTGCCCGGCGATCACCCCGTGCTGCTGCCCCTTGTCGAGCACGAGCTTGCGCGAGAACGCGTCGCGCGCGTCGTAGAGCACCTCGGCCACGGTCGAGCGCATCACCGTGCGCTCGCGCATCGCCAGCAGCTGGCGCAGCTGCCTGTTCTCGACCGCGAGCTGCTCGGTCTGCAGCAGCGCATTGGCGTTGGCGGTCTCGAGCCTGCGCAGCTCGATGTTCTCGGCGCGCAGCCGGCCTACCTCGCCCAGGTACTCGGCGCCCAGGTTGACGAGGTCGCGCGGCACCAGCAGGGTTCTTTGCACCGGATACAGCACGGTGGCGATTCCTTCGCGCAGCCTTCCCAGCACGTCGAGCCGTGAATCGACGCCCAGCAGCGCGATCGCGAACAGCGAGAAGAACAGCAGCCGGGCGTTGGCGGACGGGCCTTGTCTGAAGAACGGCGGTGGGCTGCGATCCACTCCGAAACGGCCTGGAGTCAGTCTACTCGCTGGTGAAGATCGTACCGAGTTTTTCCATGCGCTCGAGCGCCATGCCGCAGCCGCGCACCACGCAGGTGAGCGGGTCCTCGGCCACCAGCACCGGCAGGCCCGATTCCTCGATCAGCAGGCGGTCGAGGTCGCGCAGCAGCGCGCCGCCGCCGGTGAGCATGATGCCGCGCTCGGTGATGTCGGCGCCGAGCTCGGGCGGCGTCTGCTCGAGCCCGATCTTGACCGCCGAGACGATCTGGTTCAGCGGATCGGTGAGGGCCTCGAGGATCTCGTTGGACGTGATGGTGAAGCTGCGCGGGATGCCCTCGGAGAGGTTGCGGCCCTTGACTTCCATCTCGCGGATCTCGGAGCCGGGAAACGCCGAGCCGATGGTGTTCTTGATCGACTCGGCGGTGGGCTCGCCGATCAGCATGCCGTAGTTGCGCCGGATGTAGTTGATGATCGCTTCGTCGAACTTGTCGCCGCCCACGCGCACCGAGCCCTTGTAGACCATGCCGCCGAGCGAGATCACCCCGACCTCGGTGGTGCCGCCGCCGATGTCGACCACCATCGAGCCCGCGGCTTCCGACACCGGCAGCCCGGCGCCGATCGCGGCAGCCATCGGCTCCTCGATCAGGAACACCTGCGAGGCGCCGGCGCCCAGCGCCGATTCGCGGATGGCCCGCCGCTCGACCTGGGTGGAGCCGCACGGCACGCAGATGATGATGCGCGGGCTGGGCGAGAACAGCCGCGACTCGTGCACCAGCTTGATGAACTGCTTGAGCATCTGCTCGGTGACGGTGAAGTCGGCGATCACGCCGTCCTTCATCGGGCGGATGGCCTCGATGTTGCCGGGCACCCGGCCCAGCATCTGCTTGGCCTCGGAGCCCACTGCGGCGATGGTGCGCTTGCCGTTGGGACCGCCCTCCTGTCTGATCGCGACCACGGAGGGCTCGTTGAGCACGATGCCCTTGCCGCGCACGTAGATGAGGGTGTTGGCCGTGCCGAGGTCGATCGCCAGGTCGGTGGAGAAGTATTTGCGCAGGAAACCGAGCATTTCGCTTCCGTACAAGATCGAAGGTTTCGCTCGTACGCCGCGATCCGCCGCGCGCCGTCTCCGTGGCGAGGCGGAGTGCGACGGCTGACGTGCTGCAGCGCAAAAGACATCTGAAATTCGCGTTGAATGATACCGTATAATTCCTTGCAAACACGGTGGTTTTGAGTGTCTCCACCACCGGAATCCGCTCATGTCCCTCACCCTCGCCGACGTTCACCGCATCGCCACGCTCGCCCGCATCGGCCTGGCCGACGACGAGGCCGCGCGTACGCTGGCGCAGCTCGATGCCGTGTTCGGGCTGATCGAGCGCCTGCAATCGGTCGACACCGCCGGCGTGGAGCCCATGACGCACCCGGTCGAGCTGGCGCTGCGCCTGCGCGACGACGTCGCCGACGAGCCCGAGCGGCGCGACGCCTGCCAGGCCCTGGCGCCGAGCGTCGAGCGCGGCCTGTACCTGGTGCCGCGCGTGCTCGAGTGACGCTGCCGATGAGCCCGCTGCACGCGACGTCCCGCCTGCGCGTCGCCGCCCGACGACGAGCGCCCCGGCGATGAGCGCCCAGGAACGCTCGCTGCGCCGGCTGGCGGCGTGCCTCGAGCGCGGCGAGGTCTCGGCGCTCGAGCTGGCCCAGGACTGCCTGGCGCGCATCGCCGCCAGCGACCTCAACGCCTTCATCGACGTGCAGCCCGAGCTCACCCTGGCGCAGGCCCGGGAGGCCGACGCGCGGCGCGCGCGCGGCGAGGCCGGCACCCTGCTCGGCGTGCCGCTGGCGCACAAGGACATCTTCGTCACCCGAGGCTGGCGCTCCACCGCCGGCTCGCGCATGCTCGAGCACTACGTGAGCCCCTTCGACGCCACCGTCGTCGAGCGCCTGGCAGCGGCGGGCGCGGTGTGCCTGGGCAAGACCAACTGCGACGAGTTCGCCATGGGCGGCTCCAACGAGCACTCGTGGTTCGGGCCGACGCGCAATCCCTGGGACCGTGCCGCCATCCCGGGCGGCTCCTCGGGCGGCTCGGCGGCCGCCGTGGCGGCCGGGCTGGCGCCGGCCGCCACCGGCACCGACACCGGCGGCTCGATCCGCCAGCCGGCGGCGATGTGCGGCGTCACCGGCCTGAAGCCCACCTACGGCCGGGTGTCGCGCCACGGCATGATCGCCTTCGCCTCGAGCCTCGACCAGGGCGGCGTGATCGCCGCCAGCGCCGAGGACTGCGCCCTGGTGCTGGGTGCCATGGCCGGCTTCGACGCGCGCGATTCGACCAGCGTCGAGCGGCCCGGCGAAGATTTCACCCGCGAGATCGGCCGGCCGGTCGCCGGCCTGCGCATCGGCGTGCCGCGCGAGTTCCTCGGCGACGGGCTGGCCGCCGACGTGCGCGCCGCCGTCGAGGCGGCGCTGGCCGAGCTGCGCGCGCTCGGCGCGACCCTGGTCGACATCTCGCTGCCGCAGACCGAGCTGGCCATCCCGGCCTACTACGTCATCGCGCCGGCCGAGGCCTCGAGCAACCTCGCGCGCTTCGACGGGGTGCGCTACGGCCATCGCGCGGCGCACTACGCCGACCTGCGCGAGATGTACGACCGCAGCCGCGGCGAAGGCTTCGGCGCCGAGGTGAAGCGGCGCGTGCTGGTGGGCACCTACGTGCTGTCGGCGGGCTACTACGACGCCTACTACCTGCAGGCGCAGAAGCTGCGCCGCCTCATCGCCGACGATTTCCGGCGCGCCTTCGAGTCGGTCGATCTCGTTGCCGGCCCGGTCGCGCCGACCGTCGCCTGGGACATCGGCTCGATCGTCGACGATCCGGTCAGCAACTACCTGGCCGACGTCTACACCCTGCCGGCCTCGCTGGCCGGACTGCCCGGCATGTCGGTGCCGGCCGGCTTCGGCCGCGGCGGACGCCCGGTCGGGCTGCAGCTGATCGGGCGCTGGTTCGAGGAGGCGCGCCTGGTGGGCGTCGCGCACGCTTTCCAGCAGGCCACCGACTGGCACCTGCAGCGGCCGGCATGAACCCGAACCTGCAGCGGCCGGCATGAACGCAACCCTGCGCGCGGCGCTGCTCGCCTCGCTGCTGCCGGCGCTGGGCGCCTGCGGCCTGCTGCCTTCGGTGCCGCTGCCCGGGCGCCCGACGCCGATCGCAGACCGGCCGATCGACATCGAAGGGCGCTGCGCGCAGACCGAGGAGGACGGCTTTCGCGAGAACGCGCTGCTGTCGGTGCGCGACGGTCAGGTGCTGGCCCTGTCCTGGCAGCTGCAGGTGGGCCGCCGCGGCAGCTGCAGCTTCGAGCAGGCCGACTTCCGCCAGACGCAGCGCCGGCCGCACATCGTGCTGCTCGCGCGCGACGGCAGCGGTTGCCAGCTGATGATCTGGCAGGATCCGCGCCGCGTCACGCTGGCGCACGCCGGGTGCGCGAACCACTGCACGCCGGGCATCTACGAGCAGGCCTGGCCGGTGATGTTCGAACCCGGCAGCGGGCGCTGCGCACGTCCCTAGGGGTCTGTCGGAGCCTGACGCCATGCAGTGGGAAATCGTCATCGGGCTGGAGACCCACGCCCAGCTCGCCACGCGCTCCAAGATGTTCTCGGGCGCCTCGACCGCCTTCGGCGCGGCGCCCAACACGCAGGCCTGCGCGATCGACCTGGCGCTGCCGGGCGTGCTGCCGGTGGCCAACCGCGCCGCGGTCGAGCACGCGATCCGCTTCGGGCTGGCCGTGGGCGCCGCCATCGCGCCGCGCTCGGTGTTCGCGCGCAAGAACTACTTCTATCCCGACCTGCCCAAGGGCTACCAGATCAGCCAGTACGAGCTTCCGGTGGTGGCCGGCGGCGGGCTGGCGATCGCCTGGAAGGCCGACGAGCACGGCGCGCAGCAGGAGCGCTTCGTGCGCCTGGTACGCGCGCACCTCGAGGAAGACGCCGGCAAGTCGCTGCACGAGGACTTCCACGGCCTGTCGGGCATCGACCTCAACCGCGCCGGCACGCCGCTGCTCGAGATCGTCACCGAGCCCGACATGCGCTCGGCGAAGGAGGCGGTGGCGTACGCGCGCGCGCTGCACGGGCTGGTGGTGTGGCTGGGCATCTGCGACGGCAACATGCAGGAGGGGTCGTTCCGCTGCGACGCCAACGTGTCGGTGCGCCGGCCCGGCGAGCCGCTCGGCACGCGCTGCGAGATCAAGAACCTGAACTCGTTCCGCTTCCTCGAGCGGGCGATCGAGCACGAGGCGCGCCGCCAGATCGAGCTGATCGAGGACGGCGGCCGCGTGGTGCAGGAGACGCGCCTGTACGACCCCGATCGCGACGAGACGCGCTCGATGCGCAGCAAGGAAGACGCCCACGACTACCGCTACTTCCCCGACCCCGACCTGCCGCCGCTGGTCATCGGGCACGACTGGATCGAGCGCGTGCGCGCTGCCATGCCGGAGCTGCCGGCGGACATGCGGCGCCGCTTCGTCGACGACTACGGGCTCGGCAGCTACGACGCGACGACCCTCACCGCATCGCGCGAGACGGCCGCCTACTACGAGGCGGTGGTGGCCGCGCTGGGCGGCGCCGCGCCGGCCAAGGCCGCGGCGAACTGGGTGATGGTCGAGCTCGCCGGCGCGCTCAACCGCGACGACACGCCGATCGCCGGGGCCCCGGTGCGGCCGCCGCAGCTGGCGCAGCTGGTGCAGCGCATCCACGACGGCACCATCTCGGGCAAGATCGCCCGCGACGTGTTCGCCGCCCTGTGGGCCGAACCCTCGGCCGCAGACGATGCCGTCGACCACCTCATCGATGCGCGCGGCCTGCGCCAGATCAGCGACAGCGGCGAGCTCGAGCGCATCGTCGACGAGGTGCTCGCGGCCGATCCGAAATCGGTCGAGGAGTTCCGCGCCGGCAGGGAGAAGGCCTTCAACGCGCTGGTCGGCAAGGTGATGAAGGCCACGCGCGGCAAGGCCAACCCGCAGCAGGTCAACGAGCTGCTGCGGAGCAGGCTCGCGGGCTGAATTGCCCGTGTGAATTGTCCGTGACGCCGGCCGCGCCGGCTCAGAACGTGCGAATGAACCGTAGCGAGCGGCCCGAGGTCGCGCCGAGAAGCGCAGCCGTACTGGCGTACGGCGAGCATCGCAAGCGCGACCTCGGGTCGCGCAGCAGGTTCATTCGCACGTTCTCAGCGGGTCGCCGCGCGCGGTCCCGTCGCAGCCGCCTCGCCCAGCAGCGCGCGCAGCCGCACCGAGTCCTCGGCGAAGCGCTGCACGACGCTCACGCGCTCGGCGCTGCGACGTGCGACGAAGGCTTCCTCGGCGAGGATCGCGTTGGATAGATCGGAGATGCGCTGGCGCACGGCCAGCGGCGCCTTCGCGGGGTCTTCGCCGGCCTGGCTGCGGGCGGTCTGGTGCGACTGGCGCAAGGCGGCCAGCCGGCCGGCGGCGGCGGCGATGTCCTCGTCGATGTCGGCGAGCTGGCGCTGGCGCACGGCTTCGAGCGCACCGCTGTCCGGATAGGCCTGCAGCAGCGCCCGGTCGCGCGCCTGCGCCTCGCGCCGCTCGCGCACCTCGGCCTGGCGGGCCCGCTCGTCGGCTTCGCGCTGGCGGCGCTGCTCGGCGGAGAGCGGAGCAGGCAGCTCGCGGCGCGCCAGCCCGTCGTTGCGCAGCTCGCGCAGCGGCCGGTTGGCGCATTCGGCGATCGGGCGGTCGCTCACCATCGTATGCCCGCGCTCGTCCTGGCAACTGTACAGCGTGCCGCCGCGATGGCCCGCCGCGGTGTCCGCCGCCGCGGCGCCGCCCGCGGGCAGGCCGGCGCCGGCGAGCGCCAGGGCGATCGCCGCGCAGGCGCGAACCGGCGGCAGGGCACGTTTCATGCCCCGATGCTAGGAAACTGCCGCGACGACTCCAAAGCGCGCGCGATAGGCGGCAACGCGTTCGCGATGGGCGGCAAGCTCGACGGCCGCGTCGTCGCCCGAGGCGAGGAAGTCCAGCAGGTCGGAAAGACCGGCGATCGCCAGCACCGGGATGCCGTGCCGGCGCTCGACCTCCTGGCTCGCCGAGAGCTCGCCGATGCGCTCGGCGTCGCCGCTGCGCTCCTGGCGATCGAGCGCGATGAGCACCGCCGCCGGCTCGGCGCCGTGGGCGCGGATGAGCTCGATCGATTCGCTCACCGAGGTGCCGGCGCTGATGACGTCGTCGACGATCACCACCCGTCCGGCGAGCGGAGCGCCGATCAGCACGCCGCCTTCCCCGTGGTCCTTGGCCTCCTTGCGGTTGTAGGCGAAGGCGACGTTGCGCCCGCTCGCGGCCAGCGCCACCGCGGTGCTCGAGGCGAGCGTGATGCCCTTGTAGGCGGGTCCGAACAGCATGTCGAAGCGCACGCGTCCGGCGCGCTCGGCGGCCAGCAGCGTGTCGGCATAGAAGCGCGCCAGGCGTCCGAGCGAGGCGCCGTCGTGGAACAGGCCGGCGTTGAAGAAGTAGGGCGACAGGCGGCCGGCCTTGGTGCGGAACTCGCCGAAGCGCAGCACCCCTGCCTGCACCGAGAAGCGGATAAACTGCGTGCGCAGATCGTCTGCCAAGCTTGCCCCCATCACGAAGGAAATCGTCACCGGCAATGATACGTGCCGCCGCACCGGATCGTGCCGCCGCGGCCGAACCGTTTCCCATGCTCAGAATCGTCTCCCTCAATCTCAACGGCATCCGGTCCGCCGCATCGAAGGGCTTCTTCGACTGGATGGCGCAGCAGCGCGCCGACTTCGTGTGCGTGCAGGAGCTCAAGGCCCAGGAGGCCGACATGACGCCGGTCATGCTGGCGCCCCCGGGCTTGCACGGCTACTTCCACTATGCGCAGAAGAAGGGCTACAGCGGCGTCGGCATCTATGCCCGCGAGGAGCCGAGGGAGGTCGTCGTCGGGCTCGGCGTTCCGGAGATCGACTGCGAGGGTCGCTACGTCGAGCTGCTCTACGACGGGCTGTCCGTGGTGTCGCTCTACCTGCCCTCGGGGTCCAGCGGAGAGCACCGGCAGGCCGCCAAGTACGAGTTCATGGACCACTTCTTCAGGCACCTCGCCGATCTCGTCGCCAGGGGGCGGGAGATCGTGATCTGCGGCGACTGGAACATCGCGCACAGGGAGGCCGACCTGAAGAACTGGAAGGGCAACCTCAAGAATTCGGGCTTCCTGCCCGAGGAGCGTGCATGGCTCTCGCGGGTGTTCGACGAGCTGGGATGGGTGGACACCTACCGGCGGCTCGAGCCCGACGCGACCGATGCCGCCTACACGTGGTGGAGCAATCGTGGCCAGGCCTGGGCGAAGAACGTCGGATGGCGGATCGACTACCAGATCGCGACCACCGGCCTTGCCGGGACCGCTCGGTCCGCCTCGATCTACAAGGATCACCGCTTCAGCGATCACGCGCCGCTGACCATCGAGTACGCCGCCTCCCTGTGACGCCGGGCGCCCGCAAGGTCGCGCCGGGGGCGGGTGCGGAAGATGCGGCCGCGCCGCCGCGTCACACCGGGTAGCCGGCGAACTCCTTGACCGCCTTGAGCTCGGCGTGCGAAACGATGCGCGCGACGCCCATCGCCTGGTCGTTGATCCACGCATCCGAGATGCCCTGGTAATGCGTCATGTCGCGGCAGGCGAAGCGCACCAGGTAGTCGTACGGGCCGCTCACCAGGTGGCAGGCGATCACCTCGGGGCATTGCAGCGCGCGGCGCTCGAACTGCTGCAGGGTCGCGTGGCGCTGGTCGACGAGCACCACCTCGGTGTGCACCACGATCAGCTCGCCGTAGGCGCGCCGCCCGACGATCGCGCGGTAGCCCTCGATGTAGCGCTCGCGCTCGAGGCGGCGCACGCGATCGAGGCAGGCCCGCGCCGACAGCCCGACCTGCCGCGCCAGCGCCTGGCTGGTGAGGCGCCCGTCGTGCTGCAGCGCGCGCAGGATCTGCTGGTCGATCTCGTCGAGCTCCCTCATGCGGCCAGTTTAGCCGAGCCACGCGCCCTGTCGGAGCTGCGGTTGTCCAGGCGCAGGGTGAGGCAGTACACGGCGCCCCCGGCGCGATTGAAGGCTGCCAGCGGCACCACCCTGACCCGGTAGCCGCGCGATTCGAGCGCCCGGCGCAGCGCGGGCGAGCAGTGGCACAGCACCACGTCGCGGCCGATCGACACCGAGTTCACGCCGAGATGATGGGCGTCCTCGTCGCCGGCCTCGATCAGCGCGTCGCCCGCCAGCGCGCGCAGCACCTGCCGCGCGGCCGGCGTGAAGGCCGGCGGGTACCAGACGATCTCGCCGCCCGAGAGCAGGCACAGGCAGGTGTCGAGATGGTAGAAGCGCGGCGAGGCCAGCTCGAGCGACATCGTCTCGACGCCAAACACCCGGCGCAGGGTGTCGCGCGCCTCCAGGCTCGAGCGCTGGCCGTAGCCCAGCCACATCAGGCGCCGCGCCGGATCCCAGATCGCGTCGCCCGCGCCCTCGAAGTACACGTCGTGCGGCATGTCGTGGATGGCCTCGACGACGCCGCGCCGCTCGAGCGCCTCGAACAGGCGCCGCACGTGCGGCTCCTCGCCGCGGCGCTCGGCGTTGCGGAAGCGCGCCAGCACCGCCTTGCCGTCGAGCACCACCGCCGCGTTGGCGGTGAACACCATGTCGGGCAGGCCGGGCTGCGGCGGCATGGTCTCGATGCGCGCGCCCAGCGCCTGGTACACCCGGCGCAGCCGCCGCCAGCCGGCCTGCGCATCGGCGGCGAGCCGCGTCGCGTCGTGCGCCCAGGCTTCGGGCTCCATCCACGGATTGATGCGGTAGCTGACCTCGAAATGGTCCGGCGGGCACAGCAGCAGGTGCGCCGTGGGAGCGGCGGCGGGCGCGCCCGCATGCTCTCCGGCGCGCCCGCGGGCCTCGCCATGCACCCCGGTCCCGGCGCGCCCCCCGGCTCCGGCGTGCGTCCCGGTTCCGGCATGTACCGCCGGCGCACCCGTGCCGCGCCCCTCGCGCGCGGCGCGCGGCCGGAGCGGCGTGGACGCGTCGAGCACCTCGGCGAGGCGGTCGATCCCCCAGTCGAGATCGGTCTTCGTGATGGTGAGCGGCGGCGCGATGCGGATCACGGTGTCGTGGGTCTCCTTCGAGAGCACGCCGTGCCGCGCCAGCCGCTCGACGACCTGGCGCGCGTCCAGGCCCGAATCGTGCAGGTCCACGCCCGCCCACAGCCCGCGCCCGCGCACCTCGATGCGCCGTCCGGCGGCCAGCGCGTGCAGCCGCTCGAGCAGGTGCGCGCCGAGCACGGCGCTGCGTTCCGGCAACTGCTCGTCCTGCAGCACGCGCAGCGCTTCCAGGCCGACGGCCGCGGCCAGCGCGTTGCCGCCGAAGGTCGAGCCGTGGCTGCCCGGCTCGAACACGTCCATCACCGCATCGTCGGCCAGGAACGCCGACACCGGCACGATGCCGCCGCCGAGCGCCTTGCCCAGGACCAGCCCGTCGGGACGCACGCCTTCGTGCTCGAAGGCGAACATGCGCCCGGTGCGCCCGAGGCCCGACTGCACCTCGTCGAGGATCAGCAGCACGCGATGGCGCGTGCACCACCGGCGCAGCGCGCGCAGCCAGCCCGCCGGCGGCACCACGATGCCGGCCTCGCCCTGGATCGGCTCGACCAGCACCGCGCACACCCGCTCGTCGAGCGCGGCATCGAGCGAGGCCATGTCGCCGAAGCGGAAGTGCCGGAACGCCGGTGCGAAGGGTCCGAAGCCGTCGCGGTACTGCGGCTCCGAAGAGAAGCCGACGATGGTGGAGGTACGGCCGTGGAAGTTGCCTTCGGCCACCAGGATCACCGCGCGGTCCGCCTCGATGCCCTTGACACGATGGCCCCAGCGGCGCGCCGCCTTGATCGCCGTCTCCACCGCCTCGGCGCCGGTGTTCATCGGCAGCGCGCGCGCGAAGCCGCTCAGCCGGCACAGCTCGCCGAGGAAGGGGCCGAGCGTGTCGCCATAGAAGGCGCGCGAGGTGATGCACACCCGGTTCATCTGCGCGATCGCCGCTGCCACCAGCCGGGGATGGCGGTGGCCGTGGCTCACCGCCGAGTAGGCGCTCATGAAGTCGAGATAGCGCCGCCCCTCGACGTCGTGGATCCAGACGTCCTCGGCGCGCTCGACCACCACCGGGATCGGCTCGTAGTTGCGCGCGCACACGGCGCGTTCGCGCTCGATGCGCGAGATGGTTTCGCGGCCGGCGGTGCCGTGCGGCGCGGCGACGTCATTGGTGTTCATGTCCGGTCTCCCCGGTGGCCTGCGATCCCGCGATCGCCCTGCACCATGATGGCTGCGACCGGCAGCCGCGCGGGCGGGCTCGCAGCGCCGGCAGGCGCCGCTTTCGCGGAAAGGCAGGCGTGCGGCCGCCGAATCCGCGCCGTCGCCGGGCGATGCGCCGCGGGCGCTCGCGCGCATCGGAACGGACAGGCTACCTGCGGCCCGCGGCCGCCTGCGTGCGCAGCGCCTCGAGCGTATTGGGCACGTGTCCGTCCGGGCTCGAGGACGAATAGACGTAGGCGATCCGGCCGTCGGTCGAGATGACGTACGAGATGCGTCCCGCGTAGCCGAGGGAATGCGGCATGACCGCGTCGTACGCCTTCATGATGCGGCGGTCGGCATCGGAGGCCACTGCGAACTTGTTGCGGCACTCGGTGACCGAGAAGCGGTTCAGCGTATCGATGTCGTCGCCCGACATCCCGATCACGGTGGCGCCGAGCGCCGCATATGCGTCGTGCGCCTCGGCGAAGCGGTTGGCCTCGATGGTGCAGCCCTGCGTGAAGGCCTTCGGATAGAAGTACAGCACCACCGGCCCTTTCCTCAGGGCCTCGGCGAGCGAGAAGCGGAAGGGGTGGCCCCCGAGCGAGGCCGGCGCGGTGAAGTCGGGCGCGGCGTCGCCCGGCTTCAACTCGGCGTGCACGGCGAGGGGAGCGGCCGACGCCAGGGCGCCGGCGACCAGCAGCGAGGGAATGGACGGGTGCATTTCAATGGCTCCACTGTGCATGCGCGGGCCGCGACGTGCGGTGGGTTGCGCGAGCAAAGGCGCGGGCCGCCCGGGGCCGGCGCACCGGTGCTTGCCCCCCGCTGCGCGGG
>MKUQ01000008.1 GCA_001898645.1 Burkholderiales bacterium 70-64
GGAGCAGGGGCTGCGCTTTGCCATCCGCGAGGGCGGGCGCACCGTGGGCGCCGGCGTCGTGGCCAAGGTCATCGAGTAGTAAACATCGTTCTTTGGTCCGCGGCCTTGCCGCACCGTTCTTTGGGGAAATCCAATGCAGAACCAGAAGATCCGCATCCGCCTGAAGGCGTTCGACTACCGGCTGATCGACCAGTCGGCCGCCGAGATCGTCGACACCGCCAAGCGCACCGGCGCCGTGGTGCGCGGCCCGGTGCCGCTGCCCACGCGCATCCAGCGCTACGACGTGCTGCGCTCGCCGCACGTCAACAAGACCTCGCGCGACCAGTTCGAGATCCGTACCCACCAGCGCCTGATGGACATCGTCGATCCCACCGACAAGACCATCGACGCGCTGACCAAGCTCGACCTGCCGGCCGGCGTAGACGTCAAGATCTACGTGCAGCAGGCCGAGGGCTGGCGCGGCTGAGAACGTGCGAATGAACCTACTGCGCGTCCCGGTCTCGCGCCTGCGATGCTCGCCGTACTCCAGTACGGCTGCGCTCCTCGGCGCGACCTCGGGCCGCTCGCTACGGTTCCTTCACACGTTCTGACGGCCGGCTGGCCGGGCGCGCGCTTGCCGCTGCGCTCGCCGCCTGCTATGATCGCGGTCTTTTTCCAGGGAGCCGTGCTGCGCGCAGGCGCTCCCGGTGCATCACACCTGGCCAATCGCAGCCGGGATCGGAGAAAACAATGAGCCTTGGCCTTGTGGGACGCAAGGTCGGCATGATGCGCATCTTCACTGACGATGGCGACTCCATCCCGGTGACGGTGCTCGACGTGTCGGACAACCGCGTCACCCAGATCAAGACCGTCGAGAACGACGGTTACAGCGCGGTCCAGGTGACCTACGGCAAGCGCCGTGCCACCCGCGTCACCAAGCCGCAGGCCGGGCACTTCGCCAAGGCCGGCGTCGAGGCCGGCAGCATGGTGCGCGAATTCCGCGTCGCCCCCGAGGCCCTGGCCGAGCTCGCGCCGGGCGCCGTCGTGAACGTGGCGATCTTCTCCGCCGGCCAGAAGGTGGACGTGCACGGCACCTCGATCGGCAAGGGCTTCGCCGGCACGATCAAGCGCCACAATTTCGGCTCCGGCCGCGCCTCGCACGGCAACTCGCGTTCGCACAACGTGCCGGGCTCGATCGGCATGGCGCAGGATCCGGGCCGCGTGTTCCCGGGCAAGCGCATGTCCGGCCACCTCGGCGCGGTGGCCTGCACGGTGCAGAACCTCGAGGTCGCCCGCGTCGACGCCGAGCGCGGCCTGCTGCTGGTGCGCGGCGCCGTGCCGGGCGCGAAGAACGGCAACGTGGTCGTGACGCCGACGGTGCGCGCGGCCGCGCCCAAGGCCTGAGGGGGCAGCCCATGGAACTCAAACTGCTCGACGCCCAAGGCCAGGCATCGTCCAAGGTCGAGGCGCCGGACACTATCTTCGGGCGCGACTTCAACGAGCCCCTGGTCCACCAGGTGGTGGTCGCCTATCGCGCCAACGGGCGCAGCGCCAACCGGGCGCAGAAGGATCGCGGCGAGGTCAAGCATTCCACCAAGAAGCCGTACCGACAGAAGGGCACCGGCCGCGCGCGCGCCGGCATGACCTCCAGTCCGCTGTGGCGCGGCGGCGGCAAGATCTTCCCGAACTCGCCCGACGAGAACTTCACCCACAAGGTCAACCGCAAGATGTACCGCGCCGGGGTCTGCTCGATCCTGTCGCAGCTTGCGCGCGAGGATCGCGTCGCGGTCATCGAGGATCTGTCGGTCGAGGCGCCCAAGACCCGCCTGCTCGCCGACAAGATCAAGGCCATGGGGCTGGGCCTGAACGGATCTTCGGTGCTGGTGATCACCGACAACCTCGACGAGAACCTGCTCCTCGCCTCGCGCAACCTGCCCCACGTGCTGGTGGTGGAGCCGCGGCATGCCGATCCGGTATCGCTGGTGCAGTTCTCCCGGGTGCTGATCACCCGGCCGGCGCTGGCCAAAGTGCAGGAGATGCTGGCATGAACCAGGAGCGTCTGATGACGGTGCTCGTCGCGCCGATCGTCTCGGAGAAGGCGACCATGGCCGCCGAGAAGAACGGCCAGGTGCTGTTCCGCGTGCTGCAGGATGCCACCAAGGACGAGATCCGGGCGGCGGTCGAGCTGCTGTTCAAGGTCGAGGTCGAGTCGGTGCAGGTGCTCAACCAGAAGGGCAAGCAGAAGCGCTTCGGCCGCTTCAACGGTCGTCGCCGCAACGTGCGCAAGGCCTACGTGAGCCTCAAGCCGGGCCAGGAAATCAACTTCGCGGAGGCCATCTAGATGCCTGTCGTCAAGACGAAGCCGACTTCGCCGGGCCGCCGCGCCATGGTGAAGATCGTCACTCCGGGCCTGCACAAGGGGGGGCCGGTGGCCGCGCTCACCGAGGCGAAGAAGCGCGGTTCGGGGCGCAACAACCTCGGCCACATCACCACCCGCCACAAGGGGGGCGGCCACAAGTCGCACTATCGCATCGTCGACTTCCGCCGCAACAAGGACGGCATCCCGGCCAAGGTCGAGCGCCTCGAGTACGACCCGAACCGCAGCGCCCACCTGGCCCTGCTGTGCTACGCCGACGGCGAGCGCCGCTACATCCTCGCCCCGCGCGGGGTGGCGGTCGGCTCGGTGCTGATGAACGGCGCCGAGGCGCCGATCCGGCCCGGCAACGCGCTGCCGATCCGCAACATCCCGGTGGGCTCGTCCATCCACTGCATCGAGATGCTGCCCGGCAAGGGCGCCCAGCTGGCGCGTTCGGCCGGCACCTCGGTGCGGCTGCTGGCCCGCGAAGGCGTCTACGCGCAGCTGCGGCTGCGCTCGGGCGAGATCCGCAAGGTGCACATCGAGTGCCGCGCCACCATCGGCGAAGTCGGCAACGAGGAGCACAGCCTGCGCACCATCGGCAAGGCGGGCGCCAACCGCTGGCGCGGCATCCGTCCGACGGTGCGCGGCATCTGCATGAACCCGGTCGACCACCCGCATGGCGGCCGCTCCAACGGCGGCGGCCACCCGGTGTCGCCGTGGGGCACCCCCACCAAGGGCTTCAAGACCCGCCGCAACAAGCGCACCGATTCCATGATCGTGCAGCGCCGCGGCCGCAAGTAACAGGCGAGTGACGAGCAAGCTATGGCACGTTCAGTCAAGAAAGGGCCCTTCGTCGACGCCCACCTGATGCACAAGGTCGACGTCGCGATCGCCACCAAGGACAAGAAGCCGATCCGGACCTGGTCGCGCCGGTCCACGGTCGTGCCCGAGTTCATCGGGCTCACCATCGCGGTGCACAACGGCAAGCAGCACGTGCCGGTGTTCATCAACGAGAACATGGTCGGCCACAAGCTGGGCGAGTTCGCCCTCACCCGCACGTTCAAGGGCCACGCCGCCGACCGCAAGTCGGCCGTGAAGCGCTGAGGGGAAACGGCACATGGAAACCCAGGCAATCCTGCGCGGCGTGCACCTGTCGGCCCAGAAGGGCCGGCTGGTCGCCGACCTCGTCCGCGGCAAGCCGGTCGAGCAGGCGCTCGGCATCCTCACCTTCTCGCCGAAGAAGGCCTCGAAGATCGTCAAGAAGGTGCTCGAGTCGGCCATCGCCAACGCCGAGCACAACGACGGCGCCGACATCGACGAGCTGAAGGTCAAGACCATCCACGTCGAGAAGGGCACCTCGATGCGTCGCTTCCACGCGCGCGCCAAGGGCCGCGGCTGCAAGATCGAGAAGCAGACGTGCCACATCTACGTCACGGTCGGCGACAGGTAAGGGACTCGGAAGGAACGACATGGGACAGAAGATTCATCCGACCGGTTTCCGCCTGGCCGTCACCAGGAACTGGTCGTCGCGCTGGTTCGCCACCGGCGAGCAGTACGCCAAGACGCTCAACGATGACATCAAGGTGCGCGAGTACCTGCGGCGTAAGCTGCGCAGCGCCTCGGTGAGCCGCGTGCTGATCGAGCGTCCGGCAAAGAACGCGCGCATCACCATCTTCTCGGCACGCCCGGGGGTGGTGATCGGCAAGAAGGGCGAGGACATCGAGCTGCTCAAGGTTGACCTGCAGCGGCTGATGGGCGTGCCGGTGCACGTGAACATCGAGGAGATCCGCAAGCCCGAGACCGACGCCCAGCTGATCGCCGACTCGATCACCCAGCAGCTGGAGAAGCGCATCATGTTCCGCCGCGCCATGAAGCGCGCCATGCAGAACGCGATGCGGCTCGGCGCGCAGGGCATCAAGATCATGAGCTCGGGTCGCCTGAACGGCATCGAGATCGCCCGGCGCGAGTGGTATCGCGAGGGCCGCGTGCCGCTGCACACGCTGCGCGCCGACATCGACTACGGCGTCTCGCAGGCCCTGACCACCTACGGCACCATCGGCGTGAAGGTCTGGGTCTACAAGGGCGACACGCTGGGCCGCAACGACGCGCCGCTGGGCGCCGACAAGGAGGCGCTGGCCACGCCCGAGAAGGACGATCGCCGCACCCGGCGCGCACCCGGGCGTCCGGGCGCGCGCGGGCCGCGCCGCCGCCCCGAGGGCGAGGCCGCGGAAAGGCCCGCCGAGCAGGCGGCCGAGGCACCGAAGGCCACCGTCAAGCGCGTTCGCAAGGTGGCGGCCGCGGGCGAAGGCGGCAAGACCAAGGAGTGAGCGATGCTGCAACCCGCTCGACGCAAATACAGAAAAGAGCAGAAAGGCCGCAACAAGGGGCTGGCCACGCGCGGCACCGCCGTGTCGTTCGGCGAGTACGGCCTGAAGGCGGCCGGCCGCGGGCGCCTGACGGCGCGCCAGATCGAGGCCGCGCGCCGCGCCATGACGCGCCACATCAAGCGCGGCGGGCGCATCTGGATCCGCATCTTCCCCGACAAGCCGATCTCCAAGAAGCCCGCCGAGGTGCGCATGGGCAGCGGCAAGGGCAACCCCGAGTACTACGTGGCCGAGATCCAGCCGGGCAAGGTGCTCTACGAGATGGACGGCGTCAACGAGGTGCTGGCCCGCGAGGCGTTCGCGCTCGCCGCGGCCAAGCTGCCGATCGCGACCGTGTTCGTCTCCCGCATGGTCGGCGCCTGAGCGACGGCGCCACGACAGAGGCACGAAGATGAAAGCCAGTGAATTGCGCGCCAAGGATTCCGCGGCGCTCGAAAAGGAGCTCGGCGAGCTGCTGCGCGCGCATTTCTCGCTGCGCATGCAGATCGCGACGCAGCAGCTGAACAACACCAGCCAGCTCGGCAAGACCCGGCGCGACATCGCGCGGGTGCGCACGATCATGAGAGAGAAGGCGGCGGCCAAATGACGACGATCCAGACCACCGGCGCGGCCAACGCCGCCGGCAAGCCCGCTTCGAAGCGCACCCTGGTCGGCCGCGTGGTGAGCAACAAGATGCAGAAGACGGTCACCGTGCTGGTCGAGCGGCGCGTCAAGCACCCGATCTACGGCAAGTACATCGTGCGCAGCACGCGCTACCACGCGCACACCGAGACGCCGTACAACCAGGGCGACCTGGTCGAGATCCAGGAAGGCCGCCCGATCTCGCGCACCAAGTCCTGGTCGGTGACGCGGCTGGTGACGGCCGCGGCCGCCTGAACGCGTCCCGGAGCGCTCGCGACGGTTCCGTCGCGCATTCCGCAGATGGCTTGCGTGATCAGGGCTCTCCTGTCATAATGCCCGGCTTCGGTCGATAGGCGCCTCGCCTGTCGGGCCGAATCCCCAAACCACGGGACCAAGACTGACCGCACGGGCGGCTTCCGGGCCGCCGACGGATCAAGTTGGGAAAGCAAAATGATCCAGATGCAATCGACGCTGAGCGTCGCCGACAACACCGGCGCGCGTTCGGTCATGTGTATCAAGGTGCTTGGAGGCTCCAAGCGCCGCTATGCCGGCATCGGCGACATCATCAAGGTCTCGGTCAAGGAGGCGCAGCCGCGCGGCCGCGTCAAGAAGGGCGAGATCTACAACGCCGTCGTGGTGCGCACCGCCAAGGGCGTGCGCCGCCAGGACGGCTCGCTGATCCGTTTCGACGGCAACGCCGCCGTGCTGCTCAACGCCAAGCTCGAGCCGATCGGCACGCGCATCTTCGGGCCGGTCACGCGCGAGCTGCGCACCGAGCGGTTCATGAAGATCGTGTCGCTCGCCCCGGAGGTCATCTGATGCGCAAGATCCGCAAGGGCGACGAGGTCATCGTCATCGCCGGGCGCGACAAGGGACGCCGCGGCACGGTGCTGCGCCGCGTCGACGACACCCACCTGGTGGTCGAGGGCGTCAACATCGTGAAGAAGCACGTGCGGCCGAATCCGATGAAGGGGCAGGCCGGGGGCATCGTCGACCGGACGATGCCGATCGACCAGTCCAACGTGATGCTGCTGAACCCGGCCACCGGCAAGGGCGATCGCATCGGCATCCGCACGCTCGAAGACGGCAGGAAGGTGCGCGTCTTCAAGTCCAACGGCGAAATGGTGAACGCCTGATCCCGGGCGCCCGGGGTCTGACGGACACACGAGGAAAAGCGCAATGGCTCGCCTGCAACAGTTCTACCGCGAGAAGGTCGTTCCGGACCTGATCAAGCAGTTCGGCTACAAGTCGTCCATGGAAGTGCCGCGCCTCACCAAGATCACGCTGAACATGGGCGTGGGCGAGGCGGTGGCCGACAAGAAGGTGCTCGAGAACGCCATCGGCGACCTGACCCGGATCGCCGGGCAGAAGGTGGTGACCACCAAGGCCAAGAAGGCGATCGCCGGTTTCAAGATCCGCGCCGGCTACCCGATCGGCTGCATGGTCACGCTGCGCGGCGAGCGCATGTTCGAGTTCCTCGACCGCCTGGTCACGATCGCGCTGCCGCGCGTACGCGACTTCCGCGGCATCTCGGGCAAGGCCTTCGACGGACGCGGCAACTACAACCTCGGGGTGAAGGAACAGATCATCTTCCCCGAGATCGAATACGACAAGATCGATGCGCTGCGGGGGCTGAACATCAGCATCACGACCACGGCGAAGAACGACGAGGAAGCCAAGGCGCTGCTGGCGGCGTTCAGGTTCCCGTTCCGCAACTGATTCGAGGATCGATACAAGTGGCCAAACTCGCACTGATCAACCGCGACCTCAAACGCCAGGCGACGGTCAGGAAGTTCGCCGCGCGGCGCAAGGCGCTCGAGGCGATCATCGCCGACCAGTCGCTGTCCGAGGAGGAGCGCTACCAGGCGCGGCTGAAGCTGCAGGCGCTGCCGCGCGACTCGAGCCCCACCCGGCTGCGCAAGCGCTGCGGCATCACCGGCCGCCCGCGCGGCACGTTCCGCAAGTTCGGCCTCGGCCGCAACAAGCTTCGCGAGATCGCGATGCGCGGCGAGGTACCGGGCCTGACGAAGGCGAGTTGGTAATCGGCGCGCCGGCAACGAGCGGGCTCTGGAAATGAGGAATCCATCATGAGCATGAGCGATCCGATCGCCGACATGTTCACGCGCATCCGCAACGCGCAGCGCGTCGAAAAGGAATCGGTGTCGATGCCGTCGTCGAAGTTGAAGGTGGCGATAGCGCAGGTGTTGAAGGACGAGGGCTATATCGACGGTTTCGCGGTCAAGGGCGAAGGCGCCAAGCACGAGCTCGAGGTGCAGCTGAAGTACTACGCCGGCCGGCCGGTCATCGAGCGTCTCGAGCGCGTGTCGCGCCCGGGCCTGCGCGTGTACCGCGGCCGCGAGGCGCTGCCGCAGGTCATGAACGGGCTGGGGGTGGCCATCGTCACCACCTCGCGCGGCGTCATGACCGATCGCCATGCGCGGGCCAACGGCGTGGGCGGCGAAGTGATCGCCTACGTGGCGTAAGCGGAGGTCCGACATGTCCCGAGTAGGCAAGAACCCGGTGTCGCTGCCGGCCGGCGTCGAGGTCACGCTGTCGGCCGGCTCGATCGCCGTCAAGGGGCCGCTGGGCGTGCTCACCCAGCGCGTCGATCCGCGGGTCACCATCTCGCGCGACGGCGCGGTGCTGAGCTTCCCGCCCGTCGACGAAAGCGCCGAGGCCAATGCGATGAGCGGCACCTACCGCGCACTGGTGGCGAACATGGTGCACGGCGTGTCCAAGGGCTTCGAGAAGCGGCTGCAGCTGGTGGGCACCGGTTTCCGCGCCCAGGCGCAGGGGGCGAACCTGAACCTCTCGCTGGGGTTCTCGCACCCGGTGGTGCACCGCATGCCCGACGGCATCAAGGCCGAGACGCCGACGCAGACCGAGATCGTGATCAAGGGTGCCGACAAGCAGGCGGTCGGCCAGGTGGCCGCGGAGATCCGCGCGTACCGCCGTCCCGAACCCTACAAGGGCAAGGGCGTGCGCTATGCCGACGAGCGCGTGGTGTTGAAGGACGTCAAGAAGAAGTAGGCGAGCAGGGCTGCTTCCGAGGATTCATGCGATGGACAAGAACCAATCCCGCCTGCGCCGTGCCCGCCAGACACGGCTGAAGATCCGCGAGCTGCGGGTCCGCAGGCTGACCGTGCACCGCACGAACACCCACATCTACGCCAGCATCGTCGATGCCGGCGGCGACAGGGTGCTGGTGTCGGCCTCCACGGTCGAACAGGACGTGCGCACGCAGCTGGCCGGCCAGCAGGGCCGCGGCGGCAACGTCGGGGCGGCGGCGCTGGTAGGCCGGCGCATCGCGGAAAAGGCGCTGGCGGCCGGCATCGACAGCGTGGCTTTCGATCGCTCCGGCTATCGCTTCCACGGGCGCGTGAAGGCGCTCGCCGAGGCCGCGCGTGAAGCCGGCCTGAAGTTCTGAGCGGACGGATTCGAGCATGGCGAAAATTCAAGCCAAGGTAGCCGGAAAGGGCGCCGGAGAAGAGCGCGACGACGGACTGCGCGAGAAGATGATCGCGGTGAACCGGGTGACCAAGGTCGTCAAGGGCGGCCGCATCCTCGGCTTCGCGGCGCTCACCGTGGTCGGCGACGGCGACGGGCGCATCGGCATGGGCAAGGGCAAGGCGCGCGAGGTGCCGGTAGCGGTACAGAAGGCGATGGACGAGGCGCGCCGCAAGCTGGTCAAGATCCCGCTGCGCGGCGGCACGCTGCATCACCAGGTCACCGGCCGCCACGGCGCCGCGGTGGTGATGCTCAAGCCCGCCGCCGACGGTACCGGCATCATCGCCGGCGGGCCGATGCGGGCGATCTTCGAGGTGATGGGCGTGCACAACGTGGTGGCCAAGAGCCACGGCTCGTCCAATCCGTACAACATGGTGCGTGCCACGATCGACGCGCTGCGCAGCCTGAACACGCCGGCCGAGATCGCGGCCAAGCGCGGCAAGTCGGTCGAGGAGATCCTCGGCTGAGGATGCGCGATCGCGCCGCTGCCGGCGCGCGGAGAACGCTATGAGCAAGAAGACGCTGAAGGTCACCCTGGTGCGCAGCCCCATCGGCACGCGCGGCTCGCATCGCGCGTCGGTGCTGGGCCTCGGGCTGAAGAAGATCAACCAGACGCGCGAGCTCGAGGACACCCCGGCGGTACGCGGCATGATCGACAAGGTGTCGTACCTGGTGAAGGTGCATTGAGGCCATGAAACTGAACGACTTGAAACCCGCCGCAGGCAGCCGGCACGCCCGCAAGCGCGTCGGACGAGGCATCGGCTCGGGGCTGGGCAAGACCGCGGGGCGCGGGCACAAGGGGCAGAAGTCGCGCGCCGGCGGATTCCACAAGGTCGGCTTCGAGGGCGGGCAGATGCCGCTGCAGCGCAGGCTGCCCAAGCGCGGCTTCACCTCCATGAGCGCCGGCGACGTGGCCGAGGTGCGCCTGTCCGATCTCCAGCGCCTCGACGGCGCCGAGGTCGACCTGCTCGCGCTCAAGGCGGCCGGGGTCGTGCCGCAGCTCGCCAGCGGCGCGAAGGTGATCCTTTCGGGGTCGCTCACGCGCGCCGTGGCGCTCAAGGGCGTCGCGGCGACCAAGGGCGCCAAGGCCGCCATCGAGGCGGCCGGCGGCTCGGTCGCCTGAGCGGCGCGGCCGAGGCTTCCGCGACGCAATCCGGGCAAGGCACGTGGCAACCCATCCCGCAGCGCTGGCGAAATCGGGCAAGTTCGGCGATCTGAAACGCCGGCTGGTGTTCCTGCTGCTCGCGCTCGTCGTCTACCGGGTGGGCGCGCACATCCCGGTGCCCGGCATCGACCCGAACCAGCTCACCCAGCTGTTCCAGGGCCAGCAGGGCGGCATCCTCGGGATGTTCAACCTCTTCTCGGGCGGCGCGCTGTCGCGCTTCACGGTGTTCGCGCTGGGGATCATGCCGTACATCTCGGCCTCGATCATCATGCAGCTGCTCACCGTGGTGGTGCCCTTCCTGGAGGCGAAGAAGAAGGAAGGCGAGGCCGGCCGGCGCGAGATCACCAAGTACACGCGCTGGTTCACCGTCGCACTGGCCACCTTCCAGGCAGTCGGCATCGCCGTGGCGCTCGAGGCGCAGCCCGGGCTGGTGCTCGACCCGGGCCCGGGGTTCCGCTTCATGACCGTGGTGTCGCTGGTCACCGGCACCATGTTCCTGATGTGGCTGGGCGAGCAGATCACCGAGCGCGGCCTGGGCAACGGCATCTCGATCATCATCTTCGCCGGCATCGTCGCCGGCCTGCCGACCGCCATCGGCGGCATGGGCGAGCTGATCCGCACCGGCTCGATGAGCGGCTTCGTGGCGCTGGTCATCATCGCGCTGGTGGCGGCGGTGACGGCGGCGGTGGTGTTCGTCGAGCGAGGGCAGCGCAAGATCACGGTGAACTACGCCAAGCGCCAGGTCGGCAACCGCGTCTACGGCGGCCAGAGCTCGCACCTGCCGCTCAAGCTGAACATGTCGGGCGTGATCCCGCCGATCTTCGCCTCGTCGATCATCCTGTTCCCGGCCACCATCGGGCAGTGGTTCACCTCGGGCGACGTCTCGAGCACGGCGGTGCGCTGGCTGCGCGACATCGCCGCCACGCTGTCGCCCGGCCAGCCGGTGTACATCCTGCTGTACGCGATGGCGATCGTGTTCTTCTGCTTCTTCTATACGGCGCTGGTGTTCAACAGCCGCGAGACCGCCGACAACCTGAAGAAGAGCGGTGCCTTCGTGCCGGGCATCCGGCCCGGCGAGCAGACCGCGAAGTACATCGACAAGATCCTGATGCGGCTGACCCTGATCGGGGCGATCTACGTCACCCTGGTCTGCCTGCTGCCCGAGTTCCTGGTGCTGAAGTGGAACGTACCGTTCTATTTCGGCGGTACGTCGCTGCTGATCATCGTGGTGGTCACGATGGATTTCATGGCGCAGGTTCAGGCCTACGTCATGTCGCATCAATACGAGAGCCTGCTGAAGAAGGCCGGCGCGAAGGGGGCCGGCGCGTAGCGGCCCCGCGGGGGGTCGGCCGTCGGAGAGGGGCTGGATGCCAGATCAACGAACGGCGCTGATCGATGAGCAAGGAAGACGTCATCCAGATGCAGGGGGAGGTGGTCGAGAGCCTTCCGAACGCCACGTTCCATGTCAGGCTCGAGAACGGCCACATGGTGCTGGGGCACATCTCCGGCAAGATGCGGATGCACTACATCCGCATCCTGCCGGGCGACAAGGTCACGGTGGAGCTCACGCCCTACGACCTGTCGCGGGCGAGGATCGTCTTCAGGTCGAAGTGAGGCACTGAACGCCGGCGCGCCGCTGGGCCGACCGGGTCAAAGAGGTGAATGATGAAAGTGATGGCATCGGTAAAGAAGATCTGCCGCAACTGCAAGGTGATCAAGCGCAACGGCGTCGTGCGCGTCATCTGCACCGATCCGCGGCACAAGCAGCGTCAGGGCTGAGCGAGGACTATCCATGGCACGTATTGCGGGCATCAACATCCCCGACCGTCAGCACACCGAGATCGGCCTGACGGCGATCTACGGCATCGGCCGTTCGCGCGCGCGCCAGATCTGCGAGGCGGCCAACGTTCCGTTCGACAAGCGGGTCAAGGACCTGAACGACGCCGAGCTCGAGCGCATCCGCGACCAGATCGGCCGCCTCACCATCGAGGGCGACCTGCGCCGCGAGGTGTCGATGTCGATCAAGCGGCTGATGGACCTCGGCTGCTACCGCGGGGTGCGCCATCGCCGCGGCCTGCCGGTGCGCGGCCAGCGCACCCGCACCAACGCCCGCACCCGCAAGGGCCCGCGCAAGGCCGGCGTCGCGCTGAAGAAGTAAGCGTCGCGGCAAACACATCCATCGGAGTCGACCCCGGACATGGCAACCAAGGCACAGTCGGCAGCGCAGGCCGCCGCCGCATCGCGCCTTCGCAAGAAGGCCCGCAAGAACGTGTCGGACGGCATCGCGCACGTGCACGCGTCGTTCAACAACACCATCATCACCATCACCGATCGCCAGGGCAACACGCTGTCGTGGGCGTCCTCGGGCGGCGCGGGCTTCAAGGGCTCGCGCAAGTCCACGCCCTTCGCCGCCCAGGTGGCGGCCGAGGCGGCCGGGCGCGCCGCGCAGGAGTGCGGCATCAAGAACCTGGAGGTGCTGATCAGCGGACCCGGGCCGGGGCGCGAATCGTCGGTGCGTTCGCTCAACGCGCTGGGCATCAAGATCCTGCAGATCCAGGACGTGACGCCGATTCCGCACAACGGCTGCCGTCCGCCGAAGAAGCGGCGCATCTGAGGGGGGGAGTCCCCGCATCCCCGGGCTGCGCCAGCGCGCCCGGGCGCAAGACCACCGTTCGTCACCTGCAAGGCCGCCCGCGCGGCCGGGTCACCGAAGACGGACTAACCGCGAAGCGATTCGCGTATCTGGAAGGATTCACACGTGGCACGTTATACCGGACCGAAAGCGAAACTGTCCCGCCGGGAAGGGACCGACCTGTTCCTCAAGAGCGCCCGCCGCGGCCTCGACTCCAAGTGCAAGCTCGACAGCAAGCCCGGCCAGCACGGGCGCACCTCGGGCGCGCGTCCCTCCGACTACGGCCTGCAGCTGCGCGAGAAGCAGAAGGTCAAGCGCATGTACGGCGTGCTGGAGCGCCAGTTCCGCCGCTATTTCGCGGAGGCCGAGCGCCGTCGCGGCAACACCGGCGAGAACCTGCTGCAGCTGCTCGAGAGCCGGCTCGACAACGTGGTGTACCGCATGGGCTTCGGGTCGACGCGCGCCGAGGCGCGCCAGCTGGTCGGCCACAAGGCGGTCACGGTCAACGGCCAGGCGGTCAGCATTCCCTCGCTGCTGGTGCGCCCGAACGACGTGATCGCCGTGCGCGAGAAGTCGCGCAAGCAGGCCCGTGTGCAGGATGCGCTGAACCTGGCCGAGCAGAGCGGCTTTCCGTCCTGGGTGTCGGTCGACAAGAACAAGATGGAGGGCGTGTTCAAGAGCATGCCCGACCGCAGCGATCTTGCCGGCGACATCAACGAAAGCCTGATCGTCGAGTTGTACTCGCGCTAATCGAGAGGATATCTATGCAGACTGCCATGCTGAAGCCGCGCATCGTCGAGGTGGAGCAACTCGGTGCCTCGCATGCCCGTGTGGTGATGGAGCCGTTCGAGCGCGGCTACGGTCACACGCTGGGCAACGCGCTGCGCCGCGTCCTGCTGTCCTCGATGGTCGGCTACGCGCCCACCGAAGTGCAGATCACCGGGGTGGTGCACGAGTACTCGACGATCGACGGCGTGCGCGAGGACGTCGTCGACCTCCTGCTGAACCTCAAGGGCGTCACCTTCCGGCTGCACAACCGCGACGAGGTGTTCCTCACCCTGCGCAAGGATACCCCCGGGCCGGTGACGGCTGCCGACATCGACGTGCCGCACGACGTCGAGGTGATCAACCCCGAGCACGTGATCGCCACCCTCACCCAGGGCGGCAAGATCGACATGTCGATCAAGGTCGAGCGCGGCCGCGGCTACCTGCCGGGCACGATGCGCAACTTCAACGAGGCCAAGACCATCGGCAAGATCGTGCTCGATGCGTCGTTCTCGCCGGTGCGCCGCGTGAGCTACCAGGTGGAGAGCGCCCGCGTCGAGCAGCGCACCGACCTCGACCGCCTGGTGGTCGACGTCGAGACCAACGGCGTGATCGCTCCCGAAGAGGCGGTGCGCCAGTCGGCGCGCATCCTGGTCGAGCAGCTCACCGTCTTCGCCGCCCTCGAGGGCGGCGCCGAGCCGGTCGTCCAGCCGGCCGCGGTGGGCGGCGGGCGCGGTCCCCAGATCGATCCGATCCTGATGCGCCCGGTCGACGACCTCGAGCTCACCGTGCGCTCGGCCAACTGCCTGAAGGCCGAGAACATCTACTACATCGGCGACCTGATCCAGCGCACCGAGAACGAGCTGCTCAAGACCCCCAACCTCGGGCGCAAATCGCTCAACGAGATCAAGGAAGTGCTGGCGTCGCGCGGACTGACGCTCGGCATGAAGCTCGAGAACTGGCCGCCGGCCGGCCTCGAGCGTCCATAAGCGAACACGGCGAGAACGCGAGGAACCCGTCATGCGTCACCGTCACGGACTACGCAAACTGAACCGCACCAGCGCGCATCGAGAAGCGATGCTGCGCAACATGTGCAATTCGCTGCTGCGGCACGAGCTCATCAAGACCACGCTGCCCAAGGCCAAGGAGCTGCGCCGCGTGGTCGAGCCCATCATCACCCTGGGCAGGAAGCCGTCGCTGGCCAACCGCCGGCTGGCGTTCGACCGACTGCGCGACCGCGAGATGGTGGTCAAGCTGTTCGCCGAGCTCGGCCCGCGCTACGCCAAGCGCAACGGCGGGTATCTGCGCATCCTGAAGTTCGGCTATCGGGTCGGCGACGCCGCACCGATGGCGCTGGTCGAGCTGATGGACCGGCCCGAGCAGCAGGCGCCTCAGGGCGCCGCCAGCGCCGACTGACGCCGCACGCGGGAGCCGGGGCCGCGCGATGACCGAGGTCCTCGGCGTCGCCGGCCTCGTCAAGCGCTTCGCTGGCGGCGTGGAAGCGCTCGCCGGCCTCGACTTCGGCGTGCGCGCCGGCGAATGCTTCGGCCTGCTCGGCCCCAACGGGGCGGGCAAGAGCACCGCGCTCAAGGCCATACTGGGCCTGATCGAGCCCGACGCCGGCCGCATCCGCCTGCTCGGCCTCGACATCCCCGCGCAGGCGCGCCAGGCGCGTGCGCGCGCCGGCGTGGTGCCGCAGGCCGATGCGCTCGATCCCGATTTCACCGTGGCCGAGAACCTGCTGGTGTTCGGCCGCTACTTCGGGCTGGCGCGCTCGGTGCTCGACGCGCGGCTCGAGCCGCTGCTCGAATTCGCCGGCCTTGCGCACAAGCGCGACGCGAAGATCGACGCCCTGTCCGGCGGCATGCGCCGCCGCCTGACGCTGGCGCGCGCACTGGTCAACGATCCCGATGTGCTGTTCCTCGACGAGCCCACCACCGGGCTCGACCCGCAGGCACGCCACCTGATCTGGGAGCGCCTGCGCCAGCTGCTGGCGCGCGGCAAGACCATCGTGCTGACCACGCATTTCATGGAAGAGGCGGAGCGGCTGTGCAATCGCGTAGCCATCATCGACCACGGCCGGCGCATCGCGCTCGATGCCCCGGCGAGCCTGGTCGTCCACGAGATCGAGCCCCAGGTGGTGGAGGTGAACGGCGAGGGCGTGGCGCACTGGGCGCGCGCCGAGGCGCCCGCGCTGGCCGCGCGCGTCGAGCTGGTCGGCGAGACCGCCTTCCTCTACTGCGCCGGGCCTGCCGCCGCGGCGGCCGCGGCGGCGGCTGCCGGCCGCACGGCGTCGCTGCGGGTGCTGCAGCGCCCGGCGAACCTGGAGGACGTGTTCCTCAAGCTCACCGGCCGCGAGCTGCGCGACTGACGCGATGAGACGATACGCGCCGCCGGCGTTCTCGCTGCGCTTCGTGCCGGTGTACCGGCGCAACCTGCTGGTGTGGCGCAAGCTGGCGCTGGCCAGCGTGGTCGGCAACGTCGCCGATCCGCTGATCACCCTGGTGGCGTTCGGCTATGGCCTGGGCCGCCTGCTCGAGGTGGTCGAGGGCGTGCCGTACATCGTCTTCCTCGCCGCCGGCTCGATGTGCATGAGCACCACCATGTCGGCGAGCTTCGAGGCGCTCTACTCGGCGTTCTCGCGCATGCACGTGCAGCGGACCTGGGACTCGCTGCTCAACGCGCCGCTCGAGCTCGACGACGTCGTCATCGCCGAGTGGCTGTGGGCCGCCACCAAGGCGGCGTTCTCGGGCGTGGCGATCATCGCCGTGGTCTGGGCCCTGGGCATCTCGCGCGAGGCCACGCTGCTGCTGGCGCTGCCGGTGGTCGCGCTCACCGGCCTGTGCTTCGGCGCGATCGGCCTGTGCGTGACCGCGGTGGCGCGCGGCTACGACTTCTTCACGTTCTATTTCACGCTGGTCGTCACGCCGATGATCTTTCTGTCCGGCGTGTACTACCCGATGAGCGCGCTGCCCGACTGGCTCGCCGCCGTGGCCGGCGTCCTGCCGCTGGCTGCCGCGGTCGAGCTGGCCCGCCCGCTGGTGCTCGGCCGCCTGCCCGACCCGCTGCTGGCGCCCCTGCTCACGCTGCTCGCCTACACCGGCGGGGCGCTGTATCTTGCGATGGTCCTGACGCGGCGGCGTTTCGTCGCCTGAGGAGCCGTGATGAGCGCGAGCGAACGTTCGATTCCGCAGCCGGTGCGGGCGGCACCGCCCGATGCGCTGCTGCTCATCCTCAGCAACGTTCCCGACGCCGCCACCGCGTCGCGCATCGCGCAGGTGCTGGTCGAGGAGCGGCTCGCCGCCTGCGTGAACATCCTCGGCGCCTGCCGCTCGGTGTATCGCTGGCAGGGCGCCATCGAGCATGCCGAAGAGGTGCCGCTGCTGGTGAAGACGACGCGCCGGCGCCATGCCGCGTGCCGGCAGCGCCTGAAGGAGCTCCATCCCTACGAGGTGCCCGAGATCGTCACCGTCTCGCCTGCCGCGGTGTGGCCGGCGTACGCCGACTGGGCGATCGCCGAGACGCGCGCGCCGCCGGGCAGGGCGCGCTGAGGCGCCCGGTGCCTGCGCGGTAGGGCACGATATGCCCGATCCCAATGCGCGCTTGGCCGCCAAGAGGCATTTTGATATACATGAGCGCCAGCCCTTGGAGGGCAAGCCCATGTCGATCGCGTTCCGGCCTGCAATCGCTGACGAACTGTCTCGAGCCGAAAAGCTGGTCGTACGCAGCATCAACGACCTCACCTCGCACCACGCGTTTGGGGCGGTCGCCACGTCGAGGCCGGCGGATTTCCAGGCCTTTTGCCTTCGGGACGATGCGCGAGCCGCGTGGATCGCCGAGGACGATGGCCAGATCGTTGGCTTTGCGCTTAGTTGGGTATCTGACAGCCTGTGGTTTCTGGCGGAACTGAATCGCCCCGGTTCTCGTAGACACCTTCGGGCCTCACAATGAGGCGAACGGAGGTCAGATG
>MKUQ01000009.1 GCA_001898645.1 Burkholderiales bacterium 70-64
CAAGAACATCGTGAGCTTCATGCTCGACATCAACGGGTTCGAGGTGCGCGACATCGGCATCGACGTGCCGGTGCAAAAGTTCATCGACGAGATCGATGCGTTCGAACCCGACGTGGTGGGCCTGTCGGGCTTTCTGACGCTTGCCTTCGACTCGATGAAGGAGACGATCGAAGCCTTCGACCGCGCCGGCATGCGGGAGCGCTTCAAGGTGATGATCGGCGGGGGCCAGATCGACGAGACCGTTCGGGCCTACACCGGGGCCGACGCATTCGGCGTCAACGCGGTCGAGGCGGTGACGCTGTGCAAGCGCTGGACCGAGCGGTTGGCCGCGTGACTGCGGCAACTAGCGCTGGCTGAACGCGATGCCGCTCGTGCGCGGGTTCGACGTGTTGCGCGAGGCTGCCCGGGCCTCGACCCTGGCGAAGGAGCGGACCTCGCCCGCTGCCGAACGGCTGCGCGCCGAGGCGCTGCGCCTCGCTCGGGACGAATCGCTGGTGGATGCCGCCTACGGCTATCGGATCGTGCCGCTCGAAGCTGCGCCTGCTGCGACCTTGCACGCCGGCGGCGAGAGCCTGCACGCCCCGAAGCTGCTGCCGGCTTCGGGGCGGCTGACCGCACTGGCGTGCGCGGTCTGCACGCTGGGCGTGCGGATCGAGGAGCGGGTGCGTGCGCTCTTCGCCCAGGGTCGCCCGTCGTTGGCGATGGCACTGGACAGTCTGGCCAACGAGTTGCTCTTCGAGGTATCGCGCCGTGCGCAGGATCGCATGTACGTCGACGTCACGCGGCAAGGCCGATCGATGGCCGGAGAGCTGCGCCCAGGCGACCCCGGGCTCGCGCTCGATGCGCAGCCGGCCGTGCTGCGGCTGGCCGGCGCCGAGGCGCTCGGCGTCACGGTGAACGAGGGCCTGCTGATGCGCCCGCACAAGTCGACGTCGATGGTCCTGGGCGTGGGCATCGACCTTCCGCCGGCCGAATGGTCGCGCTGCGATGAGTGCCCGAGACGTTCGACGTGCCGAGTCGTGGCCCGGGCACAAGCCCGAAGGGCCGGCGCGGCGCCCATGGCGGGCGCTGCCTGAGGTTGCCGTCCATGTCCGAGACCGGCATCACGGCGTCGTTGCACTTTCCGCAACTGGATCGGTCGATTCCCTCCCAACCGGGCGAGAGCGTCTTTCAGAGTGCGCGCCGGCACGGCGTGCGCATCGTCGGCGCGTGCGGCGGGCGCGGCACCTGCGGCAGCTGCATCGTGCAAGTCAGCGCGGGCGAGGTCGAGCACGTCGCACTGGGCAGCGAAGGCGAGGAGCGCCCCGCCAAGCGCTGGATCCGCGCCTGCCGGGTGCGTGCGCGAGGCGACCTCGTCGTCGAGATCGCGCCCCGGTCGCTGGCGCCCGTCGCACGTCCCGAACTGGCCACCGGCGCCGGCGATGAGCCGCTCGAGACCGATCCGGCGGTCACCAGCCGCGACGTCGTCGTGCCCGCGCCGTCGCTGGCCGATCCGGCGAGCGACGCCGATCGGGTGCGCCGGGCGCTGGCCTGTCCGCAGGCCTCTTTCGACCTCACGGTGTTGCGCACGCTGTCGGGCGAGCTGCGTCAGGCCGACGGCGCGCTGCGCGTGCGCCTGCGCGGCGAGGAGGTCGTGGACGTCGCGGCGCACGGCCGTCGTGCGCTGGGTCTGGCGATCGACCTGGGGACGACGAATGCGGCCGGCTTTCTGCTGGACCTGGACACCGGGTTGCGCCTGGCCGGCCTGGGCATCGAGAACCCGCAGACGGCGTGGGGCGCGGACCTGATCAGCCGCCTGAACCACGCGGTCGCTGGTCCAACGCAGGCGAGCGAGCTACGCGAGGCCGCGCTCGCGGCGGTCAACGCGCTGGCGCACGACCTGGCGCACGCGGTCGGTGCGTCCACCGCGGACATCGTCGATGTCGTGATCGCCGGGAACACGGCGATGCACCACCTGCTGATCGGCCTGCCGGTGCGCCAGCTCGGGCGCGCGCCGTTCGTTGCCGCCACGCGCGACGGGGTCGATGCCAAGGCGCGCGAGCTGGGCGTCGCCGTGGCCACGGGCGCCTGGGTGCACGTCCTGCCCAACGTGGGCGGCTTCATCGGCGGGGACCACGTCGCGGCGCTGGTGGCGAGCGAATCGCGCTGGGGCGCGCAGCGCACCAGCGTAGTGATGGACATCGGCACGAACACCGAGATCTCGCTGATTTACGACGGCGAGATCCGCAGCGCATCGAGCCCGTCGGGCCCGGCGCTCGAGGGCGGCCACATCGGTTGCGGGATGCGTGCGGCGGACGGTGCGATCGAGCGGGTCGGCCTGGATCCGGAGGGCCGGCTCGTCCTGCGCACGATCGGCGACGAGCCGCCGGTGGGGTTATGCGGCTCGGGCGTGATCGATGCGCTGGCGGCGCTGCATCGCGCGCGCATCGTCGACGATCGCGGCCGGCTGGCCCCGCATCACGCGGTCGTCGTGTCCGACGGGAGCCAGCGCGCGGCGCAACTGGCGCCCGGGGTCGTCTTCACCCAGGCGGACGTGCGTGCCGTGCAGCTGGCCAAGGCCGCGATCCGCACCGCGCTCGACCTGCTGCTGGACGAGGCGCAGCTGCGAGCCGGGGAGATCGACGCCTTCGTGATCGCGGGCTCGTTCGGTGCGTACATCGACGTGGCGAGCGCGGTCGCGATCGGCTTGCTGCCGGACATCGCGCTCGATCGCTACGTGCAGGTCGGCAACGCGGCCGGCCTGGGCGTGCGCATGGCGCTCGCATCCCGAGGTGCCCGCGCGCGCGCGGCCGAGCTGGCCCGCCGGTGCCGCCCGCTCGAGCTCACCACGCGAGGCGACTTCCAGAAGCGCTTCGTCCAGAACATCGGCCTGCCGGCCGATCTTTCCTTTGCTTCCGAGGTGACCGCTTCATGACCCCGCGCTTCGACATCCAGATCATCGGCGAACGCATCAACCCGGGTTTCAAGAGCACGAAGGCGCTGTTCGAGACCTCCGACATCGCCGGCATCCAGGCGCTTGCGGTCAAGCAGGCCGATGCCGGTGCGGTGTACCTGAACGTCAACATCGGCGCGCGCGCCTTCACCGACCCGGCCTTCATGACCGAGGTGATTCGCGCGATCCAGGCGGTGGTGACGCTGCCCTTGTCCTTCGACTACCCCAGCCGCCAGGTGCAGGAGCTGTGCCTGTCGTGCTACGACCAGGAGCGCGCGGGCGGGCGGCTGCCGATCGTGAACTCGATCACCGAGCACCGCTGGGAGCTGATGCAGCTGTACCGGCTGCGCCCGTTCCAGGTGATCGTGATGGCCTCCGAGCGCGTGGTCGACGGCGTGGCCGCGGGCAACAAGACCGCCGCCGACATCGCCGGCACCGCCCGGCGCGCGGCGCTGCGCCTGCGCGAGGAGCACGGCATGGCGATGCACGACATCTTCGTCGACCTGTCGGTCTCGGCGGTGGTGGCCGACACCGAGGGGCTGGGCCGCGCCACGCTCGATGCCGTGAAGACGATCGGCAGCGACCCGGAGCTGGCCGGCATCCACATGATGGGCGGGCTCTCGAACATCGGCCAGCAGCTGCCGGCGAAGGCCGCCGACGGCTCGGATCTGAAGCACCAGCTCGAGAACGCGTTCCTCACGCTGGCGGTGCCGCACGGCTTCGACACCGTGCTCGGAACGCCCTGGCGCCGCTACGAGCCGCTGCCCGAGGACAACTACGTCCTGAACGCGTACCGCCACTTCCTCGAGCAGACCGGCAGTAACGCCTTGCGCGCGGTGCGCAAGCTCTACCGGCGCTGAGCGCGATGCGCGAGCACCTCGATGCCTGCTGCGCGATCGTCGTCGACGGCTGGTTCGACGGCGAACAGCATCATCCCGACCCGACGACCTTGAAGGTCGTCGACGGGCGGCTCGCCGGCGTGGTGCCGGGCGAGCATGGCGACGAACTCGCAGCACTCGGCTGGCCCCTGGAACGGGGCGCCTTCCTGCTGCCCGGCCTGGTGGATGCGCACGCGCATCTGTTCCTCAACGGCACCCCGACCGATGCCGGGTCGCGTGCGGCACACCTGAAGCGCCCCATCGAGGAGCTCGTGGAGGCCGCCCGCGCAAACGCGCGTCATACGTTGCAGTGCGGGGTCACGCGCGTGCGCGATGCCGGCGACCGGCACGGCATCAACCACCGGATCCGCGAAGAGGCACGGATCCCCGGCAGCGGGCTTGCGCAGGTTCGCTCGGCAGGGCTGGGCGTGAAGCGGGCGAAGCGCTACGGCGCTTTCATGGCAGGCGACGTCGGCGATGCCGAGAGCATCGTCGACAGCGTTCGCAGTCTCGCCCAGGCGAGCGACGAGATCAAGCTGATCCTCACCGGGATCATCGACTTCGAGGCGGGCGCGGTCACCGACGAGCCGCAGTTCACGCTCGAGGAAGCCGGGCTTGTCGTGCGCACCGCGCACGCGCACGGCCGCCGGGTCATGGCGCACTGCAGCGGCGCCAAGGGCCTGGCGGTGGCCGTCGGCGCCGGCGTCGACTCGATCGAACACGGCTTCTTCATGGACCGCAAGACGCTCGCGAAGATGCGCGATGCGGACCTCGCGTGGACGCCGACCTTCTGCCCGGTGCACTTCCAGTGGGCGCATCCGGAGGCGGTCGGCTGGTCGCCGAACACGGTCGGCAACCTGCGCCGCATCCTGGACGATCATGCCGAGCACCTGCGTCTGGCGCATGAGCTGGGCGTTCGGCTGCTTGTCGGCACCGACGCCGGCAGCATGGGCGTCGAGCACGGCAACGCCGTCGTCGAGGAGATCGGGCACTTCATCGACGCCGGCCTGCGGGTGGATGCGGCGTTGCAGGCGGCGACGAGCGCTCCGCACAGGCACTTCGGCATGCCCGCGCCGCTGCTCGCCAGGGACGCCGAGTTCGATGCCGTGCTGCTGGCGCGCTCGCCCTTCGAAGACCTCCAGAGCCTGCGTGCGCCGCTGCGCGTATGGCGCGCCGGCGCCGGACACTGATCATGCCGTTCACCCGTGCCGTTCTGACCACCGGCATGGTCGTCCATGCGGAGACCGACCGCAGTCATGTAGACTGCGCGCCCAGGCGCACATGCACGTGGATGACCGACCGGCGCGATGAACCGGAACACGCAGAATCGTACGGACAACCATCCGCCGGGACTGGAGACGCGGGTCTGGCTGCGCATGCTCGCGTGCTGCAATCTCATCGAGGGCGAGCTGCGCACGCGGCTGCGCGAGGAGTTCGGCACCACCCTGGCGCGCTTCGACGTGCTGGCGCAGATCGCCCGTCCGCCCGCGGAGCCGACCATGGGCGAGCTGTCGCAGCGCCTCAAGGTGACCAAGGGCAACATCACCGACGTGATCGGCCGGCTGGAGGCCGAGAAGCTGGTGCAGCGCAAGCGCGACGCCAACGACGCCAGGGTGCAGCGGGTCTACCTCACCGATCGCGGGCGCCGGTCCGTCGAGGCGATGATCCCGGTCCACAACACGCGGCTGGCCGAGCTGCTGCGCGGCGTCGGCATCGAAGACCTGAAGGAGCTCGACGCCCTGCTCGGCCGGGTGCGGGCCGGCCTGCGCGACACGCTGGGCTCGTAGGCCCGGCCTCGTCGCAGGCACGGGGCATGCCCCGGATCGTGCCGGGCGGAAAACCCACGCTTGCGGCAGCGCCCGCTTCCCGTGCACAATCAACCGTTCAAGCTTGAATCAATCGAACGGAATCTGACAGGAGCGTCGTACATGCAGGCTTCCGGAGCGCAACCCCTGCGCGGCAGGCATGCGGTGATCACCGGCGGAGGGCGCGGCATGGGCGCCTGCATCGCGGCTTCGCTCGTGCGGCGCGGAGCGGCGGTGTCGCTGCTCGGGCGCACCGCGGCCACGCTCGCCGCCACCGCGGAGCGCCTGGCCGCCGAGCACGGCGCGAGGGTGCACACCGCGGCGGCCGACGTGGCCGACGAGGCTTCGGTCGCGACGGCGATCGCCGCCTGCCGGGAGGCGCTGGGGCCGGTGACCATCATGGTCAACAACGCCGGCATCGCGCCCTCGGCGCCCTTCCTGAAGAGCGACAGCGCGCTGTGGCGCCGGGTGCTCGACGTCGACCTGATGGGCGCCGTGCACGCGAGCCGCGCGGTGCTGCCCGACATGCAGGCGGCGCAGTGGGGCAGGGTGGTCAACATCGCCTCCACCGCCGGGCTGACCGGCATGGCCTACGTCACCGCCTATTGCGCGGCCAAGCACGCGCTGATCGGGTTCACCCGCGCGCTGGCGATGGAGACGGCGCGCAAGGGCATCACCGTCAACGCGGTGTGCCCAGGCTATACCGATACCGACATCGTCGGCGATGCGCTCGCCAACATCACCGACAAGACCGGCCGCTCGCGCGAGGAGGCGCTGGCGAGCCTGGTCGCGCACAACCCGCAGGGGCGCCTGATCGACCCCGACGAAGTGGCCGAGACGGTCGCCTGGCTGTGCAGCGATGCGGCGGTGTCGGTCACCGGGCAGAGCATCGTGCTCGCCGGCGGCGAGCTGATGCCCTGAATGGCCGTACGTTCCGTCCCTGCCGATAGCCTGCCCCTGCGCCACATCCCGGCCGGGCAGCGCACCCTGCCTGCGCTGCTGAAGCTGCGCGCCGGGCGCAAGGGCGACCAGCCACTGTTCTCCGACCGGCGCAGCCACTACACCGGCAGGCAGGCCCTGCATGCCGCATCGACCCGTGCCGGCGCGCTGGCCGCGGCCGGCGTGAAGAAAGGCGATCGCGTGGCGTTGCTGTGCGCGAACCGCATCGAGTTCCTGGACATCATGCTGGGCTGCGGCTGGCTGGGTGCCGTGGCGGTCCCCATCAACACGGCATCGCGCGGCGCGCAGCTGCAGCACATCCTGGCGAACTGCGGCGCACGGCTGCTGGTGGTCGAAAGCGACCTCACCGAGCTGCTGGCCGAGGTGGACATCGGCGCGACCGCGCTGGAAACCGCCTGGCTGGTGCCGGGCAGCGAGCCTGCCCGACCGCTGGCGCTGGACACCGTGCCCCTGCCGCCGCCCGGCGAATCCTGCGAAGCCGCCGCCGTCGGGCCCGGCGACACCCTGGCCATCCTCTACACCTCGGGTACCTCGGGTCCGTCCAAGGGCGTGATCTGTCCCCATGCGCAGTTCTACTGGTGGGGAATCCATACCGCGAGCAAGCTGGGCATCGGTCCTTCGGATGTGCTCTACACCTGCCTGCCGATGTTCCACACCAACGCGCTGAACACCTTCCTCCAGGCGCTGGTGAGCGATGCCTGCATGGTGGCCGATACGCGCTTCTCCGCCAGCCGCTTCTTCCAGTCGCTGGTCGATACCCGGGCCACCGTGACCTACCTGCTCGGGGCCATGGTGCCCATGCTGCTCTCCCGGTCCGCAACGCCGGCCGAGAAGCAGCACGAGACGCGCATCGCCCTGGCTCCGGGCGTGCCGGAGCAATACCACGGCGCGTTCCTGGAGCGTTGCGGCATCCGTCTGCTCGACGGCTTCGGCTCGACGGAGACCAACCACGTGCTGGGCCGCGGCATCGAAGAGCAGCGCAACGGCTGCATGGGTCGCCTGGCCGAAGGCTTCCAGGCGCGCGTGGTCGATGGCGACGACGAGACGCTGCCCGACGGGGAGGTTGGCGAGCTGCTGCTGCGTGCCGACGAACCCTACGCGTTCGCCCAGGGCTACTTCGGCATGCCGGAGAAGACCGTCGAGGCCTGGCGCAACCTGTGGTTCCACACCGGCGATCGCGTGGTGCGCGATGCCGACGGCTACTACCGCTTCGTCGATCGCCTGAAGGACATGATCCGGCGTCGCGGCGAGAACATCTCCTCGTACGAAGTGGAAGAAGCGCTGTCCGCGCACGCTGCCGTCGAGACGGTGGCGGTCTATGCGGTCAAGTCCGAGCTGGCCGAGGACGAGGTCATGGCCACGATCGTGCTGCGTGCAGGGGCGACGGTCGGCTTCGAGGAGCTGATCGGCCACTGCGAGCGGCGCCTGCCCTATTTCGCCGTGCCGCGCTACCTGCAGTTCGCCGAGCGTCTGCCCACCACGGAGAACGGCAAGATCAGGAAATACGAGCTGCGCGAGCAGGGCGTCGGTCCCGAGACCTGGGATCGCGAGAAGGCCGGCTACCGGCTCGAACGCCGCTGAGCGCCGCGCCGGGCCCTCTTGATGCGAATCAAGCTGCTGTGAGCTTTGCAGTGCACGGCATCGCCCGATTGGTTTAGGCTTGAATCAATCGAGGCTGCGCGGAGAGCAGTGATGAAGCTACTGGAACCGATCACGATCAACGGCATGAAGGTGCCCAACCGGGTGATGGTGCCGGCCATGGTCACCCGTCTCTCCGGCGAGGACGGCTTCGTCTCCAAGGAGATCTCGGACCGTTACGTGCGCTATGCGCAGGGCGAAGTGGGGCTGATCGTGGTCGAGGCCATGGCGATCCACGGCAGCAACGCCGGGCCGCTGCTTCGCATCAGCGACGACAAGTTCATCCCCGGCCTGAAGGAGATGGTCCGCAAGATCCACGATGCGTCCGACTCCAAGGTGGTGCCGCAGATCATCCACTTCCTGAAGATCGCCAGGTCGGGATGGCGGCAGACCGTCGACATGCTGACGCTCGAGGACATCGAGCGGATCATCCAGCAGTTCGGCGAAGCGGCCGCTCGCGCGCGCGAGGCCGGCTTCGACGGCATCGAGCTGCACAACGCGCACGCGTACACGCTGGCATCGTTCGTCTCGCGGGTGAACGGGCGCACCGACGAATACGGCGGCACGACGCTCGAGAACCGGCTGCGGCTCATCGGCCGGGTGATGGACAGCGTGCGCCGCTACGTCGGGCGCGACTTCCCGGTCGGCATCCGCTACCTCTCCGACGAGTTCATCCGCGGCGGCTATACGGTCGAGGACGCCAAGCTCATCGGGTTGCGCATGGCGCAGCTCGGCGCCGACTACCTGTCGCTCTCGGTGGGCGGCAAGTTCGAGGACGCGGTGCACACGCCGGGCCACGTGCTGCACGGCTATTCGGGCTATTCGGGCGAGCGGTGCATGCCGGGCGCCTCGTTCCCGGACGCCCTGCACGTGCCCTACGCGGCCGAGATCAAGGCGTTCATCGCTGCGAAGGGGTTCGACGTGCCGGTGATCGCGGCGGGCAAGCTCTCCGACCCGGCCACGGCCGAGGCGGTGCTCGCTGCGGGCAAGGTCGACATGGTCGCGATCGCCCGCGGCCTGCTGGCCGATCCCGACTGGGTGAAGAAGCTGCGCCTCGGCCAGCTCGACCGCATCGTCAAGTGCGACTACTGCAACGTGTGCAAGCAGCTCGACGGCGCGCACATGCCGGTGACCTGCTTCCTGTGGCCCAAGGGCGCGATGCAGGCCCCGGCCGACCACGGGCCGGTCGTGCAGCCGCCGGCCTGGCCCGAGAGCGGCGCGGGCCTGGCGATCAAGACGGAAGGCGGCTCGGTGGCGCTGAAGTGGAAGAAGGCGCCGGGCGCCGTGTACTACGACGTCTACCGCACCGACGACGACGGCGAGCCGCACATCGTCGACGGCGTGAAGCTGCCGGTGTTCACCGATACCGCCGTGCTGGGCGGCGTGCGCTACCGGTACTACGTGCGCGCCTGCGACGCCAACGGCAATGCGGGCGTGCCTTCGGAATCGGTGTCGTACGACCCGCTCGTGCCCGGGCACGACCCGGCGGCCGAAGCCGTTTCCGCCGCCTGAGCCGCCTGCAGGGGGAGACGATGCTCGCGGGATGCACGCCCTGGCCGGAGGAGTTCGCGCGCCGCTATCGCGCGCAGGGGTACTGGGCGGACATCACGCTCGACGAGATGCTGCGCCGCTCGGCGCAGCAACGCCCCGACGCCGTCGCGATCGTCGACGGCGCCCGCTCGGCCACCTATGCGCAGCTGGTGGAGCGCATCGACCGCCTGGCGGCGAACCTGTCCGACCTGGGGCTGCGCTCGCGCGAGCGCGCCGTCTTCCAGCTCGGCAACTCCATCGATCTCGTCTATGCGTTCTTCGCGCTGATGCGCATCGGCGTCATCCCCGTGATGGCGCTGCCCGCGCACCGGCTCGCCGAGGTCCGTCGCTTCGCCGCGCATGCGCAGGCTGCCGCCTACCTGATTCCGGACGGCGGCAAGGGGTTCGACTATCGGGCGCTGGCGCAGGCCGTGCGGGCCGAGGTGCCGTCGCTGCGCCTGGTGGTCGGCGCCGGGGAAGGCGGGCAGGACGTGGTCGGCCTGGACGGGCTGCTGTCCGCGCCGGCCTCGGCCGCCGCGCTCGCGCGCCTGCGCGGCGAGCGCGCCTGCGAACCCGACGACGTCGCGTTGATGATGCTCTCGGGAGGCACGACCGGCCTGCCGAAGTTCATCCCGAGGACGCACAACGACTACGTCTACAACTGTAGGCAGAGCGGCGCGGTCGCGGGCTTCGGGCCCGATACGGTCTATCTGGCGCTGCTGCCGATGGCGCACGGCTACACGCTGGCCTCTCCGGGCATCCTCGCCACGCTGGCGCACGGCGGCCGGGTGGTGGTGGCGCCCGACGTGCGTCCCGAGACCGTGTTTCCGCTGATCGAGAAGGAGCGGGTGACCGTGGTCTGCGGCGGCGTGCCGCTGGCGGTGAACTGGCTCGCCTCCGATTGGCCCGAGCGCTGCGACCTGTCGTCGCTGCGCGTCTACATGAACGGCGGCGCCAGGCTGCTGCCCGAGCTGCGCCGGCAGATCGAGGCGCGTCTTGGCTGTACCTACGTCGAGAGCTACGGGACCGGCGAAGGGCTGCTCAACCAGACGCGCCTCGACGATCCCGAGGAGATCCGCTTCGAGAGTTCCGGGCGGCCGGTGTCCGAGGCCGACGAGGTCAGAGTCGTCGACGAGGCCGGCAACGAGGTGCCCGACGGCTGCGTGGGCGAATTGCAGGTGCGCGGGCCGTACACCTTCCGCGGCTACTACGACGCGCCCGAGGCCACCGCCGCCGCCTTCACCGCCGACGGCTTCTACCGCATGGGCGACGCCGTGCGCAAGGTCGGCGGCTACCTGTACGTGGAAGGCAGGATCAAGGACCTGATCAACCGGGGCGGAGAGAAGGTCAGCAGCGAAGAGGTCGAGAACCACCTCATCGCCCATCCGGCGGTCCAGAACGTCTGCGTGGTCGCGATGCCGGACCCGGTCTACGGCGAGCGGGCGTGCGCGTTCGTGATCACGAAGGACGGCGCGTCGCTCGATTTCGGGTCGATGAAGGCGTTCCTGATCGGCCGGGGGATCGCCAAGTTCAAGCTGCCCGAGCGGCTCGAGCTGGTCGAGTCGTTTCCGCTCAGCCCGGCAGGCAAGATCCTCAGGCGCGAGCTTCGCACGATCATTGCAGCGAGGATCGAGGAGGAACGCGCCGCTGCGGGCGGCGCAGGCATCGTGCCCGGCGGATGACCGGGCGCTTCAGGTCGAAACCACGAAGAAGGAGGCTCCGGATGAAATCGATCGCCCATGGCGCGCTCGCGCTCCTGGTTACCTCGGCGGCATTCGCCGTCCATGCCCAGACGCCGGTTCGCATCGGCTTCATCACCACGCTGTCCACCCCGGCCGGCTACATCGGCGAGGACGAGCGCGACGGATTCATGCTCGCCGTGCGCGAGGAGGGCGACAAGCTGGGCGGCGTGCCGGTGCGCGTGCAGATCGAGGACGACGCGCTCAAGCCGGCCAACGCCAAGCAGACCGCCGACAAGATGGTGCAGGACGGCATCCGCCTGTTCACCGGCATCAACTTCTCGAACGTGCTGGTGGCGGTCGCCCCGACCGTGCTCGAGAGCGGCGGCACCTACGTGAGCCTGAACGCCGGCCCGTCGACCTACGCGGGCAAGAACTGTCATCCCGGCTACTTCTCGGTCGCCTTCCAGAACGACTCGTACAGCGACTCGGCGGGCATCGCGGCCAACGAGCTCGGCTACAAGCGCATGGTGATCATGGCGCCGAACTACCAGGCGGGCCGCGACGCGCTGAACGGCTTCAAGAGCACCTTCAAGGGCGAGGTGATCGCCGAGATCTACACCAAGCTCGACCAGTCGGATTTCTCCGTGGAGCTGGCGCGCGTGCGTGAGCTCAAGCCCGACGCGATCTTCCAGTTCCATCCGGGCGGCGCGGGCATCAACCTGGCCAAGCAGTACGCGAACTCGGGGCTCGGCGCCTCGGTGCCGATGCTCACGCCGATCTACTCGATGGACCGCCGCATGCTGGCCGCCACCGGCAACGCCGGCAACGGCTACTACGTCACCGCATCGTGGAGCGCCGACCTCGACAACCCGGAGAACAAGCGCTTCGTCGAGAGCTTCGTGAAGGCCTACGGCCGGATCCCGACCGACTACGCGGCCACCTCCTACGACACGGCCCGGCTGATCGCCTCCGCGCTGAAGGCGGTGGGCGGCGACATCACCGGCAAGACCGACCAGTTCCGCGCCGCGCTGCGCAAGGCCGACTTCAAGTCGGTACGCGGCAAGTTCCGCTTCGCCAACAACCAGCACCCGGTGCAGGACTGGTACCTGATCCGCATCGAGCCCGACTCGACCGGCAAGCTCGCCTATCGCACGATCAAGCCGATCGCGCGCGATCACGGCGATCCGCACGCGCGCGACTGCCGGCTCTGACGCGGCGAACGGCCGCCGGGCGCGCCCGCCATGCTGATGTTCGTCGAGCAGGCGCTCAACGGGCTGCAGTACAGCGCGTTGCTGTTCCTGCTGTCCGCGGGCCTCACGCTGGTGTTCGGGATCATGAACGTGATCAACCTGACCCACGGCTCGTTCTATATGGTGGGGGCGTTCTGCGCCGCCGCGGCGGCGGCCGCGACCGGCTCGTTCATCGCCGCGATCGCGGCCGCCATCGTCGGGGCGGGCATCTACGGCCTGCTGGTGGAACGGCTGGTGGTCAGGCACCTGTACCGGCGCGACCACCTCGACCAGGTGCTGGCCACGCTCGGCCTGGTGCTGTTCACCAACGAGCTGGTCACGGTGGTGTTCGGGCGCAGCCCGCCGTTCATGGACATCCCGCCCGCGCTGACCGGCTCGGTGCAGGTGCTGCCGGGCCTGTCGTATCCGGTGATGCGGCTGGCGTTCATCGCGGCCGGCATCGCGGTGGCCGTCGGGCTGTGGGCGCTGATCTCGCGCACGCGGGTCGGCATGCTGGTGCGCGCCGGCGCCGACGACAGGGAGATGGTCGACGCCCTGGGCGTGGACGTGCGGCGCCTGTACATGCTGGTGTTCGCGCTCGGCGCGGTGCTGTGCGGATTCGCCGGCGTGATGTCGGCGCCGTTGCTGGCGGTGCAGATCGGCATGGGCGAACGCATCCTGATCACGGCGTTCGTGGTCATCGTGATCGGCGGGGTGGGGTCGGTACGCGGGGCGCTGATCGGCTCGCTGGTGATCGGCATGACCGACGCGTTCGGCCGCGCCTACATCCCGTCGCTGCTCTCGCTGCTCATGCCGCCCCAGTTGAGCGACCCGCTCGCCTCGAGCCTGATCTCGGCGAGCGCCTACATCCTGATGGCGCTGGTGCTGCTGTTCAGGCCGCTCGGGCTGGCGGCGCGCGCCTGAGGTCCGCGTGAATCGCAAGCTCTGGCTCAACCTGCTCGGCCTGGCGGTCTTCGTGCTGATCCCCGCGATCGCACGCGCGGCCGACGAACCGTTCCTGATCAACCTGTTCACGCGCTTCGCGATCTACGCGATCGCCGCGGTCAGCCTCGACCTGGTCCTCGGCTACGGGGCAATGGTCAGCTTCGGCCATGCAGCCTTCTTCGGGCTGGGCGGCTACGTGATCGGCGTGGTGGCGTTCCATACCGCCGACGGCTCGGGCATCCTCGGCTGGCAGGGAACCGGCCAGGCGCTGGTCCTGTGGCCGCTGGCGGTGGCGACCTGCGCGCTCGCGGGCCTGCTCATCGGCTTCCTGTCGCTGCGCACCTCGGGCGTGCAGTTCATCATGATCACGCTCGCCTTCGGGCAGATGTTCTATTTCATCCTGGTCGGCCTGATGTATTACGGCGGCGACGACGGCCTGGCGATCGAAACCCGCAATACGCTGCCCGGCATCGACCTGCGCAATCCGGTCAACTTCTACTACCTGTGCGTCGCGCTGCTGCTCGCGTGGATCCTGCTGTGCCGGCGCATCGTCGGATCGCGCTTCGGCATGGCGCTGCGCAGCCTGAAGCAGAACCGCCGGCGCAGCGTGGCGCTCGGGCTGGCGCCGCTGCGCTACCAGCTCACCGCGTTCACGGTGTCGGCGGCCGGCACCGGGCTGGCGGGCGTGCTGTGGGCGAACTACGCGCTGTTCGTGAGCCCGGACATGACGTCCTGGCAGAAGTCCGGCGAGCTGATGGCGATGGTCATCCTCGGGGGCATGGGATCGATCTTCGGGCCGGTCGTCGGAGCGTCGGTGTTCATCGGTCTCGAGCAGGTCCTCACCGGATGGACCGAGCACTGGATGCTGGTGATGGGTCCGGTCCTGGTGCTGGTGGTCCTGTTCGGCCGGCGCGGCCTGTACGGGTTGCTGGTGCCGGAGCGTCTTCATGGCTGAGACGGCGCGCCTCGAGCTGCGCGGCGTGTGCAAGTCGTTCGGCGCGCTGCGGGTGACCGACGACGTGAGCCTGACCGTCGGCGCCGGCGAGCTGCATGCGCTGATCGGCCCGAACGGCGCCGGCAAGACCACCCTGATCGCGCAGATCAGCGGCGAGCTGCAGCCCGACGCCGGCGACATTCTCGTCGACGGCCAACCGGTCACGCGCATGCCGGCGCATCGGCGCGCCGCGGCCGGCCTGGCGCGGTCGTTCCAGATCAGCCAGGTCTTCCCGGAGTTCGACGTCGAGGACAACGTGGCGATGGCGGTGCAGGCGCACAGCCCGGGCGGCCTGAACATGTGGCGCGACGCCCGGCGCGATCCGCGCCTGCGCGCACCCGCGCGGGAAGCGATCGCCCGCGTGGGCCTGGGCGAGCGCGGCGGCGTGCGCGTGAGCGAGCTGGCGCACGGCGAGAAGCGCCAGCTCGAGCTGGCCATGGCGCTCGCGCTCGATACGTCGATCCTGCTGCTCGACGAGCCGATGGCCGGGATGAGCGCCGAGGAGTCGCGGCGCATGGCGGGACTGCTGGCCGACCTGAAGCGGCACTACGCGATCCTGCTGGTCGAGCACGACATGGACATCGTGTTCGCGCTGGCCGACCGGATCACCGTGCTGGTCTACGGCCGCGTCATCTTCACCGGCACGCCCGACGCGGTCCGCGCCAGCCCCGAGGTGCGCAGCGCCTACCTGGGAGGGCACTGATGCTGGTCCTCGACGCGGTCGATGCCGGCTACGACTCGAGCCAGGTCCTGTCCGGCATGACGCTGTCGGTGGGCGCGCACGAGGTCGTCTCGCTGATCGGGCGCAACGGCATGGGCAAGAGCACCACGGTGCGCACGATCATGGGGCTGCTGCCGGCGCGGCGCGGCCGCATCCTGCTCGACGGGCGCGATCTCGCCGGCCTGGCGCCGAACCGCATCGCGCGCATGGGCATCGGGCTGGTGCCGGAGGGCCGCCGCATCTTCGGATCGCTCAGCGTCGAGGAGAACCTGCTCGCCACCGCGCGCGCGCCGTCGACGAGCGCGTCCGGCTGGTCGATCGATCGCGTCCACGCCCTGTTCCCGCGGCTGCGCGAGCGCCGGACCCAGTCGGCGCGCACGCTCTCGGGCGGCGAGCAGCAGATGCTCGCGATCGCGCGGGCGCTGATGACCAACCCGCGCCTGCTGGTCCTCGACGAGGCCACCGAGGGCCTGGCGCCGTTGATCCGCGGCGAGATCTGGGCCTGCCTGCAGATGTTGAAGGACGAGGGGCAGACGATCCTGGTGATCGACAAGAACCTCGACGAGATGGCCATGCTGGTCGACCGCCACCACATCGTCGAGAAGGGGCGGGTGGTGTGGCAGGGCACTCCGCAGGAGCTCGACGCCCGGCCCGAGGTGGCGCAGCGGTTTCTCGGCGTCTGAGCTTGAACGACGAAGCCCTTGGCCACGACCTCGGTCAGGGCGCCTCGACCAGCAGGCTCTCGTAGGGGATCTTCAGCCCGTCAGTCCTTCCTGCTCCATGCGAAACTTGATGGCCTCTGCCGGATCTGCGGGCCCGAAGTCGTAGTGCTTGTTCTCGTAGGCCTCGACCAGGGTCACCAGGACGTCGCGCTCATCGGCCTGCGCGGTACTCTCCTCGGCCTGGAAGATCTTCTCCAGACGGCGGAACACCCTCTTCAGGTCGTCGTCGTTTCGGATCGGCTTAATAGTCATTACTGATCCTTGATGCCCGGCGGTCGGCGCCACTTATCTCCCATTCTGGGAGGTCAGTCAATGATCGTCTACGGCCCGCATCGCGCCGGCCCAAGGGGATGCCGGCGGCTCCGGCCTCCACCATGCGCTCGATCCGGTCGCTCGTTCAGCTGCGCCCAGTCGATCCGCCGATCGACGTCGACATGGGCGGTCTTGGCGGGGTTCAAGATATTTTCGATTGAAAATCGATTGACATACGATTTCGGAACGGCGAAGATCTTGACCGCTCCGCTGTCCCGCGAGCGACGGGACTCGCCGAGACACCCTCCGCGCCGGGGCGCGAGAGGCATACACACCATGAGGAGAACCGATGAGCGGCCGAGCGGCTTCATCGAACGCAGGATCCGCGCGCGACCACGAGGAGCAGGTTTTCGAGACGGGAGCGGGGCTGGAGATCCGTGACCTGTACCGGCCGGAGGACATCGCCGGGTTCGACGCTGCGCGAGACCTGGGC
>MKUQ01000010.1 GCA_001898645.1 Burkholderiales bacterium 70-64
CGTCCCGTAGGGGATTCGAACCCCTGTACCGACCGTGAAAGGGTCGTGTCCTAGGCCTCTAGACGAACGGGACTGCTTGAGATCTTGGTGGAGGTAAGCGGGATCGAACCGCTGACCTCTTGCATGCCATGCAAGCGCTCTCCCAGCTGAGCTATACCCCCGAAGAGCCCAAAAGTATAAGGCAGGGGCGCCGCTGCACGCAAGTCGCTCGGCCCGCATGCTACAGTTTCCGGGCCCGTTTCAGACTCTTCCGGAATCGTTCATGACCGCTCGCATCCTCGATGGCGCCGCCCTCGCCCGATCCATCCGCGCCGACATGGCGCAGCGTGCCGCCGCCCTCGCGGGGCGCGGCCGTCCGCCGGGGCTGGCCGTCATCCTGGTCGGCGAGGATCCGGCCTCTTCGGTGTACGTGCGCAACAAGGTCAAGGACTGCGAGGAGGTGGGCATCCGCTCGATCCTCGACCATCTTCCCGTGCACACCACCCAGGATTCGCTGCTGGCGCGCATCCGCCAGCTCAACGCCGACCCTTCGGTGCACGGCATCCTGGTGCAGCTGCCGCTGCCGCCGCAGATCGACGCGCACACCGTGATCGAGACCATCTCGCCGGCCAAGGACGTCGACGGCTTTCACGTGGCCAGCGCCGGCGCGCTGATGACCGGCCAGGCGGGCTTTCTCCCCTGCACCCCCTATGGCGTGATGAAGATGCTCGAGCACGCGGGCGCCGTCCTGAAGGGGGCCGAGGCGGTGGTGGTGGGCCGCAGCAACATCGTCGGCAAGCCGCAGGCGATGCTGCTCTTGCAGTCCGACGCCACCGTCACCATCTGCCACAGCAGGACGCGCGACCTGGCCGCGCACACGCGCCGCGCCGACATCCTGGTCGCCGCGGTGGGCCGCATGAAGATGATCACCGGCGACATGGTCAAGCCCGGCGCGATCGTCATCGACGTGGGCATGAACCGCGATGCGGCGGGCAGGCTGTGCGGCGATGTCGATTTCGACGCCGTGCGCGAGGTGGCCAGCTGGATCACGCCCGTGCCGGGCGGCGTCGGCCCGATGACGCGCGCGATGCTGCTGGTGAACACGATCGAGGCCGCCGAGCGCGCGGCGGCCTGAACCGAACATCGAAGGACGAACCGACACCGATGACCGACCCCACCCCGCAGGGCTCCACGCCGCACGCAGCCGGCGCCGACAATCCGCTGCTCGACTTCTCCGGCCTGCCGCGCTTCGCCGACTTCTCGCCCGGGCACGTCGCGCCGGCGATCGATGCGCTGCTCGCCGAGGCGCGCGCGGCGCTGGCCGCGGTGACCGGCCCCGCCACCCCGCTCACCTGGGACGCCTTCATCGAGCCGCTCGAGGACGCCACCGAGCGGTTGGGCCGCGCCTGGGGCATGGTCGGCCATCTCAATGGCGTGGCCGACACGCCGCCGCTGCGCGAAGCCTACAACGCGTGCCTGCCGCGGGTGACGCAGTTCTGGACCGAGCTGTCGCAGCACCCGGCGCTGTTCGCCCGCTACAAGGCCTACGCCGCATCGCCGGAATACCTGCAGTTGCCGGCCGCGCGCCGGCGCATCGTCGACAACGCCCTGCGCGACTTCCGCCTCGGCGGCGCCGAGCTGGTCTCGCCGGCGCGCGAGCGTTTCGCGCAGCTGCAGGAGCGCATGGCGGCGCTCGGGCAGAAGTTCTCCGAGAACGTGCTCGATGCCACCAATGCCTTCACGCACCACGTCACCGACGAAGCGCAGCTGGCCGGCCTGCCGGCCGATGCGCGCGAAGCCGCCCGCGAGGCGGCGAGCTCGGAAGGCCGGGAAGGCTGGACGTTCACGCTGCAGTTCCCTTCCTACCTGCCGGTGATGCAGTACGCGCAGCACCGGCCGCTGCGCGAACGGATGTATCGCGCGTACGCCACGCGCGCCTCGCGCGAGGCGCTGGCGCCGGCAGGCGAGGCCGCCGCGCAGCTGGACAACGCACCGGTGATCGACGAGCTGCTCGCGCTGCGCCACGAGGAGGCGCAACTGCTCGGCTACGCGAACTTCGCCGAGGTCTCGCTGGTGCCCAAGATGGCCGAGTCGCCGGCCAAGGTGCTGGAGTTCCTGCACGACCTCGCCCGGCGCGCGCGCCCTTTCGCCGAGCGCGATCTCGAGGCGCTGCGCCGCTTCGCGGCCGAGTCGCTCGCCCTGCCCGATCCGCAGGCCTGGGACCTCGCCTACGCCAGCGAGAAGCTGAAGGAGGCGCGCTACGCGTTCTCCGACCAGGTGGTCAAGCAGTACTTCCAGCTGCCGCGCGTGCTCGCGGGCCTGTTCGGGCTGGTCGAGCGGCTGTTCTCGGTGCGTATCGTGCCCGACGAGGCGTCGACCTGGCACCCCGACGTACGCTTCCATCGCGTGGAGCGCGACGGGCAGCTGATCGGGCAGTTCTACACCGACCTGTACGCGCGCGCCTCCAAGCGCCCCGGCGCGTGGATGGACGATGCGCGTTCGCGCCGTCGCCGCCACGGCCGCCTGCAGACGCCGGTGGCCTACCTCACCTGCAACTTCCAGCCGCCGGTGGGCACGCGCCCCGCGCTGCTCACGCACGACGACGTGACCACGCTGTTCCACGAATTCGGTCACGGCCTGCACCATCTGCTCACCCGCATCGACGACCTCGGCGTCTCGGGCATCAGCGGAGTGGAGTGGGACGCGGTCGAGCTGCCCAGCCAGTTCATGGAGAACTTCTGCTGGGAATGGGACATCGTGCAGTCGATGAGCGCGCACGTGGACACCGGCGAGCCGCTGCCGCGCGAGCTCTTCGACCGCATGCTGGCGGCCAGGAACTTCCAGAGCGGCATGGCCACCCTGCGCCAGATCGAGTTCTCGCTGTTCGACATGCGCCTGCATGCCGGCTTCGAGCCCGGCACTGCGCGCAGCGTGCAGGACATGCTCGACGAAGTGCGCCGCGAGGTGGCGGTGGTCGTGCCGCCGGCGTGGAATCGCTTCCAGAACAGCTTCTCGCACATCTTCGCGGGCGGCTACGCGGCGGGCTACTACAGCTACAAGTGGGCCGAGGTGCTGTCGGCCGACGCCTACGCCGCCTTCGAGGAAGCGATGGCGCAGCCGCAGCCGCAGGCCCACGTGGCCGAGACCGGTCGGCGCTTTCTCGCCGAGATCCTCTCGGTCGGCGGCAGCCGACCGGCCATCGACTCGTTCCGTGCGTTCAGGGGACGGGATCCGCAGCTGGATGCCTTGCTTCGCCATAATGGAATGGTCGAGGCATCTGTTGCGGAACCGTCCCATGGCTAGCAGTCACCCGGAGTCGAAGCCGGCCCGCGCCCCCTTCCTCCTCGCCGGTCTCTCCCCGGCGGCGGGCCTGCTCGCCCTCGCGGCCTGCCTGGCACTGTCGCCGATCGACGCCCTGGCACAGTACAAGTGGATCGGCGCCGACGGGCGCGTCAACTACAGCGACATGCCGCCGCCGCCCGATCACCGGCGCCTGCTGCGCGCGCCCGGCGGCATCGCCACCGCCGAAGCACCGGCCGCCGGCGACGCACGCCTGCCCTATGCGCTGCGCTCGGCCGCGCACCGCTACCCGGTGGTGCTGTACACGGCGGCCGACTGCGAGCCCTGCGAGCAGGGGCGCAGCTATCTGAGCAAGCGCGGCGTGCCCTTCACCGAGAAGCGCGTGCAGACGAAGGCCGACATCGAGGCCTTCAACGCGCTCGGCTTCGCCGAGGCACAGTTCCCGAGCGTGAGCGTGGGGCGCGAGAAGATGGTCGGCTTCGAGACCTCGCGCTGGGACCAGATGCTCGACGCCGCCGGCTATCCGAAGTCCTCGATGCTGCCTGCCAACGTGGCCGCGCACACCGTCGAGCCGATGCGCGAGGAGCGGCCGGCGCGGACCGAGGCGCCGCGAGACTCCGCAGCCGCGGCGGACGATGCCCGCCGCGCCATCGATGCGGCCGGCCTGCTGCTGCCCGCCGCCCAGCAGGGCGACCCCGGCGGCTTCAGGTTCTGATCGCCGGCGCTTGGTGATCGGCGGCGCGATGGCCGCCTCTGTTGCTGCCTCTGTTGCCGCCGCTGTTGCCCCTATTCCTTGCGGCGCAGCAGCGAGAACCAGTACTCCATCAGTCTCCCGGCCGCCTCGCGCCCGCCCAGGCCGAAGGCCAGGGCCACCGCCACGGCCACCGCACCGAAGGTGAGGCCGAAGGCGAGATTCACGATCGAGTCGGCAATGCCCATGGCGCGCAGGCCCATGGCGAGCACCAGCCCGATGATCAGCGCGCGCACCAGCCCGCCCAGCCAGGCGGCCGCCGGCTGACCGCTGCGTGCGACCACCGCGCCGAGCAGGTTGGCCAGCCACAGCCCGATCAGCAGGATCACGATGCCGAGCAGCACGTCGGCGCCGAACACGATGAAGGTGCCGACCAGGTCGCTCACCTGCGCGAAGTGCAGGCGGTTCGCGGCTTCGGCCACCGCCATCAGCATCGCGAAGAACAGCAGCACCCGTCCCGCCAGCACCGACAGGCGCAGCGAGCCGAGCATCGTCTGCAGCCCGAGACGCTCGCCGAGCCGGTCGACCCCGGTGCCCTCGAGCAGGCTGGCCACCAGGCCGGCCACGAAACGCGCGACGTACCAGGTGACGCCGAGGATCAGCGCCGCGGCCAGCAGGTCGGGCAGCGCCGCCACCAGTTGGCTCAACATGCTGCGTGCCGGATCGGAGATCGCCTCGAGCTCGAGTGCGTCGAGCGCCGAGATCAGCGCCGGCACGAAGATGACGAAGAACACGATCATGCCGATCAGCTTCGGCAGGTCGGCGCTTTCCGCGATGCCGGCGCTGCGCGCGAGCGACTGCAGGCGGGTCGCCACGAGCAGGTTGGTCACGATGCCGCGCACGATCTTGGCCACGTAGTAGCCGACGAAGCCGATCACCAGCGCGCCGACGAGGTTGGGCACGAAGGCGAGCAGCCGGTCGACCAGGTTCTGCACCGGGCCCAGCAGCCCTTGCAGCCCGAGGGCGCCCAGCACCATCGGCAGGAACAGCAGCAGCACGATCCAGTAGCCGACGTGCCCGATGCTCTCGCTGATCGGGCGCATGCCCGCCTCCGCGCTCAGCCGTTCGTCGATGGTGGTGCGATCAAGCAGCCTGCCGAGGCCGGTGCGAACCAGCATCGCGATCATCCACCCGACGAGCGCCAGCACCAGCGCGGCCAGCACCCGGGGCAGATAGCCCACCACGTCGCCGATCATGGCCGCGAACGGCGCCGACACGACCTGCAGGTCGAGGTTGTTGAACGCCGCGACGATCGCCACCAGCAGGATGAACCAGAACACCAGCCGGGACACGACCTTCTCGGCATCGAGCGTCTCCCCGAAAGCCGGCGCGAGCCGCCGGTTGACCTGCGCCAGCGACATCAGGCGGTGCACGCCGGCGGCCGCGACCAGCGCCACGACCCAGCCGAGCAGCAGCAGCGCCACGGCGCCGACGATGGTGAGCAGATGGACCCCGAGCGCGCCCTTGAGCGCGCCGGCGAAGCTCTCGTATTGCATGGCCATTCTCCTTTTTCGTCTCGCGGGGGGATCATCGCCAGCGGCGCCAGCCGCCGGTGGTGCGCTTCTCCGGTTCGGGCTCTTGCGCGTGACGCGCGGCGATGACCAGGCGCCCGTCCGTGGCTGCCTCGATCATCGGCAGCCCCCTGGACCGGAGATCGGCGAAGGTGCCGGGACGCAGGACGGCATAGGCCTGCCCCGGCTGCGCGCGCCAAAGGCGTTCGAAATCCTCGAGCGTCGCGACGGCCTTGCCCGGCTCGGCATCGATCCCGGGACCCAGTTCGCCGCGCGTGGCCACGAGCGTCGTGGTTCGCCCGAGGTAGAAAGGCACCGATGGATCGAACTGGGCCACCGAGTAGAACGGCACCTCGGGCCGATACGGCTTGCGATCGTCGGTGAACTCCTCGATCAGCCGCTCGGACGAGAAGTCGGCGTCCGTCTGGTGCAGGAAGCCGAATACGAGGTGCCAGAAGCCGAGCGTGGCGATGACCAGCATGAAGGCGGCCGATGCGAGCCGGCCGGCGCGCACCCGCGCCACGGCGACCGCCCCGCCCGCGAGCAGCGCCGCCGCCGCCGCGTACAGCCATGGCAACTGCGCGACGGCGTGCTCGCCCAGTGCGACGAACTTCTGCGTGCGCGGCAGGCCGTGCGCCGCCGCGAGGAGAACGATGCCGGCCGCGCACGTGCCCCAGGCCGACCAGCTCAGCGCGGCGGCGTCGCGCTCGCGCGGGCGCATCGCGAGCAGCAGCGCGATGGCCGGGAACGCCGGCAGCACGTACGCCGGCAGCTTGGAACGGGAAACGCTGAAGAAGACCACGATCACCGCGATCCACGCGACGCAGAACAGCCGCGGCGAGAAGCCGGCCGCGGCCTGCCGCGGGGCGCGGCACGAGGCACGGCGCAGCCACTGCCAGCCCTCCCTGGCCAGTGCCGGCGTCCAGGGCATCATCCCGGCCAGCAGCACCGGGACGTAATACCACCACGCGCCGACGCGATGATGGTCGGTGCGCGTGAAACGCTCCAGGTGCTCGTAGACGAAGAAGAAGTGGAAGAACTCCGGATTGCGGTGCTGCACCACGAGGAACCACGGCGCGGCGATCGCCACGAAGATCGCCACGCCGGGCAGGAGGCTCAGCCGTCGCAGCAGCCCCACCTGCTCGCGCCGCAGCGCGAGGTAGGCGAGCAGCGCGCCGGCCGGCAGCACCACGCCGACCAGCCCCTTGGCGAGCACGGCCAGCGCCGCTGCCGCCCACGCTGCCGACATCCATGCATTGCGCCGGCGCACATCGGCGGCACTCTGGGCGAGCAGGAAGGCGCACAGCGCGAAGGTCAGGCAGGCGGTGAGCGTCATGTCCAGGGTCAGGTACTGCCCGGCCAGGAAATACGCCCACGAGCTGCCCAGCAGGGTTGCGGCGACCAAGCCGGTACGCACGTCGCGCAACCGGTAGCCGGTGAATCCGAGCATCAGCAAGGCGAAGAAGCCGAGCATCGCCGAAGGCAGCCGGGCGGTCCATTCGTCCTCGCCGAACAGCCGGTACGACACGGCCGTCATCCAGTACTGCAGCGGCGGCTTCTCGAAATACTTCAGGTCGTTCAGGCGCGGCGTGATCCAGTCGCCGCTCGCCGTCATCTCGCGCGGGATCTCGGCGTAGCGCGCCTCGTCGGGCACGAACAGCCCGCGCAGCTCCAGGCTGCCGAACCAGGCCAGGAGCACGACGAGGGCCAGGGCGATCCAGGCGGCTGCCAGCGGGCGTGCACGCGCGGCCACCACCCCTGCTGCGGACGAGGCGTCGATCCGTTGCGGCTGCGGCGGCAGGTGGGGCAAAGGCACAGGGTCGGGATCCCATCGCTCGCCGCCGCCATCGAAACGACGGCGAACGACTCGCGGCTCAGAGCGTGATGGCGACGACGCGCATCGGCGCGTCCAGGCCCAAGCATACCAACAGGACGGCGCCGCGGCCGAAGACCCGGCACGACCCGGTGCGATCAGGCCGAGGATGCGCGCCGCCGGCCCGCGCCGAACATCGCCAGTGCGATCGCACCGGTGCCGAACAGCAAGGCCGCCAGCCAGACCATCCAGCCCACGTACGGCAAACGCCCCAGCGCGAACAGGACGAGCAGCACCACGGCGGTCGCAAGCACGCGCCGCCACGTCCTCGCGGGCCCCGTCCGCTCGGCCAGCAAATCCCCGAGTGCGACAGCGGTTGCCAGGCACCCCAGGAGGATCAGCACGAGCGATGTCGCAATGACGAGCAGGCCGAGCGGGATGCCCACCACCGAGATCAGCAGCAGCAGCGTCGCCAGCGGCAGTCCCACGAGCAGCGCCGCGCCGAGCAGCGGTGCGGCCAGTGGCCTCGCGCGCAGCGCCTGTGTGACGCGGCGCCACGCACCCGGCGCGATCGCCAGCAGCACCGCGGCGGTCGCGATCCAGCCGATGACCCAGAGCACCGACGCGCCGCGAGGCAGGCTGCCGCGGACGCCCACCGCTTCGGCAATGCCGCCTTGCACCTGGGCGCCCGGGGCGATGCGCAGCAGCCTGGTGCCGCGATAGTCGAGCCGCCCCTGCACGACGGCAGTCGGGCCCAGCGAGAGCTCGCCGCCGACCACGCGCAGGTCGCCGTCGACGCGGCCGTTGACCTCGGCGCGGCCGGCACTGATGAGCACGTAGCGGCGTACGTGCCCATCGAGCGTCACGCGGCCGCCGGCCACCGTCGCGCCGCCGGCGATGTCGGCATCGGCGGTGACGATCACCCGGCCGCCAGCGAGCCGCGCGTTGTCGCCGACCGGTGCCGCGACTCGCACCTCGCCGCCCGCGGCATACAGGTCGTCGCCGACGCTCGATTCGATGCTCACGGCGCCGCCCGCCAGCAAGGCATCGCCGCCCACGGGCCCGGTCACGGCGACGCGTCCGCCGACGACCACCGCATCGCCCGGCACCGCCGTCCGCATCGTGACCTGGCCGCCCGCGACATAGGTATCGTTGCCGAAGTGCTGCGACAGCGGCTCGGAGGTCGAGCTCGTTTCGCCGGCCATCAGCGCGGCCGGCAGGAGGGTCGCGATCAGCAGTCCTGCGCGCATCTGATATTCCTCCGCTTTCCTCGGCTCGCGGTGCTCCCCGGACGTCCGGCTCAGTTGCCGGCCAGCTCGCGGATGGCGCGCGCCAGCGCGAACACCGACAGCGGTGCGGAGCCCTCGGCCTTGTTGCTGAGCGTCACGTAGGCATTCCGGCCCGCCCCCACGGTACCGCCGATCACACGCGCCAGCGCCGTGCGCGTCTCCAGGTCGGGGTCCACCAGGCGGTCGAACGGTGCGTATTGCCGGCGCGCTTTTTCGTAGCCGAACGCGCCGTGCAGCGGGTTGAGGTTCCAGCGGCACACCAGCGGCCCGGGCCACAGCGCACGCAGGATCGGCAACTGCTCGGCGATGCGCGGCATCTTGGCGTGCAGGCCCATGCAGTAGGTCGCGCCGGCATCGCGCAGCGCCTGCGTGAAGTCCGGCACCAGCCATTGCGGATCGCGCACCTCCACGGCGAGCACGCCGTCGGGCGCCGCCCCGCGCAGATCAGGAACGGCACGCAGCAAGGCGTGCAGGCGCGCGACCAGATCGGGGATCCGCGCCAGCAGCGCCGGCGGCAGCGGGCTGATCTGGAACACCAGCGCGCCGAGCTTGCTTCCCAGCCCCAGCAGGGCGGGCTCGACGAAATCGCGCAGCGCGGAGGGGGCATCCAGGAAATTGGGGTTGGCCTGCATGCCGCGGCCGGATTCGTCGCGCACCATGGCATCGGTCACCAGGCTGGGCGCCTTGACCACGAAGCGGAAATCCTCCGGCACCTGCGCGGCATAGACCGCGAACTGCGCGGCGGTCAGCGGCCGGTAGAAGCCGCGATCCAGGCTGACCGTGCGAAACAAGGGGTGCCGCGCATACGCCGCCAGCCCGTACCGCGCCAGCTTCGCTTCGGAGTACTCGCGATCCCACACCGTACCGATCCAGCCGGGATAGCTCCAGGACGAGGTGCCCAAGCGCAGCCCCGGCGGCAGCGCGGAGGCGAGCTCGATCAGCGCCGGGTCGGGTGCCGCGGCCTCGACCGGCGAATGGCCTCCTGCCGGAGCGTCGTCGTGCGCCGGTTCGGACGCAGCAGCGCGGGATCCGGAGAAGAGCGAAACCTGCCGTGATCGCGACGATTCTTTCAAGTCATCAGCTTACCGCGGTCTTGCTCTCGTCCATCGGGCGCACCCTGACCACGGCGGGCAGCAGATTGCGCAGCCCCGGCGTGCGCGAGAACAGCGGCAGCAGCCGGCCGGCGATGCCGCGGTAGCTCCCGTAGGGAACGATCTCGATGCGACGGGTATGCGGAATCCAGCGCCGCAGCGTCGGGACGATCTCCCGCTGGGCAATGCCCCACGGCATCGGCGGCACGCGGTAGTGCGGCGTCTTGTAGAACCCGGCGAGCGTCTTGCGCGAGAACCAGGGCGGGATCGTATCGAACATCAGCTCGGCCATGGGCAGCCGGGCGCCGATGGCGGCGAGCAGCTCGCGCACCTGCGCTTCCTCGAAGTACATCAGCAGCCCCTGGGCCGTGACGAAGACGCCCTGCGAGACATCCACCACATCGAGCCACGAGAGGTCCAGCGCACTCCTGGCCAGGTAGGTGCAGCGCTCGCTGGCCGGCAGGAAGCGCTCGCGCACCGCGATCGACTCGGGCACGTCCACGCACAGCCATCGCACCCGGCCGTCGTCGCAGCGCTGGAACTGGGTCTCGAGGCCGCATGCCAGCTCGACCACCATGCCGCCGGGATGGGCGACCATCCAGGGCTTGACCGCCTCGTCGAACATGAGCGAGCGCAGCGCGTGCGAGCCGTCGGGCTTGCCGAAGCTGCGCGCGTAGTCGTAGTCGATGGCACGGTACAGGCGCACGGCATCGGGATCGCGCAGCAGGGCGTCGGGGCGCATGGCCTCCTGGGCCCGGTTGTGCAGGGTCCACAAAAGGGTCTCCGGGACGCCGGTCAGCATTTGCACGACCTCGACCAGTCGCGCGGCAGGACACCCCGGGAGAGCTTGAACGCCTTGCTGAAATGGCTGAGGCTCGCGAAGCCCACGGCCAGCGCGGCTTGCGTCACGCCGGTGCCGCCGGCCAGCATCGCTGCCGCGGTCGACAGGCGCACCTCGCGCAGGTGCTCGTGCACCGAACGGCCGGCCATGGCACGGAACCCGGCCCGCAGTTTCTTTTCGCCGAGCCCGACTTCCCGTGCCAGCCGCACGAGCGTCCAGTCCTCTTCGAAGCGCTCGTCGAGCAGCCGGCGGGCCTGCAGGAGCCGCGCGCGCTCGCGCGAGAAGGCCGATCGAGGCGATGCCGAACCCACCGTCTGCAGGACGATCGCCAGGGCTTCCAGCGCCTTGGCATGCAGGTAGAGCGAGCGCACGGTCTCGTCCGCGAAGTCGCAGGTCAGGATGTCGGTGGCCACGCGCAGCAACGAGGCCGGCGCCGGGAATCCTCCCATCAGCGTGTGTGCCTGCGGCAGGCTGCAGTCCTGCAGGAACCGCCCCTGCAGGGCGAGCAGGGGACGTCCGCCGGCGCGGCGCAGACCGTCCAGGGTGAAGCGGATGTCCACGAGACGGCTGGGTCTGCCGCCAAGCATCGCGAAGCGTCCGGCGGCCGGCCGGTCCGCCGTCTGCACCACCGCCATGCCGGTATGCAGGTGCAGGGGCGGCCCGCCGTTGAGCGCCATGCTCGCCTGCCCCTCCAGCAGGATGCCGATGCAGAACATGGCCGGGCCCTCGGCCTCGATGTCCAGTCCGCTCGACGGTTGCCCGCTCCAGCACCCGATGGTGATGTCCTGATCGAGGTCGTGCACCCGGACCATGCGCGCCCAGTCCGCCGGGATGTGCACGCGCGGCAGCAGGCGATGGCCGTTCAGGCCCGATTCGCCGTCGCCATCCCATTCGTTTGCGCCGCTGCCCAGGTCCATGCGATTTCTCCTCGAAACCGCTAATCGCGGCCGGAATTCGTTAGCGACAAGCCGGAAGATGAGAACAATTCGCATTAATTTTATGTGAATCACCTCTTCCATGCACCCTTTTCTCTTCGACAAGCGCATGCCCCTTCCCGGCCGCGGCGGCGCTCGGAACGCGCGCGCAGCTGCCGCCCTGGCCCTGCTCTGGACCTGTGCCGGCGCGCAGACCGCGCCGCCGCCGACGGAGCCGGCGCTCCAGCAGGAACAGGTGCTGCCCGGCGTCACGGTGACGGCCAGCAAGCGGGACCAGTCGCTCGACAGCCTCAACGGTGCGGCCACCATCGTCGACGGCCGCGCCCTGGACGACGCGCAGGCGACGACGACGCTGGACCTGGCCCGCACTCTGCCGGGCGTGCTGATGCAGCAGAGCGGCTCGCTGCTGTTTCCCGTGATCACCGTGCGCGGCGTCACCTCGGCGCAGGACTTCTACAACCCGGCCCTCACGGTCTACGTGGACGGCGTGCCGCAGCTGCCGGTCTTCTCGACCCAGACGCTGCTGGGCGTCGAGCGCGTGGAGCTGCTCAAGGGCCCCCAGGGCACGCTCTACGGCAAGAGCGCCGAAGGCGGCATCCTCAACATCGTCACGACCCCTGCCGACAACGTGCCCCGCTTCCGGCTGCGCGCCGGCGTCGCCAGCCGCGACGGCTACCAGCTCCAGGGCGAAGCCGCCGGCCCGCTGGTCGCGGATCTGCTCTACGGCTCCGTTTCCGTCGCAGGGATCGACGCGCCCGGCGACCTGCACAACCCGGTGACCGGCGCCGACCACCAGGGCGGCGCGCGCAGCAGCGCGGGCATGGCACGGCTGCGGCTGGCGCCCGCCGGCGCCACCTGGGAAGCAAGCCTCGCGCTCGGGCGGGACTGCGCGAAGGCGAGCCAGGATGCCTACGTCGCATTCGCCGATCCTTCGAGCCGGACTGCCTACGTGATGCCGGGCATGCCCGCGGCATTCGCCGGTTTCCACCAGCGCCGCTGCGGCGACAGCCGCTCCCTCACCGGCCGCCGCGACTTCGGGCAATGGCGCCTGAGCGCGCTGGCGGCATGGCAGGAGGTGGATATCGAGCGCGCCTTCCCGATCGGGCCGTACTACTCGCAGCAGCCCGAGCACTGGCGCCAGAACGTCCAGGAAGTCCGGCTGGCGACGAACGCGCCGGGACGTGCCTGGGACGCGGTGTTCGGCCTCTACCGGCAGGACGTGGACCAGCGCCGCACCTACATCAACGACCTCGAGCTGCCGGTGGCCGTCAACGCGCTCGCCACGGCCTCGAGCAACCAGAGCCGGTCGCTGGCAGCCTACGGCGATGCGACCTGGCATGCCAGCCGCGCGCTGGATCTGTCGGCCGGGCTGCGCGTCTCGCGCGACGAGGCGCGCACGCAGTTCGCGGGCAGTGCGCTGGACTTCTCGACCTTCACGCCGCAGCCCTTCTCGGGCAGCAGCAGCCTCGACGGCCACCATGTGCTGGGCAGGCTGTCCGCGGGCTATCAGCTCGCGCCGGCCTGGCGCCTCTACGCCAACGTCTCCCAAGGCTACAAGCCGGGCGGCTACAACCTGGCGCCCTCGAGTCCGGCGGACACCCAGGCTTTCGACAAGGAACGCTCCACCAGCACCGAGATCGGCGTCCGGTTCTCGCAGCGCGAGTTCAGGGCCTCGGCAGCGGTCTATCGCATCGACGTCAAGGATGCGCAGCTCTACGGCAGGAACACCATCGGGTACCAGATGCTGACCAATGTCGGCGACACGCGCTCGACGGGGCTGGAGTTCGATGCCGAATTGAGTGTCTCCCGCCATTGGATGCTGGGGCTGTCGGGTTTCGTCAACGAAGCCAGGTTCCGCCGCTACGCGGATCCCGCATGCGCGAACTGCGAGGGCAACCGCGTTCCCTTCGCGCCGCCGCAGGGTCTGTCGGCCGGCATCAAGGGGGAATGGCCCATGGCGGCCTGGGTGCTGCGCCCGCAGCTGTCCGTCCGCCGGATCGGCGCACAGTATTTCGATACCGCCAACCAGCTGCGGCAGGCCGCGTACACGGTGGTGGACGCAACGATAGGCTGGCGCCTGCGGCCCGGCGCCGAGCTCGCGCTGTACGCGCACAACCTGACCGACCGCCAGTACCGCACCTATGCCTTCTCCGGCGGCCCGCTGGGCGACTTCGCCCAGGTCGCGCTGGGACGGACGGTGGGCGCGACGCTCACCTGGGACTACTGATCCCATCCATGGTGTTCAAGCGGGCCGCTCCCTTGCGATGAATCTCAATCCGACCCCGGGCTCGGTCACGATGTAGCGGGGGGCCGAAGCATCGTCCCCGAGCTTGTGGCGCAGCTTGCCGACGAGGACGCGCAGGTAGTGGGCATCCTCCTCGTGCGTCGGCCCCCACATCTCCCGCAGGAGCTGGGTCTGGGTCACGAGCCTTCCCGGCTGGCGGACCAGCAGGGCCAGCAGGGAGAACTCCTTGCGGGTCAGCGCGACGGCTTGCCCGAGCACGCTCACCTCGCGTCGCGCCAGGTCGATGCGCAGGGTTCCATCGTCATAGACGGGGCCGGCCTCCCCGCGGGATCCCGCTGCTCGCAGGAATGCACGGATGCGCGCCATGAGCTCCTCGATGCCGAACGGCTTGGTCACGTAGTCGTTGGCGCCCGCATCCAGCAAAGCCACCTTCTCCTCCTCGCCCGAGCGTACCGTCAGCACGATGACGGGCACCCCGGACCACTGCCGAAGCTCCTCGAGCACCTCACCGCCGTCCTTGTCCGGCAACCCGAGATCCAGGACCACCAGATCGGCACCCTTGCTGGCCAGCAGGGTCAGCCCCTCCTGACCCGTCGCCGCCAGCAAGGTGGCGTAGCCTTGCGACCGGAGGCTGATGTCGATGAACTTGCGGATCTGCGGCTCGTCGTCGATGACGAGCACGCGCGGCGCAGGCGTCGAATCCACCGGCGTGTTCACGTGCTCAAGCCCCCGTACCCGATGGCTCGCCCTGCGGCAGGATCAGCCGCACGGTCGTTCCGCGCCCTTCCGGCCCCGGCAAGGCCTGCACCTTGCCCATGTGCGCCCCCAGGATGCCCTGGACGATGGTCAGGCCCAGGCCGGTACCTTGCTTGCCGCGGTCTCCGCGCTCCACGGTATAGAACATGTCGAAGATCCGGCGCCGCTCATCCTCCGGGATGCCCGGCCCCCGGTCCGAGATGTCGATGCGCACCAGGCCGCCTTCGGCCCGTCGGGCCTGCACCTCGATGGGCTCGCCGGGCGGGGAGAACTTGGCGGCGTTCTCCAGGACGTTGAAGATTGCCTGCTCGATCAGGGCCGGATGCACGTGGATCAGCCCGATCCCTGCATCGATGTCGCTCTCCACCTTCACCGCCGGCTCGTAGCGCTGCAGACGGCGCGAGGCGGATCCCACCAGCTCGTCCACGCCGATCCAGTCACGCGACAAGGTCAGGCCCTGCTGCCCCAGCCGGGTCATGTCCAGCAGGTTCTGGATGTACCGGTCCAGACGCTCGCCCTCGACACGAATGGTCTCCAGCAGGCTGCTGCGGTCGTCCGGGCCCATGTCCTTTCCATAACGGGCCAGGCTGTCGGCCGCGCCGATCATCGACGAAAGCGGCGAACGCAGGTCATGCGACACGGAGGACAGGAGCGCCGAGCGCAGCCGCTCCGTTTCCCCCGCCACCCGGGCTCCCTCCAGCTCCGAGACCAGGCGCACGCGCAGCGCGGCCTGCCCGATGTCCTCCGTCATGCTTTCGGCCAGGCGCCGCTGCTCGAACGACAGGCTTCCCATCGCCGAAGGAAACCGCAACCCGACGACCCCCAGCGTATCCTGGTCGGAGCGCACGGGCAGGAACCACCACGAGGAATTGCCCAGCGTGTCGGTGTAGCGGCCGCTCGGCTGCCCATGCTGCTGGCTCCAGTCGGCGGCGACCTTGTCCTTCTCGCTCAGGCCGTCCGCCGCGGCGACAGGCCCCGACTCGCCGTTGATGCGTATCCACGCTTCGGCGTTCAAGGTCGACCGCAGCACCGAGGCGCTTGCGGCGATCACCTGGCCCAGATCGGCGGCCTTGGACAGCTGCCGGGCCAGGTCCTGCATGGCCGTGGCATGCGTGTTCGCGGCGCGCAACGCGATCACCTGCATCCGCAGCCGCGAAGCCAGGCGGCCCGCGATCAGTGCCGCGGCCATGAACAGCAGCGCCGTCGCCAGGCCCTGTCGGGCGCTGATGAGGAAGGTGTAGCGTGGTTCGATGAACAGGAAGTCGTATGCGAGGAAGCACAGCACCGCGGTGATGGCCGCCGCGACCATGCGCGTGCGCGAGGCCACGAGCAGCACCGCGATCAGGAACACGGTGGAGAGATCTTCCAGCCCCACGAGACGCTCGGAGACGGCGGCGGTTCCGATCGCACCGAGCGTCGCGAGCCCGATCAGCGCGGGTTCGCCTCTTGCCAGCCGCTCCCCCGCCAGATCCTGCAGCCGGCGGGCGCGGTACCGGGCCTTCGGCGTGCTGACGATGGTCAGTTCGTACCGGGCACCCCGCTGCAGCAGCAGCTGCGTCAGCGTGCGGTTGAAGATGCGCGCGATCGGACGCTCGCGCGTGCGGCCGATCACGATGGAGCGCGCGCCGCGCGCCGCCGCGGCGTCCAGCAGGGCCTGCGTGACGTCCGTGTTGTGCAGCACCTCCGTCTCCCCGCCCAGGCTGCGCGCCAGGGCGAATGCCCGGTCCAGCTCCATCTGGCGCTGTTGCTCCGCCCTGGCCGTCGGGCTGCGCGCGGAGCGGGCCCGCTCCGGGTCGTCCGCATGCAGCGTCGCATCCGCCGAATGGCCGGTGTCCACGGTGACCACCGACCACGGAGCGCCGCGTCGCTCGGCGATGCGCGCCCCGGCGCGCACCAGATACTCCGACTGGCCTTTGCCGTCGATCGCGATGAGCACGTGCCGCTGGATCGCGATGTCCGCCAGCCCCCGGGCGGTGCGCTTCTCGCGCAGATCGGCATCCACGTGCTCCGCCACCGTCTGCATGGCCAGCTCGCGCAGCGCCGTGAGGTTGGATGGGGAGAAGAAGGCCTGCAGCGCCTGCGCCGCCTGCTCCGGAAGGTAGACCTTGCCCTGGTTGAGGCGTTCGATCAGCTCGCGCGCCGGCAGATCGACCAGGCGGATGTCCCTCAGCCGTTCGAACACGGAATCCGGCACCGTCTCGTTGACCCGGATGCCGGTGATCTGGTGCACCACGTCGTTCAGGCTCTCCAGATGCTGGATGTTGACGGTGGTGTAGACGTCGATGCCCGCGTCCAGCAGCTCGTCGACGTCCTGCCATCGACGCTCGTGGCGGCTGCCGGGCGCATTCCGGTGGGCCAGCTCGTCGACCAGGGCGATGGCCGGCCTGCGGGCCAGCAGGCCATCGAGGTCCATTTCCTCGAGCGTGCGTCCCTGGTATTCGACTTTCCTGCGAAGCAGCTGCGGCAGGCCTTCGACCAGCGCCTGGGTCTCGCTGCGGCCATGGGTCTCGACGATGCCGATGACGACGTCGACGCCCTGCCGATACAGTTCCCGCGCGCGGACCAGCATGGCGTAGGTCTTGCCCACGCCCGGCGCGGCTCCCAGGAAAACCGTGAGCCGGCCGGCCGCCTGGCGCTGCAACTCACCGATCAGGGCGTCCGCCTGTTCCGTGTTCCCGGCCCCCATCACAGTCCACCCTTCCCGTGGAGTTTCCCTTGCGCTGCTGTGTCGTTCAGTAGCGCGTGGGCGCTTCCCTGTCAACGTGGCCGGCGCTCGACGATGCCCTTCACTTCCCGATCGGCGCCTCCAGCGCATCCAGCGCCAGGTTGAGGTTCAGCACGTTGACGCGGGGCTGCCCGAACACGCCGAGCTGCCTGCCCTCCGTATGATCGGCCACCAGCCGTTCGACGACGTCACGGTCCAGGCCCCGTGCACGGACCACCCGTTCGATCTGGACGGCCGCCCCTTGCGGACTGACGTGGGGATCGATTCCCCCGCCGGACTGGGTGATCAGGTCGCCCGGCACCGCCGAAGGATCGACACCTTCGCGCCGCGCAACGGCTGCCCGCGTCTCTTCGAGACGCTTGCGCAGGTCGGGATTCGTGCGCGCCTGGTTGCTGCCGGCCAGGGCCATCGTGTCGTAGCCGGCGGCCGAAGGACGTGGCTGGAAATACCGGTCGCTGACGAAGGGCTGGGCCACCAGCAGGGAGCCGATGACCTTGCCGTCGCGCTCGATCACGCTGCCGTTGGCCGCGTCCGGGAACAGCGCCTGCCCGATCCCGACGCCGGCGAGCGAGTAGAGGAACCCGAAGCCGGCCAGGGACACGACGGTGAGCACGATGGCGCCGCGGACGATCCCCCCGTCGGACACGGACGTGGGTGCGGAAGGAGCCTTGTCGTTGCGCAAGTTTGCTGTGATGGCCGTTGTCATGGTGGATCCTCAGAGATTGAACAGGGCCGACAGCACGATGTCGATGAGCTTGATCCCGATGAAGGGCAGCAGCACGCCCCCCGCGCCGTAGATCAGCATGTTGTTGCGCAGCAGCTCGGTCGCGTTCGCCGGCTTGAAGCGCACGCCGCGCAGGGCCAGCGGGATGAGCGCCGGGATGATGAGGGCGTTGAAGATCAATGCCGACAGCACGGCGCTGGTCGGGCTGGACAGGTTCATCACGTTGAGCGCGGCCATCTGCGGAATCGCCGCAGCGAACAGCGCCGGCAGGATGGCGAAGTACTTCGAGACATCGTTGGCCAGCGAGAAGGTGGTCAGCGCACCGCGCGTGATGAGCTGCTGCTTGCCGATCTCGACGACCGCGAGCAGCTTGGCCGGGTCGGAGTCCAGGTCCACCATGTTGCCGGCTTCCTTGGCCGCCTGCGTGCCCGAGTTCATCGCCAGGCCGACGTCGGCCTGCGCCAGCGCGGGGGCGTCGTTGGTGCCGTCGCCCACCATCGCCACCAGCCGTCCCCCCGTCTGCTCGGCACGGATGCGCGCCAGCTTGTCCTCGGGCCGGGCCTCGGCGATATAGTCATCGACGCCTGCCTCGGCGGCGATGTTGGCGGCAGTCAGTGCATTGTCGCCGGTGATCATCACCGTCTTGACCCCCATTTCGCGCAGGCGGGCAAAACGGTCCTTGATACCGCGCTTGATGACATCGGACAGCTCGATGACGCCCAGCACCTGGCGTCCTTCACTGACGGCAAAAGGTGTCGCACCGGCACGGGCCACCGCCGTGACGCGCATGCCCAGCTCGGCCGGAACATCGCCGCCCAGAGACCTGATGTGCTTCGCGATCGCGTCGGGGGCCCCCTTGCGGATGACTCGGCCGCCCGGCAGGTCTACGCCCGACATGCGCGTCTGCGCGGAAAACGGTACGAAGTGAGCGCCTTCGGGATCGACGAGCGTTTCGCCTTTTTCACGCGCGAGCCTGACGATCGACTTGCCTTCCGGCGTCGGGTCGGCGAGCGAAGCCAGCATCGAGGTCTGGCGTAGCTGTACCTCGTCCATCGTCGCGAGCGCATGGAAGGCAACAGCCTGGCGATCGCCGTAGGTGATGGTGCCGGTCTTGTCCAGCAGCAGCACGTCCACGTCGCCCGCCACCTCCACCGCCTTGCCGGACTTGGCCAGCACGTTGGCCTTCAGCGCGCGGTTCATGCCCGCGATGCCGATGGCCGGCAGCAGGCCGCCGATGGTGGTCGGGATCAGGCACACCAGCAGCGCCACCAGGAGCACGACGTTGGTCTCGACATCCACGAAGCCGCCGATGAACGGCAGCGTGACGACCACGATCAGGAACGACAGCGTCATCACTGCCAGCAGGATGCCGAGGGCGATCTCGTTCGGCGTCCTCTGCCGGATCGAACCTTCGACCAGGGCGATCATACGGTCCAGGAAGCTGTTGCCCGGCTCGGCCGTGATGCGCACGACGATGCGGTCGGACAGCACCTTGGTGCCGCCGATCACGCCGGACCGGTCGGTGCCGGCTTCGCGCAGCACAGGGGCGGATTCCCCCGTGACGGCGGCCTCGTTGACGGTCGCCAGACCTTCGACGATCTCGCCGTCGGCGGGGATCAGCTGGCCCTCCTCCACCACGACGAGGTCGCCGGGATGCAGCTCCGCTGCGGCGATGGTCGCCTCCCCCCCGCCCGCCTCGTCGAGGCGGCGAGCGACTAGGTCCTTGCGCGCACGACGCAGCGATGCGGCCTGGCCGCGCCCGCGCGCCTCGGCGACCGCTTCGGCGAAGTTTGCGAACAGCACGGTGACGAACAGGATGATCGTGACGGCCCAGCCGAATCCGGCGCTGGTCCAGCCGGCCAGCGTGGCCGCGGCCGTCACGACGGTGCCGGCCCACACCACCGCCATGACGGGGTTCTCGATCGCGTGCCGGGGCGCCAGCTTCACGAACGAATCGATCAGCGCGGGCTTCAGGTCATGCCCGATGCCGGCGGATCGACCGGCACCTCGGGTTGCATGCAGTGTGCTCATTTCGGCTTCCCTTCAGCGAGCGAGCAGCGACGTCAGCGCCAGATGGTCGGCCACGGGGCCCAGGACCAGCACCGGCATGAACTGCAGCAGCGTGAGGATGACGACGATGCCGATCAGCGTCAGGGCGAAGGTCGGCGTCTCCACATGGAGCGTTCCCGAGCCTTCGGGTGCGCGGCGCTTGCCGGCAAGCATGGCGGCGATGGCCAGCGGAATCACCAGGGCGGGATAGCGGCCGGCAGCCAGCACGATGGAACAGCTGACGTTCCACCACACGGTGGCGTCGCCCAGTCCTTCGAAGCCGGAACCGTTGTTGGCGTAGGCCGAGAGGTACTCGTAGAACACCTGGCTGATGCCGTGGAATCCAGGGTTGGAGTTGCCCGCGAGACCGGGAATGGCCAGGGCCACGGCGGTGAACCCCAGGATGATCAGCGGCTGCCACAGCACCAGGATGGCCAGCAGCCTGACTTCCGGCCCCTCGATCTTGCGCCCGAACAACTCCGGCGTGCGCCCCGTCATCAGGCCCGCGAGGAAAACGCTCAGGAGCAGGTACACGATGAACTGCTGGAGCCCGCAGCCCACGCCGCCCCAGATGGCATTGATGAGCATGTCGACCATGGCCACCATCCCGGTCAGGGGGGCTGCGGAGTCGAGCATCGAGTTGACCGAGCCGTTGTTGACCTGGGTCGTCAAGGCAGCCCACAAAGCCGATGCGTCCGCTCCGAGACGGACCTCCTTGCCCTCCATCAATGCCATGTCCGATGCAGTGCCGGAATGGCCTTCGGACCAGATTGCCAGTCCTGCGGATACGACCGACATGATCAGCATGGTGCCGAACACCATGGCGCCGAATTTGTACCGTCCAGTAAAGGGACCGACCATGAAGATGATGCTTATAGGGATCAGGCAGATCGCGAGCGCCTCCAGGAAGTTGGACAGCGGCGTCGGGTTCTCCAGCGGGACCGTGCTGTTGGGGCCGTACCAGCCACCGCCATTGCTGCCCAGCTGCTTGATCGCCACCATCGGTGCCACCGGGCCCAGAGGGATCTTCTGCTCCTTGAACTCCGCTGTCGCCTCGACCGGGGTTGCCACAGGTCCGGCCTTCAGTGTGGCAGGCACGCCTTGCCAGCTCAGCAGCGCCGACAGAACCAGACACAGCGGCAGCACGAAGCGCAGCGTGGCGCGCGTCACGTCGACCCAGTAGTTGCCCACGTCGATCGCGGCGGCCGTTCCATCCGCGTTCTGCGCCCCGGCCCGACGGCCTCCGAAGAGGCCGCGCAGGGTGGCTGTGACCAGCGCCAGCCCCATCACCGGCGTGACCACCTGCAGGCCGACGATGCCGGTCATCTGCGACAGGTAGGAGAGTTGCGCCTGGCCCGAGTAGTGCTGCTGGTTCGTGTTGGTGAGGAACGAGACCATCGTGTGCAGCGCCAGATCCCAGCTCATGTTGGGCACGCCGTCCGGGTTGAGCGGCAGCCAGGTCTGGGTCATGAAGATGGCCCAGACCACGATCGCGAGGAACAGGTTGCTCACCAGGAAGGCGCCGGCGTAGCCGCGCCAGCTCATGCCGACTTCAGGCCGTACGCCCAGCAGGCCATGGATCGGCCGCTCCAGCCAACGGAAAAGCACGTCGCTGCGCATGGGCTCGCAGCGCATGACCGCGGCCAGGTAGCGTCCCAGCGGCCAGCCCAGGACGATGAGCAGTGCAAGGAGAAGAAGGGACTCGACCATGACGTCTTGCGATCGAACGGCGAAACTGCCAATCGCAAGTATTCGAGGAAGCCGCGTAAATTCTCCATTCCGGAGGCGGTCGCCGACGTAAATTCTGCGTAAATTCGCGGCGTGCGCGGCTGGTTACAATGCTCGGACAACACCATGAAGCTCGCTACCTGGAACATCAATTCCCTGAACGTGCGCCTGCAGCGGGTCCTCGACTGGCTGGACGCCCACCCGGTCGACGTGCTGTGCCTGCAGGAGACCAAGCTGCGCGACGAACGCTTCCCGCGCGCCGCCTTCGAGGCGATCGGCTACGAGAGCGCCTTCGCCGGCCAGCCCACCTACAACGGCGTGGCGATCCTCGCGCGGCGCGACTCGGTCGGCGCGCCGGCATCGGTGGTGGTGGGCAATCCGCTCTTTCCGGACGAGCAGCAGCGGCTGATCAGCGCCACGCTCGCGGGCCTGCGCATCGTCTGCGCCTACTTCCCGAACGGGCAGTCGGTGGACAGCGACAAGTACGTCTACAAGCTGCGCTGGATCGATGCGCTCATCGAATGGCTCTCCCAGCCCTCGCCGCTGCCGACGGTGCTGCTCGGAGACTTCAACATCGCCCCCGAAGACCGCGACGTGCACGACCCCGTGGCCTGGGAGGGGCAGGTGCTGTGCTCGCCGCGCGAGCGCGAGCGCTTCGCGCGCCTGGTCGCGCTGGGCTACGCCGACGCCTTCCGCCTGTTCGAGCAGCCGGCCGGGCTCTACAGCTGGTGGGACTATCGCCAGCTCGCCTTCCCGCGCAACGCCGGCCTGCGCATCGATCACATCATGGTGGCCGAGGCGCTGGCGCCGCGCGTGCGCGAGTGCCGCATCGACCGTGAGGCCCGCAAGGGCAAGCAGCCCTCCGACCACGCGCCGGTAATCGCCGACATCGAGCCCGGCGGCGCATCGGGCTGAGCGCGCCCGGCGCCTCGGCTCCAGGGCCTGTTCACTAGTCCGCGCCGGCCTCGTCGTCCAGGTGCAGGCCCTGGATCTTGCGCGTGATGGTGTTGCGTCCGATGCCCAGGCGCAGCGCGGCGTCGATGCGCCGCCCGCGCGTATGGCGCAGCGCCGCGCGGATGATGGTGCCTTCGAACTCGCGCGTGAGCCGGTCCATCAGGTCGCTGTGCCCGTCGACGTCGAGCACCGCCGGCTGCGCAGCCAGATGCGCCGCCACCTCGCGCTCGAGCAGCGTCGACCAGCCCGGCGCGTCGGCCGCCGCAAGCGATTCCGCCGCGCCCTCGTCTTCTCCCTCGCCCGCCGCAGCGGCGCCGGATCCGGATGCCTCCGATGCCGCCGCCTGGGCGTCCGCCGGCGCAATGGAGGCAGCCGGCGCGGCCCCGGCGGTATCGGGCCGCGCCGCCGGTCCGGCGGCTGCAGCGCGGATCTCGGGCGGAAGATCCTTCACGTCGACGCCCTGCGCCGGCGCCATCACCGTGAGCCAGTGACAGACGTTCTCGAGCTGGCGCACGTTGCCCGGCCAGCCGAACGCGCGCATCGCCTGCATCGCCGCCTCGCTCAGCCGCTTGGGCTCCACGCCGAGGTCGCGCGCGCTCTTCTGCAGGAAGTGGCGCGCGAGCAGCGCGATGTCCTCGGTGCGCTCGCGCAGCGGCGGCAGCCGCAGGCGGATCACGTTGAGGCGGTGAAAGAGGTCTTCGCGAAACAGCCCCTGGCGCACGCGCGCCTCGAGGTCCTGGTGCGTGGCGGCGATCACGCGCACGTTCGCCTTGAGCGGCTGGTGCCCGCCCACGCGGTAGTACTGCCCGTCCGAGAGCACGCGCAGCAGCCGCGTCTGCAGCTCGGCCGGCATGTCGCCGATCTCGTCCAGGAACAAGGTGCCGCCCTCGGCCTGCTCGAAGCGGCCGCGGCGCATCTGCTGCGCGCCGGTGAAGGCGCCGCGCTCGTGCCCGAACAGCTCCGACTCGAGCAGGTCGCGCGGGATCGCCGCGGTGTTCAAGGCCACGAAGGCCGCCCCGGCGCGCGGACTGTGCTCGTGCAAGGCGCGCGCCACCAGCTCCTTGCCGGTGCCCGATTCGCCGGTGATCAGCACCGTCACGTTCGATTGCGACAGCCGCCCGATGGCGCGGAAGACCTCCTGCATCGCCGGGGCCTGGCCGAGCATGTCGACGCCGGCCTCGACGCTCTCGTCGGCGCCGGCCTCGCGCTCGCTCTCCCCGACGGCGCGACGGATCAGCTCCACCGCTCGGGGCAGGTCGAAGGGCTTGGGCAGGTACTCGAACGCGCCGCCCTGGAACGCCGAGACCGCGCTGTCCAGGTCGGAATAGGCGGTCATGATGATCACCGGCACCGCCGGCTTGCGCCGGCGCACCTGCTGCAGCAGATCGATGCCGCTGGCGCCCGGCATGCGGATGTCGGAGACCAGCACCTGCGGGCTGTCATCCTCCAGGGCGCGCAGGCACTCGCCCGCGGTGGCGAAGGCGCGCACCGCGAGCCCTTCGCGCGCCAGCGCCTTCTCGAGCACCCAGCGGATCGATTGGTCGTCGTCGACAATCCAGACTGCATTCATTCGGGCTCCCGCTCACGGCAAGGGCAGCAGAATCCGGAAGTCGGTGCGCCCGGGCCGGCTCTCGCATTCGATCAGGCCCCCGTGCTGCTGCACGAAGGTCTGCGCGAGGGTGAGCCCGAGCCCGCTTCCGCCGTCGCGGCCCGTCACGAGGGGAAAGAAGATCCGGTCGCCGATCTCTTCCGGCACGCCGGGGCCGTTGTCGATCACATGCAAATCCAGTGCCAGCTTCCAGCGGGTACCGGCGATCGTCACCTGGCGCGCGATGCGCGTGCGCAGCAGAATCTCGCCGCGCCCCTGCATCGCCTGCGCGGCATTGCGCACCAGGTTCAGCAGCACCTGGATCAGCTGCTCGCGATCGCCGCGGAACTCCGGCAGGCTCGCATCGTAGTCGCGTGCGATGACCAGCCCCTGCGGGAACTCGGCCAGCACCACCGAGCGCACCCGCTCGCAGACCTCGTGGATGTTCACGTCGCCCACGATGCGCGGATGCCGGTGCGGCGCGAGGAGGCGATCGACCAGCCCCTGCAGCCGGTCGGCCTCCTTGATGATCACCTGGGTGTACTCGCGCAGCGCCGGCGCCTTCAGCTCGGACTCGAGCAGCTGCGCCGCGCCGCGCAGGCCGCCGAGCGGGTTCTTGATCTCGTGCGCGAGATTGCGCACCAGCTCGCGGTTGGCCTGGGCCGACTCCAGCAGGCGCGCCTCGCGATCGGCGCGCCAGCGCTGGTCGCGCTCGTGCAGCTCGAGCAGCAGCGTGCCCGGGCCGTCCTGCAGCACCACCGCGGTGACGGCGAACTGCTGCGCCTCGCGCCCGGGGCGCTCGAGCACGAGATCGGTGCGTTTCTCCTCGAAGGCGCCGCTGCGCGCCTCGGCGCACAGCTGCTCGAGGGCCTCGCCGTGGACGAACAGGCGCGCGAACGGCTGGCCCGTCACGAAGCGCAGGGACACGCCGAGCAGCTGCTCGGCGGCCTGGTTCAGGAACACGATGCCGCCGCCGGCATCGAGCACGGCCACCGCGCTGGCCAGCAGGTCGAGCCCGGCGAGCCGTGCCTGCGGCGCGCGCCGGCGCGGCGTTGCAGGGGTCGAGGCGCGCGGGCCTGCCTTGGCGATCGCAGCTATTCCTTGATCGCGTCGATCTCGCGGCGAAGCGACGCGATGTTACCCTCGGAGCGGTCGATGTCGTCCTTCAGCCGCTGGACGCGGTCGAGGTACTTCTGGTAGTTACGCTCGCCGCCGACGCGGTCGGGCTCGCCGCCCTTGTATTCCTGCTTCAGCTCGCCCAGCCGGCTCTCCTCCTTCCTGAGCTCGTCTTCGAGGATGCGCCGCCGGTCGCCGTCGCGGGCGCGCTGGGTCGCCGCATCGACCTTCGGGAAGCCCTCGGGCGCGGCGCGCGCACCGTTGGGTGCCGCCCCCGCCGGGGAGCGGGCCGCCGGCAGCTTCGGCGCCGGGATGGTGGTGAGGGGAGCCAGGTCGAGCGGGCGGCAGTTGCGCCCGTTCGGCGTGCCCTGGTAGATCGGCACGCCGGTGTCGGATTCGCAGCGGTAGACCTGCGCCCAGGCCGGAGCGACAAGGCTCAGCGCAAGGACGGCGCAGCACAGCGTGCGCGCGGGAAAGGCGTAGCGAGGCGGATTCATGGCGCGGCGGAAAGTCCGCGGCCAGTGTAAGGCAGCGCGCCCGGGGATTCAAACCGGCCGGACGGCCGACCGATCTGCGGGGCGCCGCAGCCGACCTGCGAATCCGCGCCCCGCCTCGTCCGCACGCTACAGGCTGTAGTACATGTCGAACTCGACCGGATGGGTGGTCATGCGAAAGCGCGTGACCTCCTCCATCTTCAGTTCGATGTAGGCGTCGATCAGGTCGTTGCTGAACACCCCGCCGCGAGTGAGGAACTCGCGGTCCTTGTCCAGGTACTCGAGCGCCTGGTCCAGCGACGAGCACACGGTGGGGATCTGCGCCTCTTCCTCGGGCGGCAGGTCGTACAGGTTCTTGTCGGCCGCCTCGCCGGGGTGGATCTTGTTCTGCACGCCGTCCAGCCCGGCCATCATCAGCGCCGTGAACAGCAGGTAGGGGTTGGCGGTGGGATCCGGGAAGCGCACCTCGATGCGCCGGCCCTTGGGGTTGCTCACGTAGGGGATGCGGATCGACGCCGAGCGGTTGCGCGCCGAGTAGGCGAGCTTCACCGGCGCCTCGAAGCCCGGCACCAGCCGCTTGTACGAATTGGTGCCCGGGTTGCTGATGGCGTTCAGCGCGCGCGCGTGCTTGATGATCCCGCCGATGTAGAACAGCGAGAAGTCGGACAGCCCCGAGTACTTGTCGCCCGCGAACAGGTTCTGGCCTTCCTTCCAGATCGACTGGTGCACGTGCATGCCCGAGCCGTTGTCGCCCACGATCGGCTTGGGCATGAAGGTGGCCGTCTTGCCGTAGCTGTGCGCGACGTTGTGGACCACGTACTTCATCAGCTGCAGCCAGTCGGCGCGCTGCACCAGCGTCGAGAACTTGGTGCCGATCTCGTTCTGCCCGGCCCCGGCCACCTCGTGGTGGTGCACCTCGACCGGGATGCCCATCTGCTCGAGGATCAGGCACATCTCCGAGCGCATGTCCTGGAAGGAATCGACCGGCGGCACCGGAAAGTAGCCGCCCTTGACCGACGGCCGGTGCGCGAGGTTGCCGCCCTCCATGTCCTTGCCGCTCGACCAGGCCGCTTCCTCGGAGTTGATCTTCACGAAGCAGCCCGACATGTCGACGTTCCAGGTCACCGAGTCGAAGATGAAGAATTCGGGCTCCGGACCGAAGTAGGCGGTATCGCCCAGGCCGGTCGACTTCAGGTAGGCCTCTGCGCGCCGCCCGAGCGAGCGCGGATCGCGCGAATAGCCCTTGCCGTCGGACGGTTCGATCACGTCGCAGCTCAGCAGCAGCGTGGCCTCCTCGCGAAACGGGTCCATGTTGGCGGTGGCCGGATCGGGCATCAGCAGCATGTCCGAGGATTCGATGCCCTTCCAGCCGGCGATCGAGGAGCCGTCGAACGGATGGCCCGAGGTGAACTTGTCGTCATCGAAGCCCTTGACCGGCACCGTGACGTGCTGCTCCTTGCCGCGGGTGTCGGTGAAGCGCAGATCGACGAATTTGACTTCGTTGTCCGTGATCATCTTCATCACGTCTTTGACGGTGGCCATGCTGCGAATCTCCTGGAGACGGTGGGGCGGTTCGGATGCGCGCTCCCGCGGCAGGGGAAGCGGACGCGCGATTCTGGTCCCTTTCGGGCTCGGACTCAAACTAGCAGGTTCTGTGCCACCGACCGGCTTCGGGATTTCGGGTTTTGCGCCCGCAAACGACAATGGTGCGCACCTTATTGGTGCGCACCATTCTAGTGCAATCGCGAGTTTCGCCCTCCGGCGGTGCAGTCCTCAGGGGTTGCACCGCTCCCGCTCAGGCAGGGCCAGTGCCGGTCACGGCCATTCCCACCCCGCATAGCGCTCGCGCAGCTTCGCCTTCCAGAACTTGCCGGTGGAGGTGCGCGGCACCGCCTCGATGAACTCGATCGCATCGGGCAGCTGCCAGCGCGCGAACCCGGGAGCCAGGAAGCGCAGCAGCTCGTCGGCCTCGAGCGCCGCGCCCGGCTTCCTCACCACGCAGGCCAGGGGCCGCTCCAGCCACTTCGGATGAGGCACCGCGATCACCGCGGCCTCGGCCACGGCCGGGTGGGCCATGATCGCGTTCTCCAGCTCGACCGAGCTGATCCACTCGCCGCCCGACTTGATCAGGTCCTTGGTCCGGTCGGCGATGCGGATGTAGCCCTGCGGGTCGATGGCTGCCACGTCGCCGGTGCGCAGCCAGCCGTCGCCGGTGAACTTGCCGGAGTCGGGGTCCTCGCCGTGGTACGAGCCCGCGATGAAGGGTCCGCGCACCTGCAGCTCGCCCACGTCGCGCCCGTTCCAGGCGCACGGGCCGTCCTCGCCCATGATGCGCACCTCCACCAGCGGCCCGGGAATGCCCGCCAGCGCCTTGCGTGCGAACCACTCGTCCTCGCCGAGGCTCCCGCGCAGCTCGGGCTTCTCGAAGAACAGCGACCCCATGGGCGAGGTCTCGGTCATGCCCCAGCCCTGGGCGATGCGGATGCCGTGGCGCGCGAACTGCCGGATCAGCGACTCCGGCACCGCCGCACCGCCGACCATGCTGCGCATGCCGGCCGGCAGCCGCCAGCGCCCAGGATCCGCCTCGCAGGCCTGGATGAGCGCCAGCCAGATCGTCGGCACGCCCAGCGTGAGCGTCGGCGGCTCGGCCTGCATCAGGTCGAGCAGGTCTTCCGGGTGCAGGTGCGGGCCCGGGAACACCAGCTTGGCACCCAGCATCACCGCGGCATACGGGATGCCCCAGGAGTTGGCGTGGAACATCGGGGTCACCGGCATCACCGTGTCGGCGCACGACAGGCCGACGTAGTCGGGCAGCGCGCACGACAGCGAGTGCAGCACGGTCGAGCGATGCGAGTACACCACGCCCTTGGGCTTGCCGGTGGTGCCCGAGGTGTAGCACATCGCCACCGGGTCGTTCTCGTCGTGCGCGGCGTACTCGAAATCGGCCGGCGCCCGCGCCAGCAGCCGCTCGTAGTCCTCGAACGGCGGCGGCGCCTCTGCACCGGCCGCCCGGCCCGCCGCCGGCTTGCCCGCTGCCGCTTCTCCCGCTGCCGCTTCCGTTGTCGCCGCCTCCCCTGCCACCGGCGTGCCGCCGAACCGGAACACGATCACCCGCTCGAAGCGGTGCGCGGTGGCGAACTGGCGATACAGCGGCAGCAGGATGTCGTCGACGACCAGGAAGCGGTCCCCGGCGTGATGAGCGATCCAGCCGATGTCGTCGGGCGCCAGGCGCAGGTTCAGCGTGTGCATCACACCGCCGGCGGCCGGGATGCCGAAGTAGCACTCCAGGTGGGCATGGTGGTTCCAGCACAGCGTGGCCACGCGATCGCCCTTGCGCAGGCCGAGCTGGCGCAGCGCCGCCGCCAGCGCGCGCGTGCGCCGGTACAGGTCGGAATAGGTGTGGCGGCGCAGCGACTTGTCGGGCAGCCGCGACACCACCTCCGATTGCGGGAATTGCCGGCCGGCGTGCTCGAGCAGCCGGTTCAGTGACAGCGGCACCGGCATCATCGTGCTGCGGATCGTCTCCATGGTGGCGTCTCCCCTTATTTCAGGAACAGCTCGAGCAGGTCGTTCAGGAACCGCATGCCCAGCGGTGTGGGCCGCAGGCGCCAGCGGTCGCGATCGAGCAGCCCGCGCTCGACGGCCAGCGCGCGTTCGCGCTCGATGGCCGCCAGCGGCAGGCCAGTGCGCTCGGTGAACATCGCCGCGGGCACCCCCTCGGTCAGGCGCAGCGCGTTGAGCATGAACTCGAAGGGGATCTCCTCGCGCGTCAACGTGCGTCGCTCGGCGAGCACGTCGCCGCCTGCCAGCGCCGCCTGCATGTAGCGCTCGGGCTGGCGCAGGCGCGCCTCGCGCACGATGCCGTCGTGGAACGACAGCTTGCCGTGCGCCCCAGCCCCGATCCCGAGATAGTCGCCGAACTCCCAGTAGTTCAGGTTGTGCAGGCAGCGAAAGCGCGGCCGCGCCCACGCCGACACCTCGTAGCGCTGCAGGCCGTGCGCGCCCATCATCTCCTCGGCGAGCGCCAGCATGTCGGCCGCCGCGTCCTCGTCGGGCAGCTTCGGCGGATGTTGTGCGAAGGGCGTGCCCGGCTCGAGCGTGAGGTGATAGAGCGACAGGTGCGGCGGCGCGAAGGCCAACGCGCTCGCCAGGTCGCGCCCGAAGGCCTCCGGCGTCTGGCCCGGCAGCGCGTACATCAGGTCGATGTTGTAGCGCTCGAAGCTGCGTGCCGCCTCCTCGATCGCCGCGCGCGCCTGACGCGCGTCGTGCACGCGCCCGAGCGCCCGCAGCGCGTCGTCGGAGAAGCTCTGCACGCCGATCGACAGGCGCGTCACGCCGGCCTGCGCACAGGCGGCGAAGCGCTGCGCCTCGAAGGTGCCCGGGTTGGCCTCCATTGTCACTTCCGCGTCCGGGGCGGTGCGCACGCGGGTGCGGATCATGGTCAGCAGGCGATCGATGCCTTCCGGCGAGAACAGGCTCGGCGTGCCGCCGCCGATGAACACCGTCGAGACCGTACGCCCCCAGATCGCCGGCAACGCCGCCTCGAGATCGGCCTGCAGCGCGTCGAGATAGCGCGCCTCGGGCGGCTCCGCCGCGCCGCCGCGCAGGGCATGCGAGTTGAAGTCGCAATACGGGCACTTGCTCAGGCACCACGGCAAGTGCACATAGAGCGACAGCGGCGGCGGCGAGGACACCGCCGCCGGGCCGGCCGGGTCGCCGCTCACCGGACAGGCCCCCGCTCGCGCAGGCCCGTGCGGACGCTCACGGCGCCTCGACGAGCCGCTCGCGGCGCAGCCGTCGTACCAGGGTGCGCAGCGCCCGCCCCCGGTGCCCCAGCGCGTTCTTGCGCTGCGCATCGAGCTGCGCGGCCGTGCAGCCGAGCTCGGGCAGCAGGAAATGCGGGTCGTAGCCGAAGCCGCCGCCGCCGCGCGGCGCATCGATGACCTCGCCGTGCCAGCTCGCATCGGCCACCAGCGGCTGCGGATCGTCGGCCGAGCGCAGCAGTACCAGCACGCAGTAGTAGTGCGCAGCGCGCTCGCTGCGGCCGGCCAGGTCGACGATCAGCTGCACGTTGTTCGCGGTGTCGATGTCGCCCGCCGGGTACGCCGGCGCGACGCCGCCCAGGGCGCGCGCGCGCTCGGCGGCCCAGCGCGCCGACAGCACGCCCGGGCGCCCGCCCAGCGCATCCACGCACAACCCCGAATCGTCGGCGAGCGCCGGCAGGCCGGTAGCGCGGCTCGCATGGCGCGCCTTGGCCAGCGCATTCTCCAGGAACGTGCCGAACGGTTCCTCGGCCTCGGTGACGCCCAGCGCAGCCTGCGCCTGCAGCACCAGGCCGAGCGGCGCGAGCAGCGCCGAGAGCTCGCGCAGCTTGCCGGCATTGTTCGAGGCCAGCACGATGCGCTCGAGCTTCATGTCGGCTCCGGGTCGGGCCTGGGCCTAGCCCGCGAGCGCGGCCTTCTGCGCGGTGATCAGCTGCCGGATGCCGCCCGCGGCCAGGTCGACTAGCCGGTCCATCTGCGCGCGCGTGAAGGGCTCGCCCTCGGCCGTGCCCTGCACTTCCACGAAGCCGCCGGCGCCGGTCATCACCACGTTCAGGTCGGTGTCGCAGGCCGAGTCCTCGGCGTAGTCGAGGTCGAGCACCTCGACGCCCTCGTACAGCCCGACCGAGACCGCGGCCACGAAATCGCGCACCGGCGTCTCGCCGATCGCCCCGGCCGCCAGCAGCCCGGTGACCGCATCGTGGGCAGCCACGAAAGCGCCGGTGATGGCGGCGGTACGCGTGCCGCCGTCGGCCTGCAGCACGTCGCAATCGAGCGTCAGGGTGCGTTCGCCCAGCCGGGCGAGATCGAACACCGCGCGCAGGCTGCGTCCGATGAGGCGCTGGATCTCCTGCGTGCGCCCGCTCTGGCGGCCGCGCACGGCCTCGCGCTCGCCGCGCGTATGCGTCGCACGCGGCAGCATGCCGTACTCGGCCGTGAGCCAGCCGCGGCCGGCGCCGCGCAGGAACGACGGCACCTTGTCCTCGACGCTGGCGGTGCACAGCACCCGCGTCTGGCCGAACTCCACCAGCACCGAGCCTTCGGCGTGGCGAGTGAAGCCGCGCGTGATGCGCACCGGACGCAGGGCGTCGGGCGCGCGCGCGCTCGGACGGATCGACATCGGCATGCTCCCAGGAGTCTGTCGGAGGAATCGAATCGAGCCCGCGCCGGCGCGCCCTCAGCTGCCGTTGGTGCGCGCGATCGCCTCGCGGATCTCGCGGATGGTACGCTCGATCTCGTCTTCGGACATCGCTTCCCCGGGCGCCGCCTCGTCGATCAGGCCGACCGCGATGGTGGTGGTGATCGCACCCTCGGGCACGTCGTGCGAGGACAGCGACGAAACGCGCGTCTCGTCGCCCTCCCAGGTCATGGCCAGCGCCGTCGCGTTGTCGGCGCCCATGCCCGCGTTCTCCACCGAGCGCTGCACCACCCAGGACACCGCGCTGGGTACCGGGACGCTCGAGAGCCGCTCGACGATCTCGGCTTCGCCCAGCGCCGACCACACGCCGTCGCTGCACAGCATCACCGCATCGCCCGGCTCCAGTGCCACGTCGCCGCCCAGCTCGATGGTCGGCTCGCACGGCGAGCCCAGGCAGTTGAGCACCTTGTTGCGCTCCGGGTGGGTGTCGCTCTCGCGCGGGTCGAGCTGGCCGAGGTCGATGAGGTTCTGCACCTTGGAGTGATCGCGCGTGCGCCGCATCAGCCGCGCGCCGCGCACGAAATACAGCCGCGAATCTCCGGCATGCGCCCACCATGCGCGCCCGTCCTGCACCACGCAGGCCACGATGGTGGTGCGCGGCGCCTCGGGCAGGTCGTGCAGCGCCTGGTAGCGCAGGATGTCGCGATGCGCACGCCGCAGCGCCCGATCGAGAAAGGCCGCCGGATCGTCCAGCGCCAGCCGCGCATCGGCCTGGAAGCAGGCGGCGGCCGACTGCAGCGCGAGATGCGCGGCGACCTCGCCGCGCAGGTGCCCGCCCATGCCGTCGGCCACCATCATCAGCAGGCTGTCGCGCGTGTAGCAGTAGCCCATGCGGTCCTGGTTGGACGCGCGCGCGCCCACGAGGCTGTCCTGGTAGATCGAGAAACGCATCGCTGTTCCCTGGATAGCGCCGCCCTCAGCCGGGCAGCGTCAGGCCTTCGTCGTCGCGGCGGCGCGAGCCCGAGCGTCCGGTGAGCGTATCGAACCAGCGTCCCACCGCCCCCGGCCGCTGCGCCTTGGCGTCCGGCACCTCGATGCACCGCAGCGCGCGCTGCAGCGCGAACACGCTCTGCGGACGCTCGAGCGAATCGAGCTTCAGGCACCACGTGACGATATCGAGCAACGCCCGCGAGTACGCCCCCGCCATCGCGTCGATGGCCGCCGGCACCTTGTCCTCGAGCTCGCGCTGGTCGGCCGGCTGCGGCGGCTGCCCGGCCATGCAGCCGAACATGCTCGCGCCCAGCCCGTAGGCATCGGTCCAGGGCCCCAGCTGCTGCGTGCGGCGGTACAGCTCGGGCGCAGCGAAGCCCGGCGTATACATCGGAAACAGCTTCTGCGGCTCGGCATCCAGCGCGCGCCGCGCCGCCCCGAAGTCGAGCAGCAGCGGCGTACCGTCCATGCGCAGGTAGATGTTGGCCGGCTTGAGGTCGAGGTGCAGCAGGCGGTTCGCATGCACCTCGCGCAGGCCGCTCATCACCTGGTTGAACACGCGCAGCACATGCCGCTCTGGCAGGATCGCGCCGGCCTGGCGCGCCCGGTGGCGCAACACCGTCTCCTGCAGGCTGCGGCCGCGCTCCCAGGCCATCACCATGTAGACCGTCTCGTTGGCGCGAAAGAAATTGACCACCCGCACCACGTTCGGATGGAAGATGCGCGCCAGCGCCCGCCCTTCCTCGAAGAAGCAGCGCAGGCCGTTGCGGAACGTCACCTCGCTGGCCGGCGCGATCTCCGGCACCAGCTCGCCGCTCTTGCGCTTGACCAGCGAGCTGGGCAGGTATTCCTTGATTGCGAACTTCTCGCCCGCGGCGTCCTCGGCCAGGTAGACGATCGAGAATCCGCCGCTCGAGATCTTCCTTACAATACGGTATCCGCCGATCTCCAGCCCCTCGGGCAGCGGCGCATTCGTCTGGGTGCCCATCAGCGTCGGTGAAACGACCTTCGATACCGGTAACCCGGACATTCTAAAGACTTCCCGTCATAAAGATTCATCTTGAACAAACGAGCCGCCGAACGGCGCCCCCTGCACAGCATGACCGGCTACGCGCAGGTCACGCGCGAAACCGCCGCCGGCCAGCTCATCGTGGAAATCCGCAGCGTCAACTCGCGCTTCCTCGACCTGTCGTTCCGCATGCCCGACGAGCTGCGAGTGGCCGAACCGGCGCTGCGCGAGCTGATCGCCGGCGCCGTGCAGCGCGGCAAGGTGGAGTGCCGGATCGGCCTGCGCGCGCGTTCGCGCGACGAATCGGCGCCGGGCATCGACGCCCGGGCGCTCGCCCAGCTCGCCGAGCTCGCCCGGCAGGTGAACGAAGCCATGCCCCAGGCCCACCCGCCCGGCGTCGCCGACGTGCTGCGCTGGCCGGGCGTGCTGGCCGAACCGGCCGGCGCCGAGGCGCTCGCACCCGAAGTGCTCGCCGCAACCCGCGAGGCGCTGGCCGAATTCACCGCCAGCCGCCAGCGCGAGGGCAGCAAGCTGGTCGAGTTCATGCTCGAGCGCGCCGACGCCGTCACCGCCATCGTCGAACCGCTCGCGCAGCGCAGCCCCGAACTGCTGCAAGCGTGGCAGGACAAGCTGGTCGAACGCCTGCGCGCGGCGCTCGACCAGGCAGACGCCGCGATCCCGCACGAGGAGACCATGGCGCGGGTACGCCAGGAGGTCACCGCCTACGGCCTGCGCATCGACATCGCCGAGGAGCTCTCACGCCTGCAGGCGCACGTGGCCGAGCTGCGCCGCATCCTCGAAGCCGGCGGCGCGGCCGGCAAGCGGCTCGACTTCCTGCTGCAGGAATTCAACCGCGAAGCCAACACCCTCGGCTCCAAGGCCGCCGCCATCGACCTCACCGGTGCCTCGATCGAACTCAAGGTGCTCATCGAGCAGATGCGCGAGCAGGTGCAGAACATCGAGTGAGGGCTCAGGACGCCGCATCCGCGAGCCAGCCCGAGGGCACGCGCAGCGGCAGCGCCAGCAGGATCTGCCCCATCCCCTTGCCCAGCGCATCGTTGCGCAGCGAGGCCATGCCGCCGCCGCCCAGCGCCTGCTCGCACACGAAGTTGAAGGCGTGGATGCCGGGAACCTCGTAACGCGTCACCCGGCCCCTGACCAGGTGTGCCAGCCACTGGCCCACCCGCGCCTCGGTGAGCTGTTCGCGCAGCAGCGGCAGCCATTCCGGCCTGCGCGCGATGACGCCGATGTTGGAGGTGTCCCCCTTGTCGCCCGAACGTGCCCAGGCCAGGCGGATCAGCGGCACCTCGACCATTTCATCCGCCGCGGCTGTGGGCGGCACGCTGCCTGCCCCGCCGTCCCTGGCTTCATGCGGGCCCGCTGCGCGCGCCGCGCCGGCGACCGCAGGCAGCGGGGCCGGGAGCGCGACCGCAGCGCCATCGAGGGTGACCACAGGCACGACCCGGGCCTTGTCCAGCAGGAATGCGTACTGACGAATGAGCGGCGAGACGCTGGCGCGCCCGCCTGCGCCGGTGGTGCCCGGTGCCCACGAGGTGCCCGCGGGGGCCACCTCGCGCGCCAGCAGCTCCAGCGCGGCCTTGTCGGGGTGGCGCGCGCTCAGGCGCAGCACGGCCTCGCGCATCTGCGCCGCGGCCGGGTGGGCGTGCGGACCGTACGGGCTCTCCGCGCCCAGCACCTCGATATGCGTCGCGCTGAAAGGCGCCAGGCCGCGCGCCTGCAGCAGCTCGCCCACGCGCTCGAGGATGGCATCGCCGGTGCGCCGGGCCTTCGGCACCGCGTCGAAGCCGACAATGGACAGTTGCGCCGAGGTCTTGAACCCATCGACGTAGGTGGCGCTCACCTTGTAGCTGCCGGTGGGCGCGCGGCCGCGCGCACCCTGCACGCGCACGCGCTGCTCGCCCACGGCGTCGATACGCACCTGGCTGAAGTCGCACACCACGTCGGGCAGCAGGTAGGCGGCCGGATCGTGGATCTCGTAGAGCAATTGCTCGGCCACGGTCTGCGGCGCCACCAGGCCGCCCGTACCCCGGGGCTTGGTGACGGTGAAGCTGCCGTCCATCTCGCACTCGACGATCGGGTAGCCGATGTGCGCCCAGTCGGGCACGGCCCGCCAGTCGGTATGCAGGCCGCCGGTGGCCTGGCAGCCGCATTCGATGATGTGGCCGGCCAGGCTCCCGCCGGCCAGTTGGTCCAGGTCGCTCGCCGTCCAGCCGAAGTCGTGCATCAGGATGCCCAGCGTCACGGCCGAATCGACGCAGCGGCCGGTGACGACGATCTGCGCGCCTGCGTCCAGCGCGGCCTTGATCGGCATCGCGCCCAGGTAGGCATTGGCGGTGACCACCCTGGCCGGCAGCGGCGCGCCGCTTTGCAGCTCGGCCACCGCGGGCTGCTGCTCGCGCAGCGTGGGCAACAGCGGCATCACGTCGTCACCCGTGACGGTGGCGATCTTCACCTGCACGCCCAGTTGGCTTGCCAGCGCCCGCAGCGCCTCGGCGCAGCCCTCGGGATTGACGCCGCCGGCGTTGCTGACCACGCGGATGCCCTTGGCCACCACGTCCTCGAGCACCGACTTCATGGCCACCGTGACGAAGTCGGTGGCGTAGCCGAGCTCCGGCTTCTTCAGGCGCGCAGCCGCCAGGATCGACATGGTGAGTTCGGCCAGGTAGTCGAACGCCAGGTAGTCGACCTGGCCGCTGGCCACCAGCTGCGGTGCGCCCACGCTGGAATCGCCCCAGAAGCCGCTGGCGCCGCCGATGCGGACCACCTTCTGCCTGTCGCTCATCGCCCACTCCATTTCGGTGCCCGCTTCTCGCGAAAGGCGGCCTGCCCCTCGGCCGCGTCCTCGGTCAGGGCAAACAGGCCGATCTGGCTTTCGGTGAAGGCCATCGTCGATCATGCAGCCTCCGGTTCGATGCGTACGAGAAGTGTGGCCGGCGAGACCTGTGCACCGACCGAGACGGCAATCGCCGCGACCCGTCCGCCGGTGGGTGCATCGATCCGGTGCTCCATCTTCATCGCCTCGATCGACAGCAGCGCCTGGCCGGCGCGGACGCGTTCGCCTTCGGCCACGGCGAGCGATGCGATGCGGCCGTGCATCCGTGCGCGCAGCTCGCCGCCGGCGTCGGCGCTCGCGCGGCGCACCGGCAGTGATGCGGCGTCGACGACGCCCGCTGCAAAGCCGCAATGGTCGAGCCACATCCGCAACGGACGGGCAGGCGTGCCTTCGAAGGCGACGTGGACCGGCAGCCGGTGACCGTCGATGCGCATCGATTCGGCCGATTCGATCTGCAGCGTGCTTTCGTGCGCCCCGATGCGTACCGTGAGCGCATCGTCGTGCGCAGCTTCGACCTCGGCGTTCCAGCGCATCGGCTCTTCGACCGGGGACTTCGCCAGGCGGTGGGTGCCTTCGCCGCGTTCGCTGCCCTCGCTTCCCTCGGTATCGCCTTGGGCGCGAGCATGCGCCTCACCGACGTCGACGCCGACCACGGCGAGCGACACCCGCGAGCGGCGCGCGCCGTTCGATGACCAGTTCGCGAGCGGCCCGTGGCGGCGCATCACCGCTTGCACCCACAGTGCGCTCGCCACCGCCTGCCATCGGGAATCGGGCGCGGGCGCGCGCCAGCACGAGGCTGCGTCCTCGAGCCAGCCCACATCGAGATCGCCGGCGACGAAACGCGGTGCGCGCAAGCATTCGAGCAGCAGGGCGCGGTTCGTGGTCGGGCCGAGGATCGAACTGTGCGCGAGCGCCGAAACCAGGCGCAGCCGCGCGTCTTCGCGATTGCCGCCGCGCGCGACGAACTTGGCGATCAGCGAGTCGAAGTGCGGCGAGACGTACGTACCCGCGCCGAGCGCGTGGTCGACGAGTACTGCGTCGTCGTGCGCGACCCGCCAGCCGTGGATGGCGCCGCTGCGCGGCACGAAACCTGCGAAGGCGTCTTCGGCGCACAGCCGCGCCTCGATCGCGTGCCCGTCGAAGCGAAGGTCGGCCTGCGCGAAGGGCAGCGGCTCGCCGCGCGCGATGCGCAGCTGCATCTCGACGAGATCGACTCCGGTGACCGCCTCGGTGACTCGATGCTCGACCTGCAGCCGCGTGTTCACCTCGAGGAACCGGAAGTCGCCGTCGGGATCGAGCAGGAATTCGACGGTTCCCGCTCCGACGTAGCCGGCTGCCTGCGCGAGGCGTACGGCCGCTTCGCCCATCGCCGCGCGCGTCTGCGCGGAAACGCCCGGCGCGGGCGCTTCCTCGATGATCTTCTGGTGGCGGCGTTGCGTCGAGCAGTCGCGCTCGCCGAGGTGCACGCAGTGTCCGAAGCGATCGGCGAGGATCTGGATCTCTACGTGGCGCGCTCCGTCGACGCATCTCTCGAGCAGCAGCCGGCCGTCGCCGAAGGCGGATTGCGCCTCCTTCGCCGCCGCTTCGCGCAGCCACTCGAAATCGGCCAGAGAATCCACCCGGCGCATGCCGCGCCCGCCGCCGCCCGCAGCAGCCTTGATCATCAGCGGCACGCCGATGCGTTCGGCCTCGGCCGCCATCGCCGCCGGCGACGGGTCGTCGCCGGCGTATCCGGGGAGGCAGGGCACACCGGCGCGCTGCGCGATCGCCTTCGCCTGCGCCTTGTCGCCGAGCGCCTCGATCGCCTCGGCGGACGGCCCGACGAAGACGATGCCCGCCGCTGCGCAGGCGCGCGCGAACGCCGGGTTCTCCGAGAGGAAGCCGTAACCGGGATGAACGGCGCCGGCGCCGCTGCGCCGGCATGCATCGATCACCGCCTCGATCGAGAGGTAGGCGGCGAGATCGGAATCGGCGCGCAGCTCGAGCGCCTCGTCGGCAGCGGCGACGTGCGGCGCATCGCGCTCGCCCGATGCGTGCACGGCGATCGTGCGCAGGCCCAGTGCGCGTGCGCTGCGCAGCACGCGATGCGCGATCTCGCCGCGGTTCGCGACGAGCAGCGCGTCGAACGCGGGCGGCGGGGACGCGAAGCGTTTCATGGGCGCGGCAGGATGCCCATCGTCTTGGCAATGATGCCGAGCATCACCTCGTCGGCGCCTCCGCCGATCGAGACGAGTCGGGAATCGCGCCAGTAGCGGTTCACGCGCGTGTCCGCGATGTAGCCCATCCCGCCACAGAACTGCACGCACCAGTCGGCGACCTCGCGCGAGACTCGTCCGGCCTTCAGCTTGGCCATCGACGCGAGTTGCGTGACGTCGGCGCCGCCGACGTACAGTTCGACCGCGCGGTACAGCAGCGCGCGCAGGCATTCGATCTCGGTGTTCAGCTCGGCGAGCTTGAAGTGGATGAACTGGTTGGCGAGCAGCGGCTGGCCGAAGGCGCGGCGCTCGCGCAGGTAGCCGATCGTCTCGGCGAGGATCGTGCCTGCCCCCAGCGAGTTTGCCACCCCCCAGAGCCGTTCCTCCTGGAACTGCATCATCTGGTAGGCGAATCCCATGCCTTCCTCGCCGATCCGGTAGCGCTGCGGCACGCGCACGTCGTCGAAGAAGATCTGCGCGGTGTCCGAGGAATGCATGCCGGCCTTGTTCAGCTTGCGCGCGACTTGGACGCCGGGCGTATCCATCGGAAGGCAGATCAGCGCCTTGTTCCGGTGCGCCGCGCCGTCGGAGGTGTTCGCCAGCAGGCACATCCAGTCGGCCTGCGTGCCGCTGGTCGTCCACATCTTGCCGCCGCGGATGCGGTAGTCGCCGCCGTCCTTGTGCGCGAAGGTGCGGATCGAGGCGACGTCGGAGCCGGCCCCGACCTCGGACACGCCGAGGCAGGCGACGCGCTCGCCGGCGATCGACGGCGCGAGGAACTCGCGCTTGAGTTCGTCGCTGCCGAAGCGCGCGAGAGCCGGTGTGGCCATGTCGGTCTGCACGCCGATCGCCATCGGCACGCCGCCGCAGTGCGCGTGCCCGAGCGCCTCGGAAACGGCCACCGAATACGAATAGTCGAGGCCCGAGCCGCCGTATTCGACCGGCTTGGTGACGCCGAGGAAGCCGAGCCGCCCCATCTTGCGGAACAGCTCGTGTGCGGGAAAGATGCCGGCACGCTCCCATTCCTCGACGTGCGGATTGATTTCGGCGTCGACGAAGCGGCGCACGGAGTTCTTCAGTTTTTCGTGTTCCTCGGTGTAGATCATCCTTCTCTCCGTTCGCTTCCGCGTTGATCGATCCTAGGGGCGGGCGACGCCGAAGCTCGACGGACGCAGCGCGCGCGTCTGCGCGCCTGCGCAGGTGTCGAGCAGGAAGCCCAGCAGCTTGCGGGTATCGCGCGGATCGACGATGCCGTCGTCGAGCAGCCGCGCGCTGGTGTGCAGCACGCCGGCCTGCGCTTCGAAGTGCTCCACGATGCGCGCGGACAATGCGTCGAGCTTCGCCTCGTCGACCGGCTCGCCGCGCCGGCGTGCGGTGGATTCGCTGACGATGCGCATCGTCAGCGCGGCCTGCTCCCCGCCCATGACGGCGGTTCGCGTGTTCGGCCACGAGAAGACGAAGCGCGGACCGAAGGAGCGTCCGCACATTCCATAGTTGCCGGCGCCGAAGGAGGCGCCACAATGCAGCGTGATCGACGGAACCGTGGCGTTCGAGACCGCCTGGATCATCTTCGAGCCGTGCTTGATCATCCCCGTCTGTTCGCTCGCGCGTCCGACGATGTAGCCCGTGGTGTTCTGCAGGTAGAGCAGCGCCGTTGCGCTCTGGCAGCAGGCCTGGATGAAGTGCGTAGCCTTGTTGGCGCCGGCCGGATCGATCGGCCCGTTGTTGGTGACGATGCCGACGCGGTGGCCGTGCAGTTCGGCGTGGCCGCACACCGTCTGCGGTCCGTAATCGGGCTGGAACTCGAGGAAGCGCGAGCCGTCGACGATGCGTGCGATCACCTCGCGCATGTCGAAGGGCTCGCGGAAATCGAGTGGAACGACGCCGGCGAGCTCCTCGGGCGCGTGCAGCGGCTCTTCGAAACACGCGGAGGCCGCAGCGGTATCGCTTCGGGCGTGCGGCGGTGCGTCGTCGTCGAAGCCGAGCCGGCCGACCACCTCGCGCGCGATGCGCACCGCGTCGGCGTCGTCGTCGGCGAGATAGTCGGCCAGCCCCGAGATCGTCGCGTGCATCTCGGCGCCGCCGAGTTCCTCGTCGGTAGCGATCTCGCCGGTGGCTGCCTGCAGCAGCGGCGGGCCGGCGAGGAAGGCCTTCGCGCGTCCGCGCACCATGACGACGTAGTCGGACAGGCCCGGCAGGTAGGCGCCGCCCGCGGTGGACGAGCCGTGCACGATCGCCACCACCGGAATGCCGGCGGCCGAGAGCCGCGCCAGGTGGTGGAACAGGCGTCCGCCGTGCACGAAATCCTCGACGCGATAGCGCAGCAGGTTCGCGCCCGCCGATTCGATCGACTGCACCAGCGGCAGGCGGTTCTCGAAGGCGATCTGCTGCGCACGCAGGATCTTCTCGCCGCCCATGCTCGGGATCGCGCCCGCGTCGATGCCGGAGTCGTTGACGACGACGACGCAGCGCGTGCATGCGACGAAACCGATGCCGCACACGACGCCCGCGCCTGGAATGCTGCGCTGCGGGTCGGCGGCGTCGAGACGGTAACCCGCCATCGTCGAGAGCTCGAGCCACGGGCTGCCCGCGTCGAGCAGCCGTGCGAGCCGCTCGCGCGGCAGCAGCTGGCCGCGTCGCTCGAAAAGCGGCGCCGCGCGCGCCGAGGCATCCCGCGTGCGCTGCTCGAGCGCGCGCAGCTCGGCGATGCGCTCGATCATCGCGGCTCGACGCGCCGCGAATTCCGCGCTGCCGGTGTCGATTCCCGTGTCGAGAGGGAGCATTCGTGCGGCGGCGTTCTTCAGGATTCGTCGAGCACGCGCGGACGGCTCGCGAGCGGGAAGGCGTCGAACGGACGCGTTGCATCGCTGTCGTGCTCCATCGGCTGCGCGGGCCAGGTGTGGCGCGCGTTGGGCACGCCGCCGTCGACCCGGATGCAGCTTCCGGTGATGAACGCCGCAGCGGGCGACAGCAGGAAGACGATCGCCGCCGATACCTCGGCTTCGGTTCCGAAGCGCCGCAGCGGCACGACGCGATGCAAGCGGCGCATCTGCGCGATGGTCTCGGGCGGGTAGCGGTCGAGCCCGCTCGAGGCGATCCATCCGGGTGCGACGGCGTTCACGCGAACGCCGCTGCGCGCCCATTCGGCGGCGAGCGACTCGGTGAGGTTCAGCATGCCGGCGCGCGCGGCGCCGGAGTGCACCATGCCCGGCATGCCGTTCCACATGTCGGCGATGACGTTGACGATGGCGCCGCCGTGCGCGTGCAGGAATTGCCGGTACGCCTCGCGCGCGACGAGGAAGCCCCCGCTCAGGTTGGTTCGCACGACCGCTTCCCAGCCGTTGAGCGAGAGGCTTTCGGCCGCCGCCGTGAACTGCCCGCCGGCATTGTTCACGACGGCGTCGAGCCTTCCGTGCGCGCGCAGCACCTCGCCGACCACGCGCTGGACCGCTTCTTCGTCGCGGATGTCGAGCGGGTGCTGGGTGACCTGCGTGTCCTTGTCGTGAAGCTCGGCGGCAACCGTCTCGAGCCGGTCGGCTTTGCGGCCGGCGAGCGCGACCGCGGCGCCGAGCGCCGTCAGCTCGTGCGCGGTGCAGCGGCCGATTCCCGACCCGCCTCCGGTGACGAGCACGACGCGCCCCGCGAACAGGCCGGGACGGAACACGCTGCGATAGTCGGTAAGAGGCATAGCGAGTGCGTAATAATGAGCAACACTCAATAAAATGCCCGGTGCTTCCTGCCCCGTCAAGCCGCAGTGCAGCATGCGCACCGTGCGCAGCGAGGCAACAACAGGGAGGCGGCTGCGTCGATGACCGAGATCCCACGACCTGCTCTATACTGAGTCGCGCCCACGATCTCCCGAACGATGTCCGCAACATTGCCCCGCAGGAGAAAACCGGTTCGCCGCGACGAGATCCTCGCCGCCGCTCGCGAGGTCTTCCTCGAGCGTTCCTTCGAGAACGCCTCGGTGGCCGAGATCGCCGCACGCGCCGGGTGCGTGGAGGGAACGATCTACACCTATTTCCGCAGCAAGCGCGAGCTGCTCGATTCGCTGTTCGTGACGTTCTACGATCGGCTGATCGAGGACATAGAGGCCGGCTTCGCCGCCATCGTCGACACGCGGGCGCGGCTGCACTACCTGATCGCCCGTCACCTGCAGATCGCGATCGACGATCCCGCCTTCACGCGGCTGATCGTCAGCGAGTCGCGCGGCCACCAGCCGTACTTCGGCTCCCAGCTGCACGCGCTGAACCAGCGCTACGGCCAGTTCCTGATCCGCACGCTGCGCGACGGCATCCAGCGCGGCGAGCTGCGTGGCGACCTCGAGGTGGCGCTCGCGCGCGACCTCGTCTTCGGCGGGATCGAGCACCATGTGTGGAACCGGCTTGCGCGCCGGCGGCAGCTCGTTGCCACGCACACGGCGACGGCGATCGTCGAGCTGCTCTGGAGCGGCTGGGCGGCGCAAGGCGCCGACGACCTGCGCGGCCTCGCGCAGCGCGTGCAACGGCTCGAGCGTCGCATCGATCCGCGCTGATACTGTGTCAAGTCAACAAGGTTCTATGCGCTCCCACCGCCTTTGGAAAGACAGTCACGGGAGCATCTGCTGAAAGCGGGAACAGGGAAGACCCATCAGTCGAACCGCTCCATAATAGGAAAGCCATTATTTCAGTCGTTCACCGGAAACGATCACACTCTTGGCCTGCCGCCCCACTCTATCAGCCACACGCTCCAGAATCCCCATGACCCCGCGAGGCATGAAGATCATTACCAAAATTATCAAAGTGCCGTAGATCACCATACGGTACTCCGTAGCCACACGCAGGTATTCCGGAAGAAAAACCACCAGCGCCGATCCAATGACCGGCCCCCAGACAGTCCCTGCCCCACCGATAATGACCGCCAATATAGCGTTCAACGATACGCCCAGATGAAATGGGGTCGGATTCACAAAGTTGATATAGTGAACATAAAATGCCCCGGCGAGGCTCCCCAAAATCGCGCTGATGCCAAATGCCAGCCGCTTGCTTCTTGTCGTATCGATCCCGATAGCCGCCGCCACCGCCTCGTTCTCGCGCACCGCAATTATCGCTCGCCCCACCCGGGAGCGAACGAGTCGCCCGACAAATACCACACTCAGGACCGCCGCAATCAGTACCAAGTAGTAATAACCTTGCGGACTTCCAAGCTCGAATCCCCACAGTTCCAACTCCGGACGCGGAATGCCTTGCAGTCCTGCATCTCCACCTGTAACCACCTTCCAATTAAGCATCACCGAACTGACCAACACCGCAAAAGCCATCGTAGCGATGGCAAAATAGTGTCCCTTCATTTTCAGTGATGGCCACCCGATCAACAAGCCTGAGAGGAGGCCGGCCAGCGCCGCGGCCGCAAATCCCGTGCCAACCGGCCAACCGAGCTTGCTAGTCACGAGCGCTGATGCATAAGCCCCAATACCGAAAAACGTGGCCTGACAAATCGAAACATAGCCGGCATACCCTTGGATCACATTGAGCCCCTGCGTCAATATGATCCATATCAACATTATCGTTACAAGGTGCAAATAATACACCTTCTCTACAAACATGGGGAGCGTCATCAAAATCGGCAACAAGACTATCCATATTGCCAAATCAGACCTGCCGTGCCGAGAACTTGATCGTAACAGGCTCATTTAGACATCCTTACCAAACATGCCTGACGGCCTGAACCATAGCACCAAGATCAATATAATGAACCCAAAGCTGCCCTTGTATGCCGACGAAATAAGCGCACCGCCCAAGCTCTCCGTCAAGCCGATGATCATGCCGCCCAACACAGCCCCGACAAGACTACCCATGCCGCCCAAAATCATGACGGCAAAACCTTTGAGCACCAGTTCTTCGCCCATAGAAGGATATAGAGCAGTCAAGGATCCTACAAAGGCGCCCGCCACAGCCGCCAATGCCGATCCTATCGCAAAAACCGCTCCGGAAACCCAATCTACATTTACCCCTACCATGGCGGCCGCATCACGATTCTGAGCCACGGCGCGAATCGCGCGACCAAGCTTCGTGCGTTGAAGCAGGACGACAAGCGCAATCAGAAGAACCAGGTTGCTTCCGAGCATATAGATTCGTAATGCAACAACGTTGACCGACCCAACGCTGACAACATCGGTATACGGCGACCGTATAAGAGTTTGCTCCGGTCCAAAAACCAGCAACGCGATGTTATCCAAAATAAACATCAAGCCAAGCGCAATAATAAATGTGTTTATTGGCGGCGCCTCGCGTACCGGGCGATAGAATAGCCTCTCGAGCAATACGCCCACAATCGCAGTTATCGGCATGGCAAACAGCATGGCAACCCAGAGGTTGATGCCAAGATGTTTCATGAGAATAAGTGTCGCGTAACCCCCGAGCATCGCGACCGACCCATGGGCGAAATGCGCGATACCCAGAATTCCGAACACCAGGGATAGACCCAATCCAATCAATACGTAGACACTACCAGCAGCCAGGCCGTTGACTATCTGCTGCAAGAGTTCCGGACCGCCCATCGTAACCAGCCCCCTTCATTGATGGAGCCCTACTGACGTAGAGCCCCAGCCCCACACAGCGCGTTACTTCTTCTTCACCTGCTGCGACAGGAACTTCGAAAATCCTTCCGGATCACCCGGGAGAAACTCTCGAAAGACCCAGTTACCGTCTTTCCAGTCGAATGACCCGATCGGCGCAAAGCCCTGCCCGTTCGAGTCAAAGAGCTTGCCGTTCAAGAGAGAATAGGGTAACAGCGCCTGCTCGGGAATTCCGATTTCGCGAATCGCGTCGGCCACCTTCCTCCAATCTGTCGTACCGGCTCGTTTCAAACCTTCCATAAGCACCCAGAACATGTCGTAAGAGTTGGCGGTGGTCGCATCCGGCGCATGTTTGAAGCGCTTTTCGAAATCAGCCGCGAACTGCTTGCCTTTTGGTCCGAGAATGTTGGGATCGAAAGCCACCAGATAGATTTCGGTGCCATTCTTCATCTGCTCGGGGGTAGCCACCTTCAGAAACTGCGCTGCAGTGCCAGCTGAAACGCTGTACACCTTCCCCTTGTAGCCCAACTCGTTGGCCTGGCGATACACAAACGCCACTTGTTCGACATTGCCGATGGCAAACAATGCGTCAAAAGTCTGCCCCTTGATCTTGGTCAGCTGCGTATACATGTCACGATCGGCGCTTTGAAAGGTCTCCTCGGCAACGATCTTTCCACCTAACGCTGTGTACGCTTCCTTGAGGAGCAGATATTCGTCGGAAAAACCGGCGTTGGTAAGATCACCAATGACCGCGATACTCTTCGCCCCTTGCTTATATAACCATTTTCCCAAAGGCGCTCCAACATAAGAGTTCGGAGCGCGCGCTCGGAACACGTTCTTTGCACCCTGGGTAGTGATCGCCTGTCCGGCTGCATTGCCGACCAGCAAAATACCCTTCTCACGCCCGAAGGACTGGGCTACAGGCATTGTCGCCGGGGTGCTGGCGAATCCGAGTATAAAGTTGACATCGTCCAGATCCAGCAACTTCCGTACTGCGGAAACAGACTCCGTAGCGTCGCTTCTATTATCGTAATGAGTCAGCTTCAGCGTGTATCGCGTGTCGCCGACGAGTACGCCGCCCGCAGCGTTCACTTGCTCCACCGCGAGCGTCACGGCTTCGAACTGAGGAAGCCCGTAAACTGCACCCGTACCGGTGAGCGCATCTACAAATCCAATGTTGAGTTTTCCCGTTTTCGCCGCAACACCTGTTCCGCTCGAACCTGCTGCGTGCGCGACACCAAAGGTGCCATATCCGAGCGCCATAGCAGAAGTCATCAGTCCAGCTATGGCCATGCGAAACATCCGAAGACCGTTCCTTTTCATGAAATGCCTCCCGTCAGATTGAATTAAACACCTAAATATGCGTTCTTTATATAGCTACTCGCCATCAATTCCGGGCTGGAAGCCTGCATTACCAACTCTCCTGTTTCGAGAATGTACGCATAATGCGCAAGATCCAACGCCATCTGCACGTTTTGCTCAACTAAGAGTATGGTCGTCCCCCTTTTTCTAATATCCTGGATCGCCTGGGCCACCTCTTCCAGGATGATCGGGGCCAAACCCCACGAGGGTTCGTCCAGTAGCAGCAGTTTGGGGCGTGCCATGAGCGCCCTGGCGATCGCCAACATTTCCTGCTCGCCACCTGATAACGTCCCGGCCAGTTGCGTTCGCCGCTCGAACAGGCGCGGAAAACGTTGAAACATTTCCTCGATATCGGCCTGAATCAGCGCTGAATCGGAGCGCAGATACGCTCCCATAAGCAGATTTTCGTTGACGGACATCTGTGGAAATACCTGCCGGCCTTCGGGACACATTGCCAGCCCCAGTCTGGCAACTTCATGCGGTCGTTTTCCACTCAGGCTCGCAGGACCGAAGGTAGCCCTTCCGCCGGCACTCGGCACAAGGCCCATCAAGGCTTTCAGGACCGTCGTCTTTCCGGCACCGTTACCACCGAGAATCGCCGTGATCTCACCCTCCTCGGCACGAAACGAAATTCCATGAACCACTTCAAGATTGCCATAAGAAACGCGTAGGTTCTCTACCTCAAGCATGAACCGCGCTCCTTCCGAGGTAGGCTTGAATAACCGATTCAGTAGATTGGATCTCGGCCGGGGTACCCTCAGCAATCTTCTCTCCTCCCGAGAGCACGACCACTTTGTCACAGATCCCCATGATCAGGCGCATATGGTGCTCGACGAGTACGATAGTTATGCCGATATCCCTTACCTTGAAGATCAGATCGGTAAGGTTGACCTGCTCGTCCCTGGTCATGCCCGCACCCGGTTCATCGAGCAACAACAACTTTGGCTTTGTAGCCAAGGCCATGGCTATCATCAGCCTTCGTTGCTCCGCACTCGACAGCGCATCTGCGCGAATTCGACTCCGCCTTTCCAATCCCACGAATTGAAGAAGTTCATGACTATGCTCGACTGCGGCAACTTCCTCTTCAATTGTCTTCCTCGATCGGAAGACACCGGAAACCAGGCCGGAATCCAATTGGATATGATGCGACGTCAAAACATTATCCAATCCGGTCAGCGCAGGGAAATAGCTGCTTGTCTGAAACGTCCTGGCGACACCCTCAGCCGCAATCCGATGCTGAGGGAGTCCGCTAATCAAGTCACCATTGAAATAGATATTTCCGCTGGTAGGGACGTAGAGGCCGGAAACAAGATTGAAGCACGTCGTCTTGCCTGAACCGTTCGGACCAATCAGCCCGACGATCTGCCCCACTTCCACGTCGAAGGAGACACCCCTTACCGCCGCAAGCCCGCCAAAAAAACGGGTCACGCCTTCTAGCCGAAGTAACGCCATATCGTTCCCTGAGGCTTCGCTTTCCTGGCTCGCCAACCTCCCCCGAAGGCCAGGGGCGTTTCTTTTGATCTCTATAACCGATACGAGAGCTCTTCTGCAGCCGAGGATCTGTTCACTCTACGATCGGCCCCGCGCCGGGATGTCGATCGTAGAGCGAACAGGCCCTGGAGGCGCTAGATTCGCAAAGGCTTTGCCTCTTCAGCTCGCCGCTCGTAGTCCTTGATCACCGCATCGGGCAATGTCCGCACGGTGGTTCTTTGCCCTGCGGAAATCAAAGCTGCTTGAATCATCTTCACGTCGAGCCGCTTTGGAGATACGTTCTGCCTTACGGCTAACGCGGCAGCCGTGCCCGCTGCCTGTCCGGTGCAGACGCTTGGAGTGTTGTATCGTACCGCCGCCCAGGTAACCAGGTCCATGGATACGGACGAGCCGGCTGCCAACAAATTGTCGACTTCGGCAGAAATAAGGCAGCGGAAAGGAATGTCATAGGGCGTAACGTCGTACGCAAATTTGTGCCCGCCATTCGGATAAAAGATGTCTGGCGGCATGTTGCACACCGCTATTGCGTCATCGAATGACTTGACGTGGCGAATGTCGTGCTCCGTCAGAATGTATTCACCTAAAATCCGATGACCATCACGCATGAGCGGCTGTTGCGGCGTCTGCTCGATGACTGCGTCTTCGAATCCGGGCACTTCGGCTTTGAACAGATTGTGCAGTTCGCGCGCCTGCCTTCGAAGATCAATCTCACCGGCTGTCATCGCTTCAACTTCCCAGGGATGCTGCCCCTCCTGCAATGAGTAGCTCGGATTCAAAATCCAGGCACGCCCCCCGATCCGCTCTCGTATGAGGGCGCTATTCCGCAAGAGACGGACTCGGCCGTCAGCCTTTGCTTGGGTAATCAGGTCACGGCCGGCCGAAAACTCGCCCCACTCGGCTTGATGCTTCGCTGCGTACGCGCGGAATCGATCTATATCGATTCCAGATGCGTAGTAGGCGTAGCCGTAGCCCATATGTTGACCTTTGCACTCACCGTCAGCGAACCCTTCCTCACCAATAACCGGTGCGCCAGACTTCCAGGCGATCTCCCCAAGGCCGCTGCAATCAATAACGACTTTTGCAGTGACCGCAAACCGGCCTTGACGACTCTCGACCACAACACCGCGAATCGAATTACCCTCACGGATTGTAGCCACCGCGAATGAGTGAAAAAGGACCTTGACTGCAGCCTCCTTCATCATGTTGTCCAGTAAGTACTTGTAGTACTCACCATCGAAGAAGTGGACTCCTTGCTCGGGCCCCCAGCCAGATCGGTTTACCTTTTCAGGGCAGTCCAGGACGATGCCACCGCCCTTTCCCAATCTTTCGATAATCTCTTGTATGATTCCGCCCTGAATTCGGGGATCCACGAAGGCAAATAGATTCGAGAACGTAAGTGTCTGGTTACCGCCCAGGCAACCGAACCGCTCGAGTAGTATCGTCTTCGCTCCGTGGCGTGCCGAGGCCAATGCAGCGCCAATTCCGGCTGGCCCCCCTCCAACAACGAGCACATCCGCCTCATAAAGCACAGGCGTATCGAATTGCTCGCGTATCGTAGACACAGGCTCACCTCCCATATTCATTGAACGATGCTTCTATCGAATATTTCGTCGACGAGTCACCCGAGGCTCCAAACTTGTACACCGGTTTGAGAGCGCGTCGGCGCTTTGAAAAATCCTTAGCCAGCGTAATCCTTGATCGCAAGCGCTTCCTGGGCCATTCGCTCGTATTGCTTGATGATCCGCTCGGGGACCTCCTTGACGCTCGTTCGCAACCCTTGCGAGCGCAACGTCTCCTGCAATGTCCGGACATTCAGATGTCTCGGGATGACATTCTTCTTCGCGCACAGCGCCGCCGCGGTTCCCGCAGCCTGTCCCGTGCACATGCTCGGGGTGTTATACCGTACGGCCGCCCATGCCTTGAAATCCAGAGAGACAGAGGCACCTGCTGCAAGCAGGTTATCGATCTCGGTCGACACGAGGCAGCGATATGGTATGTCGTAGGGCGTAACGTTGAACTCGAATTCGTGCGTTCCATTGGGCAAGAAGTAGTCGGGCGGCATGTTGCAGACTGTGATCGCATCATCATGTACCTTCACGGTTGTCATGTCGTGTTCGGTCAAGATGTGCTCACCACGGATGCGATGTCCATCCCGGAGCAGAGGTTGAACGGGTGTCTGCTCGATATAGGAATTCTCGAATCCGGGAACGTTCTCCTTCAGCAACTTGTGCAGTGACCAGGCTTGTTTGCGCAGGTCGATTTCACCGGCTGTCATTGCCTCGACTTCCCAAGGATGTTGCCCCGGCTTCAGCGTATAGCCGGGGCTCAGTACCCACACTCGTCCGTTTTCTCGCTCACCCAAGATCACGCTGTTACGCAGCAGGTACAACTCACCTTTTGCCTTTGCCTGCTTGATCAGCTCACGGCCGGAAATATACTGGTTCCATTCCTCCGGGTTCTCCTTCTCGAACGCTCGATATCTCTTTACGTCCAGACCGCCGATGAAGAACGCCCATCCATAGCCCATGTGCTGGCCTTTGTAAGGACCGTCCGGAAAGCCTTCTTCACCAATAACCGGCGCCCCGGATTTCCAGGCGATATCACCGATGCCTGTGCAATCGATTATCACCTTGGCCCGGATCGCGAACCGGCCTTCACGACTTTCAACAATAAGCGCCTTGAGGGTATTACCATCCCGGATCGTGCCGACCGCGAACGAGTGAAAAATAACCTTTACACCCGCTTCTTCCACGATCTTGTCGAGGAAATGCTTGTAATATTCGCCGTCGAAGAAAACAACACCTTGCTTGGGGCCCCAGCCTCCACGGTCCCATTTCTCCGGGATGTCGTGCACAACCCCGCCACCCTTATCTATCCGTTCCGTGATTTCTTTGACAAAGCCACCCTGCAGCTCATTATTGACGAACGCAAAACTGCTGGAGTAAGTGAGAGTTTGCGAGCCACCCAAGCATCCGAAGCGTTCCACCAACAGCGTCTTGGCTCCGTTTCGCGCTGCGCCTAACGCAGCACCGATTCCCCCAGGGCCACCACCGACGACAATTACATCGACTTCGTAGCGAACCGGTATTTGGCGCTCTGGCTCGACAACGTGATTCATTTCACATCTCCCGTCAATAATCGATTTCGAATAAGGAATAGGAAGCGCAGCGGCAGAGGAATCTTCTTCTCATCGCGCGATATCATCAATGATTGGAATCGATGGTGATCGTGCTGAAAAACGGCCGACGCGACCATGAAGAGCTGGCACTTCGCGATCCGACCAAGCGAGCGGCTCACGCTCAACCTGGACAACCCACAGGGTGCGATCATGCGCGGCTTCGGATTCACGACATCCCGAATCCGCCTGAAGGGAGCGGAAAGCCCATGAAAGAGCGGAATTCGCCCGATTCACGGCGCTCGATTGCCGGAATATCCGGTCGGCGGATGAAGAAATCGACGACATCGAGTTGACTCAGCGATTCGGCAGATCAACGCGTGTTGACCAGACCATCTGCAGGCCACAAGGATGCCCAGCACAACAGGCATCCACGATCAAATTTTTTCGTATTGAAGTGTAGCACGTCTATTTGATTTCGCATAGCATCAAAACGAGAGCATATATCTTCTCAAAAAGTTCATTTGGATTCGCTTGGCTTATCGTTGTCCGCCTCTGAACGAGGGTTTTCCCTAGCCATGACCGGCAGACTCCGGCATCGGTCCATGTGCAATGCGCGAGCAGCCTGGCCGCGCAGACCTGATATCGGTCGATGGTTCGATCGGGGGCGATCATCGAGCGGTCTGACGACGCTCCGCTCGACAGGCCGCCTTGTGCGACTGGGGCGTGTTCTAGCCCGCATGGCCTGCGCTGGCGGGCATACACGCGCCGTTGCCTGCCCGGTGAGCGGACATCCAACCTTCGAGCCGTTCCACTTCGCCAGCCTGGAGCCGCAGCCCCAGCTTGGTCCTGCGCCAAACTACGTCCGAAGCCTCACTCGCCCATTCTTCGCGCATCAGGTAGCGCAGCTCAGCTTCGTACAGGCTCGACACGATCACGGGGCCCAGATCCTGCAGGCAACGCGCATCTCCGACGATGCGATCGACCCGTGAGCCGTACGACTGCGCATAGCGCCGCAGAAGCTCCGTTGGCAACCACGGCCACTGCGCTGCCTTTGCCTCGACAAAGCGCGCGAAATCGAGATCCGGGCGCCGGGGCGCGCCGATCGTGGCCGACAAGTCGCCGCCAGGCAGCCGTGCGTCGTGGGTCCAGGCGCCCGCCCGATTGCCGAGCATCGGAGCGAGCAAATCGACCGCCTCCTCGGCGAGCTTGCGGAAGGTTGTGATCTTGCCGCCCCAGACGTTGAGTAGCAGTGCCGGCGATCGATCGAGTTCGAGCCGGTAGTCGCGGGTCACCGACGATGGATCGCCCGACTCGTCGTCGAGCAGTGGGCGCACGCCCGAAAAGCTCCAGACCACGTCCGCGCGCTCGATCGACCGGCGAAAATAGCGCTCGACCGACGCGCGCAGATAGTCGATCTCGTCGACATCGATATGGGCATTGCCCGGATCGGCGTGATGGTCGACGTCGGTCGTGCCGATCAACGTGAAATCCTGCTCGTAGGGAATCGCGAATACGATTCGGCCGTCAGGATTCTGAAACAGGTAGGCCAAGTCGTGGCTGAACAGGCGCGGCACGACAATGTGGCTGCCCTTGACCAGGCGCAGACTGTGCGGGCCGTGTTGGTGCAAGACCTCGTCGAGAAAATGCTTGGCCCAGGGTCCGGTGGCATTTATCAGTGCGCGTGCACTGGTCTCGCTATGCATGCCCTGGCGATCGAGCAGGCGGACGCGCCACCCGCCACCTTCGGGCTTTGCCTCGACGCAGCGGGTGCGAGTCAGGACCATGGCGCCGCGGTCGGCAGCATCGCGCGCGCACAACACCACCAGGCGGGCATCGTCGACGCGGCCGTCGGAGTAAACGAAGGCCCGGCTGAATCCCGGCTTCAGCGGCTCGCCGGCCGGGTGTTCCGCCAGCAGAATCGAGTTGGACGCCGGCAGGATCTCACGCCGAGCCAGGTGATCGTAGAGCCAGATGCCGGCCCGCATTATCCAGACCGGCCGCATCGACGGATCGTGCGGCATCACGAATCGCAGTGGCTGCATGATATGGGGCGCCGAGCGCAGCAGCGACTCGCGCTCGAGCAGCGACTTGCGGACCAGCCGGAATTCGTAACGCTCGAGGTAGCGCAGTCCGCCGTGGATCAGCTTGGTTGAAGCCGACGAGGTGTGCGAGGCGAGATCATCTTGCTCGCACAGCAGTACCGACAGGCCGCGGCCGGCGGCGTCGCGAGCGATGCCCGCGCCGTTGACGCCACCACCGACAACCAGCACGTCATGGTCGAAACGCGCCGGGCCCGGGCCCCGAGGGTTGACGCCTGGATTGCCGGCACTACCGGAAACGTCGAAGCTGCTGGAAGCGTCAGGACGGCCGGAATAGCCGGGACTGGGTCTGAGCATGGTCTGCGCCTGCGCGCCCTTGTCTTGAAAACGGCCCGGCTTCGAACCGAATCGCCTTCAAAATGATTGGGTTGCGAAATGACACGAATTCTATATAGTTCGTATTGCGATAAGATCGAACTATATCGAACCTGAAGAAGGTCTGCAAAACTCGTTCGAAACTGGTCGAATGGATGCGATGATTCGGTTACCGATTTGACAACGAGCAAGAGCCAGCCTCTGACAACCATTGATGTCGCTCAATCCCCGTCAGCAACGCCTGCTCGACGAGGTCGCCCGCGACGGTGCGATTTCGGTCGAGATTCTTGCCAACCGGCTCGAGGTCACCCCGCAAACAGTTCGCCGCGACGTCAGGACGCTGGTCAGCGCCGGGCTGCTGTCGCGCTTTCACGGCGGCGTGGCCGTACCCGACTCGACGACCCGCAACCTCGGCTACGCGCAAAGGCAGGCGCTCAACGCCGACGGCAAGCGCAGGATCGCAATCGAGGTCGCGCGTCGGATTCCCGACGGCAGTTCGCTGATCCTCAACCTCGGCACCACGGTCGAGGAGGCGTCCCGCGCGCTGGTCCATCACGACCGCCTGCGAGTGGTGACGAACAATCCGAACGTTGCTGCGATTCTCGTGCATGCGCCCAATGCCGAGGTGATGCTCGCCGGCGGTCTGGTGCGCGCGCACGACCACGGTATCGTCGGCGAAGCCACGGTCGACTTCGTGCGTCAGTTCAAGGTCGACTTCGCGCTGATCGGGATTTCGGGGATCGAGAGTGATGGCACGCTGCGCGACTTCGACTTTCGCGAAGTCAAAGTCGCGCAACAAATCATCGGCGCAGCACGCGAAGTCTGGCTGCTCGCCGACCATAGCAAGTTCGAGCGCCGAGCGATGGTCGAAGTAGGCCATCTGTCACAGGTCGACGTGCTGGTGACCGATGTGCCGCTGCGCGAGCCTTTCACGTCGCTGCTGCGCGAAACAAGTGTGCGCTGCCTGGTAGCCGGGCAGGTCGACACCGCAGCCGATCCGATAAGCGAGCGTACCGGCGCGGTGGACGGACGCGCATGACCTCACGGAAGCCCACGTGAAATACCTGCTGGCCTTGGATCAGGGCACGTCAAGTTCGCGCAGTATCGTCTTCGATACGAGCGGCGCCATCGTTGCGCAGGCCCAGCGTGAGCTCCATCAGAGCTATCCGCAGCCGGGCAGAGTCGAGCACGATCCGCTCGAGATCTGGAACACTCAGATCGAGACCGCGCGTGAGGCGCTTGCAGTCGCGGGCCTCGAGATCAGTGAAATCGCTGCGCTGGGCATCACGAACCAGCGCGAGACCACGGTGGTCTGGGAGCGCGCCAGCGGCCGACCGATCCATCCGGCCATCGTCTGGCAGGATCGGCGTGGCGAACCGTTGTGCGAGGAGTTGCGCCAGGCTGGCCTTGCACCGACGATCGCGCAGCGCACCGGGTTGGTCATCGATGCCTATTTCTCGGCCACGAAGATCCGCTGGATCCTGGATCACGTACCCGGGGGGCGCCAGGCTGCCGAACGCGGCGAACTCGCTTTCGGCACGGTAGACAGCTGGCTCGTTTGGCAATTGACCGCCGGACGGCTGCACGTGACCGATGTCAGCAACGCCTCGCGCACGATGCTGTACGACATCCGGCGCGGCGCCTGGGATGGCGAACTGCTTGCCGCCTTGCAGATACCCCGTTCGATGCTGCCGACGGTCCATCCGTCCAGCTACCTCTATGGCGAAACGGAAGCCGCGCTATTCGGCGCACCGCTGCTGATCGGCGGGATCGCCGGCGACCAGCAGTCGGCGCTGTTCGGCCAGGCCTGCTTCAATGCCGGCATGGCCAAGAATACCTACGGCACCGGATGCTTCATGCTGATGCACACCGGTGGGAACTTCGAATCGTCGACTCACGGTCTGGTAGCGACCGCAGCCGCCCAACCTTCGAATCTGAGGCAATACGCGCTCGAGGGCAGCGTGTTCATCGGTGGAGCAGTGGTGCAATGGCTCCGCGACGGCTTGCATGCGATCAAGAGTTCGTCCGACGTGGAGGCGCTGGCCGAGTCGGTTCCTGATGCGGGTGGCGTCGTACTCGTGCCGGCCTTCACCGGCTTGGGTGCACCATACTGGCGCCCTGAAGTCAAAGGCGTGATAAGCGGGTTGACCCGTGGCAGCACAATCGCGCACATCGCGCGCGCCGCTCTCGAGTCGATTGCCTTTCAGGTTGCCGCGCTGTTGCAGGCGATGCAGCGCGACGGCGGTTTACCGATCACCGAGTTGCGGGTCGACGGCGGCGCCTGCGTCAACAACCTGTTGATGCAGTTCCAGGCCGATCTACTCGGCATCCCGGTCGTACGACCCGGCATCGTCGAAACCACTGCGCTCGGCGCCGCCTATCTGGCCGGGCTTTCGGCCGGCATCTGGGGCGGCCTGGATGAACTATCGCGGCAGTGGCGTGCCGAGCGCCTTTTCGAGCCGGCGATGGATCGTGCGCATGCCGCTGGCCTGATGCAGGCCTGGGAGCATGCAGTACGACGAACGGTCGCCGACTGATCCGCGCGGCATGGCAACCGTCGCCCGATACACTGTCGCTCGATCACGGCGATTCGTCCGGATCGATGCGCAGTGCATCGATGCCGATCTCGCGCCCCAGGGAAGGTGAACCGATCTCGGGGTTCTCCTCGAGCGCGTCGGGCACAGCGGCAGCGAGCCTCACCCCGCCCCGAGCACCCCCGGCTTGCCGGCCTGCCAGCGCGCATGCTCGGTACCCAGCAGCTGCGCGTGCTCGCGTTCCTCGGCGGCCAGCTCGCGGTAGAGCTGACGCTCGGGCGAGCCTTCCGGCGCCCGGTTGGCGCACTCGGCGAACCAGCTCGCCGCCCGGTTCTCCAGCGCGATGGCGATGCGGAACAGGTTCGACGGATCGGCCGGGCGGTGCTCGACGCCGCCGAAGATCGCCGCGAGCTCGACGCCCACGCCCGCCTGCAGGTCGGGAACCTGCGCGTGATAGCGCCGCGACAGCGTCTCCATGTGCTCGTGCTCCATGGCGGCGAGCGCACCGAAGAGGTCCTTCATGAGCGGATCCTGGCTCTCGATGGCGGCGCGCCGGTAGAACGCCTGGCCGCCGAGCTCGATCTCGAACGCCTTGCGGATGCCCTCGAGCGCCGCGGCGCCCTCCAGGCGGGGCGGCGCATCGACGATCTCGAGGCCGCCGCCGCAGTGCGGGCAGCGGCCGTAGGGAAAGGCGAACCCCTCGCTGACCTTGGCGCACTGCGTGCAGCGCCACTGCAGGACGGCATCGGCACAGCAGATGTAGACCCCGTCGTCGGCGTCGTCGAGGGGGCGGTGGCATTTCGGGCACTGCATGGCGCGCTCCTCAGTTCGGTGCCGTCGCGGCGAGCGGGATGGGCGGCACGAAGGCCTCGATGTCCTCCATTGTGACCGGCCAGCGGCGCGGCCGGCCCTGCAGCCAGGTCGCGATGGCGCGTGCCGCGCGGCGGCCGGCGCTCATCGCCAGGATCACGGTGGCCCCGCCGGTGACGATGTCGCCGCCGGCGAACACGCCGGGCAGGTTGGTCGCCTGGGTACGTTCGTCGGCCACGATGTAGCCCCACTTGTTCAGCGCCAGGCCCTGGGTGGCCTGGCCGACGATGGGGTTGGCCTTGGTGCCCAGCGCGTAGATCACGGTGTCGCACTCCCATTCGACGAACTCGCCCAGCGGCACCGGCGAGCGCCGCCCGCGCTCGTCGGGTTCGCCCAGCGCCATCTTCTGCACCCGGATGCCGCGCACGTCGCCCTCGTCGTCGAGCAGGATCTCCACCGGCGCGTGCAGGAAGCTGAACTCGATGCCCTCCTCCCTGGCATGGCGCAGCTCCTCCACGCGCGCCGGCGCCTCGGCCTCCGAGCGGCGATAGACGCAGCGCACGTGCGCCGCGCCCACGCGCTTGGCCACGCGCAGGCAGTCCATGGCGGTGTTGCCGGCGCCGATGACCACCACGCTCTCGCCCAGGCTGACGGGCGTGTCGTGGTAGGGGAACTCGTCGCCGCCCATCAGGTTCACGCGGGTGAGGAACTCGTTGGCCGAATAGACCTGCCCGGCGAACTCGCCGGGGATGCCCAGGAAGGCCGGCGCGCCGGCCCCGGCGGCGATGAACACCGCGTCGAAGCCCATCTTCTCGACGAGTTGCGGCACGGCGAAGGTCTTGCCGATCACCTTGTTGGTCTCGAAGCGCACGCCGCAGTCCTTCAGGCGCTGGACTTCGCGGTCGATGATGTCGCGCGGCAGCCGGAACGACGGGATGCCGTAGCGCAACACGCCGCCCACCACGTGCAGCGCCTCGTAGACGGTGACCTCGGCGCCGTACTTGACCAGGTCGGCCGCGGCGGCGAGCCCGCCCGGCCCGGAGCCGACGATCGCGACGTTGCCCAGCGTGGTCTCGAAGCACGGCGGCTCCGCCCTGTGCGGCCGCGCGTTGTCGCCGACGAAGCGCTCGAGCCGGCCGATCGCCACCGGCTCCATCTTGGCCTTGACGAGCACGCACTGCGCCTCGCACTGGCTCTCCTGCGGACAGACGCGCCCGCACACCGACGGGAAGATGCTCGACTCGTGGATCGCGCCGACGGCGCCCTCGAGGTCGCGCACCATCAGGTGGCGGATGAAGCGCGGGATATCGATGCTGACCGGACAGCCGTCGATGCAGGTGGGCTTGAGGCACTGGATGCAGCGCTCGGCCTCGCGCAGCGCCGCGGCCCAGTTGTAGCCGAGGTTCACCTCGGCGAAGCTCTGCGAACGCTCGACGGGATCGCGCTCGGGCATCTTGACCTGGTGGCGCTCCAACGTCGAGAACTTCTTGTAGGTGCGCTTGCCCTCCACGAACAGCTTCTGCTCGATGCTGCAGACATGGGCCACATCCTCGTTGGCCACCGCCTCCTGCTTGCGAAAGCGCTTCTGCCGCGCGTGCAGCTCCTTGAAATCGACCTGGTGGCCGTCGAAGTCGGGGCCGTCGACGCATGCGAACTTCACCTCGCCGCCCACGGTGACGCGACACGAGCCGCACATGCCGGTGCCGTCGACCATGATGGTGTTGAGCGACACCATGGTCTTGACGCCGTACGGCCGCGTGGTGTCGGTACAGGCGTGCATCATCGGCATCGGGCCGATCGCCACCACCAGATCGGGCTCGTCGCGCTCGAGCACGTCCGCGAGCGCGGCGGTGACGAAGCCGGGCCGTCCGGTGCTGCCGTCGTCGGTGCACACGATCAGCTCGTCGGCATACTCGGCCAGCTTGTCGGCCCAGAACACCAGGTCCTTGTTGCGAAAGCCGACGATGCAGGTGGTGCGGTTGCCGGCCTGCTTGAACGCGCGCAGCTGCGGGAAGATCGGCGCGACCCCGAGCCCGCCGCCCACCAGCACCACGTGGCCGACCTGCTCGATGTGTTGCGGCAGACCGAGCGGGCCGACGAAGTCGTCGAAGTCGTCGCCCTCGGCGTAGTTGTCGCGCATCTCGCGGGTGGTCTTGCCGAGCGCCTGCACCACCACCGTCACCGTGCCGCGCCCGCGATCGTAGTCGGCCACGGTGAGAGGAATGCGTTCGCCGCCCTCGGACAGGCGCAGCATCACGAAATGTCCCGGCTCGGCGGCCATCGCCACGTCCTGTGCGCGGACCTCCCACAGAAAGGAGTTCTCCGAAAAGACCTCGCGGCGAACGATCGTGTACATCGGGGAGCTCCGGTCCGTAGGCGTCGGGGGGCCATTGTGCATGATCGGCCGGCGTGCGGAGCATCTTTCGAGCGCATCGGCGCGCGACGTCGCGCGCCTCGCCGCAGCCCTCCATTGCCCCGCCCGTGCCGAAACGAATCTCGTTCGAATATGCCGCGGCACGCGCACCCCGCTTCCGTGGCCCACGAGCCTGTCACGCTGCCCCGTGCGCGGCTGATAGACTGGATTGCTCCGCGCGCGCCGACCGGCTCGCGCCTGGCGCCTCCGCCCCCGGAGGTACCAGCCTCTTTCACGAGCCTCGTCCGCCTCCCATGACCGCTCCCGTTTCCAAGGCCGGCAACCTGTTCGTCGTCGCCGCACCCTCCGGCGCCGGAAAGACCTCCCTGGTGCGCGCGCTCCTGGCCGAACGTCCGACCATGCAGCTGTCGGTGTCGTTCACCACCCGCCCCCCGCGCCCGGGCGAAGTCGACGGCCGCGACTACGTGTTCGTCGACGCGGCCGATTTCACGCGCCGCCGCGAAGCCGGCGAGTTCCTCGAATGGGCCGAGGTGCACGGCAACCTGTACGCCACCTCGCGGGCCTGGATCGAGGACCGCATGGCCGCCGGCGTCGATATCGTGCTCGAGATCGACTGGCAGGGCGCGGTCCAGGTGCAGCGGCTGTTCGCCGACGCGGTGGGCATCTTCGTCGTTCCGCCGTCGATCGATGCGCTGCGGGAGCGCCTGATGCAGCGCGGCCAGGACAGCACCGAGGTGATCGAGCGCCGCGTCGAAGCCGCCGAGGCCGAATTGAAGCAGGCTCATCGCTTTCAATATGTTATTATTAATCAAGAGTTTGCAAGTGCGTTGGGCGATCTGCGCACGATCGTCGAAGCCGCCCGGCTGCGCTTTTCCAAACAGCATGCCCGGCATCCGGCCACGTTCGCCGCGCTGGGCATCCCGAACCGAAGACAGGTGTGAAATGGCCCGCATTACCGTCGAAGACGCCCTGAAGCAGATCCCCAACCGTTTCGAGCTGGCGCTCGCCGCCACCTACCGCGCGCGCATGCTGGCCCAGGGGCACACGCCCAAGGTCGAATCCAAGGACAAGCCCACCGTCACCGCCCTGCGCGAAATCGCCGCGGGCAAGGTCGGCGCCGAGATGCTCCGACGCGTCCCCACCTGATACGCTCCCGGCCGGGCCTCGCCCGGCCGCCGCGGATGCCGCGATGAACATTCCGCCGACCGCCGTCACACCCCCGAAGCGCGGGCGCCGGCGAGTCGCGGCCGGGACGGCGCAGCCCGGCGATGCGACCGGCAAACCGCGCGCGGCGCGCGGCGCCGCTTCCCCGAATGCCGCCGCGCCGGGCGGCAGCGGCTTCGCGGCGGTGGCCGACGAACGCCAGGTCGCCTCGCTGGCCACCCTCACCCGCCAGGCCGGCTCCTACCTGTCCGAAGACGACCTGCGCCGCATCCGCGAGGCCTACCGCTTCAGCGACGAAGCGCACCTCGGGCAGTTCCGCTCCAGCGGCGAGCCCTACATCTCGCACCCGATCGCGGTCGCCGAGATCCTGTGCAACTGGAAGCTCGACGCCGATTCGCTGATGGCCGCGCTGCTGCACGACGTCATCGAAGACACCGCCGTGGGCAAGCAGGTGCTCGTCGAGCGCTTCGGCCTGCACGTGGCCGAGCTGGTCGACGGCCTGTCCAAGCTCGAGCGCGTCGAGTTCGCCTCCAAGGAGCAGCAGCAGGCCGAGAGCTTCCGCAAGATGCTGCTGGCGATGGCGCGCGACGTGCGCGTCATCCTGATCAAGCTCGCCGACCGCCTGCACAACATGCAGACGCTCGATGCCGTGCCGCCCGACAAGCAGCTGCGCATCGCCCACGAAACGCTCGACATCTACGCGCCCATCGCCAACCGGCTCGGCCTGCACGAGCTGTTCCGGGTGCTGGTCGATCTGTCGTTCCGCACCCTGCACCCGTTTCGCTACCGCACCCTGCAGAAGGCGGTGCAGGCCGCGCGCGGCAACCGCCGCGAGGTCATCGGCAAGATCCTCGAGGCGGTGCAGAAGACGCTGCCCGAGGCAGGCCTGAGCGCCGAGGTGTTCGGCCGCGAGAAGACGCTCTACGCCATCTACAGCAAGATGCGCGACAAGCGGCTGTCCTTCTCCCAGGTGCTCGACATCTACGGCTTTCGCGTGCTGGTCGACACCGTGCCCCAGTGCTATCTCGCACTGGGCGCGCTGCACGCCACCTACAAACCGGTGCCGGGCCGCTTCAAGGACTACATCGCGATTCCCAAGATCAACGGCTACCAGTCGCTGCACACCACGCTGGTGGGCCCCTTCGGCACGCCGGTGGAGTTCCAGATCCGCACCCGCGAGATGCAGCGCGTCGCCCAGGCCGGCGTGGCGGCGCACTGGCTGTACAAGGCGGAGAAGGAAAGCTTCACCGACCTGCAGAAGCGCACCCACGAATGGCTGCAGTCGCTGCTCGACATCCAGAGCCAGACCGGCGACTCGCTCGAGTTCATCGAGCACGTCAAGGTCGACCTGTTCCCCGACGCCGTCTACGTGTTCACGCCGCGCGGGCAGATCCGCGCCATGCCGCGCGGGGCCACCATCATCGATTTCGCCTACAGCGTGCACACCGACATCGGCGACCAGGCGGTGGCCGCGCGGGTGAACCAGAAGCCGGTGCCGCTGCGCACCGAGCTGCAGAACGGCGACGTAGTCGAGGTCGTCACCGATCCGCGCTCCAAGGCCAACCCGAACTGGCTGAGCTTCGTGCGCACGGGCAAGGCGCGCGCCGGCATCCGCCAGTGCCTGAAGACCCTGAAGTACAAGGAATCGGTGGAGCTGGGCCGCCGCCTGCTGGTGCAGGCCCTGGGCACTCTGCGCATCGACATGGACGCGCTCGAGACCGCCGCCCTCGACCGCGGCGCGCGTGACGCGGGCGCCAAGGGCATCGAGGAGCTGTACGCCGACATCGGCCTGGGCAAGCGCCTGGCGCCGGTCATCGCGCGCACCATCGCGCTGCAGTTCTCCGGCAAGCCCAGCGGGGCCACGCTCATCCTGCCGCGGCCCGCCCCGATGACGATCAACGGCACCGAGGGCGCAGCGGTCACCTATTCGCCGTGCTGCCACCCGCTGCCCGGCGACGAGATCATCGGGCACCTGCGCGGCGGCCACGGCCTGTTCGTGCACCGCGCCGAATGCAAGGTGGCCCGGCGCCAGCGCGCCAAGGACGCCGAACGCTGGATCGACGTCGACTGGGGCGAGGAGGTGGCCGGCCAGTTCCGCACCGAGATCGAGGTGCAGGTGCGCAACGATCGCGGCGTGCTCGGCAAGGTCGCCGCCGAGATCTCGGCCAGCGAGGCGAACATCGTGCACGTGGCCATGGACGAGGAGGCCACCGAGTCGGCCACGATGCGCTTCGCGCTCGAGGTGCGCGACCGGGTCCACCTCGCCCAGGTGATGCGCAACCTGCGCCACCTCTCGGAAGTGTCGCGCATCACCCGTAACTGACCGACAGCACCTCCAGCTCGTCCATGCCGGCCGGCGTGCGCAGCGACACCACGTCGCCCTCGCGCGCCTTGAGCAGCGCCCTGGCCACGGGCGAGATCCAGCTCACGCAGCCGCCGGCCGGATCCACCTCGTCGACGCCCACGATGCGCACCGTCTCCTCGCGCTCGCCGTTGCGCAGGTAGGTCACCGTGGCGCCGAAGAACACCTGGTCGAGGCGCTCCTGGCGCGAGATGTCGACCACCTCGGCGGCGTCGAGCCGGCGCGTGAGGAAACGGATGCGCCGGTCGATCTCGCGCAGCCGCTTCTTGCCGTAGATGTAGTCGCCGTTCTCCGAGCGGTCGCCGTTGGAGGCCGCCCACGACACCACGCGCACCACCTCCGGACGTTCGGCGTCGATGAGCTGCAGCAGCTCGGCCTGCAGCCGCTCGTAGCCCTGCCGGGTGATGTAGTTGCGGGTGCCGGCGGCCTGCTTCGCCGCCTCGTCGGCGGCCTCGCGCCCGGGCATCTCGTCGTCGTCGTCCCCGGCCGCGTCGTCCCTGATGAATGCCTTGCTCATCGTCGCGTATTCACCCACATCGCAAGCCGTGCGCTCGCGCCGGCCGGCCGCTCGTCCGTGAAGCAGTTCCTCGCCGCGGCCGGCCGATACGATGGACCATACCTCAAACCCGCGTCGACGTCGCCCAGAGCAGAGTTCCAGTCACGCCGCCCAACCGGAGCGTCCGCCATGCCCCACCGCCGCCTGCTCAGACGCTATCTGGCCCTCGTGCATCACGCCGAGGCCGTGCTGGAGGCTTCCCTGGGCGAGGCCAGGGGCCCCGCACCCGCGGAAGCGGTGGCCGTGATCGAGGACCTAGTGGTCGAGCTGCGGCCCAAGGTCGGCCGGATGCAGGCGCGGCTGCCCGAGCCGGCCGACATCCGCACCCAGCTGGCCGGCTGGGTTCATTGAGGCGCGACGGCCAGGCTTTTCCGCTCCCGGCTTTCCGTCTCAGCTTCCCGCGACCGCCATCTCGCCGATCAGCACCGAGCCGCTGCGCTTGGTGCCGCGGGTGATCGCATCGGCGCCGATCGCGGCGATGCCCCGGAACATCTCGCGCAGGTTGCCGGCGATGGTGATCTCCTCCACCGGATACTGGATGCGGCCGTTCTCGACCCAGAAGCCGCTCGCGCCGCGCGAGTAGTCGCCGGTCACGTAGTTCACGCCCTGACCCATCAGGTCGGTGACGAAAAGCCCCGTGCCCAGCCTGCCCAGCATCGCCTCGAGCGTATCGCCGCGCTGCGTCGCGCGGCTGGCCAGCGACAGGTTGTGCGAGCCGCCGGCGTTGCCGGTGGTCTTCATGCCGAGCTTGCGCGCCGAGTAGGTCGAGAGGAAATAGCCCTCGAGGACGCCGGCGCGCACCACGTGGCGCCGGCGGGTGGCCACGCCCTCGCTGTCGAAGGCCGCGCTGCCCATCTCGCCCGGGCGATGCGGGTCCTCGATCACGTCGACGTGCTCCGGAAACAGCTTCTCGCCGAGCGCATCCACCAGGAAGCTGGCCCGTCGGTACAGCGCGCCGCCGCTGACCGCCTGCACCAGGTGCCCGAGCAGCCCGCATGCCAGGGGCGCTTCGAACAGCACCGGCACCCGGCGCGTACCCAGGCGCCGCGCGCCCAGCCGGGCCAGCGCGCGCTCGGCCGCATAGCGCCCGAGGGCCTGCGGATCGGCCAGCCGCGCCGGGTCGCAGTGCGACGAGTACCAGTCGTCGCGCTGCATCTCGCCGCGGTGCCGGGCGATCGGGGCGCAGGCGATCGAGTGCCGGCTGTAGCGGTAGCCGCCCACGAACCCGAGGCTGTTGGCGGCGATGAAGTGGCCGTGGCTCACCGACACCGAGGCGCCGTCGGAGTTGGCGATCGCCGGCGAAGTGTCGAAGGCCGCGCGCTCGGCGCGCTGCGCGATCGCCACCGCCTCGTCGACGGTGATCGGCCACTCGTGGAACACCTTCAGGTCGGGCTGCTCGGTGGCGAGCGTGTCGCGATCGGGCAGCCCGGCGCACGGATCCTCGGCGGTGAAGCGCGCGATCTCCCAGGCCGCCTTCACCGTCTCGCGCAGGGCCGACGGCGCGAAGTCGGTGGAGCTGGCATTGCCGCGGCGCTGGCCGACGTACACCGTCACGCCCAGCCCCTTGTCGCGGTTCTGCTCGATGGTCTCGATGCGCCCCTTGCGCACGTTCACCGACAGGCCGCTGTTCTCGGAGATGTCGACCGCGGCGTCGGTGGCGCCGAACTCGCGCGCGAACCCGAGCACCGCCGCGGCGATCTCGCGCAGCCTGGACTCCTCGTACTCGAACATCGGCATCGCTCGGGCTTCTCCGGATCGTCGCGCGTGGGCAGCGCGGTATCATAGCAGTGCCGTATCCTTCGCCCTGCCATGCGTTCCCGAGCCCACGATTCCCGCACCGAGCATCGCGTGCACGGCCAGGCGCCTGCGCAGCCGCGCGAAGACGCGGTACGCGAAGCACCGAGCAAGTCGCAATTGAAGCGCGACATGCTCGCCCTGCAGGCGCTCGGCGAGCGCCTCCTGCCGCTGCCCGACGAGCGCCTGCAGCAACTGCCGGTCCCCCCCGAGCTCATCGAGGCGGTACGCCTGGCGCGCGGGATCCGCGCCCGCGAGGGCCTCCGCCGCCAGCTCCAGTACGTCGGCCGCCTGATGCGCGAGGTCGATGCGCAGGCGCTGCGCGCCGCGCTCGACGACGAGACGCGCGAGCAGCGCCTCGCCACCGCCGTCATGCACGAGGCCGAACGCTGGCGCGAGCGCCTCCTCGCCGATGACCGGGCCCTCGCGGACTGGCTCGAACGACACCCCGGCACCCGCGACGGCGTCGGCCCGCTGGTGCCGCGCGCGCGCCGCGAGCTCGCCGCCGGCGCGCCGGGGCGCGCCTATCGCGAGCTGTACCGCGCCCTGCGCGAGCGCCTCGCCGAACGTGCCTGAAACCCTGCCCGGGAAACCGCCGATGACTTCCCCCACCCCCACCGTGCGCATCGGGCTCGTCTCGATCAGCGACCGCGCCTCCCGCGGCGTCTACCAGGACCAGGGCGTCCCCGCCCTGCAGGAATGGCTCGCCTCGGCGCTGGCCACGCCCTTCGAGGCGGTGGTGCGACTGATCCCCGACGAGCGCGCCGAGATCGAGCGCATCCTCGTCGAGCTGGTCGACCGCGAAGCCTGCTGCCTGGTGCTGACCACCGGCGGCACCGGCCCCGCCCCGCGCGACGTCACGCCCGAGGCCACGCTCGCCGTCGGCGATCGCGAGATGCCCGGCTTCGGCGAGCAGATGCGCCAGATCAGCCTGAATTTCGTGCCCACCGCGATCCTCTCGCGCCAGGTCGCCGTCGTGCGCGGCCGCGCCCTGATCGTCAACCTGCCCGGTCAGCCCAGGTCGATCCGCGAGACGCTCGAAGGCCTGAAAGACCCCGACGGGCGCCAGAAGGTGCACGGCATCTTCGCCGCCGTGCCCTACTGCCTCGACCTGATCGGCGCGCCCTACCTCGAGACGCGCGACGCCGTGTGCAAGGCGTTCCGCCCCAAGTCCGCGCAGCGCAGCACCAACGCCGCCGGTTGAGCCGCACCCGGCGAAGCCGGGGAGCAGCCTCCGCAGGCCGACGGGCTTGCCGCGCCGTATGTTCCTGTGGAGCCCGGCCGCGCCCGGCTCAGCGCCGCCGCGCCTGCATCACGCCGGACACCTCCCGCACTGCCGCCAGCGTCCTTCCCAGCTGCGTCGCATCCGGCACCTCCACGGTGAAGCGCATGCTGGCGATCTGCTGGCGCGTCAGCGTCGTTACCCCCACCACGTTCAGCCGGTCGCGCGCGAAGATCTCCGTGATGTCGCGCAGCAGCCCCGGGCGGTCGGCCGCACGCACCTCCACGTCGGCCGGAAAGCGCCGCGTGCCATTGCCGGCGCCGTGCAGCGCCTCCTCGCCCCAGGTGGTCTCGATCACCCGTTCCGGCGCCTGGTCGGCCATGCGCGCGAAGGTGGCGCAGCCTTCCCGGTGCACCGATACGCCATGCCCCTTGGTGACGAAGCCGACGATCTCGTCCGGCGGCACCGGGCGGCAGCAGCGCGCCAGCTGCGTCATGAGCGAATCGATGCCGACCACCAGCACGCCGTCGCCGCGCCCGCCTGCCGGACGCACCCGCCTGCGCGTAGGGACCAGCACCGCCTCGTTCGCCGGCTCGCCCCCCGCCGTGCCGGCACCGGCCGCTGCCGCGCCCGACCCACGCGCCGCCGCGGGCGGGCGGCGCACCGCCTCCTCGAGCTGGCGCGCTCCGATCTCCTCGCGCGCCACGGCCACGAACATCGACTGCACGGTGTCGAACCCGAGCCGGCGCGCCAGCTCCTCGAAGGCGAGCGCCGTGCGGCCCTCGCGCTGCAAGGTACGCTCGACGCGCTCGCGCCCCGTGGCCGTATCGCGCTCGAGCTCCAGCGCGTTGAACCACTGGCGCACCTTGGCGCGCGTGCGCGCGCTGCGCACGTAGCCGAGCTGCGGATTGAGCCAGTCGCGCGACGGCCCCTCGTGCCCGGTCTCCTTGGCGGCCACGATCTCCACGGTCTGCCCGTTCTGCAACGGCGTGGTGAGCGGCACCATCTGTCCGTCGACTCGCGCGCCGCGGCAGCGATGCCCGAGGCTGGTGTGCACGTGGTAGGCGAAATCGATCGGGGTGGCGCCCATCGGCAGCTCGATCACGCGCGCCTGCGGCGTCAGCACGTAGATGCGCTCCTCGACCGGCAGCCCGCCGGCAGCCGCCTCGCCGCTGCCCAGCGCCTGCCCCACTTCGCGCTGCCAGGCCAGCAGCTGACGCATCCAGGCGATCTGGTCGTCGTAGCCGGCCTCGGCGCGGGCGGCGCGCGCCGCCGCGGCCGCGCCCGAGCCGCGCTCCTTGTAGCGCCAGTGCGAGGCCACGCCGTATTCGGCGAAACGATGCATCTCGCGGGTACGGATCTGCACCTCGAGCGGACGCCCGTCGTCGGCCAGCACCACGGTGTGCAGCGACCGGTATCCGTTGGGCTTGGGCCGAGCGATGTAGTCGTCGAACTCCTGCGGCACCTGGGTCCACATGCCGTGGATCACGCCCAGCGCCGCATAGCATTGCGCCACCGTGTCGACGATCACCCGCAGGCCGCGCAGGTCGCTGATGTCCTCCAGCGCGCGCTGCTTGCTGCGCATCTTGTTGTAGATGCTGTACAGGTGCTTGGGCCGGCCGCTGATCTCGGCCGTCACGCCGGCGCCCGCCAGGGCCTGGCGCACGCGTCCGATGGCCGCCTCGACGAAGGCCTCGCGCTCGACGCGGCGTTCCTCGAGCTGGGCCGCGAGCCGCCGGTAGGTATCGGGATCGACGAAGCGGAAGGCGAGATCCTCGAGCTCCCACTTCAGCTGCCACAGGCCCAGCCGGTTCGCCAGCGGCGCCAGCACCTCGAGGGTCTCGCGCGCGATGGCCGCATCGGGGGCGCGCCGCTGCGCCGCGTGATGGCGTAGCGTACGCAGACGCGAAGCCAGCCTGAGCAGCACCACCCGGATGTCGCTGGCCATCGCCAGCAGCATGCGCCGCAGCGTTTCGGCCTGCCCATCGACCTCGGAGCCGGGGGCCGAATGCAGCTCGCGCAGGCGCTGGATCTGGCGCATGCCCTCGACCAGCCGCGCAACCTCGGCACCGAAACGGGCCTCGATCTCGCGCAGCGGCATGTGCTCGGCCGGCGCAATCAGGGCTGTGGCCACCTGCGAGGCCACGTCGGCATCGATCGTGCGCAGGATGTCGATGGTCCCGCGCGCGTGCTCGAGATGCGCTTCGCCGCTGCGCCCGACCGCCTCGCCGACGCGCTCGGCCGCCCAGGCCAGCGCCTCGGCCACGGCGTCAGCCGGCCCCGCGCCGGCGCCCGCCGCGGCGATGCCCGCCGGCACCGCACCCGCCGTCGACGGGCTCCCCGATGACGCCGCACCGGGCAACCGCTCCCTCTTCATGGCCTGTATCCTGCCGCTTCGTCCCGATCATCGGGCCGCCACACCGCTCACACTTGCCCGGCGCCCCGACTGTTCCGATTATAGGCATCGGCAACGCTCGCGATGCTCCCCGAACCCACGATGCTGCGAAAACTCCTGGGCCTGTCCCGTACCGAACCGATCGACGCCGAACGCTGGCGCCGCATCACCGCCGGCCTGCCGTTCCTTGGACACCTCGACCGCGCCCAGAGCGAGCGGCTCAAGACGCAATGCGAGGCGTTCCTGGCCGGAAAGCAGTTCAGCGGCGCGGCCGGCTTCGAGGTCGACGACGACGTGCGCGTGGCCATCGCGATCCAGGCCTGCCTGCCCACCCTCGAGCTCCACCTGCGCAGCCACCTCGACTTCGTCGAGATCGTGGTCTACCCCGACCGGTTCATCGTGCCGCGCCGGCAGACGGACGAAGCCGGCGTGGTGCACGAATCCGACGACGAGCTTGCCGGCGAGGCGATGCACGGCGGCCCGGTGGTGCTCTCGTGGCCCGACGCCGACCCGGCCTCCGCGCGCATCGGCTTCAACGTGGTGATCCACGAGTTCGCGCACAAGCTCGACCTGCTCGACGGCGAGGCCGACGGCGCGCCGCCCATGCCCGCGGCGCTGCGCGACCGCTGGGCACGCACCATGGGCAGCGCCTACGACGATTTCTGCCGGCGCCTGGAGCGCGTCGAGGCGTCGATCCCCCGCCACATCGATCCCGAGTCCTCGGCCGCCGACCGCTGGTACGAACGGCTGCCCCTGGATCCGTACGCCGCCACCGATCCCGGCGAGTTCTTCGCGGTGGTGACCGAGGCGTTCTTCACCGACCCGGTGACCCTGCACGAGGCATACCCGGCACTGTACGAACTTTTACGCGAATACTTCCGCCAAGACCCCTCGAAGGCCGCAAGCACAAATCGATTTTCCGAGTAATTTGCTGGGAGTATGACGCTTGCGGCGGCGTGCACAGGTCATCGAGTGCCGAGCCTCCTCGCGAAGATGCGCGCCGGGCGAGATTCGCCTATCCTTGGCCCTCCGGGATGTCCGGTCACGGTGCAGCGGCAACGCCAACGACGCCTCGTGCGTTTTGTCATAACGCCTTCGCGGCCCGCCATGCAGCATTGGACGGTTGCACCGTCTCCCGGCCACGGATCCAACCCATGATCAGGCTGTTCAATCACTACCTGTCGCTTCGCGTCCTGCTGCTGACGCTGATCGAGGCGATGGTCCTGTTCCAGTCGATGGTTCTCGGCTTCGAGATCCGCTTCCTGGACCAGTCGCTGCCGCTGCCGGTGCTCGAGGCCGGCCTGTTCACGGCGGTCATGCTGCTGATGATGACCGGCCTGGGCCTGTACGACACGCAGGCCGAGCCGTTCCGCACCACCGTCCAGCGGCTCATCGTCGCCTACAGCCTCTCGCTGATGGTGATGAGCGTGGTCTTCTACCTCTTCCCCGACACCTACGTCGGGCGCGGAGTATTCGCCGTCACCTCGGTGTTCGCAGTGGCCGGCGTGCTGGTGATCCGCGTGATGTTCTTCCGCGTCACCGATATCGGGCTGCCCAAGCGCCGCGTGATGGTGCTCGGCAACGGCGAGGATGCCGAGCAGACCATCCGCTTCCTGCACGACGGCGGGCGCGGCCGCACCATCCAGTACGCCGGGCTGTATCCGGTGGTGGCCGAGCGCGACACGCCCGAGGGCGAGCGCCGCTTCGACCACGAGCATCTCCTGCGCACCGTCAAGGACCTGCGCGTCTCGGAGATCGTGCTCGCGGTGCGCGAGCGCCGCGGCGGCGTGCTGCCGCTGCGCCAGCTGCTCGACTGCAAGCTCAAGGGCGTGCGGGTGATGGACCTCACCTCGTTCTACGAGCGCGAGATGGGCGTGCTCAAGATCGACAACCTGCGCGCCAGCTGGCTGATCTTCAGCCAGGGCTTCGAGCAGGGGCTGCTGCGCGACATGATCAAGCGCTCGTTCGACGTCGCGGTGAGCCTGATCCTGCTCACGCTGGCGCTGCCCGTGCTGCTGCTGGCGATACTGGCCGTCGTCCTGGAGAGCGGCAGGCCGGTGTTCTACCGCCAGGAGCGGGTCGGCCAGGGTGGCCGGCCGTTCACGATCATGAAGCTGCGCACCATGGTGCAGGATGCCGAGAAGGACGGCCAGCCGCGCTGGGCCGGCCAGAACGATGCACGCATCACGGTCGTGGGCCGCATCCTGCGGCGCACCCGCATCGACGAGCTGCCGCAGCTCTTCAACGTGCTGCGCGGCGACATGAGCTTCGTGGGCCCGCGCCCGGAACGGCCGTTCTTCGTGCGTCATCTCCTCGAAGACATCCCCTATTACGACGTGCGCCACAGCGTCAAGCCCGGCATCACCGGCTGGTCGCAGGTGCGCTATCCGTACGGTGCTTCGGTGGAAGACTCGCTCGCCAAGCTGCAGTACGACCTCTACTACGTGAAGAACCATTCCCTGTTCCTCGACCTGTTGATCCTCGTCGATACGGTGCAGGTGGTGCTGCTGGGCAAGGGGGCGCGGTAACGCGCGATGGATCCGCGCGCGCTGGGCATCGCCGGCTTCGCGGCCGCCGCCGCCGCGTGGCTGCTTCTGGCCGGGCTGCTCATGGCCAGGGGCACCGGAGGCCGCCACGGCCGCCTGCTGCTGGCCGCGATGCTGATGCAGGTCGCCTGGGCGGGCACGATGGCGCTCGCCCTGGTGCCGATCGGCGCGGCAGTGGTGGGCGCGGGCATCGCCGAGGCCTTGCGCAGCCTGGCCTGGGTGGTCTTCCTGCTGCAGCTCATTCCGGCCGAGGCGCGAGGCGTCGCCGGCGCCGACGAATCCAGCGAACGCAACCGCCTGGTCGCGCTGGTCGCGGTGGTGGCGCTGGCGGCCGCCTCGATCGCCGTCGACTTCCTCGGCGCCGGCCTGCACCTGGTCTTCGGGACCAAGACGCTGCTGGCGGTCGCCGGCCTGGTCGGCCTCGAGCAGGTCTACCGCAATACGCCGAACGCGCGCCGCTGGGCGCTGAAGTTCATGGCCATCGCCCTGGCGGCGATGTTCGGCTTCGACCTGCTCATGTACAGCGATGCGATGCTCTACGCGCGCATGAACGGTGCGTGGTGGATCAGCCGCGGCTTCGCCAACGCACTGCTGGTGCCCCTGATGGCGGTGACCGTGGCGCGCAACCCGCAATGGAAGCTCGACATCAGCGTGTCGCGCCACGTGGTGTTCCATTCGGCCGCGCTGTTCGGCGCCGGAGCCTACCTGGTGCTGGTGGCCGCCGGCGGCTACTACATCCGTTACTTCGGCGGGGCGTGGGGCGAGATCGCGCAGGCGCTGGTGGTGTTCGGCGCGGTGGTCGGCCTGCTGGTGGTGCTGATGTCCGGCTCGATCCGGGCGCGGCTGCGCGTGTTCCTGTCCAAGCACTTCTTTTCGTACCGCTTCGACTATCGCGACGAATGGCTGCGGCTCGCCCGCACGCTCGCCGAGGGCGACAGCGCCGAGGGTGACGCCCAGGACCTGCCGAGCCGTGCCGTGCGCGCCCTGCTGCGGCCGGTGGAGAGCCCGGGCGGCGGCCTGTGGCTGCGCGAAGGCGACGCCTACTGCTTCGCCGCCGGCGTGCGGCATCGCGGCGCGCGGCCGTCTGTCCCCGCCGATGCCCCGCTGGTGGCCTTCCTGCGCGATCGCGACTGGGTGATCGAGATCGACGAATGGCGCGCGCACCCCGAGCGCTACGACGGCCTGCCCATCCCGACGGAGCTGCATGCCCAGGGCGAAGCCTGGATGATCGTGCCCCTGCCGCTCGGCGCCGAACTGCTCGGCTTCATGGTGCTGGCGCGCCCGCTGGCGCCGCTGGTGGTCGACTGGGAGGTGCGCGATCTCCTCAAGACGGCGGGCCGCCAGGCCGCCAGCTACCTCGGCGTGCAGCGCGCGGTCGAGGAGCTGGTGCAGGCGCGCCAGTTCGAATCGTTCAACCGCATGTCGGCCTTCGTCGTGCACGACCTGAAGAACCTGGTCGCGCAGCTCGGCCTGATGACGAAAAATGCGCAGCGCCACCGCGACAACCCCGAATTCCAGGCCGACATGCTGGCCACCGTCGAAAACGTCATGGAACGGATGCAGGGACTTCTGCTCCAATTGCGTGCCGGCGCGCGCCCCGTCGAGCAGCCTGTGGCCGTGCCCCTGGCCGACGCCCTGGCGCAGGCGGTGGCGATCAAGCGCGGACTGCGTCCCGAGCCCTCGATCGAGCTCGACGATGCGGTGGCGCAACGCTCGGTGCTCGCGCACCGCGACCGCCTGGAGCGCGTGATCGGCCATCTGGTGCAGAACGCGGCCGAGGCGAGCGGGCCGTCGGGCATGATCCGGGTTCGGGCGCGCCGCGACGGCAGCGACGCGCTGATCGAAGTGGAGGACAACGGCAAGGGCATGAGCGAGGACTTCGTACGCAGCAGACTGTTTCGCCCCTTCGTCTCGACCAAGGCGCACGGCATGGGCATCGGCACCTTCGAGAGCCGCGAGTACGTGCGCGAGCTCGGTGGCTCGCTCGACGTGGAGAGCCGCGAGGGGGTGGGCACCGTGTTCCGGATCCGGCTGCCGCTGAGCGGCGGCGACGCACCCTTGGCCGCAGGGGCATGAATGGCTGACGAACGCCCGATCCTGCTGATGGTCGAGGACGACATCGGTCTGCAGAAGCAGATGCGCTGGTCGTTCGACCGCTTCAACGTGATGTTCGCCGTCGACCGCGAAACGGCGCTGGCCATGCTGCGCCGCCACGAGCCCCAGGTGGTCACCCTCGATCTCGGGCTGCCCCCGGATGCCGACGGCACCTCCGAGGGCTTCGCCACCCTGCAGGGGATCCTCGCCGCCGCGCCGGCCACCAAGGTGATCGTGCTCACCGGCCAGAACGACCGGGCCAACGCGCTCAAGGCGATCGCCCTGGGCGCCTACGACTTCTTCGCCAAGCCGTTCGAGGCCGAGCTGTTGGGCACGGTCATCGACCGTGCCTACCGGCTGGCCGACCTGGAGCGCGAGAACCGCGAGCTGCTCGCCCGCCAGACCTCCGAAACCCCGCTCGACGGCCTGCTCACCCGCGATCCGGCCATGATCAAGCTGTCCCGCCAGATCGAGCGCCTGGCGCCGACCCGGGCCACGGTGCTGCTGCTGGGCGACTCGGGAACCGGCAAGGAAGTGCTGGCGCGCGCGCTGCACCAGCTCTCGCCGCGGCGCGACAAGCGGTTCGTGGCGATCAACTGCGCGGCGATCCCCGAGACCCTGCTCGAATCCGAGCTGTTCGGCCACGAGAAAGGCGCCTTCACCGGGGCGGTCAAGCAGACCCAGGGCAAGATCGAGGTCGCCGACGGGGGCACGCTGTTCCTCGACGAGATCGGCGACCTGCCCCTTGCGCTGCAGGCCAAGCTGCTGCGCTTCCTGCAGGAACGCACCATCGAGCGCATCGGCGGGCGCGCCGAGATCACGGTGGACGTGCGCGTGGTGTGCGCCACCCACCGCAACCTGCGCGAGCGCATCGCCGAAGGGGCGTTCCGCGAAGACCTCTTCTACCGGCTGAGCGAGATCGTGGTCACCATCCCGCCGCTGCGCGAGCGCGCCGGCGACGCCGCGCTGCTGGCGCACGCCTTCGTGCAGCGCTTCGCCCGTCAGAACGGCCGCGAGCGCCTCGTGCTCGGCGAAGATGCGCTCGATGCCATCGCGCACCACGACTGGCCAGGTAACGTGCGCGAGCTCGAGAACTGCATCAAGCGCGCCGTCATCATGGCCGACGGCAACACCATCGGCGCGGCCGACCTCGGACTGCAGCCGGTCGAGGACGACCCGCCGGCGTTCAACCTGCGCCAGGTGCGCGAAGAAGCCGAACGCCAGGCGGTGCTCAAGGTCATGGCGCGCGTGGACGGCAACGTCGCGCGCGCCGCCGATCTGCTCGGCATCAGCCGCCCGACGCTGTACGATCTACTGAACCGCTTCGGGCTGCGCTGATGGCGCCCCGGCCGCGGTCACCGGAGACTCCCGTGATGAAGCACCCCGCCCCTCTTGCGTCTCTCCTGGCGCGCCCCCTCGCGCATACCTTTGCGCGCCCCCTTCTCGCCTCGCTGATCGTGGTCGCCTTCAGCGCCTGTTCGGGCACCGAGAAACCCGAGGCCCTGATGGCCAAGGCCCAGGCATCGCTCGCCGCCTCCGACCCGAAGGCGGCCGAGATCCACCTGAAGAACCTGCTCCAGGAAGACGAGAACAACGCCGAGGCGCGCTTCCTGCTGGCCAGCATCGCGCAGAAGGCGGGCGACCTGCGCTCGGCCGAGAAGGAATACCGGCGTGCCCGCGAGCTGGGCTTCGACCGCAACAAGGTCGACCCGCCGCTGCTCGAGACCATGTACCGGCTGGGCGAAATGAAGGAGATCGTCGAGGAGTCGCGCAGCCTCGCCCTCTCCGACCCGCAGGCCCAGGCGCAGGCCCTGACCACGGTGGGCAATGCCCACATCCGCCTCGCGCAGCCGGCCGAGGCGCGCAAGGCGTTCGCCGACGCGCTGGCCGCCCGGGCCGACTACGTGCCGGCACAGGTCGGCGCGGCCACCGTCAAGGCGATCGACGACCGCCCCGGCGCGCACGCCGCGGTCGACGCGATCCTCCAGCGCTCGCCCGACTCCGTCGAGGCGCTCACGCTCAAGGGCGACCTCGAGCTGGCCGACCGCAAGCTCGAAGCCGCCCGCACGCTCTACCGCAAGGTCGCCGAGCTCTCCCCCGGCAACCCCGAGACGCTCGTCCGGGTGGTCTCGGTGTCGCTCGAGCTGCACGACCTCGAGGGCGCCAGGAAGGACTACGAGGCGTTGCGCAAGGCCGCGCCCGGCTCGCCCATCACCCTGTACCTGCACGCAGTGATCGAGGCGCAGGCGAACAACACCAGCGCGGCGCGCGACGCGGTGCAGGAGGCGCTGCGGCTCGCCCCCGAGTACATGCCGGCAGTCACGCTGGCTGCGGGCCTGAACCTCTCGCTCGGTTCGCTCGAGCAGGCCGAGCGCTACGCGCGCATGGTCATCGAGCGCACGCCCGACAACCCGCTGGGTTATCGCGTGCTGGGGGCCACCTACCTGCGCATGAACCAGCCCGACCGCGCGCTCGAAGCGGTGCGCCCGGCGCTGAATCGCCGCCCCGACGATCCGGTCGTCCTGTCCATCGCCGGCGAGGCGGCGCTGAAGCTGAACGACCCGAACAGCGCGGCCGCCTACTTCGAGCGCGCCTCCAAGGTCAATCCCGCGGACGCGCGCTCGCGCACCGGCGTGGCGCTGTCTCACCTGGCCTCGGGCGATCGCGCACGCGCCATCAGCGAGCTCGAGCAGGCGGTCGAGCTCGACTCGAACAACCTGCAGGCCGACGTGGCCCTGGTGATGGCGCAGGTGCGCGACCGCCAGTACGACAAGGCGCTCGCCGCGGTCGCGCGCATGGAGAAGAAGGCGCCCAAGAACCCGATGCCGTCGACGCTGCGCGGGGCGGTGCTCTCGGCCAAGGGCGACCTCAAGGGCGCGCGCGCGGCCTTCGAGAAGGCGCTGCAGATCGATCCGGCCTTCTATCCGGCCGCCGCCAACCTGGCCGCCTTCGACCTGCGCGACAAGCGCCCGGGCGATGCGCGCCAGCGCTATGAAGCCATCCTCGCCAAGGACCCGAAGAATTCCCAGGCCGCGGTGGCGCTCGCCGCCCTCACCGCCAGCACCGGCGGCAGCCGCGAACAGGTGCTCGCCGACCTGAAGAAGGCGCGCGAAGCCAACGCCGATGCGGTGCTGCCCATCCTCGCCACCGCGCGCTACCTGATCGAGACCAACACCCCGAAAGACGCGATCCCGATGCTGCAGGAAGCGGCCAATCGCAACCCCGAGAACACCCAGATCCTCGACGTGCTCGCCAACGCCTTCATCCGCTCCGACCAGCGCGGGCAGGCGATCTCCACCTGGGAAAAGATCCTGCGGATCAATCCCAAGGCGGCCGCGGCGCAGTTCCGCATCGGCGAGGCGCAAATGGCCGGAGGCGATCGCGACGCCGCCCTGGCGAGCTTCCGCAAGGCCGCCGAGATCGCCCCCGGCACGGTCGAGCCCCAGGTCGGTATGGCCCTGGTCCTGCAGCAGCAGGGCAAGAAGGACGAGGCGATGCGCATCGCCACGCAGATGCAGTCCGACGCCAAGCTGAAGCTGGCCGGCATCGTCCTCGAAGGCGACCTGCTCGCGGCCGACAGCAAGTTCGCGCAGGCGAGCGAACGCTACCGCGCCGCCTTCACGATGCAGCGGTCGATGCAGATCGGCACCAAGGTCCATCGCGCACTGCTCGCGGCCAAGCGCGAGACGGACGCCGACGCCTTCCTGCGCGACTGGATCCGCGCCGAGCCCGCCAACCTGCCGCTGCGCCTGTACGCCGGCGAATCGGAAACGATGCGCAAGCGCTGGAAGGAAGCCTTCGACCAGTACGCGGTGGTGCTCGAGAAGGAGCCCGGCAACGCGCTCGCGCTCAACAACGGCGCCTGGGCCCTGCACCAGCTCAAGGATGCACGTGCGCTCGATTACGCGCGCCGGGCCTACGAAGCGGTGCCCAAGTCGGCGTCGATCGCCGATACCTACGGGGTCATCCTTTCCGAGCGCGGCGATCGCAAGGGCGTCGAGATGCTGCGCCAGGCCGTCGAGCTGGCGCCCAACAATCCGCAGCTCCGTCTGCACCTGGCCGAGGCGCTCGTGCGCGCCGACGACAAGACCGGCGCCAGGACGCAGATCGACGAGCTGCTCAAGGCCACGCCGAGCGGCGAGATCGCCGACGCGGCACGGGCGCTGCAAGCGAAGCTGTAAATCAGGAGCCCACGTACCAGCCGATCGACTCGGCCAGCCCCTCGTCGACCCGATGCGTCGGCGCGTAGCCCAGCACCGCGCGCGCGCGTCCGATGTCGGCGAGCGAATGGCGCACGTCGCCGGAGCGGAAGTCGCGAAAGCGCGGCGCGGCGCCCGCCACCTTCGCCGCCAGCGTCGGATCGTGCGCGCCCATGGCGCGGCGGATCGCCTCGAACAGCTCGAGCAGCGTGGTGCGTTCGCCCACCGCCACGTTGAACACCTGGTGCGGCGCGGGCAGCGCCGCGGCGAGCGCCGCGCGCAGGTTCGCCTGCACCGCGTTGGCCACGTAGCAGAAGTCGCGGCTGGTCAGGCCGTCGCCGTTGATCCACACCGGCTCACCGGCGATCAGCGAGGCGACCCAGCGCGGCACCACCGCCGCGTAGGCCCCCTCGGGATCCTGGCGCGGCCCGAACACGTTGAAGTAGCGCAGGCCCACGCAGGTCATGCCGTAGACGCGCGCCCAGGTGTCGGCGAACAGCTCGTCGGCCGCCTTGGTGGCGGCATAGGGCGAGAGCACGCGCCCCGTGCGGTCCTCGACCTTGGGCAGCGCCTCGTGGTCGCCGTACACCGAGCTCGAGGAGGCGTAGACGAAGCGGGCCACGCCCGCTTCACGCGCGGCCTCGAGCAGCTTCACGAAGCCGTCGACGTTGGCCGCGCACGAGCGCAGCGGCTGCTCGATCGAGCGCGGCACCGAGCCGAGCGCCGCCTGGTGCAGCACCGCGTCGACGGCACCGGCGCCGCCTCCCGGTGCGACGGCCAGCGCATCGCGGCATGCGGCCAGGTCGGAGACGTCGCCCTCGACGAAGCGGAAACGCGCCCACGCGTCCTCGCCCACCGCCTCGCGCACTTCCTCGAGATTGCGCCGGAAGCCGGTGGCGAAGTTGTCCAGCCCCACCACCCGCTGGCCCGCGCGCAGCAGCGTCTCGACCAGGTTGGAACCGATGAAGCCGGCCGCGCCGGTGACCAGCCAGCGCCGCGGCGCGCCCGCCAGCAGGGCCGCCTCGATGCGCCTGGCCTCCGCAGCCGGGCCCGCGGCCGCCCCCCCCCGCGTCACAGCCGCCACAGGCGCAGCCCGGCCGCGCCGACCGCCTTCGGATCGAAGGCTGCCTTCACGTCGGCGAACACGGCGCCGCGGGCCGCCTTCGCCGCGATCGCGGCGAGCCCCAGCTCGCGATACCGGGCGTGCGACACCGCCGCGACGACCGCCATCGCCTCGGGCAGCCGTTCCCAGGGCGTGAGAGTGACGCCGTATTCATGGCGCGCCTCGTCGGCGTCGGCGATCGGGTCGTGGATGTACACCTTCGCGCCATAGCTCTCGAGCTCGCGCACCACGTCGATCACCTTGGAGTTGCGCAGGTCGGGCACGTCTTCCTTGAACGTGAGCCCGAGCACCACCACCGGCGCGTCCTTCACCGGGAAACCTGCGGCGATCATCTCCTTGACCGTGCGCTGCGCGATGAACGCGCCCATGCCGTCGTTGATGCGCCGCCCGGCCAGGATCACCTGGGGGTGGTAGCCGAGCATCTCGGCCTTGTGGGTGAGGTAGTACGGATCGACCCCGATGCAGTGCCCGCCGACCAGCCCCGGACGAAACGGCAGGAAGTTCCATTTGGTGCCCGCGGCCCGCAGCACCTCCTGCGTGTCGATGCCCACGCGATCGAAGATCAGCGCCAGCTCGTTGACCAGGGCGATGTTCAGGTCGCGCTGGGTGTTCTCGATCACCTTGGCCGCCTCGGCCACCTTGATGCTGCTCGCCTTGTGCACGCCGGCCGCGACCACCGTCGCGTACAGCGCCGCGATCCGATCGAGGGTGTCGGCATCGTCGCCCGAGACCACCTTGATGATGCGCGCGAGGGTGTGCTCCTTGTCGCCGGGATTGATCCGCTCGGGCGAATAGCCGACATGGAAATCGCGCCGCCACGAGAGATCGGAGGCGCGCTCGAGCACCGGAATGCACACCTCCTCGGTGGCGCCCGGGTAGACCGTCGATTCGTAGACCACGATCGCGCCGCGCTTCATGTGCCCCCCGACCGTCTCGCTGGCCGATACCAGAGGAGAAAAGTCGGGATTGTGGCCGGCATCGACCGGCGTGGGCACTGCCACGATCACGAAATCGGCCCTTGCCAGGTCCTTGGGATCGTGAGTGAAGGCGAGCTTCCCGGCGGCCTCGAACTGTTCGCGGGAAACTTCCCCGGTCGGATCTTCATGGCGACGGAAATGATCGATCTTCGTCGAGGAAAGGTCGTAGCCGATCGTCTCGAAGACCCTGCCGAACTCCACGGCCAGGGGCAAACCGACATATCCGAGACCGACAACTGCAACGATGCTCATGGTTGGATGCCGAAACGGGGAAAATGGGAGGAACTTCGAAGCCTACGATGGAGCACCGAAAGGCGGCAGGAATTTATTCATGGCTCCCCGGGCCTGCGATCTTACAATACGGGGCTCGTATTCGAGGACACGCGATGCGCTTGTCTGGACGAACGGTTGCAGCGGCTCTCGCCACTGCGGTTGTTTCGATGTCGTTGCCCACCCGGCCCGCGCTTGCCCAGGAGGCGCGCGAACTGGTCGAATCCGGCATCCGCTACGAGCATGCCGAGGGCTTCGTGCGCGACTACGCGAAAGCGCATGCGCTGTACTGCGCAGCCGCCCGCATGAACGATGCCGATGCCCTGCTGCGCATGGGCTGGATGTACGCCAATGGCCGCGGCCTGCCGCGCGACGACGCCATCGCCAACACCCTGTTCCGCCGCGCCGGGAAGCTCGGCAGCGAGATGGGCGCGCGCCTGGCGCTGATGATCCCCGGCAGCGGCGACAAGCTGCCCGATTGCCTGCGCGCGCCCGCAGCGCCGAGCGCTGCCTCCGTCGCCGCTTCGGCGGGCCCGACCCCGACGATCGAGGACCCCGCCGAATTCCGCGGGCTGCCCGCCTCGATCGATCGCCGTAAGCTCGCGCAGACCGTCATCCGCATGGCGCGCGAATACCGCCTCGATCCGCGGCTGGTGTTCGCGGTGATCCGCGCCGAATCGAACTTCGACCCGCTGGCACGCTCCCCGAAGAATGCCCAGGGCCTGATGCAGCTCATCCCCGAGACAGCCGAGCGCTTCGCGGTGCGCGACGCGCTCGACCCGATCGAGAACCTGCGCGGCGGCATGAGCTACCTGCGCTGGCTGCTGTCGTATTTCCGCGGCGACGTGGTGCTCGCCCTGGCAGCCTACAACGCCGGCGAAGGGGCGGTCGACCGCCATCGCGGCGTGCCCCCCTACCCGGAAACACTTGCCTACGTGCAACGCATCCGCGCGCTGTATCCTCTGGACCGACATGCGTTCGATGCGCGCATCGCGACGCCGTCGGCCTGGGTATCGGTGCGCCTCGCTTTCACGAAGTGAAATAGTGCCTCGCGCCGAAGGGCGCGGCGTTGCATATTCGGCGACTCCGACGGACGGCCCTCGCGAGTCGTCGTACGAGGCGAATAAGCTGAAATCTTGGCATGAGGAGTTCTTCGATGTTCCGTATATTCGCCGCCCTGCTCGCCGCCCTGTTCGTGGCCGGCTGTGCGTCCACCCTCCCCCCGGCGCCGTCGCAGGCCGCTCAGCCCGAATATCGCTACATCATCGGCCCCGGCGATTCGTTGAACATCGTCGTCTGGCGCAACCCCGAGCTCTCCAGCACCGTTCCGGTGCGTCCCGACGGGCGCATCACCACGCCGCTGGTCGAGGACATGGTGGCCCAGGGCAAGAACCCGAGCGAGCTGGCGCGCGAGATCGAAACCGCGCTCAAGAAATACCTCCAGGATCCGGTCGTCACCGTGGTGGTGCAGAGCTTCGGCGGCGGCAATTCCGAGCAGGTGCGCGTGCTCGGCCAGGCAGTCAAGCCGGCCACCCTGCCGTACCGCCAGAACATGACCCTGCTCGACGTGATGATCGCCGTGGGCGGGCTCACCGACTTCGCCGCCGGCAACCGCGCCGTGCTGATCCGCGGCTCCGAGCAGAACAAGGGCTACAACGTGCGCTTGGCCGACCTCATCAAGCGCGGCGACGTCACGGCGAACATCCAGGTGCTGCCGGGCGATGTGATCATCATCCCCGAAAGCTGGTTCTGAGTCATCCGGCCCGACAGCCATGCTCGAGACCCTCGCCCAGATCAAGTCGATCCTCCGCGGCATTTGGTTCTATCGCTGGACCGCCCTGCTGGTCGCGGCAGCCATCGGCCTGACGGCCGGCGTGGCGATCTGGCGCCTGCCCAACCAGTACCAGGCCTCCACGCGGGTGTTCGTCGACACGCAGTCGATCCTCAAGCCGCTGCTCAGCGGGCTGGCGGTCGAACCGAACGTCAACGAAGTGGTCGGCATGGTCGCGCGCACCGTGGTCAACCGGCCCAACGCCGAGCGCGTGGCGCGCGCGGCCGACCTCGACCTGCGCGCCAAGACCAATGCCGAGCGCGACGAGATCGTCGACCGGTTGATGCGCGACATCCGCTTCGGCGCGGTGTCCGGCGCCACCAACCTGTTCACCATCACCTACGTGAGCGACCAGCCGGCCACGGCGCGCAACGTGGTGCAGTCGCTGCTGAACATCTTCGTCGAGTCGAGCCTGGGCGCCAAGCGGCGCGACACCTCGCAGGCGCAGAAGTTCATCGACGACCAGATCAAGGCCTACGAGCAGAAGCTGGTCGAGGCGGAGAACGCCCTCAAGGAGTTCAAGATCCGCAACATGCGCCTGATGCCTGGGCTCGAGCGCAACTACCTCACCCAGGTGGGCGAGATCGAAGGCCAGCTGCGCGAGGCGCGCCTGGAGCTGCGCCAGGCCGAGAACGCCCGCGACGAGATGCGCCGGCAGGTCACCGGGGAGGCTCCGCTGGTCGCCGGACCGCCGGAGATCCCGGTGGGCGACGCCGGCTCCGCCGGCGACGAAGCCACCGAGTTCGATGCGCGCATCGAGGCGCAGCACAAGCGGCTCGACGAGCTGCAGCTGCGCTACACGCCCGCGCACCCCGACGTGGTGGCCACCAAGCGCGTGATCGCCGAGCTCGAGGCCCAGCGCGACAAGGCGCGCAAGACCAGGGCCAAGGCCGAGGGCGGGCGTGGCGGCATGATGGCCAACCCGGTGTTCCGCGAGCTGCGCATCGCGCTCGCCGACGCCGAGGCGCAGGTCGCCGCCCAGCGCGCCAAGGTCGCCGACTACGAGAGCCGCCTCGCCGAAGCGCGCCAGATGGCCCAGGCGGTGCCGCGCGTCGAGGCGGAGTACTCGCAGCTCAACCGCGACTACGCCGTCAACAAGGAAAACTACGACAAGCTGCTCACCCGGCGCGAATCCGCGCAGATGTCGAGCGAGGTCGATGCCTCGGCCGGCATCGGCGACTTCCGCGTCATCGACCCGCCGCGCGTCGACCCCGATCCGGTCGGCCCCAAGCGCCCGCAACTGCTGGCGCTGGCGCTGCTCGGCTCGCTGGGCGCCGGGCTCGGCGTGGCCTTCGTGCGCGACCAGCTCAAGCCGACCTTCTTCGACCTGCGCACCCTGGCGCGCGACGCCGGTCTGCCGCTGCTGGGCGGCGTGTCGTACATCGCCAACGCCGCCGAGCGCGCGCAGCGACGCGTGGGCCTGATGGTGTTCTCGGTCTCCACGCTGGCGTACCTCGGCCTGTTCGCTGCGGCAATCGCGTACTACGCGCTGAAGTCATTCGTGAAGTAAGGGTTGCCCATGAGCCTGATCGAACGCGCGGTCGCACGCCTCACGCAGAACGAATCCGACCCGCCCGGCGGCGGCCCCGCGGCGGCAAGCCCGGAGGCCGCCGAGCGCAAGACGACCATCGAGAGGCTCGCCGAGCGGTTGGAATCCGGGGCCATCGCCCCTGCGCCCGCCGCACCTTCGGCTGTCCCGCCCGCCGCACCGTCGGCGGCGCCGGCCGCCCGCGTCGCGGCACCCGGTGTGCCCGCCGCCCCTGCGCCGGCTGCGGCGCCCGCGGCCGCTCCTGCAACAGCCGCGCCCGCCGGCCCCGAGCCGCTGCGCATCCACCTCGAAGGCCTGCGCGCACGCGGCATGGTGGTGCCCAGCGGCACCCCCACGCAGACCTCGCAGGAGTTCCGCATCGTCAAGCGGCCGCTGCTGGCCAATGCGTTCGGGCGCAGCGGCCAGGCGCCGGTGCGCAACGGCAAGCGGATCATGGTTACCAGCGCTCTCCCCGGCGAAGGCAAGAGCTTCTGTGCGATCAACCTCGCCATGAGCATCGCCGCCGAGCGCGACCATGGCGTGATCCTGATCGATGCCGACGTGGCGCGCCCGTCGATCCCGCGCGAGCTGGGCATCGAGGTGCAGGCCGGTCTGATGGACTGGCTCGTCGACGGCGCCCCCGACCTCTCGCAGTTGGTCCTGCCCACCAATGTCGATACACTGTCGATCCTGCCGGCCGGGCGGCGACACGAACAGGCCACCGAGTTGCTGGCGAGCGAGTCGATGGGGCGGCTGCTCGCGCAGCTGAGCGAGCGTTATCCCGATCGCATCCTCATCTTCGATTCGCCGCCGCTGCTGGTCACCACCGAGGCGCGCGTGCTCGCCTCGTACATGGGCCAGATCGTCATGGTCGTCGAGGCCGGCAAGACGCCTCGCAGCGTGGTCGCCGAGGCGCTCGAGGCCATCGGGTCCAGTGAGATCGTCGGGCTCGTCCTGAACAAGGCGCACAAGATTGAGACCAGCGGCTACTACCAGGGATACGGCTACGGCGCGGCCTGAGCGGCGCCCGCCGGCCGCGGCTGCATTCCGATCGCTGGCCGCCGGGGCGCTGGTCGCGTTGTGGGCGGGCGCCGCCGGCGCCCAGGGCAGCGGCATCGCGTCCCCGGTGGAGCGCCCGGTGCTCTTCCCTGGCGTTCGCGCGTCGGCCACGTACTCCGACAACGTCCTGCACACCCAGGCCAACAAGACCGGCGACCTGATCCTGGAGGTCTCGCCCTACATCACCGCGCAGTCGAACGCTCCGCGCGCGACCTACAACCTCTTCTACCAGATACGCAACTTCGTGCGCGTCGACGAGGGCGAGACCGATTTCTTCCGCCATGCGCTGAACGGTCGCGGCTCGTTCGCCCTGTACGAAGACAAGCTGTGGGTCGACCTGTACGGCTACGCGGGCACCATCAACGCCTCGGCCGCCGGACCGATCGCCTTCGACCCCGGGGCTTCGTTCGTCAACACCGCCAACATCCGCGTCTTCAGCGTGTCGCCGTGGTACCGCGACCGCCTCGGCAGCCTCGCCACCTACCAGCTGCGCTACACGGCCACCAACACCAGCGGCAACACCGGCCTCACGACGGCGCGGCTCAACCAGATCGGCTCGGCCATCGTCGACGGCATCAACGACGGTTCGTCGCCGTGGAGCTGGCGCTGGCACGGCGAGTTCCAGCAGCTGCAGTTCGCCGACGACTTCACGCGCAACCGGCGCGGCTCGGGCGTCACCCTGTACTACCGCGTGAACCCCGAGCTGCGCGTGTTCGGCACCTACGACTACGATCAGATCGACGGGCTGCGCAACCGCGACGGCGACGATTTCGGCTACGGCCCGGGGGCCGGGTTCGAGTGGCGTCCCAATGCGCGCACCAGCCTCTCGGCCTCGGCCTCGCACCGCTACTACGGCACGGTGAGCAACGCCCAGGCCACCTACAGCGCGCGGCGCGCCACCATGGGCCTGACCTGGTCGCGCTCGGTGCTCACCAGCGCCGACGCCTCCCTGCTCTTCTTCGATCCGGCCTCCATCGCCTCCGGCGGGCTGGGCAACGTCAACCCGATCATGGCCAACCTGATCGCCGCCGGCATCGTGCTGCCGGCCGGCACGGCGCTCACCCAGGGGCTGGTCACCGATGCCGCGGTCTTCGACCGGCGCCTGACCGCCTTCTACGGCCTGCAGGGCGGCACCAACTCGCTCACCTTCTCGGCCTACTACTCCAACCGCGAGTCGGCCACCACCTTCGCCTCCACCGTGGCCATCACCGGCATCCGCGGCGGCATCACCACGGCCGGCGTATTCGACGGCGAGCTGCGCCAGCGCGGCCTGGCGGTCAACTACCAGCACCGGCTCGACGCGCGATCACGCATCGACGTGCTGCTCAACCGCTCCGTCGTCGATTCCACCGCGCTGCAGGCCAATACTCACCTCGTCACCTTGCGTGGCGGCTACACCACCGAGCTCACCCGCGACACCACCGCCTTCGGCGGCTTTCGCCGCACCCAGCAGACCAGCGGCGACGGTGGCACGCGCTACGACGAGAACGCGATCTTCGGCGGCGTCGACATGCGCTTCCGCTAGGGTTTCAGAGATGTACGAGTCGTACTACGGTCTTTCGGGCAAGCCGTTCCAGCTCAGCCCCGATCCCGAATTCTTCTTCGGCAGCCGCGGCCATCGCCGCGCGATGGCCTATCTCGAATACGGGCTGCACCAGGCCGAGGGCTTCATCGTGGTCACCGGCGAGGTCGGCGCGGGCAAGACCACCCTGGTGCAGCAGCTGCTGCGGCGCCTGCCGGTGAACAACGTGGTGCCGGTGCAGATCGTCACCACGCAGCTCGAAGCCGAAGACCTGGTGCGCATCGTGGCCAGCTCGTTCGGGCTGCCCACCGAGACCCAGGACAAGTCCACGCTGCTCATCCGCCTCGAGCAGTACCTGCGCCAGCTCCAGACCGAGGGCAAGCGGGCGCTGCTCATCGTGGACGAGGCGCAGAACCTGGGCGCGCGCGCCATCGAGGAGCTGCGCATGCTGTCGAACTTCCAGGTCGGCACGCGCGCCATCCTGCAGAGCTTCCTGCTCGGCCAGCCCGAGCTGCGCGACCTCATGCAGCGCGCCGAGATGCGCCAGCTCAAGCAGCGCATCATCGCCGCCTACCACCTCGGCCCTCTCGATCGCGCCGAGACGCAGCAGTACATCGAGCACCGCCTCGCCCACGTCGGCTGGAAGAACGACCCCGCCTTCGACAGCACCGCGTTCGATCGCATCTACGCGCTCACCCACGGCATCCCGCGGCGCATCAACACGCTGGCCGACCGGCTGCTGCTCAGCGGCTTCCTGAGCGAGCGCCACCGGCTGGGCGAGCGCGACGTGATCGAGGTCGCCGAGGAGCTGCGCCTGGAGCTCGGTCCGCGGCGCGGCTACCAGCGCGCGGAGGGGGCCGACGCCCCCGTCGCCGACGCGCCCCCCGCCGCATCCGGATCCGCCGACGAGGCCGCCGGCCAGGCCACCCTCGAGGCCGTGGACGAGGCGCTCGAGGAGATCGGCGCCCAGACGCCGGAGCGCGTCAACGGCAGCCCGGCCAGGCCGCAGCGCCCCATCGCGCCCGCGCGCATGGCCGCGCTCGAGGAGCGCGTCGAGATGCTCGAGTCCACCACCGGCATGATCTTCGGCGCGCTCAAGAAGGTGCTGCGGCTGCTGCGCGTGCGCGCCTCCGAGGCCACCGAGCGGGATACGACGTGACGGCAGCGGTCAACGCGATGTCGATCGACGTGGAGGACTACTTCCAGGTCGCCGCCTTCGCACCGTACATCGAGCGCGGGCGCTGGGACAGCATGCCCTGCCGCGTCGAACGCAACATGGCGCTCATCCTCGACCTCCTCGATCGGCACGACACCCGCGCCACCTTCTTCACGCTCGGCTGGATCGCCGAGCGCTATCCTTCGCTGGTGAAGCAGATCATCGAGCGCGGGCACGAACTGGCCAGCCACGGCTACGGGCACCTGCGCGCCAACGACCAGACTCCCGAGGCGTTCCACGCCGATCTCGCGCGCGCCAAGGCGCTGCTCGAAGACATCGGCGGAGTGGCCGTGAGCGGCTACCGGGCCCCGAGCTTCTCCATCGGCGCCGCCAACCTGTGGGCGCACGAGGTCATCGCCGAGACCGGGCACCGCTACAGCTCGAGCGTCTACCCCATCGCCCATGATCACTACGGCATGCCGGAGGCCCCGCGCTTCGCCTGGCGCACCCCTTCCGGCGTCATCGAGATCCCGCCCAGCTCGCTGCGCCTGTTCGGGCACAACCTGCCGGCTTCCGGCGGCGGCTACTTCCGGCTGCTGCCCTATCCGGTATCGCGCTGGAGCATCCGACGCATCAACGGCCATGACGGTGAGCCGTGCATCTTCTACTTCCATCCATGGGAGGTCGATCCGCAGCAGCCGCGCGTGGCGCAGGCGGGGATCAAGTCGAAGTTCCGGCACTATGTGAACCTCGAGCGCATGGCCGGCCGCCTCGATCGCCTGCTGTCCGATTTCCGCTGGGGACGCGTCGACCAGGTCTTCGCCGACCGCCTCGCCCACTGACCGCGCCATGAACACCGCCACCGAAGTACAGGCGCTTTCCGACACCCGTGCAGCGCAGGCCGCACGCCCCGCGGCCGCCCTCGGCGCCGTCCAGGACATCGCCTCGCCGGTCACCGTGACAGTGGCCACCGACGCCGATGCACAGCGCTGGCAGGCATGGGTCGACGCCCACCCGCAGGCGAGCATCTATCATGCCTGGGCGTGGCGCAGCGTGCTGCAACAGGCCTTCGGCCATCGTCCGCACTACCTCGTCGCCAACCGCGCCGGCCGCATCGTCGGCGTGCTGCCGCTCGCGCAGGTCAAGACGCTGCTGTTCGGCCACTCGCTGGTGAGCCTGCCTTTCTGTCCCTACGCCGGCCCGCTCGGGGAAGACCGCGCGGCGCTCGATGCGCTCGATCATCACGCCGAGGCGCTGGCGCGCGAGCTCGGCGTGGATCACCTCGAATACCGCAGCCTCGGCCCTTCGCACCGCGGCTGGCCCTCGCAGGACCTCTACGTGGTGTTCCGCAAGGCGCTGAGCGCCGACCACGAGGCCAACATGAACGCCATTCCGCGCAAGCAGCGCGCCATGGTACGCAAGGGCATCAAGGCCGGCCTCACGAGCGAGACGGGCGACGTCGATACCTTCTTCCGGCTGTTCGCGGACAACGTGCACCGGCACGGCACGCCGGCGCACAGCCGCCGCTTCTTCGAGCTCACCCTGGAGGCCTTCGGCGAGCAGGCCGACATCCTCGTCGTGCGTGACGCGCAGGGCGTGCCGGTGAGCGGCGTGCTCAACCTGTATCACCGTGACGAGGTGCTGCCCATGCACGCCGGCGACGATCCGCGCGCGCGCGAGCTGGCCGCCAACGACTTCAAGTACTGGGAGCTGATGCGCCGCTCGGTCGAGCGCGGCTATCGCGTCTTCAACTACGGCCGCAGCAAGCGCGGCACGGGGCCGTTCGACTTCAAGAAGAACTGGGGCTTCGAGCCCGCTCCCCTCACCTACGAATACCGCCTGCTCGGGCGCACCACCGTGCCGCAGAACAACCCGCTCAACCCGAAGTACCGGCTGATGATCGCCACCTGGCGGCGGCTGCCGCGCTGGCTGGTCAATATCGTCGGCCCGTACCTGGTGCGCGGGCTGGGCTGAAGGACCTTCCGATGGCCAGCCAGTTGCCCTACGACGCCGGCGCCGCTTCGCTGCTGGTCGACGGCACGCCCCTCGCGCGGCGCTGGATCGCGGTGTTCGGCGCCTTCGTGTTCGCCTGCCTGCTGTCGTTCGCCGCCTTCCCCGACGCCTGGCTCGGCATGGGGCGCGTGTGGTGGGAGTCCGAAACCTATACCCACGGGTTCATCGCCCTGCCCTGCGCCGCCTGGATGATCTGGCGCCGGCGCCAGGATTGGGCCGCGCTGCCCCAGCGCGCCTGGTGGCCGGCGCTGGCGGCGGTGGCCGGCTGCGGCCTGCTGTGGCTCGCCGGCCGCCTGGGCGGCGTGGCGTCGCTGGAGCAGATCGCCGCGGTGGCGCTCATCCCCTCCGCGGTGCTGCTGCTCTCGGGTCCGGCGGTGGTACGCGCCCTGGCGTTCCCGCTCGCCTTCGTCTTCTTCGCGGTGCCTGTCGGCGATTTCCTCACACCGATCATGATGGACTACACGGCCGACGCCACCGTCACCGCCCTGCGCTGGACCGGCGTACCGGTCTACCGCGAAGGGCTGCACTTCATGGTGCCGACCGGCCGCTGGTCGGTGGTGGAGGCCTGCAGCGGGCTGCGCTACCTCATCGCCTCGCTGGCGCTGGGCGTGCTCTATGCCTACCTGCAGTTCCGCACCCTGCGCTACCGACTCGGCTTCATGGCGCTGGCCATCGTGGTGCCGATCGTCGCGAACTGGGTGCGCGCCTACATGATCGTCATGCTCGGACACCTCTCCAACATGAAGATCGCCACCGGTGTCGATCATCTCATCTACGGATGGATCTTCTTCGGCGTCGTGATGGGGCTGCTGTTCTGGTTCGGCTCGCGCTGGCGCGAACCGGCGCCGCCCGACGGGCAAGACGCAGCGGCCAGATCGCCGGCCGCCGGCACCGATTCCGCCGGCGTCGCGGATGCCGGGTCAGGGACATCGCGAACGGGCACTCGCGCCGGACGCACGGGCCCATCACGGCCGATGATCGCCGCCGCCGCGGCCGCTGCCGTCTCCATCCTCGTATGGCGCCCCGTGGCCGCCGGGCTGCTCGACATGACCCATCCGCGGCAGGTCGGACCGGCCCTGCGCGCCTCGCTGCAGGCGTTCCCCGCCGCCCCGGCGCTACCCTTCGAGCCCGCCTACGTCGACGCACGCGAAACCATCCGCGTCTCGCATCGCATCGACGGCGCGCCGGTGGAGCTGTATGCCTACTACTACGCACGCCAGTTCGAATCGCAGGAGATGATCCACACGAAGAACGCGCTGGTGCGGCTGAACGACGCCCGCTGGCCGATCCGCGCGAGCGACAGCGAGCCGATGCCGTGGGGAACGGTGGCGAGCTACCGGCTCGGCACGCAGGGCGGCGAGAACCTGCTGGTCTGGACCTGGTACGCCGTCGGGGGCGTCCAGTCGGCCAGCGCCTACCGCGCGAAGGCCGCCACCGCCGCCTCGCTCGCCCTGGGCCGCGGCGATCATTCCCTTGTCATCGTGCTGGCCACCCCCATCGAAGGCGAGCGCTCGGCTGCGGTACAGGCCGCCCGCGCGCGGCTGGCCGAGGCCGCCGCGGCGATCGAGCCGGCGGTCGACACTTCCACTGGCGGACGCATCGCCCGGACCGCCGCCGGGCACTGAGCACCGCCCGCCATGGACGCTCCACGCGCGCACATCGTCCACGTCGTGCATCGGCTCGATACCGGCGGCATGGAGAACGGCCTGGTGAACCTGGTCAACCGGCTGCCCGCACAGCGCTTTCGCCATACCATCGTCTCGCTCACCGGCGTCGGCGCCATCGCCCGGCGCATCGCCAACACCGAGGTCGAGGTGATCAAGCTCGAGCGCCGTCCCGGCCCGCTCGCATGCGAGCTGCCTCGGCTGTGGCGGCTCTTCCGCTCGCTGCGGCCGTCACTGGTGCACACGCGCAACGTCGGCACGCTCGAGGCCCAGATCGCCGCCACGCTGGCCGCGGTGCCGGTGCGCATCCATGGCGAGCACGGCTGGGAGGTGCACGACGTGGTCGGCAGCGATCCGTCGCTGCTGCGCACGCGGCGCCGGCTGCGCCGCTTCGTGCACGCACAGGTGGCCCTGTCGCGGCCCACCTTCGAGTTCCTGCGCGACCGCGTCGGCGTGCCCGCCGACCGGCTGGTGTCGATCTGCAACGGCGTGGATACCGAGCGCTTTCGCCCGCGCGATGCCACGCACGAACCGCCGCGCGACTTCGTCGCCCTGGGCGCGCCCGCATGGCCCTCGGATGCGATCGTCGTCGGCTACGTCGGCCGGCTCGCCGAAGTCAAGAACCCGCTGCTGCTGGTGCGTGCCTTCAGCCAGGCGGCGGCCGGGCTGCGCGCCCGCGCGCCCGCGCTGGCCGAACGCCTCAGGCTCGCCATGGTCGGCCACGGGCCGCTGGCCGAGGCACTGAGAGACCACCTGGCGCAGGCCCGCCTGCACCCGGTCACGTGGCTCGCCGGCGACCGCCAGGACATCCCCGTGCTCATGCGCAGCTTCGACCTGTACGCGCTGCCCTCCCTGGCCGAAGGCATCAACAACACCCTGCTCGAGGCCATGGCCAGCGGCCTGCCGATGGTCGCCACCCGTGTCGGCGGCAACGGAGAGCTGGTGATCGACGGACAGTGCGGCACGCTGGTCGAGTCCGAAGACCTCGCCGGCATGGCCGATGCCCTGGCAGCCTACGTGCGCGACCCGGCGCTGCGCGCGCGCCACGGTGCGCAGGCGCGCCGCCACGCCGTCGGCCAGTTCGGGCTCGATGCGATGATCGACGCCTACGAGCGTCTCTACACGCGCCTGCTGGTGCAGCGCGGCGTGATGCCGCAAGGCTGGGGCGGAGCCGCGGCCCACGCGCAGGCACCGCTGCCCCACTTCCCCGTCGGCTGAGGCGCCCATGTGCGGCATCACCGGCATCTTCGATCCACGCGCACCGAGCCGGCCCGACGAGGCACTGCTGCGCCGGATGAACGACATGCAGCTGCACCGCGGCCCGGACGAAGGCTCGGTGCACATCGAGCCGCACCTCGGCCTCGGCCACCGGCGGCTCTCGATCATCGACGTGGCCACGGGCCAGCAGCCGCTCTTCAACGAAGACGGCAGCGTCGTGGTGGTGTTCAACGGCGAGATCTACAACTTCCAGGCGCTGGCCGGCGAGCTGGAAGCCGCCGGCCATGTCTTCCGCACGCGCAGCGACACCGAAGTGATCGTGCACGGCTGGGAGCAGTGGGGCGAAGCCTGCGTCGGGCGCTTCCGCGGCATGTTCGCGTTCGCGTTGTGGGACCGCAACCGGCAGACGCTCTTCATGGCGCGCGACCGACTCGGCGTCAAGCCGCTGCACTATGCGGTGCTCGGCAACGGTCAGCTGGCGTTCGGCTCGGAGCTGAAGACGCTGGTGGCGCATCCGGCCTTCGCGCGCGAGCTCGACGAACGCGCGATCGAAGACTACTTCACCCTCGGCTACATCCCCGATCCGCGCACGATCTACCGCGGCGCGGCCAAGCTCGCCCCGGCGCACACGCTCACCTGGCGCGTGGGCGAGCACGCTCCGCGCCTCGCCCGCTACTGGGACGCGCGCTTCGAGCCCGACGAGCGCATCACGCTGGCCGATGCCTGCGAGCAGCTGCGCGTCAAGCTCGCCGAATCGGTGAAGCTGCGCCTCATCTCCGAAGTACCCCTGGGCGCCTTCCTCTCGGGCGGCGTGGATTCGAGCGCGGTGGTCGCCACGATGGCGCAGCTCTCTGACGCGCCGGTGAAGACCTGCTCGATCGGCTTCGACGTGGCTTCGTTCAACGAGTCGGAGTTCGCGCAGAAGGTAGCCGAGCGCTACCGCACCGACCACTACACCCGGACGGTGCACGCCGACGACTTCGGGCTCATCGACCGGCTGGCCAGCCTCTACGACGAACCCTACGCCGACAGCTCGGCCATCCCGACCTACCGTGTGTGCGAGCTCGCCCGCACGCGCGTCACCGTGGCACTCTCGGGCGATGGCGGCGACGAGACCTTCGGCGGCTATCGCCGCTACAAGTTCCACGTACGCGAGCAGGCCCTGCGCGACCGCCTGCCCGCCGGCCTGCGCCACCTTCTGTTCGGAGCGCTCGGGCGCCTCTATCCGAAATTCGACCGGCTACCGCGCATGTTCCGCGCCCGCGCCACCTTCCAGGCGCTGGCACGCGACGCCGTCGACGCCTACTACCACGCAGTGTCGATCGTGCGCGACGACGATCGCAGCCTGCTGTTCTCGCCCGGCTTTCGCGCCCGCCTCGGCGGCTATCGCGCGCGCGAGGTGTTCCACGAGCATGCCGCCCGCGCGCAGACCGACGACCCGCTCTCGCTCATCCAGTACCTGGACTACCAGACCTACCTGCCCGGCGACATCAACACCAAGGTCGACCGCGCCAGCATGGCGCACTCGCTGGAGACCCGCGAGCCCCTGATGGACCACGAACTGGTGGAATGGGCCGCGCGCCTGCCCTCGCAGCTGAAGCTGGCAGGGGGCGAAGGCAAGCTGGTGCTCAAGAAGGCGATGGAGCCGCTGCTGCCGGACGACGTGCTCTACCGGCCCAAGATGGGCTTCGCCGTGCCGCTCGCCGACTGGTTCCGCGGCCCGCTACGCGCCGAGGTGCAACGCGTGCTGAACGGCGAGACGCTGGCGCGTACCGGCATCTTCGACACGCGAACGCTGGCGCGGGTGGCCGAGGAACACCTGTCGGGCCGGCGCGACCGCAGCGCGATGATCTGGACGCTGCTCATGTTCGAACGTTTCATGACGAACCTGGAGGGTCAGCCTTCCGACTCGCCACTGCGTCATGGAATTCCGGAGGAAGCCTCGCATGCGTGACGTCTTCCTCACCCTGGTGCTGGTCGGGTTCCTGCCCGTCGGACTCAAGCGCCCCTACATCGGCGCCCTGATGTTCGCGGTCATCAGCCTGGCGAATCCGCACCGCTTCACCTGGGGATTCGCCTATTCGATGCCGTGGGCCGTGGCCTATGCAGCGGTCACGATGATCGGCATGGCCTTCACGAAGGAGCGTGTGGTCGGCGACAGCATTCGTCGCTACATGCCGATGCTGATCTACCTCGCGTGGATGCTGGTGACGTCGATCTTCGCCTTCGAGAAGCAAGCCGCCATGGACCGCTGGCTGGACGTCATGAAGGTCCATCTCATGTGCCTCGTTACCCTGTGCCTGCTGACCGATTGGCGGCGTGTCAGGCAACTGGTGTGGGTGGCAGTCTGCTGCATCGGATTCTTCGGCCTGAAGGGCGGGATCTTCACGATAGCCGAGGGAGGGGACTATCTTGTCTGGGGGCCGCCGAACAGTGCAATCCAGGACAACAATCACCTTGCCGTCGCACTCGTGATGATGCTCCCCATGATGTATTGGCTCTTCACGCAGGCGCGCAAGCCATGGTTGAAGGGGCTTATCGGATTCTCGGCGCTCATGACCGCCGCCTCGATATTCGGTTCTCATTCGCGAAGCGCGTTTCTCGGAATTGCCGCTGTAGCGGCCTTCCTGGTGCTCAAGAGCAAGCACAAGCTGAGCCTGGGCCTGCTGGCCGTCATCGTCGGCATGCTGTCGACTTCGCTCATGCCCCAGCAGTACTGGAACCGGATGAGCACGATAGAGACCTATCAGGAGGATGCATCGGCGATGGGCCGAATAAACGTCTGGAACACGGCCATCAACATCGCGAACGACCGTGTTACCGGCGCCGGCTTCGAGTACTACACACCCCAGGTATTCAAGCGCTATGCCCCCAACCCCGCTGACATTCATTCATCGCACAGCATCTACTTCCAAGCGCTCGGCGAGCATGGCTGGATAGGCCTCCTGCTGTTCGCCTATATCTGGGTCTATGTCTGGCTGCGCTGCCGTCGCGTCATCAAGCTCGCCGATGCATCGGAAGAGGGGCGCGCGCAGGCGCTGCTCGCCCGCATGATCCAGGTCAGCCTCGTCGGCTTCGCCGTCGGAGGGGCTTTCGTGAATATCGGCAATTGGGACATGGTGTACTACCTCGCCGTAGCGGCACTCGGCACGACGCGCATCATCGACATTCAGGTCGCGACCCGCAATGTAGTGCAGAGCCGTAGCCGATCCATCCGCCAGCCGGAATTGGCATCGCAAGCCGAGGCTTCGGCGCAGGCCATGGTTTCCACGCCCGGCATGCGATCGCGCTGACGGCCCTGCTCGGCAGTCGTGCGATATGCGATCGCTGCTACACGAGGGCAAGGATCGCTTTCTCCACGCGCCTGCGAATGGGCCGCGAGTACAGGTCCTTGAGCATGAGGAATTGCAGAAGGTAGAGCGGAAGCATTTTCCGGAATCGTCCGAAGTCGATCCCAAGCGCGATACACGCATCCCCGATCCATCCGAGATCGTCATTCGGCTTCAAGCCGTCCGTCGCACGCAGCTCCTCGAGCCGCATCGGCTCGAACCTCATCATCGATGAAACCAGAATGGCGAGGTCGAAGCCTTGCAGCGTCACTCTGCCGAAATCTTCCCAATCGAAGACCGTCAGCCCGAGCTTGCCGAGCGCAAGGTTGTTGACCGAGAAATCCCCATGCTGGGGAGCATGGGATAGCGTGGTCAACGAGTCGATATCGATGGATCCGGTCACGCGGGAACACGTATTCGACAGTTCGGTTTCCGAAAACCGGGAATCGATGCCTTCGATGAGACCGAAGGCATCGTCTTTCGAATAGGGTTCGCCCGCCTGTTCGCGAGCCCGCAAGAAGAAGCCGATCAGCCCCCGATGAAGCGACGAATTGCGCCGCAGGCGCAACAGGTCCTCTTCGATCACGGGTTTGGCTCGCACGCCGGTGGTCACGATCCATTGCATGTTGCGATGATGCAAATAAGCCAGGGGCTGGGGCACGAACTCCGGAAAGCGCTCGTACGCCCTCAGGCTGGATGCGTATTCCTGTGCAAGATCGAATTGCTCCGAGAGCCGGATGTGGTAGTAGCGATCGTCCTCGCAACGAACGGCCAGATGCAGCACGTCTCCAAGCGTCAATCCTACGTTGTACCGGAATCGGGCATCGGCCCGGATCAAGCCGGACGATTTCAGCGACTCGAAGACGATATCGAGCAAGGCTTCCTTCCCCAGAACACGAGGGATCCGACGAGATAGCCGTACAGACCCGCACTTGCGAGCAGGCGGCGCGCCATATAGCTGATTCGGGTCGACTGTCCTCGTCTCGACTCCACGAAGCGAACGAAATGGGGAACCGAAACCCTTCGGGAAGTTCCGACCAGTGCCTCCGGGTTGTCCGCTGATGGAAGAGCCGTGAAGACCTCGATATCTCCGATGCCCGAACTTTCGAGCATCGAACGCAGCGATCGCGGCGTATGGCCCGCCGGATGCTGGCTCTTCCCGTGGCCGCTTCTCCCCATCCAGTGTTGGCGAAGCTGGGCAAGCGAGTAGCGATTCGTCACGCAGCCCGCCACGATCCCTCCCGGAGCCAGCGCTCTGCTGACTTCGCCCAGCAAGGCGATCTGACGATCGCGCCCCGATTGCCGCTTCCGGCCGACCGAGGCGCTATCCAGCGTCCAATGCAACAGGATGAAATCGAAGGCAGCCGTCTCATTGGTATCGGCTATGCTTTCGGCTCCCCGTCCATACGCCCGATTGCGCACCGTCGTCTGTGCTCGCCATTCGGCATCGATCATCGGCTGGGAGCCAGCGACAAACAGTTCGAGCGCCCTCCTCGGGCGCAAGTCGCCGGGGAGGCGGTACATTGCCCGAACCCTTGCTCGACTTGATTCATAAGTTCGCATGTGGACGTGCGCCGCAGGTTCGACTCGATCGAGATCCTTGCTCGCCGCAGCCACCAGGCGTCTACGCTACCGCCGGACGCTTTCCCGTGCGCCTGAAGAGATAGACCGTATCCGGCGCGATCGGGGCGAGGAAGCTCGCGCCAAAGATCCGTTCCATTCTCTCCTCTCGCGCAGGATCGTGCAGGGGTTCGTTCATGAGCTTGCCGCGAAACTTCCAAACCCCGATCGGGCGGCTGAGCATCAGCTCGAACCCGAATCGCGCGAGCAATGCCTTCAATCCGGAATGCGTCAGGTCCATCCCGTGGTCCTCACCCGTCGCACCCAGCAGGAGATGCGCGATGGCACGCGGGTTCCTGTGGTTGTTCACCAGCAGGTATCCCCCTGGCGCCACCAGCCCCTCGAGCACCCCGAGGACCTTCTCGCGAAGCTCGCCCTGGGCGTTGCCGAAGAACCGGAACGAGCTGACGAGATCGAAGGATCCAAGCGAGCATTCGTCCTTGGTCAGATCCGCCTGGACGAAGCGTGCTCCGGGAATCTTGCTCCTGGCGGTTTCGAGCATGGTCGTCGAAATGTCGACACCCACGCACTCGCGCGCGTGCGGCTCGATCACCGCGGTGATCCTCCCCGTGCCACAGGCGAAATCGAGGTAGCGCTCTATCCCTCGGGGAAACCGGCTGCGCATGATCTCCTCGACACGCTGCGCCTCCCAACGCGCCATGTAGGCGTCGAAGGCGGAGGCTGCAAGCGTCTGATCGTAATCACCGCCTCGGTTCAGGTGGCTATCTCGGTAATCCATGAATTCGATATGTTCCGGTTGTCGATGAAACTCGAGAGCATCCTGGCCACGGATCCTCAAGCCCGGCTGAAGGATCGACGAAGCAAGGCAAGTACCCATCGCTCCGCGCCTTCCGGGCAGCCGGATAGCCGCCAAAGCAACGCCAATGCACCGGTATAGGCCAATGCGCCAGCGAGAATCTTGGTCACCAGCAAGATAGCCGGATGCATCGAGCCACCCGCCATGCCGATCGCCGCGACGCACGCGGCCATGATGCCCGCTGCAACCACGGAGCGCCATACAGCCTTCAGGCAGGCTCTGAAATCGACCACATTCGTGCCCAGCAGCGCCACCGTGATCAAGGCAATGGAGAACAATACCGAAGTCACGAGCCGCACCAAGGCAACGGAGTTCACATCCAATCGATCGGACAAGGCGAACAGCGAGCCGGCCAGCACGAGGCAGTTACCCCAGTAGACCGACGCCTGGTCCCGGAATCGACCCATTGCAATCAGCAGGTAGTTGAAACCGCTGCTTACGCCGCTCAAGCCGTAGGACAAGGCCAGCACCGTAAGGAGCGGAACGGCGACGAGCCATTTTTCCCCGAGCAGGACGCGGACGGCTTCGGGGCTTACGAGGGCCAGGCCGATGCTGGCAGGCACTGCAACCATGGCCTGAACGCCCAGGCCGCTCAGAAAGATACGCCTGAACTCCTCCGGCAGGTGCTGCTTCTGCGACAGGGCCGGAAAGATCGCACGGTTCATCGGAAGGAGCAGCTCCGACGACGGCATTGCCGCCACCTGGTCGGCCAGCGTATACGCGCCGAGGTTCGATGAACCGGCGATCTTGCCGACGAACAGCTTGTCGACCTGCTCCGAGGCGTAGCGACCCATGCTCCACGCGGTCAGCCAGATGGATGCGCTCGCAAAACGGCGCCAGCGCCGGAAGGTCGGCCTCCTGATCGTCGGACTCATCCAGTAGCTCAGGGCCACGCCGAACAGGGTGCCGAACAACGAGCCGACGATCAGCGCCCAATAGTTCCTCAGGTAAATGGCCAGCGCCAGCGTCACGAGGAAGGTCGCCATGCGCCGAGACATGAAGAAGGTCACTTCACGCGCGTATTCGCGCCGGCGCTGGAACAACACAGCCGACATGTTGCTCAGCCCCGCCAAGCACATCGAAAGCGCCTGGATCTGGAGCACGAGCTTCAGGCGCGGATCCCCGTAGAAGGCCGATATGCTCGGCGCCAGTGCGGCAAGGACGCCGGCGATCATCAGAAATTCGACCAGCTGAATGGTCCAGCCCGTATCGATATCGGTCTCGTCGATCTCGTTCATCTGCACGAGGCGGATGGGAACGCCGAGGTCGAGCATCATCGACGCGAGGCCGATGACGACGGTCGCAAGGGCCACGAGGCCGAAATCGTCGGGAGTGAGCAGGCGGGCGAGCACTATCGTGCTGATCGCGCCGACGGCCCGGTCGAACCATCTCATCACCACATACAGGAGCGCGCCCGACGTGATGGAACGAGCGCCCAGGAGTCGCTTGCGCAGGCTCATCCGACAGCGCCCCCCGTCGTCCTGTTTCGCCGCTCCTGCATCGGCGGCTCAGGCCGCACGCGCCACATTGCGCAGTGCCCGCACCCGAAAGCGCAGCGGCGAGCGGTCCCAGGGCGTAAAACGAGGCAGCATCATGGCCGCGCTCGATCGATCCGCCACACCGGCATGAGTCGTGAACGCGAAACGAAACCCTGCACTCGCCACCATCCGCGCGTGTCGATCGTCGAAGTCGCTGCCGAGCCTGCCGTTGGGATATGCGAACAGATCGGGACTTGTTCCGACGATCGCTGCGATATCGTCGGCCCCGTTGACGATCTCCGCCAGCGACTCCTCATCGTTCAGCGCAAGCAGGATGGGGTGGGTGCGCGTATGCCCGCCAACGCGCATGCCGGCGCCGTGCAGCCGTGCGACCAGTCCGGGTTCCATCATCATTTCCGATCGGCCGGTTTGCCCGAGACCGTGTTCGAGTTCCAGCACACGCGAGTGCCGCTCATCGGGTGGCAAATGCTTGACCGCCCGCAGGATCCGCTCGATCGCGATGCGTCGTTCGGCCAGATCCCGGATCGGAAGCCGATCGGCGGTGCCCGGTATCGCAAGAGAGTCTCCGGCAGCCTTGCGCACCGCCTCGATCACCCGGTCGTTGAACATCATTCCGCCGTCGAGGAAGCCCGTGGCGATGAAGAAGGCCGCTCCCATCCGGTGCCGCTGCAGGATCGGCAGCGCCACGGTGTAGTTGTCGCGATAGCCGTCGTCGAAGGTGATGACCGCCGGCCTCGACGGCAGGGTGCCGTCGTAGAGTCGCTCGCAGGCCTCCAGCGGGTCGAGCACGCGGAACTGCGCGCCGATCCAGCCGAGGATCCGGTCGAACATGCGAGCGTCCGGCTCGTCCGGCAGCAGCGGGTCGGGCTCGGCGAGCGTACGGTGGAAGTAGAACACCGACAGCCGGCTACGCGGCCCCGCCGGGGCGGCCATCGCCGTCAGCGCGCGCAGGATCACGGCGCCTCCGCGCGGATGTCGGCGAGCGGAGAAGCGCGCAGCCACAGCTCGAGGATCATCAGCACCCAGACCATGGTGCCGAAATAGCCGGCATGGCCCGAGGCGAGCTGCGCCAGCAGGCGCTGCATGAATTCCGGGCGGATCACGCCGCGCGCGGCGAGCGAACGCAGGGCATCGTCGGCCATGGCACGCAGCTTCTCGTGGGTGAGCAGCCAGTCACCGAACGGCAGCCCGAAGCCGTGCTTCTCCTTGGCGATGATCTCGTCGGGCAGGAAGCCGCGCAGCGACTCCTTGAAGAAATAGCGCAGGGTGCGCCCCTTGAGCTTCTCGCCCGGGCGCAGCCGCAGGGAGTGCTCCACCAGCGCATGGGTGATCATGGGAAACGACACCTCGACCCCGGCCGCCTGGCACATGCGAGTGACCTTGGGCAGGTCGCTGTCGGCCAGGGTGAACTTGAAATCCCAGGCGAGCAGCCGGTTGATCTGCGACATCTCCCGGCTCGGCGCCGCCGTCTGCGCGCGCGCGCGCGACCACACTTCGCGCTCGAGCGCGAGCGGCTCATCCAGCTGCACCTGCGCGAGCACCGCCTCGCCGAACACCTCGCTCGCCCCCAGCCGGTTGAGCAGGTTGTAGCGGCTCTGCAGCCGGTCGGGCAGCGGTTCGTTGGCCTGCTCCACGTAGCTGCGCGCCTTGGCGATCAGCCTTGCATCGACGTTCTTCAGCGGCCCGAAGAGCAGCGGCTCGAGCAGGCCGCTGCGCAGGATGCCGGGGGCGCGCTGGTAAAGCGCGAAGACGGCCTGCTTGGCGTAGCGTTCGTTGCCGCCGTAGAGCTCGTCGCCGCCGTCGCCCCCCAGCATGCGCGTCACGCCGGCCTCGCGCGCGAGGCGCGCACAGAAGAAGGTGGGCAGCGCCGAGGAGTTGCCGAACGGCTGCTCGTAGCGGGTGGCCACGGCCTCCACGCCGGCGAGCACGTCGTCAGGCGTCACGAAGTACTCGGTATGCTCGGTGCCGAAGTGCCTGGCCGCCAGGCGCGAGTACATCGTCTCGTCGTAGCCGCCCACGTCGAAGCCGATCGAGAAGGTGCGCGCCGGCGCGCCGTACTGGCGCGTCACCAGTCCCGCGATGGTCGAGCTGTCGGTGCCGCCCGAAAGAAAGCAGCCGACCTCCTCCTGCGCCAAGCCGGCCGTGCACTCGGCCACCCCGCTGCGCAGGGCGTCGAGGAACGCCTCCCGCTCGCTGGAGAAATCGAACGGGCGCTGCTCCTCGAACACCGGATTCCAGTAGCGGAATACCTCGGCGCGGCCGCCCTCGATGCGCAAGGCCTCGCCGAGATCCAGCCGGCGCACGCCCTCGTAGACGCTCAGCGGGGCGGGAATCACGTGGAAATAGGCGTAGGCCAGCACCGCCTGCCAGTCCGGCGCCAGCGACGCACCGGCATGCCCGGCAGCCTGGTCGGGACGTGCCGAGAAGCCCAGGGCATCGCCGTGCGTGGTCCAGAAGAGCGGATAGGTCGAGAACCGGTCGACCGCGAGGAGCGCGCGAGCGCCGTCGCGATCCCACAGGGCGACGAGGAACTCGCCGGCGAGCGCCTCGAGCGCCCTGTCACCCTCTTCCAGCCAGCACGCGAGGAGGGCTGCGGCGGGATCGCCCGTCTCCGGTCCGGCACGGCTGCCCAGCAGGCGCAGCCGGCCGAACACGATGGCGCCCGCGCCGCCGCGCCGGGCCACATGCAGCCCGCGAACATCCTTCGGCGGTGCCTCGATGACCGGTGAATCGATGTGGGCGGATCTCAGGCCGAGCCGCCCCGAGAAAGGGATCGGGAGAAGGGACAAATCATCCTCGGCTGCGCAAACCTAGCACTTTACCGTCATGCGGCAATCGAGACTGTTGGCTTTCTCACCATCCAATGATAGCGGCAATGCCGTTCATCGGAGGGGCATGAGGCAGTGCCATGAAACAATGCCTTGTGCGAGCCATATGCTCTACGTAGCATCGATGTCGAATGACGCGAGCGGTTGCCGGTGAACAACGCCATTGAGCGCCTGGGTGCGACTCTTTCCGACCTCCGGCGAGCCGTGAGGAAGCGAGTTCACGACCGCGGCAGGCACCACGCGGCCCGCCTGAACCGGCGTCGCCTGGGCAGCGTCATCTTCATCGGCATCACCGGCAGCGCCGGAAAGACCACCACCAAGACGCTCGCCGCGGGCATCCTGTCGTCGCGAGGGCCTTGCCAGTGGAGCCATGGATCGGGCAACGAGCACTACGACGTCGAGTGGACCGTCCTCAAGACCACGCGCCGGCACGAGTTCTGCGTCGTGGAAGCGGGAGCCCCCGAGCCGGGCTACCTGGACAGATCCCTGCGCGTTCTCCGCCCACACATCGGCGTGCTGACCCTGATTGCGCGCGAGCACTACAGCGCCTACCGCAGCGCCGAGGCGATCGCGGCGGAGAAAGCGAAGCTGATCGCCGCCCTGCCTGAAGACGGCGTCGCAGTCCTGAATATCGACGACCCGCTGGTCCGCGCGATCGGGGCACGCCATACCGGGCGGATCGTCTGGGTAGGAAGGGCCGAAGGCGCGACGATCCGGCTGCTCGAGTCGAGCTCGCGTTGGCCGCAGCCGCTGACCCTGCGCGTACGCTTCGAGGACGCCGAGCATGAGGTCCTCACGCGCCTGCACGGCGAGCACCTCGCCCTTCCGGTGCTGGCCGCCCTGGGGGTGGCGCTGGGGGCCGGGATGCCGTTTCCCGACGCGCTGCACGCGCTGTCGCTGCTCGAGCCGGCCCAGGGCCGCATGCAGATCGAGCGCAGCGACGACGGCGTGGTCTTCGTCCGGGACGACTGGAAAGCGCCCCAATGGTCGTTCCAGGCGCCGCTGGAGTTCCTGCGAAACGCCCATGCGCAACGCAAGGTCGCCGTCATCGGCACGATCTCGGACTCGTCGAAGTCGCCTTCTCAGCGCTACGCATGGGCAGCAAAGCAGGCGCTCGCGGTCGCGGATCTCGTCGTGCTGGTGGGCATCGGGTCGTTCGGCGCATCGAGATCGCACGCCGGACCGCAGGAACGGCCGCTGCATGCATTCGCGAGCCTGCACGACGCCGCGCGCTTCCTGCGCACGGAGTTGCGTGCGGGCGATCTCGTTCTACTGAAGGGAACCAACCTGCAGGATCACCTGGTGCGGCTCGTCCTCGACAGGAACCGCCCGGTCAGCTGCTGGGACACTGCCTGCGGCCGCAACGAATTCTGCGGATCGTGCCCGAGAGTGCACGCCGATCCCTCTTTCGGCCTGGCAGATCCCGGGCCCGAACGCGACACGGTACCGGCACCGGCCGGATCCGGGCAGCCGGTCATCGTCGGGCTGGGCAATCCCGGCACCGGCTTTCGTGAGACGCGGCACAATGTCGGTCATCGCGTGCTCGATGCCCTGGTGGAAAGCGCCGGCGCTTCCTGGCGGCAGGTTACGGAGGGATGGGTGAGCTCGGTGCTCCTGGAAGGCCAGTCGGTCACGTTGCTCAAACCGGGCGTGAACATCAACGACAGCGGCACGGTGATCCGGAGGTTCCTGGACAAGGAAGGAGGCACGGCGGCCGACTGCATCGTCGTCCTCGACGACATGGACATTCCGCTCGGGCAGGTTCGGACGAAACGCGAGGGCGGCGATGCCGGCCACAAGGGGATGAGGTCGATCATCGCCGCCATGGGCAGCGACGCGATCTCCAGGATCCGCGTCGGCGTCAGACGTCCGGGCGATGCCCGGCAGGCCGGGGAACTGGTGCTGAAGCAGTTCTCCGCGGACGAGAAGGCGGCGCTCATGACAGGCTTGAAGCAGGCCGAGGCCGCGATCCGCGAGATGATCGGAAGCAAGTCCACCCAGACCGCGAGTTGAGCAGCCCATGCGGGGACGAGCGCGCGCCACCCTGACGGCGATGAGCGAGGTCGTGCACGGCGCGGCGCGGCGCTTCGGCATCCCCGCGGCATTGCTGTGGCCGCGCGTGCTGCGCCGATTCTTCCTCGACCGCTTTTCCGTGGCCGAGCTTCGCGCCTACGCGCCCTTCGTCGGCGAGGTGCTCGATACCCTCCCCGTGGTGATCAGCAAGGAGGCCTCCCTGGACAGGCTGGCGCGCATCAACCCGCGCGGCCTGCAATGGCAGACGGAAGACAAGGAGAAGTTCTACGGGATCTGCGTGAGCAAGGGGATTCCCCATCCCCGGGTGTGCGCCGTCATCGGCAATGGCCGCGACACCCGCCACGGCGAGCTGCCGACCCATTTCATCTCGAAGGACCAGGGCGGCGCCTATGCCTCGGGCTTCGCGGTCTTCGAACGTACGGACGCCGATCAGGTACGAGTCAACGCGGGCCCGCCCGAGCCGCTGAAGGACGTCCTGGAACGGCTGGCGCGCGGCCGATCCTCCTTGCTGCTGCAGGAACGGCTGTTCGATCATCCCGGCCTGCAGGCCCTGTCGGCCAGGCCGGTGCTGCAGAGCGCCCGCATCAATACCTTTCGTGCCGCCGAGGGGCGCTGCAGGCTGCTCTTCTGGATGATCAAGCTCGTCACCGGGCGCAACTTCTCCGACAATTTCTCCGGCGGACGATCCGGAAACCTGATCGCCTTCGGCGCCCCCGACAGCGGGAAGCTGCTGGGGGCACGCACCTTGCACCCCAGCGGCGTGGGCCTGACGACGATCCTGAACCATCCCGAGACCAACCGGCCGCTCGCCGGGTTCACCGTTCCGCTGTGGCAGGAGGCGGTCGCCACCGCATTGCAGGCCCACCGCCACTTCCCCGACTTCGGCGCGCTCGGGTGGGATGTCGCCATCACCGCCGACGGGCCGAAGATCCTCGAGGCCAACGCGTGGTGGGATCCGCCCACGTATGCACCGCAGATCATGGCCGCCGATGACTGGCGGGCGATCTTCGGGTAGTGTCGCACCCGCTCATGCAACTCGTCCTCAGTTTCGACGTCGAAGTCTGGTGCAACGGCTGGGACCGCCTGGACGAGGAATTCCCGCGCGCCTTCGAGCGCTATGTCTACGGCCATTCCCGCACTGCCGGCGGCGCCCTGCCCCTGACCCTGAAGATCCTGCGTCGCCACGGCATCCGCGCGGTGTTCTTCGTGGAACCGCTGTTCGCCGCGCGCTTCGGGCTACGCTACCTGCGCGAGATCGTGGAGCTCATCGGCGCCGACGGCCACGACCTCCAGATGCACCTGCACTCCGAGTGGGCCGACGAGATCCGGCCCAGGCCTCTCGAGCACATCCCCGACAAGCGCCAGCACCTGCAGTACCTGTCGTACGAGGACCAGCTCACCCTGATCCGCACCGGACTGGCTCTGCTGCACGATGCCGGCGTGCCCCGCATCACGGCGTTTCGTGCCGGCAGCTTCGCGGCCAACGGCGACACCCTGCGCGCGCTCGCCGCAGCCGGCATCGCGGTGGACAGCAGCATCAATGCGGCCATGGCGATCTCGATGCCCGACCGGCGCGACTCCATCGACCTCTACCAGCCGAGCCGCGTCGACGGGCTCCTGTCGGTGCCGCTGACGGTATTTCGCGACGGCCTCGGCCGGCTTCGCCCGGCGCAGGTCGGCGCGTGCTCCTTCGAGGAGCTTCGCGAGGTGATCGAATGGGCGCTCGCGCACGACTGGCCGGCCGTCTCGATCCTCTCGCACAATTTCGAGATGCTGCGCCCCGACAGCATCCGCATCGATCCCATCGTGGCGCATCGATTCGAGCGCCTGTGCGCATTCATCGCGAGCCGGGCGCCCGCCGTACGAACCGGCGGGCTGGCCGGCTGCAGCATCGCGCCCTCCGCGGCCGCCCTGGCGCTGCCGGCGGTCGGCCGTCGCGCCACGGTGCGGCGCCTTGCCGAACAACTGGCGCGCCGCGCCCTTCGCCGATAAGACCATGCCCGAGCACCCGCCTACCGGATGGCGATCGATCAGCACCAGCCTCGCATACCGCATCGCCGCCTGGACCGTCTGGTACTGGCGCTTCGACGCGCTCGCCGACGAGCGGCACTTCACCGAGATGGCGCCGGACGAGGGCCTGCAGGCCTTGCCGCCCGCCGGCAAGGCCGGGCGCGGCACCTTCGTCTTTCCTGCCTATCCCGTCTCGGCCGCACCGCCCGCCGTCGCCGCCCGGGAGGGACGGCTGGTCTACACCCCGAAGACCTTTCCGAACTACTACGTCGACCTGAAGCTCGAAGGCGGGTTCGAGCGCTACCTCCAGGGCTTTTCGTCGAAATCGCGCTCCACGCTCAAGCGCAAGGTCCGGCGCTACGCCGAAGCCGATTCCACGGGCGAGCTCCACTGGCGCGTGTACCGCTCTCCCGAGGAGATCGCGGAGTTCCTTCCGCAGGCCGGTGCGCTGTCGGCACGCACCTATCAGGCCCGCCTGCTCGACGTCGGCCTGCCCGAGGGGCCCGAATTCCGCGCACAGGCCATGGCGCTCGCCGCAAGCGGCCAGGCGCGCGGCTTCATCCTGTTCCTGGACGGCCGGCCTGCAGCCTACGTCTACTGCAGCTGTCGCAACGGCGTGGCCACCTACGACTACGTGGGCCACGATCCGGCGCTGAATGCGCTCTCGCCCGGCACCGTGCTGCAGTACAAGATCCTCGAGTACCTGTTCGAGGATCCGCAGATGCGGGTGTTCGATTTCACGGAAGGGGAAGGCGAGCACAAGGCGATGTTCGCCACGGGGCGCATGCTGTGCGCCAAATCGCTGGTGTTCGGTCTGCGCCCCGGCATCCGGCTGCTGGTGCGCCTGCACTGGCTCACCGGCCGCGCGGACGAAGCGCTCGACGCCCTGCTCGACCGCCTGGGTATCCGGCGTGCGCTGCGGCGGTTGATCCGCAGGGCATGAGCGCCGGCGCTATCCCCGGCCGCGAGCCTTGTGCATCCAGTCGCTGAAGTGCGGCGCGGGGTCGAGCAGCGGCTGCACGACTCCCCTGAGATTGCGCAGGCTCACCCCGTCCATCTTCCACGGGCGCCGCAGCGCGTCCAGCAGCGCCTTGGGCAGGTAGTACTGCCCGGGGACGAGGTGCATGCCGCGTGCCGGATCCTCGCCGCGCGCGGCCCGGATGCCCGCCTCGACGAAGTTCACCCCCTGCCACATGGCGGCAGGCATGGAGTACCAGAAGCGCGGATTGCACTCGAGCACGCTGACCCGGCCGGTGCGCTCGTCCACCCGCATGTCGAAGTGCGCCACACCGTGATAGCCGTACTCGGCGATGATGGCGTCGGCCAGACGCCGGGTGGGGGCATCCGGAAAGAAGCGCAGGGCGCCGTTGCGCTCGAGCTGCTGCGTGACCGCCAGCCTGACCTGCCCGTGCTCGGCCAGCACGCTGATGTCGATGTCGCGTCCGTGCAGGTATTGCTGCGCGATGAGCGGCGGGGTCGAATACGGCCGCCCGCTGCGCACATGCTCGATCAGCGGATCCAGCGCATCGAAGCGCAGCACGCCGTGGCTGGATTCCCCCGAGAGCGGCTTCACGATCAGCGGAAAGCCGATCTCGGCGGCAGCCGGCGCGGCATCGTCGGGCGTGGCGATGAGCGCCGTCCTCGGCGTGGCGAGCCCCGCCTTCATGAGCGTGGAGGCGAACAGCCACTTGTCGTGCAGGCGGTCCAGCAGATCCGTGCCGCTGCACGGATACACCAGCACGCCTTCGAGGGAAGCGGCGGCCGCGGCGAGGAACCCGGCGGTACCGATGTCGCCGGGAATTACGACCTCGATGCCGTGGCGGGCGCAGTAGTCGCGCAGCCACGCGATCGTCTCGCCGGTATCGCCCGCTCCCGACACGCCGGGATGCACCACGAAGGCATCCACATGGCGCGATCGCCGGGCGAGATTGGTCTCGCAGGTGGCGGCCAGGTGAACGCGCACGCGCAAGGGCACGAGACAGTACACCACCTTGAGGTTCAGCGGACCGGAACTTCCCAGCAGCAGCACCGTCATCGGCAACCCCTCAAACCAGTACTTCCCCCGCTGCAGGATGACCGAGGAAGGCAGCTGGGCTGGCCGTCGGCCCGTAGGCGCCCGACTGGAACACCGCGATCAGGTCGCCGGGCTGCGCGCGCGCGAGCATCATGCGGTCGGCAAGGACGTCGAGCGGCGTGCACAGGGGCCCCACCACCGTCTGCACCTCGTCGAGCGGCGCCTCGATGCGGTTGGCCACGGCCACCGGATAGTTCTTGCGCAGCACTTGGCCGAAGTTGCCCGAGGCCGCCAGGTGATGGTGCAGGCCGCCGTCGGCGACGAGGAACACCTGGCCGCAGGATTCCTTGCGATCGAGCACCCGGCACACATACAGCCCGGCGTGCGCGACCAGGTAGCGGCCCAGCTCGATGACCAGCGGCGCATCGAGATCGGCGTGCGCGCGCTCGCACAGGCGGTGCAGGTTCGCGGCCACCGGCGCGAGATCCAGCTCGTGCTCGTTCGGGAAATAGGGCACCCCCAGGCCGCCGCCCAGGTTCAGCCACTCCACGGGCGCCGCCCAGTGCCGCAGCAGCGACAGGCCCAGCTCGTAGGTCTTCTGCTGGGCATCGACGATCGCTTCGGCGCGCAGGTTCTGCGATCCGCCGAAGATGTGCAGCCCGCACAGATGGGCGCCGTCGGCGCGCACCCGATCGAGCACCTCCGGCACCTTCGCCTCGTCGATGCCGAAGGGCTTGGGCCCGCCGCCCATCCTCATTCCGGAAGATTTCAGCTCGAAGGCGGGATTCACGCGCACCGCCACCCGCGGCCGCACGCCGAGCGCCTCGCCGGCCGCCACCGCCTGCTCGAGCTGCAGGGCAGACTCCACCGTCACCGTGATGCCGGCGGCCACCGCCTGGCGGATCTCGGCCGCGGTCTTGCCCGGCCCGGCGAAGCTCACCCGCTGCGGGGCGATCCCGGTGTCGAGGGCCACCCGCATCTCCTGCGCCGAAGCCACGTCGAGCCCGTCGGTAAGCGCAGCCAGGTGCTGGACCACGGCCGGCATCGGATTGGCCTTGATCGCATAGTGCAGGTGCAAGGCGGCAGGCAGCGCCGCGCGCAGCGACTGCACCCGCATGGAGATCGCCGCGCGATCGTAGACATAGAACGGCGTGCGCCCGACGCGCTCGGCCAGGCGCCCGATCGGAATGCCGCCCGGGGCGATCTGGCCATCGACGACCGGAAAGAAGCTCGTGGGGGCGTGCTGGGCGAAGCGGATCTCGGTCGTGGCCGGCACCGTCATGCCCGTCCCCTTGCCGTCCCGGCTTCGCCGCCGCCCGCGAAGAGCGCCGCGCGCTCGCCGGCGAGCGCCTTGCGGTCGATCTTGCCGTTGGCGTTGCGCGGCAGGGCCGCAGCGACCCAGTCGACGTGCTGCGGCAGCATGAAGGCCGGCAGCTGCGCCTTGCAGGCCTCGACGAGGGCCGCGGTGTCGGCCGCCTTGCCCTCGGCCGGCTGCGCCACCAGCACGATGGCCTGGCCGAGCGCCGGATGCTCGACCCCGAAGGCGGCTGCCTCGGCCACCAGCCCGGTGCCGTAGACGACTTCCTCGATCTCGGTGGGGCTTACGCGGTAGCCCGAGGTCTTGATCATCTCGTCGCGCCGGCTGACGAAGTAGAGGAACCCCTCCTCGTCGCGCCTGACCGTATCGCCCGACCACACCGCCAGCTCGGTGAGCACCAGTTCCCTCCTCTGCCCCGGCAGCGGCTTGAAGCGCTCGGCAGTCTTCTCCGGGTCGTTCCAGTAACCCAGCGAAACCAGCGCGCCCCGGTGCACCAGCTCGCCCGGCTCGCCCGGGGCACATTCGCTGCCGTCTTCCCGCACCACCAGGATCTCGGCGTTCGGGATCGCCTTGCCCATCGAGGTCGGCCGCCGATCGACTTCCTCGGGCGGCAGGTAGGTGGAGCGGAACGCCTCGGTGAGACCATACATCAGGTAGGGTCTGGAGCTCGGCACGCGCCTGCGCAGCTCGGCCAGGGTCGCCGTGGGCATGGCGCCGCCCGAGTTGGTGAAGTAGCGCAGGTGCTCGTCGATCGATGCCGGCCACTCGAGCGCCGCGAGCTGGATCCACAGCGGCGGCACGGCCGCCAGGCCGGTGATGCGCTCGCGTACCAGGGCACGGATCACGTCCTGGGGCAGCAGGTAGTTGTGCAGCACGGCCGTGGCGCCCACCAGGAACGAGGTTGTCAGCTGAGACAGGCCATAGTCGAACGAGAGCGGAAGCACCGCGAGAATGCGGTCGGCCGGAGTATTGCCCAGGTAGGTCGACACGCTGCGCGCGCCTTCGACGATGTTGCGGTGGGAGAGCACCACCCCCTTGGGCTTGCCGGTACTGCCCGAGGTGTAGAGGATGGCGGCCATGTCGACGTCGATCGGACGCCGAATGGCCGTACCCGATGAAGCCTCGGCCATCATCGCCTGCCACGTGACGACACGCACGCCGGGGCTCTGCACCGCCGTGCCGCCTCCTACGATCACGACATGCCGCAGGTCGGGGCATTCGCCGATGCTTTCGCACAACGCCGCCCATCGTTGCGCCGTCGTCACCAACACCTCGACGTTGCAGTCTCGCGCGATGTAGGCGGCCTGCGCAGCCTTGAGCAGCGGGTTGACCGGCACGAAGACGCAGCCGGCACGGGCCGTACCGAAGATGGCCACAACAGCTTCGATCTGTTTGTCCATCCAGATGCCGACCCGGGTGTCACGCGTCTTTGCAACGCCGGCCAGGGCCCGTGAGAATGTCACGATGGCGGAACGAAGATCGTCATAGCTCAGGGCCCGTTCCCCGGCAACGAGCGCCCGGGCTGCTTCGCCGGTACGCAATGCGCCAAATGCCAGCTCACCCACCAGATTCGACATCAGATTCCCCAGTTCCGCACCCAACTCGTCAGTCTATCGGCTCGTCGACGGCCCGGGCGTTAGCAAATGCACGCTCCTGCGGCCGGCAATTGGTACACTGACCGACCGGTTGCAGGCATCTATCCCCTTCGAACCATGGATCTTACGAAAACGCTCGCCCACATTCTCAGTGCCCAGCTCGGACCGACCTACCCTGCGGAGACGTTCGGCGCCGACACGGCGCTGCTCGGCGAGATCCCGGAGCTGGATTCGATGGCGGTCGTCGGCATCCTTGCCGCGATCGAAGACGAGACCGGAATCGAGATACCCGATGACGAGGTTTCAGCGGATGCGTTTGCCACATTCAGCACGCTCGAAGCGTTTGTACAGCGGCAGCTCCTATCATCGCGTTGAGATGTCCTGCAGGCATCGCCTCCCGGGCGTAAAGCTTGCGCTGCTGATGTTGCTGTTTCCTGCGTTGGTGCTCGCACAGACGACGCAGGAAAGCGAGGCCTCCTCGGTCGCCGTGGCAGGCATCTGCGGGCCGTTGGAGAATGCCGTCGGCCCCTACGACTATCGAACGGCAACGCCCGCGCAGCGGCACATCGTCGAGAATTACCATTTCACGCCTCCGGTGGAGGCATTGCGGCACGGCGCAACCGGCGCCATCGGGGCCGACCTCGACTACACGCTGCGGGCATTCCCCAATCACGCGCGCGCGCTCTACGCGCTTTCTCGTTACGCACAAAGGCTGAAGACGACCCGCCTTACCGGGGCTCATTATCCCGCCGAATGCTACTTCGAGCGAGCAGTACGCTTCAGGCCCGATGACGCACAGGTTCGGGCTCTATACGCCGACTTCCTGATCGCCTTCAAGCGTCCCAATGACGCAAAGCTGCAGCTGGAGGAAGCCGAACGCCTCGACCCGCCCTCGCCGCAGATCATCTATAACCTCGGCTTGGCTTGGGCCAACCTCGGCAACTATGAGAAAGCGCTTGCGTATGCAAAGCGCGCGTACGCTGCGGGCGTTCAGTTTCCCGGCCTGCGCGCCAAGCTCAAGGCAGTTGGAGCCTGGCGTGATTGATTCCACCATCGAATCGGAAGCAACAGCGGTATTGCCGTGACGATGCTGCGCCGTATCCGGATCGATATCCGCAATATGGGCGTGCTCGGCTGGATCCTGTACTCATCGGATCGTGTGCTCGACCGGTTCTCGGCCGGGCGAATGCGCCTTTGGGCTTTCCGCTTCTATGCGCAGCCGATCTCCGAGCATCCCATTCTTCCCGCTTCACATCGCAGGAAGATCTCGGTCGGCCAGGTGATGCCCGGGGAGATCGATTCGCGCCTCTTCGAACGTCCGGCCGGGGCAATCGAAGAGCGATTCCAGGCTGGAAGCATCTGCGTCGCGGCGCGGAGCGAAGAAGAGCTTGCGGGATTCATGTGGCTGCACTTCGGCGCGCTGAGGGAACGCCTCGTCGAATGCGACTTCGAGCCGACTCCGGCCGGACGGACTTGCTGGGACTACGACCTGGAGGTGTTTCCCCATTACCGGCTGGGCCGGACCTTCGCGAGGCTCTGGGACGAAGCCAACAGGCTGCTGCGCAACCGTGGCGTCGAGGCGAGCGTCAGCTGGATCTCCTTCTGGAATCTGGCTTCGCGACGTGCTCACGTGCGCATGGGTGCGCAGCCCGTCGGATGGATGGGAGTGCTCGACCTCTTCGGATGGAAGGCCGCCCTCCAGTCACGCTGGCCGTTCCTTCTGCTGGCGCGCCCCGGCCGACGCCTGCATGTCATGGTAGACGCAAGCAGGGCGATCGCGATCCACCGAGTCGCAAGCTCGGCTGCTGCATCCGGGCAATCATTCGATCGCCAGAAACCACACGCCTGAACCGTAGACCGGATAGTAGGCATATCCCCCGAGCTTCGGTAGTCGCTGCCAACGCGAATGCACACCGTTGAACGCGTTCGGCAGCGTCGATACGCTCGAGGTACCGACCGCGGTGACCGAAAAGGTTTCAGGATCTACGGCGTAGAGGTGATCGCCGAGGTTGGTTTTCACCAGGAACTTCCCGATCTTGGGCTCATACCAGGCAAAATGGTAGCTGTCCTTTTCGGCGATTTCGGCTGCCCCGTCTCCACTGAAACTGATCCGGCTCAAGGTATTCGAAGCGACGTCGTACACCAGGCCGCCGTTCGGTGGCCGGTATGCATCTCCAAAGAAGACGACACGATTCCTCGCCGTGTCGTAGGCGCAGGCCCGCGCATAGACCGCGGTGGAGTTGTCGAGCCAACCCGTCAGGACCTCGAACACGCCCGAGGCAGGATTGAACCGACGCAGATTGGACGGCGCCGCAATATAGACCTCGTCCGTCGCCGGATTCTTGCACGTAGAAGCGGCAATTACCCCGACCCTTGAGCCCGGCACTACATCGGGCCATGTACCGGCCGGCTGCCAGTCGTTGTTGCTGAGCGAAAAAGCGTCGGTCTTCCAGTTCGCCTCGTTACCGGTCCCCCACAGGGACCCGGATCCGAATTTGAAGATCGCATTCCTCGTCGCCAGGAACTGCAGAGCGTAGTACGTATGAGTGGACGCTGGCCGACCATCTCGATAATAGTCGTTGAAGATGCCCTTCGACTTGTTCGAGCCCAGGATGTCGGCTGCCGGCGTAGGGGCACGCAGCATTCGCCATCTCGGCGAGTCGACGGAGAGATCGATCTCGTAGACCTCGTTCCCCGAGTAGTCCGCATGGCCGCCATTGGCAGCGGCAAACAGACGACTGGTGCGCGTATCGGCAGCCAGACCGTTCCAGGCGTCGATCCTCCCGCGAGGGTCTCCCGGAACTGCCGGATCGGGGACCACCGACGATAGATCGGTACCGTTGAGTTGCTTCCACTGCCAGCGGCTCATCGTGAGTCGCCAAGCCGGCCACGTCGAACTCGACGACGGCTCTCCCCCGATGACGGGCAGCGCTTGGGGGTCGTACGGGACCACGGCGCCCGTGGATGTCGCCGTCGGAGCTGCGCTTTGGGCAGCCGAGGATTGCGCGGCCGAAGCAGCTCCTGCTCCCGCCCCTGCCTGCCCGGCGCTCGAAGAGGAGGCTGCCTGCTTGTCAGGCACGAGTGACGCGGCGTCGACCGAAGGAGATGTCGAATCCGATTCCCAAGGCTTCAAGGTAGCGCCTTCGGACGCCAACCGATAGTCTGTCGGGCTACCTGCAGCGGTGTTGCCGACACCACCACCACCGCCGCATCCCGCGAGCCCCAGGGTCAGACAAATCGCCAACAACATTGCTCGGTCGCGCATGGGATGCAGCCTCCTCCTTTCCGCATTTCGCAGTGAATTCAGTCACATGGCAGCGGATTCCGGCCGGAAGGTTGATACCGCACGATGGACGGCCCGCAGCTGACCACCGGTCTTCTAGCCGAATACGGGCCGCGACACCGGAAGTTACGCCGACGCAGACGTCAGATTCAATGCATCCGGGATCCATCTTCGACGGCATGACGGTCGTGTAAGCTCCTGGATCCAATCCAGCGGACACGCGCCGCTACCATGCATGGCTTCGCCGATCGGTGAAGAAAGTCAGCTTCACCCGATCATTTCTTCCGCCCGTCGTCGGGGGGTCGCCGTTGATCGTTGCTCGTGCGCATTCTGCATCTGTCGTATCGAGAATCGGGGGCCAACCACGCTCGATCATCGAGTCAGCCATGCGCACGGTTTCATTGCCTCGCTTCGTATCCTCGGCCAAGCTGGTGGCTGGGTTGGCCGCAGCACTGATCGGCCTGTCCGCTTGCGGCGGTGGGGGCGACGGATCTCTCTCAAACAACGGAAGCACGCTTCCGAAACTGGCCGACGGCGGAGCTGCCGACGATAGTTCCAGCTCGGCCGGCTCGTCCGCTTCCTCGCCCGGTGCAACCGGCGCACCCGCAAGCCGGCCGCCGCCCTCTCCGGTCACCGGGACCGCCAAGCTCCGCCTCGTGAGCACCTCGGGGGGAGCCGGGCTGCCATTCTCTGCCGGGTATGCCTTCAAGCAAGGGGACATCCCCTCCGGCCGTTTCATCACCGCAAGCGGCGGCAACCTGCGGGGCTTCCAGGCCACGGTGAAGAACCGCTGGCGCGATGGCTCGGTGAAGTTCGCTGTACTGTCGGGACTGCTCGACATGACCGCCAACAGCGAGCAGACTCTTTCGATCGGATGGGCTGAAACGGGTCCGAGCGCCCCTGCATTGGGGTTGGCTGATTTGAAGGCCACCGGCGTATCGGCATCGATCTCGTACGGCAGCTACGGATCAGCAACGTGGTCGAGCAACGGCTGGGACACGCCGTTCATGTCCTGGATCTCGGGCCCGGAGATGTCATCCTGGCTCTACAGGCAGCCCATCGGAACCGACCAGCACCTGGTCGCCTGGCTCGAAGTACGTCTCTATCGCGGCGGCGCGGTGGAGATCGTGCCGTGGATCGAGAATGGATACCTGCTTCGCGCAGCGCCCGGCGAACGCTCCGGTACAGCCGCTTTCTCGATCAACGGCAACGTGCGATTCAGCCGTGACATCACCTTGTACAACCACACCCGCGCCGTTCTGGGGTCCGGGCAAACGCTGTCGCACTGGCTCGGAAGCGATCCGCAAGTGACCTTCCGGCACGACATGGGCTACCTCCAGTTGACGGGGCTGGTACCGGCGTACCGTGGAGTCACTTCCCCGAGCGCCAGGGTGTTCGAGAGGATCGTGACGAGCTATACGCCTCTCGGCCAGCATGAGTATCCGAATGGGATGGGCGCTGGCGGATTCCATCCATCGATCGGTCCCTTGCCGGAATGGGACGTGGTGTATATGACCAGCGACGGCGACCCTCGTGCCTGGCGGGCAGTCCAGATCAACGGATATGCGGCCGGGCGCTACGGATTCCACTTCCGTGACGAGACGACCAACCGCGCCCCTCGTATCTCGTCATACCCCAACCTCGTGCTCGGTACCGGAGCGGGGATCTCCAGCAGCGGCGCTTCGTCCAAGAACCAGTACACCCCGAATGCGACAGGCGGCGTCCCCCCGGCGTTCGCGACCTCCCACATGCCATCGATCGGCTACATGGCCTATCTGGTCACCGGGCGCTGGTATTTCATCGACGAGATGCAACTGCTCTCGTCGATGGTGTTCCTCAAGCAGACGGATACCGTCCGTAATTTCACGGATGGAATCATCCTGAGCTTCGCGGGTGCGAACACGACGCGAGGCGCGGCCTGGGCGCTCAGGGCCCTTGCCGACGTCGCGGCGGCCACGCCCGACGACGACCAGCCGCTGAGATCGGAATTCGTGGCCAGCCTCGAGCACAACATCGACTGGCACTACACGCGCTACGTCGCTCAGCAGAGCAATCCGCTCGGTCTTGCGCAGCCGTACAGCGACTACACCCCCGGCGACGGCAAGATCGATTCAGCAGCCTGGATGGAAGACTTCCTGACCTGGTCTTTCGGAAACATGAAGTCGGTGCAGGCCCATACAGCGGCACTCGACGACAAGCTCGATCGCTTCCTTGCGTGGAAATACCGTTCCATCGTCGGGCGCCTCGGGCCGAACCAGGCCGGCAACTGGTCCTACAGGAGAGCGGCGTCCTATACCGTACCGTACGCGCCATCGGAGATCGAAACCGTGGACTGGGTCGGCGGTTCGGGTCCCTGGTACCCGAACTGGGGCGCGGCCTACGCAGCGGCCAACTACCCGTACGACGCCGGCACGACCCTGCTCGATTCGTACATCGACGGCGACGGGCTCTCGACCAGCTACTGGGGCAACCTGCAACCCGCCATCGCCTACGCAGTCGAGCAGGATGCAGCAGGAGCACGCGATGGGTACGACCGCATGGTGAGCGCGCCGAATTGGCAGTCGGCGGCGAAGTGGTTCGATTCGGATACGCCGGTATGGAGCGTCCGGCCGAGGAATGTTCCGTACTGACCGAAGGAAGAGGCTCGATTACCGTGGCGGGAATCCGACAACGGAGCGACGGCGCCGGGGCGCAGCATCGATGAGGTGAAAGCGGCCGTACACTTCAGTGGCGTGAATACCCGCCACGGCATACGGATAGACTTCCCTTGCTCTTCACCACCGGCCCTTTTGCGTTCCTCTTCCTGCCGATCGTGGCGATCGGCTTCTTCCTCCTTGGCCGCGTTCCCCGCATTGCCGCCACCTGGCTCGGACTGGCGTCATTGTTCTTCTATGGCTACTGGATGCCGGCGTATGTGCTGCTCCTCGTCACGTCGATCGTCGCCAATTACCTCGTCGGGGTGACGATCGGGAGACTTCGCGACGCACCCGGGGACTCCAATCATCGAGGCGCACGACTGGCTCTGATCGCGGGCCTCGTATTCAACCTCGGCCTGCTGTCGTATTTCAAGTACGCCAACTTCCTTCTCGATACCCTGCGCACGGTTTCGGGGCTCGAGCTTCCCGCGGCCCACGTGATTCTGCCGATCGGCATTTCGTTCTTCACTTTCACGCAGATCGCTTTCCTGGTCGATACGTATCAGAAGGGAACCCGAGAATACCGGTTCATCCACTACCTTCTGTTCGTCACCTACTTCCCGCATCTGGTCGCGGGCCCCGTGCTGCATCACGCCCAGATGATGCCGCAGTTCGCAGATGCCGCGATCTACCGCCCGGATCCCGTGAACATCGCCGCCGGAATGACGATGTTCGCGCTCGGGTTGTTCAAGAAGCTGGCCATCGCCGACGCTGTCGCACCCTATGCCGATTCCGTGTTCGACGCGGTAGCGGGCGGGCATTCGCCGACCACCCTCGAAGCATGGATCGGGCCGCTCGCCTATACGTTCCAGTTGTACTTCGACTTCTCGGGTTATTCGGACATGGCGGTCGGGCTATCGATGATTTTGGGCGTGAGGCTTCCGTACAACTTCTCCTCCCCTTACCTCGCGGCCAACATTTCCGATTTCTGGCGGCGCTGGCACATGAGCCTGTCGGCATTCCTGCGCGACTACCTCTACATTCCGCTCGGAGGAAATCGGCTCGGAAATGCTCGACGCTTCGTCAACCTCATGACGACGATGCTGCTCGGAGGGTTGTGGCACGGAGCCAACTGGACCTTCGTCGTCTGGGGCGGCCTGCACGGCCTGTACCTGGGCGTTCACCATGCATTCGGGGCGTCGGTGTCGCGCGCGCTGGCCAGAATCTTCCCGCGAGGCGCTATTACCGTCATCGCATGGAGCGTGACGCTGCTTGCCGTCGTCGTCGCGTGGGTCTTCTTTCGCGCGCCCGACTTCTCCACGGCGGGATCGATTCTGTCGGCAATGTTTTCGCTTCCGGGCGACTCTACCCTTCCGAGGATTCTCTGGAACGCCGGGCTCGCTCCGGCCCATGGCGCATGGATGATCCTGATCTGCGCCCTGATCGCATTCACCCCGGTCAACTCGAACGCCATCTTCGAGCGTCATCTGAATGCCTGCCGGCGCTCGACGGAGATTACGTGGTTCAGCATCGGAGCGGCATTCACGGCGGTGGTATTGTCGATCACCCTGAGTGAATTGCGCGCGAGCACCAGCCCGTTCATCTACTTCAATTTCTGATGATGCGCAAGACCTCATGGTTGGCGCTCGGAGCGCTCTCATGCCTGATGGCGATCGAAATCGTATTGCACATTCTGCCGACGCCGACCGCCACCCGGTTCGGGCAGTACTTCGATCCGTTCGTCACCACTTATCCCGCAGGGCTCGAATTCCGCAGTTCCACCGGATGGTCGATGCTCAATGCACAGTGGCAGCGGTCGAACCAGTACGGATTCATCCCGGATCAACCCTTCGAGCGCTCTCCGGAGGCCGTGGCGCTGATCGGCGACAGCCTCGTCGAACAGTCCATGCTGGCGCCATCGAGGCGGTTGGCCGCGATCCTGCAGGAGGAACGCGGCGACGCCCCGGTCTATGCGATGGGCATCCCCGGGAGCAGTCTGTTCGATTATCTCGAACGAATCCGCTATGCACGGGAGAAACTGGGCATCGAGACGTTCTGGATCGTGATCGAGCGCGCCGACGTGAGAGAAAGCCTGTGCTCCGGCGGCGTCTACACCGACGCGTGCATGGATGCGAAAGGCGAAATCATGCGCGTGCGCAAGCCACCGCGCGGCGTCCTGCACGACGCCCTCGCCCATTCCTCGCTGCTTCAGTATTTCCTGGGTGTGCTGCGCCTGTCACCCGAGCGAATCCTTGCCGTCTTCAGGGACTCCCCGGCCGTGGCGAAAGCGGTGGCCGCGGATCCCGCGAGCAGGGCTGCGGCCCTGCCACCGGCGCAGTCCCGCGTGATCGACCGGTTTCTCGATGCGCTCGATGCGATGAAGCCCGTCAAGGTCGGCCTGGTCATCGATCCCGAGGTTTCGGCCCTTCGCCGTCAAGAGGAATTCGCCGACTCGTCGCTTGCACAGATGTACCGGCGTGCGCAGCAGCGCGGCATCGCAGTCGTGCATCCATGGCAGGCGCTCGCTCGCGAATCGGCTGAAACCGGCCTCGAGATGCGCGTCGGCCCCTACGACGCCCACTGGAATCCATTGGGAAATTGCGTCATCGCGGGAGAGGTGCTGGCAACCCTTCCCGCGGCTGCGATTCATCCAGATCACGGCAGCGGTGCAGGACGATCTGCAGCGGCCTGTGTAGCGCTCATGGCCGGCCTGCGCCGATCGCCCTGACCGGACCGCTAATCATGCTCGCGAACCACTTCGCCCGCGGGTGCGCTTCGCCGCCTCAAGTGCTTCCAGATTTCGATTCGAACGGGGCTGTTTCGCCAGAATGGCGACACCTCGATGACGAAGCACGCCCGCCGCCATCCGGCATGCTCGAATGCCCTCAGTGAAGGGCTGTTGGAATGCCAGATGCGCGCATAAAGTGCGTCGAAACCCTGGCGGAACATTTCCCTGGCGGAATAAGCGATGAGCGCCGAGGCGACCCCCTGCCCTCGGACGTCTCGAGCCGTCGTGATCTGGACCAGCTTCGCCTCGTTCGGCGCGATGGGCAGGAAGTTCCTCGTGGCATAGCGCTCCCCGTACCAATAGTGGCATGTGGCGACGAGGGCGCCGTCGAGGAAGCATCCAAACGAGGCCGTGCCGGTACCGAGATATCCGGCTTGCTCGCGAATCAGGGAATCGGTGCTCGAATCGATCTCCACTCGACCCACGGAACGGAACTCGAAGCGGTTGCTGCCCGCATCGGGAACCGGATTGTCTTCGGCAGAGATCGAATAGATCTGATAGAGGCAATAGTCGCCCAGCATCGCCCTGGCGAATCGTTTGATCGCACCGTTCATCGGGCTGCCCGCCCAACGGGCGCCCCCGATGTTGCCTCGCGGCCGAGCGGCAAGGTTCCGAACAGCACGAGCTGATCCGCGGCCGGCGCGGTCGTCGTCGCATGCCATCCACCCATGAATCCCTCTGGGAGTCATATCGCAGACGACGACTTGGGTCGATCGGTTCTCCCCCGGTGCGCGCCCCGTGGACGCTGCCAAGCCCGATCGATTCCGCCTGTGTTCTGCCTCGCTGGTCGCGAGGAGTCAAATTCTACTCATGGGCGCAAACGGTGCCATCGCTTTTTTCACGACGCGCCCAAGCCGTCGAGGAGCCGCAGGCTGTCCTCGATCACCGCCCGCAGGGCTTCGGGCGCCGAGAAGGTGTGGTCCGCCTGCGCCAGGCGCAGCGCCGAGACGATGGAGCCTTCCAGCACGCCGGCGGGTTTCATCGCGATCTCGAATTCCGCGGCGGTCAGGTCGTTGCCGCTCAACTGCAGGCGCACCGGCGACCGCGGCGACGCCAGCACACGCGCCAGCCGGGTTGGCAGGCCGGTATCGGCGGATGCAGCGGATTTCCCGCGGGCGCGCCGCGAGCGCCAGGCATGGCCGAGCGCCTCGCGGACGCTCGCCAGGACGTCGACCTTTCCGGTGGCCAGCTTGCGCCAGAACTCGGGCGAGCGCAGGCGCGAACCATAGTGACTGGTGACCAGGGCGGCCGAGCGCGTAGCCTCGCTGCGCGCCCAGGGGTTGGCTGCGATGACCGCGGCGATGCGCGGGTCGCCCTGCGCGTACAGCAGCGCGGCACTGGCGCCGTCGCACAGGCCCCACAGGACGATCCGCCGGCACTCCGGCATGGCCTCGATGAGCGCGTCGCAGGCTCGCCGGATGTCGGGGCCGGCGCGCTCGAAGTCGGGCATGGGGCCCGGGCTGTCGCCCATGCCGGCGTAGTCGAAGCGCAGGCATGGGTAGCCCGCCTGGGCCAGGGCGCGCGCCATCAACACGAACTGGCGGTGCGAGCCCACCCGCGTCTGCGGGCCGCCCACCACGATCACCACACCGACCGGGCGGGCCTCGCCGGGGCGGGGATGGGCGAGCACGCCGATCAGCTCGCTGCCCGGCGCGCCGATCGAGAGGACCGCTTCCGCGGGAAGAACTGGCGGTTCCGGTGGCCGGGCGGTCATGCCGCCGTCCCCACCAGCGCCGCCTCGACGACATTCACCGTGAGATCGACCAGCGCCGGCACGTCGACCAGGTCGGCCACGTTCCAGAAGCCGGCACCAGCCACCGCCTGCACCTCGGTGGGCGTGCCCGCCTCGCTCCACTCGGCCGCCCGCTTGCGCAGCGCCTCGCTCACCGTCACCGGCGCATCGCCCACCGGCACGCGCACGTCGATCAGCGTGACGCGTGTGGTGCGCGGCGCGCGGCGCGCGTCGAACGCCTCGAGCTCTTCGGCCAGCGCCGATGACACCGGGTAGCCGCCGAGCATCGCCGCCTGCCCGGCCGCCCACAGCGCCCTCGGGTCGGCCTCGGCGGCTTCGGGCCGCTGGCTGCGCGCCAGGGCGACCGCGCGCAGCAGGCCCGACAGCTGCGCCCTGCCCTGCAGCACGGGGGCCCAGCCGACCAGCGCGGCAACGGGCCGCGCGAGGTCGTGGCTCAGTTGCACGGCCAGCGCCACGCCCAGGCGGCAGCCGACGAGCACCAGCGGCACTGCCGGATCGGCTGCGACGCGCGCGGCGATCGTCCGGCAATCGGCCAGCCAGCGCTGTACCGTGGCGTCGGCGAAACCGGCGCTGCTGTCGCCCGTACCGTGCAGGTCGAACACCCAGCCCTCCACGCCCCGCCCGGCCAGCGCCTCGGCAGCGAGCCGGACCATGCGGCGCGACTGGTTCATCTCGTCGCCGAAGGCGGGCACGAACAGGGCCTGCGCGCGCACGCGAGCGGCAGGCCGCCAGCGCAGCACGACGCTGCGGTGGCCGTCGAAGTCCTCGAACCGCGCCTGCAGGGTGCGCAGGCTCATGGGGCGAGCTCGCGCGAGACCACCTCGATCGACAACGCCCGTGCGAAGGCATCGTCGTCGGGAAGCCGCTGCAGGTCCAGCAGCGCATCGAGCCGCCACTCGCCCGGAAACAGGACGCGGGCCCGCGCGACGAAGTCGGGATGCGGGCGCGCCTTCGTCGTGCGCCGCCGCACCGCATTGATCAGGGGGCGCAGGGCGACCGGGCGCCTGCCGTGGACCCATTCGGCCCAGCGGGCGCGCGGGCCCGGGCCGTCGGCGAAGCGAAAGCCGTAGGACGAGGGCTGGCTCGCGACGCCCGCGTGCAGCGCTGCGATCAGCCGCGCCTCGAGCGCACCCGCGTTCTTCCAGGCCAGCGGCAGCACCGAGGCGGCGCGCACCAGCTCGAGGTCGACGAGCGGCGTGGCGAACCAGCCGTGGCGCAATGCCGTACCGTTGTTCAGGCCCATCCAGAAGTGGCAGCGAAAGAGCGGGTACACCAGCTCGGTTTCCGGGCGCGAAAGCGCCCGGGCGGCGCCATCGGCGGTGGCGCTGGCGATGTCCACCACACGACCCATGGACGCGGCCAGCCCGTCCCGGTAGGCCGCCAAGCCGCCGGCGCGGCGGAACACCCGGGCATCGAAGCCGCGGTAGAACGCCTCGACGATGTGGCGCGTACGGAAGCGTCCTTCGGGCAGGTGGAAGAAGTTGCGGAAGATCTCCCCGCCGCCGCCGTTGAGCGCCACGAACCCGCCGGCACTCTGCGCGAGCCGCGTGTGCCGGTCGGCGCCCGGATCGTGGATGCCGTCGTTGGGCAGGCCGTCGAGGAAGAGCGCGCTGCGCACCAGCGCTTCGCGATCGGGCTCGGGCAGCGCGCGATTCCCGGCGTCCTTGTCGACGACGGTGATCGGAAGGCCCTGCGCCTGGGCCACCTGGCGCGCGATCCGCACGTCTGCCGAGCCTTCGTCGCCGTAGACGAACAGCCTCGGGCGCTCGCCGTGCGCCAGCAAGCCGGCCAGCACCAGGCGCGAATCGAACCCGCCGGACAGCGCCGCGGCGGTGCGCCCGGGAAACGCTGCGGCGACCTCGCCGAACACGGTGTGCAGGTGCGCGGCGAGATGCTCGACCGCGGCATCGAGCGAAGCCGGGGGCGGCCCGCCCCTGCCCAGGCCGTGCTCGAAGCGCCGCCACGGCCGGCGCGTGGCGAGGTCCAGGCCGTGGCCGAGCTCGAGCGTGGTGACGCCGCGCGCCACGGTGCGATCGGAATGCGAGGCGCCGAGCAGCACGTATTCGATCGCCGCCGCCTCGTCGATGTCGGAGTACCCGCCATAGGCCCGCGCGGCCAGCCAGCTGGTGCTGTGGAAACGCCCGTCTCCGCCGGCATGGATGCGTACGAAGCCGAGCGCGTCGTTGAGCAGCCATGCGCGCTCGCCCCGGCGCAGGAAGAGCGCGAAATTGCCGCGCAGTGCGCTTTCGTCGATGCGCGCCGGCGAATCGGCCTCCTCGATCAGGCGGCGCAGCGCCTCGTTGCCGAACAGCCCGCGGTACCACAGCGGGCCCACGCAGCAGGCTGCCCCCTGCGCGGTTTCGACCAGCGTGGATCCGCCCTCCGCCTGTACGGGGTTCGACCAGGCCTGCAGGCGCCCGCCCGGCCACTCGAGGGACGCCGCTGGCGCCATGCCCTGCTGCCCGAGCGAGCGGGCTGCGCGTTGGCAGCCGGCATCGTCGCTGCCGGTCAGCGAGATCGAGAAGGCGTTCAGCATCGTTTGTCTATTTCTTTTGAAGCGGTAATGGACCCAACGCACTCGGAGCGAACTCCAGCCACTTGCGCCCCGGAGTCCGCTGCGCGACGAAAGTATCGCGCGCCACGTTGACCCGGTAGGTGAGGAACGCCCGGTCGCGCACGTTGGACAGGCGCTCGGGCCGGAAGATGGCCGCGTTGGTGCCGTCGCAGCGCGCCGATCTCGCCGCCAGGCCGTTGAGCCCCTGCTCGTGCAGATAGCTTCCCACCTGCTGCGTGTAGGCGTAGCTCGAACGGCTCACCAGGTCGGGATAGGTCTTCTCGCGGCCGCGCAGGTCGATCAGCAGCGCATCGCAGCGCACGTCGAGCACGCGCCGATCGGTCACGACCTCGCGGTCTTCGTCGGGGAAGCTGTCCAGCAGGAAGGCGTACCAGTGCCAGGCGGTTTCGTACACCGTGGTCTCGATGTCCAGCGAGCCGTACCAGACCCCGTAGGTCGACCCGTCCGAGAAGCGCGTCGCCTGCCAGTGGGCCGAGTCGAACGAGTAGCTGATCACGGTGCCGTAGTCGAAGGGCCGGCGGATGGCCGCTGCCGCGGCCGGCAGGCGGCCGGAGCCTTCGGCGGCGATGGCGATCGCCCAGTCGGCCGGATCGGCCGAGAGGTCGTCGAAGAGGTCCTGCGAGGCGCGGATGCCGGGGATGTTGCGCACCAGGTCGTCGTGGAAGTCGACGTTGACCGCGAACAGGTCGGCCCTACTGTCCACGCTGGAAGTCCAGGTAGCGGCGCACCGCCAGCAGGCCCTCGAAGCCGCGCTCGACGATCACGTCCACGGGCCTCGTCCCCAGGCGGCGATTGGGCTGCGTCATCCAGCGATAGGCGAGATCGCGGTCGTGCGGGAAGAGCAGGCGCAGCGACTTGTGGATGCCGAGCAGGTGTCCGGCGCGGTCGAGCAGGTCGCGCGTGTCGGCGAGCGGCGCACCGCCGCGGTAGCGCGCCAGCGTGCTGCGGCTCGCGGCCGACAGCCCCAGCACCTCGGCCTGCTCCGCGGCGCTGAGCTTCCAGTGATCCAGCAGGCGGATCACCATCGCGGCGAGCCGCTCGCGCGCCTCGCGGCTGTTGGGCACAGCGACGTCGGGGGAATTCGCGGCAGCTGGTGTGGCGGCGCCTTTCACGGTGGTCTTGCCTATGTTTCTGGTACTAATAATGTACCAATGAGAACAAGGCGTCAAGCCACCCATCCATACCGTGACGATGCGCATCGGCATGGCGCGTAGCACCGTTCATCCATGTCCTCTATCCTCCCGGCCACAGGGGCCGGACGCGGATTCGTCTGGAGGAGCGAGCGACATGAAGCAGGCAGGGCTGCTGGTGAAGGTGCGTGGCGACGCTGCGCAGGTACGCATGCACATGGCGAACGCGCTCGGCGCAGACCGCGTCGAGCCGATCCTCACGGTTCCGGTGGGCGCACCGACGCCCACGACCCGCGGGCTGCGGGCTGCCGCGGATGCCACCTGGTACCGGATCGATGACGGCGGCGACGAGCATCCCTGGGATGCGGCCTACCAGGTGCTTCTGGAGCGAGGCGCCCGGTTTGCAGCCAACCCGGCGGCCGACATCGAAGCGGTCGAGCCCGACTTCGAGCAGGACTGGTTCGCGCCGTCCGAGGAACCAGGGCCAGCCATGGGCATTGCCGGGGCCTGCGTGTTCCATCCCCAGGACCGTGATGGCGGCAAGGCCGCCTCGGAGAGCGGCAATGCCTGGAATCTCCAGGATCCGTACTCGGAGCTGCGCCAGGCGCGCGCCACCCTTGGGGACGGCGACCTTCGCCGTGTGGTGATCGCGCACCTGGACACGGGTTACGACCCGGGCCACGTCACGCTGCCGGTCCACCTGGACCATGAGCGCCAGCGCAACTTCCGCGACCGGGACCGGCCCGGCGATGCGACCGACCGCACGCCCGATGGCCTGGCGGCGTTCCGCAGCCAGGGCCACGGCACGGCCACCCTGGCACTGCTGGCCGGCAACCGCGTGCCCGACACGGCGCCGTCGTGGCCCGCCTTCGGAGACTACCTCGGCGGCGCGCCGTTCGCGACGGTGATCCCGATCCGCATCGCGGATTGGGTGGTCCGCTTCTCCACGAGCACCATGGTGCAGGGATTCCAGCACGCGCTCGCCATGGGTGCCCATGTGCTGACCATGAGCATGGGCGGACTGACCTCGCGCGCGCTGGTGGACGCCGTCAATCTCGCCTATGACGCCGGCCTGTTCATGGTCACCGCCGCCGGCAACAACTATGCGAAGCTGCCGACGCCGAAGTCCATCGTCTTTCCTGCGCGCTATCGCCGGGTGCTCGCGGCCTGCGGCGTCATGGCGGACGGGCGCGCCTATACGGATCTGGACTTCCGCACCATGCAGGGCAACTACGGTCCGCACAGCAAGATGGAGACGGCCCTCGGCGGTTACACGCCCAACGTGCCGTGGGCCGAGTTCGGCTGCCGGAACATCGTGAGCATGGACGGCGCCGGAACCTCGTCGGCCACGCCGCAGATCGCGTCAGCCGCGGCGCTGTGGATCGCGACCCACTGGACCCGCCTATCGACCTACCCCGAACCGTGGATGCGCGTCGAGGCGGCCCGCATCGCGTTGTTCAGGTCGGCACTCAAGCAGACTCCCAGGATGGACCGGGAGGAGACTTTCGAAAAAATAGGCCAAGGCGTGATGCAGGCAGCCAAGGCACTCGCCATTGCGCCGGCCACCGAAGACAGCCTGGTCCGGACCGCAGCCGCGCAGCCGAGCTGGGGCTGGCTCGATCTCATCCTCGGCAGCGGCGGCGTCAGCCTGGCGCCGGACATGCCGCCGCAGGCCGCCGACATGCTGGCGCTCGAGCTTACCCAGATGGCCCAGCGCCATGCCAAGGTCGAAGCGACGATGCCCGACGACGACGCGGGCGCAGGCCCGATATCCGGCGTCGCGCGCAGCAGGTACCTGGAGGCCGCGCTGGATGAAGGCCATCCATCCAGACCCCTGCGCGCCTTCCTCGAGCGGCAGCTAGGGCGCACGCAGGTCGTTGCGCCAGTGCCGCAGCCCGAACCCGCCGCGGCCCCGATCGCCCGCAAGGCCAAGGTGCTGCCCTCCCCGCCGCGCCGCCTCCGGGTCTATGCGCTCGATCCGTCGATCGCCAAGTCGCTGGACTCCGTGGCGATCAACGAAACCGTCGTCCACGTGCCCTGGGAGGAAGGCTTGCTGCCGGGGCCGGTCGGCGAGTACCTCGAGGTCGTCGACGTCGATCCGGCGTCGGACCGGCTCTACGATCCGGTGGATCTCAACGAGCCCAAGCTGCTGGCGCAGGACGGCTGGCCGCCCTCCGAAGGCAATCCGCAGTTTCATCAGCAGATGGCCTACGCGGTGGCGATGAAGACCATCAAGAACTTCGAGGAGGCCCTGGGCCGCAAGGTCCTGTGGGCGCCGCGCTGGGCGCCCGTGGAGCGCAACGGCAAGAAGGCGCTGGCGGCCTACGAAGTGCCCCGGCTGCGCATCTACCCGCATGCGCTGCGGACCGACAACGCCTACTACAGCCCCGACAAGGTCGCACTGCTGTTCGGCTACTTCCAGGCGTCTTCGCGCCCGGACGATGCCACCCCCAACGGCTCGATGGTGTTCTCCTGCCTGTCCAGCGACATCATCGCGCACGAAATGTCGCATGCGCTGCTCGACGGACTGCACCGGCGCTTCCAGGATGCCTCGAACCCCGACGTGCCGGCCTTCCACGAGGCATTCGCCGACATCGTCGCGATCTTCCAGCACTTCGCGATCCCGGAGCTGGTGCGCTTCCAGATCGCACGCGCGCGCGGCAGGCTGAATGCAGCCGAGCTGCTGGGCTCGCTCGCCCAGCAGTTCGGCGAGGGCACGCAGCGCGGCGGACCGCTGCGTGACTATCTGAGCGCAGAGATGGACAAGCTCAGCTACACCGACACCCTGGAGGTGCACGCGCGCGGCTCCATTCTCGTGGCCGCGGTGTACCAGGCCTTCCTCGGCATCGTCGACCGCCGGACGGCAGACCTGATCCGCATCGCGACCAACGGCTCCGGCATCCTGCCCGAGGGCGCTCTCCATCCCGACCTGGTCAACCGCCTGACCGAGGAGACCTGCAAGACCGCGAAGCACGTGCTGCGCATCTGCATCCGTGCCCTTGACTACTGCCCTGCGGTGGACATCACGTTCGGCGAGTACCTGCGTGCGCTCATCACGGCCGACATCGACCTCGTGGCCGACGACCGCTACCACTACCGGCTGGCCTTCATGGACGCGTTCCGCAAGCGGGACTTGCTGCCGCGCGACGTGCGCACCGTCTCCGAGGAATCCCTGGCCTGGGGAACGCTCGCGGACCCGCGGCCCGGCTGGCTGGCGCCGCTGGTGAAGGGCCTGGACTTCGGATGGAACCGCGATCTCGACCGATCGAAGATCTTCAGGCTCAACGAGGCCAATCGGTGGACCTTCCGGACGGCGCTGGACCGGCTGCTGCGCGACAGGCCCGAGCTTTGCGTGCAGTTCGGCCTGCTCCAGGGCGTGCCGCGGTACACGGCCGGCGGCGAGGTGCACAAGGAAGCCGAGGCAGGCCGGACCACCTTCGACGTGCCCAGCGTCCGGCCGGCCCGGCGCGTCGCGCCGGACGGCAGTCTCCACGTCGAAGTCATCGCGACCATCCTGCAGCGCCGTCGCGTACCGCTCGATCCGAAGGTGCCGGACGGACCCCAGATCTGGTTCCGAGGCGGGACCACCCTGATCCTGGATCCTCGCGAAGACCATTGCGAGGTCCGCTATGCCATCGTGAAGAGCAGCGCCAGTGCATCGCGCCTGGAGCGGCAACGCCGGACCGCCGCCGGCCGCACGCTCTCTCCGTTGCGATCGCTGTACTTCGGGGAGGGCCACGACGAGCCCTTTGCGCTGCTGCACAGCCACAATGGAGGATTCGGCCATGCCAAGTAAGCCCACGCCTGCCGGCTTCACGGCCCGCCACTACTGCCAAGGCATCGGCGACTGCCACCTGCTGCGGTTCCCGAAAGCCGACCGCTCGCCGTTCTGGATGCTGATCGACTGCGGGGTCCACACCTCGATCTCCGGCGGTTCCGAGCTCATGGACGGCATTGTCGAAGACATCCACGCTGCGACCGGCGGACGCATCGATGTGCTCGTGCTGACCCACGAGCATGCCGACCACCTCTCGGCCTTCCTGCCATCGGCCAATCGGTTCGCGGATTTCAGGATCGGCGAGATCTGGATGGCCTGGACCGAGTCGGACGTCGACCCGCAGGCACAGGCGCTCGACAAGTTCAAGCAGCAGGCGCTCACCGCACTCGCGGACGCCAGCCAGCGCCTGAACGCGGCGCGCCAGCTGAGTCCGGGCCTGCAGGCCCTGCGCGCCGGCGTGGATGCGCTCCTGGGCTTCAGCTTCGGCGCCAAAGGCGAGAAGATCCGGGCGCTGCGCAAGGCCGCCGAGGCGCTGGCACCCGACAACATCCGGTACCGGGAACCCGGCGAGCCGCCGATCACCATCAAGGGGCTGCCGAACCTGCGCACCTACGTCCTGGCGCCGTCGCGCGACGAACGCTACCTGCGCATCACCGAAGGCAGCGGCGAGACCTACCGCATGGCCGACGATGCGGACGGCCTGCGCATGGCGCGCGCGCTGTCCTGCGCCTTTGCCGCCACCGCCGAGGGCAGCGCGCCGAACGATCCCGCCGCGCCGTTCGATCCCAGCACCGGCATCAGGCTCAGTGATTTGCGGCGTCCCGCAGCGGCGTCTTCCAGGAAGAATTCCATCGAAGCCTTCGCGCGCGACCACTACTTCGGACCGGCGATCGCGCCCGGCCCGGCCATACGCTCGCGCCGCCCGGCCAGCCCGGACACCGCCAACGAGCGCGACCAGTCGTGGCGGCGCATCGACCACGACTGGCTCGGCACGAGCGCCGACCTGGCCATGCAACTCGACAACAAGACCAACAACACCAGCCTGGTGCTCGCCTTCGAGCTCGTCGATACCGGCCGGGTGTTCCTGTTCGCGGCGGATGCCCAGGTCGGGAACTGGCTGAGCTGGCACGATACGCGCTGGACACTCGAGAACGGCGACGTGGTCACGGGGCCGGCCCTGCTGGCGCGAACGGTCTACTACAAGGTGGGCCACCACGGCAGCCACAACGCGACCCTGGGAAAGAAGGGGCTCGAGCTCATGGTCAGCAAAGACCTGTCGGCCTTCATTCCCACCAACGAGGACGACGCGAAGAACGTGCACTGGGGTGAGATGCCCTTCGAGGGCGTGCTCTCGGCGCTCGAGAAGCATTGCGGCAAGCGCGTCATCCGCGCCGACGCCGCATGGCTGCTTGGCGGAAAGCGGCCTTTCCGGGTCCCTTCCGGCTCCATCCGCAACCTGCGTACCGGCCCCGGCGTCGCCGAGGACGGCGATCCGCGCCGCCGCTGGGTGGAGGTGGATCTCGCGTGAGTCGTGCGCCGGGGTCTGGACACCATGGCGTCTAGACTCACGGCCATTGCCGCGCCACATGCTTCACCCGCAGGATTTCCACGATCCGTACGTCGGCGCGCAACCGATGGAAGATGATGTAGTTCGGATGCACGACCAGCTCCCTGGTATGCGCTACCCGGCCCGGCGGCCCGATCTCCGGATACTGCCGGAGCGGTTCGACCCTCGCGCGCAGCTTCTGCGCGAAGTTGCGGGCCGCGGCCGGACTGTCGTTGCCGATATGGCGGACGATCGCTCGCAGGTCTTCGACCGCCTTGGGGCGCCATTCGATGCGCCAGCCCCGGGGCGTCACGTACCTGCCCTGGAGCGCTTCCGATGCGGTCGGGTTGCAGGCAATGCAGCGATCTCGGCGTCCATGCCGGCCATGACCTCTTCGTGCGGGATACTCGGCCTCGCATCATCGACGGCCCCCTGGATCTCGGCAATCAGCCATCGGTTGTAGGCTGCAGCCCGATGGGCCTCGCGCATGGATTCCGCGCGCCCCCGGTTGCCCGGCTCCCGGATCCTCTCCTTCGGATCCCATGCGCTTGCATCGAAACGGCCGGTCGAAATGCCGATGCCGCGCAACGTGTTCAAGGCTGCCGCGAGGTTGCCGAAGCGGCGGGGCTCGTGGCTGCGCGCCCTGCACAGCACGGCGCCCGAACCGCTGCGAGTCACGACTTCCACGAGGAACGCGCCACCTTGCGCCTTGAGGGTGACGTCTGCCACCCCACCCGCTTCGCTCGCCGTGCGCAGTTGCTCCAGGGTCATATGCTGCATGGAGGGGTCCTGAAATGGCAACGTGGAAGAGCTACGTCAATTGTGCATGCCTCCTTGAAAAGGTACAACTCACGAGTCGTGGACAAAGGAGTCCATATGGCATATGCTTAAACATATGCCTGATGAGAGCACGATGTTTCCCGAACGACACGTCAAGCTTTTCAAGAACGGCCGGAACCAGGCCGTGCGGATCCCGCGCGAATTCGAGCTTCCAGGCGAGGACGCAATCATGCGCAAGGAAGGCGAGCGGCTGGTCATCGAACCCGCGCCCCCCAAATCACTGCTGGCCTTGCTGGCGACCTTGATGCCGATCGACGAAGAGTTTCCGCCGATCCCCGATCCGCATCCGGAATCCGTCGAGCTTTGATGCGCTACCTGCTCGACACCAATATCGTCTCCGATCTCGTCCGCCGCCCGCAGGGCCGCATTGCGGAACATGTCCGCAAGGTCGGTGAGGCGCAAGTCTGCACCAGCATCATCGTCGCTGCCGAATTGCGCTACGGAGCAGCGAAGAAAGGGTCGCAGCGCCTCGCAGCACAGCTCGAAGCCGTGCTCGGCGCACTCGACGTCCTCCCGCTCGAGGCACCCGCCGATGCTGCGTATGGCCTGATCCGTACCCGGCTCGAGCAAGCCGGCACGCCGATCGGCGCCAACGATTTGCTCATCGCCGCTCAAGCGCTCGCCCTCGGCTGCACCCTCGTCACCGACAACGAAGCGGAGTTCGCTCGCATCGACGGCCTGCCACGCGAGAACTGGCTGAGGCAGGCGTGAAATCTTTCGAACGCGCCGCCCTGCGCCTTCACGGCGCCCGACCGAGCACCCGCTCGTAGACTCCCCGGTAGCGCTGCACCGACGCCCGCCAGTTGCGCTCGCGCTCGACGAAGGCGCGCCCGGCGGCCACCACCGCTTCGAGCGCATCGGACGCCGACAGCGCCTCGATCGCGCAGCGCGCGAGGTCGGCCACGTCGTCGTGGCGGAAGAGAAAGCCGGTCTTGCCGTGCTCGATGAGCTCACGGTGCCCGCCCACATCGGAGGCCAGCACCACCCTGCCCTGCGCCATCGCCTCGAGCGGCTTGAGCGGGGTGACGAGCTCCGTGAGCCGCATCGACTTGCGCGGGAACACGAAGGCGTCGACCAGCGAGGAGTACGCCGGCACCTGGCCGTGCGGCACGCGGCCGGTGAAGATCACCCGCTCGGCCAGGCCCAGGCGCTGCGTCTGCGCCTTCAGCGCCGCCTCCTGCGGCCCGCCGCCGACCAGCAGGAGGCGCGCGTTCGGCACGCGCGCGAGCACGGCCGGCACAGCCTCGAGCAGCAGGTCGAGCCCCTCGTAGGCATAGAACGAACCGATGAAGCCGAGCACGCGCGCCTCGCGCAGGCCGAGCCGTGCCTCGAGCTCGGCATCGCGCGCGCCCAGCAGGGGGAACTGCGCGATGTCGACCGCGTTGGGGATCACGGTGATACGCCCGGCGTCCACGCCGCGCGCGGCGATGTCGCGGCGCAGCCCTTCGCAGATGCAGGTGACCTGGTCGGCGCGGCGCAGCACCCAGGTCTCGAGCGCGCGCGTGAGCCGGTAGCGCGGGCCGTTCTCCGAGGCGGTGCCGTGGTCCACCGCGGCGTCCTCCCAGAAGGCGCGCACCTCGTAGACCACGGGGATGCCCAGCGCCCTGCCCGCGCGCAGCGCAGCCAGCCCGTTCAGGCAGGGCGAATGGGCGTGGATGAGGTCGGCGCGCTCGCTGCGCGCAACGTCGCGGATACGCGGGGCGAGCGTGCGCACCACGTCCCACTGCTCGAGGACGGGCAGCGCGGCGAGCGCACCGGGGTGGGTGCGATGGAAGACCAGCCCGTCGACCGTCTCGGCGAGCGCGGCGGCGCCGTTCCGTGCGCCCGCCGCGGGCTCGCCCCGGGCCGCCGCGCCCGGCACCGCCCCGGCGGCGTGCTTGGACGAGGTGAGGTGCACCGTTTCCCAGCCCAGCTCGCGCTGGGTAGTCACGATCGCGCGCGAGCGGAAGGTGTAGCCGCTGTGCAGCGGGATCGAGTGGTCGAAGACGTGCAGGATGCGGGTCATGCGGCAATCGATTCCGATCGCTGGTCGAGCAGCTCGTCGACGACGCGCAGGTTCGCCGCCCAGCCGTAGTCGCGGATCACCCGCTCGCGGCCTTCGCGATGGGCGCCATGGCCGAAGAGCGCCAGCACGGCACGCGCATACTCGCCCGGATCCTCCTCGATGCGGAAGGCTGCGCCGGCGGGCACGCTGAGCCCGGCTGCGGCCGCCGGCGTGCAGGCCACCGGACGCGCCATCGCCAGCGCCTCGAGCACCTTGTTCTGGGTGCCGCGCGCGATGCGCAGCGGCGCCACCGCCACGTCGGCATGCGCGAGATAGGGCCGCACATCGGGCACGCGGCCGGTCACATGGATGCCGGGGCGGCTCTCGAGCGCCTTGACCTCGGCCCCGGGCTTGCTGCCGACGATGAAGAAACGCGCCCGGGGCGCTGCCGCGCGCACCCGGGGCCAGATCTCGTCGGCGAACCAGGTAACCGCATCCACGTTGGCCCAGTAGTCCATGGCGCCGGTGAAGACGGCCACCGGCCCCACCGCGCTGTCAGCGGCACCGCTGCCCACCGCCTCGTCCGCGGCAGCCGCGTAGGGGGAATCGAATGCCTGGTCGGGGTCGAAGTACTCGGTGTCGACACCGTTATCGAAGAATCCGACCTTCGCACCCGACTCCGGGGCAAGCTTGCGGAACAGCTCCGCCTCCGCCCGCGTGACGAACAGCGTCGCATCGAACTCGCGCGCGATGCGCCGCTCGTAGGCAAGCAGGGCGCGCGCCTCGCGCGCATAGAGCCACTTCATCGGTGCGCGCCTGCCCTCGGCGTACTGGCGCCACTTGTCGGAATCGACGTCGCACAGGTCGGCGATGCGGCGTAGCTGCGCGAACTTCGGGCCGGCCACGAACTGCGCCATGGTGGACGAGAACACCACTGCCCTCTCGATGCCCTCGGCAGGCACCACCGTATCGACCCAGCGCTGCATGGCGGCGATGCGATAGTAGGGCACCGACAGCGCCTCGCCGGTGAGCAGGCCGGCGAGGCTCGCCAGCTTGCGCCGCACGGGGTCGAGCCCGATCAGCTTCACCTGGCGGCACAGCCCGGCCAGCTCCCGCTCGTACTGCCAGTCGTGCGCATCGTCCACGAAAGCGCCCAGGTACACCTCATGGCGCGCCGCCAGATGGCGCAGCAGGTGGTACGAGCGGATCTTGTCGCCCTTGTTCGGGGGATACGGGATGCGGTGGACGAGCAGCAGCAGCCTGGAGGTCATCGGCAGCGGGCCGGTGATGGGGAACCGCAATGGTAGCGAGTCGGGCGCCACCGCGGTGGCGAGCTTGTCACGGAATGCCGCCCGGCTCAGATCCGCTCGAATTCCTGCACCAGCCGCTCGATGCGCGCATCCCAGGTATTGGCGCGCGCATAGGCGATGATGGCCTGGCGGTCCCAGTCGCGCGCGAGCGCACGATCGACGGCGTCGCGGAACTTCTCCGCGTCCCACCAGTCCACCAGCTCGCCCACCGCCGGGCTGGCGACGACCTCGGCGTTGCCGCCGACCCGGGTGGTGACCACCGGCAGGCCGCAGGCCATCGCCTCGAGCAGCACGTTGGACCAGCCCTCGAACTCGGTGGCCTGCGCGAACACGTCGGCCGCGCCGTAGTACCACTTCAGCGCTTCGTGCGGCTGGCGGCCGCACAGGCGCACCGCGTCGGCCACTCCGTGCTCGCGCGCGAGCGCCTCGAGCTCGCCGCGCATGTCGCCCTGCGACGCGCCGCCGCCCACGATCAGGAACAGCAGCCCGGGGTGGCGCGCGCGCAGCGCGGGCAGCAGCGGGATCACCCGCTGGAAGCCCTTGGTCGGGATCAGGTTGCCCACGCCGATGAGCACCTTGGCCGATTCCGCGATGCCGAGGCGGCGCCGCGCCTCGGCGCGGTCGACGGGGGCGAACTTGTCCAGGTCGACCCCGTTGCCGATCACGCTCACCTTGGCGGAATCGATACCGAGGCGCTCCACCACGTTGCGCACCAGGGCCTGCGAGACCGCGAACAGCCTGGTGGCCGAGCGCATCGCCTCCACGAGATGCCCGCGGCGGTCGGTGTCGACCAGCCATTCGTCCTTGCTGCCGCGGATCGTGATCGTCACCGGCAGCCCGAGCGCGCGCCCGATGCGGGTGGCGGCCCAGCCGTCGGGATAGAGGAAATGCGCATCGACGAGCGTCGCGCCGAAGCGCTCGTGGATGCGCCGCACCGCCGGCAGCGTGGCACGCGCCATGAACCAGCCGTCGAAACGCTTGAGCAGGCCCGGCAGCGAGAAGAAGCGCGGCCGATGGACCTCGACGCCGTCCATGGTCTCGTGCTCGATCGCCATGGGGCGGAAGCCGGGTCGGAAGCGCCGCACCAGCGCATCGAACGGCGACCACGGCTGCGGCGCCACCACCACCAGCGGCAGGCGCCGGGCGACGCGGAACATGCGCTCGCGGATGAACGTACCCGCCGTCGGAGCGGCGGCGCTCGGAAAGAGACTGCAGTAGACGATGATGCGGGGCGATTTCGCCACGGAATGCCTGTCGGGGAACCTGTCGTAGCCGGCGACGGTGCGCCTGGAGCCGTGGCCGGCAATGGTAGCCACTCCGGCGCCTGTGCGCACGAGGGCCCGCGAATCGGCTCGCGCGAGCCTGCGGTTGCGCTGGCGACCCCGGCATTGTTATGGTCACCCTGTGCGGCGTTCGTCGCGGGCGACCCGCGGGAATTCCGTGGCACGCGGCGACCGACGGCACTGCCCACTCCGGACTGACGCCGATAGAATGCCCCACGACATCGAACCGCGGATACCGGGCAGCCGCTTGAGACCACCAGGAAGCGCGGACGGGCGCGAGGCGACCGTGCGCATCGAGCCGAACCAACTCGAGGGCTTCGAGGCCGGCCCGCGCTTCGGCGTCTGGTGGCTGCCGGTGCGGCGCGAACCGCGAGGAGCGGTGCTGTGCGTGCAGCCGTTGGGTGCCGAGCGCGCCGCGGCCCGCCACACGCTGGCCTGCCAGGCGTGGCGCCTGGCGGCGCTCGGCTGGGCGGTGCTGATGGTGGATCTCTACGGCACCGGCGATTCCCCCGGCGAGCTCTACCAGGCCACGCTGGAAGGCTGGCGGCGCGACCTGTTGCGCGCGGCGCTGCTGGCGCGCCAGCGCCATACCGGCTACAACGTGCTGTGGGGTGTGCGCGGCGGTGCGCTGCTGGGTGCGGACATCGCCGTGGCCCTCGATCAGCTCATCGATGCCTACGTCTTCTGGCAGGCGCCCGATGACGGCCGACGCATGGTCGAGACGATGGACGAGGGCCCGGCCATGGGGCCCGACACCCTCGCGGCGCTGCGAGACCTGCGCATGCTGCCGCCGCCGGCGGCCGACCACGGCGCCCTGCCCGCGGTGCTTTTTCTGGAGATCGGCGAGGCCCCGGGCGGCCTCGCCGACGTCTCGCCGCTCACCTGCACGCTGACCGAGGCCTGGCTCGAGGCCGGCTACCTTGCCACCCCGCGCGCCGCGCTCGCCTCTCCCTTCTGGCTGCCGGGAGGCGCGGCGCAACCCCTGAGCGCCTTCGCCGCCACCGAGGAGTTCCTGGAGAGCATGCAATGAGCCTGGGACTCCCAGCCGCATGACGCTCGAGCTGCCATGCCAGATCGACGGGGTGACCGGCGCGCTGATCGGGGTAGCCACGCAGACCGCGCGTGCCGGCGACATCGTGGTGCTGATCGTGCCGGCACCCGGCGGCACGCGCACCGGCCCGCACCGGTTGCACGTACGGCTTGCCCGCACCCTCTCCGATGCCGGCCTGCCTTCGCTGCGCTACGACCCCCCCGACGGGGGCGACTGCCCGCCTGCGAGCGATGCCGCGGCGGCATTCGACGGCGACCTGGTCGCGGCGGCGCGTTACGTGCTGGGGCTGCAGCCCGGTGCCTCGGTGGCGATCCTGGCGCTGGGTGAAGCCGCAGCGGCGGTGGCGCGTGCATGGCCGGTGCTTGCCGGTGCCGATATCGCGCTGTCGGCCCTGTGCCTGATCGACCCGGCAATCGGCGGGATCGAGCTGCCGCCGGCGCGCGGCTGGTGGCGGCGGTTGTTCGGCTCGCCCTCCCCGGCAGCGAACGGCGCGGCCGGAGGTGGGGCGACGAACGATACGCCCCGGGCCGCAGCAGTGGACGACGCGTATGCCGCCGAAGCCGCGTCAGCGTGGCTGGAGCTTCCCCAGGCCCTGCACGACACTCGATCGAGACTGCTTCTGGCGACCGGAGGCGCCGAAGCGCGCCACCCGGCGCTGTTCCGGCTGGCCCGCGAGCATCGCAGCTGGCGCAAGGCGCTGCGGCAGCCGGAGGCATGGCTGCATCTGGCGGACGCGGACGAGGCGTTCGGCCAGCCGGAGCACTGGCGCACGCTCGGCGGGTGGCTGGGGAGGCGGATCGGAGGGTGACGGCCCGGTGACGTGCGCGCGTGATGCCGACCGACTCGTCGACGAAGCTCACACTCTTTGGTCGTAGACGAAGCGCCGGATCTTGGTCGTCGTGATGCGTTTCGCATCCGGATGGGCCGGATTGATCAGCACATTGTCCTCCTCGACGATGACGACCGACGGCACGGCCAACAGCGCGGTGCGTCCGGCGCCCAGCCAGGCCGACCCTGCGGCGCGCGAGACCCGTCCCTCCGGTATCGCATCCCATCCGATCGGAGGGGGCCGAGGCAGGATCTCGCGCGTCGCCCAGACATCGTCGGGCACCTCGACCCGCACGAGATACCGATTCCAGGGAAGCGCAGCCCCTTTGCCGAAATGGGCCCGCGTCTCCCATGCCGCCAGCGAGATCGATGTCGCCGCGTAGGTCACGTGCTCGCCGGGATGGTTCCAGCGTGCGCCCTGGTGAGCGGCCCTCTTCCCCGCCATGTCCTCGGCCGTCCACAGTGGCGTATCGGCGGCGATCCGCCACAAACTGACCGTCACGCAGGCAGCCCGCCTCTCATGCGCTCGAGCACCTGCTCGACCGCGCGCTGGCCTTCCGGATTGCGCAGCATCTCGCCGGGCGTGCGGCCGCCCAACTCCGGCAATCGCTCGCGCATCCATTGCGCCACCCAGCCTTCGAGATCGAAGCCCTTCAACTGCTGGGGATCGCCGCTCTCTTCGAGCAGGCGGCGCAGCGTGGCTGCAATGCGCAGGAAGCCCATGACGCGATGCCCTGCAGCATCGGGCAAGGGCTCGTTGGCCTCCTCCTTTCGCCGGAACGTCGTCTGGGACACGCCAATGATGCTCATGACGCTGCCGATGGTCTCTCCCGTCGCACCCGCGATGACGTTCACCAGGTAGGTCGGAACCCCGGCTTCGACGGCGTCGAACAGAGCCACTCCGGGCGACTCGATGACGCGGCCGACGAGGTCGTGAAAGGCGCGGCGCCATTCACGGACGCCCGCATCCCGTTGCCTGACATGCAGGATCCAGAACGCTCGCGGATCCTGCCCCACGGCACGGCCGCGCGCCGACTCGAGCCGATTCTTCCGACGCCGGATCGTGTTTCCGGTTGCAGCACCCATAGATCGCCCATTTGGATTATTTGAAGCAACCAAATGGTATACCCTCGCTCGCCCGATCGGGCTGGATCGGCTCATGGACACGCACCCGGCGCCGTGAACGACCTGTCGCCGCCGATGGCCAGCCAACCATCGTCTCCACGCGCGAGGCTGCCGTCGTTGGCGGAGGTCGCCGGTGCAACGGATATCGCAGAAGTGGTGGGAGCTGCGGACGCAACGGGAGCCGCGGACGCAATCGGCGTGGCGGGATCGTTGGGTATCGACGGCGCGCCGCCGCTCGACGCCAGCGGCAGTCCCGCCCCCGCCGGCACAGGGGAGGCGCCAGGGCCCGGCGAGGACGAAGCGGCATGGACCGCGGACTGCGTCCGTGCCGACGTCAGGGCGCTGCGGCGCGCCGGGCTCTGCATGCGGAGCGTGGCGCTCACGCGCACCGGCCAGCGCGGCACGGCCGTGCCGGAAGCGTCGGGCGCGAGATAGATCGGACACGCCCAGGCGCGGGCACCTGGCAAGGCCGCCGGGACGCCCAGGTCGAGCGAGCCGAGCCGGCGACCCGATGGCGCCGCGCAGCCGTCGACGAGGCGCATCAGCCAGACCGCGACGCTCCCGATCAGCGGCACGGTCATCGGCACGCCGTAGCGCAGCTCGAGCTTGAGCAGGTTCGCATCGTTGAGCGTCTGCTGCGAACCGGCGCCGATCGGCTCGCCGCCGCGCAAGCCGGTCACCCCGCTCGCGGGTTGGCGCGAGGCGCTCCACTGCAGGCTGTCGTTTGGAATCTCGATGATGCCCGGCAGCGGATAGCCCATTGCATCGCGCGCCGGCTCTCCCCAGTCGGCGAAACTCTCCACGGTCGGCGAGAGCTGTCGCAGCACGATCCAGCCGGCCGCAAGCCCCTGTCGGAGTTGGGCGCCGGAAGCGGCGACGGCAGCAGCCCACGGGCGCGCGGAATCCACTCCGTACCAGAACGGCATCAGGCCGCGCGCGAGCCCGGCTTCGATCGCGGAGGGGTCGGCTTGCGCGACACTGCCTGCGCGCACCGCTTCGAGCAGGCCGTGCTCGACGGCCGTGCGCGCATGAAACAGCAGTGCCCACTGCAGGCCGCCGAGCCCCAGCAGCAGCACGATGGGCGCTGCGAGCAGGGTCTCGACCAGCGCGGTGCCGCGGCTGCGCGGACGGCGCACGGCGGGTTTCATGGCTTGGGGGCACCGCGAATGTAGTCGATGCGCGGCAGCTCCGATTCGGAAGCGGAGCGTGCCCGGGAATGTGCTGCGGCGGCGGGTGGCGCCGGCTTCCGTCTCGCGGGTGCAGGCGCCGCCTCGGGCGAGGCAGGCTCTGCCGGTGCGGACCCCGCCCGAGACGACGGGACCTGGCTCGCCGCACGAGCGGATGCGGAACCTGGCCCGGCCAGGACATCGAGCCGTCGCCGCACGCTGCGGATCGCCTCGCCGATCGGTTCGCGCGGCCCGGCCGCGGCCGCCGCAGGACCGATGCGCTCGAGCGTGCGCAGCGACTGCTGGGCAAGCTCGAGATTGATCAGGGCGAGGTTGTACAGGGCCTTGGCGCGCAAGGCGGAATCGGTCCCCTCGCCGTCGCCGCGGGCAGCGGCGCGGCGATAGGCGCCGAGCGCCTTGAACCGATCGTTGCGCTGGTGGTGCAGGTTGCCGATGCGCAGCCACGCCAGGACATGACCGGGCTCGAGCGATACCACGCGCTCGAAGGCGGCCATCGCCTCGTCGGCGCGGCCACCCCGATAGGCCGCCTCGCCCCGTTCGAGCAGGCGCGTCAGGTCGGCGCGGGTTGCCGACGCCGAGGCGTCGACGGGCGCCTCCGTAGCCGGTGACGGGCTCTCCGCAGTTGCCGCGGCTGCCTGGGCCACCGTCACTGCAACAGGCTGTCCTGCGGTGGGCTGTCCTGCGGTGGGATGCCCTTCGGCGGACCGCGCCTCGGCAGACTGCACCCCGGCCGGCGCCGCCGCGACAGGCAGGTCGGCGCACGCTCCCAGCGGCAGCATCAGGCCGACGGCACCGGCGATCGAAAGCGCTGCACTCGCGCGGGCACCGCGGCGATACGGAGATGTCATCGGAATGCTCCTCGGAGGAAAGCAGGCCGCGCGGCCTCGGAAGCGCAGCCCCAGACGAGCCGCGTGCCCTCGCGCAGTCCGAGACGCGCCGCCTCGCCGGCGGACAGCTCGAGCACTGCGCGGCAGCGGGGTCCGATGCGCAAGCGCCGGGGCGGCACGCTGCGGTCGATGCGCTGCACGACCATGCAGGGCGAGACGAAGACCAGGTCGAGCGCCCCGCGCACGCCGAACGTGTGCACGGCACGGCATGGCTCGATCCACAGGCCCGCGCCGCCGGGCGGCGTGGGCAGGGCGACCAGGCCGCGCAGCCGCGCCGCGAAGCTGCGCGCGCACTCGGTCGCGATGCGCACGCGCGCGCCGCCGGCGGCCTCGAACTCCAGCACCGCGGACGCCAGCGGCCCGGACTTGCCTCGGGCGATCACAGCACGCCCTCCTGCAGCAGGCGATACACGACCGGGAAGAGCAGGATCGCGAAGGTGCCCGGGAAGATGCATAACACCAGCGGCAGCAGCATCTTGACGGGGGCCTCCATGGCAAGGCGTTCGGCGCGCAGGAAGCGCTCGGTGCGCCGCTGCTCGGCCTGCGTGCGCAGGATCGGGCCGAGGCTCGCCCCCTGGCGCTCGGCGGCCAGCAGCGCGGCCACGAGATTCGACACTGCCGGTAGCGCGAGGCGTGCGGCCATCGCCCGCAACGCCTCGTGGCGCGGCTGGCCGGCATGGACATCGCGCAGCACACGCTGCCATTCGTCGCGCAGCGGCCCGGCCGGGCCGTGCCTGGCCGCCTGCCCGAGCGCCGCTCCGAGGTTGGCACCGGCTTCGATCGACAGGGTGATCAGGTCCAGGTCGTGCGGCAGCTGGCGCAGGATCGCCTGGCGGCGACGCGCGATGCGGTCGCGCAGGGCCGTGCGCGGCATCAGCGCACCGAGCACGGCAGCCGGCGGTGCGATCAGCGCCGGCGACACGCCAGTGAACGCGGTGACGCACACCGCGCCCAGCGCACCCGAGACTGCGCCCATGCATTGCGCGGCGAGGAACTGCTCGGCATCGATCGCCCGATCGAGGCCGGCGCGCGCCAGCGCATCGCGCGCACGTTCGCGCTGTCCGGCGCTCAGCCACGGCGCGACCATGGGTGCGAGTCGGCGTACCAGCGGCCAGGCAAAGCGCCAGGCGTGCGGCGGCGGCACGGCATGCGAGGGCAGCGGCCGCAGCGGCGCAGACCACGCACCGGCCAATGCAGCGACCATCGCCAACACGGCGATGAACGCCGCGCCGAGCGAGGCGATGAGCGAGGCGCTCATACGTCGATCGCCACGATGCGACGGATCAGCGCCATGCCGATCCCCTGCAGCACGACCACCACTGCGCACACCGTCCAGCCCTGCCAGGTATCGACGAGGGCGCGCATGGCGATGGGATCGATGGCGAACAGCAGCGCCGCGAGCACCACCGGCAGCGCCCCCATGATCCACGCCTGCAGGCGGCCCTGGGCGGTCAGGGCGCGGATCTTGCCCTCGATGGCGAGCTTGCGGCGCGTGGTTTCGGCCAGCGACTCGAGCGTTCTCGCCATGCCGCCTCCCGTCTCGGCGCCGATGCGCAGGGCGGAAGCGAACAGGATCGTCTCCTCGATCGGCATGCGACGCGCGAGCGAGCCGAGCGCCTGATCCAGGCCGACGCCGAGCCGCTGCTCGCGCAGCAGCAGGCCGAGCTCCTGGCGTGCCGGCGGCTCGATCTCGGTGCCGGCCTGGGCGAGGGCCTGCCCGAGCCCGCTGCCGGCGCGCAGCCCTCCGGCCACCAGCATCAGCAGGTCGGGCATCTGCTGGCGAAACGCCTCCAGCCGCCGGCGACGCAGGCCGCGCAACACCAGGCCGGGCAAGGCGCCGAATGCCAGGGCTGCGACCAGCGCTGCCTGCCATTGGCCGCTCGCGACCCACACGCCCGCCGTGACCGCGATCGCGAGGACGTGCTGCAGCACGAAGAGGCGCGCCGCGTCGATGAAGAGAAACGATTCGCGCATGCGGGCCGCCACTGCGCGTTCGAAGCGCTCGCGATGCGCCCGTGCATAGCGCCTCGCGAGCAGCGTGCCAAGCGCGAGCGCAGCGGAGGCGCCCGCGAAGACGGCGCACAGCACCGGCCACAGGTCGGCCCAGCGAAGCTCGTTCACGATGCCCCCCGGAAGATGGACAGATCGAGCGCCAGGCCCTCGGCCTGGAGGCTCTCGTAGAACTGCGGCACGTTGTTGCAGCCGACGAAGCGTCCGCCCTGCGCGGCGCGTCCCGTGCGGCGTTCGAAGCGAAAGAGCGGCTGCATCAGCACGCGCTGGCCCTCCAGGCCCGTGATCTCGACGATCTCCACCACGCGTCGCCGCCCATCGGCCAGCCGCGCCTGGTGCACGACGACGTCGACCGCCGCCGCGATCTGCTCGCGGATCGCGAGCACCGGCATGTCGACGTCTGCCATCAGCACCATCGTCTCCAGCCGAGAGATGACGTCGCGAGAGCTGTTGGCGTGCACCGTGGTGAGCGAGCCGTCATGGCCGGTATTCATCGCCTGCAGCATGTCGAGCGCTTCGCCGCCGCGGCACTCGCCGACCACGATGCGATCGGGGCGCATGCGCAGCGCGTTGCGCACCAGGTCGCGGATGGCGACCTGGCCGTGGCCCTCGGCATTGGCGGGCCGGGCTTCGAGGCTGACCCGGTGCTCATGCGCCAGCCGCAGTTCGGCCGCGTCCTCGATCGTGATCACGCGCTCCGCCTCGGGAATCAGGTTCGAGAGCAGGTTGAGCAAGGTCGTCTTGCCGGAGCCGGTGCCGCCCGAGACGACGACGTTGCGCCGGGTACGCACGCACACTTCTAGGAAGTCGAGCATCGGCTGCGACAGAGAGGCGATCGAAACCAGGTCTTGCGGCTCGAACAACCGGTGGTTGAAACGCCGAATGGTGATCGCGGGTCCGCGTATGGCCAGCGGAGGGATGATCGCGTTCACCCGCGAACCGTCGGGCAGGCGCGCGTCGACCATCGGCGAGCTCTCGTCGATGCGGCGGCCGAGCGGCGTGACGATGCGGTCGATGATGGCGCGCACCGCCTCCTCGCCGGTGAATGCGGCGTGACTGCGCTCGATGCGGCCCTCGCGCTCGACGAAGATCTCGTCGGGCGCATTGACCATGATCTCGGTGACCGTGTCGTCGCCCAGCAGCGGCTCGAGCGGCCCCAGCCCGATTGCCTCGTCGAGCACGCCGTGCACCAGGCGTTCGCGATCGACCTCGAGCGGCAAGGCGCGCTCGCGCTCGATCAGCTCGCGCAGCAGCGCTTCGATTTCGTGGCGCAACTGCGCGGCGCTCAGCTGGCGGATGTCCTGCCGGCGCAGGTCGATCGCCCCCAGCAGCCGGCGGTGCAGGAGGCGGCGCCATTCGAGATCGGTCGCGGCGACGGTGTCGCCGGCGCCCGGCGCGGTTTGCCCGGCAGGCGCCTCTTCTTCGCCGGCCGCCGAGCCGCTGCCGGCGCAGGCAGGCACCGCTTCGGGCGCCTGCGGATGGACTCGCATGCGGTAGCCCGCAATGGCGATCTCGTCGTTCTCGGCCAGCGGCGCGTACTCGACGATGCGCTCGCCGTTGACCCAGGTGCCGCCGAGGCTGCCGAGGTCGATCAGCTTGAAGCCGTGCTCGATGCGGCGGATCTCGGCATGCGTACGCGCCACGCGCCAGCCGGCCAGCCGGACCGCGCTGCCGGGCTGGCGGCCGATGCGGCTGGGGAACTCGGTGAGGCGCAGGGCCCGCGGCATCTCGCCGTCGGCCTCGACGATCATGGTCAGCATGGGCGTGCTCCGGTCAGTCGGCCATGCGCAGGCGCTCGCGCACCTGCTCGAGCTGCCGCTCACTGCGCTCGACGGCAGCGCGCTGGGTGTCGCTCCGGGCGTCCACGAAGCGCGGCGTGATGAACACCACCAGGTCGGTCTTGCGGTCGCGGAACTCGCGCGAGCGGAACAGCTTGCCGAGGATGGGCAGCTCCCCCAGCCCCGGCACCTTGTCGATGGACTTCGAGGAGTCCTCGCTCAGCAGCCCCGCGATCACCAGCGTCTCGTTCTCGCGCAGATTGACCTCGGTCTCCGCGCGCCGCTTGACCAGGCCCGGTACGTCCTGCACCTGGATCTCGAAGTTGATGGCCGAGATCTCGGTGGCGATCTTCGCAGCGATCACGCCGCTTTCGCTGGCCACCGGACTCACGTCGAACTTCACGCCGTACTCCTTGAAGCCGACCGACACGGTGCCCAGGCCGCTGGCGAAAGGCACCGGCAGCTCGCCGCCGGCGACGAAGCGCGCCGAACCGCCGCTGCGGCACGACAGGCGCGGCTCGGCGAGCACCACCGCATCGCCGTTCTTCGCCAGCAGGTTGATCATCGACGTGATCGACGAGGCCAGGCCCAGCGTGGTGGCGAACGGAGCGACCCGCGGGCGGACTTCCAGCGCGGCATCGGCGGCCGCCCCGCCAGGGCGGAATGCGTTGCTGCGATGCAGGTCGCCGAGGATGCCGAAGCTCGGCCCCTGCATGCTGCCGCTCCAGCGCACGCCGAGGTCCTCGAGCAGGTCACGGCGGATCTCGACCATGCGCACGTCCATCTCGATCATGCGCTCGAGCCCGACGCGACTGATGAGGTTCACCACCTGCGGATAGCGCCGCGCGATCTCGCCCAGCCGCGTGGCCTCCTCTTCCGAGAGCTCGCTGCCTTCCAGGACCACCTTGTCGCCGACGATGCGCGCGCGCACCCGGCTGTACTCCCCCAACATGGCGCGGATCTCGGACAGCAGCCGGTTGGCGTCGGCCGGCACCACGCTGATCGCGAAGCTGGTCTCGGTGCCGTCCTTCGCCCACAGGTGCAGCGTGCTCTGCCCGGCGGCCTCGGGAATCACCAGCACCTGGCCTCCGTCGAGCGCAGTGGCCTGGATCACCTTGCCGTTGCCGACGGCGACCCGCTTGAGCTCACCGGCACGAATCAGGTGCACCTGCCCGACGTACAGCTCGATCGGGATGGTCGGCAGCCCGGTTTCGGCGGACGCGAGCTGGCAGACGGCCCAGCAGGCGGCGACTGCCGACCGCGGCGACGCAAGGCGCGAGAACCACGCGAGCAGCACGAACGAGACCCCCCGGATGCCGGATTTCATGGACGTTTCGCCTCGTCGTGTTCGCGCTGGGTATCGGCCGCAGCAGCGGCACCGGGACGGCGCAGCGACCATGGCATGGTCTCGGGCATGGCAGGCGCCGACGCTCCCGCCGGCGGCACGAGCTTCGCTGGCCCCGCGGGTGCAGCGAACACCGCGGATGCTGCCGGCATGGGCGGCGCCTGCATGCCCCCGATCGGCCGCTCGGACGGCGCAACCGGCGGCGCCATCTGCATCGCGACGAGCGCGCCGCGCCCACCCACGATGAGCTCCGGACCAAGCGGCGCGACCGCCGCACGCGGCGACGCCGGTTGCGTGATGCCGAGCAAGGCATTGAGGTCGAGCGCTCGCGCGCCCAGGGGCGTGCGATCGTCGGGATGCCGCAGCATCGCGGTGAGCTTGCCGGTGCGCTGCGCGACGATCAGCTGCTGGGCCTGCGCCGGCGTCACCTCAACGGTGATCGCCGTGAAGTGGCGTCCCCCCGCACCGTCCTCGGCTCCGGGGCGTACCTGGCGTCCGGTGGCCAGCACCGCGAGATCCTGCATCAGCGTGGTCGTCACCTCCTGGCCCGGGGGCTGTCCGGCCGGCGAAGGCGGCCGCACCGAGAAGATCAGATCGATCCGGTCACCGGGCTGCAACATGCCCGAAACGGAATTGACCTCGTCGACCAGGATCGACATTGCGCGGATCCCCTGGCGGATGCGGCTGGAGAAGCTGCCCCTCTCGGCACCGACGATCGCGCCGGCCAGCAACGGTTCACCGCTGCGCATCGGCTGGTCCAGCCTGGCGCCGATGTGCTGCTCGAAGCGCTCGGGACGGATCGCCGAGCCGGGCAGGTACTGCAAGGGCACCTCGCGCACCGCCATGTTCTCCGGCACGACGAGCTCGCCGCGCTCGAGGTCGCGCCTGGCCACCACCACCTCCACGGTTGCCTGGCGCGGCACCAGCCTGGCCTTCTCGATCTCGAGCCGTTCGGCGATGTAGCCGCGCGCGCCGAAGACCGCCAGCGTACCGAAGAGCAATGCAATGCCGAACAGCAGCAGGCTGCGATGCCGCAGGCACATGGCGGCAGCGGCACGAAAGGCGGCGAACGGGCTCTTCATGGCAGGGACATCGCGTGGGTGTATCGTTCGTACCGGTCGCCGAACGCCTGGAACAGGCGCTCGAGCGGGCTGCGCGGCCCGGCGGCGAGCACGAGCACCAGGAGCGCCAGCACGATCAGGATCTCGACGGCCGACTGGCCGCGCTGCACGCGACGCTTCATTGCGGCACCTCGACGTGGTAGAGCACGAGCGCCGTATCACGCTCGCGTGCGTGCAGGGTCACCATCACCTCGGCGCCGGCACGGCGATAGAAGCGCGCCCGGTCGTTGCGCCAGGTGAGCGCGCTTCGGACGGCCGGCATCGGCATGGCGGAAAATCCCGCTCGACGCAGATGCGCCTCGAGACGCCGTTCGGCTTCGTCGATGCCGTGCGGCAGCTCGGCAATGAGCGTGTCGGCCGAACGGTAGCCATCCGGCGCGGCATCGCGCGAGGCGAGCTGGCGCATCACGCGCGCATCGGCGGGTAGCAGGCGCTCGAGCACGCGCTCGCTGCGAGGTGATCGGGTACGGGCGCTCCAGTGCGTGAGCAGCCCCTCGCTGCCGCCGTCGGCCGACGCACGCAGTTGCAAGGTCTCGAAGCGCTCGCCGATCCGGCGCGAGAGCACCGACCAGCCTTCGCTTTCGGCACGCACGATGGGCCCTTCGTCGTCGCGACGCCAATGGCGCTCGACCTCGGCCAAGGCCTGCGCCGGCCCGAGCCGGCTGCTCACCTGACTCACGCTCAACGCATGGCCGGCCAGCTCGCCCTCCGGCACTGCCACGCGCTCACCCTCGAGGCCCGGCGGCAAAGCAGGCCTGGACTCGGCGCGCGCCGGCGTCCCGATGCCGGCAAGCGGCAGCGCCAGCATCAGCGCCGTGCCGATCGGCACGAAATGCTCGCGCAGGCGCTGTGCGCCAGTCATGGCGCCACCCTGTCGGCCGGCACGCGGTCGACGTCCACGCGGTATGGCCTGAACGAGGCCGCGCTGGGCTCGATGCCCGCTGCCTGCATCAGGCCGATGCTCCAGTGCGTGAGCTGGTAGCCGAGCGCGAACGCGGTCTCGTGCAGTGTATCGAGCCGGCTGCCCTGCGCCACGCGCGAGTCGACACGGTGCGCCTCGCTCCCGTACGGCCCGGAGGCGTGCCAGGCATCGGTGAGCACCGCGGTGCGCGCCTGCAGCGTGAGCGGGAGCGAATCGAGCCGGGTGAACTGCTCGTTGCCGGCCTCGCTCGGCGAGACGCGCACCTGCACCTGCGCTTCCGTCATGCCGCCGGTGAGCGACAGGCCGAAGCGCGCGGGGCCGGCGACGCTGTCGAGCAGGTTGGCCGCGCCGGCAGCCGCACGCCCGATCGCCGTGGAGCGGCCGGCATCGAACCGCGGCGACGACAGCGTCGCGCCGACGTCTGCGAAGCGCTCGAGCAGAGGTTGCCCGCGACGGTCGACCCACAGCGCATTGCGCTCGGCCGCCGGCGCCGGATCGGCGATCACGTCGTTGCTGAGGATTTCGCGATCGATGCGGCCGTAGTGACGCCGGCGCACTTCATCGGCCAGGCCCGCATATGCGGCAGGATCGGCGCAGGCCTGCGGCCGCACCGTGCACTCGAATGCGAGCGTGCGCGAGGCGGCGATCGTGGCCTGCTGCATGGCCTGGAACTTCCCCAGCATCATCGTCAGCACGGCCAGCGGGACCAGCACCAGCGCCGCCACGAGCGCCTCGACCAGCGCCTGGCCGTGCTGCCGGGAGTGACCCATGCGACGATCAGGACACATGGCGATCAGTGCACGTAGGCCAGCACGGCCGCGCGCTGCGCGGCCGTGGGCTCGGCCAGGCGCGCCTGCCAATACGGGCTGTACAGGCTGGCGTACTCGATGCGCGCGGGCGCCGCGGGCGGGCGGCGGAAATACACCTCGCCCACCGCCATGGCCCACAGGCGATCACCGGCGAAATGCTCGAACAGCCGCAAGCGCCCGGTGCCCACGTTCAGGGCATTGGCCGTGCGCACCCGTGCGCCGTCGCTGCGCGCGAGCACGACCACCTGCGTCACCGGGAACCTCGGATCGGCCAGCCCTGCGTAATTCAGCTCACGCACGCGCTCGATGCCGCCGTAGCGCTCGAAGCCCGTGTAGCCGTTGCCGCTCATCTCGAGCGAAGCGCGCCAGGTCGCACCGGCGTTGTCCCAGGTGTCGCCGGCATTGGACTGCACCCCGTTCAGCGGTGCCGCATCGGTGGCCTCTGCCGCCCCCCAGCCCACCACCAGCGACTCGTACTGCTGGCAGCTCGACGAGAAGAAACCGCGCCGCCGCCGATAGTCGTGCACCGAGCCGGTATCCACTGCCTCCCAGCGTTCGAGGTCCGGAGTCAGCGCGGTGCCGCCGCGTTTGCGCCACCACTGGAACCAGCGGCTCGTGTCGAACGTCGAGCCGAAGCATCCGGAGGGCAAGGGCAGCAGGCGGACGTCGTCGCGCCGCGGCCCCTTGACGAAACCATCCAGCGAGTCGATCACCACGTCGCGCAGCCTGGTACGATCGGCGTCGCTGGCATAGCGGCGGGTGAAGCCGGCGAACGCACCGCCGTCGCCGAGTGCGAAGGCGAAGAAGCCCGGATCGTTGGCACGCACGACCTCGTTGGCCACCGCGCCGAGCCCGAAAGTGTCGGCGGCCAGCTGCAGCGTCTCCTGGCTGCGCTGCAGCAGCGACTTGTAGCCGAGCAAAGGAGCCGCGCGCAGCGGAATCTCGTCGGCCGCGGTGCGCTCGGTCAGGTTGCGTGCCGTGCCGGCCACCTTGGCCACCACCGCCAGCACCGCGGCCGCCGGCGGCCACGCGGACGCGAGCCGGCGCGCGGTGACGGTGAAGTTCTCGAAGTACTTCGCCCATGAGGTCAGCGTGACCGCCTGCGCCACCGCCGCTTCCTGCGCGACGATGGCGCGGTTGGCATAGGCATGGAAGTTGAGCACGCGCGCACGCCACACGGCGGCGCTGTAGGCCGCCGCGTCGGCCGCGTTGGTCAGCCGCTGCCTGGACGCCGTGACCTGCCCGGTGCTGAAGAGGAAGAACAGCGCCAGCAGGCCGGCGAAGAGCAGCACCAGTGCCAGCACCAGCGCCTGGCCGCGCTGGCGGTGCGGGCCGCCGGTCGCGCACCGTGCGCTGCGCGCCCCGCGGTGCCGACGCAAGCGAAGTCCGATCGCGATCGTGTCCATCTTGCCTGCTCCGACCGGCGGCCGCCGCTCAGCGGTTGTTGGCGTCGTAGTTGTCGAGCCCCTTGCGCGCGTTGGCGTTGGTCGATGCAGTGGTGGCGTTGGCCTGGGCGTTGCCGATCGCCGTGGACGCCGTCTGCCCGGACACCTCCAGCGCCAACCCCGCGGTCTGGTTGCGCAGGGTCTGCCCGAACAGTGTGTAGACGCCGATCGCCGCCACCGCGATCAGCGCGACGACGATGATGTATTCGGTCATCCCTTGCCCGGCCTGGCGACGGCAGTGGGTGGCAGGAACGATGCGATCGGGAACGCTGCCTGCAGGGCGGTTCATTGGGGGCTCCTGTGCGTGATTGCTGTGTGCAGGAACCATTGGATACGACGGCGTGCCCGCTGCCTATTGCGCGTATCGACTAGGCCGTCCGGCAGATCGATAGGCGACTTGCCGCGTACCGGCCCCGGCCGCTCGCAATCCGTCGCCCACCGGCGTCGATCGACCGCTCGCGTGAAGGCTGCGGTCCCCGGCTCCAACCCGGAGCGCCGTCACGAGACTGACGCGGGCGCGTCGCGATCCGGTCATCAACGCCGCCTAGTCTCCGTTGCGAACGGCACGTCATCCGGCTCGCGGAAGACGGCAGCGACGGCGCGGCGAAGACCTTCAAGTGGGACGTCTATCTGTTCGGCGCGCGTTCGACGGCATCCGCCGACGTCAATCTGTCGCAACTCGGCCTCGACAACGACTTCTCGAGCCCCGACGGCCTCTGGTTCAGCGTAGCCACACCAGGCATCGCCGAATCGAGCGACGACGGTGGCCTGGTCGGGTTCTGCTCGACAGCCCTCCGCCGATCCCCGGCCGGATCGGCGTGAGGCGGGCCCGGACGCCCGAGGCGCGGGGCCAGCTTCGCTTGCGCGACTGCCGGCCCGCCGAAAAAAAAAGGCCGGCTCGCCGCCGGCCTTTCCGCGGGCGCCCTCCCTGTTACGGGAAGGCGCCGCTGCAAACGAAGCGATCCTCAGGCCGCCTTCTTCGAGCCGCCCTTGGCGTCGAAGAACTGCGCGTCTTCGGTGGAGCCCTTGAGCGCGGCGGTCGAGGCTTCGCGCTCGACGGTGGTGGTCACCGCATCGAAGTAGCCCGTGCCGACCTCGCGCTGGTGCTTCACCGCGGTGAAGCCCCGCTCGGCCGCCGCGAACTCGGCTTCCTGCAGCTCGACGAAGGCGCTCATCTGGTTGCGCGCATAGCCGTAGGCGAGGTTGAACATGCCGTAGTTCAGCGCATGGAAGCCGGCCAGCGTGATGAACTGGAACTTGTAGCCCATCGCGCCCAGCTCGCGCTGGAATTTGGCGATGGTGCCCTCGTCGAGGTTCTTCTTCCAGTTGAACGACGGCGAGCAGTTGTAGGCCAGCAGCTTGCCGGGAAACTGCTTGTGGATGGCCTCGGCGAACTTGCGAGCGAAATCGAGATCGGGCGTGCCGGTCTCGCACCAGATGAGGTCGGCATACGGCGCATACGCCAGGCCGCGCGACACCGACTGCTCGAAGCCGTTGCGGGTGCGGAAGAAGCCCTCGACGGTGCGCTCACCGGTGAGGAACGGACGATCGTTCTCGTCGACGTCGGAGGTGAGCAGGTCGGCCGCCTCGGCGTCGGTGCGCGCCAGCAGCAGCGTCGGCACGCCCAGCACGTCGGCCGCCAGGCGCGCCGCCACCAGCTTGGACACCGCCTCGCGCGTCGGCACCAGCACCTTGCCGCCCATGTGGCCGCATTTCTTGGCCGAGGCGAGCTGGTCTTCGTAGTGCACGCCCGAGGCGCCCGCCTCGATCATGGCCTTCATCAGCTCGAAGGCGTTGAGCACGCCGCCGAAGCCGGCTTCGGCATCGGCCACGATCGGAGCGAAATAGTCGACGAAGCCGGCATCGCTCGGGTTCTTGCCTTCCATCCACTGGATCTGGTCGGCGCGCGTGAGCGTGTTGTTGATGCGCCTGACCACCGCCGGCACCGAGTTGGCCGGATACAGCGACTGGTCGGGGTACATCTCGCCCGCGAGGTTGGCATCGCCGGCCACCTGCCAGCCCGACAGATAGATCGCCTTCAGCCCGGCCTTGACCTGCTGCATCGCCTGGTTGCCGGTGAGCGCGCCCAGCGAGTTGACGAACGGCTCCTCGTTGAGCAGCTTCCACAGCTTCTCGGAGCCGCGCTTGGCCAGCGTGTGCTCGACCTGCACCGAGCCGCGCAGCCGCACCACGTCTTCCGCCGTATAGCCGCGCTTGATGCCGCGCCAGCGCGGGCTTTCCGACCATTCCCTCTGCAACTTCTGCGCTTCCAGTTCACGGGAAGACATGTTTCGGCTCCTTGAGCGACGAGTGACGAAGAATTTTGGGATCGCGCCATCGACCCGAAGGACGGGCGCGATCATGTTGCTTAGGTTAACGAAAACGTGATGCGCTGCAACAGGAAGTTCGGCAGTGTTGCGCCAAATAATTTATCGTTGTTTTTCAACTAGTTGATCTATTTTTCCCGCATTGCGGAATGAAGGTCATCGCGATGAAAAACCGGGATGGTGCGTTGCATTGCGTCAATTTCACAATGCGGGAAATCGTTCTTATCGCAAAAATCGGAGGACCGAGCCGGCGTACGGCCGCGATACGCTCTCCGCTATGCTTCGGGCGTCCCCTCGTCGCCGAGCAGGCGCACGCTGTCGTGCTCCGGCAGCGACTCCACGCTGCGCAGGCGGCGCTCGATCGCGCGGGTGCGCACCTCGGCGCCGCTCAGCACGCTGCCGGCCCGCTCGATGTGATCGCGGGTCTTGGCCAGCACATCGCCGAACTTGCCGAACTCGGTCTTGACCGCGCCGAGCAGCTGCCAGACTTCGCTCGAGCGCTTCTCCACCGCCAGGGTGCGAAAGCCCATCTGCAGGCTGGACAGGATCGCGGCGAGCGTGCTCGGTCCGGCGACCACCACGCGCCAGGTGCGCTGCAGCTCGTCGGTGAGCCCCGGGCGGCGCACCACCTCGGCGTACAGCCCCTCGGTGGGCAGGAACAGCAGCGCGAAATCGGTGGTGGCCGGCGGCGAGACATACTTGGTGCGGATGGTCTTCGCCTCCAGCCGCAGGCGCTGCTCGAGCTGACGCGCGGCAAGCTCGGCTGCGGCCGGGTCGGCCTTCTCCTGCGCCAGCACCAGGCGCTCGTAGTCTTCGCGGGGAAACTTGGCGTCGATGGGCAGCCACACGGGCGCCTCCTGGCCGCGCCCCGGAAGGCGGATCGCGAACTCGACCCGTTCGTTCGAGCCCGGCACCGGCGCCACGTTGGCCGCGTACTGCTCGGGCACCAGCAGCTGCTCGAGCAGCGAGGCCAGCTGCACCTCGCCCCAGGTGCCGCGGGTCTTGACGTTGGTCAGCACGCGCTTGAGGTCGCCCACGTCGGAGGCCAGCGCCTGCATCTCGCCCAGGCCCTTGTGGACCTGCTCGAGGCGGTCCGACACCTGCTTGAACGACGCGCCCAGCCGCTGCTCGAGCGTGGCGTGCAGCTTCTCGTCGACGGTGCGGCGCATCTCCTCGAGCTTCGCCGTGTTGTCGGCCTGCAGGTCGCGCAGGCGCCGCTCGAGCGTCTCGCGCAGCGCCTCCAGCCGCGCCTCGACACCTTCGCGCATGGCGTTCAGGCGCTGCTCGTTGCTCTCGCGCAGCGCCCCGAGCCGCTGCTCGTTGGCTTCGGTGAGCTTGGTGAGCTGCTGTGCGAAGGCGTCGATCTGATTGTTCTGCACCCCGGCGATGGTGCCCATCTGGTGCGTGAGGTTGCGCCCGAGCTCCGAGAGCGAAGCGGCCAGCTCGCGCCGGTTCTCGCGCGCCTGCGAGGCGGTCTCCTCGCGCAGCTCGCGCTGCTGCTGCAGCTGCGCCTGGTTCAGGCGCGACAGCTCGTCGAGCGCCGCCCGCGGATCGGGCATCCGGCGCAGCACGAGCACCAGCAGCAGCATGACCGCCACCGCAGCCAGCACGAGGGCGGCGATCATCGGGACTTCGTTCACGGACAATGCGATATTTCTCGTCTAGCGTGGGCGGACAACCGAGACTCCCGCGAGCATACCGACACGCGGACAATCCGTCAGGAGGCCTTCATGAACATCCCTGCCCTGGCCATCGTGGCCGGCGTGCTGATCGCATCGCCCCTTCTGGCCGCCGCGGCCAGCGGTCCCCCCGAATCCGGCGCGGTGTTCCGCTGCGCCACCAAGGATGGCCGCACGGTGTTCTCCGACCAGCCCTGCGTCGGGGCCGACCGGGTCGAGCTGTGGAAGCCGCGCGCGGTGGCCTCGGGCATCGAGCGTTCGGGCGGGCCGGCCGGTGCCGCGGCGCCCGCGCGCAATGCACCGGCGGTGCGCGACGACCCGTTCGTCGATTGCCAGCGCCGCGGCGGCCGCTTCGACCTCGCCGCGCGTGTGTGCCGGCTGCCCGACGACGCGGCCAAGGCGATGTTCAAGACGCAGTGATCATACGGACGCGAAACCGTATCAGGCGTCGCGCAGCGTCGCCAGCGGCGGCGTGCGCAGCACGCTGCGCAGGCTGAACCAGCCGGCCAGCAGGGCCAGCAGCGCACCGGCCAGCGCGCCCGCCGGCAGCACCCACCAGCGCGGCACGAAGGAGAAGCGGAACACCTGCTCGGCCAGCGCCCAGCCGATCGCCATCGAGCCGGCGGCAGCCAGTGCGCCGGCCAGCGCGCCGCTGAGGGCCAGCTCGATCGACTGCGCCGAGGCCAGCTGGCGGCCCGAGGCGCCGAGCGCACGCATCAGGCCGGCCTCGCGCACGCGCTCGTCGCGCGAGCTGGCCAGCGCGCCCCACAGCACCACCACGCCGGCGGCCAGGGTGAGCACGAACAGGAACTGCACCGCGCGAACGACCTGGTCGAGCATGGACTGCACCTGGCGCACGAGATTGCCGGTGTCGAAGACCGTGAGGTTGCGAAAGCGCCGCACCAGCTCGGCATCGACGGGCTGCGCCGAAGGCGCCTGGTGATAGGCCGTGATCAGCGTCTGCGGCTGGTCGGCCAGCACCGCGGGCGACAGGATCATGAAGAAGTTGACCTTCATCGAATCCCACTCGACCTTGCGCACGCTGGTCACGCGTGCGGCGACGAGCTGGCCGGCGATGTCGAACCCCAGCTCGTCGCCGAGGGCGAGGCCGAGGGTCTCCATGATGCCCTGCTCGACCGATACTTCGCGCGCGCCGGGGGCGAACCAGCGGCCGGCAACCAGGCGATTGTGCCCGGGCAGGCGGTCGGTGTAGGAGAGATTGAATTCGCGGTCGAGCAGCCGCTGCGCGCGATCGCTGTCGTAGGACTCGGGACGCACCGGTCTGCCGTTCACCGACACGAGGCGCCCGCGCACCATCGGGTACAGCTCGATCGAGCGCACGCCGGCATGTTCGAGCATCTCGCCCACGGCCGGCCCCTGATCGGGCTGGATGTTGATCACGAAGCGGTTGGGCGCATCGGGCGGGCTGGCGCGCCTCCAGCCCTCGACGAGATCGGTGCGGGTCACCGTGAGCAGCAGCAGCGCGAGCAGCCCGACCGACAGCGCCACCGTCTGCGTGACGGTCATCGCGCGACGGCGCGACCACGAGGCGAACGCCAAGCGAAGCGCCGGGCTGCCGGCCACGAAGCCGGTGCGGCGCATCGGCTCGAGCAGCCGCATGAGGCCGAGCGCGGCGCCGACGAACACCAGCGCGCCCGCCGCGAAGCCGCCGATCGAGATGGCGGCCAGCCTGAGATCGTGTGCCAGCCACAGCAGCAGCGCGCAGAAGGCCGCCGCAGCGAATGCCGCCCAGATCCAGGCCGAGACGGGCGCGCCGGCCGCCTCCCGGCGCAGCACCCGCAGGGGCGCCACGTCGGCCAAGCGAAGGAACGGCCAGGCGCCGAAGCCGGCCATCAGCACCAGGGCGGCAGCGAGCGCCTGCAGCGCAGGTAGCCATCCGGGCAGCGGCAACGGCAGCTCGAGCAGAGGCCGGATCGCGGCCACCAGCACGAAATGCGCTGCCCAGCCCAGCGCCACGCCGAGCACGGCGCCGATCAGCGCCACCCACAGCAGCTCGAGGCCGAGCAGCTTGAGCAGACGCGGCTGCGCCAGGCCCATCGACTTCATCACCGCGCAGCCGTCGAGGTGGCGCTCGGCGAAGCGCCGCGCCGCCAGCCCGATGGCGACCGCGGCGATCAGCGCCGACAGCAGCGCCACCAGCGAGAGGAACTGCCCGGCGCGATCGAGGGTGGCTCGCAGCTCCGGGCGTCCGCTCTCGAGCGACTCGACGCGCTGGCCGGGGCCGAGCCGCGGCTGCAGCCACTGCGCAAAGCCTGCGATCGCCTGCGGCTCGCCGGCCAGCAGCAGATGCCAGCGCACCCGGCTCGCGGGCTGCACCAGGTGGGTGGCGGGAAGATCGTCCAGCGAGAACATCGCGCGCGGCGCGAAGTTCACGAAGCTGGTGCCGCGGTCCGGTTCGAGCGTGATCACGCGAGCGACGCGCAGGCGCGCATCGCCCAGCGACACCGCCCCGCCCGCCTCGACACCGAGCGCCTGCACCAGTTGCGGATCGAGCCAGATCTCGCCCGGCGCGGGGCCGCCCTCGGCCGCAACGTCGGTGGCTGCAACGTCGGTCGCCGCGGCGCTGCTCGCCGCCGCATCGGTGGCCCCGGCGTCAGCAGTCCCGGCACCAGCAGCCCCGGTGGACGCAGCACCCGGCAGCCCGGCCACGCGCACCTGCCCGCGCAGCGGATAGTTGCCGCTGACCGCCTTCACCGAGGCGAGCCGGGGCAGCCCCCCGGCCATCACCATGCTGGGAAACACCACCGTACGCGCCACCTGCAGGCCGCGCCGTTGCGCCTCCTCGACGAACGCGGCATCGGGGGCCTTGTCCGAGCCGACCACCAGGTCGGCGCCGAGCAGCTGCGCAGCCTGCTCGGTGAGCGCGGCACGCATGCGGTCGACGAAGAAGCCCACGCTCGCGATGGCCGCCACCGCCACCGCCAGCGCGGCCAGCAACAGGCGCAGCTCGCCGGCGCGCCAGTCGCGCCGGGTGAGCTTCCAGGACAGCAGCCAATCGTGCACGGACACCTACAACCTGAACGGACTGAAATCGGTGTTCCGATCGTACCAGTCCTCCCGCTCGGCCCGCTTGAGGAAGCCGACCACCTTGTAGGTCACCGGCGTGAGCACCACTTCGACCATCGTCTTGGCGATCCACTGCGAGACCATCAGCTGGGGGATCAGCGCATTGGGGATGATGCCGCTGTTCCAGAACGCCAGCGGATAGAACAGCATCGAATCGACGCCCTCGCCGACGATCGTCGAGCCGATGGTGCGCATCCACAGGTGGCGGCCCTCGGTCATCAGCTTCATGCGGGCCATCACGTATGAGTTGACGAACTCGCCGCAGAAGTAGGCGGTGAGCGAGGCCAGCACGATGCGCCAGGTGTTGCCGAACGCCACCTCGTAGGCGTCCTGGTGTGGCCAGCCCGGCGCCGGCGGCAGGTGCACGACCACCCAGGCCATGACGGCAGCGAAGGTCATCGCGCCGAACCCGGCCCAGATCACCCGGCGCGCCTTCGCATAGCCGTATACCTCGGTGAGGATGTCGCCGAAGATGTACGAGATCGGGAAGAACATCGCGCCGGCGCCGAAGGTCACCGCGCCGAGCAGCGGCAGGTCCATCTGCACCGCCTTGGCCGGCCCGATCAGGTTGGAGCAGATGTAGACGGTGACGAAGCCCGCCATCGCGAGCTCGTAGTAGCGATAGCTGCGCTGCGGCGCCGCCGTCATGGCGGGCGCCGGACGAGGTTTTTTAGTCATGGTTGAGCCTCGAACATGAAGCGCGCAGCATAGCGGATCGCACGCCTGCCGACATGCGCAGACCCCGGTCGATTGCCTTCCATCCGGGCCATGGGACACCGCCGCGGTCGCCGAAGCGGTGCGCGCATGCGCCGGGAAGCGCGAGCCGGTGTTTCCCGATCTCGCGCCGCTGCGCTACTTCACTGACGGGGAAGAATGACCACCTTGCCCTTGACGCGGCGCTCCATCACGTCGCGCAGCGCCTGGGGTGCCTCCTCGAGGCGGTAGGTCCGGGTGATCGGCGGGTTCACCTTCTTCGACTGGTACAACGCGAACAGCTCCTGCATGTGCTCGCGGGTGCGTTTTGGATCGCGCTGCACGAAGGCGCCCCAGAAGGCGCCGACCAGCGAGGCGGTCTTGAGCAGCGGCAGGTTCAGCGGCAGCTTCGGGATCTCTCCGGCAGCGAAGCCGATCACCAGGTGCCGGCCCTCCCAGGCGATCGAGCGAAACGCCTGCTCGGTCAGCGCGCCGCCGACCGGGTCGTAGATGACGTCGGGCCCCTTGCCGCCGGTCAGCACCTTCAGGCGTTCGCGCAGGTCTTCGCGAGTGTAGTCGATGGTCTCGTCGGCGCCATGCTCCCGGCACAGCGCGAGCTTGTCGTCGCTGGAAGCTGCGGCGATCACGCGCGCGCCCATCGCCTTGCCGATCTCCACCGCGGCGATGCCCACGCCGCCCGCCGCCCCCAGCACGAGCAGCGTCTCGCCCGCAACGAGCTTCGCGCGGTCCTTCAGTGCGAAGAGGCCGGTGCCGTAGGCCAGCACATAGGCCGAGGCAACGGGAAAGTCCATGCCGTCGGGAATCGGCACCAGGCGCTCGGCGCGAGCCACCAGCTCCTGGGCGTAGCCGCCCCACGCAGTGTTGGCGATCACGCGATCGCCCGGCTTCCATGCGCGCACGCCCTCGCCTACCGCCGAGACGACACCCGCCACCTCGGCGCCCGGCGAGAACGGCAGCTCGGGCTGCACCTGATACTTCTTCTGGATGATCAGCGAATCGGGGAAGTTCACCCCCGCCGCATGCACGGCGACCAGCACCTCGCCTGGCCCGGGCACCGGCGAGGCCACCTCCTCGACCACCAGCGTCTCGGGCGGACCCCATTGCTTGCACAGGACGGCCTTCATGCGATCACCTCTCCGGATCAGCCCCCAGTCGAAGCGTCAAGTCTAACCGGGCCGGCCGGGCATCCGGAAAGCGTGCCCGCTATACTCGGATCCTTCCGGCAGCGCGGCCGGAGACCGGGGCGACAACAGTTCCGGAAGCAGTCGCAGGAAGAGTGGCCGAGCGGTTTAAGGCACTGGTCTTGAAAACCAGCGATGGGCAACCATCCGTGGGTTCGAATCCCACCTCTTCCGCCACCTCAGCCCAGGATCGCTCCGCCCGCGAGCAGCGCCTGCCTGACCCGTTCGAACTCGACGCTCGCCACCCTTCCCTCTCCCTGGCTCGACAACGCTGCCGCGATGCCCGCGGCCTGTCCTGTCGCCATCGCTGTCGGCATCACGCGCAGCGCTGCAAATGCGACGTGCGTGGCCGAAATGCCGCGCCCGGCGACCAGGGCGTTGTCCACCGACACGGGAAGCAGTGCACGCAGCGGCACGCAGTAGGCGTGGTGCTCGCCCCCGACCCGCTCCAGACGAGTGACCTTGCCGTCGCGGCTGTGCAGATCGATCGGAAACGCCGACTGCGCAACGGTATCCGGATACTCGCGGCCGGATCGGAGATCATCCTCCGTGACCACTACCCGGCCACGAATGCGCCGCGTCTCGCGGATGCCGATCTGCGTCGCGAGCGCAACCAGCTTCGCACGCCCACAGCCAGGCACGTTGCGGGCGATGAAGCGCGCCGCGGCGAGCGCCTGCCGGCGCCCCTCCATCTCGGCGCGCGAAAGGGCCACCGCGTCCGTACCGTCGACGGCAATCCGCGTCACGTTGAACCACGCATCGTCCGTACCGGGCATCCGGTTGTAGTGCAGGGCAAAGCGCCCGAGGCCCTGTTCCTCCACCCCCTTTCGGGCAAGCTCGGACTTCTGTGCCGGTTCGAGCGCATCGAGCACTGCGAAATCGATCGGCCCCATGCGGAAGCCGAGCGTCGCCGGCTGCAGGGCTTCGTCTTCGTCCAGCGGCAGCATCTCGCAGCCGGCTGCATGGAGGAGGTCGAGGTCTCCGCTGGCATCGATCACCACCTGCGGGGCCAACGAACGCATCCCCGACTTGGTCAGCACGTCGACCCGCGTCACTCGTCGATCGGTACACCCGGCGCCTGCGGTCCAGGCATGGAACAGCGGGGTGGCACCGGCCTCGATCACCATGTCGTCGAGGACGACCTTCAGCACCTCGGGATCGAACTCGAGGCGATCCATCCTGAGGCCGGTCGACATCGTGAACCAGTCGAAGCCATGCGCGCCGCCGCTCGCCACCAACCGGTCGACGATCTCCTGCGCGATGCCGCCGATCACCTGGCCGCCGGCGGCGGTCTTCCAGCCCATGAACTGCGGCACCGCAGCGGCGGTGGCGGCACCTCCCAGGAAACCGATCCGCTCGACCAGCAGCGTGCGCGCACCGGCGCGGGCGGCGGCCACCGCCGCGCAAACGCCGGCCATGCCGCCACCTGCCACCAGGACTTCGCACGACTCCAATGCGTGCCGATCCGTTCCGGCTGTCATCGCGGCGACGTCAATCGAGGCTGATCCCGTTTTCGACGATCACGGGCGTCCACTGCCTGACCTCGCTGTCGAGCAGCGCCGAGAACTGCGCGGGAGTCATCGGCGCGGGCTCGAAATACTTCGACCGCAGCGCATCCTGGACCGACTTGTCGGAGATGGCCTCCGTCAATGCCTGATGGATCCTGCGCACCAACGGATCCGGCATGCCGGCCGGCCCGAAGAACCCGAACCAGGCAAAGGACACGATGTCGTTCAGTCCATGCTCGGTGAAGGTGGGAATCTCGGGAAACATCGGCCAGCGCTTCTCGGTCGTGACGGCGATCGCCGCGAGCCTGCCTGCCTTGATCTGCGGCATGACGACCAGGGCGGGAAGCGTGGCCATCTGCACGTCGCCGGCGATCAGCGCGGTGATCAGCTGCGACGAGCCGGGGTACGGTACGTGCGCCATGCGCGAGCCCGCGTGCTTGTTCAGCACGGCCATCGCCAGGTGCGACAGCGAGCCGTTGCCGATCGATCCATAGCTGTACCGGTCCGGCTCGCGGCGCAGGCGCTCGATCCAGGCGGCGAGCGTCGCGTTCGGCTCCCCTGCCTTGACCACCAGCAGGCTCGGCTGCATCCCGATCAACCCGATCGGCGTCAAGTCCTTCTTCGGGTCGTAGGGCATCTTCTTGAACAGCACCGCGTTCATCGCCAGCGGTCCGACGCTGCCCACGCCGAGCGTGTAGCCATCGGGCCGGGACTTCGCGACCAGCTCGGTGCCGATGATGCCGCCCGCCCCACCCTTGTTCTCGATCACGAAGGGCTGCCCCAGCTGCGCGCGCAGCCGCTCGGTCACGATCCGCGCCAGCACGTCCGGCGTCGAGCCGGCAGTGAACGGCACGACCACCCTGACGGCCTGGGCAGGCCACTCCTGGGCATGAGCAGACAAAGGCGCCAACTGTGCGGCCGACAGCAGCGCCGAGAGCAAGAGCAGGTGCTTCTTCATGTCACCCCTTGTTTCCGAAAGGAACGGTAAAGCCCGGTTTCAGCCGGCCGGCGCAGCGTCGCGGCGTTCGACGTCGGCGCGGCGCACCAGCGCACCGTCGCGCGCGAGCGCACGCTGAAGCTCCGACACCGGCACGGCACGCGGCGTTCGCCCGGATGCGGCCGCGATCGCGGCCAGCGTGCCGACGGCCTGCCCGATCGCCATGCAGGTTGCCATGTGACGGGTACCGGCATTGGCTTCGCGAGTGGTGCACAGGTTGCGGCCCGAGGCCAGCATCCCCTCGACGCCGGCAGGCAGCAGAGTGCGCAGCGGGATCTCGAATGGCTTCGGCGGCGCATACAGCCGGATCCCGGTGCTGCCAGGCGAGTGCACGTCCATCGGCCCCGCCCCCAATGCGATCGAATCCTCGAAGGCAGTCCCGTTCATGATGTCGTCTTCGGTCAGGCAGTAGTCACCCTGGATGCGGCGCGTTTCCCGGACACCGACCCTCTCCGCAAGGCCGGCGAGAATCGCTTTCTCGAATCCCGGAATCTCGCGATTGAGGAAACGCACGATGCTCTGGACCTGCTGTCGGCCCGTGACTTCGGCGCGCGAGAGCTCGGCGTTCGACAGCGCATCGACGCCGCGAATCCGGCTCATCAGGCAGATCGCGTCGTAGCCGGAGGGCGTGCTGACGAAAGAGATGCTCTCCCAGTAGAGCTCGCCGCGCTCGAGGCCGCCCAGCACCAGGCGCCGCCGCTCGGCAGACGGCACCGTGCGAAAGCGCGCGACATCGACGTTGGACAGACGGAAGGAAAGCGTGCACGGCTGGCGTTCATGCCGCTCGGCCATGGATTCACCGTCGCAGCGAACCCCGGCAGCGGCGCATACCGCAGCATCGCCCGACGCATCCACTACTGCCGCAGCGCGGAAGGCGCGCCGGCCGTCGACCGACTCGGTCACCACCCCACCGACACGCGAGCCCTCCATGACCGGGCGGGCAAAGAAGTTGTGGAACCGGACGTCGACACCCGCATCGGCGGCTGCTTCGTCGAGCACGATCTTGACGATCTCCGGATTGAACGGGAATACCTTCAACGGAAACGGCGTTCCCGCCGCCTCGCCCATTACATAGCGGTGAAAGCCGTCCGATCCGCCCTTCCCGCACACTCGCCGGGTCAGCTCCTCCGGGATGCCGCGCACCACCTGAGTGTCGCCCAGGAAGAAGGCGACCCACTGAGCCACCAGGGACGCCGTTGCCGTACCGCCGAGGCAGGCGCCGCGCTCGAGCAGCAGCGTATTGGCACCATTTCTTGCCGCGGCGATCGCGGCCACCGCACCCGACGCGCCTCCGCCCACCACGACTACGTCATAGTCTCCAGCGACCTGGGTGGTCAGGTGTTCCTCCAGGAACCCTGGGTATTCCATCGAGCCCTCTCAGCGCAAGCGTCGCGCACACCGAACGAGGAAATGCGCTTCCGACAGCCGCAGGCTAGAGCGATCCATTGCCCCCGGCAATGGATCGTTCACATACGTGAACACTCAATGCTTGCCCGTCGGTATCGGCTGCGACGCAGCACGTGCAGCCACGACGGCGGCAGCCTCCTTGAGCAGCCGCACGAGCTGGGCGTCGAGCCTGGCGTCCAGCCGCTCGATGGGTAATGCGGTGCCGAGTGAGGCAATCGCCCGCCCGGGAGCGCCGAGGATCGGCACTGCGATCCCGACGATGCCCGGCGTGAACTCGCCGAACGAGCGAGCGACACCCTCGGTGCGCACCGACGATAGCTGGCGCCGCAGCGCAGAGCCCGAGACCAGCGTGCGGTCGGTGAGCGGTACCAGCCTGGTGCGGCTCAGGTATGCCTCCCTTTCGACGGCGGGCATCCACGCCAGCAAGACCTTGCCGCTGGAATTCGCATAGAGCGGCGCGCGAACGCCGACGTGCAGCGAATAGAGCTGCCGCCTCGGCGATTCCACGCTGAACACCCGCTCGGCGAAGTCATCGCGCAGCACGCTGATCGAGAAGGACTCCTTCGCGCGCTGCGCCAGGCGCTCCAGGATCGGGCGCGCCTGCGTGATCAAGGTCCTGATATCGCGCCCGCGCCGGGTCAGGTCGAACAGTGCCTCCCCGGGCTGGTAGCGCTGCGTGCCAGCGTCGAGCTCGACGTAGCCGCGCGCGAGCAGCGTGCGCAGCAGCTGGGTGAGGCTGCTCTTGGGCACGCTGCAGCGCCGCGCCAACTCCGCGTGTGCAAGCGGCCGCCCGGCATCCGCCAGCACCTCGAGCAGATCGAGGACTCGTGCAGCCGACTTGACCGCCGCGGCCGCTGGCATCCGTTGGCTGGACATGCGAATCACTGTACCAGCCCCAGTCCACCCTTCCCGCCCGCGGCGCCCGCGCGCAGCCGGCATCGCTGCGGCGTTCGAGGGCGAGCGTATATTCTCGCGATGCCGCCCGACACCGAACGCTACCGGAAGAACCTCGCCGACGAGCTCGACGGCTCGGCGCTCTATGCCGCGCTGTCGGCGGCGGAATCCGATCCGGTGCGCAAGGACCTCTTCCAGCAGCTCTCCCAGGCCGAGGCCGAGCACGCCCGGCTGTGGCGCGAGAAGCTCGCCGCGGCCGGCGTGGATGCGCGGCGCTTCACGCCCAGCTTCCGCACGCGAGTGCTGGCGCGCCTCGCGCGGCGCTTCGGACCGGACTTCGTGCTGCCCGCCATTGCCGCCACGGAGTTCGCCGACCGTGACAAGTACGCCGGGCAGCGCGATGCGACCCGCCTGTCGGCCGAGGAGCGCAGCCATGCAGCGGTGATCCAGGCCGCTTCCGGCCATCCCGGCGGCCTGCTCGGCCCCCAGATCGCCCGGGCGGAGAAGTGGCATCGCCGCGGCAGCGGCAACGAGCTGCGCGCCGCGGTGCTGGGTGCCAACGACGGGCTGGTGTCGAACCTGTGCCTGGTGATGGGGGTGGCCGGCGCGGGGGAAGCGGCGCAGACCATCCTGCTCACCGGCTTCGCCGGGCTGGTCGCCGGGGCGATCTCGATGGCGCTCGGCGAATGGCTGTCGGTGACCAACGCCCGCGAATTCGCGCGCTCGCAGATCGAGCAGGAACGCGAGGAGATCGAGCAGACCCCGGATGCCGAGCAGAAGGAGCTGGCCCTCATCTTCCAGGCCAAGGGCGTGCCGCGCGAGGATGCGCGCCGCGTTGCCGCCGAGGTGATGCGCGATCGCGGCGCGGCGCTCGATACGCTGGCGCGCGAGGAGCTGGGCATCGATCCGGCCGAGATGGGCGGCAACCCGTGGAGCGCCGCCGCCTTCTCCTTCGGGCTGTTCGCCCTCGGGGCGATCTTTCCGGTGCTGCCCTTCTTCTTCGCCTCGGGCGCGGCCGGCACCGCCTGGAGCCTGGGCTTGAGCGGGCTCGCACTGGCGGCGATCGGGCTCGCCACCTCGCTCTTCAGCGGTCGCGGGCCGATGTACTCGGCGCTGCGGCAGGTGGCGATCGGCGCGCTCGCCGCCGGCGTCACCTATGCCATCGGGGCGGTGATCGGCGTCTCCCTGTCGTGACCGGCGCCCGGGCTGCGCGGGCGCCCGGCGTTCAGTCGCAGCGCTCGAACGCCGGCCAGGGCCACGCGCCGGAGAACAGCCGCTCGAGCCAGAAGACGACGATCTGGGTCTTGACGTCGGTGAGGCGGCCGGCGCGCAGCTCGTCGATCAGCCAGCCCAGCGTGACGATCTCGATCTCGAGGAACTCGCCGTCGTCCAGGCGCTGGCCGGTGTGCGCCAGGTCACGGCACAGGAAGACGTCGATCGTTTCGTCGGAAAAGCCGATCGCGGTGTGCAGCCGCGTGAGGAACGCCCATTCGCGGGCGCTGTAGCCGGTTTCCTCGGCCAGCTCGCGGCGCGCGGTCTGCAGCGCCGTCTCGCCCGGATCGAGCTTGCCTGCGGGCACCTCGACGAAGGTGGCGCCGACGGGGTAGCGGAACTGGCGCTCGACGAGCACGCGCTGGTCCGGGAACACCGGCACCATCGCGGCCGCGCCGGGGTGCACGATGTATTCGCGGGTGGTGGGCTGGCCGTCGGGCAGGCGCACCCGGTCGCGGCGCACCTGCAGGAAGCCGCCCTGGAAGACGACTTCGGAATCGATCCGGGTTTCGCGCAGGTCTTTCATCGTGCCGCCCGCCGAAAGTCGCCGGAGGCGCTCCGGCTACGAACCCAATGCCTGGCGCACCGCCTCGAGGCAGGCGCCGATCAGCGGGCCGGGCAGCACGCCGAACAGCAGCACCAGGGCGCCGTTGAGCGCCATGGTCGCGCGCGCGCCGGGCTCCGGATCGATGCGCGCCGGGTCGGTCGCGACGTCGAAGTACATCACCTTGACCACACGCACGTAGTAGAAGGCGCCGATCAGCGCGAACAGCACCGCGGTGACGGCGAGCCACACCTGGCCGACGTCGATCAGCGCCTTGAGCACGACCAGCTTGGCATAGAAGCCCATCAGCGGCGGGATGCCCGCGAACGAGAACATCATGATGAGCATCACCAGCGCCATCCACGGGCTGCGCTGGTTCAGGCCCTTGAGGTCCTCGATCCGGTCGGCCTCGAAGCCGTGGCGCGCCAGCAGCAGGACCAGCCCGAAGGCGCCCAGCGTGGTGAGCACGTAGGTGATGATGTAGAACAGCGCCGAGCCGTAGGCGCCGACGGCGGTGCTGGTGTCGCCGTCGACCACGCCGGCGAGCAGCCCGAGCAGCACGAACGCGATCTGGCCGATGGTCGAGTAGGCCAGCATGCGCTTGAAGCTCGACTGGGCGATCGCCACGATGTTGCCGACGGCCAGCGAGGCGACGGCGAGCACCATGAGCATCTGCTGCCAGTCGGCCGACACGCCGATCAGCGCCTCGACCAGCAGGCGGAAGGCGATCGCGAAGGCGGCCAGCTTGGGCCCCGCGGCGACCAGCAGCGTCGAGGCGGTGGGCGAGCCGTCGTAGACGTCGGGCAGCCACATGTGGAAGGGCACGGCGCCGAGCTTGAAGGCGAGGCCGGCCACGATGAACACCACACCGAAGGTGAACACGGTACGGCTGATCTGGCCGTCGGCGAAGGCCGAGGCGATGCGGCCGTGATCGAGGCTGCCAGCTCCGCCGTAGATCATCGACATGCCGTACAGCAGGAAGCCGGAGGCGAGCGCGCCCAGCACGAAGTACTTCATCGCCGCCTCGTTGGCCACCGGCTCGTCGCGGCGCAGCGCGATCAGCGCGTACAGCGACAGCGACATCAGCTCCAGCCCGAGGTAGACCACCAGCAGGTTGTTGGCCGAGATCATCACCATCTGGCCGAGCAGCGAGAACAGCGCCAGCACGTGGAACTCGCCGCGCGCCATCTGGCGATCGCGCGTGTAGCGCCCGGCGTAGATCAGGGTGGCCGCGAGCGCGATGTAGGCGCACAGCTTGAGCAGGTGCCCGAACGCGTCGGCCACGTACATGCGCGAGAACGCGTATTCGGTGGGCGAGCCGAGCTGCCACAGGGTGGCCGCCAGCGACGGGATGAGGGCCAGCAGCCCGAGGGTGCGGCTCGACACGGCATAGCGCTGCGGCAGGAGGATGTCGAGCAGCAGCACCGCGCAGATCGCCGCGAGCAGCGCGATCTCGGGTAGCGCCGCCAGCAGGTTCAGGTGTTCGAATGTCATCTTGAGTTCACCGGATCTTCGAGACGGCGATCTGTTCGAGCAGCTTGCTCACCGACGCCTCGGTCATGTCGGTCACCGGAGCGGGGTAGATGCCCAGCCCGAGCACCAGCAGCGCCATGGCCACCAGCATCCAGAATTCGCGCCGGCCGACGTCGTGCATGCCGGCGACGTTGGCGTTGCCGACCGCACCGAAGATGACGCGCTTGTACATCCACAGCGAGTAGGCGGCGCCCCACACCAGCGTGCTGGCGGCGGCCAGGGCGACCCAGAAGTCGAACTGCACCGAACCGAGGATGACGAAGAACTCGCCCACGAAGCCCGAGGTGCCCGGCAGGCCCGCGTTGGCCATCGAGAACAGCATGAACAGCGCGGCGAACTTCGGCATGGTGTTGACCACGCCGCCGTAGTCGGCGATCTGGCGGGTGTGCAGACGGTCGTACATGACGCCGATGCACAGGAACATCGCCCCCGAGACGAAGCCGTGCGAGAGCATCTGCACCAGCGCGCCCTGCATGCCGATGTGGTTGAAGATGAAGAACCCCAGCGTGACGAAACCCATGTGCGCGACCGACGAGTACGCCACCAGCTTCTTCATGTCGGGCTGCACCAGGGCGACCAGCCCGACGTAGACGATCGCGATCAGCGAAAGCGCGATCATCAGCCACGCCAGCTCGTGGCTCGCATCGGGGGCGATCGGCAGCGAGAAACGCACGAAGCCGTAGGCGCCCAGCTTCAGCATCACCGCCGCCAGCACCACCGAGCCGCCGGTCGGCGCCTCGACGTGGGCATCGGGCAGCCAGGTGTGCACCGGCCACATCGGCACCTTGACCGCGAAGGCGGCGAGGAAGGCGAAGAACACCAGCACCTGCTCGGTGAGGGTCAGGGGCAGCGCATGCCAGTCGAGGATCTCGAACGAGCCCGACTTCATGTACAGCCAGACGAGCGCCACCAGGGTGAGCAGCGAGCCCAGCAGCGTGTACAGGAAGAACTTGAACGCCGCGTAGACCCGCCGCGGCCCGCCCCAGATCCCGATGATGATGTACATCGGGATGAGCGAGGCCTCGAAGAACACGTAGAAGAGCAGCCCGTCGAGCGCGGCGAACACGCCGATCTGCAGCCCCGACAGGAACAGGACCGCCGCCATGTACTGCGCGACCTTCTGCTTGACCACCTCCCAGCCGGCGACCACGACGAACACCGTGATGATGGCCGTGAGCAGCACGAACCACACCGACAGGCCGTCGACGCCGAGGTGGTAGTGCGCCGAGAGCGCGTCGATCCAGCTCCTGCGCTCGACGAACTGCATGGCCGCCGAGCCGCGCTCAAAGTCGGTGAACAGCGGCACGGTGACGAGCAGCCCGAGCAGCGAGCCGATCAGCGCGATCCAGCGCACCAGGCGGGGATTGCGGTCGCTGCCGATGAGCAGCAGGACGCCGCCGAAGACGATCGGAACCCAGATCGCGGCGCTCAGAATCGGGAAGGAGCTCATGTCGGATCGATCTTCTTGTCAGCTTTTTAGCGCCGCAGCATCGGCAGCACGACGAACAGCATCAGCAGCGCCACGCCGACGATCATGGTGATCGCGTAGGTGTTGAGCCGGCCGGTCTGCGCCAAGCGCATCACGCCCGAGAACCAGCCGACCAGGCGCGCGCTGCCATCGATGGCCACGCCGTCGAGCAGGGCCTGGTCGCCGCCCTTCCACAGGCCGCGCCCGAGCAGGCGTGCGCCGCCGGCGAGCACGATCTCGTTGAAGCGGTCAAAGTAGTACTTGTCGACGAGCAGCCGGTACAGGCCGGAAAAGCGCCTGGCGATCGCCTCGGGCACGCGCGGATCGACCATGTAGCAGTACCAGGCCGCCACCGTCCCGGCCAGCGCCAGCCAGAAGGTGGGCGTGGAGAGCGCATGCAGGCCGAGCGCGAGCCAGCCGTGGAACTCCTCGGCCAGCGTCGCCATGGCCGGGTGGCGCTGCGCGCCGGCGATGACGCCGTCGAAGAAGCCGCCGAACAGCATGGGCTCGACCAGGTACAGGCCGATGAGCACCGAGGGGATCGCCAGCAGCACCAGCGGGATGGTGACCACCGGCGCGGTCTCGTGCGGCTTCTCGCCCGCCGCGAGCCCGTGGTGCTCCTCTCCATGGTGCGCGCCATGGCCATGGGCCGCGCGGCCCCAGCGCTCCTGCCCGTGGAACACCAGGAAGTAGAGCCGGAACGAATAGAACGCCGTGACGAAGACGCCCGCGAGCACGCAGAAATATGCGAAGCCCGCGCCCGGCACGTTGGCGAACTTCGCCGCCTCGATGATGAGGTCCTTCGAGTAGAAGCCCGAGAAGAACGGCGTGCCGATCAGCGCCAGGGTGCCCACCAGGAAGGTGATCCAGGTGATCGGCATGTACTTGCGCAGGCCGCCCATGTTGCGGATGTCCTGGTCGTGGTGCATGGCGATGATCACCGAGCCCGCGCCCAGGAACAGCAGCGCCTTGAAGAAGGCGTGCGTCATGAGGTGGAAGATCGCCACGCCGTAGGCCGAGGCGCCCAGGGCAACCGTCATGTAGCCGAGCTGCGAGAGCGTGGAGTACGCCACGACGCGCTTGATGTCGTTCTGCACGATGCCCAGGAAGCCCATGAACAGGGCGGTGATCGCGCCGATGACGATGACCACGCCCAGCGCCGTGTCCGACAGCTCGAACAGCGGCGACATGCGCGCGACCATGAAGATGCCGGCCGTCACCATGGTCGCGGCGTGGATCAGCGCGGAGATCGGGGTCGGGCCTTCCATGGAATCGGGCAGCCACACGTGCAGCGGCACCTGCGCCGACTTGCCCATGGCGCCGACGAACAGGCACAGGCAGGTGAGCGTGAGCAGCGACCAGGGGGTACCCGGGATCAGCTCGATGCCGCGGTCGGCGAACCCCGGGGCCGCCTTGAACACCTCGGCGTAGTCGAGCGAGCCCGACCAGGCCAGCACCAGCCCGATGCCGAGCACGAAGCCGAAGTCGCCGACCCGGTTGACCAGGAAGGCCTTGAGGTTGGCGTAGATCGCGCTCGGGCGCGTGTACCAGAAGCCGATCAGGAGGTAGGAGACGAGGCCGACCGCTTCCCAGCCGAAGAACAGCTGCATGAAGTTGTTCGCCATCACCAGCATCATCATCGAGAAGGTGAACAGCGAGATGTAGGAGAAGAAGCGCTGGTAGCCGGGATCGTCGGCCATGTAGCCGATGGTGTAGATGTGCACCATCAGCGACACGAACGTGACCACGGTCATCATGGTGGCCGTGAGCGTGTCGATCAGGAAGCCGACCTCGACGTTCACGCCCCCGATGCTGGCCCAGCGGTACAGGGTGCCGTTGAAGGTGTTGCCCTGCAGAACGTCGAACAGGGTCCACATCGAGGCGAGGAAGGAGACCGCCACCCCGATGATGGTGACCCAGTGGGCGCCGGCGCGGCCGATGCGCCGCCCGAGCAGGCCGGCCACGAGCGCGCCGGCGAGCGGCGCGAAGGCGGCGAGCAGGTATGCGTTCTTCATGTGCGGTCAACCCTTCAGGCTGTCGAGTTCCTCGACATCGATCGATTCACGCGAGCGGAACAGCACGACGAGAATCGCCAGGCCGATCGCCGACTCGGCCGCGGCCACGGTGAGGATGAAGAAGACGAAGACCTGTCCGGCCGCGTCGCCGAGGAACTGCGAGAAGGCGACGAAGTTCAGGTTCACCGCCAGCAGCATCAGCTCGATGGCCATCAGCACGATGATGACGTTGCGCCGGTTCAGGAAGATGCCCACGACGCTGATCGCGAACAGGATCGCGCCGAGCACCAGGTAGTGCGAGAGGGTGAGGCTCATGGACGGCTCCGCACGCGCGGCTGCACCGGGACATCGACCAGCCGCACCCGGTCTTCGCGACGGGTGCGCACGGCCACCGAGGAGCTGGTGTAGCGGGCGTCCTTGCGCCGGCGCAGGGTGAGCGCGATCGCCGACACGATCGCCACCAGCAGCAGCACCGCGGCGATCTCGAAGGCGTAGGCGTACTCGGTGTAGAGCAGCTTGCCCAGCGCCTTGGTGTTGCTGTAGTCGGGCGGCAGCGGCGGCACGTCGGCCTGGCGGTCGCGGAAGCTGGTCATCAGCACAAATGCCAGCTCGAACACCACCGCGATGCCGACGAACAGCGCCACCGGCAGGTTGCCCCAGAAGCCGCGGCGCGTGCGCTCGATGTTGATGTCGAGCATCATCACCACGAACAGGAACAGCACCATCACCGCGCCGACGTACACCAGCACCAGCACGATGGCCAGGAACTCGGCCTTGAGCAGGATCCAGATACAGGCGGTCGAGCAGAAGGTGAGCACCAGGAACAGCACCGAATGCACCGGGTTGCGCGCGGTGATCACGCGCAGCGCCGAGAACACGGTCAGCGCCGAGAACAGGTAGAACAGGACGGTCTTGGCATCCATGGCGGGGGCGCGCTCAGCGATAGGGGGCGTCGGCCTTGCGGGCCGCGGCGATCTCCTGCTCGTAGCGGTCGCCCACCGCGAGCAGCATCTCCTTGGTGAAGTACAGGTCGCCGCGCTTCTCGCCGTGGTACTCGAGGATGTGCGTCTCGACGATGGAATCGACCGGGCAGCTCTCCTCGCAGAAGCCGCAGAAGATGCACTTGATCAGGTCGATGTCGTAGCGGGTCGTGCGCCGCGTGTTGTCTGCCCGCGGCTCGGACTCGATGGTGATCGCCAGCGCCGGGCACACCGCCTCGCACAGCTTGCACGCGATGCAGCGCTCCTCGCCGTTGGGGTAGCGGCGCAGCGCATGCAGCCCGCGAAAGCGCGGCGACAGCGGCGTCTTCTCCTCGGGGTACTGCACGGTGATCTTGCGCGCGAAGAAGTACCTGCCGGTGAGCCGCAGGCCCTGCAGCATCTCGCGCAGCATGAAACTCGAGAAGAATTCCCTGACCGCAGCCATCGTCAACTCCTCGTGCCGGTCATTTCCAGATGTTCCAGGGCGTCTGCATCCACGCCGCCACCAGCACCAGCCAGACCAGCGTCAGCGGGATGAAGACCTTCCAGCCCAGCCGCATGATCTGGTCGTAGCGGTAGCGCGGGAAGGTCGCGCGGAACCAGATGAACATGGACACGACCACGAAGGTCTTGAGACCGAGCCACAGCCAGCCCGGAATCCAGTTGAACACCACCGAGTCGATCGGCGGGTACCAGCCGCCGAGGAACATGATCGACGCCAGCGCCGAGAGCAGGATCATGTTGGCGTACTCGGCGAGGAAGAACACCGCGAAGCCCATGCCCGAATACTCGACCATGTGGCCGGCGACGATCTCGGATTCGCCCTCGACGACGTCGAACGGGTGGCGGTTGGTCTCGGCCACCGAGGACACCACGTAGACCACGAAGATCGGCAGCAGCGGCAGCCAGTTCCACGACAGGAAGTTCATGCCGCGCTCGGCGAACCAGCCCTGCCCCTGGCCGGTGACGATGTCGACCAGGTTGAGGCTGCCCGAGACCATCAGCACGATCACCATGCAGAAGCCGATCGCCAGCTCGTAGGAAACCATCTGGGCCGAGGCGCGCATGGCGCCCAGGAAGGCGTACTTCGAGTTCGACGCCCAGCCGGCGATGATGATGCCGTAGACCTCGATCGAGGTGATCGCCAGCAGCAGCAGCAGCCCGGCGTTGACGTTGGCCAGCACCAGCTCGGGGCCGAAGGGGATGACCGCCCACGCCGCCATCGCCGGCATGATCGTCATCACCGGGCCGAGCAGGTACAGCGCCCTGCTCGCCTGGGCCGGAACGATGATCTCCTTGAAGATCAGCTTGAACGCATCGGCGATCGGCTGCAGCAGGCCCTTGGGCCCGACCCGGTTGGGGCCGATGCGCAGGTGCATGTAGCCGATCATCTTGCGCTCCCACAGCGTGAGGTAGGCCACGCAGGTGAGCACCGGCACGAGGATCACCACGATCTTCACCAGCCCCCAGACGACGGGCCAGGCGCTCCCGAGCGTTCCTTCGCCCCAGGTGGTCAGGTCGTTCAGCATTTCGTCGCTCCTCACGCCTTGGCAAGCGCGATCGCGCCGAACCCGGCCGCCAGGCCGGCGGTGGCCGGCTGCGCCGCGGCGATGCGCACGACGCCGTCGGCCAGTGCATCGTCGCGCTCCAGCTCGAGCAGCGCTTGGCCTTCGATGCCGCCCAACGACTGGGTGGCGCGCACCGCCGTGCCCTCCTGCAGGCCGAGCCGAGCGAGGGTCGCCCCGTTGACGCGGGCACGCGGCGGACGCGCGTCACGCGTCTGCTGCAGGCTCGCGGCGCGGCGCACGATCGGGTCGACCGTGTAGATGGGTACGTCGGCGAGCCGCTCGAGCGCGCCCGCCGGCATCGGCGCGGCAGCGGCGCTGCCGGCGGCCTGCCCGAGCGCGTTGTCGAGCAGCGACGGCACGTCGCCCGGCAGGGCATCGGCGCGCACCGCCTCGGGACTGTCGTAGTCGAAACCGGGCAGCTCGAGCAGGTTGCCCAGCACGCGCAGCACCTTCCAGGCGGGGCGCGCATTGCCGGCCGGGCGCACCACGCCGTTGAAGCTCTGCACGCGCCCTTCGCAGTTCACGAAGGTGCCGGCGGTCTCGGTGAACGGCCCGATCGGCAGCAGGCAGTCGGCGACCTCGGCCAACTCGGGCGAGCAGTAGGCGGTGAGCGCGATCACCGATTCGGCGCGAGCCAGCGCGGCATGCGCCGCCGCCGGCATCGCGTGGTCGAGCTCCGGCTCGTTGCCCATCAGCAGGTACAGGCTGCGCGGCTGCTCGATCATGGTCCGTGCATCGAGCCCGCCCGCCGAGGGCACCGCCCCGGCGAGGTAGCCGCCGACGGCGTTGGCGCTGTCGCCGATCTGCCCGAAGCGCGCATCGAGGAGCGCGGCGATTGCCTGCGCCAGGCGGGCGATCCGGGCGTATTCGGGATGCTGCACGGCAGCGTTGCCCAGCAGCACGGCGCGGCGGCTGCCCGAGGCCAGGCCCGCGGCCATCGCGCGCGCCGCCTCGCCCGGCGTCACGCCGGCCAACTCGGCCTCGAGCGCACTGCGCAGCGCGGCGGGCAGCAGCGCCGCCGCGGTGCCGGGAGCGGCCTGCTCGCGCAGCTGCAGCAGCGCCGCCAGCACCTCGGCGAGCACCTGCGGCCAGCGCGACGGCGCCATGATGGCCTTGTGCGCGAGCGGCATGAGCAGGTCTTCGTCGGCCGCATGCACCACCGAGACCTGGGCGCCGCGCTTGACTGCCTGACGCACGCGGGCGGCGAACAGCGGATGGTCCTTGCGCAGGAACGAGCCGATCAGCAGCAGGCGATCGAGGGCCTCGACGTCCTGGATCGCCATGCCGAGCCACGGCACGCCGGCGCGCGCGGCGTCGGCGGAGAAATCGAGCTGGCGCAGGCGGAAATCGACGTTGTCGCAGCCCAGACCGCGCATCAGGCGCCCGAGCAGGTGCAGCTCCTCGAGCGTGGACTGCCCCGAGCCGAGCGCGCCCAGCGCCTGCGCGCCGTGCTCGGCGCGCACGGTGCGGATGGCGTGCGCGCAGTAGTCGAGCGCCACCGGCCAGTCGACCTCGCGCCACTGGCCGTCCTGGCGGATCATCGGCGCGAGCAGGCGCTCGTCGCTGTTCAGGCCCTCGTAGGACCAGCGGTCGCGGTCGGACAGCCAGCATTCGTTGACCGCCTCGTTCTCGAGCGGCACCACCCGCATCACGCGGTCGTTCTTGATCTGGACCACGATGTTCGAGCCGAGCGAGTCGTGCCCGGCGACCGACTTGCGCCGTGCCAGCTCCCAGGTGCGGGCGGTGAAGCGGAACGGCCGGCTGGTGAGCGCGCCCACCGGGCAGACGTCGATCATGTTGCCCGAGAGCTCGGAATCGACCGAGCGCCCGACGAAGCTCATGATCTCGGAGAACTCGCCGCGGTTGGCCATGCCGAGTTCCATGATGCCGCCGATCTCCTGCCCGAAGCGCACGCAGCGGGTGCAGTGGATGCAGCGGGTCATCTCGTCGGCCGAGATGAGCGGCCCCATCTCCTTGCGGTAGACCACGCGCTTGCGCTCCTCGAAGCGCGAGGCCGAGTAGCCGTAGCCCACGGAGAGGTCCTGCAGCTGACACTCGCCGCCCTGGTCGCACACCGGGCAGTCGAGCGGATGGTTGATGAGCAGGAACTCCATCACGCCCTTCTGCGCGCGCACCGCCATCTCGGAGCGCGTGAACACCTTCATGCCGTTGGCCACCGGAGTGGCGCATGCCGGCAGCGGCTTGGGCGCCTTCTCGACCTCGACCAGGCACATCCGGCAGTTGGCCGCGATCGACAACTTCTTGTGGTAGCAGAAATGCGGCACGTAAATGTCGAGCTTGTCGGCCGCGTGCATCAGCATGCTGCCTTCGGGCACCTCGACTTCCCTGCCGTCGATCTCCAGCTTGACCATCTCGTATCCGTCAGTCGTTCGTTTTGGAAGTGCCGGCGTTCACAGTCAGGCCGGCACCAGGCACTTCTTGTGCTCGACGTGGTATGCGAACTCGTCGCGGTAATGCTTGAGGAAGGCGCGCACCGGCATCGCCGCGGCGTCGCCCAGCGCGCAGATGGTGCGCCCCTGGATGTTGTAGGCGATGCGGTCGAGCTCGTCGAGGTCGCGCATCGTGCCCTTGCCGGTCTCGATGCGGTTGACGATGCGCCACAGCCAGCCGGTGCCCTCGCGGCACGGCGTGCACTGTCCGCACGACTCCTCGAAGTAGAAGTGCGACAGGTTGCGCAGCGACCTGACCGCGCAGCGCGTCTCGTCCATGACGATCACCGCTCCCGAACCGAGCATGGAGCCGGCCTTGACGATGGAGTCGTAGTCCATGTCGGTGGCCATCATGATGTCGGCCGGCAGCACCGGCATCGACGAGCCGCCCGGAATGACCATCTTCAGCTTGCGTCCGTAGCGCACGCCGCCGGCCAGCTCGAGCAGCTTCGCGAACGGCGTGCCCAGCGGCACCTCGTAATTGCCGGGGCGCTCGACGTCGCCCGACATCGAGAAGATCTTGGTGCCGCCGTTGTTGGGCCGCCCCACTTCGAGGTACTTCGGCCCGCCGTTGCGGATGATCCACGGCACCGCGGCGAAGGTCTCGGTGTTGTTGATCGTGGTCGGCTTGCCGTACAGGCCGAAGCTGGCCGGAAACGGCGGCTTGAAGCGCGGCTGCCCCTTCTTGCCCTCGATCGACTCGAGCAGCGCGGTCTCCTCGCCGCAGATGTAGGCGCCGAAGCCGTGGTGCGCGTGCAGCTCGAAGGAGAAGTCGGAGCCGAGGATGTTGCGGCCGAGGTAGCCGGCGGCGCGCGCCTCCTCGATCGCCTGCTCGAAGCGCTCGTAGGTGCTCCAGATCTCGCCGTGGATGTAGTTGTAGCCGACCGGGATGCCCATCGCGTAGGCCGCGATCGTCATCCCCTCGATGACGATGTGCGGGTTGTAGCGCAGGATGTCGCGGTCCTTGAAGGTGCCCGGCTCGCCTTCGTCGGAATTGCACACCAGGTACTTCTGGCCGGGGAACTGGCGCGGCATGAAGCTCCACTTCAGGCCGGTGGGGAAGCCGGCGCCGCCGCGCCCACGCAGGCCCGAGGACTTCATCTCGGCGATGACCTGCTCCGGGGTGATCTTCTCCGACAGGATGCGGCGCAGCGCCTGGTAGCCCTCGCGCTGCTCGTAGTCCTTCAGGTGCCAGCCGTCGGGCGAGACGAGCCCGGCGTAGATCTGCGGCTGGATGTGGCGGCCGTGGAAGCAGGTTTCCTGGACCTTCGCGTCGATGGCGAGATCTTGCGCGCTCATCGCCCGGCTTCCTTGAGCTCGGCGATCAGCGCATCGAGCCTGGCGTTGTCCATGAAGCTGCACATGCGCTTGTTGTTCACCAGCAGCACCGGGGCGTCGCCGCACGAGCCCAGGCACTCGCTCTCCTTGAGCGTGAACAGGCCGTCGGCGGTGGTCTCGCCGAACTCCACGCCGAGCTTCTCCTTCAGGTAGGCGGCCGCCTTGCCGCCCTCGCGCAGCTCGCACGGCAGGCAGGTGCACACCGAGATGCGGTACTTCCCGATCGGCCGGGTGTTGTACATGCCGTAAAAGGTGGCCACCTCGTGCACCGCGATCGGCGGCATGCCCAGGTAGGCGGCCACCTCGTCGATGACCTGCGGGGAGATCCAGCCGGTTTCGTCCTGGACGATCGCCAGCGCGGACATCACGGCCGACTGCCGCTGCTCGGGCGGGTACTTCGCCAGCTCGCGCTCGATGCGCGAGCGGGCCGCGTCGCTGAGCAGGGGTGGGGTTTCGGGTACGGCGCTCATGGTGGGACCAATGCGGCGGTGCGGTTCGGGTCGGAGGGCAGGCTCAGCGGTCGATCTCGCCGAACACGATGTCGAGCGTGCCCATCAGCGTGGTCACGTCGGCCAGCATGTGGCCGCGCGACATCTCGTCCATCGCCTGCAGGTGCGCGAAACCGGCGGCGCGGATCTTCAGGCGGTAGGGCTTGTTGGCGCCGTCGGACACCAGGTAGATGCCGAACTCGCCCTTCGGGTGCTCGACGGCGGCGTAGGCCTCGCCCTCGGGCACGTGCATGCCCTCGCTGAACAGCTTGAAGTGGTGGATCAACTCTTCCATGCCCGTCTTCATGCCGACGCGCGAAGGCGGCGCCACCTTGAAGTTGTCGACGATGACCGGGCCCGGGTTGTTGCGCAGCCACTCGATGCACTGGCGGATGATGCGGTTGCTCTGGCGCATCTCCTCGACGCGCACCAGGTAGCGATCGTAGGAATCGCCGTTGCGCCCGACCGGGATGTCGAACTCGAGCAGGTCGTAGACCTCGTAGGGCTGCATCCTGCGCAGGTCCCAGACCACGCCCGAGCCGCGCAGCATCGGGCCGGTGAAGCCGAGCGCCTTGGCGCGGTCGGGATCGACGACGCCGACGCCCACCAGCCTCTGCTTCCAGATGCGGTTGTCGGTGAGCAGCGTCTCGTACTCGTCGACGTAGTGCGGGAAGCGGTTGGTGAAGGCCTCGATGAAGTCGAGCACCGAGCCATGGCGGTCGCGGTTCAGCTCGCGCATGGCCGCCTCGCTGCGCAAGCCGGTCGACTTGTGCTGCGGCATGGCGTCGGGCAGGTCGCGATAGACCCCGCCCGGCCGGTAGTAGGCCGCGTGCATGCGCGCGCCCGACACGGCCTCGTAGACGTCCATGAGGTCTTCGCGCTCGCGGAACGCGTACAGGAACACCGCCATCGCGCCGACGTCGAGCCCGTGGGCGCCGATCCACAGCAGGTGGTTCAGGATGCGCGTGATCTCGTCGAACATCACGCGGATATACTGCGCGCGCAGCGGCACCTCGATGCCGAGCAGCTTCTCGATCGCCATGACGTAGGCGTGCTCGTTGCACATCATCGACACGTAGTCGAGACGGTCCATGTACGGCACGCTCTGCAGGAAGGTGCGCGTCTCGGCGAGCTTCTCCGTGGCGCGATGCAGCAGCCCGATGTGCGGGTCGGCGCGCTGCACCACCTCGCCGTCGAGCTCCAGCACCAGCCGCAGCACCCCGTGCGCCGCCGGGTGCTGGGGGCCAAAGTTCAGCGTGTAGTTCTTGATGTCAGCCATTGCCACGTCCCGCCGCAGTCAGCCGACCGCGCTGAACTTCGGCGCAGGCTGACCTGCGCGCAGCGCAGGTCAAGGCCGGCAAAGCCGGCCGGCCGAAGCCAAAATTGAGCGTGTAGTTCTTGATGTCAGCCACGACCAGCCCTCACTTCTGCCCCCCCAACCCCGAATCCGGCCGCTCCACCCCGTAGACATCCGGCCGGATGATCCTGGGCACGACCTCGCGCGGCTCGATCGTCACCGGCTGGTAGACGACGCGCTTCTGCTCGGGGTCGTAGCGCATCTCCACATGGCCGGAGACGGGGAAGTCCTTCCGGAACGGATGGCCGATGAAGCCGTAGTCGGTGAGGATGCGACGCAGGTCGGGATGGCCTTCGAACATGATCCCGAACAGGTCGAAGGCCTCGCGCTCGAACCAGTCGGCCACGGGCCACACGCCGGTGACCGTGCCGACGACGGGGAAATCGTCGTCGGGGCAGAAGGTACGCACGCGCAGCCGCCGGTTGTGCGTCACCGAGAGCAGGTGCATCACCACTGCGAAGCGGCGTCCGCTCCAGGTGCCGTCGCCGTAGTCGCGGTAGTCCACGCCGCACAGGTCGATCAGCGTGTCGAAGCGCAGCGCCGGATCGTCGCGCAGACGCGTGGCGACGGCGACGTGCGAGGCGGCATCGATCTCGATGGTGACCTCGCCCAGACGCTCGCGCAGCGTGAGGATCCGGGCGCCCAGCGAGGATTCGAGGGCGGTGCGCAGGGCTTCGAGGGCAGTGAGCGGCTCGGACATGGACGCGTCGTCGGCTAGCGGGCGATGGTGTTGGTGCGCCGGATCTTGCGCTGCAACTGGATCACGCCGTAGATGAGGGCCTCGGCCGTGGGCGGGCAGCCCGGCACGTAGATGTCGACCGGCACGATGCGATCGCAGCCGCGCACCACCGAATACGAGTAGTGGTAGTAGCCGCCGCCGTTGGCGCAGGAGCCCATCGAGATGACCCAGCGCGGCTCGGCCATCTGGTCGTAGACCTTGCGCAGGGCCGGCGCCATCTTGTTGCACAGCGTCCCCGCGACGATCATCACGTCGGACTGGCGCGGGGTGGGACGGTAGAAGACGCCGAAGCGGTCGAGGTCGTAGCGCGAGGCGCTCGCGTGCATCATCTCCACCGCGCAGCAGGCCAGGCCGAAGGTCACCGGCCACATCGACCCGGTACGCGTCCAGTTCACCAGCTTGTCGAGCTGGGTGGTGACGAAACCCTGGCTCAGGACTCCTTCGATGGCCATCGTGCTGCTCCGGACAGTTCGGCGGCGGACGCTGCGGGATCGGGATCACTCCCAGTCGAGGGCGCCCTTCCTCCACTCGTATACGAACCCGACGACGAGGATCGCCAGGAAGATCATCATCGACACGAAGCCGAAGAGGCCGATCGCGTCGATCGACACCGCCCACGGGAAAAGGAAGGCGATCTCGAGGTCGAACAGGATGAAGAGAATGGCGACGAGGTAGTAGCGCACGTCGAACTTCATGCGCGCATCCTCGAAGGGCTCGAAGCCGCATTCGTAGGGCGACAGCTTCTCGGCGTCGGGACGGGTCGGGCCGAGCAGCTTGCCGATGACCAGCGGGCCGACGCCGACCGCCAGGCCCACCAGGATGAAAAGAAGGACAGGCAGGTAGTTCTCGAGGATCACGTTGTTCAGTACCCGACTGGTTCGATCTGGCTTCGCGGCCAGAAAAAAGTCCGCCAGGGCTCGCACCCCGAACGGACCTCCTCATCAGCGCTCTGCGCCACCGTCCGCCGTGTACGCCCGAGGCGAAGCTCGCGAACCGCTGTTGCCCCGCCCGACGCTACCCGGCGGTTACTTCATGTTGGTGCCGACGGCGAGACTCGAACTCGCACAGCTTTCGCCACTACCCCCTCAAGATAGCGTGTCTACCAATTCCACCACGTCGGCCAGTGCAATTCCTTGACCGGAGTTAACGCTCCCGGTCAGCCTGCTATTCTACTTCGGAATGTCGCTGCTTGGGCCGCTCTTCGGCGCCGGCGCCGTCGAAGCGGGTGCCTGCGCGCTGCCTGCGGACTCCTGCGAGCCGCCGTTCGCCCCCGGCCCGGCAGCCCCGTTGGCCGGCGGCACGTCGGCCGGCGCCTTCGGCGCACTCGCCGGAGGCGGGGCGTTCTCCATGATGCTGCGCGGGGCTTCGGCCGGGCGATTGGCCAGCAGCGCGAGCGTCAGCGTGCAGATGAAGAAGAGCGCCGCCAGCACCGCCGTGGAGCGGCTCAGGAAGTTCGCCGAGCCGGTGGCGCCGAAGAGGCTGCCCGAAGCGCCTCCGCCGAACGCAGCACCCATGTCGGCGCCCTTGCCGTGCTGCAGCAGCACGAGCACGATCACTCCGAGCGCCGTGAGCACCTGGAGCACCATCAGAAGATTCGTCAACCACGCCATCGACACAACTCCAGCCCTGAGGCCCTAGGCCAACGCCGCTGCGCGGCAGATGTCGAGAAATTCATCGGCAACCAGCGACGCGCCGCCGATCAGCCCGCCGTCGACGTCGGGCATCGCGAACAGAGCCGCCGCGTTGTTCGCCTTGACGCTGCCGCCGTAGAGGATGCGCACGTAACCGGACTCGCGGTAGCCGCGCACGGCCAGCCGCTCGCGCAGGAAGCGATGGGCGGCCTGCGCGGTATCGGGCGAAGCGGTGCGCCCGGTGCCGATCGCCCACACCGGCTCGTAGGCGAGCACGAAGCGGCCCGGCGCCGCCGAAGCGCCGCCGGCCAGCAGCGTGGACGCGATCGCGTCGAGCTGGCGCGCGAGCACCGTCTCGGTGGCGCCGGCCTCGCGCTCGGCGAGCGTCTCGCCGACGCACGCGATGACGCCGATCTCGTGCGCTGCGCAGCGTGCGAGCTTGGCGGCGACCTGCTCGTCGGTTTCGCCCGCCTGTCGACGCTCCGAGTGGCCGATGACGACCCAGCGGCAGCCCAGGTCGGCAAGCATCGAAGCCGAAACCTCGCCGGTGTGCGCGCCGTTGGGATGGGCCGAGACGTCCTGCGCGCCCCAGGCCACGCCGGTGTCGCCGAGCCAGGCGGCGGCCTGGCCGAGGTAGGGATAGGGCGGGCACACCACCACCTCCACCTGTGCAGCCGGCACGCGCTCGGGCGCAGCCCGCAGCGCGGTGAACAGTTGCTCGTTGGAGGCGATGTCGCCGTTCATCTTCCAGTTGCCGGCGACGAGCGGCTTGCGGACCTTCATCGGTGAGAGCCGAATTCGAAGAACCCGACATTCTACGGCGCACGCGCGCGGTGGGTCAATTTGGCCCGCGCGCTGGTAGTGGTTCACACCGATCCGCAGTCTGTTACAACTTCGGCCGTGTCCGCCATTTCGATGATTTCGGACAGTTCCCATACATGATCGGTCACGCCCGCTTCCATAGCCGGCGTTACGCGAAGCTTCTGATGAACACGGCAGAAGTTGTAGTACATGAAGTGCAGCGAGACTGCGTGGGCGTGGTTCTCGACCTTCTTGGAGAAGGCATTCGTTAACCGGGTGAACCGACGCATGTGCATCCGCATGGTCAGGTTTTGGCGCTCGACGTAGGAAGTCGAAATGTGCTTCTTGTCCGGGTTGCCGTTGACGGGCACCAGTTCGGCCCCGATGCACTCGGGCGGGCTATAGCGACGCTGGCCATCGGCCGGGGCACCATATATCTTCACGAGCTGCGCGTAGTCCACGTCGCCACCAAAGGCGGCTTCCACGGCCTTTATGTAGAGCTGGAGGCCGTCCGAGGTGAGTTGGATACGTCCGGCCAGCCGCCCAGCCAGGTCGGCGATGAAGTCACGGGCAGCGGCGGCGTTGCGTTCACCAACATGCCAGCAAATGGCGAGCTTGGTATCGGCGCACAGAGCCGTCCACGTCCAGATGTCGCCCATGCCATCGGTCCTCTGCTCAGGAGATGTGTTCCTCTCTTTGGCGCCGACGAATGACCAGATTTCGTCTACCTGGACCCGCTTGCATGGGAGTTTGCGCAGCCGGCCATCTTGGTAGTCAAGGCAAGCGGAGCCAACTTCGGCAAGCAGCCTGAGGACCGTTCCCTTAGCCGCACCGGTCATACGACAGGTTGCGCGGATGGAGTTTCCCTCAACCAGACAGGCGAGAATCCTGGCGCGTGAAGTTACATCAAGCTTGTTCATAATGAACAATATGCTTGAGCGAAAATGCAGTGTCAAGCACTAGACGATCATTTCCAGCGCAGATACACTTGCAAAAGTGAAGGCGCCGCAGGCAAGGCTTACGCCTTAACTACGATTGGGAAGGCCCTGATCCCGCACGCTTTCGCGTACAGGCGCCGGCCGTTCTTGAGGGTGATGTAGGCGACGAACCGCACTACGTAGCCATCAGGAATCGGCAGGTTGAGCTTCAACTGCACTCGGCATCACCTCCTTTCCCGGCTGGATTCGCATGCTCGCAACATGCTGTCCGGCGTTAGATTGAGGGGGGTTTGCCCGCAGCGCCTTCTAAGTGGCACCGCCACGGCCCGCGACTCGTACTAGCTTCTCAGACATGCATCGAGTCGCGGGCCTTCTATTTGCCTCACGCTGGGCGGAATCAGCGCGAGGCGTGCGTTCTCGTCATGGTGCCCACCTATGTGTCGTTGTGTGCCACGCCCAGCGCAGATAGCTCCGCATCTGAGAGTTGACGAGCTGAGTAGACGCCCTTCTTCCCTGGGACGCTATACAACACATCTTTGTTGGCTAGCCGATAGAGACGATTGTTGATCTGCTGCCGCTTGTGTACCTCACCCGTCTTTCGATAAAGCGCGATCAATACCTGGTCCAACGACAGGACACCACCGCCCTCTTCGATAATGGACTGCAGGGTGAAATCCAGCTTATCCCCGTCGGAAATGCTGAGTTCCTGTAGCAATTCGGCCGGAAGATCCCTCAAGTCCTCTAGCGATAGACTGAGTTGGGCGCCCTTGAGCGGTAGCGGAGGCGGGCGTCGATCAAGCTCTTCGCGGAGCTTCGTGAGCTCGGATTCAAACCCCATAAGGGTCTCGGCCAGGCTTTCGAAATGGGCAATTGTGCGCAAATGCCCTTCGGCGCGCCGGGGGGCCTTTTCCTGATATTCGGCAGCTTTGGCGCGATGAAACTCGAGCTGTCGGTTGACAAACTCCAGGTGATCCAATACAGTAGCCATGTCCTGTCCTCACCGACGGGCGAAAAAGGTAGTCAGCGGCCGGATTCGAACCGGCGGCTCCCGAAGTGCGATTTCGGGCGCATTGCCTCTCTGCTACGCTGACACCGACGGGAAGTGCACCATAGCCCTCCCGAATAAACCCAACCCTGTGCACAGTCTAGGAATTCCGAAAGGCCCGCCCGACGCGGGCCTTTCGCACTTTATAGCCCAAGGGAGATGGCGCGTCAAGTTTTTTCCGACTTGGCGGCGAGAATCCGGCGAGTGAAGCAAGAGTTAGAGATAGGCGCGAGTTCGCGCAGAGTTCGTTCAGTCCTCGCCATCGTCCTCTCGCGCCCATCTAGCAGCGGCAGCTCTGCGGGCAATTTCACTGCGTCGTTCTGCCGAAAGTTGAGCGGCCCTGGCTCTTCCTCCTTTCTTCCCGCCGAGCCGACCAAGCGCGACCGCGGCCGGGTTCTTGTCCGAAACAGGCTTCTCAGCTTGGCCGGTCGCCTGCTGCATGACCGAAAACGCCGTCTCGTTCGTGTCCTTGCGTTTGCTTGAGCGTTTAGGCATGGCAAGAGTCTAGCGCACCCCAAGTCTGGTGGCCAGACTCTGTTACAGATGGGCTATTCAAACTTGCCCACTACCCGCGCGCTTCCTCGTCGGTTTCCTCCTCTTCGTCGTCGTCGGCATCCTCGAGCTCGTCGTGCGCCGGCGCGAGCCAGGGATGGGTGCCGCCGGTGCGCCAGCGCCAGAACCACAGCGCGTAGCCCGACACCCCGTAGAGCAGGAACAGGGAGAACAGCACGATGGGCGGATCGGAGGACACCAGCACGAACAGCAGCACCACGCCGATCACGAAAATGAACGGCACGCTCTTCTTCAGGTTGATGTCCTTGAAGCTGTAGAACGGCACGTTCGAGACCATCGTGATGCCGGCATACACGGTGAGCGCGAAGGCGGCCCAGGAGAGGTCGGCCCCGCTGGCGGTGATCCACTTGGTCTGGCGCAGGTCGGTGACGATCCACACCAGGCCGGCCACCAGCGCGGCCGCCGCCGGGCTCGGAAGGCCCTGGAAGAAGCGCTTGTCGACCACGCCGATGTTGGCGTTGAAGCGCGCCAGGCGCAGCGCCGCCCCGGCCACGTAGATGAAGGCCGCCAGCCAGCCCCACTTGCCCAGCCCGCGCAGCGACCATTCGTACATGATCAGCGCCGGCGCCGCGCCGAACGAGACCATGTCGGCCAGGCTGTCGTACTGCTCGCCGAAGGCGCTCTGGGTGTTGGTCATGCGCGCCACGCGCCCGTCGAGGCTGTCGAGCACCATCGCGACGAAGATCGCAATGGCGGCTGCCTCGAAGCGCACGTTCATCGCCTGCACGATGGCGTAGAAGCCGCAGAACAGCGACGCCGTAGTGAAGGCGTTGGGCAGCAGGTAGATGCGGCGGGAACGCCGCCGCACCACGCCTTCGCGCGGGGCCGGATCAGCCATGGGTCGCGCCTCCGGCGGCTGCGGGCAGCTGCGCCAGGATGGAAGTGGTCGCGTGCACCTTCTCGCCGATGCCCACGCGCACCTGCGCCGCCGGCGGCAGGTAGACATCGACGCGCGAGCCGAAGCGGATGAACCCGAAGCGCTGGCCGCGCTCGAGCGCATCGCCGGGGCCCACATAGCACAGGATGCGGCGCGCGACGAGGCCGGCCACCTGCACGCAGCCCACCAGCGAGCCGTCGCCGGCGCGGATCAGCAGCGCGTTGCGCTCGTTGTGCTCGGAGGCCTTGTCGAGGTCGGCATTGAGGAACTTCCCGGGGAAATAGGTGACGCGCTCGACGCGGCCGTCGACGGGCGCGCGGTTGGAGTGCACGTTGAACACGTTCATGAACACCGATATCTTGAGCGCCTCGCGATCGGCATACGGATCGCGGACCCGCTCGACGGCAATCACCCGCCCGTCGGCCGGCGAGAGCACCAGCCCCGGCCCAGCCGGCACCGGCCGCGCCGGGTCGCGGAAGAACTGCAGCACGAACAGCGCCAGCAGCCACAGCGGCAGCGACCACCAGCCGGCCAGCGCCGTGAGCGCGACCGCCGCCACGAGGGTGGCGACCAGGTACGGCCAGCCCTCGCGGGCGATGATCGGATGCGGGTAGCCGGCCATGGGACGACGCGCCCTATTCGAACCGGCAGGCGCCCGGCCCGTCCGGATGGCCGCAACCGCCGCACGGCCCGCCGGCGAAGGCCGGCTGCGACGGGGCAGCCGTCGCGGTGGCGAACACCGACAGCAGCTTGTCGAGGCGCCTGCTGCCGCAGTGCGGGCAGGCCGGTTCGCTCGAGGAGCGCACCAGCGCCTCGAATTCGCGCCGGCAGTCGGCGCAGCGGTACTCGTAGATGGGCATGATCGCCTCCGTTGGGGGGCGGGCGACGGCCCGCGCCCCGAAGGATAAGCGAATCAGCCGGATAAGCGAATCAGCCCGGGAGGATCAGTTGCGGGAGCGGTCGACCAGCTTGTTGGCCTTGATCCAGGGCATCATGGCGCGCAGCTTCTCGCCCACCACCTCGATCGGGTGCTCGGACGTCATGCGCCGGCGCGACAGCAGCGTAGGCGCCCCGGCGCGATTCTCGAGGATGAACTGCTTGGCGTACTCGCCGCTCTGGATGCGCTCGAGCGCGGTCTTCATCGCCTTCTTGGTCTCGGCGGTGACGATGGTCGGGCCGGTGACGTACTCGCCGAACTCGGCGTTGTTGGAGATCGAGTAGTTCATGTTCGAGATGCCGCCCTCGTAGATCAGGTCGACGATGAGCTTGAGCTCGTGCAGGCACTCGAAGTAGGCCATCTCGGGCGCGTAGCCGGCCTCCACCAGCGTCTCGAAGCCGGCCTTGATGAGGTCGACGGTGCCGCCGCACAGCACCGTCTGCTCGCCGAACAGGTCGGTCTCGGTCTCCTCGCGGAAGTTGGTCTCGATGATGCCGGCCCGGCCGCCGCCGATGGCGCAGGCATAGGACAGCGCGAGATCGCGCGCGATGCCCGACTTGTCCTGGTGCACCGCGACCAGCATCGGCACGCCGCCGCCGCCGGCGTAGGTGGAGCGCACGGTATGCCCGGGCGCCTTGGGCGCGATCATCACCACGTCGAGGTCTTCGCGCGGCACGACCTGGCCGTAGTGGATGTTGAAGCCGTGGGCGAAGGCGAGGGTCGCGCCGTCCTTGATGTTCGGCTCGATCTCGCTCTTGTAGGCCGCCGCGATGTGCTCGTCGGGCATGAGCATCATCACGAAGTCGGCGCCCTTGACCGCGTCCTTGATCTCGGCGACCGCCAGCTTCGCCTTCTTGACCTTGTCCCACGACGGACCGCCCTTGCGCACGCCCACCGTCACCTTGACGCCCGAGTCGTTCAGGTTCTGCGCATGAGCGTGCCCCTGCGAGCCGTAGCCGATGATGGCGACCTTGCGGCCCTTGATGAGCTTGACGTCGCAGTCCTTGTCGTAGAAGACCTTCATTGTTCGTTCTCCCTGGTGGTTCGTTGGTCGGTGCGGGGCCGTTCAGGCCTTCAGGACCCGCTCGCCGCGGGCGATGCCCGAGGCGCCGGTGCGGACGGTCTCGAGGATCGAGGCGCGGTCGAGGGCGTCGATGAAGGCATCGAGCTTGGCGCCGTCGCCGGTGAGCTCCACGGTATAGGTCTTGTCGGTGACGTCGATCACGCGCCCGCGGAAGATGTCGACCATGCGCTTCATCTCCTCGCGCTCCTTGCCGACCGCCCTCACCTTGATCAGCATCAGCTCGCGCTCGATGTGCGGGTTCTCGATCAGGTCGACCACCTTCACCACGTCGATCAGGCGGTTGAGCTGCTTGGTGATCTGCTCGATCACGTCGTCGGAGCCGCTGGTGGCGATGGTCATGCGCGAGAGCGACTTGTCTTCGGTGGGCGCGACCGTGAGGGTCTCGATGTTGTAGCCGCGCGCCGAGAACAGGCCGACCACGCGCGAGAGCGCGCCGGGTTCGTTCTCGATCAGGATGGAAACGATGTGCCTCATTGCCGGCTCCTCAGAGGTCTTCCGAGCCGAGCAGCATCTCGGTCAATCCCTTGCCCCCCTGCACCATCGGCCAGACGTTCTCGGTGGCATCGGTGATGATGTCGAGGAACACCAGCCGGTCCTTGTACTTGCCGAAGGCGTCACGCAGCGCCGGCTCGACCTCCGACGGCTTCTCGATGCGCATGCCGACGTGGCCGTAGGCCTCGGCGAGCGCCACGAAGTCGGGCAGCGCGTCCATGTACGAGCTGGCGTAGCGGCTGCCGTACTCGATCTGCTGCCACTGGCGGACCATGCCGAGGTAGCGGTTGTTGAGATTGACGATCTTCACCGGCAGGTTGTACTGCTTGCAGGTGGAGAGCTCCTGGATGCACATCTGGATCGAGCCCTCGCCGGTGACGCAGGCGACCTGCGCGCCGGGATTGGCCATGAGCACGCCCATGGCGAACGGCAGCCCGACACCCATCGTGCCCAGGCCGCCGGAGTTGATCCAGCGCCGCGGCTGGTCGAAGCGGTAGTACTGCGCGGCCCACATCTGGTGCTGGCCGACATCGGCGGTGACGAAGGCGTCGCCCCCGGTGACCTCCCACAGCTTCTCGATCACCGCCTGGGGCTTGATCACCGTGTCGCTGGAGCGGTACTTCAGGCACTCGCGCTTGCGCCATTCGTCGATCTGCGCCCACCACCCCTGCAGCGCCTGGGCGTCGGGCTTGCGCCCGGCCGCATAGGCTTCCTCGATCAGGCCGAGCAGGTCGGCGAGGGTCTCGCGCACGTCGCCCACGATCGGCACGTCGACCTTGACCCGCTTGGAGATCGACGACGGGTCGATGTCGACGTGGATGATCTTGTGCGGCGACTGGGCGAAGTGCTTCGGGTTGCCGATGACGCGATCGTCGAAGCGCGCGCCGACGGCGAGCAGCACGTCGCAGTGCTGCATCGCCATGTTGGCCTCGTAGGTGCCGTGCATGCCGGGCATGCCGACGAACTTGTCGCCGGTGCCGCGGTAGCCGCCCAGGCCCATGAGGGTGTTGGTGACCGGAAAGCCGAGGAGATCGACCAGCCGGTTCAGCTCCGGCGCCGCGTTGGCGAGCACCACCCCGCCGCCGGTGTAGATCATCGGCCGCTCGGCGCCCAGCAGCAGGCCCAGGGCCTTCCTGAGCTGGCCCTGGTGCCCGCGCGTGACCGGGTTGTACGAGCGCATCGGAACCGATTCCGGGTACTCGTAGCGGCACTTGTTGCGGCTGACATCCTTCGGGATGTCGACCAGCACCGGGCCGGGCCGGCCGCTGTTGGCGATCACGAACGCCTTCTTGATCGTCGCTGCGAGATCCTTGACGTCCTTGACCAGGAAGTTGTGCTTCACGCAGGGCCGGGTGATGCCGACCGTGTCGCACTCCTGGAAGGCATCCTCGCCGATGGCGTGGGTCGGCACCTGGCCGCTGAGGATCACCATCGGCACCGAGTCCATGTAGGCGGTGGCGATGCCGGTGACGGCATTGGTGACCCCGGGGCCGCTGGTGACCAGGCACACGCCGACCTTGTGGGTCGAGCGTGAGTAGGCGTCGGCCGCGTGAGCCGCGGCCTGCTCGTGACGCACCAGGACGTGCTTGACCTGGTCCTGCTTGAACAGTGCGTCGTAGATATAGAGAACCGCGCCCCCCGGATAGCCGAAGACGTGCTCCACGCCTTCGTCCTGGAGACAACGAACAACGATTTCCGCGCCTGTGATGTCCATTGGATGAAAGTCCTTTCAAGTCCAGGGAGCCCGCCCGCCGGCGCCATGGCTTGCCGCCACGACGCAGGCCTTGGCACGGGGCCTGCGAATTTGATCGGATGCCCCTGCACGCCTCTCGTGAAGGCGCCCCGGAGCACTCTGCGCGTCTTGTGCAAGGGTTGGCCGGTAGGCCGCGGGTGCAAAGACAACGCCCCTTTGACGGGGCGTTCATAGGATATCCAAAAAGGATACTGCAGCGCAGCAGCGCGGGTCAAGACGACGTCCCGGCGCAACGGCTTCTGCTAGCATGCGCAACGTCTCTTTCTTCCTCCCTTCGCCGAATCCGACCCTGATGGCCACCCGGCAGGAGTTGTCCGAGTTCCTTGCCGCGGCCGAACGCCGGGCGTTCAAGCAGGCGGTCTACGCAGTGCGGGACCAGGAGGTCGCCCTCGACGTCGTGCAGGACGCCATGCTCAAGCTGGCCTCGCGCTACGCCGAACGCCCGCCGGCCGAGCTGCCGCTGCTGTTCCAGCGCATCCTGCAGAACGCCATCACCGACCACTTCCGCCGCCAGAAGGTGCGCAACCTCTGGACCACCTCCCTGTCCGCCCTGCAGGGCGACGACGACGGGGAAGGCAGCGAGCGCGACATCCTGGAGGCGATCGAGCCGCAGGCCGGCACCGCCGGCGCCGAGAGCAGCGCCGACCAGGTCGAGCGGGCCCAGGTGCTGGCGATCCTCGACGAGGCGATCGGCCGGCTTCCCCAGCGTCAACGCGAAGCCTTCCTCCTGCGTTACTGGGAAGATCTCAACGTGGCCGAAACCGCCGCGGTCATGGGCTGTTCGGAAGGAAGCGTCAAGACGCACTGTTCACGTGCAGCCCATACCCTGGCCGAAGTGCTGCGAGCACGCGGAATTGCACCATGAACGAGCAACAGATCGCCCTGCTGGCCCGAGAGGCACTCGACGAAGCCGCCGAGCGTCTGCCTTGGCGGGTCACTCATCGGCTGGCTACGGTGCGCGAGGCGGCCCTGGCACGATTGCCGCGTGCCGTTGCGGCGGCGCAGGCGGTCCCGGCCCGGGCGGCAGCGCGTGTCCTGCCCGCCCACGCGGTGCTGGTTTCCGCTTCCGGGGCTGGCGGCCGGGGCGCGGGCGATGCCCGGCCCGACCGGCCTCCGCGGTTCGGCTGGCGCCTGGCGGCCGTGGTGGCGCCGGTGCTCGTGGTGACGGTCGGCCTGGCCGGCATCTCGCTGTGGACGAGCTGGCAGCGCGCCGTCGACATCGCCGACGTCGATGCGGCCGTGCTGACCGACGACATCCCCATCTCCGCCTACGCCGACCGCGGCTTCGGCGTGTTCCTGAAGAACGTCTCCCAGGCGGACCGCGAATGAGACGGTATCGCGCATTCGCCCTGGTCGCCCTGGGTCTGGGAGTGCTGGTGGCCACCGGCATCCCGGCCCTGGTCGCGACGGCCCGCGCCGAAGACGGCTCGGCCGCCTCGCGAGCGTCGCTGCTGCCGCTCGTGCAGCCCCTGTGGAGCGATCTCACGCCGGCCCAGCAGGAAGTGCTCGCCCCGTTCGAGCCGCAGTGGAACAGCTGGTCGGCCCAGGAGAAGCTCACCTGGGTCTCGCTCGCCAACAAGCTGCCCGGCATGGCGCCCAAGGCCCAGGAGCGGGCGCGGGCGCGCATCCGCGAATGGGCTGCGCTCACCCCGGAGCAGCGGCGCACCGCCCGCCAGAACTACCGCCTCGCCCGGCGCCTGCCGCCCGAGCAGCGCCAGGCGCAGTGGGAGCGCTACAGCGAGCTGACCCCCGAGCAGCGCTCGGTGTTGCGCATCAGCGGCACCACCAGCAACACCGCCGCCCGCCACGCCGGCGCGCGCACCGGCCTGGCCAAGGAGGCCGCCCAGCCGCTGTCCGACCTCGTGCGCCGCAACAGCGACACGCACCGGCGCAAGCAGCCCGCCCCGCTCGGCTTCTGATGTCCCCGGAGCAGCCTGCTGCGTCCTCCGGGGGGCCCGCTGCATCATCAGGGCAGCTCGCCGCGGCCGCCGGCCCGTGGCGGCGCGTGATGGGGATGGCTTACGAGGGCATCGTGCTGTTCGGCGTGCTGTGGTTCGCCGACTACGCCTTTTCGGCGCTGACGCAGTTCCGCGGCCATCCCGGCGCGCTGCGCACGGCCTTCCAGCTGTTCACGCTGGCCGTGCTGGCGGCGTACTTCGTCGGCTTCTGGAGCGACGGCCGGCGCTCGCTGCCGATGAAGACGCTCGGCCTGGCCCTGCAGGCGCGCGACGGTGCTCCGGTATCCAAGGCGCGCGCGGCGGCGCGCTTCGCGGCAGCCGCGGGCCTGGCAATCGGGGCGCTGGCCGCCGGCTACTTCCTGCATGGGGCGATGTACGCCCTGCTGGTGGTGCCGTTCGCCTGGACGCTGGTCGATCGCGACCGGCGCGCGCTCTACGACGTGCTGGCCGGCACGCGGCTCGCCTGCGTGCCGCCGACGCCGGCGAGGCGCTCCCCGGTCGGCGCCTGAGCGGCGGGCGGCTGCGGTCTGCCGCGCGACGAATTCATACGGTTTCGCTTTCGTTCGCAGAACAAGGCGGAGCGCCGAAGACGGTGCTGTAGCACGGCAAGGCGCTCCAACGCAGTGATGGGGACGAACGCAAGACCGTATCAGGCCTTCACGCAGTCGACGTAGTAGCGGGCGCCGCCCGCCTCGGGCTCGATCACCAGGCCGTGCACGTCGGTGTCGAAGCCCGGGAAGCGCGCATTGAAGTCGCGCGCGAACTTCAGGTACTCGACGATGGGCCGGTTGAAGCGCTCGCCCGGGATCAGCAGCGGAATGCCCGGCGGATAGGGCGTCACCAGCATGGTCGTGATCCGGCCCTCGAGCTCGTCGATCGCGACCCGGTCGACGCGGCGGTGGGCGAGGCATTCGAACGCCTCCGAGGGCTTCATGGCCGGCTGCATGCTCGAGAGGTACATCTCGGTGGTCACGCGTGCGATGTCGTAGCGCCGGTACTGCTCGTGGATCTGCGAGGCGAGGTCGCGCAGCCCCACCCGCTCGTAGGCCGGGTGCGCCTGCACGAACTCGGGCATCACGCGCCACAGCGGCTGGTTGGTGTCGTAGTCGGTCTTGAACTGCTGCAGCTCGGTGACCAGGGTGTTCCAGCGGCCCTTGGTGATGCCGATCGTGAACATCACGAAGAACGAGTACAGGCCGGTCTTCTCGACCACCACGCCGTGCTCGGCCAGGTACTTGGTGACGATCGCCGCCGGGATGCCCCACTGGGCGAAGCGGCCGTTGATGTCGAGCCCGGGCGTGACGATGGTGGCCTTGATCGGGTCGAGCATGTTGAAGTTGCTCACCAGCTTGCCGAAGCCGTGCCACTTGTCGCCGGACTTCAGGAACCAGTTCTCGCGCCGGCCGATGCCGTTGTCGACGAGATCCTTCGGCCCCCAGACCCTGAACCACCAGTCCTGGCCGAACTCGTCGTCGACCTTGCGCATGGCGCGGCGGAACTCGAGCGATTCGAAGATCGACTCCTCGACCAGCGAAGTGCCCCCGGGCGGCTCCATCATCGCGGCGGCCACGTCGCACGAGGCGATGATCGCGTACTGCGGGCTGGTGGACGTATGCATGAGGAACGCTTCGTTGAAGCGGTGCCGGTCGAGCTGGCGCGACTCCGAATCCTGCACCAGGATCTGCGAGGCCTGCGACAGGCCCGCCAGCAGCTTGTGCGTGGACTGCGTGGAGAACACCATCGACTCGGCGCAGCGCGGCCGGTTCGTGCCGATGGCGTGGAACTCGTGATAGAAGGGATGGAAGGTGGCGTGCGGCAGCCACGCCTCGTCGAAGTGCAGGTTCTCGATGTAGCTGCCCAGCGTGCGCTTGATGGTCTCGACGTTGTAGATCACGCCGTCGTAGGTCGACTGGGTGATCGTCATCACGCGCGGGCGCGCGCGCTTGTCGCGGATCAGCGGGTTGGCGTCGATCTTGCGCTGGATGTTGGCCGGGTCGAACTCCTCGAGGGGGATCGGGCCGATGATCCCGTAGTGGTTGCGCGTGGGCTGCAGGAAGATCGGGATCGTGCCCGTCATCGTGATCGCGTGCAGGATCGACTTGTGGCAGTTGCGGTCCACGAGCACCACGTCGTCGTTGGCCACGGTCGAGTGCCAGACGATCTTGTTCGACGTCGAGGTGCCGTTGGTGACGAAGAACAGGTGGTCGGTGTTGAAGATGCGCGCCGCGTTGCGCTCGGAGGCGGCCACCGGCCCGGTGTGGTCGAGCAGCTGCCCGAGCTCGTCGACCGCGTTGCATACGTCGGCGCGCAGCATGTTCTCGCCGAAGAACTGATGGAACATCTGCCCGACCGGGCTCTTGAGGAAGGCCACGCCGCCCGAATGCCCGGGGCAATGCCAGGAGTAGGAGCCGTCGTGCGCGTAGTTGACCAGCGCCTTGAAGAACGGCGGGGCGAGCGAGTTGAGGTAGTGCGTAGCCTCGCGGATGATGTAGCGCGCCACGAACTCCGGCGTGTCCTCGAACATGTGGATGAAGCCGTGCAGCTCCTTGAGGATCTCGTTCGGGATGTGCTGCGAGGTGCGCGTCTCGCCGAACAGGAAGATCGGGATGTCGGCGTTGCGCCGGCGCGTCTCGGCGATGAACTTGCGCAGGTCGACGATTGCCTTGCTCTCGGCGCCGTCGTCGGCGAGCTCCTCGTCGTCGATCGAGACGATGAAGGCCGAGGCGCGCGCGGCCTGGTTGGCCACCATGGTCACGTCGACGTAGGTGAAGCCGCCCACCACCTCCCAGTGCTGCTCCTCGATCGCCTTGGCGAGCGCGCGTATGCCCAGGCCGCTGGCGGAATCGGCGCGCCAGTCCTCGTCGATGATGACGATGGGAAAACGGAACTGCATGTCGGGGAATCCGGAAAGGACGGTGACGACGGGCGTGCGGGCGCGCGCCGGAAAAGGTGCAAGTTAAGCACAAATCGCCGGGGCGGTCGGCGCCCGGTGTAGGCCGCGGCGGCGTACGTTGCGCCCGGTCGACACCTCAGGGCCTGTTCGTCCTAAAGGACGTGGACCGTCGGTCCGTAACGGCCGAGTGCTGCGTCGGCCGTGAGCAGCGATGCCGGTTCGGCAATGCTCTGGGCAACGAGGAGCCTGTCGAACGGATCGCGATGATGCCACGGCAGGTTCGCGACGACGCTCAGATGCTCACGCCGGATCGGTAGCGGGAGGTAGCCGTCGGCCTCGGCCGTGTCAGCGATCAGAGCGGGCCCGAAGGCCAGCTTTCCGATGCTGTGCTTGATCGCGATCTCCCAGATCGACCCCAGGCTGAAACAGACCTCCGCATCGCCGGAAACGAGCAGGCGGCGCGCCTGGGCCGGAAGCCGCCGGTCATCCGACAGCGCCCACAGCAGCACCTGCGTATCGAGCAGACAGCGCATTGGGCCGCGAGCAGATCGTAGCGTCCTAATTGCCGCGGAACATCGCTTCGATCTCGTCGCCGGCCAACTGATCGAAGCCTTCCGGAACACGGATGCGGCCGCGCAGCGAACCGAGGCGAACCGGGCGACCCCGCTGCATGGGGACCAGCCGTGCCATCGGCTTTCCCGCCTTGGCGATCACGATCGTCTCGCCGGCAGCCGCCCATTCGACGAGCAGCGAGAGCCGCGTCTTGGCTTCGTAGAGATTGACGACCTTCTCCGCCATACCCAAGCGCCCTTCCGCGCCCTGTTTGACCAACCTTGGTCAAAATTTTCCGCCATCGGGAAGCCATCGTCAATCCGCCTTCCGGCCACTGACCATTCGAGCGGGCATACAACGTCCGGACGAGAACGTGCAGACGAAATCCACGATCGGGCTACCATCGGCCGCTGGCGCTCCAACATGGATGGAACCACGCATGCAGCAACCCTCCTGGCCGCGGGTGGCGGTCTACGGCGCCGGCGCGGTCGGCTGCTTCTTCGGCGCCAAGCTGGCCGAGGCCGGCGCGCCGGTCACGCTGATCGGGCGCGCCGCGCACGTCGAGGCGATCCGGCGCGACGGGCTGCTCTTCGACAGTCCGGGCGCGGCGCGCCGGGTCAAGATCGCGGCCGAGACCGGGCCCGAGCCGGTGCGCGATGCGCAACTGGTGCTGTTCTGCGTGAAGACGCGCGACACCGCCGAGGGCGCCCGCGTGCTGGCCCCGCTGCTGGCCCACGACGCGGTGGTGGTCAGCCTGCAGAACGGCGTGGACAACGTGCCGAGGTTGCGCGAGGCGGGCATCGACGCGCTGGCGGCCGTCGTCTACGTCGCGGCCTCGATGCCGGCGCCCGGCCACCTGCTGCACGCCGGGCGCGGCGACCTGGTGATCGGGGAGCACGGCCCGCGGCGCACGCCGGGCGACGAGGCGGCGCAAGTGCAGCCCTCGGCCCGCGCCCGGGCGGTCGCGGCCTGGTTCGAGCAGGCCGGGGTGCCTTGCCGCATCGAGGCCGACGCACGCGGCGAGCTGTGGGTCAAGCTGGTGATGAACTGCGCGTTCAACGCGATCTCCGCGCTCGGCCGCTCGCGCTACGGCCCGATGGTGGCCGACGCGGACGTGCGCGCGCTCATGCGCGAGGCGATCGCCGAATGCGTCGCCGTCGCGCACGCCGAGGGCATCGCCATCGCCGATGTCGAGACGCAGTACCAGGCCGCGATGCGGCTGGGCGAGGCGATGCGGGAAGCCCGCTCGTCGACCGCGCAGGACCTGGAGCGCGGCCGCCCGACCGAGATCGATTCGCTCAACGGCTACGTGGCGCGGCGCGGCCAGGCACTCGGCGTGGCGACGCCGGTGAGCCGGGCGCTGTCGACAATGGTGCGACTTCGCGAGCAGAATCACGACTGACCCCGGCAACCGGCCCAGGCGACGGGCCCGCTGGTCCTCGAACGGGCCCGTCCACGCCCCTGGACTCCGCCATCCTGAACCTCGCCCCGCCAATCCCGCTGATGCCCGGCCCATGGCGCGCACTGCCCGTCGCGCACGCAGCCGGTTTCCTGTCGCACCTGGGCCCCCTGCTGGCGCAGGCGAGCGGGCACCCGCAGGTGCTCGCGCCGGGCCAGGGCAACGGCGGCACCCTGCGCGCGATGCCGCTGTCCTTCTATCCCGGCTGGGCCTTGATCGAAGGCGAGGCCGCTCTGGCCCCCGACACGATTGGCACCTTCGACGTGCTCTACGGACCGGGCCTGATGTGGCTGATCGACGGTGACGCCCGCGTGCTCAACGACCTGAATGGCGGTCGCCTGCCGCTCGACATCGAAGGCTATCGCGAACGCAGCCGCATCGATGGCCCCTTCATGCCCAGTCCACTCGGCCCGTTCGACACGGTACGTTCCGGCCCCGACTTCCTGCGTTTCTTCTGCGCCAGCGTATGGGGCGACGAGGGCCCGTTCATGCTGGTGGAATCCGCCGATTCGCCGGTACTGCGCGGCGTCGATGCGCGCAACCTCGATTGGGCAGGCGAAATCGCCCCGCTCGCGGTGTACCTGGATGGCAGCGACCTGGTGGGCGAAGGCCTGGTCGCCTATGGCCGCTCGCTCTACCGCGCCCGCCTGCGCGTGCGCGACGGCCGGGTCGGCATGGAGGACGACACGCCGGTCGCCGCCGACGCGCTGCCCGAGCGCCGCAACCGCTCGCCGCTGCGCGACCTGCGCGCCACCGGCAATGGCGACAGCAGGATCATCGCCGGCGGGAATGACAGGTAGCGACACAGGCCCATCGATGCCCTTCATCACCGCCTCCAATCTGCGCCTGCCCGATGCCTTGCCCGAGCCCGGCCTGCTGGTCGGCTGGTCACTCGAGAGCCATCGTCCGCGCCGAGCGATCGGCTTCACCTACGGCCACCCGCTGCGCTCTCCCGACTCCGGCTATCTCGACCCGATCCTGCTCGCCGGCGAGGGCCACCTGATGACCATCGCGCCCACAGGCGCCGGCAAGGGCACCGGCTGCATCATCCCGGCGCTGCTGCGCTACCCCGGCGCGGTGATCGTGGTCGACCCGAAAGGCGAGAACGTGGCGATCACCGCCCGTCGCCGGCGCGAGATGGGCCAGACGGTGATCGTGATCGACCCGATGGGAGTGACCGACGAAGCGTCCGACACGTTGAATCCGCTCGATGCGATCGACATCGCGGGCGCCGACGCGGTCGACGAAATCGCGGTGCTCGCACAGGCGCTCAACCCCGGAACGCAGGACGAACGCAATCGCTACTGGTCGAGCCGCGGCATGCACCTGGCGATCGGTGCGATGCTGCAGGTGCTGGTCGACGCACGGGAAAACGGCGGGCGCGGCGGCAGCCTGATCGCGGTGCGCGACATGATCAACGAGGCCGCCGCCGACCCGTCGAACCTGGCCCGGCGCATGCTCGCATCGGCCCATCCCGAGGTGCAACGCATCGCAAGGATGTTGAACATCGGGGCGGCCGAGACCCTCGGCGGGATCATCTCGTTCAGCCAGGAGATGGTCGACTTCCTGCGCGGCGAACGCGTGCAGGCGAATATTGCCGGCACCTCGTTCGATCTCGACGAGGTGACCCGCGGCACGCCGATGTCGATCTTTCTGGTGCTGCCACCGCACATGCTGGAATCACACAGCCGCCTGCTTCGGCTGTGGCTGAGCGCGCTGATCGCGTGCTTCACGCGCCGGCGCGCACGCCCGCCTCTGCCGACCCTGTTCGTGCTCGACGAGGCCGCCCAACTCGGCGAACTGCCGCAACTGCGCCAGGCCGTCACGCTGCTGCGCGGCTATGGCCTGCAGACTTGGAGCTTCTGGCAGGACGCGAGCCAGCTCGAGCTGCTGTACCCGCGCGACTGGAAGACCATGGTCAACAACTGCCGGGTGCTGCAGTGCTTCGGCGCCCTGAACCAGGTGGCCGCCGAGGGCATGTCGGAACTGACCGGCTTCGGCAACGGCGACATGGTGCTCGATCTCGCACCCGACGAAATGGTGCTGCAACTGGCCGGCGACCAGGCCGTGGTGGCACGCCTGCCCAACTATCTCAGCGATCCAGCCTTCACCGGCAGCTACGACGCGAACCCCTATCACGACGCCACGCGCGCGGTGATGCCGCCGAGAAGCACGCCGCAGCGGATGTATGCACGCCCGCAAGGTTCGCAGCGCTACCGGCCGGCGATCGCACCGGTGGCTGCCGACGACCCCTTGCTGGCGGCGCTGGTGGAGGCGTGAGCGAGACGCGAGCTCAACGCTTCAACGCCCTGGCCAGCGCGTCGCCCAGCACCGTCGCCGGAGCGGCAGCTCGATCGCCGCCCCGATGGCGATCCGCACGCTCGGCACCCCGGCTATGCTCGCCCGAACGGGGGGCGCCGGCGGGCCGGCCTGCCGTGCGATCGTCGCCGCGGCCTGCGCCCGCCGCCTCGCGGCCCGACGCCGCCTGGCGCGGCCTCGCCCCGCTCTTCATCGACAGCGCGATGCGCTTGCGAGCCACGTCGACCTCGAGCACGGTCACCGAGACCACCTGCCCGGCCTTGACCACTTCGCGGGGATCCTTCACGAAGCGATCGGCCAGCTCCGAGACGTGCACCAGCCCGTCCTGGTGCACTCCCACGTCGACGAAGGCACCGAAGTTCGCGACGTTGGTCACCACGCCCTGCACCTTCATTCCCGGCTTGAGGTCGGCGATCTTCTCGACGCCGTCCTGGAACGCGGCGGTGACGAACTCGCCGCGCGGATCGCGGCCCGGCTTCTCCAGCTCGGCGAGGATGTCGCGCACGGTCGGTTCGCCGAAGCGCTCGTCGGTGAACGCGCGCGGCTCGAGCGTGCGCAGCAGCGTGCGGTTGCCGATCAGCTCACGCGCGCCGCGCCCGACGCGCTCTAGGATACGCTGCACGACCGGGTAGGCCTCCGGGTGCACCGCCGACGCGTCGAGCGGATTCCCTCCGTCACGGATGCGCAGGAAGCCGGCGGCCTGCTCGAACGCCTTGTCGCCGAAGTACGGTATTTCCCGCAGCGACTCGCGGCTGTCGAACGCCCCCTTCATATCGCGGTGCGCGACGATGCGCTGCGCCACCGCCGTGCCGAGCCCGGACACGCGCGCCAGCAGGGCCGCCGAGGCGGTGTTGACGTCGACCCCGACGGCGTTCACGCAGTCCTCCACCATCGCGTCGAGCTGGCGCGCCAGCGCGCGCTGGTTCACGTCGTGCTGGTACTGGCCGACCCCGATCGACTTCGGGTCGATCTTCACCAGTTCGGCCAGAGGATCCTGCAGGCGGCGCGCGATCGACACCGCGCCGCGCAGGCTCACGTCGAGATCGGGAAACTCCCTGGCCGCGGTCTCGCTGGCCGAGTACACCGAGGCCCCGGCCTCGGACACCACCAGCTTGCGCAGCTTCAGCTCGGGGTGGCGCTTCATCAGGTCGGCGGCGAGCCGGTCGGTCTCGCGCGAAGCGGTGCCGTTGCCGATCGCCACCAGCTCGACCCGGTGCCGGGCGGCCAGCGCGGCCAGCGTGGCGATGGAGCCGTCCCAGTCGCGGCGCGGCTCGTGCGGATGGATGGTGGCGGTATCGACCAGCTTGCCGGTGGCGTCGACCACCGCCACCTTCACGCCGGTGCGGATGCCGGGATCGAGCCCGATCACCGGACGCGGACCGGCCGGGGCGGCCAGCATCAGGTCCTTCAGGTTCGCACCGAACACGCGGATGGCCTCGGTTTCGGCCCCCTCGCGCAGGCGGCCGAACAGCTCGGTCTCGAGCTGCGGCAGCAGCTTGACGCGCCAGCACCAGCGGCAGGTCTCGGCGAGCCAGGCATCGGCCGGGCGCGCCGGCGTGCCCGCCGTGCTCGCCTTGCCTGCCGAGTTCGTCATGGCCGCCGTGCCCGCCCTGCCCTCTGCATTCGCCGCATTCGCCGTATTCGCCGCTCCTGCCGCATTGCGCACCGACTGCGCCAGGCCCACCAGGCCGGCCAGCGTCGCCACGTTCGGATGCGGCACCTGTTCCTCGAGCGAGGCTTCGAGGGCCAGCTTCAGCGACAGCACGCCCTGCTGGCGGCCGCGAAAGAGCGCCAGCGCGCGATGCGAGGGCACGGTGGCGAGCGGCTCGACATGATCGAAGTAGTCGCGGAACTTCTCGCCCTCGGCCGCCTTTCCCTCGATGACCGTGCTGACGATCCGGCCGTCGCGCCACATGCGCTCGCGCAGCGTCTCGAGCACGTCGGCACGCTCCGCGAAACGCTCGGCGAGGATATCGCGCGCGCCGTCGAGCGCGGCCTTCGCGTCGGCGACGCCGTGCTCGCCGTTCTCGTCGGGCGCGCGCAGGTATTTCTCCGCCTCGGCGCGCGGATCGAGCAGCGGATCGGCCAGCAGCGCGTCGGCGAGCGGCTCGAGGCCGGCCTCGCGCGCGACCTGTCCGCGCGTGCGGCGCTTCGGCTTGTAGGGCAGGTAGAGGTCTTCCAGACGCTGGCGGGTGTCGGCCGCCTCGATCTGTGCGGCCAGCGCATCGGTGAGCTTGCCCTGGCCGGCGATCGTCTCGCGCACCGTCGCGCGGCGCTGCTCGAGCTCGCGCAGGTAGGCGAGACGCTCGTCGAGCGTACGCAACTGCGTGTCGTCCAGGCCGCCGGTAGCCTCCTTTCGATAGCGTGCGATGAACGGCACGGTGGCGCCGTCGTCGATGAGCGCGACGGCGGCGGCGACCTGTTCGGGGCGTACCGAGAGTTCTTCGGCAATGCGGGCGACGATGCGTGCGGCGACCGCAGGCGCGAGCCTGGCTTCATCCATGGGCGTCGAGATCCGGGAGCGGGTTTCGTGAAGGGGCGGATTCTGCCATGGGAGCGAATGCCGCCGCCGGCACCTCGAAACCGACGGACTTCTTTCCTAGAGATGCCGCCAGCCACCCCGGAAGTCTGCCTGCGCAACCGTCGTCGCCGGCGGTTCCTGGCTCCACCAGGCCACGACGGATTCCGCGACCATGTCGCGCCCCACCACCAGGCGCACGTTGACGCCGGAACGCAGGGAAGCTGCACTCACCAGCTTGGCCGATACCGGCAGGCGCCGTTGCACGGCCATGGCGCCCTCGAGATGGCCCGAGCGATAGTGGATCTCGGTGGTCCGCAGGCCGAAGGGGCGGTAGTCGGAAACGCGCGCCACCTCGATGCCGAAACGCGAGAGCTGGCGCGCGGTACGCCCGGCAAGCCGCCTGACGCCGACGCCGTTGCTGACCTCGACGCCGTCGCTCGCGACCGCGGGCGCGGGTGCGACGGCCACGAACGTCGCCGGCACGGGGGCGGCAGCCGCGGGCACGGCGGTGACGGGCGTGGCGGCGACGCGCGTGACAGCGGCTGGCGTGCCAGCCGCGGGGGCGATGGCCACGGGCACGGCGGCCAGAGGTGCGGGGACTACGGAAGCGGCAGGCACCCGTGCGGCAGGCGCAGCGGCCACCGGCTCCACGGCCGCGGATGCGGCGGCTACGGACATGGCAGGTACGGGGGCTGCAGCTGCAGACGTTGCAGCCCGCAACTCGTACAGGTTGGGTGCGAGCTGCACCAGCACCGCCGTGGCCGTGCTGGAAGGCTGCCCCGCCTCGGCGGGGGCCTCGGCGGACTGCTCCAGGATCGCCGCGGCCATCGACTGTGCGGCGGCCACGACGGCGGGCACGAGGACGGGAGCCTGTCCATCGCGCTCGACGATCTCGACCACCGGCGCGGTAATGGCACTGACCACCACGCGCTCTGGCGCCGGCTGCCCGGCCGGGGCCGGCATCGCGGCCAGGCGCGTCGCCTCTCGTCGCAGCTCGGCAAGCAGGCGGAGGTTCTCGCGCGTGTGTGTGTTGTAGGCATCGAGCTCGAAGGCGCGGGTGAGCGATTCCCAGGCCTCGTCGAGATGCCCTGCCTTGAGCTGCGCGTACCCGAGGTTGTTCAGCACATGCGCATGTGCGGGCCCCGAGGCGAGCGCCGAGCGGAAGGCCGCGATGGCCTCCTCGAAGCGCCCCTGCTGGCCATAGGCGACGCCCAGGCCGTTGTGGGCATCGACGAAACCCGGATCGAGCTGCAGCGCCCGGCGGAAGCGCTCGATGGCGGCCCCGATGCGGCCGGCGGCCATGTCCATGCGCCCCACGGCGTACTGGCCGGCGGCGGTTCCGACGGGCTGCTCGACCCGATAGACCGGCTCGACGCGCGCGGCCGGCAGCTCGACGCGCGGGCCGGTCTGCGCGCAGCCGGTGATCAGGGTGACGGCGCAGGCGCCGAGAGCCAAGGGGTTTCGGGTCATGACGGACTCCCTCTCTCAACCGCCGCCGCTCATCGTCGGCAGCAGGATGCGGTAGATCTGGATCAGCGCCGGTCCCAATAGCACCAGCAGCAGCGACGGGAAGATGCAGAAGATCAGGGGGAACAGCATCTTGAGCGGGATCTTCGCCGCCTGCTCCTCGGCGTGCTGGCGGCGGCGCACGCGCAGCGAATCCGCCTGCACGCGCAGCGAATCGGCGATGCTGGTGCCGAAGCGGTCGGCCTGCAGCATCATCGCGACGAAGCTCGAGATCTCGGTCAGGCCGGTGCGCGCAGCGAGATTGCGCAGTGCGCGCTCGCGGGTCGCGCCGACGCGCAGCTCCAGGCCGACCAGGTGCAGCTCGTCGGCCAGCACGGGGCTGCGCAAGCGGATTTCGCCGGCGGCGCGCGCGATCGCCGCATCGAGCGACAGCCCGGCCTCGACGCACACGATGATCAGGTCGAGCGCATCCGGGAACGCCTCGAACAGCTCGCGCTGACGCACGAAGGTCAGGCGCGCCAGCACCACGTTCGGCAGGTAGTAGCCCACGGCGCCGGCGATCAGCAGGAACAGCGCCGGCTGGTAGCCCTCGCGCGCGCGCACGTCGGTGAACAGCAGCAGCAGGACCGGCAGCGCGATGGCGAGCAGCGCCTTGAGCGCGAAATAGACGACGGGCGCCGAGGCGTCGCGAAAGCCGGCGTGCAGGAACTTCGCGCGCACCTTGGAGACGTCCTCCTCGCTGGTGGGCGTGGCGAGCCTGGCCACCGGCGCAGCGGCCTTCACCATCCGGGCGTGCCATTCCGGCGCATCCGGATGCTCGATCTCCGCTCGTCCGACCACGCCGCGCAGCCTGGCCCGCACGGCGCGCCCGCCGGTGATCAGGGCCCCGAGGCTGTAGACGGCCCCGGCCACGGCCACGAACAGCACGGCGAGGAAAAGATAGAGCTCCTGCGAAAGACTCTCTGCCATGGCTAGACCCGAATCTTGACGATGCGCCACATCCAGAAGATGCCCCCGACCATCGCTGCCAGCCCGAGCAGCACCAGGCGGTGGCCGAACGGGTCGGTCCACAGAACCTGCATGAAGCCCGGGTTGACGAGGTTGATCATGAGTGCCGTGCCGAAGGGCAGCAACGTCAGGATCCACGCCGACAGCTTGCCCTCGGCGCTGAGCACGCGCACCGTACCGAGCAGCTTGAAACGCTCGCGGATCAGCATGCCGATGTTCTGGAGGATCTCGGCCAGATTGCCGCCGGTTTCGCGCTGCAGGATCACCGCCACCGCGAAGAAGCGCAGGTCGTCCACCGGCACCCGGTTGGCGAGATTCATCATCGCGTCGCCGACCGGGATGCCGTAGTTGGTCTCCTCGAAGGCGATCCCGAATTCGCTTCCGATCGGCTCGGGCATCTCCTCGGCCACCATCTGCAGCGCCGGCGCGAATGCGTGCCCTGCACGCAGCGCACGTGCGATGAGGTCGACGGCGTCGGGAAGCTGCGCTTCCAGCGCGTGCAGGCGCCGGTTGCGCGCCCACGACAGCCAGGCGAGCGGCAGCAGCACGGAGGCAGCCGCCACCATGAGGGCCAGCCACAGCGGCTGGCGCAGCGCCAGCAGCACCAGGAACACGGCCGCCATCAGCAGCGAGGTGGTGACCAGGAAGCGCGACGTGGACATGTCCACGCCCGCCTGCTGCAGCAGCCGCTCGAGCTGGGCCACCCGCGGCAGGCGCAGCAACAGCCGGCCGAGCGGCCCGGCCTCGTCGTCGGCGCGCGCCTTGAGCAGGGTGGAGGCGCCGGCGCCGCGCCCGCCGGCGGCGAGCGCGCGCAGCCGCCGGTCGAGCTGACGCACCTCGGGACCGCTGGTGTCGTGCCACAGCAGGAAGCCGCCCTCGATCAGCAGCACCACCGCGAGGAAGCACACCAGCAGGAAGATCGTGAAACCCCAGTCCATCGCTGCTCCGCGCAGGCCGCCCGGGTCGCTACTCGTAGATCCGGTTCGGGTTGAACATGTCCTCGGGCAGCTTCACGCCGAAGGCGATGAGCTTCTCGAGGAACTTCGGGCGCACGCCGGTGGCGCCGAACCGCCCCACGACGTTGCCGTTGGCGTCGATGCCGGTCTGCCTGAAGACGAAGATCTCCTGCATGGTGATGATGTCGCCCTCCATGCCGGTGATCTCCGACAGGCTCACCACCTTGCGCTTGCCGTCGCTCAGGCGCCCGATCTGGATGATCGCCGAGAGCGCCGAGGCGATCTGCTGGCGCATCGCCTTCTGCGGCAGCTGCAGGCCGGCCATGCCGAGCATGTTCTCGACCCGGGTCAGGGCGTCGCGCGGCGAATTGGCGTGGATGGTGGCCAGCGAGCCGTCGTGGCCGGTGTTCATCGCCTGCAGCATGTCGAGCGTCTCGGCGCCGCGCACCTCGCCGACGATGATGCGGTCGGGGCGCATGCGCAGGCTGTTGCGCACCAGCGCGCGCTGGGTGACCTCGCCCTTGCCCTCGATGTTGGGCGGGCGCGTCTCCAGGCGTACCACATGCGGCTGCTGCAGCTGCAGCTCGGCCGCGTCCTCGATGGTGACGATGCGCTCGCTGGGCGGGATGTAGCCCGAGAGCACGTTGAGCAGCGTGGTCTTGCCGGTGCCGGTGCCGCCTGAGACGAGGATGTTCAGCTTGGCCCTGACCATGCCGCCGAGCAGCGCCGCGAGCTCGGGCGTGAGCGAGTGCAGACGGATCAGGTCGTCCATCTTGAGCGGCACCGCCGCGAAGCGCCGGATCGAGAGCAGCGGCCCGTCGATGGCCAGCGGCGGGATGATCGCGTTCACGCGCGAGCCGTCGGGCAGGCGCGCATCGACCATCGGGCTCGACTCGTCGACGCGGCGCCCGACGCGCGAGACGATCTTGTCGATCACTTTCATCAGGTGGGCGTCGGAGTCGAAACGCACCGGGGCGAGCTCGAGGCGGCCGGCCCGCTCGACATAGACCTGCCTGCAGGTATTGACCAGGATGTCCGACACCGACGGGTCGGCCAGCAGAGGCTCGATCGGCCCCAGCCCCATCACCTCGTTCTGAATGTCGAGCACGATCTGCTTGCGTTCGACCGCGTTGAGCGCGGCGCCGGCCTCCCCGATCAGCCGCTCGACGAGAATCCGCAGCTCCTCGCGCAGGCGTTCGGGCGGCATCGATCCCATGACTTCGAGATCGATGCGGTCGAGCAGTTGCGCGTGCAGGTCGGCGCGCAAGGCCTGGTAGGCAGCGGTGCCCGCGCCTTCGGCCGGCGCCGCCTGCGCCGGTGCGATCTGCTGGATGGTGTTCAGTCTTTCGCGCAGCGACATGACGACTCCGATGCAGTCAACGCCCGAACCAGCTGCGCTTGCGCTCGACCTGCGAAGGCGCCAGCCGCTCGGCCATGTCCAGCAGGGTCCGCGCCACCGGATCGCGCGCGGCGCTCTTCAGGATCGGAATGCCGTGGTTGATCGAATGGGCGACTGCCCTGAAGCTGTTGGGCACCTCCAGGTCGACGGCCAGGCCGAGGGCCTCGCGCACGTCGTCGCTGGAGATCTCGGTACCCTTCTCCCAGCGGTTGACGATCAGGTGCAGCTTGTCGCGCGCGTAGCCGAGGCTGGCGAGCATGCCCATCAGGCGCTTGGCGTCGTGCAGGAAGGGCAGGGTCAGCTGCAGCGTGATGTAGATGGCCTCGGCCTGGTCGAGCGCGCGCACGGTCGAGGCATCGAGGATGCGGCCCATGTCGAGCACGACGAAGTCGAAGCGGCTGCGCGCGAGCGAAACGATGCGCTCGACCGCCTCGGGCCGCACGTCGATCGCGGCCTCGGGCGAGTCGGGCGCCGCCAGCACCCACAGGTTGGGCGCGGCCGCCAGCATGCTCGCTTCGAGGAACGGGCCGTCGAGGCGGGATGCCTCGCGCGCCACATCGGCGATGGTCTGCGCGGGCCGGGTCTCGGTCAGGAACAGCGCCGCATCGCCGAAATGCAGGTTGAGGTCGATCAGCGCCACCCGCCGGCCGCGCGCGGCGAGCGCATAGGCCAGGTTGGTGGAGATGAAGGTCGAGCCGCTGCCGCCCTTGGCGGGCACGAAGGCCAGCACCCTGCCCTGGCGCGCGCCGCCGCGCAGCGCCTGCAGCCGCCCGAGCTGCCGGCCGAAGGCCACCTTCAGCTCGCCGTTGGCCAGCGGCGTGGGCACCACCTCGCGCACGCCGGCGCGCATGGCTTCGAGCTGGTACTCGGGTGTGCGGTCGGGCGAAAGAATGATCATCGAGGTGGCTGGCGATGCCGCGAGCGAACCTTCGATGCGCCGCAGGTCGGATTCGTCGAGCTTCGGCATGTCGGCCACGACCAGGTCGGGGCGCGAGCGCTCGATCTCGCCGCTGAGCTCGCGCACGCCGCCGATGACCGACGACACCGCGACCGACTCCTCGGAAACGGGCAACTGCCGTGACAGCTCGACCAGGCCTTGCGGGGTCGAGGCGAGCAGGGTGAGCTTGATGTTCATGCTGCGTCTTGCGTGTTCAGGGCGAGGCGGTCACCCCTGTGCCGCCGATGCCGAGGATGTTGAAGGTGCGCGGCGGCTCCTTGAAGCTGCGCTGGTAGCCGTCGATCGCCTGGCGTCCGGCCTCGCCGTCGATGCCGGCCACCGGATCGGTATTGCGGCTGGCCTCCGGATTGAGCGTCTGGCGCGCGCGCGCCTCGCGCACGGCGTCGCCGAAGCGCGTGTAGATCGGGCCCTGTTCGACCGGCGCGACCGGCGCGCAGGCGCCGAGCAGCGCGGCCGTGCCGGCCAGCAGCAGGGCCGCCGCGGCGCAGCGGGCGGGACGGCCCGGTGCGGGCAGGTCGGCGGCAGGCACGCACAGCGCGAGCGGGCGAGCCGAGAGCGGGCGGACCGCGGGCGGAAGGCGAGAGGTCATGGTCGTTTCCCTCATTTCATCTGGAAGCCGCCCGAAGCCGGCGCGGCAGGAGCAGGTGCGGCAGGGGCCGCCTCCGGCGACATCACGCCGCGATCGGGCGGAACGTCGCTGCTGCCCGAGCCTTCGAGCTGGCCGCCGAGGAAGAATTCGCCGCGGCTCGGCGGCACGAAGGCGTCGGTCGGCAGCGCCACGTCCGGCCCGAGCGGCTTGACCAGGCGCGGGGTGATCACGAACATCAGCTCGCTGCGATCGGTCTGGAACTCGCTGCTGCGGAACAGCGCCCCGAGCACCGGCACCTCACCCAGCACCGGCAGCTTCTTGACGGTCTCCGTCGCGTTGTTCTTGATCAGGCCCGCGATCGCCAGGCTCTGGCCGTCCATCAGCTGCACCGTGGTCTGCGCCCTGCGCGTGGTGAAGCTGGGCAGGATCGCGGTGATGCCGTTGACCGTGGTGAACGGCGAGCCGCTCTGCGACAGCTCCGACACCTCGGGCGCCACCTTCAGGTGGATGCGCCCGCCGTCGAGGACGATGGGCGTGAACTTCAGGCCGACGCCGAACTCCTTCTCCTCGAGGGTGATGGTCGGGAAGCCGGTGACGTCGTTGGTGCGCGCCACCGGGATGAAGATCTTGCCGCCCGCCAGGAAGCTCGCCTCCTGTCCGCTGATGGCCACGATGTTGGGCTCGGCCAGCACCTTGATGAGGCCGTCGCGCCGCTCGGCGTCGACGGTCAGCGAGGTGCCGGGGCGTCCGGCGGCGCCGAGCAGCCCAGCCGAGCCGGTGAGGAAGTCGCTCAGGATGGAATAACGCCAGTTGCCGCGCGTGCGCGTGCCCTCCAGGCCGACCCCGAGCTTGTCGAGCAGCGTCTTGGACACCTCGGCGACGGTGACCTCGAGCATCACCTGCTGGGGCTGGGCGATGCGCAGCATGTTGACCACCTTGGGCATCTGAGCTTGCCCGCCCATGCCGCCGGTAATCGCCTGCTGGCCCACGGTGATCTGCTGGCCCTGCTGCGCAGCCTGGTTGCCGGCGGTGACCGCCAGGGTGAGCCCGCGCGAGTACGCGCGGATGAACGATTCGGCGATCTGCACTGCCTGGGTGGCCTTCAGCGCGCTCGACACCACGCCGGTGAGCACCAGCGAGTCGGCCGCCGCGTACGCCCGGATGCCGTCCTCGCCGGGCAGCAGCATGCGGATGCGCTGCTCGAGCGCGCTGGCATCGGCGCTCACGGACACGTCGATGATAGTGGTCGGGCCGCCGCGCCGCCACATGATGACGTTGGTCGAGCCGAAGGTCTTGCCGAGCAGGTACAGCTCGCGCGCGCTGATCAGGGTGACATCAGCCACCGCGGGGTTGCCGACCGAGATGCGTTCGATCGGGCCGGGCAGCCGCACCAGGGTCGACTTGCCGACCACCAGGTTCATCGCAGGTCCGATCTCGGCCGGACCCGCGCTGTCGGGCAGAGCCGGTGCGCGCGCGGCGACGGGCGCCGGCGTGGCGGTGGTGCCCTTGATCACCGCCGGCGCGCGCGGGGCGACCGGCTGCGTGCGCACCTGCGCCGTCTGCACCGGCAGTGATGCCTGCGCCGGCTCCGGCGCCTGCTGCCCCTGTGCGAACCCCGCGCTGCCGAGCAGCACACTCGCGGCGACCGCGAAGCCTTTCTTCTTCATCTTCGTTTCCCCCGGCTACAGATCGGTCGACGAACGCTGGACGCCGCGAATCACCTCGACGCGCGCATCCTCCTTGGGCACCGCGGCCACCGGCGGCGCCACGGGCTTGTAGACGCGCGGACGCGGGCGTGGCGGCGGAGCGCTGGCCGGTGCCGGTGCAGCAGCCGGCGCGGCCGGCGGCTCGAACGAGGCCATGCCAAGCAGCTCGGCCTTGCGAACGCCGCCGGTGCCCGCCTGGTTCTGGTCGATCTGGTTGCGCAGCACCAGCGACAGGTTGCCGACGCTGCGGGCCAGGTCGATGCGCTCGGCCTGCTCCGGGGTGACCTCGAGCGTGACGGCGTTGACCACGCGCGGCTTGGTGTCGTCGCGGCTGGCCTCCTGGGCCACCGCCAGCACCAGGATGCGTTCGAGCACGATCTTGGATACCGGGCGATCGCGATCGTCCTGGGTATTGACCAGCACGTCGACGTAGTTGCCCGGCAGGGCAAAGCCGGCCACGCCCACCACCTCGTTGACCTTCACCGTGATCGCCCGCCGGCCCTGCCCGATCACCGCCGAGAGGCCGCCCTTGGTACCGACCGGCGCCAGCTTGGCCTCCAGCACCGGTTCGCCTTTGAGGATCTGGGTGCGCAGCACGCGGCCGTCGATCGCCTCGACCTTGGCGAAGGCGCCCTCGGGCACGGAGCCTGCCGGCCACGGCACCACCGACACCATCGATGCATTCAGGGGCTGCCCGAGCTCGATGTCGCGCGAGGCGATCACCACCTGGGCCCCGCCCGCCGCGCTGCCCTGCTCGCCCAGCCAGCGCGCCGCCAGCACGACCGCGGCGATGCCCGCGACCAGCGACAGCAACAACATCACCATTGCGCGCGTGCCCTTCATGATTCCTTCCCCGTGGGTTCGAATGCATCGAGACCATCTTCGGCCGCGAAATAGAGTTGCCAGGCCCAGCGCAGCGCGTCGGGAGACAGGCGCGCCTCGCCGTCCTCGTAGGCGGCGCGGTCGCGGATCTTCAGCAGCAGGTCGAGCGGGTAGGCAGGCAGCAGCGGCATGCCCGCGCCCGCATGCAGCACGCCGACGAGATAGTCGGCAGCGGCCTCGTCGTACGCGATGCCGACGCGCTCGCAGGCGCGCCGCAAAACCTCCCGGTAGGCCGTATCATCGAGCGCATCGAGGCGGATCTTATAGCCGAGCCGGCGCACGAAGGCGGGATCGTCGAGGCTGGCGGGCGAGAGGTTTGAGGAAAAGATGGTCAGCGCGTCGAACGGCACCTGGAACGACACGCCGGTGTGCATCGACAGGTAATCGACGCGGCGATCGAGCGGCACGATCCAGCGGTTGAGGATCTCGTGCGCCGCGCTGCGCTGGCGGCCCAGGTCATCGAGCACCAGCACGCCATTATTGGCCTTCAACTGCGCCGGCGCCTTGTAGAAGCGAGCGAGCGGATCGAGCTCGAGATCGAGCATCGCCAGGGTGAGCTCGCCGCCTAGCCGCACCACGGGGCGCTCGCACAGCACCCAGCGCGCATCGGGCTGGCGCGCCCGATCGAGCGCGCTGCCAGAGTGCGCCGCCTCGATGCGCCGGTGCACCAGCGGATCGAACACCTGGATGATCTCGCCGTCGATCTCGATGGCGTGCGGCACCCATACCGCCCCCTCCATCACCTCGACCAGGTGCTCGGCCAGCCAGGTCTTGCCGGCGCCGCTCGGCCCGTAGAGAAAGATCGGGCGCTGCGAGTTGACTGCAGCGCCCAGCGTGTCGATCAGCGCCGCCGACACCACCAGCGGCTGCAGCACCCGCGCCAGGCGCTGCGGCGGCACGCGCCTGCGCGCAGCGCTCTGGCGCTCCACCTGCGCCGTGTAATCGGCCAGCGACACCGGGGCGGGCCCGGCATACTGGTTCCTGTGCAGCGCATCGGCAGCGCGTGCGCGGCCGATGTCGGTGAGCAGGTAGCGCACCTCGGCATCGAAGCTGCCGCGGCGAGGGATCTCCACCAGCCGCTCGGCGCGCAGGAAGCCGAGCAGCTTCTCCAGCGGCGGCAGGGGCAGCGCGATGCGCGCAGCCAGATCCGCGATGGAGAGATCGCCTCCGCGCTGCAGGTGCTTGAGCACCAGCTCGATCACGCCGGCCAGCGGCAGGCCGGTGGCTTCGAGCGAGGCCGGCGGGCGGATCGGCTCGAGCGGCGCCACGAAGCCCGCCTCGCGTGCCGGCAGGAGAGCACCCGGCATGGACGATGCCCCGCTCATGCGATCACCCCGCTCAACTGCAGCACGGCGGTGGCCAGCGCGCCGCCCGAGATGGCCAGCGCAAAGGGCAGGCGGTCGGCGCTGTCGGTGCGCGGGTCGAACTGCGGACCCGCGCCGCCGGCGAGCGCCGCCATCCTGCCGAACAGGATCACCCGCAGGTTGACCAGCACCGCGCGCCGGCGCGCACCGTCGAAGAGGCGCAGCGCCACCAGCACGCCGCCGGTGAGGAATACCGCGATCATCAGCGCCGGCAGCATCGGCAGGCCGAAGAAGGCGCCGAGCATGGCCATCAGCTTCACGTCGCCCGCACCCATGGCCCTCGCCAGGTGCAGCAGCAGGAAGCCGGCGAAGGCCGCGAGCGCGCCCGCGAGCGATGCCGTCAGGCCCAGGGCACCGGGGAAGTCGCGATCGAAGAGACCGGCGCCGGCCGGCGCCAAAGCGTGCCAGGCGAGCGCAGCCAGGAAACCCGCGACCACCGCCCGGTTCGGGATGCGCCGCGCGCGCAGATCGGTCATGCAGACGAAAACGAGCAGCGCGAGCAGGCCGAGCCGCATGGCCCAGGCCAGCAGGACATCCGGGCCGGCGGCCGCGACGAGCTCCGTCAGCACGCCCCGCCTCCCATCACGCTGCTCACCGTCGTACAGACGCGCTGGTACAGGGTGTGCACCTCGGTCCCGACGACCGACACCGCCCCCGTGATCACCACGGCGATCAGCGCGCCCAGCAGCGCGTACTCGATAGCGGTGGCACCGCCCTCGTCAGTGACGAATTGCCTAGACCAGGAAGCCGGCATGATGTGCTCCTTCGCTGGGGCATCGGGGCTGGCCGGCATGAACGGGCCGGGAAATGACCGCGACCCGTTCATCCCTGCTCCACACAGCACGGATTTAGCAAGTACCCGTTCTCAGGCAGGTCCCGATATTGGTGAATACGGTATTCAGCTGCGTACCCACGATAGCCACCGCAGCAGCAATGACCACCGCGATCAACGCCGCGATCAGTCCGTACTCGATGGCGGTGACGCCCTCCTCGTCCCGGGCGAAGCGCTTTGCCGCTTGAATGAAACGACCCATTTCGATACTCCCCAACCAGATAAATCCGCCGCCAGCGGCGGCGGAAACCCGGCCGTCGAAGGGGACGGCCACCCTTGCGCCCTTGCCGGCCTGACGGCCGGAAGGAACCTCTTGCTGCCCGCCGTTCGTCGGCTCGGGCATTGACGGGATGTTCGCGACGTGGCTGGCGCGAATCCTTGTCGAAAGTCACGTTCCCGATATAGGGCACGGAAAAATGCCACGTTTCTAGTAGCGTTTTAAGTTAAAAATAAGAAAAATGGTAGTTGGAAGATGCCGTTCGTCGGAAACTCGCCACGCACTCATCCGTTCGGATTAGGGAGAAACCCCATGGGCCACGCACACAGGCAGCCGGCCCACCGCCAGCGCGGCGCGGCGGCGGTCGAGTTCGCGTTCGCTGCCATGCTCTTCTTCACCGTGCTGTTCTCGATCATCGACTGGTCGTACCTGTTCTTTGCCAACCTCACCATGCAGCACGCGGTACGTGAAGGGGCACGCTTCGCGGTCACCGGTTCGAGCACCGGCGCCCCCACGCCGGGCGACCGCTGCGGGGCCACGGTGCAGCGCATCCGGCAGCAGTCGATGGGGCTGTACGACGCGACCGGCTCGACGACTGTGTTCAAGACCATCGACTCGGCCGGCAACATCACCACCCTGGGCAGCGGTGGCTGTTACGGCGCCGGCCAACTCATCATCGTGCAGGTGAATGGCGGCATCGCAGCGCTCACGCCGTTCGTGCGGCCGTTCTTCAGCGCCACCGGCGGCACGTACAACTTCGAGGTCAGCACCACGATGAAGAACGAGGCGTTCCCATGATCGCACCCAGCCTTCCCGCAAACGCGCGGGCCGCGCGCACTGCGCACCCGAGGCGCACACGCGGCGTGGCGCTGGTCGAGCTGGCGCTGGTGCTGCCGGTGCTGCTGGTGCTGGTGCTGGGTGTCATCGACTTCTCGCGCATGATCCAGTTCAACAACGTGCTGATCAGCCTTACGCGCGAAGGCGCGAACCTGGCTGCGCGCAGCACCGAGCCGCCGCAGTTCATCGTGAAGACGCTGATGGACACGGCCCAGCCGCTGCAGATGAACACCGACGGCATGATGTACATCACCAAGCTGGTCGGAAACGGCACCACGCAGGCGCGGGTCGCCGCCCAGTACCGATCCACCAGCGGCGGCAAGACTACGCTGAGCAGCGCGCTGTGGGCATGCACCTCCTGGAGTGCCGGTGTGTGCAGCGTGCCCGGCACCGCGGGGCCGCCCGACACCCGTCCGACGGTCACGCTGCCGGTCGCTCTCACCAACGGCGAGACCGTCTACGCCGTCGAGGCTTTCTACGACTACACGCTGTTCACCCGCTTCGTGCTGAGCAGCAACCCCCTGCTTTCCTCGGTGACGATCCTCTGACGAACGCCCGTACGGAGCCCGATCATGCGACCTCTCCTGCAACCGCCGTCGAGCCGGCAGCGACAGCGCGGCCAGATCCTGATCCTCGTCGGCGTCACGCTGGTGGTGCTGATCGGGGCCGTCGGCCTCGCGGTGGATCTCGGCCGCGCCTATGGCGTGAAGGCGCGGCTGAACGCGGCGGTCGATGCCGCGGCGATCGGCGCGGCGCGCGCCCTGGCCGAGGGGGTGGACGACACCGCGCGCATTGCCAACGCGCAGGCGGCGGCGCAGCGGTTCTTCGGGCTGAACTATCCCGCCAACTTCCTCGCCTCGACCCCTTCGACTCCGACCGCCAGCGCGGTACACGATGCCAGCGGCCGCTGGACGGTGTCGGTGTCGGCCACGGCGCAGATGCCGACCACGTTCATGCGCGTGCTCGGCCAGACGCAGGTCGACGTCGCGGCGGCGGGCGAGGCGATCCGGCGCGACCTGGACGTGCTGCTGGTGATGGACACCTCGGGCTCGCTGGCTCCGCCATACAGCCCGTCGACCGTCTTTCCCACGCTGAAGAACGCCGCGATCAACAACTTCATCGCGAAGTTCGCCGCCGGCCCGGGCGGCGACCGTGTCGGGCTGGTGACGTTCGCCTCGGGCGCGGTGCTCGACGTGGCGATCGACAAGACGTCGGCACGCGGCTTCAACCGCACCACGGTGACCAACGCAATCAACGCGCTCACCGCCGAAGGCGCCACCGCCTCGGCCGAGGGACTGCGCAAGGGGATGGACGAGCTGAACGCGGTGCCCGTGGCGCTGCAATCGAGCCTGCGCGTGATCCTGTTCTTCAGCGACGGCGCGCCCAACCTGGTGAGCGGCACCTTCCCGCGTTCGTCCGGCGGGCCGAGGGCCTACAACCTGTATTCGGACATCAGCGGCGTTGCCACCGACAAGGCCGACTGGGTATTCGACCAGAACCGGCGCAACACCGACCTCGGCCACGACACGACCATCACCTCGCTGCCTCTCACGGGGTCGGGCGGCGTGGCGCTCGCCAGCTACAACGGCAAGCGCACCCTGACCGGTTCGCCCTACACCAACGACCGCTGCAACGTGAACAAGGCCGCGCGCAACATGGTCGAGAACGCTGCCAACAGCGCCCGCGGGCAGCAGATCCGGATCTACACCATCGGGCTGGGCAACGCACTCAACACGCTGGAAACCTCGTTCAGCGGCGGCAACTGCGGCTACACGCTCGCCAACGAACAGGGCTCGACGATCCTCAAGCGGCTGGCCAACACCAGCGACTCGGACACCCTGAACACCGCCCATCCGCAGGGGCTGTATTGCCACGCCGCCACGGCCGCCGATCTGGACCGCTGCTTCGGTACGATCGCCAGCGAGATCCTGCGCCTGACGCTCTGACCCCGCGACGATGGTGTCCTCCCTGCCGCGGCGCGCCGCGGAACGCGCGCGCACCTGGATGCTGATCGCCGTGTTGATGGCCGTGGGGCTGGCCAGCGGACTGCCGTTGGGATTCCGGTGGGCGTGGGCGAGCTGGGCCTGGATCGGTGCGCTGACGACCGCGCTGCTGGCGCTGTCGTGGTTCTATGCCCACGTGCGCAAGGTCGACGACGGCCGCATCGCCGAGACGCTGCACGAGACGGCGATCCTGGTGGCCTACGGGCCGCCGGCGGCGGCCCTCAGCTACATCGTCATCGGCGCCGCCCTGCCGCTGGCCGACGATACGTTCGCGGCGCTCGACCGGGCCATGAACCTGGACTGGCCGGCCTGGTACCGCACGGTGCATGCCCATCCCGGGGTGGCCTCGGCGCTGTCGCTGCTCTATCACACGTCGCTGCCGCACATCGGGGTGATGCTGATCATCACCGGGCTCATCGGCCGCACCGAGCGCACGCGCGAGCTCATTGCGCTGCTCATCGCCACCTCGCTGCCGATGGTGGCCATCTCGGGCCTCTTGCCGGCGCTCAGCGCCTGGGTCCATCACGGGCTGGGCCTCGAGAAGGCCTACCATCTCGCGCACATGCTGGGCCTGCGCGACGGCAGCCTGCGCACGCTGCAGGTGGGCAGCATGGTGGGCATCATCACCTTCCCATCGTTCCATACGGCGATCTCGCTGGTGCTGATCTGGGTGTCGCGGGGCATCGCGTGGCTGTTCTGGCCGACCACCCTGATCGGCATCGGGGTGCTGGCTTCGATCCCGAGCGAAGGCGGACACTACTTCGTCGACGTGGCGGCCGGGGCGCTCGTCACCGCGGCCGCCATCGCGCTTTCGGCGCGCAGCCGCAGCGTGCGCCCGGTGCCGGTCGCGCTGGCCCGCCGCGCCGGCGGGTGAGCAGGTCAGACCTCCAGGCGGCCAGCCGCCGGGCCCCCGCGGGAAGGTCTACCCCCTTGGGCTGAATGACGCCGTCGGCTCCAGCACTCATACTGCGTGCGGTTGCCTTGGGTGCACTCGATTCGGTACGGTAAAATACCGTATTGCTGACGAGAGTGCCGACATGACCGCCACCGCCCGCTTCGATCTCAAGATGAACGCCGAAGACAAGGACGTCATCGCCAAGGCCGCTGCCCTGACGGGTACGACGATGGCGGGGTTCGTGCGGGCCGCCGCCAGGGAGAAAGCCCAGTCGCTGCTGGAGCGCGAAGCGCGCATCAGGCTGTCGCAGCACGACTTCGCCGCCTTTGCCGCCGCGCTGGACACCGCATTCAGCCCCAACCCGGCCCTCGAGGATGCCCTGGCTCGGGCCCGGCGCAAGGTCCGGCGTGCTTGAAGAACACCCACTGGATCCGGCTGCGCACGACCGCTCGGGATTCGACAGCGGCGTCCCCGAGCTCGACGAATATCTTCGGCGCTATGCAGACCAGCATCGGCGGCGCGGCATCAGCGCCGTCTATGTGCTGACCGACAGCAGTGCACCGGAAGTCATCCTCGGTTACTACAGCCTGAGCGCCGCCGAGGTCGATGCCCCGCAACTGAGCGAGGCCGACCGCAGAAGGCTGCCCCGATATCCGGTGCCCTGCTTCCGCATGGGCCGGCTCGCCTGCCGCATCGACCAGCGCGGTCGCGGATTGGGCAGGCTCCTGGTGGGCTGCGCGGTGGAGCGCTGTCTGAAGGCCCGCATACAGGTAGCCGCCTATGCCCTGATCGTGGATGCCAAGGACGATCTCGCCAAGGCGTTCTACGAGCACTACGGATTCACGCCCTTTGCCGGTCGGCCGTCGACGCTTTACCTGCCGCTGGGGCCTGGCCGCAGCAAGGGGTGAAAGTGAGGGCAGGCCCGCTTCGACGAAGCGGCCGCCCGCCGGTTCACCCCTCGGCGCGAAACGCCTGCGCCAGCCCCGCCGCCGCCTTGCGCAGCAGCAGCGTGTCGGCCCCGACCGCGATGAAGCGCGCGCCGAGGTCGCGGTAGCGGCGCGCGAGCGCCGGGTCGGTGCAGAAGATACCCGGCGTCTTGCCCGCGGCGGCGATGCGCGCGATGGCCTGCTCGACCGCGGCCACCACCTCCGGATGGGCGGAGTTGCCGAGGTGGCCCAGCGAGGCGGCGAGATCGGAGGGGCCGATGAACACCGCGTCGACTCCCTCGACGGCGAGGATCTCGTCGAGCGCTTCGAGGCCGGCGCGCGATTCGACCTGCACGATGAGGCACATCTCGGCGTCGGCGCGCTGCAGGTAGCCGTCGACGCCGCCCCAGTGCGCGGCGCGCGCGAGCGCCGTGCCCACGCCGCGGACGCCCGCCGGCGGATAGCACATGGCGCGCACCAGCGCGCGCGCCTGCTCGCCCGATTCGACCATGGGCACCAGCAGGCTCTGCACGCCGATGTCGAGCAACTGCTTGATGCGCGCCGGATCGTGGTCAGGGGTGCGCACCAGCACCTCGACCGGCCAGGCGGCGAGCGACTGGAACTGGTCGAGCACGGTGCGCAGGTCGTTCGGGCCGTGCTCGCCGTCGACGAGCAGCCAGTCGAAGCCGGCGCCGGCCACGATCTCGGCGGCATAGCCGTCGGCCAGCCCGAGGAAGAGCCCGATTCGCGTCTCGCCGGCGGCGAGTGCGCGCTTCAGGGCGTTGTGCGGCATCTGCATGGACGGCCCCTCAAACGAAACGGAAGGCGATGTTGCCCAGCGGGCCGTAGTCGGCGTGGAAGGTGTCGCCGGCGCCGGCGGCCACCGGGCGGGTGAACGAGCCCGAGAGGATCACCTGCCCCGCTTCGAGCGCCACGCCGTGCGGCGCGAACTTCCTGGCCAGCCAGGCGATGCCGTGGGCCGGATGGTTGAGCACGCCGGCGGCTACGCCGGTCTCCTCGATCACGCCGTTGCGGTACAGGAGCGCGGCGACCCAGCGCAGGTCGACGTCCATCGGGCGCACCGCGCGCCCGCCCAGCACCAGGCCGGCATTGGCGGCGTTGTCGGAGATGGTGTCCATCACGCGGCGCGGACGCTTGGTCTCGGGGTCGACGCGGTGGCAGCGTGCGTCGATGATCTCGATGGCCGGGGTGACGTAGTCGGTGGCCGAGAGCACGTCGAACACGCTCACCTGCTCGCCCTTCAGCTCATGCTTCAGGATGAAGGCGAGCTCGACCTCAACCATGGGCACGATGAAGCGCTCGATCGGGATCGCCGAGCCTTCCTCGAAGAACATGTCGTCGAGCAGCGTGCCGTAGTCGGGCTCGTCGATGCGCGAGGACTGCTGCATGGCGCGCGAGGTGAGGCCGATCTTGTGGCCCTTGACCGTGCGCCCCTCGGCGAGCTTGAGGCGGATGCCCTCGCGCTGCACCGCGTAGGCGTCGGCGATGGTGATGCCGGGGTGATCGAGCGAGGGCGCGCGCACCTGCTGGCGCGTGTTCCCGGCACGGTGCAGCCGCAGCGCGATGGCGGCGATTTCCTCGGGGGCGAGCATGGCCGGCTCCGCGCGGGCTCAGACGGGAAACACGACGTTGATCTGGCCGGTACCCGAGCTCGGGAAGTAGGGCGTGATCACCTCCGCCCTGCCCCGGTAGTCTTCGCCGCCAAGCACGCCCATGAGCATCGCCGTGTCGTGCATGAAGCCCTCGCCGTGGCACTTCTCGGCATACTCGGGGAGCATGGCGCAGAAGGTCTTCCAGTCGCCGCGCTGCCACATGTCGATCACGGCGCGGTCGACGGTCTCGAGGAAGGGGCTCCAGATCCTGTGCATGAACTGCTCGGCCACGCCGTTCTGCGCGAAGCGGTGCGACAGCGACCCGCTGGCGAAGAAGGCCACGGTGCCGTCGTAGCGCTCTTCCACCGCGCGGCGCATCGCGGCGCCCAGGCGCACGCTGTCGGCGAGGTCGTGCACGGTGCACAACGCCGACACCGCGACCGCCTTGAAGTGCTGGTCGCCGTTCATGTAGCGCATCGGCACCAGGGTGCCGTACTCCAGCGGCAGCGAGGTGTGCTCGTGGGCGCGCGTGTGCACGCCCGCGGCGGTGGCCGCCTCGGCCATGAGCCGGCCCAGCCGCGGGTTGCCCGGGCAGGCGTAGCTCATGTTGCTGATGAAGTGCGGCAGCTCGTTGCTGGTGTAGACGCCTTCGAAGTGCTCGGCGCAGTTGACGTGGTAGCCGGAATTCACCAGCCAGTGGGTGTCGAACACCACGATGGTGTCCACGCCCAGCTCGCGGCAGCGCCGGCCGATCTCGACGTGGCCGTCGATGGCCGCCTGGCGGCAGCCCTTGTGCGGACCGTCCAGCTCGGACAGGTAAAGCGAAGGAACATGGGTGATCTTCGCGGCGAGAGCCAGTTTGCCCATGGTTGCTCCTTGGTGGCGGTGGCCTTGGTGGCGGTAGACGGTTCAGACGCCCCAGCGCGGAATCGGGTGCTCGCCGTAGGACAGGCACACGTTCTTGGCTTCGGCGAAGACTTCGAAACTGTAGTGGCCGCCCTCGCGCCCGGTGCCCGAGGCCTTGGTGCCGCCGAAGGGCTGGCGCAGGTCGCGCACGTTCTGGCTGTTGACGAACACCATGCCGGCGTCGATGGCGCGCGCCATGCGCAGCGCGCGCCCGGTGCTCTCGGTCCACACGTAGGAGGACAGGCCGTAGACGGTGTCGTTGGCGATTGCGACGGCCTCGGCCTCGTCGCGAAACGGGATCAGGCACGGCACCGGGCCGAAGATCTCGTCCTGGGCGATGCGCATGCGGTTGTCGACGTCGGCGAACACGGTGGGCTGCACCCAGTTGCCGCCGGCCAGGCGCGCCGGGATCCCGGGCTCGCCGCCGCCGAAGACCACCCGTGCGCCCTCTTCCTTGCCCAGCTCGATGTAGCGCGCCACCTTGTCGCGGTGGGCGCGGCTGATCATCGGGCCGACGATGGTGGACGCATCGAGCGGATCGCCCACCGGGAGCTTCGCCGCGCGCGCGGCGAAGTCGGCCACGAAGCGGTCGTAGAGCCCGCGCTGCACCACGATGCGGCTGCCGGCGGTGCAGCGCTCGCCGTTGTTGGAGAAGATCATGAACACGGCGGCATCGAGCGCGCGCGCGTAGTCGGCGTCGTCGAAGACGATGAACGGCGACTTGCCGCCCAGCTCCATGGAGAACTTCTTGAGCCCGGCGCTCTGCACGATGCGGTTGCCGGTGACCGTGGAGCCGGTGAACGAGACCGCACGCACGTCGGGGTGCTTCACCAGCGCCTCGCCGGCGGTGCGCCCGTAGCCGTGCACGATGTTGAACACGCCCCTGGGGATGCCGGCCTCGAGCACCAGGTCGCCCAGGCGATCGATGGTCAGCGGCGACAGCTCCGACATCTTCATCACCGCGGTGTTGCCCAGCGCCAGGCAGGGCGCCGTCTTCCAGGTGGCGGTCATGAAGGGCACGTTCCACGGCGAGATCAGCGCGCACACGCCGACCGGCTGCCACAGCGTGTAGTTCAGGTGCCCGGTGTCGGAGGCGTAGCTCTCGCCGTCCATGCGGGTGGCGACCTCGGCGAAGAAGCGGAAGTTGTCGGCCGCGCGCGGCACCAGCGCCTTCTTCGTCTGCGCGATGACCTGGCCGGTGTCCTTCGTCTCCAGCTCGGCGAGCTCGGGCACGTGGGCGTCGATCAGCTCGGCGAGGCGGCGCATCAGCCGGGCGCGCTCGGCGGCCGGCTTGCCGGCCCAGCCCGGGAAGGCGGCCTTGGCGGCGGCCACCGCGGCGGCCACCTCGGCCTCGCCGCCGCTGGCCACCTCGGCCAGCACGCTGTTGTCGGCGGGGTTCAGCGTCTCGAAGGTCTCGCGGCTCTCGACCTTCGCGCCGTCGATCAGGTGCCCGATCATGCTCATGCGCCACTCCAGGTTGCATCGTCGACGATGGTGTTCACCAAGCAGCCGACGCCTTCGATCTCGGTTTCGACCACGTCGCCGGCCTTCACGTCGGCCAGACCCTCGGGGGTGCCGGTAAGGATCACGTCGCCCGGCGACAGGGTCATGAAGGACGAGAGGTAAGCGATCAGCGCCGGGATGTCGAAGATCATGTCGGCGGTCGTGCCCTGCTGCGTGGTCCGGCCGTTGACCCGGGTGGTGAGGGCCAGCGCCATCGGATCGGCGATGTCGTCGCGATCGACCAGCCAGGGGCCGAGCGGCGTGCAGGCATCGCGGTTCTTCACCCGCAGGTTGGGGCGATACCAGTTCTCGAGATAGTCGCGGATGGCGTAGTCGTTGGCAACGGTGTAGCCGGCCACGTGCGCGTACGCCTGCGACGGCGGGATGTTCGCGCCGGTCTTGCCGATCACCACCGCCAGCTCGCACTCGTAGTGCATGAAGGTGGCGTCGGCCGGGCGGCGGGTGCGCGCGCGGTGGCCGACGAAGGCGTTGGGCCCCTTGAGGAACACCAGCGGCGCCTCGGGCGCCTTGAACGCCAGCTCCTTCGCGTGGTCGGCGTAGTTCAGGCCGAGGGCGAACACGGTGCGCGGCTCCAGGGGCGGCAGCCACACCACGTCGGACTGTGCCGCCACGCGGCCGTCGGCCAGCCGCAGGCGGTCTTCGCCGTGCGCCACGGCCTCGTGGACGGCGCCCTGCCAGGCGATGCGCGCGCGCTTCATGGACGCTGCTCCCGTGCCGGCGACGGCGCGATGGCGAAGGACAGGCTGCCCAGACGCCCGCCCTCGATGCGCACGCGCGTGCCGGCGCCGGCCTGCGGCGCCTGGTACTGCACGCCGAGCAGCAGCACGTCGCCGACGCGCAGGGTCATGAACTCGGTGACGTCGGCGAGCAGGCGGGGAACGTCGCGCACCAGGTCGGCCAGCGTTCGCTCGCCGGCCGGCGCCTCGTCGACGAAGGTGCGCAGCGTGGTGGCGTACAGCTCGGCCGGGGCCAGGCCCGCCGGGCGCGCCGGCGCGGCCGGCACGATCGCCGCGGCCATCGGGCAGGCGCCGTCGAAGCACTTCTCGCGGATCGCCGGCCGGTAGTAACTGGCGTGGGGCAGGCTGAGGTCGGCCACCAGCACGTAGCCGGCCACCGCCTGCAGGGCGGTGGCGGCATCCAGCCGGGCGGCCGGCGCACCGATCACGATGCCGACGGTGGCGCCGATCTCGACCCGGTCGGCACCCGCCGGCAGGCGCACCTCGGCCCCCTCCCCGACCAGCGTGTTGGCCGGCTTGATGTACAGCACCGGCGCCTTCGGCTCGCCCTTGTAGGGCGCCTCGCGCACGGCTGCTCCCAGGCGCGCCAGCGAGGCGCGGTCGTTGAGGACCACGCCGTAGACGGCGCCCTGGACCGGCGGCGGCTGTTGCGGCATCGTCTGCCCCTTCTCGTCTGGCCTCAATTACTTAACATATTAAGTAATTTCCGATGGTGCGTAAAGCCCTCTCGAGCGGTCGGCCCGGCGACGGAAGATGCCTCGCACGAATGGACGAGCGGCATTGCCGGCGCCGGCTTCAGCCTGCTTCCCTCGCCTCGTCCACCGCGCGATTCAGACGCTGGATCGCGTCCATGTAGATCGCCGTGACCTTGCGGTACATCAGCACCACGTGCGTGGCGGGCAGTGCCGGCCGGGCATCGACGGCCACGAGACTTCCGGCCGCGATCTGCGCCTGCGCGGCCTGCAAGGGCACCACCGCCAGGCCCATGCCCGCGGCAGCCAGCTTCACGTTGGCAGCGAACGCACCGGACTCGATGGCCGTCTCCGGCGTGCGGCTGCCGCGCGCCGTGAACATCTCGTCGACCGAACGCCGCAGATGCGTGCTGGCCGGCGGCAGGATCCACGGGAACCTCAGCAGCTCGCTCCAGCGCAGCCGGCGCCTCGGCACGCCGAGCGCAGGCGCGGCCACGGGTACGATCGGGACGTCCAGAAGCGGCCGGATGTCCAGCATCGACAGGTCCAGCGAATCGACCGCGCGCGGCGCGTACAACGCCAGCACCGCGTCGACCTCGCCGCACAGCAGTTTCTCGATCAGCGCGTGCAGCCAGCCTTCGTGCAGCCGGACGGTGATCGGCGCACCTTGCGCGAGCCGTTGCAGGATGGCCGGCGCCACGTGCTCGGCCACGAAGGGCGGCAGGCCGATGCGCAAGCGGCTTTCCGCCTCGCCCCCCGTGGCCGCCACCTCGTCGGCCAGGTGGCGCAGCTCGTTGACCATCAGGCGCGCGTGCCTGGCTACGCGCAGACCCGCGGCCGTGGCCACCATGCCCCTGGCCGAACGCGCGAACAGCACCTGACCGAGGGAGCGCTCCAGTTCCCGGATCGCCTTGCTGACGGCCGCGCGGCTGATGTGCAGGCGCTGCGCCGCCTCGCCCAGGCTGCCGCTCTCGGCCACCTCGTGCACCAGCTCCAGCTGCGAGAACCGCAGCCGGCGCCCGAGGGATTGCGGCAACCTGCTCATGCCGGCCATGTTAACCAATGGTTGACACCTCGCGTCGAAACGGCGCTACCTCGTGCCTCGCGCGGCGTTCTAGCATGCATGCAGACAAGAACACGACGGAGACCGACAGTGCCCCTCATCGCAACGACCACGCGCCGCCAGTTCCTCGCACTGTCCATGGCCCTGGCCGCCGGCGGCAGCCGCGCACAAGCCCTTCCCGATTCGCGCAGGCCGATACGCATCGTCATTCCCGCGCCGCCGGGCGGGCCGGCCGATATCCTGGGCCGCGCCCTGGGCCAGCACCTTTCGGCCGCACTGGACGACACGCCGGTGATCGTCGACAGCAAGCCGGGCGGCGCCAGCGTGCTCGCCGCGCTGGCCGTCGCCCGTGCGGCACCCGATGGCCACACGCTGCTGCTGACCATCAACACCACGCATACGCAGGTGCCGCACATGTTCGGCAAGCCGCCCTACGATCCGTTCGGGGAGTTCACGCCGATCACCCAGGTCTACCGCAACGGCTCGGTGCTGGTCGCCCACCCGGCGCTGCCCGTGAACGACCTGAAGGAGCTGGTGGAGCTCAGCAAGGCGAACGGACCCATCCAGGCCGGTTCGCCCGGGGCGGGCACGAATGGCCATCTCTACATCGAGATGCTCAACGATGCGGGCGCCAGGCTCAGCCACATCCCGTACAAGGGATCGGCCGATGCCATGCGCGATCTGCTGGGCGGCTTCGTGAAGGTGCTGTTCGACTCGCCCTCCACCTCGGTGCCGCACATTCGCGAGAACCGCCTCAAGGTGCTGGCCGTCACCGGCCCCGTACGTCTCGCGGCGCTGCCCGAAGTGAAGACGGCGCGCGAGCAAGGCTTCCCGGCGTTGGACATCACCGGCTGGATGGGCTTCTTCGGGCCGGCCGGCATGCAGACGGCAGTGGTCGAGCGGCTGAACCAGGCCCTGGTGGCCGCCATCCGCAAGCCGGAGATCCGGGCACGGTTCGAGCCGCTGGGCCTCGAGCTCACCGGCACCACGGCCGCCGAGTTCCGATCCATCGTGCGCGACGACTACGAGACATGGGGCCGCATCATTCGCCAGACCGGCGTGAAGCTGGATTGATCATCGACGACGAGACATGACCGACACCGACATCGAAGCCCTGCTCGCGCGGGTGGCCGCGCTCGAAAAGCGCGTGCAGGCTGCAGAGGACATCGAGGCGATCAACCGCCTGACGCGCATCTACGGCTACTACCTGGACAAGGCGCTATGGGCCGAGCTCCTGCCCCTGTTCACCGACGACTGCGAAATCGAGATCTCCGCGCTGGGCGTCTACGTGGGCCGCAAGCAGGCCGCCGTGCTGTTCCGCGATCTGCTCGGCAAGGGTCCGGCCATGAGCGACGACGACGGCCTGGCATGGGGCCGCCTGTACAACCACCTGATCCTGCAGGGCGTCGTGCATCTGGACGACGACGGCCGCCAGGCCAGCGGCCGCTGGCGATGCTTCATGCAGATCGCGGAGTTCGGCAAGAAGGCCGTGTGGGGGGAAGGACCCTATGAAATCCGCTACCGCAAGGGCGACGACGGCAAATGGCGCATGAGCCGCCTGCATTTCTACCGTACCTACCATACGCCCTTCGATGAAGGGTGGGCGAAGGCGAAGTCACCGGCCGGCGAGATGCGCACGCACCTCCCCCCTGACCGGCCGCCGAGCGTGCGGTACGAGCCCTACCCGGGCAACTTCGTCCCGCCTTTCCACTACGCCAATCCGGTTTCGGGCAGTCGCAGGTATACGCGGCGGGACCCTGAAGCGGTCTAGGACCGAGCTCCGGGGGATACCGGCGGGGAACGCTGATCGAAGCCTGGGCTTCGGCAAGGTCCGTTCGCGGTCCCGTCGGATTGCCTAATCCGCGCGTTGCATAGCCATCCGCGGCAATCGGGCGGAGGATGCTGCCGACGGAAAACAGCCCAGCCATTTCCATTTACACCCGGTTCGTCGGCACGCATGAAGAGTACGACGCGATCAGCGGCACTATATCATCAGCTGATACACTTAAAAGTGAGCCGCGATCCGGCACTCGACACGCTATTGGAACTGCACGGCTCGATCCTCGACCGCCCACGAAGTTCAAGTACGCCGGACGCATTCTGGCCTACGACCACAGGCACCGACACGTCTCGGACAGGGGCGTGCCGTACGAGTTCAAGGACGCCCAGCAGCTGCTGGAAGACTTCTTCAAGGACACGGATCGCGTTCTGTCGGAAGTGAGGAAGCCATGAGACCCATCGTCATCGGAATCATGCCGCAGGAGAGGATTCGAGAACGGATGCTGGCCATCGCGCGCGGAGACTACAAGCCCAAGGCGGGCGAACCGAAAATCTGGTTCACGTCGATGAAGTCCTTGGCCGAGGTATTGAGCGACGATAACCGCGCTCTGTTGCGCGTCATCGCCGAGGCTCAGCCCGAATCGATCTCGGCGCTGGCTCAGGCCACCGGGCGCAAACCGGGCAATCTCTCGCGTACGCTCAAGACCATGTCGAACTACGGCATCGTGGCTCTCGAACGCAAGCGTAATCTCGTGCGCCCTGTGGCCAAGGCCACCGAGTTCCGGATTGTGGCGGCTTGACAAGTCTTGTTCCTTGAGCATCCGGAGGTTATACTAAATCCTGTAGAATTTTAGTATAATCTGCACTATGCAGCCGCTCTTCGTGGAACTCCCGCTGTCGGCGCAGACCGCCTATGCGCAGCTGCTCGAAGCATCCCTGGGTGCCGAGCATGTCCGGTCGGTGGCCGATTTGTCCGGCTCCTTCAACGCCAAGAAAGTGAAGGGACGCAAATACTGGTACTTCCAGTACACCGAGCCCTCCGGAAAGCTTCATCAGGTCTACGTGGGGCCGGACACGGCGGCGGTACACCGGCTCATGGAACGCAAGGCGGATCCCGGCGCCTCGGCGGCGCTGGCCCCGCTCGCGCGCGCGGCGCTGGCGCTGGGCTGTGCAGCCGTGCTGCCGCGCCACTATCGCGTCTTGCGCCGGCTTGCCGACTACGGTTTCTTCCAGGCCGGCGGGTTGCTGATCAGGACCCATGCGTTTCTCGCCTACGGGAACATGCTCGGGGTGCGCTGGGGCGGCTCCGACCGCACGCAGGACATCGATTTCGCCCATGCGGGGAAGGCAGTCTCGCTGCTCCTGCCCGGCACCATCGAGGCGAGGACCGACGATGCGATCACCTCCCTCGGAATGGGTTTCCTGCCGGTTGCCGGGCTGGGCGGCAAGACCGGCGGCGCTTGGCTGATCCCGAACGAACCGGAGTTCAGGCTCGACTTCCTCACGCCCCGGCACCGCGGCACCGACAAGCCGTTCGTGCATCCACAGCTGGGCGTCACGCTGCAGCCCTTGCCGTTCATGGAGTACTCGCTGCAAGGCGTGGAGCAGGCGGTGCTCCCGAGCGCCGAAGGCGCGGTGCTGGTCAACCTGCCCGATCCGGCGCGCTACGCGCTGCACAAGGTGCTGATCGCTGGCGAGCGCGAGGGCGCCTTCCGGGTGAAGGCGCGCAAGGACCTGGCCCAGGCTGCGCACCTTCTCGCGGCGCTATGGCAGTGGCGCCGCGAATCGCTCGCCGAAGCGCTGGACGACCTGCTGTCGCGCGGCCGGGGATGGCAGTCGCGGTTCCGGCGCGGTGCGCGGGCGCTGCTCGAGGGCTGGCCGGAGCTCGAAGCCGCGCCGATGCTCGTCGCGCACGGCGCATCAGAAGCGTGATGCACGCCTGCGGTCGAGGCTGGCGGCACCGCTCGGCCATGGCTCGATTGCCTAATCCTCGCGTCGCATAGCCATCCGTAGCGATCGAGCGGAACATGATGCCGACAGCATAAGCTGGCCGTTCTATGGCACGACATCCGCTGTATTGCGCAAGTCCCAATTTGGGACTACCATTAACGACTCAAAATCTGCCGATGCGCATCATCGCCCTGTCGACGCTCAAGGCATTCTGGGAAGTCCATCGCGGCGCAAAGGCACCGAGCCTTGCCTGGTACCGCCTGGCGCTCTCGGCCGACTGGGCAACGCCGGCCGATGTAAAGGCGGATTTCGGCAGCGCGAGCATCCTCAAGGACGGTCGGGTCGTATTCAATCTCGCGGGCAACGCATATCGACTCGTGGCCTGGGTGAACTACCCTTATCGAGTCATATACATCCGGTTCGTCGGCACGCACGAGGAGTACGACGCGATCGATGCGCAGAAGATCTGAATCGAGGCATGCGACATGGACATCAAGCCGATCAAGACCGATGCCGATTATCGCGACACGCTTGCCGAGATCGAGACGCTGATGGGAGCCGGTGCCGGAACATCCGAGGGCGACCGCCTCGATGTGCTCGTGACTCTCGTGGAGGCCTGGGAGCGGCGACACTTCCCGATGGATCTGCCCGATCCGATCGAAACGATCAGGCTGCGCATGGAGCAGCGGGGCCTCACTCCCACGGATCTCGAGCCGATGATCGGGCGCCTGAATCGTGTCTACGAGGTCCTCAATCGGAAACGCCCGCTCACGCTGCGCATGATCCGCAGGCTGCACGCGGATCTCGACATCCCCGCCGATGGCCTGATCGGGGCGATCGAGCGCGGGGATTCGACGAAGCCGAATCCCCGCGCGGGCGGCCGCCGCGCTGTCCCGGTCAGTGCACCACGCGCTCGAAGGTGAACTGCCCGTCGGCGAAGTCCACCGGAATCACGTCGCCCGGAGCGAAGCGGCCTTCCAGCACCAGCCTGGCGACCGGGTTCTCGATGCGCTGCTGGATGGCGCGCTTGAGCGGGCGCGCGCCGTACAGCGGGTCGAAGCCCACCTTGGCGATCTCGGCCAGCGCCGCGTCGGACACCGAGAGCGCGAGGTCGCGATCGGCCAGGCGCCGTTCGAGGTCCTTGAGCTGGATGCGGGCGATGGAGGCGATGTGCTCGGCGCCCAGCGCATGGAACACCACGATCTCGTCGATGCGGTTGATGAACTCCGGCCGGAAGTGCTGGCGCACCTCGACCATGACCGCGTCCTTGATGATCTCGGGGTCGTTGAGCTTCGGATCGGCACCCAGGCGCTGGATCTCGTGCGAGCCGAGGTTGGAGGTCATCACGATGACGGTGTTGCGGAAGTCCACCGTGCGGCCCTGCCCGTCGGTGAGGCGCCCGTCGTCGAGCACCTGCAGCAGCACGCCGAACACGTCGTGGTGGGCCTTCTCGACCTCGTCGAAGAGGATCACGCTGTACGGCTTGCGGCGCACCGCCTCGGTGAGGTAGCCGCCCTCCTCGTAGCCCACGTAGCCGGGGGGCGCGCCGATCAGGCGCGCCACCGAGTGCTTCTCCATGAACTCGCTCATGTCGATGCGGATGAGGTGGTCTTCGCTGTCGAACAGGAACTCGGCCAGCGCCTTGCACAGCTCGGTCTTGCCCACGCCGGTGGGGCCGAGGAAGAGGAAGGAGCCGTAGGGGCGACGCGGATCCGAGAGACCCGCGCGCGAGCGGCGGATGGCGTCGGACACCAGGCGCACGGCCTCGTCCTGCCCGACCACGCGCCGGTGCAGGAAGTCTTCCATGTGCAGCAGCTTCTCGCGCTCGCCCTGCATCATCTTGCTCACCGGGATGCCGGTGGCGCGCGAGACCACCTCGGCGATCTCCTCGGCGCCGACCTGGGTGCGCAGCAGCTTGGGCTTGCCGCCCGCCGCCGCGCCGCCGGCCTCGGCTTCGCTGGCGGCCTTGAGCCGCCCCTCGAGCTCGGGGAGCTTGCCGTACTGGATCTCGGCCAGCTTGTCGAACTGGCCCTTGCGCTGCAGTTCGGCCATCTGCGCGCGCAGCTGGTCGATCTCGGCCTTGATCTGCGCCGAGCCCTGCACGGCGGCCTTCTCGCTGCGCAGCACCTCGTCGAGATCGGCGTACTCCTTCTCGAGCTTCGCGATCTCGGCCTCGATCAGATCGAGCCGCTTCCTCGACGCCTCGTCGGTTTCCTTCTTCACCGCCTCGCGCTCGATCTTGAGCTGGATGATGCGGCGATCGAGCCGGTCCATGGCCTCGGGCTTGCTGTCGATCTCCATCTTGATGCGCGCGGCCGCCTCGTCGATGAGGTCGATGGCCTTGTCGGGCAGGAAGCGGTCGGTGATGTAGCGGTTGCTCAGCTCGGCCGCGGCGACGATCGCCGGGTCGGTGATCTCCACGCCGTGGTGCACCTCGTAGCGCTCCTGCAGGCCGCGCAGGATGGCGATGGTGGCCTCCACGCTCGGCTCGCCGATCAGCACCTTCTGGAAGCGGCGCTCGAGCGCGGCATCCTTCTCGATGTACTTGCGGTATTCGTCGAGGGTGGTGGCGCCGATGCAGTGCAGCTCGCCGCGCGCGAGCGCCGGCTTGAGCATGTTGCCGGCGTCCATCGCGCCGTCGGCCTTGCCGGCGCCCACCATGGTGTGCAGCTCGTCGATGAAGACGATCAGCCGCCCTTCCTCGGCGGCGATCTCCTTGAGCACCGCCTTGAGCCGTTCCTCGAACTCGCCGCGGTACTTGGCGCCGGCCACCATGCCCGCCATGTCGAGCGCAAGCACCCGCTTGTCCTTGAGCGACTCGGGCACCTCGCCGTCGACGATGCGCTGCGCCAGCCCCTCGACGATGGCGGTCTTGCCCACCCCCGGCTCGCCGATCAGCACCGGGTTGTTCTTGGTGCGCCGCTGCAGGATCTGGATGGTGCGTCGGATCTCGTCGTCGCGGCCGATGACCGGGTCGAGCTTGCCCTGGCGCGCACGCTCGGTGAGGTCGATGGTGTACTTCTTGAGCGCCTCGCGCTGGCCTTCGGATTCGGGGTTGTCCACGCTCGCGCCGCCGCGCACCGCGTCGATGGCAGCCTCCAGGGCCTTGCGGGTGAGCCCCGCTTCGCGGGCGATGCGCCCGCCCTCGCCCTTGTCGTCGGTGAGCGCGAGCAGGAACATCTCGGTGGCGATGTACTGGTCGCCGCGCTTGAGCGCCTCCTTCTCGGCGAGGTTCAGCAGGTTGACCAGGTCGCGCCCGACCTGCACCTCGCCGCCCGTGCCCGAGACCTGCGGCAGGCGCTTGATGGCCGCATCGGCCGCCGTCTTCAGGGCGGCGCTGCGCACGCCGGCACGCTCGAGCAGGGTGCGGCCGGAGCCGTCGGCCTGGCCGGCGATGGCCGCCGTCAGGTGGACCGGCTCGATGTACTGGTTGTCGTTGGCCAGGGCGAGGCTCTGGGCATCGGCCAGCGCCTGCTGGAACTGGGTGGTGAGCTTGTCGAGACGCATGGATCTTCCTGCCAGGATGGTATGGCGGCGGCTGCCGGGGAGTTGGCGTAAATCTGGTGCACGCGCCAGGGTTTTTCAAGGGGGCGCCCGGCGCCTCCTTGATCGATAATGCTCCCATGCCTGCCCTTTTCAACCCGCTGCGCCTGCGCGCCCTGACCCTGGCCAACCGTATCGTCGTCTCGCCGATGTGCCAGTACTCGGCCGTGGAGGGCTGCGCCCAGCCCTGGCATGTCGTCCACCTCGGCCAGTTCCTGCTCGGGGGCGCCGGACTGCTGTGCATCGAGGCCACTGCGGTTGAGCCGGCCGGCCGCATCACGCCGGGCTGCCTGGGGCTGTACGACGATGCCGGCGAGGCCGCGCTCGGCGCGGTCCTGCACACCCTGCGCAGCGTCGGGCGCACCCCGATCGCCATCCAGCTCGGCCATGCCGGGCGCAAGGGCTCGAGCGCCCGGCCGTGGGAAGGCGGCAGGCTCGTCCCCGTCGGGGCCGGCGGCTGGCGGCCGGTGGCGCCCAGCGCCGTGCCCATCGGCGAGGGCGAGCCGCCCCCGGCGGCGCTCGAGCGGGCCGAGCTGGCGGCGCTCCTGGAGCGCTTCGTCGACGCGGTGCGCCGCGCCGAGCGGCTCGGGCTGGACGCGATCGAGGTGCACGCCGCGCACGGCTACCTGCTGCACCAGTTCCTCTCGCCGCTGGCGAACCGGCGCGGCGACGAGTACGGCGGATCGCCGGAGAACCGCATGCGCTGGCCGCTCGAGGTGTTCGCCGCCATGCGCGCGGCCTGGCCGGCGCAGAAACCGATGGGCGTACGCATCTCGGCCACCGACTGGCGCGACGACCTGCCCGCGGCCGAGCGCTTCGACCTGCCCGACGCCATCGCCTTCGCCCGCGCCTGCGAGCGGCTGGGGGCCGACTGGATCGACGTCTCGAGCGGCGGCATCTCGCCGCAGCAGCGCATCCGCCTCGGCCCCGGCTACCAGGTGCCGTTCGCCGAAGCGATCCGCCGCGAGGTGGAGATCCCGGTGATCGCGGTCGGCATGATCACCGACCCCCACCAGGCCGAGGACATCGTCGCCTCGGGCAAGGCCGACCTGGTGGCGATGGCGCGCGCCATGCTGTACGACCCGCGCTGGCCCTGGCACGCGGCGGCCGCGCTCGGCGCGAGCGTCGAGGCGCCGCCCCAGTACTGGCGCAGCCAGCCGCGCGAGCATGCGCACCTGTTCGGGCCCACCACTCTCGGACAGCGATGAGCAAACCCCGGGCGGTCGTCTTCGACATGGACGGCCTGATGCTCGACACCGAACGCATCGCGCTCGAGTGCTGGATCGAATCGGCGCGCACGGCGGGCTGGGAGATCAGCCGCGAGACCTGCCTGGCGCTGGTCGGGCTCGACTCGCGCCAGTCGCGACAGGCGCTGCTCGATCGCATGGGCGGCAGCTTTCCGCTCGCCGAGGTGTCGCAGCGCGGCCGCGTGCGCTACCTGGAACGCCTGCGCGGCGAGGGCGTCGCCCTCAAGCCGGGCCTGCTCGAGCTGCTCGAACGGCTCGATGCGCGCGGCGTGCCGCTGGCCGTGGCCACCTCGACGCAGCAGGCGCTGGCGCACGAGAAGCTGGCCCTGGCCGGCCTGACGCAGCGCTTCGGCATCGTGGTGTGCGGCGACCAGGTGCCCAAGGGCAAGCCGGCGCCCGATGTGTACCTGGCCGCCATGGAGCGCCTGGGCGCCGACCCGACATGCTGCATCGCCCTGGAGGACTCGGAGATCGGGCTGCGCGCGGCACATGCGGCCGGGCTGTCGTGCATCGTCGTGCCCGACCTGATGCCGCCCTCGGCGGCCTTCGAGCCGCTGGCCAGGGCCATCGTGCCTACGCTGCGGGAGGCGGGGGTGCTGGTGGAGGAGTGGCTCGGGCGTCCCCCTACGCCGAGGTGATCATGCTGCCCACACCGCGGCCCGATCTGCCTGCCGCGATGAGAAGGACCAGGTGTTCCCGGTTCTCGCGAAGGCATAGAGCGCCAGTCAACAGGCCTCAGCCCCGCCGTGCCGCTTCGATGGCAGCGATGTCGATCTTTCCCATCTGCATCATCGCTTCGAAGGCGCGCTTGGCCGCCGCGCGGTCAGGATCGGCGAGCGCATCCGTGAGGACCCGCGGCGTTATCTGCCACGACAGCCCCCACTTGTCCTTGCACCAGCCGCACACACTTTCCTGGCCGCCGTTTCCGACGATCGCGTTCCACAAGCGATCGGTTTCGGCCTGGTCGTCGGTTGCAATCTGGAACGAGAAGGCCTCGTTGTGCCTGAATTCCGGGCCACCGTTCAGTCCGAGGCAAGGGATGCCGATGACGGTGAACTCGACCGTCAAGACGTCGCCTTGCTTGCCTGCGGGATAGTCGCCGGGCGCGCGAAGGATGGCTCCCACTGCGCTGTCCGGAAACGTCTTCGCGTAGAACTGCGCGGCCTCCAGGGCGGTACCGTCGTACCAGATGTCACCGCCAATGTAAAACTGGCCCGGGTCGGCGAAGTAAGACTGACCCACCCCTGAGAGGATGGCGGCTTT
>MKUQ01000011.1 GCA_001898645.1 Burkholderiales bacterium 70-64
AGGCCCAGGGCGCCGTAGTCGAAGACCTTGGGGTCGATGCGGCGCCGGGCGAGCTCGGCGCGCGCGACATAGGCGGCGAACTCGATGCTGTGCAGGTTGGCGAAGCTGCCCTGCCAGCGTGCGAACGGCGTGCTCCAGTAGGCACCGTAGGGAATCCGGGCTTTCAGCGTCATGTCCTTTCCAGTTGCAGAGTGGATAATTTGTCTAGAATATCAATCCAAATTCTATAGATTGTTAATCAACCTCGGCAACCCCATCCGTTCAACCGGACAACATGCGAGAGTGACAAGATGGCCTTCGAGCACCAATCCCTGACCCTCCGGAAGCTGGCGATCATCGGCGCCGGGCATATCGGGCCCGACATCGCGCTTCATTTCGCCAGGAACCTGGCGTCGAAGGGGGTCGAGATCGTCCTCGTCGACATCGCCGAGGACGCCCTGGGCCGCGCGCGCGAGAAGCTCGAGCGCAAGGTCGGCCGGGCCGTGGCCGGAGGCAGTCTTGCCGCGGACCAGGCGGCCCGCGTCAAGGGCTCGATCGTCTACACCACCGACTATCACCGCCTCGCCGGAGCGAACCTGGTGCTGGAGGCGGCCACCGAAGACGAGGCCGTCAAGCACCGGATCTTCGAGGAGGTCGAGCGCATCTGCGACGACGACTGCATCCTGCTGTCGAACTCCTCGCACATGCAGCCCGAGGAGATCTTCGGCCATCTGCGCAAGCGCTCCCGCTGCCTGGTCGCGCACTACTTCTTTCCCGCGGAGCGCAACCCCATCGTCGAGATCGTGCCGGGCGCGGAGACCGATCCGGCACTGACGGCGTTGCTGATGGACCTCTACGAAGCGATCGGCAAGGCGCCGATCAGGGTGCGCAGCTCCTACGCCTTTGCGGTCGACCCGATCTTCGAGGGGCTCGTCCAGTGCGCCATCCTGTGCCGTGAGGCCGGGCTGGGCAACGAGAAGGAGATCGACGCGGTCGCGGTGCGGACGCTGGGCATGGGCATCGGGCATTTCTCCATTATCAGCAGCGCCAACGGCAACTCGATCACCGACCACGGTCTCGACGAGATGCACGTGCGCCTGATGCCGTGGTTCCGCTCGCCGCGTTCCCTGAAGGAGAAGGTCAGGCTGGGGGAGGCGCGCTGGAACATCGCGGAGCGCGGCGAGACCGTGACCGTGAGCGGGGAGAAGGAGCTGCGCATCCGCGAGCAGTATCTCGGGTGCTACTTCGGCCTGGCGGCTTTCATCATGGATCTGGGGATCGTCGACATCGACGATCTCGACATGGCCGTGGGCATTGCGCTCGACATGCGGCCGCCTTTCACCATGATGAACGAGATGGGGATGGAGCAGGCGTACGCGCTGGTGTCGGCGTTCTGCGTGCAGCACCCGGGCTTCTGCATGCCGGAGAGCCTCGAGCGCGCCCGGGCCGCTTCCGGCTGGCAGCTGTCGAACGTCGTCCGTTCGAGGACCGGCGACGTGGCCGTGCTCAAGATCAGGCGTCCGCGCTCGCTCAATGCGCTCGACGAGGGCATCGTCCGTTCGCTCGAGCGGCTTCTGCGGGAAGCCGAGGCGGATGCAAACGTCGCGGCGGTGGTGATCACGGGGCACGGCACCAGGGCCTTCGTGTCGGGCTCCGACATCGACATGCTGGCCGCGTGCCGCAATGCCGAGGACGGCTATCGCGTCTCCCGCGCGTTCCAGGCGCTGACCGTGCAGATCGAGCAGATGCGCAAGCCGGTGGTCTGCGCGCTCAACGGGCTGGCGTTCGGCGGGGGCGTCGAGCTCGCTCTTGCCTGTGCCGCACGGGTCGCCCGCGGTGGGCTGAAAGTGCTGGCCCGCCTGCCCGAGCCCAATCTCGGCATCATCCCCGGCGGCGGCGCGACCCAGCGCCTGCCGCGCCTGATCGGCGTCGAGGCCGCCGCCAGGCTGCTGAGGACCGCGTCGCCGGTGTCCTCCGACGAGGCGCTCGCGCTCGGCCTGGTCGATGAGCTCGTCGACGGCGATCCGCTCGAGGCGGCGGTGTCGCTGGCCCGGCGACTGGCGGTCGATCCCGGGCTGCGCAAGGCGCTCCCCCGGGGGCCGGTGCCATGCCCGGCCGGGCTGCCCACGGTCGAGCTCGGGCATCTGAGCCGGCGCATCGACGAGATCCTCGTCGAGGCGATCGTGGACGGCGCGCGCGGCAGCCTCGACGACGGGCTCGAGCTCGAGGCGCGGCTCGCCGGGCGCTGCATCGAAACCGAGGACGCGCGGATCGGCCTGTCGAACTTCGTGCAGAACGGCGCCCGTTCGCCGGCCTCGTTCGTGCACCGTTGAACCGCAGGAGAAAGCCATGACCATGAACGAACGACACTACGTGCCGCCGCTGGAGGACGTGCGCTTCCTCCTCGAGGAGGTCTTCGACCTGGGGGACGTGCTCGGCCGCGACCCGTACCGGGACGCGGACATCGAGGTGGCGCTGGCCGTGCTCGAGCAGGCCGGCCGCTTCGCCGCCGACGTGCTGGGCCCGATCAATGCCGTGGGCGACGCGGTGGGCTCGCATCTCGTCGACGGGGCGGTCCGGACCCCGCCCGGCTTCAAGGACGCCTATCGCCGCTACTGCGAGGCGGGTTGGGTCGGGCTGGACCTGCCGGCGCAGTACGGGGGGCAGGGGCTGCCCCTGGTGGTCCAGGCGGGCGTGGCGGAGATGGTCACGGGATCGTGCATGGCGTTCAGCATGCTGCCGCTGATGGGGCGTGCCGCGTCGCGGCTGCTGGTCGGGCATGCGGAGGCAGGCCTGCGCGACGCGATCGTTCCGCGGCTGGTTTCCGGGGAATGGACGGCGACGATCTGCATCTCCGAGCCCCAGGCCGGCTCCGACGTGGGCCGGATCTCCACCCGGGCCGCGCCGCGCGGCGACGGAAGCTGGGCGCTGACGGGCACGAAGATCTTCATCACCTACGGCGACCACGACCTGGCTGCGCAGATCATCCACATGGTGCTGGCGCGCACGCCGGGCGCGCCGGCCGGCACGCGCGGGCTGAGCCTGTTCATCGTCCCGAAGTTCGCGCTCACGCGTGACTGGGTGCCCGGCGAGCGCAACGCCGCTACCGTGGCGCGCGTCGAGCACAAGATGGGCCTGAAAGCTTCGCCGACCTGCGTGCTCGACCTCGACGGCGCGCAGGGGTTCATGGTCGGCGGCGAGGGCAACGGCCTGAAGACCATGTTCGACATGGTCAACGTGATGCGGCTGGAGACCGGCATCCAGGGGCTGGCCGTGGGCGGCGCAGCCACCGCCAAGGCGCTCGCGTACACCGAGCAGCGGCTCCAGGGAGGCGCCGCCGAAGCGGCGCCGGTGCCGCTGATCGCGCATGCGGACGTGCGGCGGATGCTGTACACCATGCGCGCCCGGGTCGAGGCGATGCGCGCCATGATGTTCGAGACCGCGTTGCAGCTCGACCTGGCCGTGACGGCCGCGAGCGAGGAAGAGCGCGTCGCGGCGCGCGAGCAGGCGCAGTGGCTGCTGCCGATCTGCAAGGCGTTCTTCACGGCCACGGGCTTCGAGGTGGCCAACCTCGCGGTGCAGTGCTTCGGCGGCCACGGCTACGTGTCGGACGCCGGGGTCGAGCAGTACGTCCGCGACCTGCGCGTGGCATCGATCTACGAAGGCACCAACGGCATCCAGGCATTCGACCTGGTGGTGCGCAAGCTCATCGGCGACGAGGGGCGGCGCTACGGCGAGTTCGTCGGGCGCATCCGCAGGGATGTCGGCCTGACCGCGCACCGCGACGACATGCGCGGGATTCGCGCCGCGGTGGTGGATGGCCTGGGCCGCATCGAGCGCGTCAGCGCCGCGTATCGCGCGCTCGCGCCCGGGCAGCGCCGGAGTGCCGAGGGGGGCGCCGCCGCTTTCCTGGCGCTGGCGGGCAGGGTGGCGAGCGCGTGGATGTGGCTGAGGATGGCCGCCGTCGCGACCGGGCCGTCGGCGCTGCATCGCCGCAAGCGCGAGCTGGCGGCCTTCTATGCCGCCTACCTGATGCCCGAGATCCTGGCGCTCGAGCGCCAGGCCCTGCCCGGCGCCGCCTGCGTCGACGGGCTCGATGCCGGGACGCTGGCCGACTATGCGTGAAACGAGCCGGATTCCGGAACTTCCGCCGGTGTTCCCGACCGCCGTGCACATGCTCGCGGCCGCAGCCTCGGCCTCGCCCGATCGCGAGGCGCTGGTGTGCGGCGCCGAGCGCCTCGGCTACGAGGAGTACGCGCGCTGCGTGGCCGGCTTCGCTGCCATGCTTCGGGCCGCGGGCGTGCGGGGAGGGCGCGTGGCCGTGATCCTCGGCAACTCGGTGGACATCTGCATTGCGCTGCTCGGGGCGCAGGCGGCGGGCGTGCAGGTCGCTCCGGTCAATCCCCTGCTCACGGAGCACGAGCTCGCTCCGCTGCTCGCGGACATCGACGCGGCCGCGATCGTCTACGACGCAGCATTGTCGGAGCTGATCGAGCCGCTGGCGCAACGCCTGGGCGTGCGCTGCCGGTTCGGCGTGGGTGCGGGGGAGCAGAGTCTTGCGCGCTGGCGTTCGACGCCGGCCTCGATCGGGCCGGACATGCTTCCGCGGCCGGAGTCGCTCGCGCTGCTCCTCTATACCGGCGGGACGACGGGTACTCCGAAGGGCGTGGACCTCACCCATGCCGCGGGCGCGCACGGCGTCGCGCAGCTGAACAGCCTCGTGCCGGCGCGCATGGAGGCCGAGCGGCTGCTGTGCGCGACGCCGCTGTGCCACATCTATTCGATCGCGGTCGGGATGTACAACATGCTGTACTGCCGCGGCACGCTGGTGATCCTGCCGCGCTATGCACCCGAGGCGGTGCTGGATGCGCTCGAGGCGGAGTCGATCACCATGCTGGCGGGCGGCCCCACGATGTTCGTCGGGCTGCTGGCCCACGAGAGCCTGGCGCGAAGGCGCTTCCCGCATCTGCGGTGCAGCTACTCGGGGTCGTCCGCCCTGCCCGAGGAAACCCTGAGGCGCTGGGAGCTTGCCACCGGGGCGCCGGTGCTCGAAGGATACGGGCAGACCGAGACGGGCGGCGGCGTCGTGTTCAATCCGCTCGAGGGTGTCCGCAAGCCCGGATCGGTCGGCGTGCCGATGGCGGGCGTCGAGGTCGAGATCGTGGATGCGAGCACAGGGAACACGGTGCTGCCGGCCGGCGAGACGGGCGAGATCCGCCTCCGCGGGCCGCAGCTCATGTCGGGCTATCGTGGGCGCCCGGCGGACACGGCAGCCGCCTGGCGCGACGGCTGGCTGTACACCACCGACATCGGGCACCTGGACGCGGACGGTTACCTGTACATCTCCGACCGTAAGAAGGACATGGTGATCGTGTCGGGATTCAACGTGTATCCGCGCGCGGTCGAGGAGGTGCTGTACCGGCATCCCGGCGTGCTCGAGGCGGCGGTGATCGGGGTGGCCGACGAATACCAGGGCGAGGCGCTGAAGGCGTTCGTGGTGCCGCGCCCGGGCAGCCGGATCGATGCGGAAGTCATCGTGCAGCACTGCAGGGCGCAGCTTGCGCCCTACAAGGTTCCGCGCCGGATCGTGCTCGTCGCTGCGTTGCCCAAGACTTCGGTGGGCAAGATCGACAAGAAACAGCTGCGCGGACCGGACGGCGCCTGATCGCCTGCCGCGGGTCGCCGGCGCCGCCGCAACGGCACCGGTGACCGGGTGGGCGCGTGCCGGCCGTCGGTCAGCGCCGCGACAGCGCCATCGCGAAGATGAGGATCGCGCCGATGGCGATCGTCTGCGCGTAGGCGCCGACCTGCATCAGGTTCATGCCGTTCTGCACCAGCACGATCAGCAGCGTGCCGATCACGACCTTGAAGGTGCGCCCCAGGCCGCCGGACAGGCTGACGCCGGCGATGACGCATGCGGCGATCGACTCCAGCGGCAGGCTGGCGCCGATGTTCGATTCGCCGGTGTCCAGGCGCGCGGTGAGCAGCAGGCCGGAGAGGGCCGACAGCGCGCCGGCGATCGCGAAGGCGCCGATGGTGACGCGCGTGGTGCGCACTCCCGAGAGCTCGGCCGCGCGAAGGTTGCCGCCGGTCGCGTAGAGGTGCCGGCCGTAGCGCGTCCATTCCAGCAGCACGTAGGTGGCGATGATGACGACGACGGCGATCAGCGAGGGCACCGGCAGCCCCGCGATGCGGCCGAAGCCGAAGGTTTCGCCGAATGCCGGCGGCAGGCCGTAGATGGGCACGCCGCCGCTCACCAGCAGCGTGAGGCCGAATGCCACCGAGGACATGCCCAGCGTCATCATGAACGCGGGAATCCGCAGCACCGCGGTGCCGAACCCGTTGACCAGGCCGGCGGCGATGCCGACCGCCAGCCCGGTCGCGCAACCGGCGGCGATCGCCAGCGCCGGCGCATCGGGCCAGGCGGCGTGCGCCGCGGCCATGACGGTGGCGCCCGTCACCGAGGCCAGCGCCACCACCGTTCCGACCGAGAGATCGAGGCCGCCGCCGATCAGCACCACGAGCTGCGCCAGCGAGACGATCATCAGGTAGACCGACTGCCGGGAGACGTTGATCAGGTTGTCGGCGCTCAGGAAGCCGGGCGCCTCGAGCGTGAAGATGGTGACGGCGAGCACGAACAGCACCGGCAGCACGATGGCCTCGCGGTGCCGAAGCAGCCATTTCCGGGCCGTGTCGAGCGCGGGGAGCGAGGGAGGGCGGGCGGAAGCGTGCGGGGACATCGGTACGGTCATGTCGATGATCAGTCGAAGAACTGTTCGAGGATGCGCTGCTCGTCGTAGTCGCCGCGCTGGAACTCCGCGGCGAGGCGGCCGCCGCGCATCACGCACAGGCGGTGCGACAGGCCGAGCAGCTCCGGCAGGTCGGACGACACCAGCAGGATGGCCGCGCCGCCGGCGCTGAGTCCGGCCAGGTACTCGTAGATCGAGCGCCGCGCCCCCATGTCGACGCCGACGGTCGGCTCGTCGAACAGGTAGATGCCGACATCCTGGCCGAGGCCTTTTGCCAGCAGGGCCTTCTGCTGGTTGCCGCCCGAGAAGTTGGCGACGGCCTCGCCGACGCGATGGGTCGGGAAATCGACCTTGCGCGAGAGCTCGCCGACCAGCTCGGATTCGCCGCGCCGGCGCAGCAGGCGCCCCGACAACCGCCCGAACGACAGCGCGGACAGCGCGATGTTCTCGCGCGCGGGGCGCATCATGACGAGACCGTCGCGCTTGCGGTCGGCCGGCGAATACCACACGCCGGCCGCAATGGCGTCGGCGGGGTGCCGGAAGCTGCGGCGCTGCCCGTCCACGAGCAGCTCGCCGCGCGTGATCCTGCGCAGGCCGAAGCATGCCTGGGCGAGCTCGCTCTTGCCGCAGCCGACCAGGCCCGCGACGCCGACGATCTCGCCGGCGCGGACTTCCAGGCTGGCCTCGAGCACCGATTCGTCCGCCGTGCACAGGCCCCGCAGGGCGAGCCGCACCGGCGCATCGGCGTCGATGTGCACCGCGGCGGGGTAGATGTCGGACAAGGCCCGGCCGGTCATCAGCTCCACCAGCTTAGCCTCGGGGGTATCGGCGGGCACGGTCGCGACCATGCGACCGTCGCGCAGGACCGTCACTTCGTCGCCGATCAGCGGAATCTCGTGCATGCGATGGGTGATGTAGATGATCGCCGTGCCGCGGGCCCGCAGCCGCCCGATGAGCGCGAACAGCGCCTTCGTGTCGTGCTCGGAAAGCGACGCGGTCGGCTCGTCGAGGATCAGCAGGCGCGGATCCTGCCGGACTGCCTTGCAGATCTCGACCATCTGCTGCTTGCCGCGCGCGAGGTGATCGACCGGCGTATCCGGCTGCAGGTCGAAGCCGAGCTCCTCGATCACGTGCCGCGCCTGTGCGCGGGCCGACGACCTGGAGAGCAGCCCGATCGGACCGGTCGGCTCTTCGCCGAGCGCGATGTTCTCCGCCACCGTCAGGTGCGGAATCAGCGAGAACTCCTGGAAGACGGCCCGCACGCCGTGGGCGCGCGCTTCATTGACCGAGCGGAACGTGCCGCGATGGGTGCCGGTCTCGATGGTGCCGGCGCTCGGCTCGTTGGCGCCGGCGATCATCGAGATGAGCGTCGACTTCCCGGCGCCGTTCTCGCCGAACAGCACGTGCACCCGCCCGGGCATGAAATCCAGGCTCACCGGCGACAAGGCGAGATTCGTGCCATAACGCTTGCTCAGCTCGAGCACGCGTAGCGCGGGCGAGCACGCGCCGGCCGCCGGGGACGGGCGGCCCCCGGTTGGGGACCGATGAGCCGTGAGGAGCGTCATGCCGGATCCGGATGAGCCTACCTGCCGACCTTGAACACCGGCTTGAAGCTCGTCGGGGCGAGCACGGTCTCGGTCTTCAGGGTGCCGATGTCGTCCTTGGTGTACATGCGCCCGATCGGCCCGACGTCGCGCAGCACCTCCTTGCCCTCGACCAGCCGGACCGCCTGGTCGACCGCGATGCGGCCGACGAGCACGACCGGCGCCATGTTGGAGGCCTCGATCGACTTGCTCTTGAGGCCCTGGTAGACGCCCGGCGTCAGGTACACCGAGACCACCTTGATCTTCGAGGTCAGCCCCCGGGCGCGCAGCACCGGCACCGCCGCCTCGGCGGTGACCGCCGTGCCCGCCACGTAGTCGATGTCCTTGTGCGTCTGCAGGATGTCCTCGATCAGGCGCGTCTGGACTTCCTTTCCGGTGTCGCCGTACTTGGTCTCGGCGATCTCGACCGCGCTGTCCTTGATCGCTTCACGAAAACCGCTGTTGAACAGCTCGACCCAGCCGGCGCCGGCCGGCCCCGGCAGCCAGGCGACCTTGACCGGCTTGCTGCCCTTCGGATGCTTCTCGGCCAGGTAGTGCCCGGCGCGCCAGCCTTCATCGCGCGGCAGCGTCAGCGACCGGGCGCCGACGTCCTTCGACGTCATGCCGTTGTAGGCGTCGACCACCGGGATGTTCTTGCGCTTGAGCTCCGCGACCAGGTTGCCGAGGCCGTCCTGCGAGATCGCGCCGATGACCACCGCCTTGGCGCCGCCGGCCACGCAGTTCTCGATCTGCGAGATCTGGTTGTTCAGCTGGGTGAAGCCCCCGGCGTCGAGCACCACGACGCGCACGCCGAGGCGCTTGGCCTCCTCGACGATCCCGTAGTTGGCGGCGAGCCAGAACGAGTCCTTCAGGTGAGGGAAGGAAACGCAGATGTCCCAGGGCTGGGCAGCCTTCGGCAGCCCGACGTAGTCGACCTTGGTGATCTTGCCGTCGGGGCCGGTGGAGTTCACCGGCAGCGGGAACCAGTCGCCGGCGTATGCGGCGCTCGAACAGCCCAGCAGGGTGGTGAGGGCCAGATGGCCCAGGAATCGCTTGCTCTTCATCGTCTCGTCCTCGCGGAACGTGGTGGGTCGGGAAAAGTCGTTCTAGCCGCGTGCGCGCGCCAGCGGATGCCCGCGGCGCAGTTTGCCGAACGCGTAGCCCTGCAATTGCGCGGCCCGCGTCACCAGCACGAACTTCAGGGTCCATCCCGGCAGCAGCGCGAGCAGGCCGGCGACCCCCTGCAGCGCCGGCGCGGCCGGCGCCGTCGCGGGCAGTGCGGCCGCGGCCAGCGCGGGTACGATCAGGGCCGCCGGCAGCAGGGTGCCGAGCACCACCACGACGGGCTCGAGCCGGCCGGCGAGCACGAGCGCGGGTTCGGGCGCGTCGTCGGCCTTCAGCTCCGAGCGGTAGCGCTTCCAGGCCAGCGCGCGTGCCGCGAGCGAGGCGAGCAGCAGCCACGGCAGCCATCCGGGCACGGCTGCGAGCACGGCGAGCAGCGCCGTCATCAGGCCGCCGGCCTCGGCGAAGCCGGTGGCCACGACGAGCGGCACGATCGCGGCCTGGCGCCAGGCCGGAACGCCGCGCGTCGCTTTCAGGATTCGCCCCTGGCAATAGACGAAGGCGATGCCTCCCGCTGCGGCGGCCCACGACAGCACCGGCACGCCGAAGGCCAGGCCCGACAGCGCCAGGGCGAAGGTCGCCGTGGCCACGATCGCCTCGCGCGTCATCCACGAACGTTGCGGGTGGCGAAAGACGTTCATCGCGCGCCATGGGCGGCCGATCTCGAGCCATACGCAGGCGAGGCCGGCGCCGACCAGCACCAGCGCGAGCAGCCTGGTGGCGAGCGCGGCCGCATCTCCGGCACCGTGCACGGTCGCCAGTGCCAGCAGGGCGCCGCCGCTGCCGCCGAAGACGAAGTTGCAGGCCGCACGCCAGTCCCAGTGCCTCTGCAGGACCCTGCCGATGCGGATCACGCCTTCTCCTTGTCCCACAGGTAGTAGAAGCCGGGGTCGGTGCCCAGCTCCTCGTGCATCTGGAACCAGGTGTTCTCGCTCAGCAGCTTCGAGACGTTGCTGTCCGGGTCCTCGATGTCGCCGAAGGCGAGGGCATCGGCGATGCAGGCGTTGGCGCAGGCCGGCGAGGCGTCCGGATCGACGCCGGGCGTCAGGCCCCGGGCCTTGCCGGCATCGATGCGATCGACGCAGAAGGTGCACTTCTGCGCGACGCCCAGGCGAGCCTCGTCGAAGCGCTGCGCCTCGGTGGCCGTGGCCGGGCCGTAGGCGAACGACGGCTTCTCGACCTTGTAGCGGGCCTGGTAGGGACAGGCGACCGCGCAGTACGCACAGCCGATGCAGATGTCGTAGTCGATGGTGACGATGCCGTCGTCGCGCTTGCGCGTGGCGGTGCTCGGGCACACGTCCAGGCAGGGAGGGTCGGAGCAATGCTGGCAGCCCACCGGCATGAAGGTGCGCTCGACGTTCGGAAACTCCCCCGTCTCGATGTCGAGCACCTTGCGCCACTGCACGCCCGGCGGCGTGGCGTTGGTGAGCTTGCAGGCCGCCGTGCAGGTCTGGCAGCCGACGCAGCGGCGCAGGTCGGCGACCATCGCATAGCGCGTCATCGCTGCTTCCCGACGCGCGCCACGGAGACCCTGACCGCGTCGATCGACGAGCCCGTGCCGTCGATCAGGTCCATGGTCATCGGCACCAGGTCATTGAGGCTCGGCATCTGGAAGTCTTTCGCGTAGGGCGTCTTCCAGTGGCCGAACTGGCCGATCATCACGATCACGTCGGGGCGCACGCCCTCGCGCAGCAGCGCCTTGCCGCGCGTCCTGCCGACCGGGGAGGTGACCTCGATCAGGTCGCCGTCGGCGATTCCCAGCGCCGCGGCGCGCCTGCGGTTGATCATGATGCCGCTGTGGCCGGCCACGTTCTCGGCGACCTCGCGCATGAGCTGGATGCCCACGTTGCCGCCCCAGGCGTACTGCATGCTGCGCGCGGTCAGCAGCCAGAACGGGAAATCGGCGATGTCGACTTCGAAGTTGCGCCGGTAGACCTCCTCCCACAGGCCGTTCAGGTCTTTCCACTCCGGGAAGGCCTCGTAGTCGTGCAGCTGCAGGTCCCACCAGTCGATGCCGTTCTCGTGCAGGCGGTTGGTGAGCTGCCTGCCGATGCGCAGCACGCGCTCCTGGTAGGGTAGCTCGAAGCGGTGATCCAGGTCGACCATGCGCGGGTAGAGGTACCAGTTCAGCTTCGAGAACGGCTTGGTCCGGAAGCCGTGCTCCTTGAACCAGTCGAGGCCGTCGCTGGCCGCGCCGTCGGTGACGTCGATGCTCGCTGCGCGGCACACCGCGTCCCAGATCTCCTCGACGCTGTGCTGGCGGCCGGTGTCGAGCGAGAAGTCGTAGCCTTCGCCCGCGAGCGGCAGGCCGCAGACCCCCGCGTTGATCATGGCGTTGAAGCCTTCCTGCAGCCCGGTGCGGCGCGCCAGCTCGGCGGCGATCCAGGTGAATTCGCGCGTCTCGCCCTGCGGCTCGACCACCGGCTGGCGCAGCACCCAGCCGCGCGCCTCCCAGAACTGCTCTTCGTAGCGCGTGCCGCCGAGGCGCACCAGCTGCGTGCCTTCGAGGTCGGTGCGGTCGGGCAGCAGGATGTCGGCGAAGTGATTGGTCTCGTCGTGCGTGTAGGCGAACGCGACCATGAACGGGAAGCGCGCGATGGTCTCGCCCAGCCGCGTGGTTTCCGAGAACGAGATCAGCGGGTTGCAGCGATAGACGAACCACACCTCCGGCGGGTTGGGCACCGGCCAGCTCGGCGCGCCGCGCCCCTGCAGCCTGAGCCAGGTGAGCGAGGTCGAGCCGACCGCCTGCGCGTAGGGCCCGTTGCCCGTGCCCGGGATGAGCGTGCTGTAGGCGTGGCGCACCGTCGGCTTGGCGATCCAGTTCTCGCGGTCCGTCGGGTGGAAGGGGTAGTCGAGGAAGCCGTCCGGTCCGGGGGTGACGGTGGCCATGCGGTCATGATCGAGCCCGGGCTTGGACAGCAGCACCGTGGTGCCCAGCAGTCCGCCCGGCACCTCGAGCCCGCCGACCAGCACCATCAGCACGGTGCGTGCCCACACGCACTCGTAGGAGCCCCAGCCGTTGTTGACCGACTTGCCGATGGTGACCGCCACCGGCCGCAACGGCAGCACGCGGCCGGCGATCTCGACCGTTGCGCCGATGCGGGCGTGCGACAGGAATTCGTTGGCGATGCGCCGGATCGTCTGCGCGGGCACATCGCACACGTCCGCGGCCCACTCCGGCGTGCGGCGGGCCACGTGGGCCATCAGCTTCGCGTGCGCGGGGATCGCCTCCACCCCCTGGTGGTGCCACAGCTGCTCGTCGGCGCCGACCTCGACGGCGTCCACGGGATAGGTGCCGGTCAGGGCGGGATCGATGTCCGGCGTGTCGTACGCGACGGCGCGCGCCGTGCGCAGGTCCCACACCAGCGGCTTGCGGCTGGCCGGGTCGCGCAGGTAGAAGCCGTTGGGCCCGATCAGGTAGGGCGAGGCGGTGCGCCGCTTCAGGAACGGCACGTCCAGTTCGTCCAGCGCATGCTCGTGCACCAGCACGTGGACCATGGCGTAGAGGAAGGCCGCGTCGGTCTTCGGCCTGATCGGGATCCATTCGGCAGCCTGGGCGCCGGTCACCGACAGGTGGGGCTCGATCTGCACCCGCTTCATGCCGCGCACGCGGGCATCGGCGCCGCGGCGCACGCTGGTGACCCCGCCCGAGGCGTCGATGTTGAGCCCGAACGAGACGATGTACTCGACCATCGGCGTGTCGGGACAGACCGTGAAGCCGCGGTGCCACAGCTCGCCGTAGAGGTGCTCGGTGTGCTTGCACTTGACCGTGCCCCCGGCACCCAGGCTCATGTCGATCGGGCCCCAGGCGGCGAAGAAGGCGGGAAACGCGCCCATGTACATCATGGGCGTGCCGGCGCCGCCCGTGCTGAAGGCGAAGCGCGGATCGCCGTTCCCGTCCAGGAGCCCGGTTTCGCGGATGTTGCGCAGCCGGGCGGCGATGGTGTCGAGCGCCTCGTCCCAGCTGATCGGCACCCAGCCCGGATCCTCGTCGCGACCCTTGCGCGGGTTGGTGCGCTTCATCGGCTGCTGCAGCCGGTGCGGGTTGTAGATCTTCTGCACCAGCCCGTAGGGCTTGACGCAGATCTTGCCGTCGGCCGGGTGCAGGCCGCGGGCGCAGAAGTTCGGCTCGACCTTGGTCGCCACGCCGTCGACGACCTCCACCATCAGCACGTCGGGGCCGTTGACGCACTGGTAGCAGTAGGTCGGGACCTTCTTGCGATTGCCTGCGATCGGTTGCGTCATCGTCACGCCATCCCGCGGGGAATTCATGCCGCGTCGGCGACACCCTACGGCGCGTCGCATCGCGCCGCTATCCGATAATTCCGTGCTTGATCCCGGAAGAGCGGGAAATCGCGCGGCTTTCGCCGAAGGCGCGCCGGTCAGCCGTACGCCGGTTCCGCCTCGAGCACCTCGTGAGCGACCTCGCGCAGGCAATCGATCAGCTCGGGCACCGCCGGGTTCGCCTCGTTATGGCGGGACCACACGGCGCCGATCGGAAGCGCGGCCCCGGGGACCGCGATCGGCAACACGCGCAGCATGCCCACGCGTGAATAGTGCAGCGCCAGATGCCGCGAGTAGAAGCTGATCGCGTTCGTCTCGCGCAGATAGGTGTTGCTGGCGGTCATCGATCCGGATTCGACCATTGCGGAGGCCGTCGTGAGCTCGAGCGCGGCGAGCGCTCCCTCGACGGTCGCGCGGAAGATCGACCCCAGCGGCGGCATCACGACCGGGTAGGGCAGCAGGTCGGCGGCCGCGATCCGTCGCCGCGTGGCGAGCGGGTGGCCCATCCCGCAGACCACCGCCACCCCGTCTCCCGGGTGCAGCGCGGCCGTCTCGAGGCCGAGTGTCATCGAGGCAGGCGGAAGGGTGCCGACGACCACGTCGAGGAGGCCCTCGCGAAGCAGCGGCAGCAATCGGTCCGCGGTGGCCTCCTGGAAACTGATGGCCGTGCCCGGCCGCCTGGCCTGCAGGCGTATCGCCGCCCGTGGCGCCAGCGCCGGCGCCGCGACCGGCAGCGTGCCGATGCGCACACGCCCGGTCGATCCCGAGCGCATCTGGCGCAACTCGTCGCGGGCGGCGTCCAGATCGCGCAGCACTGAGCGCGATACCCGGATCAGGCACCGGCCGTAGGCGGTCGGCACCAGGCCTCTCGAGCCGCGCTCGAATAGCGTGACCTCGAGCCCGCGCTCGAGCTCGGCAAGGGTCTTCGAAACCGCAGGCTGGGTGATGTTGAGGAAGGCGGCGGCCTTGCCGACGTGACGGAAGTCGTCGAGCGCCACGAGCAACTGCATGTGCCGCGGCTTGAGGTTGGCCCTGATGTACCACTCGAGTCTCGCCATCGCCGGTCGCCCTCGTCGAGTCGCCCGAGATTACCGGAAGGTTATCGACGATGCAGCAACATTCATTGGCCGCGCGGCGGCGGCGCTGCGATAGTCGTGCATCGTACCCGGCCACGCCCTCCCTGCGACGCATGCCCGACCCGAGTCCACGACCGCTGCGCAACGTCCTGTTCGTCATGTGCGACCAGTTGCGCTGGGACTACCTGTCCTGTTACGGGCATCCGTCGCTCCGCACCCCGGCAATCGACGCGCTGGCCGCACGCGGCGTGCGCTTCGACGCCGCGTACGTGCAGTCGCCCGTGTGCGTGCCTTCGCGGATGTCGTTCTATACCGGCCGCTACGTCGGCAGCCACGGTACGACCTGGAACCATGTTCCGTTCGCGGCCGGCGAACAGACGCTGGGCGATCACCTCGCCCGGGCGGGCCGTCGCGCGGCGCTCGCCGGCAAGACGCACGTCGTGCCCGACTTCCCGGGCCTGCGGCGGCTCGGCATCGAGCCCGAGTCGCCCGAGGGCCGCCTGCGCCTCGACGGCGGGTTCGTCGAGCTCGACCGCTACGACGGGCACGCGCCGCCGGGGTCCGAGTCCGGCTATGCCGACTACCTGAGGGCACACGGCTACACGGGGGCCGATCCATGGACCGACTACGTGATCGCCGCCCGGGACGAGCATGGCGAGAAGGCGAGCGGCTGGCTGCTGCGCAACGCGCACCTGCCGGCGATCGTCCGCGAAGAGCACTCCGAGACCGCGTACATGACCGATCGCGCGATCGAGTTCATCGAGTCGCAGGGCGACGAGCCGTGGGTGCTGCACCTGTCGTACATCAAGCCGCACTGGCCGCTGATGGCGCCGGCGCCCTATCACGACATGTTCAGGTCGTCCGGCACCGGCAGGATCGTCCGCGCCGATCCCGCGTCGGAAAACCCGCACCCGGTCCTGCAGGCCTACCGCAAGGCGCACGAGGATTGCCTGAGCTACGGGCGCGAGGAGGTCGTCCGTCACGTCCGCCCGACTTACATGGGACTGGTCAGGCAGGTCGACGACCACCTGCAGCGCGTGCTCGACTGCCTGGAGCGCAGCGGCCGCGCGAAGGACACGCTGATCGTGTTCACTTCGGACCACGGCGACCACCTCGGCGACCACGGGCTCGGCGAGAAGGAGCTGTTCTACGAGCAGGCGGTGCGCGTGCCGCTGATCGTCGTCGACCCCCGCCCGGGCGCGGACGCCACGCGGGGGACCGCGATCGACGCGTTCGTCGAGTCGGTCGACGTCGTGCCGACCCTGCTCGAGGCCATCGGGCTCGATCCGGCGCCGCACGTCGTCGAGGGGCGGTCGCTGCTGCCGCTGCTCGAAGGCCGCGGTGCGGGGGACTGGCGCGAGGCGGTGTTCAGCGAGCTCGACTTCTCCTTCCGTTCGGCGCGCCGCGTGCTGGGCCTGCCCGCCGACGGCTGCTACGGATGGATGGCGAGGACCCGACGCTGGAAGTACGTCCACTGGAAAGGCATGCGCCCGCAGCTGTTCGACATGCTGCACGATCCGGACGAGCTGGTCGACCTGGGCGATGCGCCCGGCTGCGACGCGGTGCGGGCCGAGATGAGGCATCGGCTGATGGAGTGGTCGCTGAACCGCAAGGCGCGTACCACGGTCGATGCTGCGGCGATCGAGCGGCGAACCGAGGACTGGCGGCGCAACGGCTTGTTCATCGGGGTATGGTGAGCCGGACCGCTGGCGATCGCCGGCGGTCGCGTTGGAGGATTCGATGCGTCGGCCGGCGGCATCGAGCACGGAGGAGACGATGAAAATGACGTTGATCAGGAATGCGTTCGCGGCGGCGGCGCTGTGGTTCTCGCTGTGTGGCGGTGCCTATGCGCAGCACAAGCTGCTGCTCAGCACCTTCTTTCCTTCCACGCATCCCATCTATGCCGAGGTGATGGTGCCGTGGGCAAGGGACGTCGAGGCGGCCACGCAGGGCCGGGTCAAGGTGGAATTCTCCCCGAGCAGCCTGGCGCCTCCGCCCGGGCAGCTCGACATGGTCCAGAAGGGGATCGCCGACGTCACCCTGCAGTTCGCCGGCGTGGTGCCGAACCGGCTGCAGCTGGAGCTGGTCACCGAGCTGCCCGGCCCGGTGGCCGATTCGGCCAGGATGTCGCAGGCGCTGTGGAGCACCCACGAGCGCTTCTTCCGCAAGGCGGGAGAGTACAAGGGGCTGCACCTGCTGGCGCTGGTGGCGTTTCCGCCGCAGGAGCTGTTCTGCGTCAAGGAGCCGTACACGACGCTGGAGCAGCTGCGCTCGGCGAAGATCGCGACCACCCCGGGGACTGCCGCGCACCAGTATGGGGCCGTTACCACCGGCGTGGTGGCCGGCCCGGCCGTGCGCTTCTTCGAGACCGTGTCCAAAGGCATCGTGGACGCCTACGCCGGGGTGACGCCGATCGACGTGATGAGCTTCAACCTTGCTCCGAGCACGCGCTGCGCGATTCGCTTCCCGGACCTTCGTACCGCCGGCTCGTTCGCGCTCGTGGCCGGCGAACGCAAATGGAAGGAGATCGCCGAGGGCGACCGCGCGGCGATCGAGGCGATTTCGGGCAAGGCGTTTGCCGAGCGCATGGCGGTCATGGACCGTGCCAACGCAGCCGCCACGCAGAAGCTGCTCGATGCCGGGGTCAAGTTCCACGATGCGAGCGCGCAGTTCACCGCCGAGCTGAAGAAGGCCTGGTCCTTCCTCGACGAGGAGTGGATACGGGAGGCCGGCAAGCGGGGCATCGACGGTGCGGCCGCGCTCGAGCACTATCGCGCGCAGGTTCGCGGCGGCGCCGCGCGCTGAGCCGCGGCGGGGGAGTCCTTCGTGCCTGCTCCATGGTTGCGCTGGCTCGAGCGCCTCGCCGGAACGGCATTATTCGCGATGCTGGCCCTGACGACCGCCGACGTCGTCGGCCGCTATCTGTTCCGCCGGCCGCTGCCCGGGGTCATCGAGCTGGTCCAGTACGCGATGGTGCTCGTCGTCTTCGCGGCCCTGCCGGTGGTCACCTTCAGGGGCCAGCACATCTCGGTCGGCCTGCTCGACGGCAAGCTGCACGGACGCGTCCGAAGGCTGCAGCAGGTCCTGGTGGGCGCGACCTGTGCGGTGGTGCTGGCGGCGCTCGCCTGGACGCTGTACGACGTCGCCGGTTCGATGCGCGAGCAGGGCGACGTCATCGGCTATCTCAGGCTGCCGACCTTCCTGGCGGCCTACCTGATGTCGGCGATGTCGCTGGTGACGGCCGGCATCTGTCTGCTGGCCGCACTGCGGCCGCCCGCCGCTGCCGATCCCGGGCAGCCGGCGCATTGATCCGGGGCGGATTCCGATGCTGATCTCCCTCCTCGGGCTGGCGGCCCTCTTTGTGCTGGCCTTCCTCGGCGTGCCGCTGGGCTTCGCCATGATCGCCGTCGGCACGCTCGGCTTCGCGTGGTTCCGGGGCATCGAACCGGCGCTGGCGATGGCTGCGCAGCAGGCCGTCGACATGTCGATGAGCTACGGCATGTCGGTGATTCCCCTGTTCGTGGTGATGGGGGCGTTCATCTTCAAGGCAGGCATGGCCGACGACCTGTTCGGCGCGGCGCAGCGCTGGATGGGCCACCTGCGCGGTGGCCTCGCCCATGCCGCTCTCGGGGCCTGCGCCGGCTTCGGCGCGGTCTGCGGCAGCTCGCTTGCCACCGCCGCGACGATGGCGCGCGTGGCCGAGCCGGAGATGCGCCGCCACGGCTACGATCCGGCCTTCTCGGGCGCGACCATCGCCGCCGGGGGCACGCTCGGCATCCTGATCCCGCCCAGCGTGCCGATGGTGATCTACGGGATCCTGACCGAAACCGACATCGCCAGGCTGTTCGCTGCCGGCGTCGTGCCCGGCATCCTGCTCACCTTCCTCTACATGATCGCGGTCTGGTTCACGGCGCTCGCATGGCCCGCGAAGTGCGGGCACCGGGTCCAGGCAACATGGGGCGAGCGGGCGGCGGCGCTGCGGGGAACCTTGCCGGTGCTGGGGCTGTTCCTGGTGGTGCTGGGCGGCCTCTATCTGGGAATCTTCACCCCCAGCGAAAGCGCCGGCGTGGGCGCCGCCGGCGCGCTGGCGTTCATGGTGCTGCGCGGGAAGGCGACGCGGCGCGCGATCGGCGAGGCCCTGTCGGAATCGACCCTGCTGACCGCCAGCCTGCTCATGATCACGATCGGGGCAGGCATTTTCACCAACTTCCTGACGATTTCCGGACTGACCGCCTCGGCGGCGGCGTGGGTGCAGTCGCTCGAAGCGCCGCCGCTCGGCGTCGTGGTCGCGATGTGCTTCGTCTACATCGTTCTCGGCTGCTTCTTCGACAGCCTGGCCATGATCTTCCTGACGATCCCGGTATTCTTCCCGATCGTCTCGGCGCTGGGGCTGGATCCGGTCTGGTTCGGCATCATCGTCGTCATCGTGGTCGAGCTGGGGCTGCTCACGCCCCCGATGGGCATGAACGTGTTCATCGTGAAGGCGCTCATCCCCGGGGTCGGCATGTGGGAGATCTTCTTCAACATCGGCCTGTTCGTGGTGGCCGCCCTGGTGTGCCTGGCGATCGTCCTGTGGGTGCCGCAGGTCGCCTTGTGGCTGCCGTCCCTGATGTGAGACGGACCGGCGTGCCGCCTTGCGGCACGCATCCTCCGGCCGTGCTGCTGTATTGATCTGCATCAACGGCGCAGCCTCGGACGTGCTTGCATAGGTTGCCGGGGTCCAGCACAATTTCTTCAGACTTGAACTAATTGCCCGGGATCACCGAAGGGTAGGGCACGGGCGTCGCTCGGACACGGAGGAGGAGAGCGTGGCCGGTCTTCGGACAAGCGCGGTCGCCGACAGGCAGGCCCTGCATGCGTATTCCATCCTGCGCACGGCGGACCTCGACGAGGCCTGCAGGTGCGTCGCACAGGTGCTCTCGCCGCACGAGCTGCGCATCGTGCGGCGCACCCACCGGCTCGACGCGCACATGTGTCACGCCCCCCTGGGCGGCGTCTCGATCAACCGGCTGCGCTACGGGGCCACGGTCGACATCGACGTCGGCTGTACCGGCGATTTCCTGCTGGTGATGATGCCGCTCGCCGGGACCGCCGACATCCACTGCGGCAACGAATCGATCCGTTCGACGCCGGCGCTCGCTTCGGTGGTCTCGCCCACGCTGCCGCTGCGCATGCAGAGCCGCAACGATGCCGACCAGATCATGGTGCGCATCGATCGCGGGCTCATCGAGCGCCACTGTGCGCAGCATCTCGGCCGCGAGCTGCGACGTCCCGTCGAGTTCCGGCTCGGGATGGACCTCTCGGGAGGCAGGGGCGCGAGCTGGCGTGGCCTGATCCGCTACCTGGTGTCGGAGCTCGACCGCGAAACCAATGTCTTCACCTCGCCGCTCACCCGCGTGCATGTCGAGCAGCTGGTGGTGTCCACGCTGCTGCTGGTCCAGCCCCACGGATACCACGAGGAGCTGACGCGCCCGGCGCGGCCGGTCGCGCCCGGGTACGTGAAGCGGGTGGAAGAGTTCATCGAGGCCCACGCGGAGGAGCCGCTGACCATCGGCGACCTGGCGGCGCATGCGGGCGTCAGCGCGAGCACGCTGTTCGCCGGCTTCCGCGATCATCGCAAGACGACCCCCATGGCCCACCTGCGGCGCGTGCGCCTGCAGCGCGCCCGCCACGACATGCAGACCGCTGCGCCCGCCAGCACCACCGTCACCGACGTGGCCTTGCGCTGGGGGTTCACCCACCTCGGCCGCTTCGCGGCAGACTACAAGCGCTGGTTCGGCGAGTCACCCTCGGCGACACTGCGGCACTGAGGGCGCGCGCCGCGCACGGCCTCAACGTCCCGCGAGCGCGCAGGCCAGCATATAGCCCGAGCCGGCGCCGGTGCCGGCGCCCGGCCAGGTCGAGGCGCCGATGTGATAGAGCCTGTGCACGCCGGTGCGCCAGCGCGAGCGGCCGAAGGCCGGGCGCAGCAGGAAGAACTGGTCCAGGTGGTGGCTGCCGGACAGGCTGTCGCCCGCCACCAGGTTGGGGTTGTCGCGCTCGAGGTCGTCGGGCGACAGCACGCAGCGCCCCAGCACCGAGGCGCGCAAGCCGGGGGCGTGTCGTTCGAGCAGGTCCAGCATCCGGTCGGCATAGCGCTCCTTGAGGGAATCCCAGGCTGCCGGCTCGATCTCTCCCCTGGCGTCGCCGCGCACCCGCGACGGGACGACGCGGACCTGGATCCACACCACGTGCCGTCCCGCCGGCGCCCGCTGCGGGTCGATCGCGCTCGGCTGCCCCACCACCATCACCGGCTCGCCGGGGAGCAGGCCGGCCATGGCCTCCTGGTAGATGCGCGCCATCTGGTCGAGCGAGGGCGCCACGTGCACGTAGGCGAATTCGTTCAGCGCGTCGCCGGCGCGCCAGCAGGGCAGCGCCGTCGTCGCCAGGTGGATCATCATCGTGGCCGGCCCCGGCCGCAGCGCGCGTGCGCCTTCGCTGCCTCGCGGCGCTGCGTCGGCCAGCAGCGGGCCGTAGAGCGCGCGCGGATGCACGTTGGCGATCACCGCGCGGCGCGCCTCGATGCGCTGGCCGCCGGCGACCACGACCGCACGCGCCGCGCCGCCGTGCACCTCGATGCGCTCGACCGTGCAGCCCGTGCGCACTTCGCCGCCGGCCTGCCGGATCGCGCCGGTCATCGCGCGCACGATGACGTCGGCGCCGCCCTGCCCGAGGGCCATGCCGAACTGCTGGGCCGCCATCGACTCCAGGTAGGGGAACAGGGCGCCGCCGGCGATGTCGGGGGCGAAATCGAGATGCATGCCCCAGGCCGCCATCATGGCCTTGACCGAGTCGTCCTCGAACGCCGCGTCCAGCCAGGCGCGCGGCGAGGAGACGAGCAGCTTCGCGACGTCGGCCACGCCGACGCTGCCGAGCGCGCGCCACATGCGCCATGCCGCGCGCGCCGCCGCCCACGAGGGCATGGGCGAGCCGAGCAGCGCGAACAGGTGCGGCGCGCGCGCCGCGAAGCCGGCGCCCAGCTCGCGCCAGCGCTCGGCATCGCGCGCGCTGCGCGCGGCGATGCGTCTCGCCGTCGCCTCGCCGTCCTGCTCGACCCCCAGCCAGTGCGCATCGTGCGCATCGCCGAAGACCGAGGCGAAGCTGCGCGGCGCCGGCACGAAGGCGAGCCCTGCCGCGGCGAGGCGCTCGCGGTGCGCGGCGACGAAGGGCGAGCCGGCGAACAGGCTCAGGTTCATCGCGTAGAGGTCGTGCCGGAATCCGGGCAGGGTGAGCTCGGCGGTCTTGACGGCGCCCCCGGCCACCGCGTGGCGTTCCAGCACCAGCACCTTCCAGCCGCGGGCCGACAGGTGCACCGCCGCGGCCAGGCCGTTGTGGCCCGCCCCGACGACGACGGCGTCGAAGTCCGCCATGGATGCGCTTCGCGCCGCTACGAGGCGTGCAGGGTGTGCGAGGGCGTACAGCCGAACCGCTGGCGGTACTGGGTGGCGAAGCGGCCCATGTGCACGAAGCCGTGCTCGAGGGCGACGTCGGTCACGTTGAGCGTGCGGCCGGCGCGGCGCGCATCGACGAGCATGCGGTGCACGGCCTCGAGGCGCACCCGGCGGGCATAGGCCAGGGGCGAGGATTCGCCGTGGCGGCGGAAGATCGCCTCCAGCGTGCGGCCGCTCACGCAGGCATGGTCGGCGATCTCGTCGAGGCGCAGCGCACGGTCCGGATGGGCGTGGATGAATTCCTTGGCGCGGCGCAGGCAGCGTTCGTCGCCGCGCAGGCTGTCCGCGGCCGCGAGCGGCTCGTACAGCATCGCCTTGAAGCCGCACAGCAGGAATTCCTCCATCGCCGCGTAGGCGGCCGGGTGGCGAAGCCACCGGTCGCCGTGTCGATCGAGGTTGCCGGTGAGATCGAGCACCGCCTGCCACCAGGCGGCAACGTCGGGATCATGACGCGGCCGCGTCAGCGCGAACCGCGGCGCCGCCTTCGTATCGGGACCCGCCAGGCGGCGCTGGAGCGCCTCGCGCGACACCTGCAGCAGGAGCATCTGGCAGCTGCCGTTCCACAGCATGCGGCTCGGCACGTGCGGCTGCAGGATGCTGAGCATGCCGGGGTCGACCTCCGCCTCCTCGCCGCCGCAGGCGAGCCGGGCGGCGCCGCGCAAGGGCAGCTGGATGAGGTAGAAATCGCCGCGCTCGCCGGGATCGATCAGCACCTCGGTGCCGTAGCTCAGCACGTTGAGCGAGAGGTCGTGCAGCCGCAGCTGGTTGTGGCAGACGTCGAGGCGGGCGCGGGGGCCGCGCACTTCCAGGCGATGCGGCGAGAAGACCCGGCCCATGCGTTCGCTCGCATCCTCGGCGCTGCGCGAGCGGATCAGGGGATGGGCCGCGAGGAGCGGCGGTGTTGCGCGCAATTCCAGGCCCCCGGAGCGGATGCAGGCTCCTCAGGGAGCCTGATAGCAAGTTAGTTTAGAGTTAAACGAGTGACCTTGCAACGGACCCATGGCACGGGGCCATGACGGCTTTCGGCTAGCGCGGCGCGGAATCCGGATAGTCAGCGGTGCGGCGCCGTGCCACGATCGCCGGGATATGGCGGCTACTCGAACCCCGGTCTCGGACGTGCTGATCGTCGGCAGCGGCATCAATTCGCTGGTGTGCGCCGCGCTGCTCGCGCGCAGCGGGCGTTCGGTGTGCGTGATCGAGCGCGAGGCGGTGCTCGGCGGCTGTATCCGCACCGAGGAGCTGACGCTGCCGGGCTTTCGCCACGACACGCTGTCGGCCGCTCACCCGCTGTTCGTGGCCGGTCCCGCCTATGCGGCGCTCGGCCCCGCGCTGCATGCGGCGGGGCTCGAATACCGCAACAGCGCGTCGCCCACCGGCGTGCTGCTGCCCGACGGGCGGCATCTGGTGCTCGCCACCTCGCGCGCCGCCAACGTCGAGCGCTTCGAGCGCGAAGCGCACGGTGACGGCGCTGCCTATGCCGCGGCGATGAAGGAGGTGCAGGAGAACGCCGAGGTCGTGTTCGCCCTGCTCGGCAACGAGCTGTGGAGCGGCGGCACCGGAAAAGCCCTGCTGAAGCAGGCGTGGAAGCGCGGCGCGCACCCGTTCGCCGGCTTCCTGGGCGCCTCGCTCACCAGCTGCCGGGCGTGGCTCGACGGCGCCGTGCGCTCGGACACGCTGCGCGCGCTGCTCGCGCCCTGGGTGCTGCATACCGGGCTCGGCCCCGACAGCCCGCTGTCGGCGCTGATGGCCAAGGTGGTGGCGTTCACGCTCGAGGCCGTCGGCATGCCGCTGGTGCGCGGCGGCAATGCCAACACGGTCGCCGCGTTCCGCTCGGTCATCGAAGCGGCCGGCGGCGAGCTGCGCACGGACGCCGACGTGGTGCAGGTGCTCGTCGAGGATGGGGTGGCGCGCGGCGTCGAGCTCGCCGACGGGAGCCGCCTGCATGCCCGCGAGGTGGTCTGCAACGTCACGCCGACCCAGCTCTACGGCCGCCTGCTCGCGCCGGCCGACGTGCCGGAAGCGGTGGCGGGGCAGGCCCGCGCCTGGCGTTACGGCAAGGGCAACATGCAGATCCACCTCGCCCTGTCGCAGCCGCCGCGCTGGCCCGCCGCCGAGCTCTCGGAAGTGGTGTACCTGCACCTGAGCGCCGGACCCGAGGCCGTCTCGCGCGCGGTGAACGAGGCCGAGCGCGGCATGCTGCCCGCCGAGCCGACGATCTGCGTGTCGCAGCCGAGTGCGATCGACGACAGCCGCGCACCGCCCGGGCAGTGCGTGCTGTGGATACAGGTGCCCGAATGTCCGCGCCGGGTGCGCGGCGACGCCGCCGGGCTGATCGATGCGCCCGCCGACGGCGCGTGGACCGAAGCGCTGCGCGAAGCCTACGCCGATCGCGTGGTCGAGCGCATCGCGCGGCATGCCCCGAACCTGCGCGACGGCATCCTCGCACGCCGCGTGCTGTCGCCGTCCGACCTCGAGCGCATGAACGTGAACCTGGTCGGCGGCGACCCCTACGGCGGCGACTGCGCCATCGACCAGTCGTTCCTGTGGCGGCCGCTGCGCGCCACGCGCAACCATGCGACGCCGATCCGCCACCTCTGGCACATCGGCGCCTCGACCCACCCCGGCCCCGGCCTGGGCGGCGTTTCCGGTTTCCATGTCGCGCGCCGGCTCGGCGCGCGCTGATTGCCTACACCCTCGATGGAGATCCTCATGAGCCTGGACCTCACGCAACTCGCCGAACAGATCGCCGCCGGACGGATCCGCGTCGTCGATCTCACCCATACGCTGTCGCCGGAGTTCCCGGCGCTGAAGCTGCCGCCCGAGTTCGGGCAGGTCTGGGCCTTCAAGCAGGAGCGCATCTCGCGCTACGATGCCGCCGGCCCGGCCTGGTACTGGAACAATTTCTCCTGCGGCGAGCACACCGGCACGCACTTCGATGCCCCGGTGCACTGGGTCACCGGGAAGGACTACCCGCGCAACAGCGTCGACACCATCGACCCGGCACGCTTCTTCGGACCGGCGGCCGTGGTGGACGCCAGCGCCGAGGTGGCCGCCGACCCCGACTGGGTGCTGACGGTGGAGTTCCTGCAGGCCTGGGAGGCGAAGCACGGGCGCATTCCCGCCGGCGCCTGGCTGCTGTTCCGCACCGACTGGTCCAAGCGGCTGGCCGATCCGGCCGCGTACGCCAACTTCCGCGAGGACGGCCCGCATACGCCGGGGCCCTCGAAGGAGGCGGTCGAGTGGCTGATCAAGGAGCGCGACGTGCGCGGCTTCGGGGTGGAGACGATCAACACCGACGCCGGCCAGTCGCATTCGTGGCCGACGCCGTACCCCTGTCACACGCTGATGCACGGGGCCAACCGCTTCGGCCTGCAGTGCCTGAACAACCTCGACCAGCTTCCGCCGCACGGCGCGTTCATCTTCTCCGCGCCGCTGAAGATCCAGAACGGCTCGGGCAGCCCGCTGCGCGTGCTGGCGCTGGTGGCCGGCTGAGGAAAGTCCGATGGCGGAAAGATCATTCGCGCGCGAGGTCGAGACGCTGCGCGTGCCGGCGGGCACCGAGTTTCGCGGGGAGGGCATCCTGGCGGTGACCAAGGCGCTGCTCGAGGCCGGCGTCGGCTACGTGAGCGGCTACCAGGGATCGCCGATCTCGCACCTGATGGACGTGCTGGCCGACGCCCAGCCCATCCTCGAAGAGCTGGGCGTGTATTTCGAGCCGGCCGCCAACGAGGCCTGCGCGGCGGCCACGCTGTCGGCGTCGGTGATGTACCCGGTCCGTGGGGCGGTCACCTGGAAGTCGACGGTGGGCACCAACGTGGCCTCCGACGCGCTGGCCAACCTCTCCTCGGGCGGGGTGACCGGCGGCGCGCTGGTGATCGTCGGCGAAGACTACGGCGAAGGCTCCTCGATCATGCAGGAGCGCACCCACGCCTTCGCGATGAAGTCGCAGATGTGGCTGCTCGATCCGCGGCCCAACCTGCCGGCCATCGTGCAGGCGGTGCACGACGGCTTCGAGCTGTCGGAGGCCAGCCATACGCCGGTGATGCTGCAGCTGCGCATCCGCTCCTGCCACCTGCACGGCAGCTTCGTCACGCGCGAGAACCGCCGGCCGGCGTTCACGCTGCGCGAGGCGCTCGAGTCGCCGCAGCGCGACACCAACCGCATCGTGCTGCCGCCGGCCTCGTTCCTGCACGAGCGCGAGAAGATCGAGCAGCGCTGGCCGGCCGCGGTGAAGTTCATCACCGAGCGCGGCCTGAACGAGTTCTTCGACGGCGACATCGAGGAGCTCGGCATCGTGATGCTCGGCGGCATGTACAACAACGTGCTGCGTGCGCTCATGCTGCACGGCCTGGCCGACCTGTTCGGCGCCTCGCGCATCCCGCTGTACGTGCTCAACGTGGCCTATCCGCTGGTCGAGGAGGAAGTATTGCGCTTCTTCCGCGGCAAGAAGGCGGTGCTGGTGGTCGAGGAGGGGCAGCCGGACTATCACGAGCAGAACCTGCACGCGATCCTGCGCCGCGCCGGCGTGGACACCGCGCTGCACGGCAAGGACATGCTGCCGATGGGCGGCGACTACACCGTGGCCGTGCTGCGCAGGGGGCTGCGCAGCTTCCTCGAGCGCTACCGTCCGGACGTGCTGGCGTCGGCTGCCCCCGCCCCGGGCCACGCCGCGGCGCTCGACCGCGTGCTGCCGCCGCGCCCGCCCGGGCTGTGCGTGGGCTGCCCCGAGCGGCCGATCTTCTCCTCGTTCAAGCTGGTCGAGCGCAAGCACGGGCCGCGCCACGTGTCCTCCGACATCGGCTGCCACCTGTTCTCGATCATGCCGCCGTTCAACCTCGGCGCCACCACCATGGGCTACGGCCTGGGCGTGGCCAGCGCCTCGGCCTTCAACGTGAAGGACGGCAAGCGCGCGGTGGCCTTCATCGGCGACGGCGGCTTCTGGCACAACGGGCTGTCCAGCGGCATCGGCAACGCGGTGTTCAACCGCAACGACGGCGTCACCGTCATCGTCGACAACAACTACTCCGCGGCCACCGGCGGGCAGGACATCCTCTCGTCGCGCGCGGTCAACGCCAGGCGCAGCACCATGCACCCGATCGAGCGCGCGGTGCGCGGGGTCGGCGTCGAGTGGGTGCGCACGGTCGATCGCACCTACGACGTGACGCGCATGCGCGACGTGCTCGAAGAGGCGCTGACCACCGACTACCAGGGGCCGAAGGTGGTCATCGCGCAGAGCGAGTGCATGCTCAACCGCCAGCGCCGCGAGAAGCCCAGGGCGGCCGCGGCGGTCAAGGCCGGCCAGCGCGTGCTCAAGGAGCGCTTCGGCGTCGACGCGGCGGTGTGCAGCGGCGACCATGCCTGCATGCGCCTGTCGGGCTGCCCCAGCCTGACGCTGGCGCCGAGCGGCGATCCGCTCAAGCAGGATCCGGTGGCGTACGTCGACGAGCACTGCGTGGCCTGCGGGCATTGCGGCGAGGTGGCCGACGCGGCGGTGCTGTGCCCGTCGTTCTACAAGACGCAGTGGGTGCGCAACCCCAGCCGCTTCGAGCGCCTCGTGCAGGCGCTGCGCGAACGTGTGGTCGGCTGGATGCAGGCGGGCCAGGCGCGTGCGCTGGCGCGCCGTGCGCTCTATCCGGAGCAGGCATGAACGACGACATGCGGCAGTGGCCCATCACGATCGCCGTGCAGGCGCTCGGCGGGCAGGGCGGCGGCGTGCTGGTCGACTGGATCGTCGACCTGGCCGAGCACGGCGGCTACATCGCGCAGTCCACCTCGGTGGCCGGGGTCGCGCAGCGCACCGGGGCCACCATCTACTACATCGAGCTGGTGCCGCGCAGCGCCCTGCCGTCCGACGGGCGCATGCCGGTGCTGGCCCAGATGCCGGTGCCCGGCGAGGTCGACATCGTGATCGCCTCCGAGCTGATGGAGGCCGGCCGGGCGGTGCAGCGCGGCTTCGTCACGTCCGCGCGCACGACGGTGATCGCCTCCTCGCACCGCACCTTCTCGCCCGACGAGAAATCCGTGCCGGGCAACGGCGTGGCCGACGCCGTCACCGTGCTCGAGGCGGTGCGTGCGCAGGCGCGCCGCTTCGTGCACGGCGACATGCAGGCGCTCGCCGTATCCCACGGCAGCGTGATCTCCGCCAGCCTGTTCGGCGCGCTGGCCGGCAGCGACTCGCTGCCGTTCGCGCAGGAGGCCTTCGAGGACACCGTGCGCCGCTCCGGCGTCGGCGTCGAGGCGAGCCTGCGCGCCCTGCGCGCCGCGGCCGACCTGGCGCGCCAGCCGGCGCCGGCCCCGGCACCGGTCGATCCGATGTACACGGCGCCGCGGCCGCTGCCCGAGCGCGCCGCCAGCCCCACGCTGCAGCCCCTGGTCGATCGCGTGCGGCGCGTCTTTCCCGAGTCGGCGTGGCCGCTGCTCGGGGCCGGGCTGGCACGCGTCGTGGAATACCAGGACGTCGCCTACGGCACCGAGTACCTCGATCGCATGGAGCAGGTGCTCGCGTGGGACCGTCAATCCGGCGGCGCGGTGCGCGGCCACCAATTGACGGTGGAGGCGGCACGCCAGGTGGCGGTCGCCATGGCCTACGACGACGTGATCCGGGTCGCCGACCTGAAGACGCGCGCCGAGCGCTTCGCGCGCGTGCGCGCGGAGGTCGGCGCCGGCGCCGGCGAGGTGGTCCAGACGGAGGAATATTTCCATCCCCGCCTCGAAGAGGTCTGCTCCGTCCTGCCCGCGGGCCTGGGGCGCTGGATCGAATCGTCGCCGCGCCTGCGGGCCTGGCTGGAGCCGCGGCTGGATCGCGGCCGGCGGCTGCATCCCGGCACCGTGTGGGGGCATCTGCAGCTGCGCGCGGTGGCGGCCATGCGCCGCTGGCGGCGCGGTTCGCTGCGCCATCTGCGCGAGCAGGCGCATCTCGGCGAGTGGCTCGCCGCGGTGCAGCGGGCGACGGCGGGCGATCCGGCGCTCGCGCTCGAGCTGGTGCGCTGCCGGCGCCTGATCAAGGGCTATAGCGACACCCACGCGCGCGGCAGCGGGCGCTTCGACCGGCTGATGGCCGCCGCCGCGCTGCTCGCGCCGCGCCCCGATGCCGCCGCGGCGCTCGAGAGCCTGCGCGAGGCGGCGCTGCGCGACGCCTCGGGCCAGGCGCTGGAAGCGCGCTGGCATGCGCTCGGGCTGCCCCGGCCCTGAGACGAGACGCGGGTGATCGCCGTGACCGCGCACCGCGTCCTGCAGCCCGCCGGGTGGGTGCGCCCGATCGGGCACGTCAACGGCGTCGAGGCGCGCGGGCGCCAGATCTTTCTCGGCGGGCAGATCGGCTGGAACGAGCATGCCGAGTTCGAGTCCTTCGACCTCGTGGGCCAGGTCAGGCAGACGCTGCGCAACGTGGTGACGCTGCTGGCCGATGCCGGAGCGGGACCCGAGCACATCACGCGCATGACCTGGTACCTCGTCGACAAGCGCGACTACCTGCGCCAGCTGCCCGCGATCGGCGCGGCGTACTGCGAGGTGATCGGGCGCCAGTTTCCGCCGATGACGGCAGTCGAGGTGCGCTCCCTGATCGAGGACCGGGCGCTGGTCGAGATCGAAGTCACCGCGGTGGTGGGCGACGACGCATGAAGGCCCGTCCACCCGGCCCCGTGTCCTGCCCGAGGGCGATGCCCGGCTCCGTTGCCGGATACGCCCATCCCTTGTCGCTGTCCCTGGAGAGATCGATGAAAACGTCGAGCAACGCCGCCCGATCGTCCGCACGCAGGGGCTTCCTCTGCGGCACCGGCCTGACGCTGGCCGCCCTGGGCGCAGCCGGTCCGCTGCGCGTCCTGGCGCAGACCCGGAACACGCTGACCATCGCCTACAACGTGGACCTGCCCTCGTGGGACCCGACGGTCGGTCCCTCGGCCGTGAACCCGACCATCCAGTCGCTGTACAAGGCGGTGTTCTCGCAGTTCATCGACCAGAACGCCGACCTCAGCCTGAAGCCCGACCTGCTCACGGAATGGGGCTGGAACGCCGACAAGAGCAGGATCAGCTGTACCGTGCGCCGCGGCGCGAAGTGGCACGACGGCAGCGCGGTGACCGCCGAGGACGTGGCCTGGTCGCTGCGCCGCGCGAGCGATCCCAAGACCGGCAACCCGATCCAGTTCATCTGGAGCAAGGTGGACAACGTGCAGGTGCAGGGCGACAAGGTCACCGCCGAGGTGAAGGAGTTCGAGCCCGCCTTCTTCAAGTGGATGGCCTTCCTGACCGGCTACGTGATGCCCAGGGCCTACTACGAGAAGGTGGGCGCCGCCGGCTTCGAGAAGAAACCCGTGGGCAGCGGGCCGTACATGGTCGAGGAATTCGTGCAGGGCTCGTACCTGAAGCTGCGCGCCTTCAAGGACTACTTCGGCCCCAAGCCCGCCTTCGAGACGGTGGTGGTCAAGTTCACGACCGACCCTTCCGCGCGCGTGGCCGAGATCGAATCGGGACGCTCCGACCTGACGCTGGAGATCCCCTACGAGGAAGCCGAGCGGCTCAGGGCCAAGGGCTTCAACGCCAGCATCGCCCCGGTGTCGGACATCGGCATGATCTTCCTGACCAACGTCGAGCCCATGACCAACGACAAGGTGCGCCAGGCGCTGGCCATGGCCGTCGACAAGAAGGGGCTGGCGGGCAAGCTGCTCAGGGGCCACGTGAAGCCCATCGACACGCTGCAGGCACCCAGCTACGAAGCCTACGACCCCGGCATCAAGGCGCCCTACGATCCGAAGAAGGCCGCTGCGCTGATGGCCGAGGCGGGCTACACGCGCGACAAGCCGCTGAAGTTCAAGGTGCAGACCACGCGCGGCTTCAAGCCCAAGGACTTCGAGGTCATGCAGGCCATCGCCGGCATGTGGAAGGCGATCGGCGCCGACGTCGACCTCGAGGTCTACGAGGTCGCCAAGCACTTCGAGCTGCGCGCCCAGCACAAGCTGGCGCCGGCGGCCTTCTACAACTGGGGCAACTCGATCGGGGACCCGTCCACCTCGACCGCCCACGCCATGTTCAGCCAGTCGCCGCACTCGGCCTGGAAGGACCCCAAGCTCGACGCGCTCATCGGCCCCCTCTGGGGAGAGAAGGATGAAGCCAGGCGCATCGCGGGCTACAAGGCGGTGGACAAGTACATCGCCGACAACGCGCTGGTCATCCCGCTGTTCCAGTACAGCCAGACGGTGGTCTTCCGCAAGGGATTGAAGTTCGCACCGCACGGCGCCGGCTTCGTGCTGCCGCAGGCGGTGGGCAAGGCCTGAGCCGCGCGTCCGGGCGGCGGGCCGTGCGGCGTCTGGCGATGGCGCGCCTGCGCCACGCATGGCACGTCGCGCTCACGCTGCTGGGCGTGAGCGTGGTCGTCTTCGTGCTGATGCGCGTGGTGCCCGGCGACCCGGTGGCGATGATGATCCCGCCGGGCGCCGGCCCGGAGGACATCGCCCGCCTGCGCGCCTTCTACGGCCTGGACCGCTCGATCCCGGCGCAGTACGGGGTGTGGCTGCTGCACGCGGTGCAGGGTGAGCTCGGCACCTCCATCGCCTTCAAGCGGGACGTGCTCGAGTTGATCGGCCAGCACCTGCCGGCCACGCTGGAGCTGGGCTTCACTGCGCTGGTGCTCGCGGTGCTGGCCGGCGGCAGCGCCGGCGTGGTCTCGGCCGCGATGCACGGGCGCTGGATCTCGTCGCTGACCGACGGTGCGGCCGCGGTCGTGCAGGCCGTGCCCGACTTCCTCTGGGGGCTGGTGTTCATCCTGCTGTTCGGCGTGGTCTGGATCTGGCTGCCGATTTCCGGGCGCCTCGATCCCCTGCTGGACTTCCACCCGGTCACCGGCTTCGTGTTCTTCGAGAGCCTGCTGCGCGGGCGCCTCGACGTCACCGCCTCGGTGTTCTCGCATTCGGTGGCCCCGGCGCTGGCGCTGGCGCTGCCGGTGGCGGCGATGATCGCGCGCGTGCTCAAGGCCTCGATGCAGGAGGCGCTGGCAGCCGACTACGTGCTGCTCGCCCGGCTCAAGGGCCTGTCCGCGACGCGCGTGTTGCTGGTCGAAGCGCTGCCGAACGCCGTGACGCCGACCCTGCAGCTCACCGGGGTGCAGTTCGCCTTCCTGCTCGGCGGCACCGTGCTGATCGAGCGCCTGTTCAGCTACCCCGGCATCGGCAGCCTCTCCATCAGCGCCGTGGTGGCGCGCGACCTGCCCCTGATCCAGGGCGTGGTGCTGACCTTCGCGGTGCTGTTCATCGCCATCAACCTGGTGGTGGAAGCGCTCACCGTGGCGCTCAATCCGCGGCTGCGGAGCCGGCAGCGATGAGCCGACGCGCGGTGGCGCCGCTCGGCGCGCGCCTGGTGCGCAGCCCGCGCGTGCTGTTCGGCGGGCTGGTGTGCCTGCTGCTGGTGGCCGCCGCCCTGCTGGCGCCCTGGCTCGCGCCGATGGATCCGCTGGAGCAGGATCTGCTGTCGCCGTTCGAGCCGCCGGCCTGGTCGGGCGCGGCCGCGCCGCCGTCGCCGGACGACGCGCCGCGCCACTGGCTGGGCACCGATAACCTCGGCCGCGACGTGCTCTCGCGGCTGATCTACGGCGCGCGCACGGCGCTGATCGTCGCGGTCACGGCAGCGCTGCTGGCCGCGCTCGCCGGCAGCACGCTGGGCGCGCTGGCCGGCTACGCCGGGGGGCGGGCCGACACCGTGATCGGCCGGCTCGTCGACGTGTGGATGTCCTTTCCGCCGGTGCTGCTGGCGATCGTGCTGGTCTCGGTGATCGGCACCGGCCTGGTCTCGGTGATCGTGGCGATCGCGATCGTGGACTGGACGCGCTTCTGCCGCGTGGTGCGTGCCGAGACGCGGGCCCAGCGGGCGCTCGACTACGTCACGTCGGCGAGGATGCTCGGCCTGTCGGCGCCGCGCATCCTGCTCACCGAGGTGCTGCCCAACGTGACGCCCCTGCTGATCACGCTGCTGACGCTGGAGATGGGCATCGCGATCGTGGTCGAGGCGATGCTCAGCTTCGTCGGCCTCTCGGTCGCCTCGGGCGCCTCCACCTGGGGCGGCATGCTCGGCGAAGGGCGCCTCTACGTGAACCAGGCGCCCTGGCTGATGGTGCTGCCGATGGCTGCGATGATGCTCGCGGTGCTGGGCCTCAATGCCCTCGGCGACGGCCTGCGGCGCGAGCTCGATCCGGTGGTGCGCCGGTGAGCGCCGCTGCCGCGCCCGGGCCGGTGCTGCGGATCGAGGATCTCCACCTGCAGATCCACGATGCCGGGCGCGTCACGACGATCCTGCGCGGGGTGAGCCTTGCCGTGCCGGCCGGGCGCATCCATGCCCTGGTCGGCGAATCGGGCGGCGGCAAGTCCATGGTCACTCGCGCCGCCACCGGCCTGCTGCCGGCCGGAGCGCGCATCACCGCCGGACGCATCGTGCTGGCCGGCGAGGACGTCACCGGCTGGAAGGAATCGCGCTGGCGCGGCGTGCGCGGGCGCGTCGTCAGCATGGTGCTGCAGGATCCGCTCACGGCGTTGAATCCCGGACGGCGCATCGGCGCGCAGATGAGCGACGTGCTGCGCCTGCACCGCGGCCTGGCCGGCGCCGGCGCGTGGGCCGAGGCCGCCGCGCTGCTGGACCGCGTGCACGTGCGCGAAGCGCAGCGCGTGCTGCGCTCGTATCCCCACGAGCTCTCCGGCGGCATGCGACAGCGCGTCGTGATCGCGATGGCCTGGGCCTGCCGGCCGCAGCTCATCATCTGCGACGAGCCGACCACCGCGCTCGACGTCACCGTGCAGAAGCAGGTGCTGCGCCTGATCCGCGAGCTGACCGGGGAAGGGCAGGGCGTGCTGCTGGTGACGCACGATCTCGGGGTGGTGGCCAAGCTCTGCCACAGCATGAGCGTGATCCACGGCGGGCGCGTCCTCGAGAGCGGCGCCGTCGAGGAGGTCTACGCCCGTCCCCGGCATCCCTACACGCGTGCGCTGCTGGCGGCCACGCCGCGCTTCGACCGGCCCGGGGACGCGCTGGTGCCCGTGGACGAGGCGCTGATCGCCGGGCTCGACGCGCAGGCGCAGGCCTACGATCGCGAAAGAGGCCTTCGATGAGCGGGCGGCTGCTCGAAGTGGCCGGCCTCGGGCTCGACCTGCCCGACCTCGCCGCCAAGCCGGTATTCGGGCCGGCTCCCCGCCGCACCATCCTGCGCGACGTGAGCTTCACGCTGGCGCGCGGCGGCGCGCTGGGCGTGATCGGCGAATCGGGCAGTGGGAAGTCGACCCTGGCGCGCGCGCTGACCCTGCTGTTTCCGCCGCAGCGCGGGCGCATCGTGTTCGACGGGGTCGACGTGACCGCGCTGCCGGCTGCGCAGCTGCCGGGTTATCGCGTGCGGCTGCAGCTGGTGTTCCAGGACCCGATGTCGTCGCTGAACCCGCGCCGCCGCGTCGGCGCCAGCGTGACGCAGCCGCTGCGCGCGCTCGGGCGCGTCTCCCGCGCGCAGGCCGACGCGGCCGCCGCCGCGCTGCTCGATCGCGTCGGCCTGGCCGCGGAGCTGCGGCATCGCTATCCCCACGAGCTGTCGGGCGGACAGCGCCAGCGCGTCGGCATCGCCCGCGCGCTGGCCGTGCAGCCGCAGGCGCTCATCGCCGACGAGATCACCTCGGGGCTGGACGTCTCGGCGCAGGCGCGCATCGTCGTGCTGCTCGGGCAGCTGCGCCGCGAGCTGGGGCTGTCGGTGATCTTCATCAGCCACGACCTCTCGCTGGTGCGCAGCCTGTGCGACGACGTGCTGATCATGCGCGGCGGCGAGGTGGTCGAGCAGGGCGCGGCGGCCGAGGTGCTCGCCTCGCCCCGGCACCCGTACACCCGGGCGCTGCTCGACGCGATCCCGCTGCCGGTGCCCGATGCCGGCTGGCTCGATCGCTAGCCTAGCGCTCCAGGTACTGCAGCTTGTCGGCCGTGTCCTTCCAGTCCTCGGCGTCGGGCAGGGGATCCTGCTTGCGCGTGATGGCGGGCCAGGAGGGAGCCAGCTCGGCGTTGAGCGCGATGAAGCCGACCTGCTCGGCGGGCACGTCTTCCTCGGCCTTGATGGCGTCGACCGGGCACTCGGGCACGCACACGGCGCAGTCGATGCATTCGTCGGGGTCGATGACGAGCATGTTGGGGCCGACGCGGAAGCAGTCGACCGGGCATACGTCGACGCAGTCGGTGTAGCGGCAGCGGATACAGGAATCGAGAACGACGTGGGTCATGGCGGTGAAGGAGGGGGAGGCATCAGGGATGGTGCAACGCTCGCGATTTTACGCCCCCTCGCGCTTTCGCATCAGCCCAGCCCGGAGGCGGTGCGGTAGGCGCGGGCCTCTTCCTCCAGCCATGCGCGGAAGGTGCGCAGCAGCGGGCTCTCGGCCTTGCGCTCGGGATAGATCAGGTAGTACGAGCGGTCGCTCAGGTAGCGGTGGTCGACCAGCTCGAGCAGCAGGCCGCGGCGCAGCTCGTCCTCGATCAGGAAGCGCGGGATGAGGGCCGCGCCCATGCCCTGGATGGCCGCTTCGGTGAGCATGGAGAACAGCTCCATGCGCGGGCCGGCGAGGTCGTTGTCGATGCGCAGGCCGAGCGATTCGAACCACAGCCGCCATGCGTAGGGGCGCGTGCTCTGCTGCAGCAGGCGCAGGCGGCCGAGCTCGCGCGCCGCGATCCGGCGGCGCGGCGCGATCAGCCTGGGGCTGCCCACGGCCACCAGGTTCTCGCGCATCAGGAACACGCCCTCGGTGCCGGGCCAGTTCGATTCGCCGGCGTAGATCGCGGCGTCGAAGGGCGTGTCGTCGAACAGGAACGGCCGCGTGCGCGGCGTGAGGTTCACCGCCACGTCGGCATGGGCGCCGGTGAAGGCGCCGAGTCGCGGCAGCAGCCAGCGCGTGGCGAAGGTGGGCACGACCGCCAGCTCCAGGATGCCGCCGCGCCCGCCGCTCGACATCACCGCGAGCGCGTCGCGCTCGATCTCGTCCAGGCGCGCCGCCACCTGGCGGCCGTAGTTCGTGCCTGCCTCGGTGAGCACCACCCCGCGCCGGGTGCGCCTGAACAGCTCCAGCCCGAGGAATTCCTCCAGCCCGGCCACCTGCCGGCACACCGCGCTCTGCGTCACCGACAGCTCGCGGGCCGCCTTGGTGAAGCTCTGGTGGCGCGCGGCCGATTCGAAGGCCACCAGCGCCAGGTTGGAAGGGATCTTTCTGCGCATCGCATGCCTCCGGCATCTTTACGGAGTGCATGTTACGCACATATCAGTGACAACAAGTCGGTTGCGGGGAGCCCTGTGCGCTCCTAGAGTAATGGCCTTCAGGCGCGATGCCGGTCGAGGAATGACCGAATCGCACAAGCGTACGGCGCAAGGCCGCTTCCCCCTTCTACCTCGCGATACACCATGAGCCAGTCATCCGGGCGCCCCTCCTTCCATTGCGACGATCCCCTCCTGCTCGACGAGCAACTGAGCGCCGAGGAGCGCCAGGTGCGCGATGCCGCGCGCGCCTATTGCCAGGAGCGGCTGGCGCCGCGCGTGCTCGAGGCGTTCCGGCACGAGCGCACCGATGCGGCCATCTTTCGCGAGATGGGGGCGCTCGGCCTGCTCGGCGCGACCATCCCCGAGCAGTACGGCGGGGCGGGCCTGAACTACGTCTGCTACGGCCTGGTGGCGCGCGAGGTCGAGCGCGTCGATTCCGGCTATCGCTCGATGATGAGCGTGCAGAGCTCCCTGGTCATGGTGCCGATCAATGCGTTCGGTACCGAGGCGCAGAAGCTCAAATATCTTCCGGCGCTGGCCAGCGGCGAGTCGATCGGCTGCTTCGGCCTGACCGAGCCCAACCACGGCTCCGATCCCGGCAGCATGGTCACCCGCGCGAAGAAGGTGGCGGGCGGCTATCGGCTCACCGGCGCGAAGACCTGGATCACCAACGCCCCGATCGCCGATGTCTTCGTCATCTGGGCCAAGGACGACGAAGGCGCCATCCGCGGCTTCCTGCTGGAGAAAGGCGCCAAGGGGCTGTCGGCTCCGGCGATCCACGGCAAGGTCGGCCTGCGCGCCTCGATCACCGGCGAGATCGTGATGGACGAGGTGTTCTGCCCGGAGGAGAATGCCTTTCCGGAAGTGCGCGGGCTGCGCGGGCCGTTCACCTGCCTGAACAGCGCGCGCTACGGCATCGCCTGGGGCGCGCTGGGCGCCGCCGAAGACTGCTTCCATCGCGCGCGCCAGTACGTGCTCGATCGCAAACAGTTCGGCCGGCCGCTGGCGGCCAACCAGCTGATCCAGAAGAAGCTCGCCGACATGCTCACCGAGATCGCGCTCGGCCTGCAGGGGTGCCTGCGGCTCGGCCGCATGAAGGACGAAGGCGTGGCGGCAGTGGAGCTGACCAGCATCATGAAGCGCAACTCGTGCGGCAAGTCGCTCGAGATCGCCCGCACGGCGCGCGACATGCTGGGCGGCAACGGCATCAGCGACGAGTTCGGCGTGGCGCGCCACCTGGTGAACCTGGAGGTGGTCAATACCTACGAGGGCACCCACGACGTGCACGCGCTCATCCTCGGGCGCGCGATCACCGGCATCGCGGCGTTCTCGAACTGAAGCCGGCGATGTCCGACGCGACCGCCTCCGCTTCCGATGCTCCCGGCGCATTGCCCGGCGACGGCGCACCCGGCCGTGCGCCGCCGCTGGCCGGCGTGCGCGTGCTCGATCTCTCGCGGGTGCTGGCCGGGCCATGGGCAGGCCAGCTGCTGGCCGACCTCGGCGCCGACGTGATCAAGGTCGAGCGCCCGGGCGCGGGCGACGACACCCGCAGCTGGGGGCCGCCCTACCTGAAGGACGCCGCCGGCCGCGACACCGGCGAGGCGGCCTACTTCCTGTGCGCCAACCGCAACAAGCGCTCGGTCACCATCGACATGGCGCAGCCCGAAGGGCAGTCGCTGGTGCGCCGCCTGGCACAGCAGGCCGACGTGCTGCTGGAGAACTTCAAGCTCGGCGGCCTGAAGCAGTACGGGCTGGACTACGCCAGCCTGAGCGCATCGAATCCGCGCCTGGTGTACTGCTCGATCACCGGCTTCGGCCAGGACGGGCCGTACGCGCCGCGCGCCGGCTACGATTTCCTCATCCAGGGCATGGGCGGCCTGATGAGCGTCACCGGGCGCGCCGACGGCGAGGAAGGCGCCGGCCCGCAGAAGGTGGGGGTGGCGCTCACCGACATCATGACCGGCCTGTACGCCACCATCGCCGTGCAGGCCGCGCTCGCCGAGCGCGAGCGCTCGGGCCGCGGCCAGCACATCGACCTGGCGCTGCTCGACGTGCAGATCGCCTGCCTCGCCAACCAGGCCTCCAACTACCTGGCCGGGGGCGTGGTGCCGCGGCGCATGGGCAACGCGCATCCGAACATCGTGCCCTACCAGGACTTCCCGACCGCCGACGGCGACATGATCCTCGCCATCGGCAACGACGGCCAGTTCGCCCGTTTCTGCGCCATCGCCGGCCATCCCGAATGGGCCGAGGATGCGCGCTTCGCCACCAACCCGCAGCGGGTGGCCCATCGTGCCGTGCTCATCCCGCTGCTGCGCCAGGCGACCGTGACGCGCACCACCCGCGAGTGGATCGCCGCGCTCGAATCGGCCGGCGTGCCCTGCGGGCCGATCAACCGGCTCGACGAGGTGTTCGCCGACCCGCAGGTGCGCGCGCGCGGTCTGCGCATCGAGCTGCCGCACCCGCAGGCCGGCACGGTGCCGCTGGTGGCCAACCCGATGCGGCTGTCGGCCTCGCCCGTCGTCTATCGCAACGCGCCGCCGCAGCTCGGCCAGCACACCGACGAGGTGCTGCACGAATGGCTGGGGCTCGACGAGGCCGCAATCGCCGCGCTGCGACGCGGGAATGTCGTTTGAGGAGCACAGCATGCATCGCAACTACATCGCCGGCGAGTGGGTCGAGGGGACCGACGTCCGCCGCAACGTCAATCCCTCGAATCTCGACGACCTGGTCGGCGAGTACGCCCAGGCCGATGCGGCGCAGACCGCCGTCGCCGTCGAGGCTGCCCGCGCGGCCGCCGCCGCATGGGCGCGCGGCCCGCTGCAGGCGCGCGCCGACGCGCTCGATCGCATCGGCGCCGAGCTGCTGGCACGCAAGGAGGAGCTCGGCGACCTGCTCGCCCGCGAGGAGGGCAAGACGCTGCCCGAGGCGATCGGCGAGGTGGCGCGCGCCGGCCAGATCTTCCGCTTCTTCGCCGGCGAGGTGGTGCGTATGGGCGGCGAGCACCTGCCTTCGGTGCGTCCCGGCGTCGAGGTCGACATCACCCGCGAGCCGGTCGGCGTGGTGGGCATCATCACGCCCTGGAACTTCCCGATCGCGATCCCGGCCTGGAAGATCGCCCCGGCCCTGGCCTACGGCAACTGCGTGGTGTTCAAGCCGGCCGACCTGGTGCCCGGCTCGGCCTGGGCGCTGGCCGAGGTCATCAGCCGGGCCGGGCTGCCGGCGGGCGTGTTCAACCTGGTCATGGGGCCGGGCGGACGCGTCGGCCAGACGCTCATCGGGCACAAGGGGGTCGATGCGATCAGCTTCACCGGCTCGGTGAGCACCGGGCGGCGCGTGCTGGCGGGCGCGGCCGAGCGCTTCGCCAAGGTGCAGCTCGAGATGGGCGGCAAGAATCCGCTGGTGGTGCTCGACGACGCCGATCTCGCGCGCGCGGTCGAGTGCGCGGTGCAGGGCGCCTACTATTCCACCGGCCAGCGCTGCACCGCCTCGAGCCGCTTCATCGTCCAGAAGGGCATCCTGCCGCGCTTCGTGGAGGCGGTCTCGCAGCGCCTGCAGCGCCTGAAGGTGGACGACGCGCGCGCCGCCGGCACCGACATCGGCCCGGTGGTCGACGACAGCCAGCTCGAGCAGGACCAGGCCTACATCGAGATCGGCCGCCAGGAAGGGGCGCGGCTGGTCACCGGCGGCGCGCGCCTCGAGCGCGCCACCCCGGGCTACTACTTCGAGCCGGCGCTGTTCACCGAGACCGGGCCGGGCATGCGCATCGCGCGCGAGGAGATCTTCGGCCCGGTGGCCTGCGTGATCGCCGCTGACGACCTCGATCACGCGCTGGCCCTGGCCAACGACACCGAGTTCGGCCTGTCGGCCGGCATCTGCACGAGCTCGCTGGCCGCGGCGACCCGCTTCAAGCGCGAGGCGCAGGCCGGCATGGTGATGGTCAACGTGCCCACCGCGGGCGTCGATTATCACGTGCCCTTCGGCGGGCGCAAGGGCTCGAGCTACGGGCCGCGCGAGCAGGGCCGCTACGCGGCCGAGTTCTTCACCACGGTGAAGACGGCGTATACGGCGGCCTGAGGCGGCGAACCCCCTGCGCCTTCTTCTGCGCGCAGGCGGCGACGCCCGCCGGTCACGGTTGCGACGGCGAGGCGCGTACCCGCGCCACCGCCTGCTCCAGGTCGCGCCACGGCGGCTTGCCGGGCGCGTAGCGCTGGCGCATCCAGGCCGCCAGCTCCGCCACCTGGCGGTCGTCGAGCGCCTGAGCGTAGGCCGGCATGAAGCCGATGGCGCGCGTCGGGGGCGCCTGGATGCCTTCGAGGATGACCCGCACGAGGTTGTCGGGGCGTTCCGCGTGCAGGTTGCTGTTGAGCGCCAGCGGCGTGTTCACGCCCAGCAGGTGCGGCCCGTCGCCGTCGTGGTGGCAGGCGCCGCAGGCGACCTCGAACATGCGCGAGGCTGTGCCCGGCGCGGCGCGCTCCGAGGTAAGGGCCGAGGTGCGTGCCTCGAGGACCGCGGCCTGGGCCGCCGCCGCGGCCTCGGTCTCGGAAACCGGCGGGTTGAACGAGGCCAGGTAGTGCGCCATCGCGCGCACGTCCTCGTCGGGCAGCGCCGCGAGCTCCGCGACCACCGGCGCCATCGGGCCCGAAGCCACGCCGTGCAGCGGGCTGTGGCCGTGGCGCAGGTAGCGATAGAACGCCTCCTCGGTCCACGGCACCGGCGCACGGCTGGCCGAGGTGAGCGCCGGCGCTTCCCAGCCCTTGACCATGGCGCCGCCGAGGTAGGCCGTGCCGCTGCGCTCGGCGCCCAGGACGTTGCGCTCGGTGTGGCAGGCGCTGCAATGGCCCAGCCCGTTGACCAGGTACTCGCCGCGGTTCCATTGCACCGAGCGTGACGGATCGGCTGCGGTCACCGCGCCGGGCTGCAGGAACAGCGCGTTCCACAGGGCCATCAGCGGGCGCATGCCGTACGGGAATGCGAGCTGCGTCGGGGCCGTCTCGCGGCGTACCGGCGGCTGGCTCATCAGGTACGCATAGAGCGCGGTCAGGTCTTCGTCGCTGGTACGCGTGTACGAGGTGTACGGGAACGCCGGATAGAGGTGCCGGCCGTCGCGCGAGATGCCTTCGCGCATCGCGCGCTGGAATGCGGCCAGCGACCAGGCGCCGATGCCGGTCTCGACGTCGGGCGTGAGGTTGGTGGTGTGGATGGTGCCGAAGGGTGTTTCCATGGCGAGGCCGCCGGCGTTCGGCGGACCGCCAGGCGCGGTGTGGCAGCCCACGCAGTTGCCGACCGCCGCGAGCTGGCGGCCGCGCTCGAGGGTGGCAGCGGTGTACATCGAGATGTCGGCGCGCGCGATCGGCGCGATCGCCGCGCGCCAGCCGAGCGCGCCCGCGGTGAAGCCGGCTACGCCGGCGAGCAGCGCGCCGGCGGCGGCCCACCAGCGCTTGCCGCGCGGCCAGCGCGCAGATGCCGGCGGCGCGTGCGCAGCCGCTGCCCGGCCTTCGTCGCGTCGCGGCTGCGGCGCGCCGGCAGGCGCGGGCAGCGGGTTGAGCGCCGCGCGCACCACCTCGGCCGTGAACGGCGGCTGCCGGAAGCGGATGCCGGTGGCATCGAAGATGGCGTTGGCGATGGCCGCCGTGCCGGGCACCGATGCGGACTCGCCGACGCCGAGCGGCGGCTCGCCGGGACGCGGCATCGTCACCACCTCGATGACCGGCACCTCGCGGAAGCTGAGGATGGGGTAGCTGCCCCATTCGCGGCCCGAGACGACGCTGGTGGCCGGATCGATGCGCACGCGCTCCCTGAGCGCGCGGCTGGTGGTCTGGATCACGTTGCCCTGGACCTGGTGGCGCACGCCGGCCGGATTGATGGTCAGCCCTGCGTCCTGGCCGACCACCACGCGCTTGACGTGCACCTCGCCGGTGTTGCGGTCGACGTCGACGTCGGCGATCCAGGCCGACCAGGCGGCGGCCACGCCCGGCCACTGCCCGTGCACGTAGCGCGCGTAGGCGACACCGCGCCCGTGCAGCACGTCGCCGGTGGCGCCCATCTGCTGCGGTCCGTCGTGCGCGACCCAGCCGGCGCGCTCGGCGGTGGCGCGCAGCAGCTCGCTGGCGCGCGGATCCTGCAGGTGGCGCAGCCTGAACTCGAGCGGATCGGCGTGCGCCGCGGTGGCCAGCTCGTCGACGAACGACTCGTGCGCGAACGAATTGGGCAGCGCCGAGACGCCGCGCAGCCACGATGCGCGCAGGATCGGCGCCATGTCGTGGATGGTGACCCGCAGGTTGGGCACCGAGTACGGCGGGCGCGCGGTGCGGTCGCCCATCTCGAACGAGCGCGCCACCGGATCGACGGTGCGCGTCAGCAGCAGCGCCAGCGTGGGCGCGCCGTTGGACGGATAGGAGACCGAGAAGTCGTAGGCGCCGAAGGCGCCGCCGGCATCGAGCCCGCCGCGCACCTGCATCCACTGCGCGGTGCCCTTGGGCTCCCACAGGTGCTCCTGCTCGCGGCTCAGCTGCACCCGCACCGGCGCGCCGACCGCGCGCGCGAGCAGCGCGGCGTCGGCGGCCACGTCGTCGGCACAGTTGCGCCCGTAGCAGCCGGCGGCCTCCATGCGGATCACCTCGACCGCCGGATCGGCGACGCCGAGCAGCCTGGCGATGTCGGCGCGCAGCACGTGCGGGTTCTGCGTGCCCGCCCAGACCGTGAGCACGTGGGGCCGGGCCTCCTCGCCGTGCCACTCGGCCACCGCGCACGACGGCCCGATCGAGGCGTGCATCTGGTAGGGCCACACGTAGGTGCGCGACATCGGCGCGGCGGCGCCGGCCAGCGCCGCCTCGACGTCGCCTTCGTCGACCACCTTGCGCGTGCTGGACGGATTGGCGCGCAGCGCGTTCTCGAGATCCTCGAGCGGAGGCAGCCCCGGCCACGCCTTCCAGCGCACGCGCAGCGCGGCGGCGGCCTGCTCGGCGTGCTCCTCGCGCTCGGCCACCACGCCGACGAAATCGCGGATCACCACCACCGCACGGATGCCGGGGATGTGGGCGATCGATGCTTCGTCGACCGACTCGAGCGTGTTGCCGATGAACTCGCCGTGGTCGGCCCCCGCGTACGGCGGGCGCACCACGCGGCCGTGCAGCATGCCGGGCAGGCGCAGGTCGTGCACGAAGGCGGTTTCGCCGAAGGCCTTGGCGGGGATGTCGACGCGCGGCACGGGCTGGCCGACGATGCGGTATTCGGCGCCCGGCTTGAGCCGGACCTGCGTGTCCAGGCGCAGCTCGTAGCGTCGGCCGCGCAGCAGTGCGCCGTAGCCGATGCGGCGGCCGGCTTCGGGGCCGTCGCTGCACTCGACCATGCCGTCGCGCACCGTGAGCGATCCGGGCGCGGCGCCGAGGACCTCGGCGGCGCGCTCGACGAGGAAGGCGCGCGCCTGGGCCGCCGCCTGCCGCAGCGGCACCGCAGTGACCTGGATCGAGGCGCTGGCGATGGTCAGCCCCTGGTTGGGCGCGCGCGCCGTGTCGCCCAGCACCATGTGCACCCGCTCGAAGGGCACGTCGAGCTCCTCGGCGACGATCTGGGCCAGCGCGGTGCGCAGGCCCGTGCCGAGGTCGACGTGGCCGTTCAGGGCGATGACCTGGCCGTCGTCCCAAACCGAGAGCAGGACCTCGGGGCCTTCGGCGGGGTCGGCCGGCACGCTCGGCGGCTGGCCGCGCGCCGGGGGTGGGGGCGGGGGAGGCTCGCGGGTGACGACCAGCACGCCGTCGGCGGCGAGGAAATCGGCGCGGGTGCGCAACTGCTCCGGGCGGCTCACGGCGGATTCGTTCACGCCTTCTCAGGTCTCGGCAGGCTGGGGAATCGCCGAGGCGGGTGCGGTTTCGCTGCCGGCCGCGGCCAGGAGGCCGGCGGCCCGCAGCACCGCGTCCACGATCTCCACGTGCGTGCCGCAACGGCACAGGTTGCCCGACAGCGCCCGGCGGACGTCGGCCTCGCTGGGGCGCGGGCACTCCGCCAGCAGGGCCGCCGCCATCATGATCATGCCGTTCAGGCAGTAGCCGCACTGCGCTGCCTGCGCGTCGACGAAGGCCTGCTGCACCGGGTGCGGGCGCTCGCGGCTGCCCAACCCTTCGAGAGTGGTGACGGTGCGCCCGGCCACGCCGCCGACCGGGATCACGCAGGCGCGCGCGGCCACGCCGTCCACCAGCACGGTGCACGCCCCGCACTGCCCCAGGCCGCAGCCGTACTTCGGGCCGTTCAGGCCCAGGTCGTTGCGCAGCACGGTGAGCAGCGACGCCTCGGGCGGCACGGCGAGCGCATGCGTCGTGCCGTTGACCTCGAGCACCAGCGGCGCGGCGGCGGCGTGCTTCGACATGGCTTGCTCCCGAGTGCGAGATGCGGTGGATGCCCGTTTGCGGCCGAGGCCGTCCGGCCGGTTACGCCGCCGGGCCGTCGTCGCCGATGCGGCGCAGCAGCGCGACCAGCGTCTGGCGCTCGCCGGCGTCGAGGTCGCCGAAGGTGAGCTCGGTGATCTGCTCGGCGATGGGGGTGACGGTCTCGACGATCGTGCGTCCGGCCGGCGTGAGCGTCATGACCATCCTGCGCGCATCGCCCGGCTCGTGTGCGACCTGGAGCAGCTCGCGCCACTTCAGGCGCTCGATGATGCCGCGCACCGAGGGCTCGTCGATCGCGGTGGCCGCGACGACATCCGGCACCTGGCAGGAGCCGCGGTCGCGCACCGTGCACAGCACGACGAACTGGCCGGCGGTCAGCTGCGTATCGGCCACCATCTCCTTGAAGATGGCGGCATGGCGCTGGTAGGCGCGGCGCAGGAGGAATCCGACCTGCTCGGAGAACTTGTACTCGGTGGAGGGTGCGGAAGCCATGGGGATCTCCGATGGTTGGGAAAGGGAAGGGCGGGCCGTGCCAGGGAGGAGCTCAGACGCTCAGGTAGGCCCGGCGCACCTCCTCGTTGACGGCCAGCTCGTCCATCGAACCGGTGAAACGGATCTGCCCCTTCTCGAGCACGTAGGCGCGGTCGGACACCAGCTCGGCGAAGTGCATGTTCTGCTCCGAGAGCAGGATGCTCACGCCCTGCGCCTTCAGCTCCATGATCATGTGCGCCATCTGCTCCACGATCACCGGCGCCACGCCTTCGGAAGGCTCGTCGAGGAGCACCAGGAAGGGATTGCCCATCAGCGTGCGCGCGACGGTGAGCATCTGCTGCTCGCCGCCGCTCATGCGGCCGCCCGGGCGGTCGGGCATCTCGCCCAGGTTGGGGAACAGGCTGAACAGACGCTGCGGCGTCCAGGTCGGCGCCTCGCTGCCGTCGGGCCAGCGTCGCGGCGCCTGCCGCCCCACCTCGAGGTTCTCGAGCACGGTGAGGTCGGTGAAGATGCGCCGGTCCTCGGGCACGAACCCCAGCCCGTGCGAGGCGACTTCGTGCGGCTCGCTGGCGGAGATGTCGCGGCCCATGAAGGCGAGCGTGCCCCGGCGCTTGTCGAGCATGCCCATGATGGCGCTCAGGGTCGTGGACTTGCCGGCGCCGTTGCGGCCCATCAGCGCGACGACTTCGCCCCGGTGCACCTGCAGGTCGACCTCGAACAGGATCTGCGCGGCACCGTACCAGGCGCACAGCCCGCGCACGTCGAGCAGGGCGGCGTCGGCGCCGGCATGCGCTGGCGCGCTCATTGCCCGCTCCCCGCGGCGGCGAGCGCCTTCTTCTCGAAGGTCTTGCCGCTGCCGAAATACACCTCCTGGACCTTGGGATGGTCGCGGATCTCGGCCGGCTGGCCCTCGGCGATCAGCCGCCCGCGCGCCAGCACCACCATCCGGTCGGCGTAGGCGAACACCACGTCCATGCTGTGCTCGGTGAACAGCACGCCCATGTTGCGCTCGATCACCAGCTTCTTGGTGAGGGCCATCAGGTCGTTGCGTTCGCCCGGGGCCATGCCGGCGGTGGGCTCGTCCATCAGCAGCAGCTTCGGTGAATTGGCCATCGCGATGGCCAGCTCGACGCGCTTGACGTCGCCGTAGGCGAGCACGCTGCACGGCCGGTCGGCCTGCGCGGCCATGCCCACCTGCTCGAGCAGCGCCAGCGCCTCGGCGCGCCGGTGCGCCGCCGCCGGGCGCCACAGCGAATACACCTTGTGGTCGGCCGAGATGAGCGCCATCTGCACGTTCTCCACCACCGTGAGCGAGGCGAAGGTGGCGGCGATCTGGAACGTGCGCCCGACGCCCAGCCGCCAGATCTGGCGCGGCTTCAGGCCGACCAGCTCGACGCCGTCGAGCCTGATCGAGCCGGCATCGGCGCGCAGCTGGCCGTTGACCATGTTGAAGGTGGTCGACTTGCCCGCGCCGTTGGGGCCGATCAGAGCGAGCAGCTCGCCCGCGGCGAGCTGGAAATCGATGCCGTCGACGGCCTTGACGCCGCCGAACGACTTGCCCAATCCGGAAACCGTCAGCAGGCTCACGGCCGTCCCTCCTTCGCTTCACGCCTGCCGTAGACGATCTGGCGTGCGAACCCGGCGATGCCCTGCGGAAAGAGCATCACGAGGATCAGGATGATGACCCCGAGCATGGCGCGCCAGTACTCGGTGTTGCGCGCGACGGCGTCGTGCAGCCAGGTGAAGGTGACCGCACCGACCGCGCCGCCCGACAGCGTCTGCAGGCCGCCGAGCAGCACCATGACCAGCCCGTCGACCGACTTGGTCACGTACAGGGTCTCGGGCGAGATGCTGCCCTTGGAGAAGGCGTACAGCGAGCCCGCCACGCCAGCGAACAGGCCGGCGATCACGAATGCCGTCCACTGCACGCGCTTGACGTCGATGCCGATGGCGTCGGCGCGCAGCGGGGAGTCGCGGGTGGCGCGCATGGCATAGCCGAAGGGCGCGTAGAGGAAGCGCCTGAGCGCGAGCACGGCCGCGACCACCAGCGCCAGCGTGAGGTAGTAGTACGCGCGGCTGTCGGTGAGCCAGGGTGCCGGCCATACGCCGGTCAACCCGTTGCTGCCCCCGGTGACGCTGTCCCACTGGTAGGCGATGGCCCAGGTGATCTGCGCGAAGGCGAGGGTGAGCATGGCCAGGTAGACCCCCGACAGGCGCACGCAGAACCAGCCGTACACCAGCGCGCCGAGCGCCGCCGCCAGGGGCGCGAGGACCAGCGCCAGCTCCATGGGCACGGCGAGCGCGCGCACCAGCAGCGCCGCCGCGTAGGCGCCCAGCCCGAAGTAGGCGGCATGGCCGAACGAGTGCATGCCGGCCGGCCCCATGATGAAGTGCAGGCTGGTGGCGAAGAGTGCCGCGACCAGCAGGTCGATCGCCAGCACCGCGACGTAGGGCGACTGGGTGGTGAACGCCGGCATCGCGACCAGGGCCAGCAGCAGGGCCGCCGCCGCGGCCTTGAACAGGTTGTCGGGCGGCCGCAGCGGCGCCTCGATCGTGCCGGCATGCCGGCTCGCGGCCTGCGGGCGCCCCATCAGGCCCCATGGCCGCACCACCAGCACCACCGCCATCACCAGGAACTCGACCACCAGCGTGAGCCGGGAGAAGGAGATGCCGAAGCCGAACACCTCCACCAGCCCGAGCCAGATGCACACGGCCTTGAGCTCGGCGATGATCAGCGCGGCGACGTAGGCGCCGGGGATCGATCCCATGCCGCCCACCACCACCACCACGAAGGCGGCGCCGATGGTGTTCAGGTCCAGCTCGAGGTTGGCCGGCTCGCGCGGCAGCTGCAGCGCGCCGCCCAGCCCGGCCAGCAGCGCGCCGAGGGCGAACACCGCGGTGAACAGCCACGCCTGGTTCACGCCGAGGGCGCCGACCATGTCGCGGTCCTGCGTGGCCGCGCGCACCAGCGTCCCCCAGCGGGTACGGGTGAGCAGCAGCCACAGCGCCCCCAGCACCACCGGCCCGGCGACGATCAGGAACAGGTCGTAGGACGGGAACTGGCGCCCGAGGATGGGCACCGATCCGGACAGGCCCGGCGCGCGGGGCCCGAGCAGCTCCTCGGGGCCCCACAGCCACAGCACCGCGTCCTTGATCACCAGCACCAGGGCGAAGGTGGCCAGCAGCTGGAACAGCTCGGGGGCGTGATAGATCCTTCGCAGCAGCACGATCTCCACCAGCCCGCCCAGCAGCCCGACCACCACCGCGGCCAGCAGCAGGGCGGGCCAGAAGCCGAGGCCGCCGCCCAGCCGCTCGACCAGGGTGTAGGCGACGTAGATGCCCAGCATGTAGAACGAGCCGTGCGCGAAGTTCACGATGCGCGTCACGCCGAAGATCAGCGACAGCCCCGCCGCCACCAGGAACAGCGACGAGGCGCCGGCCAGTCCGTTGAGAAGCTGGACGACGAAGCTGGAGAAGCTCATGGTTCGATCCCGGCGCGGCGCGAGGCGTCAGTCGGCGGAGCGCAGCTTCTTCACTTCCGCATCCGAGGGCTGGAACTTCGCGCCGTCGAGATAGCGGAAATCCACCATCAGCCCTTTCCCGTTCTCGTATTTCGTGCGGCCCACGTAGGCCCCCATGGTCGACTGGTGATCCTGGGGCCGGTAGCTGATCTTGCCGAACGGGGTGTCGACCTGCAGGCCCTCGAAGGCCGCGATGAGCTTCGCGGTATCGGTGCTGCCCGCCTTGGCGATGCCGGCGGCCAGCGACTTGATCGCGCTGTAGCCGACCACCGAGCCCAGGCGCGGGTAGTCATTGAACTTCGCCTGGTAGGCCTTCAGGAACGCCTCGTGCTCGGGCGTCTTGATGGCGTACCAGGGGTAGCCGGTGACCACCCAGCCGGTCGGGGTTTCGGCCTTCAGGGGATCGATGTATTCCGGTTCGCCGGTGAGCAGGCTCACCACCTCGCGCCCCTGGAACAGGCCGCGCGTGTTGCCCTCGCGCACGAACTTGGCCAGGTCGGCGGCGAACAGCACGTTGAAGATGGCGTCGGGCTTGGCGTCGGCGAGCGCCTGCACGACGCTGCCGGCATCGACCCGGCCCAGCGGCGGCGCCTGCTCGGCCACGAACTCCACGTCGGGCTGCGCTGCCTTGAGCAGCTGCTTGAAGGTGGCCGCCGCCGACTGGCCGTACTCGTAGTTGGGGAAGACCAGCGCCCAGCGCTTCTTCTTCATCGCCGCCGCCTCGGGCACCAGCATCGCGACCTGCATGTAGGTCGACGGGCGCAGGCGGAACGTGTAGCGGTTGCCGTCGGCCCAGACGATCTTGTCGGTCAGCGGCTCGCTGGCGAGATAGAAGAACTTCTTCTGCTTGGCGAAATCGGTCAGCGCCAGCCCGATGTTGGAGAGGAACGCTCCGGTGAGCACGTCGACCTTCTCGCGCGAGACCAGCTCCTCGGCCACGCGCACGGCGTCGCCCGGGTTGCCGTTGTCGTCGCGGCTGACCAGCTCCACCTTCTTGCCGTTGATGCCGCCGGCCTTGTTGATCTCCTCGACGGCGAGATCCATGCCCTTCTTGTAGGGCTCGAGGAACAGGGGCTGCGCCTTGTAGCTGTTCACCTCTCCGATCTTGATCACGCCCTGGGCGTGCGCCGGCGCCGCCAGCGCGGTCGCGCCCAGGGCCGCCAGCGCGGCCAGGCCGGTGCGCAGGGACTGCTTCGTTGTTGCCATCATGTGTCTCCGGTTGGCGATGGACGTTGGGGGAGGGGCGGAGGCCGGCACCCGCGCTCAGCGCAGGCCGTCCTCGCCCTTGATCTCGCTGGCCTTCAGGCCGCCGACGCGCGCCAGCGGGCGCCCGCTGTCGGTCACGGCGATGGCCACCACGATTTCGTTGGCGCGCGGCGCATCGCTCACGCGGGCTTCGATGGCATCGAAATGGCTGCGCACGAAGGCGGCATCCTTGTGGCCCAGCGGCACGTCGATGGCCGTGCCCAGGCCGCCGCGCTTCTTGGCCGAAGGCACCAGCGCAGCGCCTTTCTCCACCGCCGCGCGCAGCGTGGCCCCCATCTTGGGGTGCAGGATGGCCGCGGCGTGCTCGAGCTCGCCGGCCTCGCCGACGATGGCGGCCTTGCCGTAGCTCTGCGCCTGCGCGGGCGCGATGCCGAGCGCCTCCACGCAGCGGCGCCCGAGCAGCCCGCCGAGCTCCTCGCCGATGGCGACCAGCTCGTCGAGGTTCTCGACGTAGCGGCCGGCGCACGGGTTCTCGATCACCGCCATCGCCAGGGCGCGGCGCGTGGGCGGCTCGACGGCGTGGTTCATTTCGCGGAGGGTTTCGTCGACTTGCACGATCAGCTTGCGGATCCGGGCGGCCATGGGGTTTTCTCCGGGAGGTTGTCGGACGGCGGCGGCCGGCGCGTCAGCGCAGGCCGTCCCATTGGGCGATGTCGGCGGCCTTCAGCCCGCCCACGCGGGCGTGCACCCGCGCGCCGGTGCTCATCGCCAGGATGAAGACCAGCTCGTCGGGCGCGGGCGCACCGGGCACGCGCACCTCGACCGCGTCGAAGTGGCTGCGCACGTAGCTGGCGTTGATGTGGGTCAGCGGCACGTCGAGGGTGGTGCCGGGCGCGCCGACCTTCTTGGTCGACGGAACGATCGCCAATGCATTGCCGGGCTGGCCGGTCTTCTTCTCGCCCTCGCCGCGGGCGTAGGCGGCGCGGTCGCCCTTCCAGCCGAGCAGCTCGCGCATCGCATAGCCGCCCGGTACGTGCCACAGCGCGCCGTGCTCGAGCTCGCCGGCGCTGCCGACGATCGCGCCCTTGCCGTAGGCTTCGATGCGCTCGACCGGCACGTCCATCGAGGCACGCAGGCGGTGCGCCATGTCCAGGCCGACGGGGTTGAGCGCCTCCATCATCGGCAGGATGTCGGCCACGTAGCGCCTGGCGAACGGATTGGTCAGCACCGCGGCGATCCAGCCGCGGCGCGGCGCCACTGCGGCGACCGGCCCGAATTCGTGGTGGATGTCCTCGACCTGGGACAGGATGCGCCGGATTTCGATCATCGCCAGACTCCCGAGTATCGTCAGTGTGCGTGCGCCGCCACGCCGGTGCGCGGCAGCGTGCCCGCGGCGGCGGCGCCGTGCGCGCCGGCCAGCGCCATCATCCCCTGGCACACCAGTGCGCAGGACCAGATCAGGCCGTGTTCGTGCAGCGTCTGCGCGCGCTCGCGGCCCGAGCTCAGCGCGCGCTGCACCGTCTCGCGATCGAGGCGCGGCACGTCGACCGTGACCGGCAGGCTGCCGAGGTCGCTGTCGTCCTTCAGCTCGCAGGCCGGCCGCCGCACGATGCGAGCATCGTCGACGTCGACCGCGTTGGCGATCACGGTGGCCGCCGCATCGGCCTCGGCCGCGCTGCGCGCGAGCACGGTCACGCTGTCGGCGATGCCCAGCGAGAAGCTGCGTCCGCGCCAGCCGCTGGTCGCCACGCCGCGCACCGGTAGCTCGTGGCCGACGTCGAACCAGCCGTCGGTGCGGATCCCGTCGCGCAGCTGGGCGGCGTCGAGCCGCCCGATGTCGGCGTACAGGCCGATGCGCACCGAGCGCTCCGGGGCCAGGTGCAGCGCGATGTCGCCGCCGTTGTTGATCCAGGCGCGATCGACGCCCGGCCGCGCGTAGTGCCCGATCAGTTCCTGGGCCACGGCGCCCGCTACCGCAGCCATCGGGGTGATGAAGCCCGCGCGATAGGGGCGACAGGCCGACCACATGCGCCGCGCCACCGCGCCGCGCAGTGGACAGGGGTCCGCGCCCACCGGCCTGCGCAGGACCGCCAGCTCGCCGACCAGCTCCTCGAGGATGGTCTCGAAGCGTTCCCAGGCGGCGGCGTGCGAGGCCTGCAGCGCATCGGGCCGGCCGTCGGCGCCGATGACGATGTCGATCGGACCGTGCTGGAAGTGCCAGCGGCCATCGGGCAGCAGGGCGCGTTGCGCGGGCATGGCGGCGGCTTCAGCCGATCACCGGCGGGCGGCCCAGCGGCCAGGGATTGCCGGCCGGGGCCTGGAGCCAGCGGCGCGCCACGGGCGCGCCGTCGTTGTGCCAGGCGCCGTGGCGCAGCACCTCCTCGAGCGGGCGCACGTGGTCGACGTGCCCGCCCAGGGCGCGGAAGTCGTCCAGGCGCATGCTGAACTCGATCGGCGCCACCAGGGCCGGCGTCGGTACCGTGCCGAAGCTGTGGTCGGGCATGCGCATGACGTCGGTCATCACGGTGATGCCGCCGCCGGGCCAGACATAGGCCGGCGCGCCGCCGCAGGTGACGTTGACCAGCGCCTGCTTGATGGAGCGGGTGAGCAGCACCGGGTTCTCGGTCACCCCGGCGCGCAGGCTGCCGCCGGCGCCGCCGAGGAAGAGCACCGTGCACAGCGACGGCTCGCAGTTCTCGCCGATGCGCTCGACGATGGCGTGCAGCGCCTGCGGCATGGCCTCCTCGCGCGGCGTGAGGGTCTCGTCGAGCACGTACCACGCGGCATGCTCGCCGGTGGTGGAGGTCATCAGCAGGCGCAGCCCCGGCCACGCCACCGCGCCGTCCCAGCCTTCGATGATCGACAGCGGGTCGGCGATGTCGGTGCCGCCCCAGCCGGTGCCCGGATTGGCCACCTGGAAGTAGCGCCCCGGCGTCGACTTGCGCCCGCGCACCTTGATGCCCGAGGGCCGCATGTCCAGGCAGCGCCCCGCCTGGTGCTCGGTGAGCACGCCGGTGATGTGGTCGTCGACCACGACCACCTCGTCGGCGAGCCCGTAGAGCTGGCGCGCGAAGATGCCGACCGTGGCCGATCCGCAGCCCACGCGCATGCGCTGCTCCTCGGCGCCGTTGACGATGGGCGCGCGCCCGGCCTGCACCACGATCTGCGAGCCGCCGTCGATGGTGAGCTCCACCGCCGCCTTGTTGCCCAGCGCCTGCATCACCTCGAGCGTGACGCGGCCTTCCTTCTTGCTGCCGCCGGTGAGATGGTGCACGCCGCCCAGCGAGAGCATCTGCGAGCCGTATTCGGCGGTGGTCACGTGGCCGACCACTTCGCCTTTACATCGCACGTTCGCCTGCTCGGGGCCGAGGTAGCGGTCGGTATCGATCTTGAGCTTGAAGCTGCAGTAGCTGAAGATGCCCTCGGTCACCACGGTGACCATGTCGACGCCGTCGGCTTTCGATCCCACGATGAAGGGCGCCGGCTTGTAGTCGGGGTAGGTGGTCGAGGAGCCGATCCCGGTGACGAACACCTGGTCGGCGTGCAGCAGGTCGCCCGACCAGGCCGCCCCCGCCTCGGCGGCCGCCGGCGTCTCGCCCTCCGGCGCCGGCAGGGCCGCACGCTCGGCGAACGCCACCAGCTCGGGCTCGCCCTCGGCGATCTGGCGGCGCAGCATGACCACCGGGTCGACGCGCACCAGCGTGCCCTCGTGGTTGGCGTAGCGGTCGCAGGCGCCGGTGCGCCCCGGGGCGATCTGGCACAGCACCGGGCATGCGTTGCACTCGATCTTGCCGGCCGCCATGCGCTCGTTGCGCGGGCGCGCCCGCTCGAGGATCTGTGGCAGGGGCGGCTCGTCGATCCCCGGAAGGCCGTCTGTCCTGGTGTGCTCGGTCATGGAGATTTCACCTCGTTGGCGGCGTGCCGGCGACCCTTGTGGGCGGGCACGACTTGATGTAGGATTCGCCGAACGTTGATGTTGTGTTTGCTACATGAAAAGCCGCAATCTAACGAATTCGACGCCCGCTTGCAAGGGGTTTCACGCCGCCGCCGGTGCAAAATGAGTCGCCGGCCCCAACAGCCAACCTCCATCCGTCCATGAGCGCCTTCAACGAAGAACGTGTGCTGAGCGTCCATCACTGGACCGACCGCCTGTTCAGCTTCACGACCACGCGCGACGCCGCGCTGCGGTTCAGCAACGGCCATTTCACGATGATCGGTCTGCGGGTCGACGGCAAGCCGCTGCTTCGGGCCTACAGCATCGCGAGCGCCAATTACGAGGATCATCTCGAGTTCCTCAGCATCAAGGTCGACGAGGGTCCGCTCACCTCGCGCCTGCAGCACATCCGGGTCGGCGATCCGATCATCGTCGGTCGCAAGCCCACGGGTACGCTGGTCGTCGACTATCTGCTGCCCGGCAAGCGGCTGTACCTCCTCGCCACCGGCACCGGGCTGGCACCTTTCATGAGCATTGTGCGCGATCCGGCGACCTACGAAAAGTTCGAGCACATCGTGCTGGTGCACGGCGTGCGCAAGGTCGACGAGCTGGCCTACCACGACCTGCTGGTGGAGCACCTGCCGTCGCACGAGTTCCTCGGCGACATCGTGTCGTCGCAGATGCACTACTATCCGACGGTGACCCGCGAGGAATACCGCAACATGGGGCGCATCACCGACCTGATCGAAAGCGGCAAGCTGTGTTCCGACTTGTGTATGCCCGCGCTCGATCCCGCCGAAGATCGCGTGATGATCTGCGGCAGTCCCGCCATGCTGCGCGACCTCAAGCACCTGCTCGAGCAGCGCGGCTTCGCCGAGGGCAACACCTCGGTGCCGGGCCATTACGTCATCGAGCGCGCGTTCGCCGAGCAGTGACCGCTGCCGTCCTCGCCCCGGGACTACGTCAGGAGGCTACACCGATGTCGAACAGCACCGCGGCGCGTGCCGTTGCGAGCAGGAGCGGCCCGCGGCGCAAGCCCGGGGTGCGCGAACGGGCGGCGCAGGCGACCCGCGAGAGCCTGCTGCGCGCGGCGATCAAGGTCTTCGCCCGGCATGGCCTGCACGGCGGCAGCGTCGAGAAGATCGCCAAGGCAGCCCGCTCCTACGACCGGATGATCTACTACTACTTCGGCAGCAAGGAGGAGCTGTTCGTCGCGGCCCTGGAGGAGATCTACCGCCGCTTCAACGAAGCCGAGGCCAGGCTCGATCTCGATCCGGCGCGGCCCGTCGAGTCGCTGCGGGCGGTGGTGCACTTCGTGCTCGACTACTACCGCCGCAACCCCGAGTTCGTCGCGCTGCTCAACAGCGAGAACCTGCACCGCGGCAGGCACATCGGGAAGTCGCTGCGCGCGCGCGAGTACTCCTCGCCCGCCGTCGGCATCCTCGACGCGCTGCTGCGCAGCGGCGTCTCGCAGGGCCTGTTCCGGCCCGACGTGTCGGCGCGCGACCTGTACCTGCTGATCGCGGCCACCGGCTACTTCTACCAGTCCAACCGCTTCACGCTCTCGGCTTTCCTGGGCGAGGATCTCGAGGCCCCCGAAGCGATCGAGCACTGGGAGTCATTCGCCCAGGAGGCGGTCCTGCGCACGGTGCTCGTCGCCGCGCCGCCGCCCGACGGCGCGGCCGCCGTCGCGGCCGTCTGACCGACCCCCGGCGCATCCATCCGACCCACGAGGAGCGAACCCATGGCACAGACAGTCGAACAGGCCCGTTCGGGCAAGGTGGTCATTCGCAACATCGGCCTGCTGCTGTCGGGCGACATCGACCGGCCGGTGCTCGATGCCGACACCGTGGTCGTGCGCGACGGCCGGATCACGGCCTTCGGCAAGGAGGCCGACTGCGACGTCGCGCAGCCCGACGTGCTGATCGACGCGCGGCGCACCTGCGTCTGCCCGGGCCTGATCGACAGCCACGTCCACCCGGTGTTCGGCGACTGGACGCCGCGCCAGGGCCAGCTCGGCTGGATCGACTCGACCCTGCACGGCGGCGTGACCACGATGATCTCGGCCGGGGAGGTGCACCTGCCCGGACGCCCGAAGGACATCGTCGGGCTCAAGGCGCTGGCGATCACTGCCCAGCGCGCTTTCGACAACTTCCGCCCGGGCGGGATGAAGGTGCTCGCCGGCGCCCCGGTGCTCGAGCAGGGCATGGTGGAAGAAGACTTCCGCGAGCTCGCCCAGGCAGGCGTGAAACTGCTGGGCGAGGTCGGCCTGGGCTCGGTCAAGGCGGGCGAGGAGGCCCGGCGCATGGTCGCCTGGGCGCGCAAGTACGGCATCCAGAGCACCATCCATACTGGAGGGCCGTCGATCCCCGGTTCGGGCCTGATCGACAAGGACGTGGTGCTCGAGGCCGACGCCGACGTCATCGGGCACATCAACGGCGGCCATACCGCTTTGCCCGAGGCGCACGTGTGCGAGCTGTGCGAGAAGTCGTCGCGCGCCATCGAGATCGTGCACAACGGCAACGAGAAGGTCGCCATCGCCGCGGCCCGCGCCGCGCTGCAGCTGAAGTGCCCGCACCGCGTGATCCTCGGCACCGACGGCCCCGCCGGCTCGGGCGTGCAGCCGCTCGGCATCCTGCGCATGATCGCGCTGCTCTCCAGCGTCGGCGGCATCCCCGCCGAATCGGTGTTCTGCTTCGCCACCGGCAACACGGCCCGCCTGCGCGGGCTCGACTGCGGCCTGGTGGAGGTCGGGCGCGCCGCCGACTTCGTCTTCATGGACCGCGCGCAGCACACGGCCGGCCGCGGCCTGCTCGAGAGCGTGCAGCTCGGCGACATCCCCGGCGTCGGCATGGTGATGATCGACGGCATCGTGCGCTGCGGGCGCAGCCGCAACACGCCGCCGGCGACCGAGATCCCGCTCGTGGTCCACTGAGCGCCGCGGCGAGTGCCATGGCTTATGATGGGCGGCAGGCGCCGGTCCGGCGTGCTGCCCGCCCATCGCGATGATCATCACCTCGCTGCTCGACACCGACCTGTACAAGTTCACGATGATGCAGGTCGTGCTGCATCACTTCCCGGGCGCGCAGGTCGAGTACCGCTTCAAGTGCCGCAACGAGGGCATCGACCTGCGGCCGTTCGTCGGCGCGATCGAGGAGGAGGTGCAGAACCTGTGCTCGCTGCGCTTTCGCGAGCGCGAGCTCGACTATCTGCGCGGCCTGCGCTTCATCAAGAGCGACTTCGTCGACTTCCTCGGCCTGTTCCAGATGAACCACAAGTACATCACGATCGCGCCCTCGCCGAAGGACGACGGCGAGATCGACATCGTGATCCGCGGGCCGTGGCTGCACACCATCCTGTTCGAAGTGCCGGTGCTGGCGATCGTCAACGAGATCTACTTCCGCGAGACGGTCCGGCTGCCCGACTACGCCGAGGGTCGGCGGCGGCTCGAAGCCAAGATCGCGCTGCTCGCCGGCGACCCCGATCTCGCCGGCCTGCGCCTGGCCGACTACGGCACGCGCCGGCGCTTCTCGCGGCTGTGGCACGAGGAGGTGCTGCTCACCTGCCGGGAGAAGCTCGGGGCGATCTTCACCGGCACCTCGAACGTGCACTACGCCATGAAGCACGGCATGACCCCGCTGGGCACCATGGCGCACGAGTACCTCCAGGCCTGCCAGGCGCTCGGCCCGCGCCTGCGCGACACGCAGGTGTTCGGCTTCGAGACCTGGGCGCGCGAGTATCGCGGCGACCTCGGCATCGCGCTGTCCGACGTCTACGGCATGAGCGCGTTCCTGCGCGACTTCGACATGTACTTCTGCAAGCTCTTCGACGGGGCCCGCCACGATTCGGGCGATCCCTTCGAGTGGGGCGAGCGGCTCATCAGCCACTACGAGGCCAACCGCGTCGATCCGAAGACCAAGACGCTGGTGTTCTCGGACGCGCTCACCTTTCCCCTGATGGCCGCGCTGTACCAGCGTTTCCGTGACCGCACCCGCGTCGCCTTCGGCATCGGCACCAACCTCACCAACGACCTCGGCCATGCGCCGCTGCAGATCGTGATCAAGATGGTCCGCTGCAACGGCCAGCCGGTGGCCAAGCTGTCCGACACGCCGGCCAAGAACATGTGCGACGACGCGGCCTACCTGCAGTACCTGCGCCAGGTCTTCGAGATCCAGGGCTGATCGCTATAATCGGCGCGATGAATGCGCGTCCCAGGCTGCTGGTCACCCGCCAGGTCTTCCCCCAGGTCATCGAGCGGCTCGCGCCGTACTTCGAGCTCGACGCCAACCAGGACGACGAGGACTGGCCGCGCGCCACGCTGCTGGCGCGCGCGGCCGATCGCGACGCGCTCTTCGTCGCCGCCTCCGACCGCGTCGACCGCGAGCTGCTGGCGGCCTGTCCGCGCCTGCGCATGGTGGCCACCGGCTCGGTGGGCTACAACCACATCGACCTGGCGGCGTGCCGCGAGCGCGGCATCGCGGTCAGCAACACGCCCGACGTGCTCACCGAGGCCACTGCCGACATGGCGTGGGCGCTGCTGCTGTCCACGGCGCGGCGCGTCACCGAGTCCGAGCACTGGCTGCGTGCCGGCCAGTGGCAGCGCTGGGCGTTCGACCAGTTCCTCGGCGCCGACGTGCACGGCACGACGTTGGGCATCCTCGGCATGGGGCGCATCGGCTCGGCGGTCGCGCGGCGCGCGCGCGGCTTCGACATGAAGGTCATCTACCACAACCGCAGCCGCGCGGCCAACGAGGCCGAGCTCGGCGCGCGGCTCGTCGACCGCGCCACGCTGCTGGCCGAAGCCGATCACCTCGTGCTGGTGCTGCCGTATTCGGAGGCGACGCACCACGTCATCGGCGCGCGCGAGCTCGCCGCCATGAAATCCACTGCGACGCTGGTCAACATCGCCCGCGGCGGCATCGTCGACGACGCCGCGCTCGTCGAGGCCCTGCGGGCAGGGCGCATCGCCGGCGCCGGCCTCGATGTCTTCGAAGGCGAGCCGGCGCTGGACCCGCGGCTGCTCGCCGTGCCCAACGTCGTGCTCACGCCGCACATCGGCAGCGCCACGCGCAGCTCGCGCATGGCCATGGCGATGCTGGCCGCCGACAACCTGGTGGCGTTCGCCGCGGGGCAGCCGCTGCCCACCCCGGTCGCCGCCGGCTGAGCATCCGACCGACCGCCCGACCGACCGGACCACGGAGACCACCATGTCGGAGATCCATCTCCAGCGCCGGCACAAGCTCGGCCTGCAAAAGGCGAAGGAGGCGGCGCAGAAGGTCGCCGACGACATGGCCGAGTCGTTCGACATCGCCAGCGAGTGGGACGGCAACGCGCTGAACTTCTCGCGCGCCGGCGTCTCCGGGCGCATGAAGATCACCCGCGACAAGGTGGTGCTCGAGGCGCGGCTCGGCCTGCTCCTGGCGGCGTTCAAGCCGCGCATCGAGGAGCGGCTGCAGAAGGACTTCGACCGCTATTTCGCCTGAAGTGGAACCGCTCCTCCTGCGTACGGCGGAGTCATCGACGTGAGCCCCGCTCCCTTCGAGCTGGTCGGCTCGATCCTGTTCGCCGTCGCCGTCGTGCATACCTTCTCGGCGAAGGCCTTCGAGCGCCTGGCGCATGCGCAGCCGGCGCATGCGGGCGTCTGGCACCTGCTGGGCGAGGTCGAGGTCGTGTTCGGCTTCTGGGCCATGGTGCTCGTCGTCTACCTGGCGCTCGCGGGCGAGCACGGGCAGGCGCTGCGCTATCTCGAGTCGCGCAACTTCACCGAGCCGATGTTCGTGTTCGTGATCATGGTGGTGGCGGCCAGCCGCCCGATCCTGCAGCTCGCGCTCGCCTGCGTGCGCTGGGTCGCGCGCGCGATGCCGATGCCGCGGCCGATGGCCACCTACTTCCTGGCGTTGTCGCTGCTGCCGCTGCTGGGTTCGTTCATCACCGAGCCGGCAGCCATGACGCTGGCGGCGCTGCTGCTGCGCGACCGCTTCTACGGCGCCGGGCTGTCGACGCGCCTGAAGTACGCCACGCTCGGGGTGCTGTTCGTGAACGTCTCGATCGGCGGCACGCTCACGCCCTACGCGGCCCCGCCGGTGCTGATGGTGGCCGGCACCTGGGGTTGGGACCTGGCCTACATGCTGGCCCATTTCGGCTGGCGCTCGGCACTCGCGACAGTGGTCAACGCGCTCGGCGTGACGCTGCTGTTTCGCGCCGAGCTGCGCCTCGTCGCCGAGGCCGGCCGGCAGGACGAGGCGCCGGTGCCGCCGGCGCTGGTCCTCGTGCACCTGCTGTTCCTGGCCGGCGTGGTGGTGTTCGCGCACCACCCGGTGGTGTTCATGGGGCTGTTCCTGTTCTTCCTGGGCGTCGCGCATGCCTACGGCCGGCACCAGGACCGCCTGATGCTGCGCGAAGGGCTGATGGTGGCCTTCTTCCTCGCCGGCCTGGTCGTGCTCGGCGGGCAGCAGCAGTGGTGGCTGCAGCCGCTGCTCTCGGGCATGAGCCCGACCGCCGTGTACTACGGCGCGACCGCGCTCACGGCGGTGACCGACAACGCTGCGCTCACCTATCTCGGCTCGCTGGTGCAGGGGCTGAGCGAGGAGTTCAAATACTCGCTGGTGGCCGGCGCCGTCACCGGCGGCGGCCTCACCGTGATCGCCAATGCGCCCAATCCGGCCGGCTACGCCATCCTGAAGAGCCGTTTCGAGGACGAGGAGATCAGCGCGCTCGGCCTGCTCGCGGCGGCGGCCGTGCCCACCCTGGTGGCGATCGCCGCCTTCCGTCTGATCTAGCCGGATCCGGTTCCGGCAGGCTCCCCGGGTCGGGCGCCTTGCGCGTCAGCCCTTCAGCTCTTCGACCAGGTCGATGTACTGCTGCTTCGCCTCGTCGCGGTCGGTGCCCTCGAGCTGCTTCCAGGCATCCCACTTGGCGCGCGCGACCATGTCGGTGAAGCCGGGCCGCTTGCCGTCGACATCGCCCGTGCTGGCCTGCTTGTACAGCGCATAGAGCTTGAGCAGCGTCATGTTGTCGGGACGTTCGGGCAGGCTCTTCGATTCGCTCACCGCCCGCTCGAACCGGGCATCCAGGTCGGCCATGGCATCTCCTCGATTGATCGGCAGCGCGGTCGGCGACCCGCTTGTTACGTATCATAGCAACGCTCCGGCGCTCGTTTCGCCGGGCCGTCGGTGAACCGGGGGGCAGGGGACAGCATGGGTCGCGAGAGGATGTCCAGCGTCGATACCGCCTGGTTGCGCATGGACAGCGCGCGCAACCTGATGATGATCGTCGGCGTGTTCGTGTTCGAGGCGCCCGTCGAGATGGCGCGCCTGGCCCGGGTGCTCGAGGAGCGCCTGCTGGTCTATCCCCGCTTCCGGCAGAAGATCGAGAGCGACGCCGTCGGCCATGCCTGGGTCGACGACGAGGAGTTCCGCCTCGATCGCCACCTCAGGCGCGTGCGCCTGCGCGGCAGCGGCGGCGATCGGGAGCTGCAGCAGCTGGCCGCGCGGCTGGCGGTGCAGCCGCTCGACCCGGCGCATCCGCTGTGGCAGTTCCACCTGGTCGAGAACTATCGCGGCACCTGCGCGATGGTGACCCGTATCCATCACTGCATCGCCGACGGGATCGCGCTGGTGGGGGTGATGCTCTCGCTCACCGATGCCGTGGCGCCGCGGCGCGACCCCGGCGAAGGCGGCGCCGGCGAGGTCGAGTCCAATCCCTGGGCGCCGTACCTGAAGCCGCTGACGCGCGGCACGGTCGCCGCCATCGACGCCACCGGCACCCTGGTGACGAAGTCGATCGACGTCGCGGCGCACCCCGACCGGCTGGCCGACTATACGCAGGTCGGCACACGGGTGATCCGCGACACGCTGGCGATCCTGCTCATGTCCGACGACACGCCGACCCGGCTCAAGGGCACGCCGGGCGGGCGCAAGGCGTTCGCCTGGAACGATCCGCTCGCGCTGGACGAAGTCAAGGCCGTGTGCCGGGGGCTCGGCGCCTCGGTGAACGACGTGCTGCTCGCCTGTGCGGCCGGCGCGCTGCGCCGCTACCTGCTCGCCCGGGGCGACGAAGTCGCGCCCGACTGCGAGATCCGCGCGATGGTGCCGGTGAACCTGCGTCCGGAGTCCGAGCCGGTCGGTGGCCTGGGCAACCGCTTCGGCCTGGTGCCGCTGTGCCTGCCGGTGGGCATCGCCAGCCCGGTGGAGCGGGTGGCCGAGATACGCCGGCGCATGAGCGAGCTGAAGGCGGGCTACCAGCCTGCCGTCGCCTACGTCCTGCTGGCCATCGCGGGCCACCTTCCGCACCTGGTCCAGACGGAGGTGCTCGAGTACCTGGGCAACAAGGGCAGCATGGTCATGACCAACGTGCCGGGCCCGACCGCGATGATCCGGATGGCCGGCGTGCCCCTGTCGAGGATGATGTTCTGGGTGCCGCAGTCGGGCGACATCGGCCTGGGCGTGTCCATCCTCTCCTACGCCGGCGGGGTCCAGTTCGGCCTCATGAGCGACGTCGCGCTGTGCCCCGATCCGCAGCGGATCATCGACGGCTTCGCGCCCGAGTTCGAGCGCCTGGTGCTCGCGCTCGCCATGCTGCCCAACGGCTTCCTGCTCGGGCGCGAGCTGGCGCCGGGCGAGCTCGAGCACGCCTTGCTGCTGGAGACGGCGTGAGCGCGCCGCAGGTCGGGCCGGGGCCGGACGAGGTGCTGGCGTTCTGGTTCGACGGCGCCGACGGGCGTGCGCGCGGCCGCGTGCGCCCCGAGTGGTTCTCCAAGGATCCTGCCTTCGATGCGGCGATCCGCTCGCGTTTCGGCTCCCTGATCGAGCGCGCGCTCGCCGGCGGCTGCGACGACTGGGGGCGCGACGCCGCCACGGTGCCGGCACTGATCCTCGTTCTCGACCAGTTCACGCGCAATGTCTTCCGCGACACTCCCCGCATGTTCGCGGGCGATGCCGCCGGGCTCGCCGCGGCGCGGCGCGTCGTGGCCGAGGGATGGGACCTGCGCTACGACAGCTTGCGGCGCTGGTTCTGCTACATGCCGTTCGAGCACTCGGAGTCGCTGGCCGACCAGCGCGAAGCGCTGCGCCTGTTCGGCGCCCTGCGCGACGATCCGCTGGCCGGCGGCGCCTGGCCCTGGGCGCAGCGTCACCACGACGTCATCGAGCGCTTCGGCCGGTTCCCGCACCGCAACGAGCTGCTCGGGCGCGCATCGACGCCGGACGAGGCCGCGTTCCTCCTCGAGCCCGGCTCGCGCTTCTGATAGCCGTTCGCGCGTGGCGCTGCATCTCCGCTTCGACCACCGCTTCGAGCGCCTCGCCGATGCCCTGCTCGAGTCGCTCGAGGAGGCGCCGGGCGGGCCGCTGGCCGAGCGCACGGTCATCGTGCCCAGCATCGGGGTGGGGCGCTGGCTGCAGCGCCGCGAGGCCGAGCGCTTCGGCGTCAGTGCGCGGCTGCGCCCGGAGTTCGCCGGCCGCTGGCTGTGGCGCACCATGCGCTCGGTGCTGCCCGGCCTGCCGGCGCGCTCCCCCTTCGAGCCCGGGCGGGCCTGCTGGGTCCTGCTCGAACTGCTCGGCGAGCTGCCCGAGGAGCCGGGGTTCGCGCTGGTGCGCGCGCGCGTGCGCCAGTCGGGCTCGACGGTGCGCCTGGCGCTGGCCGAGTCGGTCGCGGCCTGCTTCGACCGCTACCTCGCCTACCGCCGCGACTGGCTCGCGCGCTGGCAGCGCGGCCTTTGGGCCGAAGGCGAGGCGCCGCTCGGCCCGCACGAGGCGTGGCAGCGCTGGCTCTGGCAGCGCCTGCTCGAGCGCCTGCCCGACGTGCGCCGCGAGCACCCCTACGACCAGTTCGTGCGCTGCCTCGAGCATGACGATGCGCAGGTGCGCCGCGCGCTGGCCGGCACCCGCGTATCGCTGTTCGGGCGCGTCGACCTCTCGCCCGAGCAGTTCGCGCTGTTCGGCCGGCTCTCGGCCTCGATGGACGTGTCGCTGTTCGCGCCCGACCCGTGCCGCGAGCTGTGGACCGACATGCTCGATGCGCGCAGCCTGGCCCGGGTGCGCGCGCAGCGCCCCGACGTGGCCTGGCTCTACGAGGGCGAGCCCTCGCTGCTGGGCAACTGGGGCCGCGCGCAGCGCGATTTCGTGGCGCAGGTGCTGTCGCTCGAAGAGCGCTTCTCGGTCCAGGCCGAAGCGCCCGGGCGCGACGAAGCCATACCGTTCGCCGCATCGGGCGGGATGCCGGCGGCGGATTGCCTGCACGCGCTGCAGGCCGCGGTGTTCCTGCGCAGCGATGCGCCGTGGCGCGGCTTGCACGCCGCCGATGCGTCGATCGTGGTGGCGGGCGCGCACGGCGTGGTGCGCGAAGCGGAGGTGCTGCACGAAGCGCTGCTGGAGAGCTTCGAGTCGCTGCCCGGCCTCGCGCCGGAAGAGATCGTCGTCTACTGCGCCGACATCGAGTCGGCGGCAGTGGCCATCGAGGGGGTGTTCGCCAGCCAGCCCGAGGCGCGCCGCATCCCGGTGGCCGTCAGCGGCCGGGCGCCGGCTGCCGATCCCCTGATCGCCGCGGTCGGCGCGATGCTGTCCATGCCGCTGCAGGCCGTGGGCGCGGCGGCGCTCGAGGAATGGCTGCGCAATCCCGCGGTGATGGAGGCGCTTGCCGTCGAGGCTGCCGAGGTCGAGCAGCTGCTGCACTGGTTCGAGGCGGCCGGCGCCCGGCGCGGCCTGGACGAGGCGGACGGCTCGCCCAAGCACAGCCTGGCCGCCGCCACCGACCGCCTGCTGCTCGGCGCCGCCCTCGGTTCGGCGGGCGTGGTCGGCGACCTGCTCGCCGTGCCCGGGGCCCAGGGCACCCGGGCGCGGGTGCTCGATGCGTGGCTGAGGGCGGCCGACGCCTTGTCGGCGCTGCGCGACGCGGCCCGGGCGCCGCGGCCGCTGGCCGAATGGTGCGAGACGGCCCGCGAGGCGATCGAGTCGGTCTTCGGCCCGGCGCAGCGGCATGCCGCTTCGCTGCAGCGCGTGCGCGAAGCGCTGGCTGACCTGCTCGAAGGGGCAGCGGCTTCGCGCGCCGCGGTGCTCGACGCCCAGGCGTTCGCGCACGTGTTCGTGCAGGCCCTCGAAGAGGGCGCCGGCGCCGCGATGCCCACCGGGGCGGTGACGGTGTGTCCGATCGGCAGCCTGCCCGGCGTGCCGTTTCGCGTGGTATGCCTGTTCGGCATGGACGAAGGCGCGTTCCCGCGCCGCGGCAGCCGCGACGAGCTCGACCTGATGCGCCGCGCGCCGCGCTTCGGCGACCGGCTGGCGCGGGTGGACGACCGGGGCGCTTTCCTCGATGCGGTGCTGGCCGCGCGCGATCGCCTCGTCGTGACGTGCCAGAGCCGCAATCCGCGCGACGACACGGCGCTCAATCCGTCACCGCTGGTGGCCGAGCTGTTGGGCTATCTGTCGGCACGGCTCGCCGGCGGGGCGGCCGCATCCTTCGAGCCGGTGCGTCGTCGCCATCCCGACGCGGGCGACGCGCCGGCGCTGGTCGAGCATCCCCTGCATCCCTTTTCGCTGCGCAATTTCGAGCACGCCGCGAGCCGCGCGCAGCAGTGGCTGTCCACCGCACGGGCGCTGGCTCGCCCCCTGCCGGCGCGCGCTGCCGGCATCGGCGCGCTGGCCGACGTCGAGACGATGGAGAGCGCCGGGACGATGGCGGGTGATGCCGATGGAGCGGTCCGTGCCGAGGCGGCGACCGATGCCGCCGGTGTCGCCGAGGCCCGCGTGCCGCTGCCGGCCTCAGGGGGCGAGGCGGCGCCGGGGCGCCCGGTGCTGCATACCATACCGATCGAGGCGCTGCGCACCGCGCTGGTGGAGCCGGCGGCCACTTGGCTGCGCGAGGCGCTGGGTGTGAGCCTGCCGCGCGAGGTGCCGCTGTCGGCGGACGTCGAGCCGCTGTGGTCGGCCGACGACGAACGCGTCCTCATGCAGCGCTGCGTCGAGCGGCTGCTGGCCGGCGAAGACGTCGATCGCCTGCGGCACGAAGTGGGCCTCGATCCGCGCACGGCCGCCGGCGCGGCCGGGCGTGCGCAGGCGCAGGCCATCGTGCAGCGCGCCGCTGCGCTGGTGGCCGATGCGTTGTCGCTGCCCGATGCGCAGTCGCTGCCGCGCGGCGGCGCATCCCCGGCGCCGGCCGTGGAGGCGACGCTCGACGGCCGGCGCCTGGTCATGGCCGCACCCGCCCTCGATGCGGCCGGCGGTCCCGTGTTCGTGAGCGCCTTTCCGCTCGGTGCCTACGCCCTGATCGATGCCTGGCTGCGCGCGGCCCTGTGGCGCCTGGCGCGGGGCGAAGGGGCGCCGGCGCGCCTGGTGGCGCCCGATGCGCGCCTCGGCATCGCCTGCGCCGATCCGCAGCATGCGCTGCGCCACGCGCTGGACTGGGCGCAGCGCATCCGGTGCGAGCCGCTGGCGCTGTTTCCGCGTACCTGGCTGCGCCATGCGAGGACGCTGGCGCGCCCGGCGCGCGGCGGCACCGAGGAAGCGGCGCAACAGCGCCGCATCGCCGCGCGCGCGCGCGCACGCGATACCCTGCTGGGAACCGCCTTCGGCCCGGGCATCGGCGAGCTCGCGAGGCCGGCGGCGCAGGCGCTGTTTCGCGATGCCGAGCCCGATCTCGATCGCGTCCTGGCGCTCGCGGAACGCGTGTACGGCCCGATCCTCGACGATCTCGACGCGGGGTGGGGCGGCGAGGCTGCGCCATGACCGCCACGCTGCACGCGCACCCCGTCTTCGATCCGGCCATCCTCGAAGGGCTGCACCTGCTCGAAGCCGACGCGGGCACCGGCAAGACCTGGACCATCGCCGGCCTGGTGGTGCGCGCGCTCGTCGAGCGCCGGCTCGGCATCGAGCAGGTGCTGGTGGTGACCTTCACCAATGCGGCCACCGCCGAGCTGGCCGCTCGCATCCGCCAGCGCATCGCCCAGCTCGAGCGCCTGCTCGACGACAGGCTCGAAGGGCGCGACCCCACGGTGGACGAGCCCTTCTGCGTCGCGTATGCCGCGCGCCTCGGCGAGGACGCCGCCCGCGCGGCGCGCTCGGTGCTGCGCGTGGCCCTCGCGAGCGCGGACGAAACGTCGGTGCACACCATCCACGGCTTCTGCCAGCGCGTGATCGCCGAGCACGCGCTGTCGATCGGCGTGCCCGCCGGCCTGCCGGTCGAGGCCGACTCCGGCGAGCACGAGGCGCAGGTGCTGGCCGACTGGTGGCGCGCGCAGCTCGACGACGCTTCGCCGGGGCGCCTGCAGGTCTTCGCGATGGCCGGGCTCACGCCGGCGACGCTGTCCGATGCGCTGCGCGCCATCGCCGCGCAGCCGCTGGCGCGGGTCGAGCCGCAGCAGGGCGACTGGCGCGCGCTCGAGCACGAGCTCGCGCGCGTGCGGGCCGACCTCGCCGGCGCGCTCGAGCGCGAGCGTGCCGGGCTGCTCGAATGGCTGGGCACGAAGGGCAATGCCGACGGCCGGCGCTTTCGCGCCGATCTGGTCGCGAAGTGGCTGGCCGCGCTCGCGGCGTTCTGCGCCGATCCGTCGCCGCAGACCATGCCCGAAGCCGCTTCCAGGCTGGCCAGCGAGCGCTTCGCCGGGCGCCTGCCGCCCTCGACCATTCCCGCGATCTGCGACCGGCTGCTCGCGCTGGCCGGCTCGCTCGCATCCGCGCGCGCCTGGATCGCGCGCGAGCTCGCGGCCGAGGCGCGCGCACGGCGCGCGGCGGCGCTGGCGTCGGCCCAGGTGCTGGACTTCGACGACCTGCTGCGCCTGGTGCACGACGCCCTGGCCGACCCGGCGAGCGGCGCCGCGCTCGCGCGCTCGCTGCGCGAACGCTATCCGCTGGCGCTGATCGACGAGTGCCAGGACACCGATGCGCTGCAGTGGGCGATCTTCCGGCGCATCTATGTGGCCGGCGACGATGCAGTCGGTGACGATGCGGCCGGCACGCCGCCCGACGACGCCGCGCGCGCGTCGGCCACGCTGGTGCTGGTGGGCGATCCGAAGCAGGCCATCTACGCCTTTCGCGGCGCCGATGTCTACTCCTACCTCGAGGCGCGCGAATCGATGCGCACGGTGCACCGGCTCGGCGAGAACCAGCGCTCGAGCCCGGCGCTGATCGCCGCGGTCAACGCGCTGTTCGCACGCGAGCGCCCGTTCCTCGTCGAGGAGATCGGCTTCGCGCCCGCCGCCGTCGGTGCACGCGCGCGCCGCGCCTTCGACGGTGCCGACGGCGCTTCGCGCGCGCCGCTCACGGTGGTGCAGCTGCAGCCCGAAGGGGAGGCCGGCGCGGCGGGCTGGCTCGACGCGGCGAGCGCGCAGCGCCAGGCGATCGCGGCGAGCGTGGCCGAGATCGCGCGCCTGCTGCGTGCCGGTGCGCGCCTCGGGGACAGGACCCTGCGGCCGGCCGACATCGCCGTGCTGGTCGACAGCCACCGCCAGGGCACGGCGATCAAGCGGGCGCTGGCGGCCGCCGGGATCGGAGCGGCCGAGATGTCGCGCGACAGCGTGCTGGGCACGTTCGAGTGCGACGAGACGATGCGCCTGATCGCCGCCATCGACGATCCGGCCGACACCGGCCTGCTGCGCTCGGCGCTCGCCACCACGCTGCTCGGCGGCACGGCCGCCGCGCTCGCCGCGCTCGAGGCCGACCCCGCGCGCGGTCTGCGCCTGGCCGGTTCCCTGGCGCGCGCGCGCGCCGAGTGGGAGAGCCACGGTCCGCTGACCGCACTGCGCCGGCTGGTGCGCGAGGAGGGCGTCGGTGCCCGCCTGGCGGCGGTGCGCGACGGCGACCGGCGCCTGACCAACCTGATGCATCTCGTCGATCTGCTGGCGGCCGACGCCCATGCGCGGCGCGGACCGCGGCAGGCCTTGCGCATGCTGGCGCGCCGCCGCGCCGCCGGCGCGGATCGCGATGCCGAGAGCGAGGAGCTGCGCCTGGAGAGCGACGACGACCTGGTGCACATCCTCACCGTGCACAAGAGCAAGGGGCTGGAGTTCCCGGTGGTGTTCCTGCCGTTCGCGTGGTCTGGGCGATCCGCCTCCGCTGCCGCGCCGCAGAGGTATCACCACCGGCACGCAACGGCGGCCGGCTGGCAGGCGGTGCTCGATTTCACGCCCTCGGAGGCGGCGCTGCGGCAGGCGGCGCTCGAGCGCCATGCCGAGAGCCTGCGCGGCCTGTACGTCGCGCTGACGCGTGCCGAGCAGCGCTGCTACGTCTTCTGGGGCGCCGCGGCCGGTGCGCAGCATGCGCCGCTCGCCTGGCTGCTGGAGGATCTCGATCCGACCCTGCAGAGCGACTGGCGGGCCAACTCGCGCGGCGCGCCGCCCCTCGATGCGGAGTCGGTCCGGCGTACGCTGGCGGCCTGGCGCGCCCGGGCGCAGGCATGCGAGGCCGGCGCGATAGCCATCGTCGCGAGCGCGGACCTGGCCGCGGGCCGCGCCGGCGAGGATGCCGGCCACGGCGGGCGAGCCCGTACCGCGACTCCGGGCGATGCACCCGCCGTCTCCGGCCCGGCGGCAGCGGCCCCTCCCGACCCGGCGGCACTGGCCGCGCGGCCGTGGCGCGCAACGATCCCGGCCGCGACGATCACCACCAGCTTCAGCGCCATGGTGTCGACGCAGGCCGACGACGAGGCAGGCGCCTCGATCGCCTGGCAGGAGATCATCGAGCGCCCGGACCACGACCAGCAATCGATGGCCGAAGAGCCGTCGATGATCGAGGCGCCTGCCCCCTCGGCGGGCACGCCGGCCTCGATCCGCTTCCGTTTCCCGGCCGGTCCGCACGCCGGCGTGTGCCTGCACGGCATCCTGGAGGAAAGCCGCTTCGATGCGCCGCTCGACCGCGCGGCCGTCGCCGGCCGCCTGGCGCGCAGCGGCTACCGCGGCATCGATGCCGGCGAGGTATCGGCCTGGCTCGAGGAGGCCGTCGCGGCCCCGCTGCAGGGGCCGGGCGGCGAGACGCTGCGGCTGGCCGAAGTGGCGCCCGCGTGCCAGGTGCGCGAGCTCGATTTCCTGCTGGCGGGACACGGCGTCTCCCAGGTCGCGCTGATCGAGGCCGTGGGCGGCGAATTCGCCCTCGAGCTGGAGGCGGGCACCGCCCGCTGGCGCGGCTTCCTGCGCGGGTTCATCGACCTCGTGTTCGAGCAGCACGGCCGCTACTACGTGCTCGACTGGAAGAGCAACCACCTCGGCGACGAGGCGCATCACTACGGGCCGGCATCGCTCGCCGCGTCCATGCAGGCGCATGCGTATTCGCTGCAGGCATGCCTGTACACCCTCGCGCTGCATCGCTGGCTGCGCCGCTGCCTGCCCGGCTACGATTACGAGCGCCATATCGGCGGCGCCCTCTACGTCTTCCTGCGCGGCGCCGGCATGGCCTCGCCCGCACCGGCCGGCGTCGGCGTGCATGCCCTGCGACCCGGCGCGCGCCTGATCCGGACGCTGGACCGCCTGCTCGGCGCGCCGCGCGGCGCGGCTTCGTCATGAGCGGAACGCGCCAATCCGGCGAACGCGTGCCCGGCGAACGCGTGGCGCAGGCGTTCGCCCGGATGCTTGCCGCCGGCCACCTGCGCCTGGGCGGCGATCCCGCCGCCGCCGCGCTGCTGGCGGCCTGGGCCGCGAGGGCCTGGAGCGCGGCCGACGCCGGCGATGCCTGCGTCGCCGTCGACGACGCCGCCGCGCGGGCGGCGCTCGCCGACTCGCCCATGGTCGCTGCCGGTGCGGCGGCGCGCCCGCTGGTGCTGGATCGGGGTGCGCTCTACCTGTACCGGCTGTGGCAGGCCGAATGCGCCATCGCACGCGCCGTGCGCGAGCTGGACACGGCCGCGCCGCTGGCCGCCGCGCCTGCCCGCGAGCGCGCGCTGGCGCACGTCTTCGGCCGGCTCGACGCGAACGATGCACAGCAGCGTGCGGTCGCCTGCGCCCTCGCGCGCCGGCTCACCGTGCTCTCGGGCGGCCCGGGCACCGGCAAGACCACCACGCTCGCCCGCCTGCTGGTGGCGCACGCCGGCCTCGCGCCGCAGGCGCGCGTCGCCTTCGCGGCGCCCACCGGCAAGGCGGCGGCGCGGCTGGCCCAGTCCGTGGCGCAGCAGCTGTCGGACCTCGACCCGACGGGGGAGATCGGTGCACGCCTGCCGGCGCTCGGCCTCACCGTGCACCGGCTGCTCGGCACGCGCGCTGCCGGCGTCGCGGTGCTCGACTTCGATCTCGTCATCGTCGACGAGGCCTCGATGCTCGACATCGAGCTCGCCGCGCGCCTGCTCGAGGCCATCGGCCCGGGCACCCGGCTCGTGCTGGCCGGCGATCGCGACCAGCTCGCCTCGGTCGAAGCCGGCGCGGTCTTCGCGGACCTGTGCGCGAGCGCAGGCGATGCGGTGGTGGTCCTCGGGCGCAACTACCGCCAGCAGGACGCGCCCGACATCGCGGCGCTGGCCGCGCAGGTGCGCGATGCCGCGCTGGCCGGCAGCGAGTGGCCGGCTTCGATCGCGCTGTCGCCCGCGCTGCCGGCCGCGATCGTCCGCGAGGCGATCGCGGCGTGGCGCGACGCGTTCGCGGCGGTGGCCGAAGCGGCACCGCCGTCACGGGTGCTCGCGGCCTGGGAGCGCCACCGCGTGCTCGCCGCCCTGCGTGACGGGCCGCTCGGCGTCGAGGCGCTCAACCGCGCCATCGCGCCGCACGTGCGGCGTCTCTCGGGCGCTGCGCCGCGCGAATCGTGGTATGCCGGGCGCCTGGTGATGGTGACGCGCAACGAGCCGGGGCTGGGGCTGTTCAACGGCGACGTCGGCGTGTGCGTGGCGCACGCTGGTCCTGCCGGCGAGCCGCGGCCGTCCACGGCTGCGGCGGCATCACGGCTGGTGGTGGCCTTCCCCGGTTTCGGCGGCGAGCCGCGCCTGTTCCCGGTGCTGCAGATGCCGGCCTGCGAAGACGCCTGGGCCATGACCGTGCACAAGGCCCAGGGCTCGGAGTTCGAGTCGGTCGCGCTGGTGCCCGCTGCGCCCGGACATCCGCTCAACACCCGCGAGATGGTCTACACCGGCGTGACTCGCGCGCGCAGCCGCCTCGCCATCTGGGGCGCGCGCGCTACCCTCGAGGAGGCGTCGCGCCGGCCGGTGCAGCGCCATGGGCGGCTGGCCGCGCGGCTGACCGAATCCGCCCCGCCAGGAGACCGCACGCCTTGAACCGCATTGCGCTCGAACGACTGTTTCCCTTCCTGCGCTGGTGGCCGCAGGTCGACCGCCGCAGCCTGCGCGCCGATCTGGTGGCCGGGCTGGTCGGGGCGCTGCTGGTGCTGCCCCAGGGCGTGGCCTTCGCCACCCTCGCCGGGCTGCCGCCGGCCTACGGGCTGTACTGCGCGATCGTGCCGACCATCGTGGCGGGGCTGTTCGGATCCTCGATGCACACCGTCTCGGGGCCCACCAATGCGGTGTCGCTGATGACCTTCGCGGCGCTTTCGCCGCTCGCCCTGCCCGGTTCGGCCGAGTACGTCCGGCTGGCCGCGACGCTCGCCCTGCTCACCGGCTCGTTCATGCTCCTGCTCGGCGTGCTGCGGCTCGGGTTGCTGGTGAACTTCATTTCGCAGCCGGTGATCGTCGGCTTCACCGGAGGCGCAGGTGTCCTGATCCTGGTCAGCCAGCTCGGCGCGCTGTCGGGCATCGCGGTACCCTCGGGGCTGCCGTTCGCCAGCGTGCTGGCGTATGTGCTGACCCACTTGGCCGAAGCCCGGCCTGCCGCGCTCGCGGTGGCCCTGCTCACCGTGGCGGCGGCGGCCGGCCTGCGACGCTGGCGCCCGCGCTGGCCCGGTGTCGTGGCGGGGATGCTCGCCGGCGTCGTGCTCGCGTTCGTGCTCGACCTGGCGTTCGGCAAGGCGCACACCGGCATCCTGATGCTCGATCCCATCGCGCGCAGCCTGCCGCCGTTCTCCTGGCCGACCATCGAGCCGGGCACCTTCGTGCCGCTGAGCGGCGCCGCCGTCGGGGTGGCGATCGTGGCGCTCACGCAGTCGGTGTCGATCGCCCGGGCGATCGCGCTGCGTACCGGCCAGCGCATCGACGGCAACCAGGAGTTCGTCGGGCAGGGGCTCTCGAACATCGCGGCCGGGCTGTTCTCGGGTTTCCCGACCAGCGCCTCGGTGAACCGCTCGGGTCCCAACCTCGAAGCCGGCGCGGTCACGCCGCTGTCGGCCGTGTTCGCCGGCCTGATGCTGGCGGTGATCGTCCTGGCGTTCGCGCCATGGGTCGCCTGGCTGCCGCTGCCCGCGGTCGCGGGCGTGCTGTGCCTGGCCGGCTGGTCACTGATCGACTTCGGGCGCATCCGCTCGACCCTGCGCATGAGCCCGCCCGAGGGCGGCGTGCTGATCCTGACGCTGGTCTCCACGCTGCTGATGCGCCTGGAGGTCGCGGTGCTGGTCGGCGTGGCCGCGTCGCTGGTGCTGTACCTGAACCGCACCTCGCGCCCCACCATGCGCAGCCTGGTGCCCGATGCGCGCCGGCCCGACCGGCCGTTCGTGCCGCTGGAGGCGGGCCTGGCCGAATGCCCCCAGCTCAAGATCATGAGCATCGAAGGGTCGATCTACTTCGGCGCGGTCAACCACATCGCCGCCCATTTCGACACCCTGCGCCTGGTCGCGCCGCAACAGAAGCACCTGCTGCTGGCCATGCGCAACGTCAACTTCATCGATGTCGCCGGCGTCGCCCTGCTGATGGGCGAGGCCCGCCACCGCAGGGCGGCCGGCGGCGCGCTCTACCTCCACGGCCTGCGGCCGCAGGTCGAGGCATTCCTCGAGCGCGGCGGCGCGATCGAGGAGATCGGGCGCGAGCGCATCTTCACGACCAAGTACGAGGCGATCTCCGCCATCTTCCGCCGGCTCGATCCCGAGGTGTGCCGGGCCTGCACGGCACGCATCTTCTACGAGTGCCAGCCGGGCCCGCGTGGGCTCGATGCGGCCCCGACGGACTCCCCGCCGAGCGCGCCGGCATGAAACGGCCTTGCATCCCGCGCCGCAACCGCCGGGTGCAGGCTCATGCGTCGTCGATCTCGCTGCGCGCGGTCTCCACGTCGAGCCGCTCCATCGCGTCCATGGGCTCGCACGCGGCGGCCTCGGCGTAGAGCTTCTCGGCCTCGGCGAGCGCCTTCTTGCCGTCGAGCAGGACCAGGCCGTTGGCGTACTCGATGCGCGCGATGGCCGAATCGGGATTGAGCTCGATCGCCTTGCGGAACAGCCGCAGCCCCTCGTCGCGCTTGGCGCCGTAGGTCACGCCGCCGATCATCGCGCCGACCTTGTCGATCACTTCGGCATGGAAGGCGCCCAGCGCGATGTGCGCATCGGCGTGCCTGGGCTGCAGCTCGATGGCCTTCTTCAGGGCGTCGCGCACCTTGCCCCCGAGGCCCTGCGCGAGCGCCTTGGTCACCGAGATGCCCTGGCTGTAGCGTCCGAGCGAGTATGCGTAGAGGTAGAACGCGTTGGCGTTCTTCGGGTCGCCTGCCTGCTGCGCCTCGCAGCGCGCCGCCACCTGCTGGAAGAGCTCGAGCTTCCTCTTCTCCGATTTCTCGAGGTAGTTGGCGTAGATGTTGGTCGCCTTGGCGGCCACGTCGGCGCCCGCTGCGCCGGCGGCCAGCCCCGCCTCGCTCGCCTGCTGGAAGCGCCCGGCGTGGAAGGCCATCCATGCCGCGAGCACCGCCTCGTCCTTCGGGAACGGCTCGCAGTCGCCGCGGTGCAGTCGCGCCCAGTGCTTCTTCAGGGTCGCGGGGGTGTACTCGTACTTCGCCTCGGGGTAGGGAAATGCGCTCCACTTCGCCATGCTCGACTCCTCGGCACGCAGGGTTTCAGGTCTTCAGGTACTCGAGCGACAGGCGGGCGAACAGCGTGCGCGCGTCCTCGCTCAGCCAGGGCACGAGCAGCGACAGCACCTGGAAGGCGCCGCGTGCCATGGCTCCGCTCTGGTAGCCGGCCTCGGCGAAGCGCCGGGCGTGCCGGATGTATTCGAACGACAGCCAGTAGGTGGCGACCACCACCATGTTGGTGACCAGCGGCTCGATCTCGTCGTCGCGGGCCTCGAGCGCCCCGCTTGCCGCGAGCGAGCGGCACAGCGCGCGCGCCGCGGCGGTCTTGCGATCGACGATGGCGCGGAAATGCGTCTCGAGGCGCCGGTTGCGCGAGAGCAGGTCGTTGAGGTCGCGGTAGACGAAGCGATAGCGCCAGATCGTCTCGAACAGCAGATGCAGGAACAGCCAGGCGTCCTCGAAGTGGCTGTCGCGGCGCAGCGGCGCCTGCAGCAGCGGATCGATCTCGCGCTCGAACTGCTCGAACAGCGCGTCGACGATGTCGTCCTTGTTGCGGAAGTGGTAGTACAGGTTGCCGGGGCTGATGTTCATCTCGACGGCGATGGCGCTCGTCGTGACGTTCGGCTCGCCGAGATCGTTGAACAGGCGCAGCGAACGCTCGAGGATGCGCTCACGGGTGCGCCGCGGCGGCTTTCGCTGCATGCCTGCTCCGTCGTTTCCGGTCTCGCGTTGGGCGGATCTTACCGTGCGCCGGCCCCTTGTGCGCTCGGGCGCCCGGCGGCCAGCCGCGGGCCGATGATGTCGAGCGAGCGATCGAGGTCGTCGAGCGCGCGCCCCAGCCTTGCCAGGGTCGCGCCGATGCGCGTCGCGCGCGCGGCGACCGACGGCATGGCCTCGCGCACCAGCCGCGGTACCGGATGGCGCAGCACCCGCAGGTCGATCGACAGCCCGTGGCGCGCCAGCACCGGCTCGAGCGCTGCGTGGCGCGCCAGCAGGTCCTCGCGGGTGCGGTGGTAGGCGTGCTCGCACAGCCGCCGCCGGCTCGACAGGCTGAAGATGTTGGTGAAGAAGATGTCGGAGTCGTCGCGGCGCGGCTCGAACAGCACCACGTCCGAACCCGGATGCGTGACGCGGTACTTCTCGAGGCCGACGGTCATGCGCGAACGGATCGCGGTGCGGATGGTCTGCGCCATCACCGTGCTGATGCCCGAGCGCGAGACGCGGCGTGCGCGCGCACCGGCGCCGTCGTAGGGCACCAGGGGATTCAGGCACAGCACCAGCCCCACGCCGTGCTCCAGCGCCACCGAGGCATGCACGGTCTTGTTCAGCGCGCCGTCGAGGTAGTGGCGCGCGCCGATGCGCACCGGAGCGAACAGGCCCGGCACGGCGCTCGAGGCGATCGCCGCGCGCGAGATCGGGATGTGGTCGTGGCCCGGCGAGCCGAACTCCACCGGATCGCCGGAGTCGATGTCGGTGGCCACGATGCGCAGCGGCACCCGGGTGCGCCGGAAGTCGTTGGTGCGGCCCGGCTGCGACAGCAGGTGTGCGAGCTTGCGCTCGGCCGGGCTGCCGTCGATCAGCCCGTTGGGCAGCAGGCGCAGGCCGCGCTCGAGGGCGCGCCAGAGCGCCGCCTGCGGTCCGGCGAGCGCTTCGTCGAGGCCGGCTGCCACGGTGGCGCTCACGCCGGCCGGCGCCGAACGCAGCGCGCGCTGCCATTCGCGATAGGCCGGGCGCAGCAGCAGGGCCGGATCGAAAGCGGTTTCGGCGTCGTCGTCCTCGACGAACATGCGCACCATCCGGTGCGGCGTGACGCCATTGATCAGGCCCGCGGCGATGAACGCTCCGGCGCTCACGCCGACGTAGGTGTCGAGCCTGGTGAGGTCCAGCCCGTCGATCGCCTCGGCCAGCGCGCACAGCGCGCCGAGCTCGTAGGCCGCGCCGAGGAATCCGCCGCCGGCCAGCGCCAGTCCGATGCGGCCGGGGCGGCTGTGCGAGGCTGTGCGAACCGGCATGGCGGCGCGTCCCCCCGGCACCCCCTGGCGCGTGCTCAGGACGCAGCCTTGACAGCGCGCGTGCGACGCGTCGCCTTCTTCGCGGCCGGCGCGGTCCTGGTCTTGGCCGGCGCGGCGCGGCGACGGGCGGGCGGCGCCGCGCCGTTGAGGGCCTGCACGCTGTCGTTGAGGGCGTCCACGCGCGTGATGAGCTCCTGGATCTCCTTGCTGGTCGGCACGCCGAGGCGGGTCAGGGCGCGCGAGACGCGGTCTTCGAACACCTGCTCGAGCTTGTCCCAGGACTGCGTGGCCTGCTTGCCGAGGTCGCCGGCGGCCTTGCTGACCTTGCCGGTCACCTCGCCGATCTTCTCCTCGGTCAGCGCGCGCGTGCGGCGCTGGATCGAGGTGCCTTCGCGGACCAGGGAAGAGAAGGCCTTGCCGCCTTCCTCCTGGGCCTTCGAGAACGCGCCGAGCCCGGCCAGCCAGATCTGCTGGGCCGATTCGCGGATCGCCGAGGCGAGCTGGTTGCGCTCGGATTTGCCTTCGGCCATCGCCTTGAGTTTCTTCACCATGTCGCTTCTCCATGCGGGGGTGGACTGCATCGACGAGTCTAAAGGGCCGCGCTAGAGCCGGCGCACTAAACGCGCCATGCTGCCGATACAATGGCCGCGGCGCGACACCGCGGCGGATCGGGAACCTTCGGGGAGGGGCACATGAACTACTTCATCACCGGCGCCACCGGCTTCATCGGGCGCCGGCTCGTGCGCAGGATCCTCGAGCGTCGCGGCGCGGTGGTGTATTTCCTGGTGCGCGACGCATCGCCGCAGAAGCTGGCGCCCCTCTACGAGGCCTGGGGCGTCGACCAAAGCCGGGCGATTCCCCTGGTCGGCGACATCTCGCAGCCCGGGCTCGGCCTGCGCGCGGCCGATCGCAAGCGGCTGGAGGGCAAGGTGCGCCACCTGTTCCACCTCGCCGCGATCTACGACCTGAACGCCGATGCGCAGGCCCAGGTGGAGGTGAACATCGAAGGCACGCGGCACGTCGTGGCCTTCGCCGGCACGATCGGCGCCGGCTGCCTGCACCACATCTCGTCGATCGCAGCGGCCGGCCTGTACGAGGGGGTGTTCCGCGAAGACATGTTCGAGGAGGCCGAGAACCTCGACCATCCGTATTTCGCCACCAAGCACGAGTCCGAGAAGATCGTGCGCCGCGAAGCGAAGGTGCCGTTCCGCATCTACCGCCCTGCGCTGGTGGTGGGCGACTCGCGCACCGGCGAGATGGACAAGATCGACGGCCCCTACTATTTCTTCAAGCTGATCCAGCGCATGCGCCAGATCGTGCCGGCCTGGATGCCGACCGTCGGCATCGAGGGCGGGCGCATCAACATCGTCCCGGTCGACTACGTCGTGGCCGCGCTGGACCACATCGCGCATGCCAAGGGCCTGGACGGGCGCTGCTTCCACCTGGTCGACCCCGAGCCGATGCGCGTGGGCGACGTGCTCAACACCTTCGCCAGGGCGGCTCACGCCCCGGTGATGTCGATGCGCATCAACGCGGCGCTGTTCGGCTTCATCCCGAAAGGCGTGCGCAAGGGCCTGATGGCCCTCACGCCGGTGCGCCGCGTCCGCAACGCCGTGATGAAGGACCTCGGCCTGCCCGAGGACATCCTGCAGTTCATCAACTACCCGACCCGCTTCGACTGTCGCGAGGCGCTCACCGCTCTGCGGGGCAGCGGCATCGAATGCCCCCGCCTAGACGACTACGCGTGGGTGCTGTGGGACTACTGGGAGCGCCACCTCGATCCCGACCTGTTCATCGACCGCACGCTCGCCGGGCACGTGCGCGGCAAGGTGGTGCTGATCACCGGCGGCTCCTCGGGCATCGGCCTGGCCGCCGCGCGCAAGCTCGCCGCTGCCGGCGCCATCACCGTCGTCTGCGGGCGCGACGAGGAGAAGCTCGCCGAGGCGCGCCGCGTGGTGAAGGAGGACGGCCACGAGCTGGTCACCTTCGCGGTCGACCTCGCCAGCACCGACGACTGCGATCGCATGACGCGCTGGCTGATCGACGAATACGGCGGCGTCGACGTGCTGGTCAACAATGCCGGGCGCTCGATCCGGCGCGGCATCGAATCCAGCTTCGAGCGCTTCCACGATTTCGAGCGCACGATGCAGCTGAACTATTTCGGCGCGGTGCGCGTCACCATGGGGCTGCTGCCCAAGATGATCGAGCGCCGGCGCGGCCACGTGGTCAACATCAGCTCCATCGGCGTGCTCACCAACGCGCCGCGCTTTTCCGCCTACGTCGCCTCGAAGGCCGCGCTCGACGCCTGGACGCGCTGCGCCGCCAGCGAGTTCGCCGACGTCGGCGTCACCTTCACCACCATCAACATGCCGCTGGTGCGCACGCCGATGATCGCGCCCACCCGGCTCTACCAGAACGTGCCGACGCTGTCACCCGAGGAGGCCGCCGACCTGGTCAGCCAGGCCATCGTCTACAAGCCGGTGCGCATCGCCACGCGCCTGGGCGTGGCCGGCGAGGTGCTGCACGCCCTGCTGCCGAAGGTGATGCAGATCACCATGAACACCTCGTTCCGCATGTTCCCCGATTCGCAGGCCGCCCGGGGCGACAAGGATGCGCCGGGCAAGGCGCCCCCGCTCAACGCGGACCAGGCCGCGCTGCAGCAGCTCATGCGCGGCATCCACTTCTAGCAGAGCCTGTTCACACTACGATCGTTCCCGCGCCGGGGCCTGCCGAGCCGCCAACCGAGGCGCCGGCGTCGATCGCGCGCGCCGCGAGCCCCCATACCGCCCGGTCGTAGGCCAGCGCCACGTGGCCGCGTGCCGCCAGCTCGACCGTGCGCGCGCCCTCCAGCGTCTGGATCGCCTGCGGCACGACGATGTTGTCGTGATGCGAGAGCACGACGGTGAACAGCGCGCGCGCCGATGCCGGCTCGCGGGCGGCCAGCGTACGCAGCCAGTCGCTGTCGAGCGCCATCTCGGACACGTTGCGGCCATGCCCGAAGCCCGCCAGCCAGGTGCCGCGGTGCGGCGTGCCGAGCGTGACCACGGCGCACAGGGCGCCGGCGCCGTGCCGGGCGACGAATGCGCGCACCGCCAGCCCGCCCATGCTGTGCGCGACCACCGCCACGCGGGCGGCGCCGGTGCGCGCGCGCAGGCGCTCGATGCCTTCGGCGACGAGCGGCACGTAGTCGTCGATCGAGGCGAACACCGGTTCCAGGTTCACCGAGCCCACGGCGTGGCCGCGCGCGGCCAGCCAGCGGGCCAGCGGCTGCCAGATGCCGCGGTTGCAGAAATAGCCGTGCACCAGCAGCACGGGCACGCGCCCGGGCGCATCGCCGCTCGGCAGGGCGCGCGCGCCGTAGCGCAGCTGGGCGTAGAAAAAGGTGCGCAGCGAGGCGGCGATCTCGCCCAGCCACGCGCGCAGGCTGGCCCCCGCGCCGAAGCGCAGGTCGGGACGCGTGCGCCGCCGGAACCATGCGCCGATGACGAACTGCTGGCCGAGGATCGCGGCATCGACCACCACCGGCACGGCCGCGGCCGCCAGCACGGCGGATGCCCACGGCCACTCGCGTCCCCAGTGCAGCCAGCCGGCCAGCAGCGCCACCGCGCAGGCGATCGCCGCGACCACGCCCGCCAGCAGCCGGCGCATCATTGCGCCGGCGCGCCGCCCTGCGCCAGCTCGGGCGCGGGGCGGCCGGTGAGGGTGCGCGCCAGGCCCGAGGCCATGCGCGCGGTGATGCCGTAGATCGACAGCTGCGGGTTCGCGCCGATCGAGGTCGGGAAGATCGAGCCGTCGTGCACCGACAGGTTGGCGAGCTGCCAGTGCACGCCGTCGGGCCGTACCACGCCGCGCTGCGCATCGGCGGCCATCGGGCAGCCGCCCATCACGTGCGCCGACACCACGCGCACGAGCAGCGGCTGCATCGGCAGGGCGGCGATCGCCGCGCGCGCGGCAGCCAGGTCGCGATAACCCTCGGCGAGCTCGTGCACCGGGTACACGATGCGCGCGCCGGCCTCGAACTGGATCTCGGCCATCGACAACAGCGCGCGCCGCGCGCCGTCGAGCAGGTAGTCGGTGAGCGGATAGTCGAGCACCGGCGAGCCGTCGCCGCGCAGCTCGACGCGCCCGCCCGGCGCCTGCGGGTGGAAGCCGTCGCGCATCAACGCGATCAACGCATGCGTGTGCGCGAAGTCCTTCATGCGCTCGGCATGGACCGCCCCGAAGCCTTGCAGCGTGGTGGCGAACAGCACCGGATGGATGGGCGGTGCCTCGAGCTTGTAGCCGACCGGTCCGTCGATCGGCTGGGTCTCGAGGAAGTGGTCGGTGTACAGGGTCTGCGGTGCGCCCGCATAGCCGTCCACCCGCTGCGCGAAGCTGGCCGCCGACACCACCACCGGATGCAGGAAGGTGCGCGCGCCGAGCAGCCCGTGCGGGTCGGGTGCCTGCGAACGCAGCAGCAGCGCCGGGCCGTTGATCGCCCCGGCCGCGAGCACGTAGTGCTGCGCCTGCACGCGCGTGCGCGCGCCGCCCGGACGCAGCCCGGAGGCATCGAGCCAGTCGACCTCGAGGGCCTCGATGCGGTCGCCGACGATCGCGAAGCGCGTGGCGCGCGCGCGCGTGAGCAGCATCGCACCGGCCTCGAGCGCGGCCGGGAGGGTGGTCACCAGCATCGACTGCTTGGCGTTGGTCGGGCAGCCCATGCCGCAGTAGCCGAGGTCGAAGCAGCCGCGCACGTTGCGCCGGATCCCCGCCACGGGGATGCCCAGCCGGGCGGCGCCGCGGCGCAGCAGGCTGTTGTTCTCGTTGGGCGCCACGCCCCACGGGCCGATCGACAGGCGCCGCTCCGCCTGCTCGAACCACGGCAGGAGCGCCTCGGCGGTGAAGTCCGCCAGGCCGTAGTGCGCGCGCCACCACGCCAGGGTGGGCTCAGGCGTGCGGAAGCTCGAGGTCCAGTTCACCGTCGTCGAGCCGCCGACGCAGCGGCCCTGCATGATGTTGATGGCCTTGTCCTTGGTCTTGCGTGCGGCCGATTCCTGGTAGAGCTGCGGGTAGGCGTCGGCTTCGCGCATCTCGAAGTCGCGCGAGCTCTTGAGCGGCCCTTCCTCGATCACCACCACGCGCAGGCCGGCGCGCGCCAGGACCTCGGCGGTGATCCCACCCCCGGCGCCGCTGCCGACGATCGCGACGTCGCATTCGATGCGCGCCGGGTGGCTCGCGGCACCCGCGTCGAGGACCTTCCAGCCGCGCGCCAGGCCCGCCGCGATCGAATCCGGGAAGCTGCTCATTTCGGAAGGGGGAAGAGGAGGGCCATTGGTGACGACACCTAGAGGCGCGGCGGACCGGGGTAGCCGATCGCCGGCCAGTGCGCCACGTCGGCGTACCAGCTGCCGGTGACGAGATCGTGCAGTGCCTGGTAGGCGCTGCGCATCAGCGCCAGCCGATGCGTGCGCCAGCCCTGCAGGATCGCGGACACTTCGGCCACGTCCGCTTCGCGCCACGGACGTCCGATGCCTGCCAGGGCCAGCCGGGTGGGCGGGATCGCCAGCAATGCGAAGAGCTGCGCCAGCTCGTCCTGCGCGGCCGGGGCGAGCGCGCCGATGGCCGCATCGACGCCCTGGCGAGCCTTGGTCAGCGCCGCTTCGCGCTCCGCACCCGCGGGCGGCAGCGCGCCGTCGAGGATGGCCGGGATGAGGGCCTCGAGCACCGCCCGACGATCGCCGGCCGCGTCGCGTCCGATCAGCCAGGACGCGCCCGCGCCGGCCGCCAGCAGCACGGCGCCCGCGAGGCTTGCCTTGAGGAACGTTCGGCGCCGGATCATGCGTCGATTGTAGGCGAGGGCTCCTAGAGATCCGGCTCTAAAGGCGTGCTTCCGCGTCCTTCGCGTTTGGTGCCCGCGGCCGCCTGCGGCAGACTGCGGGGCATGGATCACGGCGAGCGCCTGGCGAGAGCATCGGAGGAAGTCGCGCGGTTGCGCGCCGCGCTCGCCGCCGATCCCCGCGAGGCTGCCGCCGTGGGTGCGCTCAAGGCATGGCAGGCGCAGCGCCTGGCGCGCACGCATCGCGACCTGCTGGGCGATCCGCGCCACGCCGCGGCCGCGCGCTTCTTCCTCGACGACCTCTACGGCGCGAAGGATTTCTCGCGGCGCGACGCCGAGCTCGCGCGCATCGTGCCGATGATGGTGCGCCTGCTGCCCGATGCGGCACTCGCCACCGTGGCCGACGCGGTCGAGATGGACGCGCTCTCCGAGCGGCTCGATCGCGTCATGGCACGGCACCTGGGCGAGCGCAGCGGAGCGCCGATCGACGCGCCGGCCTACGCCGCCGCCTACCGCCGGGTCGGCTCGCGCGCCGAGCGCGAACGCCAGCTTGCGCTCATCGCCACCATCGGCCGCTCGCTCGACGGCCTGGTACGCCATCCGATGCTCGGGCGGCTGCTGCGCCTGATGGCCGGGCCGGCGCGCGTGGCGGGCCTGTCGCAGATGCACGACTTCCTGGTGCGGGGCTTCCAGGCCTTTCGTGCCATGGGCGGCGCCTCGACCTTCCTGGAGCGCATCGAGCATCGCGAGCGGGTCATCCTCGAGGCGCTGTACGCCGGGGCGTCGGAGGGCTGGGACGGCCCGCTGCCGGAGGCAGCGCCGCCGCGTGCGGGCGGGCCGGCCCGTCCGGACGGGCCGGCCCGCGAGGCGTCCGCGCCGAACCGCACCGTATCGAACCGGAATTGATCGTCCGCCGACTGCTCGCTATAATTACAGGTTCCTTGCCGCACGGTGGATCGACGCTTTCCGCCGGCGGCCTTCGTCCACAGGGAAAGCCCGCGCGAGGGTAAGGGCGCATCTGCGCCAGGTCCGCGCCACCGCCGTCCGGCTGCCGCCGGCGGGGGGCGTACGGCCGCACCGTCGCCGGGTGATCCGAACAGGGAGAACCGATGCGTCATTACGAGATCGTGCTGATCGTCCACCCCGACCAGAGCGAGCAGGTGCCCGCAATGATCGAGCGGTACAAGACGATGATCGAGACCCAGGAAGGCAAGGTCCACCGCATCGAGGATTGGGGCCGCCGGCAGCTGGCCTATCCGATCCAGAAGATGGCCAAGGCCCACTACGTGCTGATGAACATCGAGTGCAGCAAGCCGACGCTCGACGAGCTCGGCCATGCGTTCCGGTTCAACGATGCCGTGCTGCGCCACCTGGTCGTCGGCATGAAGAAGGCCGAAACGGGCGCCTCGCCGATGTGGAAGCAGATCCAGAAGGAAGAGGCCCGCAAGGCGGCTTCCGAGGCGACGCCTTCGTAGCACGGGCGCGTGACGACGGCAACGGCGGGCGCGGCGCCTCCTGCAACGGCCAACCGCGTCGAACTGTCGGGCGTGATCATCGAGCGCGAGGCGCTCAGGTACACGCCGGCAGGGATCGCGATGCTGAATGCCAGGCTCGGCCACCGCTCCGGCGCGATCGAAGCCGGCATGCCCCGCGAACTGGAGTTCGAGGTGGCAGTGCGGTTCGCCGGATCGCTCGCGACGCGCGCCGACCGCCTCGTGCTCGGGCAGCCGGTGCTGGCGACGGGGTTCCTCGCGCCGCGGCGCCGGCAGTCCCGGTCGCTGGTGCTGCACGTCACGGAATTCAGCCTGCTCGAAGCAGCTGCCGACCCGACCCGAACGATGAACTGAAACAGACGAAAGAGAGATCGACATGGCCATGTTCCGCCGCGGTTCCAAGGACAAGAAAACCCGCCGTCCTTCGCAGAGCGCGCTGTTCAAGCGCAAGAAGTTCTGCCGTTTCACCGCCGAGAAGATCGAGTGGATCGACTACAAGGACGTCGACCTGCTCAAGGATTTCATCACCGATACCGGCAAGATCATCCCGGCGCGCCTCACCGGCACCAAGGCGCGCTACCAGCGCCAGCTGCAGGACGCCATCAAGCGCGCGCGCTTCCTGGCGCTGCTGCCCTACACCGACAACCACTGAGCGGGAGAACGGAACATGCAGATCATCCTGCTCGAGCGACTGGCCAACCTCGGCCAGCTCGGCGACGTCGTGCGCGTGCGCGACGGCTATGCCCGCAACTTCCTGATCCCGCAGGGCAAGGCCCGGCGCGCCACCGAGGCGGCCATCAAGGAGTTCGAGGCGCGGCGCGCCGAGCTGGAGAAGGCGCAGGCCGATCGGCTGGCTGCCGCGCGCACCCTGGGCGAGAAGCTGGCCGGCACCACCGTCCAGGTCACCGAGAAGGCGGGTGTGGACGGGCGTCTGTTCGGCTCGGTCACCAACTTCGACATCGCCGAGGGCCTGAAGAAGCAGGGCTTCCCGGTGGAGAAGGGCATGGTCCGGCTGCCCGCCGGCCCGCTCAAGACGGTCGGCGACGCCACCGTCGAGGTGGCGCTGCACGGCGAGGTCGTGGTCGAGATCACCGTCTCGGTCGCTGCCGAGGCCGCCTGAACGCACGACGCCCACGGGGCCGGCGAACGGGGCGCGGGGCGCCCCGTTTTTTTTCGCTACCATGGGGTTTGCAGTCCCTTCCCCAGACGTCCCTACCGACTCGATGTCCGCCGTTCCGACCAGCGTGCACGCCGACGATCCGCAGCTCGCCGCGCTGCGGGTGCCGCCGCATTCGATCGAAGCCGAGCAGGCGGTGCTCGGCGGGCTGCTGATCGACAACCTGGCCTTCGACCGCGTGGCCGACATGCTGCGCGAGGACGACTTCTATCGTCACGACCATCGCCTGATCTGGCACCAGGTCGCCCGCCTGATCGAGCGCAGCCAGCCGGCCGACGTGGTCACCGTGTACGAAGCCCTGCAGTCGCTCGGCAAGGCCGAGGAGGCCGGCGGCCTGACCTACCTGAACGCGCTCGCCCAGGAGACGCCTTCGGCGGCCAACATCCGCCGCTACGGCGAGATCGTGCGCGATCGCGCCATCCTGCGCCGGCTGATCTCCACCGCCGACGAGATCGCTACCTCGGCGCTCAACCCTCAGGGCAAGGACACCCGGCAGCTGCTCGACGAGGCCGAGTCCAGGGTGTTCCAGATCTCGGAAGACGGCTCGCGCGGCCAGGCCGGCTTCCAGCCCCTGGCCGACCTGCTCGGCAAGGTGGTCGAGCGCGTCGACCAGCTCTACAACCAGAACAATCCCAACGACGTCACCGGCGTGCCCACCGGCTACGTCGACTTCGATCGCATGACCTCCGGGCTGCAGCCGGGCGACATGGTGATCGTGGCCGGTCGCCCCTCCATGGGCAAGACCGCCCTCGCGCTGAACATGGCCGAGCACGTCGCCATCGACCAGGGCCTGCCGGTGGCGGTGTTCTCGATGGAGATGGGCGCCACGCAGCTGGCGATGCGCCTGGTGTGCTCGGTCGGGCGGCTCGACCAGCAGCGCCTGCGCACGGGCCGGCTGCGCGACGACGACTGGCCGCGCCTGACCAGCGCGATCCAGAAGATGCAGGACGCGCAGCTGTTCATCGACGAAACGCCGGCGCTCAACGCGCTCGAGCTGCGCGCCCGCGCGCGGCGGCTGTCGCGCCAGTGCGGCCGCCTCGGCCTGATCGTCGTCGACTACCTGCAGCTCATGTCGGCCAGCACGAGCGGGGAGAACCGCGCCACCGAGATCTCCGAGATCTCGCGCTCGCTCAAGGCGCTCGCCAAGGAGCTCGACTGTCCGGTGATCGCGCTCTCGCAGCTCAACCGCTCGCTCGAGCAGCGCCCGAACAAGCGGCCGGTGATGTCCGACCTGCGCGAATCGGGCGCGATCGAGCAGGATGCGGACGTGATCGTCTTCATCTACCGCGACGAAGTCTACAACCCCGATTCCGCCGACAAGGGCATGGCCGAGATCATCATCGGCAAGCAGCGCAACGGGCCGATCGGCACCGTGCGCCTGACCTTCGTCGGGCAGTACACCAAGTTCGAGAACTTCACCGCGGGTGCCTGACGCCGCTCGTCACCGGCGGCACGCGCATCGGGGTGGTGCGCGACACCACGCTCGAGCTGCCGCCGCTCAACGCCGGAAATGCGGGGCGAAGCTCATCACCGGATCATAGGTGGCGGCTCTGAACATCAGCACGCGAAAGGCGTAATAGCCGGTCAGCTCCGCGCCGGCGGCTGCGATCATGACCGCGTAGCCTTCCGGGGCGAAAGCCATCATCAGCGCCGACACGCCGAATCCCAGGCCGATCACCAGGGCGAGGAACCAGTTGCGGAAGGCGCCGCGCAGCAGCAGCCGCACCGATTCCTGTCCGCCCTCGGATCCGTACTTGGCGCCGTGCAGCAGGCTGAGGATCGTCACCACTCCGTAGAGTACCAACGCGACGGCCGCGATCCTCAGCAACTGCACCGTTTCCGGCCGGTCGGCGAAGAGCGCCGCATGAAAACCCAGCACCAGCGTCAGGACCACCCCGTTGAGCAGGGCGTAGGTCAGGCTGGCCAGCGGCATGAGCCCGGTGCTCCACAAGGCGATCGAGGACGAATGGGACATGGCGAAGCCCTGATACACCATGATCGTCAGGCAGGCGGCAATGGCAACGGCGGCGACCAGCCAGGAGGCCGCCTGCGGCAGCAGCCCGGTATGCAGATCGAACACGTGCAGCGTGCCGAACACGGTGAAGACGCTGATCGCCAGCAACCCGCGGCTTATCCAGGAGCTGCCTATTTTCGTGAATGCACGCCAGCCGCGCGAAGGCCGCCCCAGGTGCAGGAGGTGCCCGCCCCCCTTGCCCAGCATGACCATGAGCAATCCGGCGATCATGCCGAGCGCGAAATCGAAGAACTGGGCGACGAAATACAGGCCCGCTCCGGCCTCCCCGAAGAAGAAGGCGGTCGCCATGGACGTTCCCCATGCCTTCTGGAAGCGAAAGCCGACCCTGAAATCGTCGTCGACGATCTTGAAGTGCGTGGAAAGCATTCGTGCTTCTCCCCCGTGCGGCGAGCGGATCGCGCCCGGACGTCAATCGATGTAGAAGACCTTGGGATTGGTGTTCTTCTCGGGCATGGGCTGGCGTCCACGATGTTCCTGGATCAGGCGGCGCACCTTGCTGTCGGGGTCGTCCAGGTCGCCGAAGATGCGCGCCTCGGTCGGGCAGGTGGCGACGCAGGCCGGCTGCAGCCCGGCATCCACGCGCTCGTGGCAGAAGGTGCACTTGGTCGCGGTGCCCGCGGTGAAGCGCTTGTAGCCCTGCTGCTCGAACGGCGTCAGCTCCCCGTTGCGGAACAGGCCCCGGGTGAGCATTTCCGGCTCGAGGAGGGTGCGCTGGTCATAGGGGCACGCGACGACGCACGAACCGCAGCCTATGCATTTGTCGCCGTCCACCAGCACGATGCCGTCGGCCCGCGTGTAGGTGGCGCCGGTGGGGCACACGCGTTGGCACGGCGCGTCCTCGCAGTGATTGCAGATGGTCGGGATGTAGGTGCGAGTGGTGTTCGGATATGCGCCGACCTCCTCGCTCAGCGTCTTGGTGAAGAACACGCCGTACGGCAGGCTGTTCTCCTGCTTGCAGGCCACCGTGCACGCGTTGCAGCCGATGCAGCGGCGCAGGTCGAAGACCATTCCCCACTTGGCCATCAGTGCACCCTCCTCGGGCGATAGGCGGAATTGCCCGCGACGACCTCCGCGGGCAGCGAGGCGAGCTTCGTCAGCCGGACCTTGGCGACCGTTTCCGGCTGGCCGCTGCAGGCATCGGTATGCCTCAGGTTCGCCGGAAGGAGGTCGTTGAAGCTGCCGCCGCCGTGGCGCATGCCGGTGTGCTGCGTGGCGATTCGCGTCAGCGCGTTGGAGATGCACACGGCTTCCGGATGCACGCCTTGCGACAGGGCCACCCGGCCGACGACGCTGCCGTAGGGTGACTCGATCCGGATCACGTCGCCGTCGGCCAGGCCTTTCCCGCGCCCGGTGGCGCTGTTGAGGAGGACTGCCGTGTGGACCGGATCCTTGAACACGATGTCGTCGATCCACGGGTTGCTCAGGGTCTCGCCGAAATTGATCTGGATGTCCTTGAACGTGACGGCGTACAGATCGAACTCGGGCGGCTCCTCGTGCACCGGATCGAGAGCCGGCGTGGGCAAGGGCTGATAGTCGTACCACTCCCACTCGTGGCGAATCGCCACGTCGGCGGCTTCCATGTTCCGCATCAGCTCGTCACGCACCCGTACGATGTCCTCGAGGTAGAAGTGCAGCCGCATGCCTTCCCATGGCCGATACCATTTCTCGGGGCGCCGCGGCGTCACCGCGTGGCCGTGCTCGATGTACCACTCGAGATCCTTGCCGTTCCACAGCAAGCCCTTGCGCTCCGCGATTTCCCTGTCCGTATACCTTCGGCCCGGCTCGAGCATCAGCTCGGGCTCGAGGTGGAACCCGTTCCATCCGTTCAGGATGCCGTTCCATGCTTCCAGGATGCCGAGGCGCTCCGAGATCTCGTAGAAGATCTCTTCCTCGCTGCGCGTGTCGTACAGCGGCGGCGTCGCCGGCTGGCGCAGGCACGGGCCCTCGTGGTGGGGCGGCTCGATCATGATCATGTTCCATGACTCCAGCAGGTCATGGCAGGGCAGGATGATGTCGGCCCACTCGTTGGACTCGTTCGGGAGGATATCGACGGCGACGACGAAGCGCAGGCTGCGCATGATGTCGTACAGGCGCTGGCGGCTGCCGGGGAGGTTCCACAGCGGGTTGGCGTGGCACATCAGCAGCGCCTCGGGACGATAGTCGAGCCCGAAAGCTTCAGGCCTGGCGAGCGTGTACTGCGACAGATGCCCCGGATCGACGCCGAGCGGAAAGTAACCGGCCAGATGGGTCTCGTTGGGGGGATAGGAGAACGGAACCTCGGGGTGCAGCTGGTGCGGCGCCGCCTGCATCATGCCGTTCTCGCCCGGCCGGATCTCGCCCGTTCCGCCGCGGATGTCCTCCTTCCAGTCGTCCAGCGTGACGCCGACGTGGCCGCCGGGCGCATCGATCGCGCCGACCAGGAAGTTCACCAGCTTGAACGAGTGGTTCGCCATGGCGCTGAACTTGTGCCCCTGGGCGCCGCGATAGTAGTTGTAGGCGGCCGGCCGCAGGGGCAGCAGGCAGCCCTCGATCTCGATGAAGGAGCCGATACGGGCGGCCTTGGCGAACTCCCTCGCGATGCGCTGCACGGTCGCGGCCGGAACCGTGGTCACGCGCTCGGTCTGCTGCGGCGTGCAGTCGGCGAGGATGTCCTTGAACCTCTGGAAGGCCGGCCGGCACTCGATGCCGTCCACGCGATACGTGCCTTCGAGCGCAAGCTCCTTGAGATCCGGGTCGTCCCATAGCCTTGCCCGGTTGTCGCGCGCGTCCCAGACATGGATCTTGCCCTCCGCGTTGCGCACGAAGTAGCCGTCGGGCCCGACCAGATAGGACGCGTTGGTGTCCTTCTTCAGGAACTTCGCGTCGTACAGTTTCTCGTACACCAGCACGTGGCACAGGCCGAGCGCGAACTGCCGGTCGGTTGCAGGCCGGATCGGCACCCACTCGTTGGCCTTGGCGGCACCGATCGACAGGCGCGGTTCCACGACCACCACCCGCATGTTGCGCTCGACGCGCGCATTGGCGACGTGGTTGGCCTGGGCGGCGGTGTGCAGGTGCGACGAGAAGCCGTCGCCGCCGCCGTTGTTGATCCAGTAGTCGCAGTAGTTGACGTCGTTGGCCGCAGCGAAGGCGGAATGGATGAACCCGTTCATCGGGTGGTAGCCGCCGCCGCAGAAGTTGCCCACCGAGGAGAAGTAGTTGGCGGTGCCGAAGGCCGCCGGCCACGCCATGAGAAACCCCTTCTGGAAGTTGCTGATGGAGGTCAGGAGCCTGCGCGGATCCTCTTTCCTGATCCGCCCGAGCTCGCGGGCGACGATGTCGAACGCTTCGTTCCAGCTGATGGGCTCCCAGCGCGGGTCGACGCCCGGCCCCTTGTCGGGATTCGTCCGCCGCAGGGGCGTCCTGAAGCGGGTCGGATCGTAGTGCCGCATGATCGCGGCATTGCCCTTGGGGCACAGCCGGCCGTTGTTGCTCGGGCTGGTCGGGTTGCCCTCGATCTTGTTGACGATGCCGTCTTCGGTGATGTGCACGCGCGTATTGCACGAGTGCAGGCACATCTTGCAGCTCGAGTTCACCCACCGTCCGGGCTTGAGCGAGTTCTGCACGGGTTGTTCGTGCGCCATTCCGTCCCCTTCCTTCGGTCCATCCCGCAGACGCGTCCAGGAGAGAAGGTAGGAGCCTCGAGGCGATGGGGCTATCCGGAAAGAGCAGCACCTATCCTGGCGCTATGCGAATTCCCGATGCGCCCGGAAGCGGGCTTGCCCGTGCCGCGACAGCTACAGGTTGCGAAGCACCAGGGTGGCACCACCGATGATGAGGATCACCCACACCACCTGCACGACCCGATGTGAAGGCAAGCGGTAGTGAAGGCGGGTGCCGATGTACATGCCGAGCAGTGCGCAAGGCAACAGGGTCGGGATCAATACCAGCAGGTCGGGAGGCGCGAACAATCCGGCTGCCAGGAAGGAAGCCAGCCGGGCCAGCGCGCTGAGGAAGAGCAGCAGCGAAACGGTTGCGCGCAGCGTGCTTTTGTCCTGGAGGCGCCGCGCCAGGTAGACGGTGTAGATCGGCCCACCCGTTCCGAACAGGGCGCTGAAGATGCCGCCGAATGTGCCGAGCGGAATTGCCCAGGCGCGCGCGAGCGGCGTGTTGCCGGGGCGGAAGAGCAGGCTCCAGGCCGCGAAGGTCAGCACGAACATTCCGAGCAGCAGCAGCAAGGCACGCTCGGGCGCTTTGACCAGGACGGTCACTCCCAATGCGATGCCGATCAACATGAAAGGCACCAGTCGCAGCAGTTCTGCGCGCTCGATTGCTCTCCGGTTGCGCACGCCGATCAGTATCCCGCCGGCCAGGTCGTAGATCAGCATCATCGGCAGCGCGAGCCGAAGCGGCAGCAGCTGCACCAGGATCGGCATCGAAACGATGGATGCGCCAAAGCCGGTCAGGCCAACCACCGTGTAGGCGAACGTGACGACCAGCGCGACGCTCGCGATCGTTTCAATCGACAGGTTCATCATGGATGCAGCCGGCGCGAGCGAGATGATACCCGTCGTCGTATCGGTTCGAGCGCAAGACCTGCCGGGGCCGGGATGAACGCGGCCAGCGCAGCCCGCTTCGGCTCTGCCCGGACAAAAGTTTTGCTTTATTGAAACTCAATGATAATTCGCTTTTTTTAAACTGAAGGGGTTCCGATAATGTCGCCATGAATCGAAACCTGAAGGTGAAGGTCTGGCGGGGCGGCGCGGACGGCGACTTCTCGAAATACGAGGTGCCGCGACAAGCGAGCCAGACCGTTCTCGACGTCATCACCTACATCCAGCGCCGCCTCGAACCCTCGCTGAGCTATCGCTTTTCGTGCCGTGTGGGCGTTTGCGGCTCGTGTGCCATGACGGTCAACGGCATTGCACGCTGGACCTGCCGCACCCATGTCGCGAAGGTGGTCGAGGGCGATACGCTCGAGGTCGCTCCGTTGTCGAACCTGCCGGTCATCAAGGATTTGGCCACCGACATGGCCGAGTTCTTCGACAAGTGGGCGCGCGCAAAAGGCAGCTTCCGCGGTTCGAAGACGCGGCATGACGAGTTCGCGCGCGTCGAGCCCGGCTCCCTGGAGCGCATGGCCGCAAACGCCGGAATCGAGTGTATCGGTTGCGGCGTCTGCTACGCGTCCTGCGATCTCGTTTCATGGCGTCCGGACTATCTCGGCCCGGCTGCGCTCAACCGTGCATGGACGCTCGTCAACGACATCCGCGACACCGGGCAGATCGAGCGCTTGCGCGCCGTTGCCGGGGACGCCGGCTGCCATGCCTGCCACACGCAGGGATCGTGCAGCGAACGCTGCCCGAAGGCCATCGAGCCGACTGCCGGCATCTCGGGGCTCAAGCGCCTGGCTGCGCGACGCGCAATGCGCGGCGAGCTTTGAGGGGCTTCCGGTGAGAGGCACATGGTGAGAGGCACATGGTGAGCGCCGGGGCGGTCCAGGCAAGACGCTGGTACTGGCAGAGGATCAGCGCGATGGTGCTGGCGCAGTTCGTGCTGGTTCACCTCGCGACGATCATCTATGCGGTGCGCGGCGGGCTGTCCGGCGGGGAGATCCTTGCGCGTACGCAGGGCAGCTGGGCGATTGCCGCGTTCTACGGTGCATTCGTGATCGCCTGTGCAGTACACGTGCCGCTCGGGCTCGCGCGAATCGCCGAGGAATGGCTGGGCTGGAGTGGTCGATGCAGCAATGCGGCGGCAGCGGCATGCGCGCTGGTGATCGCCCTGCTTGGATTGCGCGCGGTCTACGCGGTGGTGGCATGAGCGGATCGTTGAGCACCACGGCCTCGAGGCGCCGCAACGACTTTCGCGCCCGCAGGCATGCCTCCTGGTGGGCGTTTCTGGTGCATCGGATGTCGGGGATCGCATTGGCGGCGTTTCTGCCGGTGCACTTCTGGGCTCTCGGAGAGGCGCTGCGCGGTGAGGGCGGGCTCGACGGCTTTCTCCACTTTGCCGACCGGCCGCTGTTCAAGTTCGGCGAGTGGGGCCTGGTCGTCTTGTTGGCGATTCACTTGACAGGTGGTCTGCGACTGCTTGCGATCGAATTCCTGCCGTGGTCCGGATTGCGGAAGAGCTGGATCGCGGCAACCGTAGCCTTGGGGATCGCCGGCGGCCTTGCCTTCGCGCTGGCGTTGATCGGATAGGCCGGGGTGAGGACGAACGCAGAGGACCGAACGAGCGTGAAAGTCGATACCAAGGCAATCGAAGAGGCCGCCAGGGAGCTCTACATCCGGGCGTTGAAGATCCTGCCGGCTGACGTCAAGGATGGCTTCGCGCGACTTTCCGCAAGGGAGACCGACCGCACGGCCAAGGGAGTGCTCGCCACGATGGTAACCAACATCGCGGTCGCCGAGGACACCGACAACCTGTTATGCCAGGATACCGGCATACCCATTTACAACGTGACCGTCGGCCGCAACGTGGACTTCGACGGTTACGCGCTGAAGCAGGCGATCCGCAGCGGCTGCGAGCGCGCGACGCGTGAGCATCCGCTGCGCTCGTCCGTCGTCCACCCGCTGACCCGAGTCAACGAGCACACCTCCTGCGGGATCGAGGTTCCGGTGATCCATATCGATTTCTCCGACCTTCCCCGGACATTGCGCATCGAGATGATCCCGAAAGGCAGCGGTTCCGAAAACAATTCGTTCCTGAAGATGGCGGTTCCGGCCGATGGTGTCGATGCGATCAAGGCCTTCGTCATCGATTGCGTAATCGCCGCCGGCGGCAAGACCTGTCCGCCGACCATCGTCGGCGTGGGTCTCGGCGGCACCTCCGACCTGTGCATCGCGCTCGCCAAGCGCGCCGCGACGCGCGAGCTCGGCAGCCGCTGCAGCGATGCGCGAGGCGCGCAGATCGAGGAGCAGCTCAGCGGGGCGGTCAATCGGCTCGGGGTCGGGCCCCAGGGGCTCGGCGGAGACGCGACGGCATTCGCGGTGCACGTCGAGCTTGCGGCCACACACATCACGATGAACCCGATCGCCGTGAACATGCAATGCCACTCCGCGCGTCGGGCCACCGCCACGTTCACGCCCGAAGGCGTCTCGTTCGGATTCTGAACCATGGCCCACTACGTCATGAAGATGCCGGTGGACGAAGGACAGGTCAGACGCCTGCGGGTCAACGACACCGTCACGCTGCAGCGAACGCTGTTCGGCATCCGGGACGCAACGCTGATCGCGCTGTTCGACCGCGGGCGAACCACGCGCTTCGACCTGCGCGGGCACGCGGTTATCCATACTGCGCCGAACGTGAAGAAAGTCGACCCGAGCCCGCAACATCCGGCCGGCTACGCGCCGGTGTGCATCGGCACCACCACCTCCGACAGGATGGAGCGTTTTACGCGGCCGCTGCTGCAGAGGAACGGCGTGCGCATCGTTGTCGGCAAGGGCGGCCTGCGTGCCGACTCGATGGCGGCGTTCCGCGAGTTCGGTGGTGTCTATCTCGCCATTGTCGGCGGAACCGCAGCACTCGAGACTACCTGGATCGAGCGGATCGAAGACGTCGACATGGACGACCTGAACCCGGAATCGCTATGGGAGTTCCGCATCCGCGATTTCGGGCCGCTGCTGGTGGCAATGGACAGCCACGGCGCAAGCCTCTACGACGTCGTGAGGCACGACGTCGAGGCGCGGCGCGAGAAGGTGCTCGCCGACCTCGGGTTGAAGCCGCGGTGAAGCTGCGCCGACTGCACTTCGACATCCTGATCCTCGGTTCGGGCGGTGCCGGCCTGTTCGCTGCGCTGCACGCCCATCAGGTGAACCCGGGGCTGTCGATCGCCGTCGCGGTCAAGGGGCTGCTCGGCAAGAGCGGATGTACGCGCATGGTGCAGGGCGGCTACAACGTGGCGCTCGCCGAAGGCGACTCGGTGGAGCGCCATTTCATGGACACGGTCGAGGGCAGCAAATGGCTGTCCGACCAGACTCTCGCCTGGACGCTCGTCACCAAGGCCGTCGAACGCATCCACGAGCTCGAGAACGAGCTCGGCTGCTTTTTCGATCGCAACCCCGACGGCACGGTCCACCAGAAGGCGTTCGCGGGGCAGACCTTCGATCGCACGGTGCACAAGGGCGACCTGACGGGTATCGAGATCATCAACCGGCTCGCCGAGCAGGTCTGGTCGCGCGGCATCACGCGGCTGGAAGAGCACCGGGCCATAGAGCTGGTCCGCACAATCGACGGCTCGGCGTTGTCCGGCGTGTTGATGATCGACATGCGAAGCGGCGAATTCGTCTTTGTCCAGGCCAAGGCCGTGCTCCTGGCCACCGGTGGCGGTCCGACGATGTACAGGTACCACACGCCCTCGGGTGACAAGAGTTGCGACGGCCTGGCCATGGCCCTTCGCGCCGGCCTCCCTTTGCGTGACATGGAGATGGTCCAGTTCCACCCGACCGGCTTGCTTGCCGGACCCGGCACGCGGATGACCGGAACGGTGCTGGAGGAGGGGCTGCGCGGCGCAGGCGGCTACCTGTTGAACGGTGCCAAGGAGCGCTTCATGGGCGAATACGATCCGAGGGCCGAGCGCGCCACCCGCGATATCGTGTCGCGGTCGATCTACTCGGAGATGCGCGCAGGCCGCACGTCGCCGAACGGGGGCGTCTATATCCAGATGCACCATCTTGGAGCCGATAAGGTACGCAAGCTGTTCAAGGGCATGGTCGAGCGCTGTGCCGACTGCGGCTTCGATCTCGCCGGCGGATTGGTCGAAGTGGTGCCGACTGCCCACTACATGATGGGCGGGGTGGTGTTCGGCGCGGACTGTACGACACCCCTCGTCGGCCTGTTCGCGGCGGGCGAGGACACGGGCGGCGTGCATGGGGCGAACCGTCTCGGCGGCAACGGCGTCGCGAATTCGACCGTCTTCGGCGGCATCGCCGGCGACAGCATGGCAGCGTGGGTGCGCGAGAACGGCGAGCTGCGCGATCCCGACACTGCCGCGATCGAACGCAGCATTGCCGCGCACGAGGCGCCGTTCGCCAGGCCGCCGGGAAACCTCGAGCCGATCCGGGAAGCCCTCTTCGACTGCATGTGGGACGACGTCGGCATTCTGCGCAGTGCAGAAGGGCTCAGGCGGGGGGCTGCGCGACTCCACGACCTCGACGTGGAGCTGGCAGGCGTCGGCGTTGCCGACGGCGAGAGAAAGTTCAACCTGAGCTGGCACGACTGGATGAATCTCAAGAGCCTGATCCAGGTCAGTCGTGTCATCGCAGCGGCCGCCCTCTCGCGGGAAGACTCGCGAGGCGCCCACTTCCGCGAAGACCATCCGGGAGTCGGCGACCTGGAGCAGTCGACATACACGGTCGCGAGGCTCGAGGGTGATGCAATCACGATCGGCCGTGAGCGGGTTCGGTTTACCCTGGTGCGCCCGGGCGAGAGCCTGATCGACAAAGGCAAGGCGCAACCAGCACTCGATCCAAGTGGAGGAGGCAGGCAATGAACACCCGAAGCATCCGAGGCAGGGTCTTTGCACTTGTTACGGCCCTCGTCTGTCTCTCGGGGGCGCCGGCAATCGCCGGCGAACCCGTGTCCACGGAGAAGTTGACCCTCAGGGTGGGATACCCGCCAGTCTCGCCACTATGGGGATTTGCGGTCATCCATCAGGAGAAGCTCTGGAAGAAATACCTGCCCAACGTCGAGGTCGAAGTCTTCGCGAGCCTGACCGGAATGGCGCTGGTCAACAACCTCATCGCCGGCAAGACGGATATCGCGTACTTCGCGGACACGCCGGCGATCATTCTGGCCTCGAAGGCCGATCTGATGCCCACTCGCCTGATCGCCGCCGACGTCGCGGATCACGGCGGGTCCGCCATCGTGTACGTCGCCAAGGACTCGCCGATAAAGTCCGTGAGGGACCTGGACGGGAAGAGGGTATCGGTACCGTTCGGCGGCTACTCGCATCGCTTCGCGGAAGTGCTGGCGGCGCGCGAGGGGATCGAATTCAAGCTCGTCGGACAGAGCCCGGAGGTCGGGCTGACGAATCTTCGCTCTGGAAAGGTTGACGCATACATCCCCTGGCCGCCGTTCGGCCCGCTTGCCGTCAAGAATGGCTTCGCGAGAGAGCTGCTCGACGGGACGAAGTACAACTTCGACGTCTTTCGCGGCGTCGTCGTGTCGCAGTCGTTTGCCGACAAGCACCCCGCAGTGGTCATCGGGTGGCTGCGCGCGCAACTCGACGCCCAGAAGATCATGCGCGAGAGGCCCGACTATGCCGCCAAGCTGATTCACAAGGAATGGGAGTCATATGGAATTCCGCTCGACGTCATCCGGGAAGGATTCGCCTACGAGAAATTCCCCGAGGGGATTACTCCGGAGTGGAGGAACGTGCTGATCGAAAGTGCGAAGTTCCTGAAGAATCATGGCTTCATCAAGGAGTCGGTCGATGTGAATCGGTTCATCGACGACAGCTACCTGGAAAAGGCGGCTGCCATCCCATCGCAGCTCGATCTGCCGGCGCTGTCCAGATAAGATCGGGGAAGGATGACTCGGGGCACTGCACCCGAAGGAGGCGACATGGGAAGACCATACAGGCAGCGGGGCGATGCAGACGCAATCACGTAGCCGCTACTCGAGCGTCCTGTTCCAGCTCCTGGCAGTGATCCTGCTGGTTGCAACCTGGCAGGCTCTGGTTCAGTTCCGCATCTATCGCTTCGGCTACATCCCGTCGGTGCCCGATGTGGTGCTGGCCGCCCGCAGCTATCTTCTCAGCGTCGAGTTTTTCGACGACACGGTGGCAAGCACTGCCCGCGTAGTCGCGGCGTGGGGGCTCGCTGCGATCATCGCCATTCCGCTGGGCCTGATGATCGGATGGAAGAAGGTCTTCGGCAACCTGGTGTTTCCCACTCTGGAACTGCTGCGGCCCATTCCACCGATCGCCTGGATTCCGGCGGGCATCCTCTTCATCCCGAATATCGAAGGAAGCGTCGTCTTCATCTGCTTCGTCGGTGCATTCTTTCCGATCCTGCTCAACACCATGAATGGAGTACGGCGTATCGACCAGACCTATTTCAGAGCCGCGAGCTGCCTGGGCGCGCGGCCGGTCGAGGTGTTCCGGGACGTCGTCGTGCGCGGGGCGATGCCCTCCGTCGTGATCGGATTGGCGATCGGCATGGGAATCGCGTGGATGGCGCTCGTGGCGGCGGAAATGATAGCGGGCCAGCACGGCCTGGGCTACATGATGTGGCAGGCCTACAGCCTGGCGCAGTACCCGTTGATCATCGTGGGCATGATCGTCATCGGGATCATCGGAGCGGCAATGAGCGCCTGCATCCGCCTGCTCGGTAGGAATCTGGTGCCATGGCAAAAGGACTAGGCGGAAGTGCAAGGCAGATGCAGCAGCAGGTGCCTGCGGCGGCGGCGCAGAGGCGTGCACCGGAATCGCTCGGCCGCCCTCAGGAAAAGCGCTTGCGTCGCTCTTCTTCCTGGTGGAGTTCGCCTGCGGGAACTTTCCTCCTGCAGGGCTTCTCCATCGTGGCGTTCCTGCTGGCATGGAATCTTTTTGCAACGATTCCGCGCGCGGTTCCGATTCCCACCCCCGGCGACACCCTTCAGGCCGCCCTGTCGCTCGATCCGGCGAAGTTCTTCCGCGACTGCCTGCTCAGCTTTTATCGAGTGGGCCTCGGCTTCGTCATCGCTGCGCTGATGGGGATCCCGCTCGGCATCATCATCGGCTTCTGGATGCCTGCAAAGGCATTGCTGTTTCCGGCGGTCGAGATCCTTCGCCCGATTCCGCCGATCGCCTGGATACCTCTGGCCATCCTCTTCTTTCCGAAGATCGAATGGATGATCGTCTTTCTGACTTTCTATGGCGCCTTCTTTCCGATCGTCTACAACACGATTGCGGGAATCTCGGAGATCCCCAAGGCCTACATCCGCGCTGCACGGTCGCTGGGCGCGGGCCCGTGGACGCTGTTCTGGGAAGTGATGGTGCCGGCGATGCTGCCGTCCATCTTCACGGGCCTGTACATAGCGATCGGAATCGCATGGCTCATGGTGGTGGCCGGTGAGATGATGGCAGTTACCGGGGGCATCGGGGCACTGACCTGGCAGGCCTACCAGACGTCCCACTATCCCCTGATCTTCGTCGGGATGGCTGCCATCGGCGTCCTCGGATACGCATCGAGTCAGCTGGTGCGCTCCGTTGCCAGAAGAGTCATCCGCTGGGAGGTTTCCTGATGGCCGCCATGGGAGTCTCCATCCGGCAGGTGCAGAAGAAGTACGCATCGGCACAGCATGGCGAAGTACTGGCCTTGAGCGACTGTTCCATCGACATCAGGCCAAACGAGTTCTTCGTTCTGGTCGGGCCTTCCGGATGCGGGAAAACGACCCTGCTCAACGTCATAGCGGGCTTCGACACCCTGACGGCGGGGACGGTGGCGCTCGGGGACAGGTTGATCTCGGCGCCGGACGTCAGGCTCGGGCCGGGTCCCGATCGCATGGTGGTCTTCCAGCACGGAGGCCTTTTCCCGTGGATGACCGTCCTGGAGAACGTTTGCTACGGGCCAGTCGTACAGGGCCAGATGGGACAGGCCGAAGCCCGTGAGAAGGCGCGCAGCATGTTGGCGATGGTCGGCCTTGCGGGGATAGAGAGGCGCTACCCGGGAGAGGTCTCGTCCGGAATGCGTCGGCGGGTGGAGATCATGCGGGCCCTCATCGGCCGCCCCCAGATCCTGCTGATGGATGAGCCGTTCCGCGCGCTGGACGCGATTACGAAGGCGGTCGTCCAGGACTTCCTCCTTCGCCTTTTCGATACTCATCCGCATACCGTCTTCTTCATCACTCATGACCTGATCGAGGCCCTGTTTCTCGGAGATCGCGTGGGTGTGATGACGACCCGGCCCGGGCGCGTCAAGACGGTCTTCGACGTCGACATTCCGAGGCCACGATCGACGCGGGTGCTGGCATCGGAGGAATTTCTTCGTTTGAAGCGAGACGTCACCGATGCGGTTCACGATGAGGCGATAAAGGCCTTCGAAGCGGGTGAACGGGAGGCTGCACGATGACTGCTCCAGCTGTCCACAGTGGAGTCTGCCTGACCGACGTGAGCAAGGCCTACGGCCGCAGCGATGTGCTCCAGGGCTGTACCTTCGAGATCGCCCCCGGGGAGTTCACCGCCCTGATAGGGCCATCCGGCTGCGGCAAGACGACCATCATAAACCTGGTCGCCGGCTACGAGTCGGTCGACGCAGGCAGCATCGGGATCGGCGGCAAGACGGTCTCGGGCACGGGCTGGGATCGTCTCGTCGTATTCCAGGAGACGGCGCTTTTCCCTTGGAAGAACACCATCCAGAACGTGATGTTCGGACCCCTCAACCGCGGAAAATCGAGGGTTGACGCGGAAGCGGAGGCGCGCGAGCTGCTGGCACAGTTCGGCTTGAGCGGGTTCGAATCCAAGTATCCGAGCCAGCTTTCCGGAGGCATGCAACGGCGCGTCGAACTTGCGCGCGCCATGGTGAACAAGCCGGAGATCATGCTGCTCGACGAGCCGTTCCGAGGGCTCGATGCGATGACGCGCGAATTGATGCAGGAGTATCTCCTCAAGGTATTCGAGAGAAATCCGGTCACCACGCTGTTCGTCACGACGGAAATCGAGGAAGCGATCTATCTGGCCGACCGGATCGTGGTCCTGTCGAGCCGCCCGACGGTCGTCAAGGAGACCATCACCGTGGATCTTCCGCGCCCGCGCAAGCTTGAGATGCTCAGCACCTCCCGATTCGGGGATATCCACGGGAAGATCATGGAAAGCCTCCTGGAAGAGGCCACGAAGGCGTTCCACCTCGGAGCGGAAGCGACGGTCGAGATACTGAGGAGCGGTGTCGAGAGGCGAGAGGCACGCGGCTAGCTGTCGGGGCGGATGATCCTCTCGCCCCGTGCCTCGGAATCTCCCCAGGATTCGGCATTTCGTTCCTGGCCCTGGAATACACCAACCAGCGTTTGGAGGAGATGATGGGATACATTTTTCCGGCCTACAAGGCGGCCGCCGTCCAGGCGGCGTCGGTATTTCTCGATCGCGAGCGAACGACCGACAAGGCGTGCGCATTGATCCGCGAGGCGGCTCGGAATGGAGCTCGCCTTGTCGTGTTCCCCGAGACATACATCGCCGGATATCCGCACTGGACCTGGCTCCACACGGTCAAGGACGGCCAGAAGTACTTCAACAGCCTTGTGAAGAGCAGCGTCACGGTACCGAGCCCGACGACGGATCTGCTCTGTGCTGTCGCCAGGGAGTGCGATATCTTCGTCGCGATGGGATTGAATGAGACCAGCGAGTCGAGCTTCGCAGAGATATTCAATACCATGTTGCTGATCGATCCGACGGGCAGGATCATCGGAAAGCATCGGAAGTTGATGCCGACATTCTTCGAGAAGCTGGTCTGGAGCTTTGGAGATGGGAAATCCCTCCGCACCTACGATACGGAGATCGGTCGACTGGGAATGCTCATCTGCGGCGAGAACGGCAATCCGCTCGCCCGCTTCGCCCTGACATCGCAAGCCGAGCAGGTGCATATAGCGAATTTTCCCGCCTTTCCCCAGGTCGGCCAGATCGGAGACTACAGCGTAAGGAAGGCGACGGAAATTCGCGCCGCTGCGCATTCCTTCGAAGGAAAGGTCTTCACGATCGTTTCATCGTCCATCATCGACGATGGAGTTCGCGATGCCATTGCCGACAGGCCGGAATATGTCGAGGTGCTGAAGAACGGCGGGGTCGGATTGACGGCAATCTACGGGCCGAGTGGCGCCATGATTGCCGGGCCGATTCCGGACAATGAGGAGGGAATCGTCTATGCAGACATAAATCTGGAAGAGGGCATCAATTGGAAGATCTTCCATGACTACAACGGCAACTATAATCGATTCGATGTGCTGTCTCTGACAATCAACGACGCCGGGCGCCTTCCTCTGCACAGAACGAGTGGCGGCCAGCATGCTGAACTGCTGGAGACCATTCGCAGCAGGCTCGCGACCACGGCGGATACGACGCTGGCGGAAGATCTGCAAGAGCTGATCTCAGGCTTCGTACCGGCCGGCAAACGGCCCTGAGGGCTTCGGCGACCGCCGCGCGGTGCCGCGATCAGGTCTTCCGGCTCGCCGCGGCCCGGGGAGCGCGGCCACCGGCATCGGCGAAGTACTGCTTGATTGCGCCCGTGAAACGCATCCGGGCGTGGCGCGATCGCTCGAGCAGCCCGACCCGGCGTGTGACGCCGATGTCGGGCAAGTCGACGATCCTGAGGTCGCCTCCTTCGCTCCATCCCACGTTGGCCAACTTGGGGACGATGGAAATCCCGAAGCCTTGGCGCACGATCGCCAGGATCGCCTCGACCGAGTTCAGCTCCATCTCGTCGCGCACCTGTACGGCGCAGCGGTTCAGCACGTCCTTCACCAGCAGCCCGGTCCAGGTCTCGCGATCGAAGCGGATGAAGGGTGCCTGCCGCAGCATCTGCAGCGGATCCTTCGCCAGCTCGAAGTGCGGGCGTCGCGGTACGATCAGCACCATCGGTTCGACGTAGAGCTGCGTCCACACCAGGCTGCTCGAAAGTGCCCGCGGTGGCCGGGTGACGATCGCCGCATCCAGCAGGCCCTGCTCGACCCGCTTCGCAAAGTCGCTCGACTGTCCGGCAAAGAGCTTGACCTCCAGCCTCGCGTTATCCTGCTTCAATGACCACAGGGCATCGGCGAACGCACCCATCAGCGCCGATACCAGCGCGCCCATCACTACCGTACCCGACAACGAGTCGCCGTCGCGGCCGCCGACCAGTTCCTCGTAGCGCAGCACCAGCTCCTCGATCAGCGGGATCGCGCGGCGACCGGCCGTGTTGAGCACGATCGAGCGGCCGCCCCGATGGAACAGGGGCTGCTTCAAGGCGTCCTCGAGCGCACGCATCTGAAGCCCTACCGCCGCTGCGGTGAGTCCGACCTCATCGCCTGCGGCAGCGAAACTGCCGTGTCGTGCAACGGCGAGAAAGGTCCTCAGATTTCGTATTGAGGGCATCAGAAAGAATTGCTATGGCTCGCGAGAATGATAACTAGCTTTTGCTTCGCTAGGCAACTCGCCATAATCCCTCCATGGATAACGATCATGCTTGGATGCGAGCTTCGGTTGAGCATTGAATTGCAATTTGATGACATTCAAATATAACTTCAGGAGACGAGACGATGCATGTCATTCTCGGGCGCAAGAGCCCTGTTCACGCTGTTGGAATATGGCTTCTTGCGGCCGCCTCGATAGCGCTCGCTGCCGTGACCGGCAGCGCGGAGGCAGCGACCGATCGGAAGTTCAGTGATTGGGGTTGGCCGCTGCCATACGAGAAGGCAAGCCAGCGTTCCGTCGATTGGCTGAAGGAAAAGGGGTGGTGGCCCATACGGGTCGCCTTCTCGGCGCCATGGTCAGGGCAGAATGCGGTCAACATCGTCATGGATCGCGAGAAGCTGCTCCAGAAGCGAGGACTCGAGGCGGAGTGGCAGGCGTTCACATCGGGGCCGGCGATCAACGAGGTGGTCGTATCCGGTCGCTTCCAGGTCGGCAATGCCGGAAATTTTCCCTATACGTCTCTGGTCGACAAGAAGGTTCCGATCAAGACGATCGCCATCCTCAGCCCGAACCTCTTCAACGCGCTGCTGGTACCGAACAACTCCCCGCTTCATCGGCTCACCGATCTGCGAGGCCGGAAAACGCCTGCAGTGATCGGCCTGGTCACCGGCTCGTCCGCGGAGTTCTACCTGCAGATGGCTGCGTCGGTAAACGGCATAGAGATCGGCAAGGATGTGATTCTGAAGAACCTTCCGACCAGCGAGCAGCTCTTGTTTCCCGGCGGACTGGCGGCAGTGGCGGCATGGGATCCGATTCCGGCCTTGATCGTCGGCGACAAGAAGAACGGGCGGATCATCGACGATGGGTTTGCATATAGCATCTTCCAGGGAAGCTTCTATGTCAGGCAGGATCTGATCGATAACGTGCCGGACGTCGTCCAGGCGATCAGCGATGCTCACGCCGAGGCCGTGCTCTGGATTCGCCGGAATCCAGACAAGGCTGTCGATCTGATGCTTCAGGACCCGAACCTGAAGAGATTCCCGAGAGACATCATTCTCCATCAGTTGAAGGCGTATAACACTATCTACAGCCCGACGTACATATATCCGCACGCCGACTTCTGGGGTGCCGCGAACGAGCCGGTATACAGGTGGCTTCATGAGAAGGGCCGCCTCGTCAGGCCGCTCGGCGCCGCCGATTTCGCTGCAACCGTGGATGCAACGTTCATGGCAAAGACCTTCGACAAGCTCGGATGGGCGATCCCCAAGCGCCCGCCGTTCATCCCGGATGCGTGGGACGGCGATCTTTCGCGCCCCCCGTATCCCAAGTACGTGACTCCGTTCAGCAGCGAGGAGCCCCAGGTGTTCCCGCAACCGGGTGACCTCACGCGGGAGTGGCACTTCGCTGGCAAGACCTTCCGGCCATAGCATCGGGATCGAAGGGTGTCATGGACGATGTTTCACGGGATGTCGATAACCGGACAAGGGGGCATTCGTGTCGGCTATCGGGGATGAAGTGAGCTCACTTCGCTTTGGTCAACCGTTACGTGGCTTCGCCTGTCGATGTCGGCCCTACGTCTTTCTCCTGGCTCTGCTTGGCTTGTGGCAGTGGGCGAGCACCTTTGTCCTGGACGATTCCGAGCGCCTGTTGCTGCCTACGCCGACGGCCGTCGTGGAGGCGGGCTGGGAGTTGATGATCTCGGGGGACCTGTTTCGACACACCTGGGATAGCCTCAGACGCGAGATGGTGGCGTTCTGTTGGGCTACGGTTGCCATACCGGTGGGCATTGCGATGGCCTGGTGGAGACCCGTGGAGGAGCAGCTTGGCACGGTCCTCGAGTTGCTGCGGCCGATACCTCCCCTGGCATGGATTCCATTGAGCATGTTATGGCTCGGGATCGGGGACACCCAGAATCAGTTCATCATTTTCCTTGGAATGGTGTTTCCGATTCTCGTGAATACCGTCAGCAGCGTGAAGCAGATCGACCCGGTTCTGATTCGAGCGGCCCGCAGTCTCGGCGCTTCGGAGCTGAAGGTGCTGCTGAGGATCGTCGTTAACGCCGCATTGCCCCAGATCGTGACCGGCATTCGCATCGGACTCGGGGTGGGCTGGATGGCGCTGGTTGCGGCCGAGCTGGTGGGCGCGACGTCCGGTCTGGGCTTCCTGATCAACGATGCGCGCACCGTGCTGCGTACGGACTACATCATCGTCGGAATGGCGGCGATCGGCGTGATAGGCCTTCTACTGGATGCCCTGATCCGCGTCGCCATGGCAAGGATGATGCCCTGGTATCAAGGTGCGAAGTAGGCTGCTGAAGCAGTCGCTGCGAGAGGTAAGGCATGAGTCACGTGGTCGTCTCCCAGGTTACCAAGAGCTATCCGGGGCGTGGTGGGAGGTCGCAGCCGGTGCCGGCCCTGAACGACGTTTCTTTCGAGATCAGGCATAACGAGTTCTGCTCCATCCTCGGCCACAGCGGCTGCGGCAAGACGACCCTGCTGAACATGATTGGTGGATTCGAGAGGCCGACGCGCGGCACCATCATGATCGATGGGGAACAGATCACCAATCCTCACTGGAGTCGAACGGTCATTTTCCAGGATTACGCGCTGTTTCCATGGATGACGGTTGCCGAGAACATCTCTTTCGGGCTGGAGATGAAGAAGATTCCGCGGGATGAGCGGCGGGATCGGGTTCGACGGCATATCGAGCTGGTCGGGCTGGGCGGAACCGAGGGGCGATTTCCGCATGAGTTGTCTGGCGGCATGAAGCAGCGGGTATCGATAGCGAGAGCGCTGGCCGTGGACCCGAAGGTGCTTCTCATGGACGAGCCGTTCGCAGCCCTGGATGCACAGAATCGCGGCTCGATGCAGCGCGAGATGGTGCGAATCTGGGAGCGGGAGCGCAAGACCGTCGTGCTCGTTACCCACAGCATCGAGGAAGCCGTCGTACTGTCGGACAGGATCCTCGTAATGACGCGTCATCCCGGCAGGGTCAAGGCGGACCTCGAGATCGGGCTGGCGCGACCACGCAGGGAGGAAGATCCTCAGGTCATCGCATTGAGAAACGAGTTGCGCGATCTGATCCACGAGAGCGAGCTTCAAGCATGATTCGCCGAGCGGCGCTCCGAACGGCATGAGTTCAGCAACCGATCCTCTCGAGTCCGTCGAGGTCATCCGGCTGAGGATACCGCTGGTCAAGCCGTACAAGCTCGCGTTTGGAAAGGTCGAAGCGTTCGATACGCTCATCGTGCTTCTGCGGTCGAGCGAGGGGCGTTGCGGCGCCGGCGAGGCCACACTGCTTACCGGCTACACCGACGAGACGATTGGTGAGTCATGGCGCCACTCCTGTGCGCTGGCCGATGCATTGGCAGGCGCCTCCCGCGTGGAGTTCGTGCGACGGATCCGGGAGATCGCCGCGTCGCTGCCCTTTCTGTCCACCTCGTTCATGACAGCCCTGGAGGCGCTCGACGCGCACCCGCTCTTGCAGGTGGCGACTCCGACGCGGGTGCCGATTCTCGGTATCCTGAACGAGATCGAAGCGGGCGCGCTCGAGGAAGAGATCGAACGCTTGCTGGCGACGGGGTATCGAACGCTCAAGGTAAAGGTCGGATTCGAGGTCGTGGGCGATCTGCAGCGCGTCGCGCGTATCCAGTCGCTTGTCGCCGGCCGTGCCCGGCTGCGCCTGGATGCGAACCAGGGTTACACGGCGAGGCAGGCGCAGCGTTTCGCGGGCGCTCTCGATCCGGCCGGCATCGAGCTCTTCGAGCAGCCATGCGCCGCCGGCGATTGGGACGCCCACATGTCGGTGGTTCCGTATTCCACCGTGCCGCTGATGCTCGACGAATCGATCTACGGACTCGACGACATCGAGCGGGCGGCGCAAATGAAGGCCGCGCGCTACATCAAGGTGAAGCTGATGAAGTTGGTCAGTCTCGACGGACTCGTCGAAGCGATAGAGCGGATCCGGTTGCTCGGAATGGTTCCGGTGCTCGGCAATGGCGTGGCTTGCGACCTGGGTTGCTGGATGGAGGCCTGTGTTGCCGCGCGCCACATCGACAATGCCGGAGAGATGAACGGTTTTCTCAAGCCCAGTGCAGGCGTGCTTGCCGGTCCGCTTGAATTCGAGTCCGGGGCGATCGTCCTGAAGCCCGGCTTCGTGGGGCTTCCTGACGAGGCGGCGTTTTCGCGCTTCGAGACTGCGCGCTATCGAAGGAGACGAGCATGAACGGGCGCACCCTGGTGACCGGGGTTATCGGGGCCGATACCCACATCGTAGGCAACCGCATCCTGAGCCTCGCGCTCGAGAAGGCCGGCTACAAGGTCATCGCCCTCGGCGCGCTGACGCCGGCGCAGGATTTCATCAAGGCGGCAATCGAGACCGATGCCGATGGCATCATGGTCTCCTCGCTGTATGGGTTGGGCGAGATCGACTGCCGGGGTTTCCGCGACCTGTGCATCGAGGCCGGGCTCGACGATATTCTCATCTACCTTGGAGGCAATCTCGTCGTCGGCAAGGCCATGTGGCCAGAGGTCGAGCGCAAGTTCCTCGACATGGGCTTCGATCGGGTGTTTCCGCCCGGTACCCGCGTAGATGCGGTGCTCGGCGCTCTGGCGCAGGACTTCGCCGACCGCGAAAGGCGCGGCCGGACACCGGCATGAGCCACGCGTTGCTCATCGACTTCGGCAGCACCTTCACCAAGCTGCGTGCGGTGGACCTGGGCAGCTGCCGCATCGCGGCTGCGGCGCAGGCGCCCTCGACCGTGACGAGCGACGTCAATCTCGGCCTCGACGAGGCACTCTCGCGCCTGGGCGAGGAGCTCGGCGGACTCCCCAGGTTCAGGTATCGGCTGGCCTCCAGCAGTGCGGCGGGGGGGCTGAGGATGGTCACCGTCGGGCTGGTGCGTGAGCTGACCGCAGAGGCGGCGCGACAGGCTGCGTTGGGCGCGGGAGCAAGGCTGGTCGGAAGCTTTGCCTACCGCCTCACCTCGACCGACGTACACCGCCTCGAGGAGTGCCAGCCGGACCTGTTGCTCCTGTGCGGGGGCACCGATGGCGGCAACAGCGACGTGATCGTTCATAACGCTCGCGTGCTCGCCGGCAGCGGACTGGCCTGCCCGTTCGTGGTCGCCGGAAACCGCGACGCGTCCGATGAGATCGCCGCGATGCTGGCCGGGGCCGGCAAGACCGCCGTGGCTGCCGACAACGTCATGCCCGAGCTCAATGTGCTGTCGATCGAGCCGGCGCGCAAGGCGATCCGGGAGCTGTTCATGGCGCGCATCGTCACAGCGAAGGGCATCGATCGGGCACAGGCGAAGTTCGATCGGGTCCTCATGCCGACGCCGGCGGCGGTGCTGGAAGGTGCTCGGTTGCTCGCCGAGGGCGTCGGCAGCGAGCCGGGCATGGGCGACCTGATGGTGGTCGACCCCGGTGGCGCCACCACGGACGTACATTCGATCGGGAAGGGTGCGCCGGCGCAGCCGGGTGTCCTGCTCTACGGGCTGCCCGAGCCCTACGCCAAGCGAACGGTGGAGGGCGACCTCGGCATGCGCTACAACGCCCAGGCGATCGCCGAGGTGGCGAGCCTCGAGGTGATCGCCCGCGATGCTGGGCTCGGCGTCGAGCGCACGCGTGAAATGGTCTCGCGTCTCGTCCGTGAAGTGGGTCGGCTGCCGCGGGACGACGACGATCGGGCCATCGATCGGGCGCTGGCCAGCGCCGCGGTGCGCGTTGCGGTCGCCCGGCACGCGGGGCGTATCGAGACGGTCTACACGGCCCAGGGACCGATGCGGGTCCAGCATGGCAAGGATCTGACGCAATTGAAGGCGGTGATCGGGACCGGCGGCGTCGTCGTCTCCGCAGCCGAGCCGCGCCGCGTGCTGGCCGCGGCGCTGGCCGAAGGAAGCGACGGCTTCTCGCTGGTGCCGCGTGCCGCCGGATTGTGGCTGGATCATGACTACCTGCTCTATGCCGCAGGGCTGCTGGTCGAGCTCGAGCCGGCGGCTGCGTTCGGGCTCGTGCGCTCGAGCCTGACCAACCTCGACGAGGAGACGACTCATGGCTGACGCGGCTTCCGACGGGCTTCGCACCCGGCAACCCCTGAGCGAGGCACCGATTGCGTGGGACGAGTTCGAAGTGCTTCGCGCCGAGAACCTTGCACGTTGGCCGACCGGGTCCGAAGTGCACCTGGATGAAGCGGTCGCCTACCATGCCGGGCTTCCCGAGCACAAGCGGTTGGCGGCGGTGCTGCGGCGGGCCAAGGAAGAGCGCCGCTGCCTCACCCAGCCGCGTGGCGGCTTCGGGACGCTGCGGCTGCAGCGGGAATTGATGCAGGCGCTCGATCGTGACGGCCTCGCCGACATCGTGCCGACGACCACCGACAGCTATACGAGGAACGAGCAGTTCACGAAGGCCGCGAAAGGATCGCAGGAGTCAGAAGCGGCGGGCCGCTCGCTTCTCAACGGCTTCCCGATCGTGAACTACGGCGTAGCTGCCTGTCGCGAGCTGGTGGAGGCGATCGAAAAGCCGGCGATCATGCTCACGGGCACCGCGATGCCGAAGCTGGTGGGCGAAATCGGCTATGCCGCCGGCTACACCGGCTTTCTCGGGTCCGGGATCGCCTATACGGTTTCGTACACGAAAGAGCACACGATCGAGGACGGCATCCGGAACTACCAGTATCTCGACCGGCTGGCGGCGCTCTATGCGCAACACGGCGTGTTGCTGCATCGTCGCCAACCAGGGTTCCTGACCGGCACCAACGTCCCGCCGTGCATCGCAATCTCCATCGCAGTGCTCGATTGCCTGCTGGCCGCGGCGCAGGGCGTCCGCCAGTACGGGCTCGAGCTGGGGCAGACGCTGCACCTGGTGCAGGACGCGGCGGCCATCGCGGTGTGCGAGGAAATGGCTCAGGAGTACCTGCGCCGGCGCGGCCTCACCGACGTCGAAACGCCGATCACCTCGCTGCACTGGATGGGCGCATGGCCGCAGGATGAGGCGCAGGCCGCGGCGATGGTCGCATTCGGAGGCACGCTGGCGGCGGTCAGCGGAGCGGTCTCGGTGACCACCAAGTCGACGCACGAGGCGCTCGGGATTCCCACCCCGCAAGCCAATGCGGAGGGGCTGCGGATGACCCGCATGGCGATCTATCTCGCGCGCAACATGCGCCTGGACGGTTTGCCTGACTATGAGCGCGAGAAGGAGCTGATCCGGCGAGAGGTGCGCTGCATCGTCGACCGCGTGCTCGATCTGGGCGACGGCGATGCCGCCGTCGGCACGGTGCGGTCCTTCGAAGCGGGGGTTCTCGACGTGCCCTGGTCGCCCAACCGGCAGGTGGCATCGAGGGTGTTGCCGGCACGCGATGCAGACGGCTACCTGCGCATCATCGACCCGGGTGCGCTCCCCATGGAGGCCGACGTGAGGGAAGAGCATCGCGTTCGCCTGTCGCGTCGCGCGAAGATGGAGAAGGTGCCGATGGGCTACGATCTCGCGGTGACCAGCGTCTACGAGCTCTCCGAACCGCTCGACATGCTGCTCCCCGATACCTGGGCCAGGCGGAATCCGTAGCAGCCGTGCCGGCGACGATGAGCACCATCGCGCAAGTCCCGCCTTGCGGATTCAGCCCGCCAGCGATTCGAGCTGAGCCAGCAGCTGCGTCGGCACCTCGATGCCGGCGGATGCTGCGCGCGTCGCGAGCTCCACGCGGCGCTGGCCCGGCAAGCGCACCTGCGGGTCGCGCAGCATCGCCGCGATCAGCGTCTCGATGCGTTCGTGGAAGACCTCGCCGCCGGCCAGCGCTGCCGGGTCGATGACGAGGAAGGCGTGGCCGATCCTCGGCCGGTTGCCTTCGTCGGTGAAGAACGTATCGGCTTCGAAGCCGAACGCCGCGCCGGTGAGCGCGCAGCAGAGCAGCTCGACCATCAGCGCCAGCATCGCGCCTTTGACGCCGCCGGCCGGCAGCATCGTGCCCTCGAGGCCCGCCTTCGGATCGGTGGTCGGCCTGCCGTCCTTGTCGAGCGCCCAGCCAGGCGGGATCGGCCTGCCTTCGCGTGCGGCCACCATCAGCTTGCCGCGCGCGACCTCCGACAGCGACAGGTCGATCGCCAGCGGCGGGGCGCCGCGGCGCGGAAAGATCGCCGCGATCGGGTTGGTGCCGAAGAGCGCTTGCCGGCCGCCCCAGGCGGGCATCGCCGCCGGCGAATTGCTGAACGCGACGCCGACCATGCCGGCGGCCGCCACCGGCTCCAGATGCCAGGCCGCGGCGCCGAAATGATGGCTGCGCGTGACGCCGGCGAAGGCTGCGCCGGCCGCCCGCGCACGCGCGATCGCTTCGCTCACCGCCAGTGCGCATGCGGGAAAGGCCAGCCCCTCGTCGGCGTCGACCAGGCAGGCCGCGGCGCGGGCGCGCACCACGGTCGGCCGCGCGCGGCCGTTGGCACGGCCGCGGCGCAGGTGTGCGGCGTACTGCGCGACGCGGGCCAGGCCGTGCGAGGCCAGGCCCTGCGCCTCGGCCGCCACCAGCGCCGCAGCCGTGGAGGACGCCATCTCGGGCGTGGCGCCGGCCCGCTGCAGCGCGTCGGCGGCGAGCTCGTTCAGCCGCTGGAGGGAGACCCGGGGCATGCGTGCCGCGGCCTCACGCCGATTCGTGGATGCGGGTCAGCACGAACTCGCGGTGACCCAGCGCTTCCGCGGCGGTCCAGCGGCCGTTGGCCGTGGCGAGCATCGCTTCGAGCAGCTTGTCGCCGGTCTGGTCCAGCGTCATCTCCCGCTGCAGCAGCCCGGAGCAGTCGACGTCGACGTGCTCGCTCATCAGCCGCACGGTACGCGGGTTCGCGCACAGCTTGATCACCGGCAGGATCGGGTTGCCGATCACGTTGCCCTGGCCGGTGGGGAAGAAGTGCACGACGTAGCCCGAGGCCGCGCACAGCGTCACCATCTCGGCAGCCGCAGACGAGGAGTCCATGAACCACAGGCCCGGGCGGGTGGGCGCCTCGGCCTTGTCCAGCACGCCGTCGACGGTGCACTTCTTGCCGATCTTCTGGATGTTGCCGAGCGCCTTCTCCTCGATGGTGGTCAGGCCGCCGGCGATGTTGCCCTTGGTCGGCTGAGATTCGGAGAGGTCGCTGGTCTTCCAGCGGTTGATCATGTCCTGGTAGCGGTCGAACATGAACATGAAGCGCTCGCGCACCTGGTCGTTGGCGCAGCGCGCCGCGACGATCTGCTCGCCGCCGGTGATCTCGGAGGTCTCGCCGAAGCACAGCGTGGTGCCGAGCGGGTACAGCTTGTCGAATGCATTGCCGACGGTGGGGTTCGAGCCGCATCCCGACGTGGTGTCGGACTCGCCGCACTTGGTCGACACCCACAGGTCGGCGATCGGGCATTCGACGCGGTGCAGCGCGGTGGCGTGCTGGACGAACTGCTTGGCGGCCATCGAGGCGCGCTTGATGGTCTCGTGGTCGCCGTGGCCCTCGATGCCGAAGCCCACCACCGGCTTGCCGGTCTTCGCGATGCCATCGACCACCTTCTTCGTCCAGCCGTCTTCGATGCCGATGACCACCACCGCAGCCACGTTGGGGTTGGAGCCGGTACCGATCAGCGTGCGGAAGTGCAGATCGAGGTCGGGACCGAACTGCAGGCGGCCATAGGGGTGCGGGATGGCCATCGTCCCCTTGATCGCCGCGGCGACTGCCTCGGCTGCGGCGTTGGACAGGTCGTCCAGCGGCAGGATGATGACGTGGTTGCGCACGCCGGCGCGGCCGTTCTCGCGGCGATAGCCCCAGAAGGTGGTGTTCTTGTCGATCACTGGCATTTCACGATCTCTCTCGGTTGGATGGCGACGCGGCGGCGGATCACCAGCGCTTGGTCCTGATGTTGTGCACATGGGCGTGCTCGCCGGCCTTGATCGGTGCGACCACCTTGCCGATGTCGACGCCGTACTTGTAGACCGTGTCGCCGACGGCCATGTCCGTGAGCGCGACCTTGTGGCCGATCGGGATGTCCTGCGTGGCCTTCACGGTGAGGGTCTTGTCCTCGTCCATGATCCAGGCCTGGAGCTGCATGCCGCTCTTGATGCCTTCGACCACCGCCACCGCGACGGTGTCCCTGGCGTCGTGCAATACGACGTGAATCATTCCTTGCTCCTTCGGAAGGGTCGCTGGGATCGCCGGGCAGCCGCCCGGCCGATTTCCGTCGATCGTAGGCCGCTATGTCATCCAAGTCAACTAAATGACTTATATCAGATATGTCCGAGACCGGATTGCTGTCACAATGGCATGGTGTACGTCGGCCCACCCGGGCAGGCAGGGGCGATCCCGTCCATGGACAGACAGGACTTCATCAGCTCGGCGTCGCGCGGGCCGATCTACAAGGAAGTCAAGCGCAGGATGCAGGCGGCGCTCGCCGCCGGCGAGTGGAAGCCCGGCGAGGCGATTCCGGCCGAGCCCAGGCTCGCCGAGCGCTTCGGCATCGCGATCGGCACGCTGCGCAAGGCGATCGACGAGCTGGTCGCCGAGAACGTGCTGCTGCGCCAGCAGGGACGCGGCACCTTCGTCGCCCAGCACACCCGCGACCGGATGCTGTTCCTGTTCTTCAACGTCATCCGGCACGACGGCGTCAAGGAGTATCCGCAGGTCGGGCTGGTGAGCTTCCGCAAGACGCGCGCCGACGACGAGGCGGCCGGGCGGCTGCAGCTCGCGCCGCGCGCGCCGGTCTTCGCCTACCGCAATGCGCTGCAGCTGGGCGGCAGGCCGGTGATCGTCGACGACATCACCGTGCCTGCCGAGCTGTTCGCGGGCCTCACCGCCGAGCGGCTGCGCACGCGTACCAACACCATCTACCACCTGTACCAGCATGGCTTCGGGCTGTCGGTGGTGCGCACCGCCGAAACCGTGCGTGCGGTGGGCGCGCCCGCCGACGTGGCCCGCCTGCTCGACGTGCCCGAGGGCAGCCCCCTGCTGTCGATCCGCAGGACGGCGTATACGCTGGACGACAGCCCCGTGGAATTCCGGCGCTCGTACGTCAATACAGCCGAGCACGAGTACCAGCGCGATCCCGGCTAGGGTGGGCAGACCCTCGGTCGATCCCGATTCCGCACGTCGCGGCACGTGATTGTTGCACTGGTGTGACGCTGTTTCGCAGCGTGTTCGATTGCCGGTGGGAGGGGCAACCCGTAGACTCGGACAAAGTGGAGGAGACGGGTAGAGAAAGACGATGAAGCCGGCGCAGTTCGATTACCTGGCCCCGCAGACGGTAGGCGAGGCCGTGGCGCTGCTCGAGCGCTTCGAGAGCGAAGGCGAGGACGCCAAGATTCTGGCCGGCGGCCAGAGCCTGATGCCGATGCTGGCCATGCGCGTGGCGCGGCCCAAGGTGCTGATCGATCTGCGCCGCATCGCCGGCCTGGATCACATCCGCGAGGAGGCCGGCGTGATCGCCATCGGTGCGATGGCGAGCAAGACCAGCGCGGAGGAGTCCGAGCTGATTCGTAGCCGCCAGCCTCTGTTTCATGCTGCCACCCGGCTGGTGGCGCACCATGGCATCCGCAACCGGGGATCGGTGGGAGGGTCGTTCGCGCATGCCGATCCGGCCTCGGAGTACCCGGCGGTCGCCCTGGTGCTGCAGATGCAGATGAAGGTGGCCGGCCCCGGGGGCGAGCGGCTCATCGACGCGCAGGAGTTCTTCGTCACCTACATGACCACCAGCATGGAGGCCACCGAGATCCTGACCGAGGTGCGCATGCCGGTGCTGGCCCCTGGCAGCGGCTGGGCGGTCCAGGAGGTGTCGCGCCGCCCGGGAGATCTGGCGCTGGCCGGCGTGGCCCTGACCCTGGAGCTGGAGGGTGGGGTGTGCCGGCGGGCGCGCATGGCGGCCTTCGGTGTCAACGCCACGGCGGTGCGCCTGAGCGCCGGGGAGGCCGAGCTGCAGGGCCGGCAGGCGACGGCGGAGACGTTTGCGCGCGCGGCGGCGGCTGCAGCCGCCGCGCTCGAAGAGCCGATGTCGTGCATCCACGCCAGCAGCGAGCACCGCCGCGACATGGTCGAGGCGCTGACCGAGCGTTGCCTGGTGCAGGCGGCGGCGCGCGTGCACTGAGAGGGATCGAGCACCATGAGCGACAGACAGCGCGTCCGCGTCACGGTCAACGGCGCGACCTACGAGCGGGAGGTCGAGCCGCGCCTGACGCTGGTGGACTTCCTGCGCCACGAGCTGCAGCTGGTGGGCACCCACGTCGGCTGCGAGCACGGCATCTGCGGGGCGTGCACGGTGATGATCGACGGGCGCTCGGCGCGCGCGTGCCTGACCCTGGCGGTGCAGGCCGACGGGGCCGAGGTGACCACGGTCGAGGGCTTGCGCGAGCGCGACACGGGCCGGCTGCATCCCGTGCAGCAGGCCTTCGTGGACGAGCACGGGATGCAGTGCGGCTTCTGCACGCCGGGCATGATCATGTCCAGCGTGGAGCTGCTCGCAGCCAACCCCGATCCCACCGAGGCCGAGATCAAGGAGGCCCTGGGCGGCAACCTGTGCCGCTGCACCGGCTACCGTAGCATCATCGCCTCGGTTCGCCTGGCAGCGGAACGCATGCGCGCCGGCGGCTGATCCCGTTTCCCCGCAGCTGCATGTTTCGCCACATACTGGTTCCGACCGACGGGTCTCCGCTATCGGAGAAAGCGGTCAGGCAAGCGGTCTCCTTCGCCAAGGGCAGCGGCGCGCGGCTCACCTTCTTCTACGCCGCGCCGGACGAATTCTCTTCGATACTCGGCGAGGGCGATCTGCTGCGCAGCATCGATCCGCAATTGCTGGCCGGCGCGATCGCGCGGCATGTCGAGGAGGTCCTGGGCAGGGCGCGGGCGATCGCGGAGGCGGAGGGAATGCCTTGCGAATTGTCCTCCGTCGTCGCCGATGATCCGTACGAAGCGATCGTGGCGGCGTCGGAAAGCAAGGGTTGCGACCTGATCCTGATGGCTTCCCACGGACGTCGCGGCATCAGCGGCATGCTGCTCGGATCGCAGACGCAGAAGGTGCTCACGCATTCGAAGATCCCGGTGCTGGTCTATCGCTAGGCAGGGGAGCGCTGCATGACGACGTTGACCACGCCCGTGCGCCGGGCGGGGATTTCCCGTCCGTGCCCTGGGCAGGAGGGGTCGAACTGCCGATGAGGTTGGAAGTGGAAAGCGGCGAAATCAACATTCGCGAGTGCATCGAAACCGGGAAGATCCCGAGGCAGCTATTCCAGAAACTGCCCAGGGAGAGCCACGACGCAGCACTGCATTATCTCGGTTACTCCGACGAATCCGCCTTCTACGACTTCATCGCAGAGCGGGGTGACGGCCGGATCGTCCGGGTCGACGGACTCGGCGTCCGGGATGCCATCGCGGCCAGGTATGCGGATTGCAGCGGGAACATCAGCGACAACTGCTGCGCCGGGGACCTGGATCATGTGAAGATGGAATTCCACATGTTCTATTCGCGCTTGCCCCGCATCGTCCTGACGCGTTAGGGCCCGTCGCGGCCTCGCGCCGGGCCTGAACGCACGGGCCGTCGTCGGATGCCGCATTTCACGCGGCGACCGGATCCGCTGCACGCACCGAGCTGCTGTTCGGACTGCCCCTGAGCAGGAAGTGGGACAGGGCGGGGATCAGCACCAGCGCCCCGAGCAGGTTCCACAGGAACATGAAGCTCAGGAGGATACCCATGTCCGCCTGGAACTTGATCGGCGACCATACCCACGTGATCACCCCGGCCGCCATGGTGACGCCCACCAGGGCGACGATGCGGCCGGTGAAGTCGAGCGACCTGGTGTAGGCCTCCTTCAGCGTCGCGCCGTGCCGCTGGACGGCAAGCTGGATGCTGAGCAGGTAGAGCGCGTAATCGACGCCGACACCCACGCCGACCGCAATGACCGGCAGCGTCGCCACCTTGATGCCGATCCCGAGCCACACCATCAGCGCTTCGCACAGGATCGACGTGATGACCAGCGGAATCAAGGCCACCAGGACCGCGCGCCAGCTGCGGAAGGTGATGAAGCACAGCAGGGTCACCGCACCGTAGAGTATGAAGTGCATGACCCAGAAGCTCTGCCTCACCACGATATTGGTCGTCGCCTCGATTCCGGCGCTGCCACCGGCGAGCAGGAACTGGCGGTCCGGGGTCTGGTGCTCGGCGGCAAACCGTTCCACCGTATCGACTACCCGCGCCAGCGTATCGGCCTTGTGGTCGGTCAGATAGACGATGAAGGACGACAGCCGGCAGGTCCTGTCCACCAGGTCCGGTCGATAGGTCGCGATGCTGTTGAACGCCGACTCGCGATTGTCGAAACCGCGCGGAATCATCACCCAGCTGGGGCTGCCTTCGAAGTTGGCCGACATTCCGGCGCGGACACCATTCGCCACGGAGTACGTGGTCTGCACGCCTTCCGTCTCGAGGAGCAGGGCTCCCAGGCGGTCCGCCTCGGTGATGAGCTCGAAGGAGCTACACCTGGGGGACTTGATCATGACCACGAACTGATCGGACGAAAGGCCGTAGTTGGCCGTGATGAAGGCGTTGTCGCGGTTGTAGGCCGAGTCCTGGCGCAGCTCGGGCGCCCCGGGGCTCAGGTCGCCGAACTGCACCTGCCGTCCGACTACGGCCGCGCCGACGGCCAGCACGGCAGCCAGCGCGACGGCGATGCGGGCGCGGCGCGCATGGGTGAAGCCGGTCAGCAGGGAGTGGGCCGTGCCGGTCAGCCGGCCCGCCTGCTCGTTCAGGCTGCGCGCCGCCGCCTTCCTGCTCACGCCGACGTAGGACAGCATGACCGGGATCAGCATCAGCTTCGTGAAGATCAGCACCGACACGCCGATGCTGGTCGTCACCGCCATTTCGCGAATCACCGGAATGTCGATGATGGCCAGCACGGCAAAGCCGACGATGTTGGTCAACAGCGCCGTCAACCCGGCGACGAACAGCCTGCGGAAGGTGTAGCGCGCAGCCACATAGGGATGGGTACCCCGCCCGATGTCCTGCATGATGCCGTTCATCTTCTGCGCGCCGTGCGAGAGGCCGACGGCGAAGATCAGGAACGGCACCAGGATCGAATACGGGTTCAGGTTGTAGCCGAACAGCTGGAGCAGTCCGAGCAGCCACACGACGCCGAGCAGCGCCGAGAACACCAGCAGCAGGGTGCTGCGCACGCAGCGCGTGTACAGATACATGAATGCCGTGGCGATCAGCACGGAGATGGCGAAGTACTGCATCACCTGATGCAGGCCCTCGATCAGGTCGTGCACCAGCTTGGCGAAGCCGACCACGTGAAGCGCGATATCCGGCGCTTCCGAGCTCTCGATCACCTCGGCCAGCAGTTGGCCGAACCTGGCGTAATCCAGCGGCTCTCCGGTTTCCGCGTTCACTTCCAGAAGCGGGACGACGATCATCGAGGACTTCATGTCGTTGGCCACCAGGCTGCCGACGATGCCCGACCGGGCGATGTTGATCCTCAGCTCCTCGAGCACGTTCGGGTTGTCCTTCCACCTGGGCATCACCGGTCCGCCGCGGAAGCCTTCCTCGGTGATCTCGGTCCAGCGCAGGCTGGCCGTCCACAGCCCGCGCATGTAGCCCTGGTCGACCCCCGGCAGCAGATACACGGCGTCCGTGATCTTCTCCAGATGACGCAGGTACTCCTTGTCGAAGATGTCGCCCTTGCGGTTCTCGACCACGATGCGGATGGTGTTCCCCATGCCGCGCATGGCATCCCGGTTCTCGAAATAGTTCTTGATGTAGGGATGCGACTGCGGAATCATCTGGTCGAAGCTGGCATTGACCGGAAGCTTCATGGCCTGCCAGCCGAGAGCCAGCGTCATGAAAAGGCAGATCGCCAGGATCACCAGGCGGTGGTTGAAGACGGCGCGTTCCAGCCAGATGCCGCTGCGCCTGTCGAAGTCGACGGCATCGGCGACGACGGGCATTCCCGGCTGAGTGTGCGATACGGCCATGAGACTCCTCAGGGCTGCTGGCCCTGGACCTTGAAGGGGATCTTGCGCACGCCGCGCATGCCGACCACGACGACTTCATCCGGGCTCGCCGGGGCGATGCCGGTGAACGGCATGGGGAGCGCCACCGGAATCTGCCGGAAGCGCTCGCCGTCGCGAGTTGCCAGCAGCTGCCCTGCCACGGTACCCAGCAGGGCGCTGCCGTCGGGAAGCGACATGGCGGCCGTGATGGTGCTGGTCACGCCGGTTTCGACCTTCTCCCAGCTCGCACCGCCGCTCTTCAGACGATAGACGGTGCCGCGCAGGCCGGCGGCGAGCACCGAGTCGCCCGCCTCCAGCAGCCTGAAGAAGGTGCCGGCATAGCCGGTGGGCATGGCGACGAAACGCTGCTTGTCCGGATCGAGGCGGAAGACGATGCCTTTCTCCGAAGCGATGAGGACGCCTTCCCGCGTGCCGCGGATGGCGTTCAGGTGGAGCGGCCTGTCGGCATCGACCTTTTCGATCCAGGACTTCCAGGTCATGCCGCCGTCGTCCGTGGCAAGCAGGGTGCCGAACGAGCCGCACACGAAGCCGCTCAAGGCGTCCTTGAACCAGACACCCAGGAGGGACTGCTCCGGACCGCCCGCATAGTTGATCTCCGTGTCCTCCAGATGCCGCCTGGCCTGTGCGTCGCCGCTCGCCGCCAGAGCCTGGAAGTGCACGGTCAGCATCTGCTTGGCGATGCGTCCGTCGAGTTGCTTGCCCCACGTGTTGCCGCCATCCTGCGTGCGCAGCACCACCCCGTCATGGCCGACCGCCCAACCGTCCCTGGCCGTGGGGAAATGTACGGCCAGCAGATCGGAGGCGACCGGCACGCTCACCTGCTTCCACTGCCTGCCCTCGTCGTCCGAGACCAGCAGCAGCCCGCGGACGCCGACCGCGACCAGGCGAGCGCCGGCGCGCGTGACCGCATGCATCTGCGTCGACAGGAGCTGGCGCCTCACCGCCCGTGCCGGAACATCCAGCGGATCCTCGAAGGGATCGGTGGCGGCGAAAGCCGTCGCCGCGAGCGCCAGGGCCGACGCCCCGAGCGCCAGCCTCAGCAAGATCCTCGCCTCCTCGATCGATCGGAAGCCGGCTATCCCGGAAACCGGCTGCCTCAACGCACCCCCCTTCCCGCCATGTCGTCAGGAGTGAAGAAGGTCGACGGCTTGGACTTGGTCTTGATGGCGCCGTACAGCTTCTCGCCGCCGCTTCCGATACCAAGTTGCTTGGCACCGCGGATATAGGATCTTCTCGTGAGATCGTAGACGCCGTATTCCACGACCTGGATTGCCGGCCAGTCGTATCCCTGCAAGGTGTAGTTGTAGAACAGGTGATGAGGCTTGCCGGCCTGGTCGAAGCCGTTGTAGACGTGGACGATCCAGGAGTCCTCGTCGATGTAGAACACCTTTTTCTTCTGCACGTGGCGCTCGCCCGGCTTGAGGGTGGCTTCCACCACCCAGACCCGATGCAGCTCCCAGCGAACCGCGGCTTGATCGAGATGGTTGGGCGTATTCGCCTTCTCGCCGGCTTCGCCCAGCGCGTATACGTTATAGGGAATGAACATCTCCTTGCGGCCTTTCAGCTGGAAATCGAATCGATCCATCACGCCGTCGTAGCCGCTCGACTCGTCATAGAGCAGGATGCCGCCGCTGCTCACCGACACGCCGTCGTAGGAGAATTCCGGCGCGAGCCGCACGCGGCGCTGGCCGGGGCTGTAGCTCCAGACCGGTGCGCCCTTCAGGTCCATGCGCAGGTAGTTCCAGCGCATGGTCATGTTGTTGGCCTGGGAAGGGGAATTGCCGCGCAGGCCGTAGGATATGGAGATGGGCATGGACAGGGCGAGGCCCGGAAACGGCTGTACCCATTGCGGCATGAAGGTGAGGCTCAGCGCAAGGGCATCCCTGGTGGCGCAGCCGTCGGACCTGTTGCGGGAGCCTGCCGCAAGGCCGCTGGGTGCGTAGCCGAATCTGCAGGCGTAATCCTCGGAATAGAAGAGACTGCCATTCCTGGTCACCTTGTCCAGCCGCTGGTAGGCCAGCTCGCCCAGACCTTTCTACCGGAGGTCGGGTGGAGGTATCACCATTGGGGGTGGAGAACCTCTGTTGCAACACCGTTTTACCTCATCCCTTCTTGAAGCGGCCCATGAAGCGTATTTACATACCGCATTGGAGACCTGCGGTTATGCGCCCTGGAAACACTTCGAGCCTGTGCTGGAACATGTAGACCTGTTGCATATCGACCTCAAACACATGGATCCGGTCAGGCACAAGGAATTGACAGGGCAGTCGAACGAACCGATCCTCGACAACTTGAGGAGAATCCTCTCGGTCAAGTCTCCTCAAGAGGTCATTGTGAGAATCCCTGTCATCCCGGGATGCAATGATTCAATGGAGAGCATCGGGGACATGTCGGAGTTCTTGACGACTCTTGGATTCACGCAGATCGAGCTCATCGCTTATCACAGAATGGGGGTCTCCAAATACGCTCAGTACGATATGGCTTATCCGATGCCGGAGTGTGAGTCGCCATCGGAGTCCGACATGGCTCGGTTCAGAGAAATCGTTCCTGGAGAGGTAGGAAGGAGCATCTGACCTGCAGCGTTTTTTCAATGAGCCCAGTGCTGTCGTGACCTGCCGGGGCAATTTCAGACAGGGTGGGCTTCTCGGCTCGACAACTCTGCGACGAGCTCCGGAACGACCTCGAAGAGATCGCCTACGATCCCGTAGTCGGCCACCTCGAAGATGGGCGCCTCGGGGTCCTTGTTGATGGCGACGATGACTTTCGAGTCCTTCATGCCTGCCAGGTGCTGCATCGCTCCCGAGATTCCGACCGCCAGGTACAGTTGCGGCGCGACGATCTTTCCGGTCTGGCCGATCTGCAGATCGTTCGAGACGAAACCCAGGTCCACGGCAGCACGCGAGGCGCCGAGAGCTGCCCCGAGCTTGTCCGCCAGCGGTTCCAGCACCTTGCGGTAGTTCTCGCCGCTGCCCAGGCCACGACCGCCCGACACGATGCTCTTGGCGGTGTTCAGCTCGGGACGGGCCGATTTCGTCAGCTCCTCCGAAAGCAGACGGCTGATTCCTGCCTCGGCGGCGGGCTGGATGGATTCGACGGTCGCGCAGCCGCCGTTGGTGGGGGCCGCGTCGAAGCCCGTGCTGCGAACGGTCACCACCTTGATGGGGTCGCCGCTCTGCACGGTGACGACCGCATTGCCCGCATAGATGGCTCGCTCGAAAGTATCGGGGCCAACTATCTTGCTGACGTCGGAGATCTGCGCGACGTCGAGTCGAGCAGCCACCCGCGGAATGTAACTCTTCCCGAGCGCCGTGGCCGGAGCCAGGATGTGCGTGAAGTTCGAGGCAAGGGCGAGGACTTGTGCGGCGACCTCTTCCGCCAGTGCGTACTCCAGGTGTGGGGCATCGGCCACCAGGATCTTTGCAACTCCCGGGATGCCGGCGGCCGAAGCGGCGGCGCCGGCACATCGGTGACCGGCAACGAGAATGTGCAGTTCGTCGCCGCACCGTGCCGCAGCCGACACGGCATTGAGCGTCGGTCCTGCGAGCGCGACGTTGTCGTGTTCCGCAACGATCAGGACTGTCATCGTCAAAGTACCTTCGCTTCGTTCCTGAGCTTGTCGACCAGCGTCTTCACGTCGGGCACCATGGTTCCGCCCCGGCGTGCCGCAGGTTCGGCTGCCTTCAACGAAATCAGCCGCGGCGCCGGGTCTACGCCCAGTGCCTCCGGGGTGACGGTTTCCAGCGGCTTCTTCTTGGCCTTCATGATGTTGGGAAGGGTCGTGTAGCGCGGCGTGTTCAGCCGCAGGTCGCATGTGATCACGGCAGGAAGGCGGATTCCCACGATCCGCAGGCCGCTATCGATTTCCGTGGTGACGGTTGCTTCGCCGTCGCCCGGCGCGACTTTCGATGCGTTGGTTGCCTGTGGCCAGCCGAGCAGCGATGCCAGCATCTGGCCGGTTTGCCCGGCGTCGTCGTCGATGGCCTGCTTGCCCACCAGCACCAGTTGCGGCTGCTCCCTTTCGCTGATGGCTTTCAGGAGCTTCGCCACCGACAAGGGCTGCAATTCGACGTCGGTCTGCACCAGTATCGCCCTGTCGGCTCCCATGGCGAGCGCCGTGCGCAAGGTGTCCTGGCATGCCGTCGTTCCGCAGGACACCACCACCACCTCGCTCGCCACGCCGGCTTCCCTGAGTCGCAGCGCTTCCTCGACGGCGATTTCGTCGAACGGATTCATGCTCATCTTGGCGTTCGCGAGATCGACGCCGCTGCCGTCCGACCTGATCCGGGGTCTGACGCTGTAATCGAGGACCCTCTTGACGGCTGCCAGCACCTTCATCTCGTCATACCTCGCATTCCGGTCGATGTGCCGAGATTCTGCGTCTCGCCCGGCTTCCTGCAACGTCCGATCGGACTAATGCCGTCGCACAGGGCCGCAAGATGGCGTGCCGCGCACCTGTTCGGCTTGGCCTGTCGCTTCGCTCGGGAGATGATGAGGCGGGCACCCCCTCGCTCTGTTCGGGATGCCCGGCGGTGACGCCAGGGTGCCTTCGAAGCCGGCTCGCCCGGCTCCTCAGTGCGCCAGGATCTTGCCGAGGAAGTGGCGCGCGCGCTCGCTGCGGGCGCCGATGCTGCCGAAGAACTCGCTCGTGGGGCAGTCCTCGACGATGCGTCCGGCGTCCATGAACACCACCCGGTTGGACACGCTGCGCGCGAAGCCCATTTCATGGGTGACGACCATCATGGTCATGCCTTCCTTGGCCAGGCCGACCATGACCTCGAGCACCTCGCCGACCATCTCGGGGTCGAGCGCGGAGGTGGGTTCGTCGAACAGCATGGCGATCGGGTCCATGCACAGCGCGCGGGCGATCGCCACGCGCTGTTGCTGGCCTCCGGAGAGCTGGCCGGGGAATTTGTCGCGCTGCGAGGCGAGCCCGACCCGTTCCAGGTAGTGCATGCCCTTGGCCGTCGCCTCGGACTTGCCGCGTCCGAGCACCTTCACCTGCGCCAGGCGAAGGTTCTCCAGCACCGAGAGATGCGGAAACAGCTCGAAATGCTGGAACACCATGCCCACCCGGGAGCGCAGCTTGGGGAGGTCGGTGCCGCGCGCCGACACCGAGATCCCGTCGACGACGACATCGCCTTTCTGGAAGGGCTCGAGGGCGTTGACGCACTTGATCAGCGTGGACTTGCCCGATCCCGAAGGCCCGCAGACCACGACCACCTCGCCCTTGTCGACGTGGGTCGTGCAGTCGGCGAGCACCTGGAACTGGCCATACCACTTGCTGACGGCGCGGATGTCGATCATGGGCATGTCGATTCGCCTCGCAGGCTCAACGGATGATGGCGATGCGCCGGTTCAGCACCTTCACGCCCAGCGACAGCGCGTAGCTCAGCACGAAGTAGATGACGGCCACCAGCGTGTACATCTCGACGAGGCGGCTGTCGCGCTGGGCGATCTTGCCCGCGGCGCCGACAAGGTCGGTGACGTTGAGCAGCGCCACCAGCGAGACGTCCTGGAACAGCACGATGGTCTGCGTGAGCAGCACCGGAAGCATGTTGCGCAGGGCCTGCGGCAGGATGATCAGGCGCATCGCCTGCGCGTAGTTCAGGCCGATGGCGTAGGCCGCGCCGAGCTGGCCCTTGGGGATGCTCTGGATGCCCGCGCGCACGATCTCGCAGAAGTACGCACCCTCGAACAGGATGAAGGTGACGTAGGCCGAACGATCGGCGCCGATCCGGGGCGGGTAGGCGGCGCCGCTGGCCCACTGCAGCATCACCGGCACGAGGAAGTAGAACCAGAAGATGACCAGCAGCAGCGGGACCGAGCGCATCAGGTTCACATAGGCGGCGGCCACCCACGCCAGCGGCGCGATGCTGGACAGGCGCGCCAGCGCCAGCAGGATGCCCCACAGCGTGCCGCCGATGGCGGCGATCACGGTGAGCTGGACGGTATAGGACAGGCCCGCCATGAGGAAGGGCAGCGAGCCTGCGATGGACCCCCAGTCGAATTCCCCCATCTAACGCTTGCCCCCGAGGTAGCCCGGGACGGCCGTGGCGCGCTCGACCCAGGCGAACACGCGGTTGATGGCGAACGCCACCACCACGTACAGCACGGTGGCTGCCCCGAAGGCGGCGAAGTAGCGGAAGGTCATCTCGCCCATCTCGCGCGTGCGGAAGAAGAGCTCGGCAAGACCGATGGAGTAGGCGACCGCCGAGTTCTTCACCAGGTTCATCGACTCGGAGGTCAGGGGCGGAATGATGATGCGAAACGCCATCGGCAGCAGCACGTGGCGGTAGGTCTGCGCCTCGGTCAGCCCCAGGGCGTAGCCGGCCATGCGCTGGCCGCGCGGCAGCGACAGGATGCCGGACTTGACCTGCTCGGCGATGCGCGCAGAGGTGAACAGCCCCAGGCAGACCACCGACAGCAGGAGCTGGAAGCGGGTCGGATCCATCTCGAGCGCCATGCGCTTGAGCGGCGGAACGAATGCGGGAACGACGAAGTACCAGAGAAAGAACTGCACCAGCAGCGGGATGTTGCGGAACAGCTCGACCCAGGCATCGCCCAGCGCGACCACCCAGCGCCGGTTGGTCGTGCGCAGCACGCCGAGCAGCGAGCCGAGCACCATGGCGACGATCCACGACAGCGCCACGAGCGCCAGCGTGTACTCCAGCCCCGAGAGCAGCGACATCGCCCACGTCGTGTCGCCGTCCGGGGTCTCCTCGCCGAAGATGCCGAGATCGAGCATGGCCGTGCCTCAGGCCCGCATGTCGCCGGCGGGCCTGATCCCGCCTACTCGACGCCCTTGTCGTTGGGATGGGCGAAGGCCTCCTTGTTGGCGGCGTTCTCGGGGAAGTTCAGGTTGATGCCCTTGGGCGGGATGGGGCTGGTGAACCACTTGGCGTAGATCTGGTTGATTTCGCCGGACTTCATCACCGCCTCGATGGTCTTGTCAACCAGAGCCTTGAACTGCGGATCGTTCTTGCGCAGCATCATGCTGTAGGGCTCGCTGCGCAGCGAACCGGGCAGGATCTTGTACGCGGACGGATCCTTGGAGTTCGCGATCTGGCCCGCCAGCAGGATGTCGTCCATGACGAACGCCGCCGCCCGCCCGTCGGCCATGAGCAGGAAGCTCTCGGCGTGGTCCTTGCCGTAGATCTCCTTGAAGTCCGCGTCTTCGGCCTTGGCGTACTTCTTCAGCAGCGGTACGGACGTCGTCCCCGAGGTGGTGGCGATCGTCTTGCCCTTGAGCTGCTCGAAGCGGTCGATGCCCGAATCCTTCTTCACCGCGGCGGAGACGTTGATGACGAAGTAGGTGGGCCCGAACGCCACCTGCTTCTGCCGTGCGACCGAGTTGGTGGTCGAGCCGCACTCGAGGTCGATGGTGCCGTTCTCCAGCAGCGGGATGCGGTTGCTCGACGTGACCGGCGAGTAGTTCACCTTCAGGTTGGGCATCTTCAACTCGGCCTTCACCGCGTCGACGATCTTGCCGCACAGCTCCATCGCGTAGCCGATGGGCTTGCCGCTGTTGTCCAGATACGAGAAGGGGATCGAGGACTCGCGATAGCCCACCGTGACGGTGCCGGTTTCCTTCGCCTTCTGCAGCGTGCCGGTCAGCGCCTGGGCGTGCGCCGCAGCGGAGACAAAGGTCAGGCACGCGAAAAGGGCCGCTTGCTTGATTGCCGTCATGGGGGCTCCGTCGGTCGATGGGGTGGATCGGAATGGCGCGTGTAAGTGTAGCAATACGGCCGCGAACCGGCGCGCCCGGCTGCGGCGGTGCAGCAAGGCCGGTGGCGGCCATCGCGCTAGGGAAAACACCGATGTGATCCTCATGCATCGAGTCTTGTGAATTTTCACGGATCGTCTATTCTCCTGGAACCGGATCCCGGTTCCAGCCGTGCACCCACGGCGGTGCGCGAAGTCTTCCAGCTCCTCTCTGCCCGACCCAGGACGCCATGCCCACAGCCGTACCCGTCGTGACCCGCTATCAGATCGGCGTCGATATCGGTGGCACCTTCACCGACCTCGTGCTCCTGGCCAGCGACGGCCGCCTGCACACCCGCAAGGTGCTGTCGACGCCGGACGACTACGGGCGCGGCATCGTGTCGGGCATCGCCGATGCGCTGCAGTCGCTGCGGGCAGGTGCCGATGCAGTGCAGCGCGTGGTCCATGCGACGACAGTGGCCACCAACGCCATCCTCGAGCATCGAGGCGCGCGCGTAGGCCTGGTCACGACCGCCGGCTTCCGCGATGTGCTCGAAATGCGTCGCCTGCGCATCCCGGAGATGTACGCGCTGAACTACCCGCGTCCCGAGCCGCTGGTCCCGCGTCGCCTGCGTCTGGAGGTGCGCGGGCGCATGGGCCCCAAGGGCGAGGAATGGGCGCCGCTGAACGAGGACGACGTGCGGGCGGCGGCCGGGCGCTTGCGCGAGGCCGGGGTCGAGGCAGTGGCGATCAGCCTGCTGCATGCGTATGCGAACCCCACGCACGAGCGGCGCGTGGCCGAGCGGTTGCGCCAGGCATTGGGCGACGTCGTCTTCATCACCTGCTCGTCCGAGATCCTGCCCGTCATCCGGGAATACGAGCGCACCAGCACGACCGTCATCAACGCCTTCCTCGGTCCTACCCTGCAGCGCTACTTCGCGTCGCTGCGCGCGCACCTGCGCGGCATCGGCATCGATGCGCCCTTGCAGGTCATGAAGTCGGACGGCGGCATCATGAGCGTGCAGACCGCCACCGAAAAGCCGGCCTATCTGGTCGAGTCCGGTCCCGCTGCGGGCGTGATCGGCGCTGCGCGCTTCGGCCGGCTGATGCAACTGCACGATTGCATCGCCGTGGACATGGGCGGCACGACGGCGAAGGCGTCGATGGTCGAGGGAGGCGAAGTGCCGCGCACCGGCGACTATGAGGTCGGTGCCGGCATCAACCTCAGCAGCCGCCTGGTGATGGGCGGCGGCTACGCGCTGAAGCTGCCGGTCATCGACATCTCCGAGATCGGCGCCGGCGGCGGCAGTCTGGTGGAGATCGATGCGGGCGGCCTGCTGCGCGTCGGTCCGCGCAGTGCGGGCAGCAACCCCGGCCCCGTGTGCTACGACTTCGGCGGCCAGGACCCGACTTTCACCGATGCGGTGCTCACGCTGGGCTACCTCAACTCCGATTCGCTGGTCGGCGGCGACCTGCGGCTGAACGCGCTCGAGGCGCGCCGGGTGCTGGAGCAGCGCATCGCCAGGCCGCTGCGGACCGATCTGCTGAAAGCTGCGTTCGGCGTGTTCGAGATCGCCTGCGGGACCATGACGCGTGCGGTGAAGGCGGTGACCACCTACCGCGGTCGCGACCCGCGCGACTTCGCATTGTTCGGATTCGGCGGCAACGGGCCGGTGGTCGCGGCGCACATTGCCGACATGCTCGAGATGCGCCGTGTCGTCATTCCGCCGCATCCCGGCGTGTTCAGCGCTTTCGGGCTGCTGCTGTCCGACATCGAGCAGGAGGTCGCCCAAGGCTGGCTGCAGGCGCTGGCCGACGTCGATGCCGCCGCGCTGGCCGCGCGCTATCGCGCCATCGAGCAGGAACTGCGGCAGACGCTGGCGGCCGACGGCGCCGACTCGTCGGAGATCCGCTACACCCGCCTGGCCGACTGCCGCTATGCCGGCCAGGCCCATGAGTTGACCGTGGCGCTGCCCGATCGCGGCGCCGTCGGCGGCGATGTCGATCTGGCCGCGCTGGCCGAGGCCTTTGCGATGGAGCACGAGCGGACCTACGGCCACCGCGCCGAATCCGAGGCGGTGGAGTGCGTGACCATCCGCGTCATCGCACGCATCGCGGCGCGGCAGCAGGGCTGGCTCGATCGCATGGCCCCGTCGGGCGACGGGGCTGCGGGCCGTCGTGCCACCCGCCCCGCCTACTTCGGCGAGCGGTACGGCCTGCTCGACACGCCGGTGATCGGCCGCGGCGAGCTCGCCGAAGGGCTGCGCGACGGGCCTTTGATCATCGAGGAATACGACTCGACCGTCGTCGTGCCGCCCAGATGGCGCGCCCGCGTGGACGCTCGCCACGCCATCCACCTGGACTGCCTGTGAGGACGCCCGTGGAAACCAGGATCGATGCCATCACCCTCGAGGTCGTACGCAATGCGCTCGGCTCGATCGCCGACGAAATGGCGCTGGTGATCATGCGCACCGCGTACTCGGCGATCGTGCGCGATTCGATGGACTACTCGACCGGCGTGTGCGACCGCCACGGCCGCGTCGTCGCACATGGCCTGACCATGGCGCTGCACCTGGGCTCGTTCCCGGACGCGATGCAGGCGCTGATGCACGAGTACGGAGACGCGGTGCGCGAGGGCGACGTCTTCGTGTTCAACGACCCCTACGTCGCCGGCGGGATGCACCTGCCCGACGTCTATGTCGTGAAGCCGGTGTTCGTCGACGGCGAGCTCGAAGGCTGGGTCGCCACCCTGGTGCACCAGATCGACATGGGCGGCATCGCCCCGGGCAGCACCGCGGTCTACGCCACCGAGATCTACCAGGAGGGCCTGCGCATCCCGGTGATCCGCATGTACGAGGAAGGTCGGCCGAACGAGACCTTCTTCCGCCTCATGGCGCTGAATACCCGCATACCGGACAAGCAGGCCGGCGACATGCGCGCACAGGTCGCGGCCTGCCGTACCGCGGAGCGCGCCTACATCAAGCTGGTGCAGCGCTACGGCTCTCCCGCGTTCCGGCGCATGCTGGAGGACCTGCACGACTACGCCGAGCACGTCGCGCGGGCCGAGATCGCCGACCTGCCCGACGGCCAATGGTCGTTCACCGACTACCTGGACGGCACGGGCGATGCGCCCGAGCCGATCCCGATGACGGCCACCGTCACGATCGCCGGCGACGAGCTGACGGTGGACTGGACCGGCTCCGCACCGCAGGTCAGGAGCGCGATCAACTGCCCGCCTTCTTTCGTCAAGGCCGCGGCGCACCTGGTGCTCAAGTGCATCGCGCAGCGCGACATTCCGAACTTCGAGGGCTACACCCGGCCGCTGAAGCAGGTGCTGCCGCCGGGCACCGTCGTCAATCCGCTGGAGCCCGCCGCCTGCGCGGCCCGTGCCATCGTCGGCTGGCGGGCAATCGACGTGCTGCTCGGCGTGTTCGCGCAGATCGTGCCTGAGCGCGTGTCGGCTGCCGGAGAAGGCGGCGTGTCGTTCGCCAGCATCAGCGGCTACCACGAAGGCCGGCGCTACGTCTGTTCCGAGACGCTGGCAGGGTCGTGGGGCGCGATGCCGGACCGCGACGGCGTGTTCGGCATCCCGAACGCCGGCGGCAACATCACCAACCAGCCGGTCGAGATGATCGAGGCGCAGTTCCCGATCGCGGTCGAACGCTACGGCATGGTGCCGGACTCGGGCGGCCCGGGGCGCTTCCGCGGCGCGCCCGCGTACGTGCGCGAGTACCGCATGCTCGGCGCGGAGACCATCGTGGTGATGCGTTCCGACCGGCGCCATTGGCTGCCGTTCGGCCTGGCCGGCGGCGTGCCGGGCACCCCGTCGTTCAACATCGTCGACCCGGGTCCGCATCAGCAGATGGTGCCGGTGATGCCGATGGGCCCCATCGTGCTGCGGCGCGGCCAGCGCTTCTGCCACATCGGCGCGGGCGGCGGCGGGCATGGCGATCCGCTCGAGCGCGATCCGGCGCTGTGCCTGGCCGATGTCGCCGAGGAGCGATACAGCGCCGCGTACGTGCGCGAGGTCTACGGCGTGGTGCTGAGCCCCGACGGCCGCGAGGTCGACATGCAGGCCACCGAGGGCGAGCGCGATCGCTTGCGGCGCGAACGGTCGCAGCCGCGGTCGCCCTCCGCGCGTCGACCCGCCTACCTGCGGCATTTCCTCGAGCCGCTGGGCCTGCCGGACCATGCGCTGCAAGGCGAGCGAGAGCTGCACCTGCCGGATTCCCGGCAGCTGCCGCGACCGCAGGGCATGCCGGGTACCGAGCAAAGCCATCCGTCGTCGTCATTCAACCCCCAGCCCGGAGCGTGACCATGAAGACCGTCATTCGCCTCGTCCTTGCCGGAGCCGCATCGCTCCTGACCTGTACCGCGAGCCTGGCCGTCGATGCCGATGCGCCGATCCGGCTCGGCGTCGGCGTCGACCCGGCCTTCTCCCCCATCTACTACGCCGTGCAGCAGAAGCTGTTCGACAAGGCCGGCGTCAAGGTGGAAATGCTGCAGCTCGCGCAGGCCGCCGACGCGGCCGACGGCGTCATCGCCGGCCAGAATCCGATGGCAGGCGGCTCCGAGACGACCATGATCACGCGCGCCGGGCGCGGCGACGTGCGCGCGATCGCGGTGTACGGCCAGTCGGGCACGTTCATCAAGCTGGTGGTGCGCGAAGGCATCACCGAACCCCGGCAGCTGCGCAGGATCGGCGTGGTGCCCGGTTCGGCAAGCCAGTTCGTCTCGGGCAAGCTGCTGGCCAAGTACGGCATGGACGAGAAGGCGATCACCTGGGTGCGCGGCGCGCCGCCGGAGTTCCCGGCGCTCCTGGCGCGCGGCGACGTGGACGGGTACTTCCTGTGGGAGCCGTGGCCTACGCGCGGCGTGCAGGCCGGCGGCAAGGTGCTGATGACCAGCGCGGACGTCGGCTACAGTTACAACATGCTGCTGGCCGCCTCGGGGCCGTGGCTGGAGAAGAACCGTGAGCAGGCGCGCCGGGTGGTGCAGGCGCTGCAGCAGGCCTGCAGCGAGATCCGCGCCGATCCGGAGAAGGCGGCGGTGGCCACGCAGCAGGCGACCAAGATCCCCATCGCGCAGGCGCGCGATCTGCTGAAGGACGTCGAATGCGTGGTGCGCGACTTCACGCCGCAGGACCTGGCCACCTACAACGAGATCGCCGACTTCCTGCAGGCGCAGAAGGCGACCGCGCAGCGCGTGGACATCGGCAAGATGATCCAGCCCGGCTTCGCCGGTGGCGCGAAGTGACATGCTGAAGCCCGTCGCCGGCGCCTCCATCGCCACCGGCGGCGCGCGTGACGCCGCGGGCGGATCCTCGATCCGCCTGGAGCAGGTCGACATCACGCTGGGGTCCACGCCGGTGACCACCGGCGTGGACCTGTCCATCGAGCCGGGCGAGTTCGTCTGCCTGCTCGGACCGAGCGGCTGCGGCAAGTCCACCCTGATGAACGCGGTTGCCGGATTCATCGTGCCCACCCGGGGACGCGTGCTCGTCGGCGGGCGGCCGGTCGATGGGCCGGGCGTGGACCGCGGCGTCGTCTTCCAGAGCTCCGAGTCGCTGTTTCCCTGGCTGACGGTAGGTGAGAACGTCGAGTACGGTCCGCGCACGCGAGGCGTGCCGAAGAGACAGCGCGCCGAGGCCGCGCTGCACTACATCAACCTCGTCGGGCTGTCGCACGCCGTACACAAGCTGCCCGGCGAGCTGTCCGGAGGCATGCGCCAGCGCGCGCAGATCGCACGCGTGCTGGTCAACGAGCCGTCGGTCATCCTGATGGACGAGCCGTTCGGCGCGCTGGATGCGCAGACCCGGCTCGTGATGCAAGGCGAGCTGGACCGCATCTGGCGGCAGAGCAGGCCGACGGTGCTGTTCATCACCCACGACATCGGCGAGGCGGTGCTGCTCGGCGATCGCGTGGTGATGATGACCGCCGGCCCGCGGGCCGGCGTGAAGACGGCGACCGCAGTCGACATCCCGCGGCCGCGCGACCTCACCGATCCGGCCGCTGTCGCGCTGTACCGGCGCCTGCGCGACGAGATCGGGGAAGAGGTCGCCAAGGCGCTCGGGATGACCGGCGCCGGCAGGGACACCGCATGCTGAGCCGACTGCTGCAACACCGGTGGCTGGCCGCCGCCGCTTCCATCCTCGCCGGCCTCGTGCTGTGGGACCTGCTCAGCCGCAGCGTCAACCCGATGTTCCTGCCGTCTCCGCGTACCACCTGGACATCGGTGGCGGAGCTGTGGGCCGACGGCACGCTGCTGCGTGCCGTGCTTGCCTCCAGCCAGCGCATCGCCATCGGCTGGGGGCTGGGCCTGGTGGTGGGCATTCCGCTGGGCATCCTGATGGGTCACTTTCGCTGGGTGCGGCGCCTGCTCGACCCGTACATCGAGTTCTTCCGTTTCATCCCGCCGATCGCGTTCGTGACGCTGGCCATCATCTGGCTCGGCCCGGGCGAGGCGTCGAAGGTCTCGCTGATCTTCTACACGACGGTGTTCATCGTCATCCTGAACATGATCGCCGGCGTGCTGTCGGTGAGCGAGCTGCGGCTGCGCGCGGCGGCCACGCTCGGCGCCGGGCGCGTCTGGACGATGCTGACGGTGATCCTGCCGTCGACCGTGCCCTACATGGTGACCGGGGCGCGGCTGGCGATGGGCAATTCCTTCCTCACCATCGTCTCGGCCGAGATGATCGCGGCGCAGGAAGGCCTCGGGGCCCTGATCTGGTCGGCGCGCAACTACGGCCGCACCGAATGGGTGTTCGTCGGCATCATCGCGCTCGGCCTGCTGGGCTTCCTGTTCGACCGCATCGTGCGCATCCTGGCCAATACGCTGCTGCGACGCTATGGTGTGGCGGTATGACTCCACATCCGATCCCATGAAGCCCGCCCCGCCTGCCACCCGACGCAAGAGTCGCCGCCTCGAGGGAGAGTCCTTCCAGACCTCGGTCGTCTACTGGACCGGCGTCTTCGAGGAGAAGTTCAACGCCGCCTTCGTCGAGCGCATGCGCGCCGGCAAGACCATCATCCCGCGTTGGCGCACGCTGTCGGTGCTGTCGGAGAAGAGCGGGGTGACGGTCAACGAACTGGCGCACATCACGCGCATCGAACGCAGCGCCCTCAGCCACCTGCTGCAGCAGATGGAGAAGGAGGACCTGGTCGTGCGCCGCCAGGCGTCCGCCGACAAGCGCAACGTCCACGTCTACATCACGCCGCGCGGGCACCAGGCCTTTCTCACGATGCTGCCCGTGCGCCGCGAGATCCTGCGCGAGGCCGCGTGCGACATCCCGCCGGCACAGATCGATGCGCTGCGGGCCACGATCCAGGCCCTGGTGGCGGGGCTGGATGCGATGGCGGATCATCAGCGGTTGAACGGCAAGCCGGCTGCGGCGTCACCACCGCCGGAAGCGCAGGGATGACGCAGGAGCAACGCTACGACCACGTGATCGTCGGTGCCGGCATTGCCGGCTCCTCGCTCGCGTACCGCTTGGCCGGCCATGCCCGCGTGCTGGTGCTGGAGCAGGAGGCGCAGCCCGGCTATCACGCCACCGGACGGTCCGCGGCCATGTTCATGGCCAGCTACGGCACGCAGGCGATCCGCGCGCTGACGCGTGCCAGCCGGGCCTTCTACGAGCGTCCGCCGGCCGGATTCGCCGACCATCCGCTGATGACGCCTCGCGGCGTGATCTATCTCGCCGGGCCGGACGATGCGCAGCGCCTTGCGCAGACCTATGACGAGCTGTCGGCCGCGGCACCGGAGGTCAGCCGCATCGAGGCGCACGAGATCCTGCGTCGCGTACCGGTGCTGCGCCCCGAGAGGATCCTGGGCGGCATCCTCGAGGCCGACGCGCAGGACATCGACGTGCACGCGCTGCACCAGGGCTTCCTGCATGGCATGCGCCGCCAGGGCGGCGAACTGCGCACCCGGGCCCGCCTGATCCAGGGCCGGCGAGCCGGCGACCATTGGCGGCTGACGCTGGCCGACGGCGGCGTGCTGCTGGCCGGCACCGTGATCGATGCCGCGGGTGCCTGGGCCGACGAGGTGGCGCGCGCCTGCGCAGTGGCGCCGATCGGGCTGGAGCCGCGGCGGCGCTCGGCCTTCACCTTCGACGGCCCGCCCGACCTCGACTTCCATGCCTGGCCCGTGGTGTGCGGCATTCGCGAGGACTACTACTTCAAGCCCGATGCCGGCCAGCTGCTCGGCTCTCCGGCCAACGCCGACCCCACCGTGCCGCACGACGTCGTGCCCGAGGAACTGGATATCGCCACCGGCATCCATCAAATCCAGGAGGTCAGTCGCATGACCATCCGGCGCCCGCGCCATACCTGGGCGGGCCTGCGCTCGTTCGTCGCCGACGGCGACCTCGTGATCGGCTGGGACGTCGCCGTCGAGGGGTTCTTCTGGCTGGCCGCCCAGGGCGGCTACGGCATCCAGACCGCAGCCGCTGCCTCCGAGCTCGCAGCCGCGCTGGTGCTCGGCGGGCCCTTGCCCGGGCACCTGAAGCTGTACGGCGTCGAGGCCACCGCTTTCAGCCCGGCGCGCCTGCGTCGCCCATCCCCGTCCATCCCGCCATCGGTATCCACATGAACGCCCCCATCCAACGCTACGCCTCCGACCTGCCGCTGCCTTTTTCCAAAGCCGTGCGCGCGGGCGGCTTCCTGTTCCTGTCCGGCCAGATCGCGATGGACGACCAGCGCAAGCCGCTGCAGGGCGACATCGCTGCGCAGACCCATGCCGTGCTGCGCAGCATCGCGGTCACGCTGGCCGAGCATGGGGCAGGCATGCAGGATGTGGTGCGAGCGACGGTTTGGCTCGCCGACCTGCAGGACTTCCCGGCCTTCAACGAGGTGTATGTGCAGTACTTCGCCGATGCGCTGCCGGCACGCAGCACGGTGCAGGCGGTACTGGCCTACGGCGCGGCCCTGGAGATAGAGGTCCAGGCCTACGTCGGCGACGGTGCAACGGGATAGTTCGTCGCAGGCACTGCGACCCCGGCCCCTCGTCACGGCCGCATCAGGAGCGAACGATGGTGGACCAGGATGCACTGCATCAGGCGCTCGTCGGGGCGTTGGGCGCGGCCGGCGTGCTCGAGGGTGACGATATCGGCCCGGCATATTTCGAGGACATCAGCCACGAGCGTAGCGGCCGGCCCTGGCTGGTGCTGCGTCCATCCAGCACGGCGGAGGTCGCACAGTGTCTGCGGCTATGCCACCGGTACGGCCAGGCGGTGGTTCCGCAGGGCGGCATGACCGGACTGGTATCGGCCGGCGTGCCGATCGACGGCGAAGTCGCGCTGTCCACGCAGCGCCTGGCGCGCATCGAAGAAGTGGATGCGAGCAATGCGACGATCACCGCGCAGGCCGGAGTGACCTTGCAGCAGGTGCAGGAGGCGGCGGACGCCGCAGGCTACTTCTTTCCGCTGGACATCGGCTCACGCGGCTCATGCACCGTCGGCGGCAACCTGTCGACCAACGCGGGCGGCAACCGGGTGCTGCGCTACGGGATGATGCGCGACCTCGTGCTCGGCCTCGAGGTGGTGCTGGCCGACGGTACCGTCATCGACGGCACGCACAAGATGGTGAAGAACAATGCCGGCTACGATCTGAAGCATCTGTTCATCGGCGCCGAAGGCACGCTGGGGGTGATCACGCGTGCCGTCCTGCGGCTGCACCCGAAACCGATGAGCCAGGCCGTGGCCTTCTGCAGCCTGCCGGACTTCGGCACCGGCATCCGGCTGCTGCGCTACCTGGAGGGCGCGCTCGGAGGGCGTTTGAGCGCCTTCGAGGCCATCTGGCACAACGCATACCAGCTGGTGCTCGACGGCGTACCGCGCGTGCGGCCACCACTTCCGTCGAAGAACCCCTTCTATGTCCTGGTCGAAAGCCTCGGCGCCGATCCGCTGCACGACGGCGAGCAGTTCGAGCAGGTGCTGCACCAGGCGCTGGCACAGGGCCTGGTGCAGGACGTGGTGGTCGGCCGCTCCGAACGCGAGGTGCGCGCGCTGTGGGAAGTGCGAGATGCCGTGTCCGAGGCTGTGCTGAAGCTCGACCCCTTCCTGTCCTTCGACGTCAGCATGCCGGTGGATTGCATGGAGCCGTTCGCACGCGACGTGATCGAGCGGATCGGCGCGCGCTGGCCCGAGGCGCGCATCGGTGTCTTCGGCCATGTCGGCGACGGCAACCTGCACCTGGTCACCGACGCAGGCGGCCATGCCACGCCGCGTGCGGTGATGGACGAGCTGGTCTACGACGCGACGCGCGCGGTGCGCGGCTCGGTTTCGGCCGAGCACGGCATCGGCTTTCAGAAGCGCGGCTGGCTCCGCTATACGCGCAGCGACGAGGAGATCGCCCTGATGCGCCTGCTCAAGCGCAGCCTCGATCCGAAGGGCATCCTGAGCCCCGGCCGGGTGGTCGACATGGTCTGACGGCAGGTGTCGCGAACGTGATCACGCGGATATCGGGGGAGGGCGCGCGATGCCCGCAGCGCGATAATCGGTCTTCGCTGCGTCCTGGAGGCGGATCATGAATGTCACCTGCGCAGACCTGCAGGCGTTCGCCGAAGCCTGGAACAGACACGATGCCGAGGCGCTGATGAGCTTCATGGCCGACGACTGCGTGTTCGAGGCGTCGGCCGGGCCCGACGTGTGCGGAACCCGGTACGTCGGCAGGGAAGCCGTCTGTGCCGGGTTCTGCGATGTCTGGAGCACCTTTCCTGACGCGCAGTGGCATTCCCCTCGTCATTTCGTCTGCGGCGACCGCGGGGTGTCCGAATGGACATTCACCGGGACGCGATCGGATGGTGCCCGCGTCGAGGTCAACGGATGCGACGTGTTCACCTTTCGCGACGGGAAGATCGCGTTGAAGAACTCGTACCGGAAGAATCGGCCGCCCGGCCTCGGGTAGGCACTGTCCATGGCGCCAGGCCGAACGCCGGACAGAAAACGGCACTACGGCTGGCGGCCGTTGCCCCCGCTGTCGAGAAAGAGTGCCGGATCGACCATGGCGCGATTGAGGCTGACCGACCAGTGCAGATGCGGACCGGTCACGCGGCCGGTGGCCCCGACCGCGCCGATGCGCTCGCCGGCGGCGACGACGTCACCCGGTTTCACGGCGATGGCGTCGAGGTGGCAATACATGGTCAGCAGGCCGCTGCCATGGTCGAGCCAGACCGTCTTGCCGTTGAAGAAGTAATCGCCGGTGTCGATCACGCGACCTGCGGCCGCGGCCGCCACCGGGGCACCTCTCGGGGCGGCGATGTCCATGCCGCTGTGCGGGTTGCGCGGCTGGTCATTGAAGATGCGACGAAGGCCGAAGGAGCTGGAGCGCCGCCCGGCGGCAGGCTGGCGCAGTCGCAACAGCTGCGGTATCGCATCGCTGCGGGTGGCCGCCACCTCGGCGAGATGTGCGCGTTCGCGCTCGTAGCGGGCGAGGTCCTCGGCGGAGAGATCGACCTTGCCGGGCGCCACCCGGAGCCGCTGTTCGGCATAGCGCACCGGTTCGATCACGAAGGGCAGCAACGCTTCGGCCTCGCCCTCATGCCGAATCTCGAGATGGCGCGTGCCGGGCCTGGCGTCGAGCGCGACACCGACGACCGCAGTCCACCTGGCTGGATCGCCGACCACCAGGACGGGCACGCTGTCCAGGCTGACCTGCGGCGGCGCGCTCGAGGCGCCGAGGTCGATGATCGCCACGCCGCCGGGTACGCTTCGATGCCGGGGCAGGTCGAGTGCCGCGGCGTGTACGCTGAACAAGCCGGCTGCCGCCAGGAGCGATGCGCGCAGGAGGAAACGGGAAAACCGTTCCCGAACGGCCTCGAGCGGGCGCCGGATCACGCTGGGCACAGTGGAGTCGCGCATCGGTTGTCGAACAATCCTCTCAGCCCTCGGCCATCACCGCCCGCTCCAGCGCCTCGGTGGCCCATTGGTTCAGGCTCTTGCCCATCGACTGGGCCTCGATGAGAGCCCTGCCATGGATTTCGGGCGGCACACGGATGAGCAGCTTGCCCGATGCCGGCTTCTCCGGCGAAACGCTGGTCAGCCAGGACCAGTTTGACCCTTGACTCTTCCCGTTCGTGAACGCTGCCGCCAAGCGTCTTGATGAGCGACTCGATGTCGGAGAAGACGATCGACGGTGAAGTCGGCCGCGCAAAGATCGCGGCCAGCGTCTTCCTGTGCTTCGAGTTCACGACCGCACGCTATCATTTTTGCTAGCAGATGCAACTCGGCGACCGACGCGCCGGCTGGCAGCGTCGCCCGGCATCGGCGACAATCGCCATCGGGCACGTCCGGCGTGCCGCAACGGGAGCCTTCATGAAGACCGCATCGATGCTGTCGCTCGTCGCGAGCCTGTTGCTGGCTGCGCCGGCGCCGACCCCTGCGCAGCCCCTCGAGGGCGGCCTGCGCATCGTGGTTCCGTATGCGCCGGGAGGCGCCTCGGATCGCGCCGCAAGGCTGGTGGCCGACCGGCTCAAGGACAGGCTGGGCACGACGGTCGTGGTGGAGAACCGCACCGGCGCCGGCGGTCGCCTGGCGATGCAGCAATTGAAGGCGACACCTGCCGGCCAGCACGTGCTGGTGGTGGTCAATCCCGCACTCATGGTGGTGGCGCCGGTCGTCTTCCGCGACATCGGCTACGACGCGCAGCGCGACTTCGTGCCGGTCTCGCACGTCACCAACTACGACTTCGCAGTCGCGGTCGGATCGGCAGTGCCGGTGCGCGAATTCAACCACCTGGCGGCCTGGCTTCGTGCAAACCCCGAGCAGGCCAATGTCGGCGTGCCCGCCACGGGCAGCCTGCCGCACTTCTTCGCGCTGATGATCGGTGACTCGATCGGCGTGAAGGCGCAGATCATCGGCTATCGCGGCTCGGCGCCGGCGATCACCGACCTGATGGCCGGGACCATTCCGGTGGCGGTGGACACGCTGGACGCGCTGCTGCCGCACCAGTCGGGCGGCAAGTTGCGGATCCTCGCGATGGCTGGCGCGAAGCGATCGTCGACGGCGCCCGAGATTCCGACGCTGCGCGAGTCGGGTCTGGACCTGGTGGCCATCGGCTGGAACGCGATGTTCGCGCCGGCCTCGATGCCGAAGGAAATCGTCCAGCGCATCGGCGTGGCGATTCGCGACGTGATGCGGGAGAAGGAGACGCGCGCGAAGTTCGAGGCCGCGAGCATGGAACCGGTCTCGGCTACGCCGGACCAGACGGAGAAGATGCTTGCCGCCTATCGCGCGCAATGGGAGCCGGTGGTCAGGAAGTCGGGTTTCACGCAATGACGTCCGGCGCCGGCGCTACCGATAGCCGGCATCGATGAGCACTGTGTCGGGCACTCCCTGCGATCACGCCGCCCAGCCCGTCCGCCGTGTGCCGGTGTTCACCATCGTCGCCATGGCCTTGCTGATGATGTCGGTCGACTCGACGATCGTCGCGACGGCGCTGGGCTCCCTGCAGGAGGGGCTGGGAACGTCGATCAACTGGGCAGGGTGGACCATCACGGCCTACTCGCTGGGCTTCGTGCTGATGCTGCCGATCAGCGGCAAGCTCAGCGAGCGCTACGGCCGCCGCAGGGTGTTCCTCGGTTCGGTCATCGCGTTCACGGCGGCATCACTGTGCTGCGGGCTTGCCGAGGACATCTTCGTGCTCATCGCGCTGCGCGCCGTGCAGGCGGCCGGCGGGGCGGGCTTCACTCCGTCGGCGACCGGGATCATCGTCGATCATTTCGGCGACGCGCGTGATCGCGCGGTCAGCCTGTTCGGCAGCATCTTTCCGATCGGCGCGATGATCGGGCCCATCTTCGGCGGCCTGTTCGTGACCTACTGGAGCTGGCGGGGCGTGTTCTTCGTCAACGTGCCGATCGGGGTGGCGATCATCGTGCTGGCTTTGCGCTACATACCGCGCGACCGGCCGCGGGCGCGGGAAACCCGCGGCGGGATGGATGCCGCCGGGATGGTGCTGCTCGGCGCCGGCCTGCTCGCGGGCATGCTTGCCGCCAGCTACCTGGGCGAAGGGAAGACACGCGCGTGGTCGCCCGCGTTCGTGGTGCCGGCGGTCGTCGCGGTCGCCGCCATGTGGGCGTTCTTCCGCCACATCGACCGCAGCGCAGATCCGTTCATCGCCCCGCGCCTGATCCGCGGGCCGGGCTTCGGTCCCGTCAACCTCATCAATACGTCCTACGGCGGCATCACCAATGGGGTGGTGACGCTCATCCCGCTGTATGCGGCCAGCCGTTACGGAATGGATGCGCTCGATTCCGGCACGCTACTGATCGCCCAGGGAATCGCCGCGATCATGGCGTCCGTTACGGCCGCGCTGGCGTTGCGGCGCACCGGTCACCGGCTGCCTCTGTACGCCGGCGGCATCGTGATCGCGGTCGGGATGCTGCTGCTCGCCCTAGAGCCGGCTCCCGGCATGACTCCGTATGCCTGGCTGGCGGGCTCGGCATTCCTGGTCGGCGCCGGTCGCGGAATGATCAACCCGGCCAGCCGCAACGCGGGGCTGCAGCTGGCGCCCGAGCATTCCTCGACCCTCGCCGCCCTGCGCACCGCTTCCCTGCAGGTCGGGTCGATCACCACGGTCTCGATCGTGACCGCGATCCTCGCCCGTTCCGCCGATCCCGGCGGCGTCCAGGGCTGGGTCTACGTGGCGGTGGCCCTGCTGCTCCTTGCCGCCCTGCCGCTGATCACCCGTGTACCGGAGCACCATGGTTCGTGGTGACCTGGTCGGGGCCGCCGGTGTCGACCTCACGTGGCCTTCCGCCGATATCACTCCGCAAGGAAGCCGCGAAGAAACAGGCGCGCCAGCCGGTCGCACAGCTCGGCCTGCTTCATCGGACCCCCTGACCGGTACCAGGTGTCGGTCCAGTTCAGCGTGCCGACCAGCATCAGCGAGTAGGGTTTGTAGAGGGATTTGTCGAGCCTCGGGTTGACGGCGGCGAGGATCTCGCTGGTGAGGTGGATCACCCGGCTCTCGAGTTGAAGCAGCGGTGTCTGCTGTGCGGGCGGCAGGTACTTGAGGTCGAACGTCGCGACGATATTGCGGCGTCGCGCCTGCGCCGACTTCTGGACATAAGTGCGCACGAAGGCGGCGAAACGGTCCTGGGGATCGGCGATTTCGTCGCGCGTCTGCTCGAGCGACGCGATGAGCAGTTCGAGATGCTCCTTCAGCATCGCGAACAGAAGATCGTCCTTCGACTGGAAGTAGTGGTACAGCATCGACTTCGAGGCACCGCAAGCCTTCGCGATGTCCTGCATCTTGGCGTTCGGGTAGCCGGTGCGGGCGAACAGCGCCGCTGCCGCGTCCATGATGGCGCGAGTCTTGTCATCGTAGTCGCCGGCGCGAACGCGTGGCATTCGTCGCTCCCCTTTCTCGTCCCGTTCGAAGCGGCAGATATTACCTGTAATGCATTTCGTCGGGCACGCCTCACGGGAGCATCTGTAAAGTTGCTTGCAAAAAAACCGACGCGTCGGTCTATAATTGATACAGACCCATCTGTACGATAAGGGAGTGCACCAACGGTCGTGCCAGTTCGTACGCGAAGTCGTCTAACCGGGGCCAGCGACGATGAACGAATTCGACTTCAACGAACCGGATCTGCTCGACCAGGATCTGCGAATGATCCGGGCGCAGGTGCGGCGCTTCGTCAACGAGGTCATCATCCCGCAGGCCGACGCCTGGGAGCAGGCAGGCGAGATCTCGCGTGACCTGTTTCGCGAGCTTGGGCGTCTCGGCCTGCTGGGCATGCGGCACCCGGTCGCGTACGGCGGTAGCGATCTCGGCGCGATGGCGTCGGTCGTGCTCGGCGAGGAACTGTCGCGATGCTCGTACGGCGGGATCGCGTCGTCGATCCTGGTGCACAGCGACATGTCGGTCCGGCATATCGCGGATCGGGGTACGCACGAGCAGAAGATCCGCTACCTCCCGGCCGCCTGCGCGGGAGAGAAGATCGGAGCGATCTGCGTCACCGAGCCGCACGCCGGTTCCGACGTCGCAGGGCTGAAGACGCGCGCCGTGCACGATGGCGATTGGTGGGTCATCAACGGAAGCAAGACGTTCATCACGAACGGCGTTTACGGCGACATCTACATCGTTGCGGCGCGTACCGATCCGGAAGCGAGAGGCAGCCGGGGGTTGTCGCTCTTCATCGTCGAGAAGGGTACGCCGGGATTCTCGGTCGCGCGCAAGCTCGAGAAGCACGGGTGGCGAGCGTCCGACACCGCCGAATTGTTCTTCGACGATGTTCGCGTTCCAGCCGACAGTCTGCTCGGAGAGGAGGGCAAGGGCTTCTACTACATCATGAGCACGTTCCAGAACGAGCGGCTCGTGGCCGGTGCGATGAGCGTCGGGCAATGCGCGAAGGCGATCGAGTTGACCGTCGACTACGTCAAGTCGCGGCAGGCCTTCGGCAAGTCCCTGTGGGAGCAACCGGTCGTGCGCAACAAGATCGCGTGGCTCGCGGCAAAGTCGGCGGCCGCGCGTTCGTTCGTCTATCAATGCGCCCAGATGATCGACGAAGGCAAGGACAACGTACGCGAGGTTTCGATGCTCAAGGCCTACGCTTGTGAAACCCTGCAGGAAGTCGTCCACGGTTGCCTGCAGTTGCATGGAGGTACGGGCTACATCATCGGCACTCCGATCGAGCGCATGGCGCGTGATGCCCGCATCCTGACCATCGGTGGCGGTGCGACCGAGGTCATGCTCGAGGAAGTCGCGAAGCGGATGTGAAGTCGTCATCACCCGAGTCACTGAAGGAGCACGTAGCGTATGGCGCGATATCCGCTGGACGGCGACAGCCTCCTCGTCGAGGTGTCAGAGGGCGTGGCCACGATCACCCTGAATCGTCCACGGCAGCACAACGCGTTGTCGCGACAGCTGCGCAACAACATCCGAATCGCACTCCAGGAATTGGAGAGCGACGATGAAGTCGGAGTGATCATCGTCACCGGGGCGGGTGAAAAGGCCTTCTCGGTAGGTGCAGATCTGAAGGAATTCGAGGTGGTGCCCCTCACACCGGGCGAAGTGGGCATCGATTGCCCCGTGATGCAGGCATTCGAGTCGCTGACCAAGCCGTCGATTGCCGCGATCAACGGATACACGGTAGCCGGCGGTTTCGAGCTGGCAGTCAACTGCGACATCATCGTCGCCTCCACGAATGCCCGGTTCGCCGACACCCATGCCCGGGTCGGCATCGTTCCGGCATGGGGCCTGACGCAGTACCTGGCGATGCTCATCGGGCCTGCGAGGGCACGCTACCTGAGCTTCACCGGGAACTACCTCGATGCGCACACCGCCAGGGAATGGGGCTTGGCGCTCGAGGTGCTGCCGCCGGATGAACTGCTGCCTTACTGTCACAAGCTCGCCCATGACATCCTCGGCAGTGATCGCCGTACGTTGATCGACATTCGCGCTGCAATGCGGCGCGGTCTGCGCCAAACCGTGCACGAAGGCCTCCTGCTCGAGGCCGATCTCGCCAAAGCCTCGGTCGAACGGTTCGATGCCGCCGGATTCAAGCGAACACGTGAGGCGGTCATCAGCCGGGGCAAGGTGCAAACCGGCAGCGACGGTTGAGGGCGCCTGAAGCCGGAGGTCGGAGCCGTGCGCCGTGGGGCGACGGCGGCGACACCGGCTTGAAATCAGTAGGACCTGGGCAGACCGAGCACCTTTTCGGCGATGAAGCAGAGCACCAGTTGCGGGCTGATCGGCGCGATGCGGGCGATCATGACTTCGCGGAGGTAGCGCTCGACATGGTATTCCTTGGCGTAGCCGAAGCCGCCATGGGACATGACCGCCGTCTGACAGGCCTTGAAGCCGGCTTCGCCGGCCAGCCACTTGGCGGCGTTGGCCTCGGCCCCGCAAGAAAGTCCCGCGTCATAGCGGCTCGCGGCCTTGAAGACCATGAGGTTGGCGGCTTCCAGCTCCATCCAGGACTCGGCCAGCGGGTGCTGGATCGCCTGGTTCTGGCCGATCGGCCGGTTGAAGACGACGCGCTCTTTGGCGTACGCAATGGCCCGCTCGAGGGCGGCGCGGCCCAGGCCCACGGCTTCGGCGGCGATCAGCACCCGCTCGGGGTTCATGCCGTGGAGGATGTATTCGAAGCCGCGCCCTTCCTCGCCGATCCGGTCCTCGACCGGGATCGGCAGGCCATCGATGAACAACTCGTTGGAGTCCACGGCCTTGCGGCCCATCTTATCGATCTCGCGCACGTCGACGTAGTCGCGATCGAGCCTGGTGTAGAACAGCGACAGGCCATCGGTATGCCGCCTGACCTCCTCGAGCGGAGTCGTCCGTGCCAGCAGCAGCATGCGGTCGGCGACCTGGGCCGTGGAGATCCAGACCTTGGCACCGTTGACGATATAACGGTCGCCGCGTCGCTCGGCGCGGGTCTTCAGCTGCGTCGTGTCGAGGCCGGTGCTGGGCTCTGTGACCGCGAAACAGGCTTTCTCACGCCCCTCGACCAGCGGCGGCAGCATGCGCTGCTTCTGTTCCTCGGTGCCGAAGACGACGACGGGATTGAGGCCGAAGATGTTCATGTGCACGGCCGAGGCGCCCGAGAGGCCGGCGCCCGAAGCGCTGATGGTCTGCATCATGATCGCCGCTTCGGTGATGCCCAGGCCGCTGCCGCCGTATGGCTCGGGGATGCAGATGCCCAGCCAGCCATTGGCTGCCAGTGCCTGGTGCAGCTCGTGCGGGAAGCCGCCGTGGCGGTCGCGCGCCAGCCAGTAGGCATCGTCGAACTGCCGGCAGATGTCGGCGATGGCATCGCGTATCGATTCCTGCTCGCTGCTGAAGGAGAAGTCCACGTTCAGCTCCTAGGCGCTCATGCGCACCAGCCGATGCGCATCTCGTTCCAGTTGTTCGCGGAAAGCGGGGTCGGCAATGGCTATCATTGCTCGCACCCGCTGCGGGATGGTCCGGCCCCTGAGTCGGGCGGCGCCCCACTCGGTGACGACAAGGTCTGCGTCGGAGCGCGGCGTCGTGGTGATGCCGGCGTTGCGTGCGACGATGCGGCTGATGGCGCCGTCCTTGGCGGTCGAGGGCAGGGCGATGATGGAGCAGCCGCGCTCGCCGGCATTGGCGGCTCGAACGAAGTCGAGCTGGCCGCCGACGGCGCCGAGGTAGATGCCGTTGCCGACTTCGGCATTGACCTGACCGGTGAGGTCGACCTCGAGCGCCGAATTGATCGCCACCAGGTTGTCGAAGCGGGCGAGCACCCCGGCATCGTGCGTGTACCACGATGGGCAGAGGTGCAGGGCAGCATTCTCGTGGGCACAACGGTAGAGGCGGCTGCTGCCGGCGAGCAGGCCGCTGATGGTGATGCCTGCATCTATCGGCTTGCGCGCGTTGGTGATGACGCCGGCTTCGATCAGGGCGAGCATGCCGTCGCCCATCAGTCCGGTGTGGGCGCCGAGCTCGTGATGACCGGCCAGCGCGGCCAGGACGGCGTCGGGGATGCTGCCTATGCCTGTCTGCAGCACGGCGCCGTCCTCGACGAAGGACGCCGCATGGCGGCCGATGCGCTGCTCGATCTCGCCGGGCGGCGGCACGGTGACCTCGGGCAGCAGTCGCGAGGTTCTGACGAGGTAGTCGATCCGTAGATCGGCCAGGGCCTGGCTGCCGTAAGTCCACGGTGCCTGGTCGTTGATCTCGGCGATGACCACGCGCGCCTGTCGCGCCGCCTCGAGCATGTAGTCGTTGCCCGCGCCGAGGCTGCACTCGCCGTCGGCGTTTGGCGGGCTCAGGTGCAGGCAGGCGACGTCGCAGCGCAGCTCGCGCCGGCGCAGGAGTCGGGACAGCTGCGAGTAATGGCAGGGCAGGATCTGCAGCAGGCCGGCCTTGGCCAACGCCTGATGGTCCCCCAGAGCACCGTAGCCGATGAAGCGCAGGTGGTCGGCATGCTCGGGGCGCAAGGTGCCGGCATAGCCGAGGCCGAGAAATATCTCGAGCGGGCCGAGCTCGGCGCGCTGGGCGACGATCGCTGCGCTGAGCGTCAACGGCTCGGCTGCGGCCTGGCCCCAGAAGACACGGTCACCGGGGCGGATGATGCCTTTCAGGTCCAGGTCGGCGGCACCGAGCTCACGCGTCATGGTGGGCGAGGTATTGCGCGAACCTGCCGTCGCGTGTGGCGATGTGCTGGAGCAGGAAGTCTTCGAGCTCGTTGGTCAATTGCAGCGTCCGCGGCTCGTCGCCGGCGCGGCAGGTGGCGACGATGTCGTCGAGCTCGTCCATCATCCGCTGGTGGTCGACGGCATGCAGCTCGAGCTCGGGATAGCGGTAGAGGCGCATCAGCAGCTCCTCGGAGGCGAAGTGCGCCCGGTTGTAGCTGGCCAGCTGGTCGACGATGGCGGCGACCTCGGCGGGCGGCCGGCCGGAGCGCACCGCTTCGCCGGCGGCATGCAGCAGGCCGGTCTGGATCTGGTGCTCGCGGTCTATCGCCGTCGAAGCCTGGGCTGGCTTCGAGTGGCCGATGTACGCTTCGATCACCTTCGGATCGTTGAGCACCTTTGCCGGCTCGCCCTGGGCGAGCACCTGGCCATGGTCGAGGACATAGAGACGGTCGGCGAGGTCGGCGACCATCTGCATGTCGTGCTCGACCCAGATCATGGGCAGGCGCTTCTCATGCTGGATGCGCATGATGTGGCGGGCGAGGTCTTCTCGGTCTTCCCGGTTGAGGCCGGCACAGGGTTCGTCGAGCAGCAGCACCTGCGGTTGATAGGCGAGCGCCCGGGCGAAACCGACGAGCTTCTGGATGCCGAAAGGAAGGCTGCCCACGGCTTTGTGCCGGTAGCGCTCGAGTTCGACGAAGTCGAGGATTTCCTCGACGACCTCGCGGTTGCGTATCTCCTCGCGTCGCACTCCGGGCAGGAACAGCGCTTCGGCCAAGGGATGGCTGCGCAGCGCGGCATGGCGACCGACGAGGATGTTGTCGAGCACGCTCATCTCGGGAAAAAGCTCGGCGTGCTGGAAGGTGCGGGCGATGCCCAACTGCGCTACGCGGTGCGGCGCCAACCCGGCGATGTCCTGACCATTGAAGCGGATGCGGCCCTCGCTGATGCGGTAAATGCCGCTGATGCAGTTGAGAATGCTGGTCTTGCCGGCGCCGTTGGGGCCGATCAGGGCCAGCAGCTCGCCGGCGCGCACCGCCAGGCTGACCTCGTCGAGTATGGTGAGCCCGCCGAAGCGCAGCGTGATGCGCTCGATCTGCAGGGTTTCAGCCATACCACCTCCGGCTGCGCCTGTACTGCTTGACGTCGCGGTAGTTGCGCCGCTCGCCCTGGGCGTGGCCCAGGTAGAACTCGCGGATGTCGTCGTGGGCACGCAGCCGCTCCGCCGTACCGTCGAGGACGATGCGGCCATTCTCCATGACGTAGCCGTGGTCGGCGACTTCGAGTGCCACCGTGGCGTTCTGCTCGACCAGGACGATGGTCAGGCCGAGCTCCTCGCGGATGCGCTGGAGGCGCTCGACCAGCTCGGAGACGATGCGCGGTGCCAAGCCCAGCGACAGCTCGTCGACCAGGAGCAGTTGAGGAGCACAGACCAGGGCCGCAGCGATGGCCAGCATCTGCCGTTCGCCGCCGGACAGGTAGCCGGCCTCGCGCCGGCGCAAATGCACCAGCTGCGGGAAATACTCGTAGGCGAGCGCCGCCTGCTCCTTGTCCTTCCTGCCTGAAACCGAAGCAAGGATATTCTCGGCCACGGTCAGGTTCTCGAAGACCTTGGCCCTCTCGGGCACCAGAACGACACCCATGCGCGTGATTTCGTGCGGCTGCAGGCGGTCAGTACGCCGGTCGCGGTAGGTGATGCTGCCTTCCGAGACGCGGGCGTCGTCCATGCCGATGAAGCCGGAGATGGCGCGCAGAGTGGTCGTTTTGCCGGCGCCGTTGTTGCCGAGCAGAGCGACGATCTGGCCGCGTGCGACCTCGAGGCTGACGCCTTGCACGGCGGTGATCACGCGGTGGTAGGTAACCTCGATCTTGTCGACCTTGAGCAGGATTTCGCCGGTGCCCATCTACTTGCTTCCCGAGAGCGGTGTCTGGCGGAAGGGCCAGAGCAGGAAGTAGTTCTGCACACGCCGCCAGAGGCCGACCAGGCCCTGTGGCTCGAAAAGCAGGAAGAGGACCATGACGATGCCGAACACCGCCTGGTTGATGGCGAAGACGAGGCCGGTGATCGAGGCCGGCAGCGGCAGCACGGCCGTCGTCCATTCAACCACGTAGGGCAGGAGGGTGACGAAGAAGGCGCCGAGCAGGGCGCCCAGGACAGAGCCCATGCCGCCGATCAGGACCATGGCGACATACTGGATCGAAAGGAAAAGCGAGAAGGCTTCTATCGAGACGAAACTGTGGTAGTAGGCGAACAGGCAGCCAGCCACCGAAGTCATGGTCGAGCTGATGACGAAAGCGATCAGCTTGTAGCTGGAGACGTGCACGCCCAGTGCTTCGGCGACCGTCTCGTTGGCGCGCAATGCCCGCCAGGCGCGACCGGTCTTGGAGCGCAGCAGGTTGAGCGAGAACAGCGTCGCGGCGACAGCGATGGCGAGCAGCAGGAAATACCAGGCGCGGCCGTCGGCCAGAGCGAAGCCGAAGAGCTGGGGAGGGTCGAGCGTGATGCCGGTCGAGAAGCCGCGTCGTGTTTCGTACTCGCCGCCGACATAGACCACGATGAAGTGCAGGCCGAGCGTGCTCACCGCCAGGTAAAGGCCACGCAGGCGCAGCGAGGGCAGGCCGAAGACGAAGCCGAGGATGGCGCCGGTGCAGGCCGAGGCCGGCAGCGTTACCCAGATCGGTGCCGCCAATTCGCGGAACAGGATTCCCGTGGTGAAGGCGCCCGCGGCGAGCAGCCCGGCATGGCCGAGCGAAACCAGGCCGGCGAAGCCGGTGAGCAGCATCAAGGCCAGGGCGCCGACCGCGGCGAGGAAGACCTGGTTGGCGATGTCGATGAGCAATGGCTTGGCGAAGAAGGGCAGGGCAACCAGGCAGAGCAGAAAGAGCGCGCAGCTCACCTTCTGCGTGCGCGTATCGAGCAGTGCCAGGTCGTCGTTGTAGGAGGTGCGGAAATAGCCGCTGGCGTGAGGCATGCTCAGACCCGGTCGAGCTCTTCTTTGCTGCCGAACAGGCCCCACGGCCGCACCACCAGCACCGCCAGGAGGACGATGAAGGGAACGACGTCGGAGAGCAGCGGGTTCACGTAGTGGATCAGCGTGACCTCGGCGATGGCGATGATGGCCGAGCCGAGCAGGGCGCCGGCCAGGCTGTCGAGGCCGCCGACCAAGGCCGCCGGAAAGGCCTTCAGGCCGAGCATGACCATGGTGCCGTCCAGGCTGGAATCCATGCTGATGAGCATGCCGGCCAGGCCGGCGGTGAAGGTGGACAGTCCCCAGGCCAGGGCGTAAATGCCGTGCAGCCGTATGCCTCGCTGCGAGGCGAGCAGCGGGTTCTGGCCGGCCGCGCGCATGCGTATGCCCGAGCGCGTGAAGCCGAGGAAGCCGAACAGCCCCGCATAGACCAGGGCGGTGAGGCCGATCAGGATGGCGTTGACCAGCGAGATGCGGGCGTCGCCAAGGATCTGCAGCGAGGGATTGCTCCAGCCCAGTGCGGCCAGCGGGTGGCGTACCTGGGCCGACCAGATCAGCACCGTGATTCCACGCAGCATGACGCCCAGCGCGATGGTGCACAGGACGGCGGCCAGCACCATCTCGCCGGTCATGCGCCGCATCAGGAACAGGTAGACCAGGATCCCGGCGACGAGCCCGAGCAGGGCGGACATGAGCAGTGCCGTGATCGGACTGTCACCGAGCAAGGATGCCGTCGAGTAGAGCAGGTAGGCGCCAAGCATCATCAGCTCGCCATGCGCGAGATTGAGCACGCGGCTGACGCGGTAGATCAGCACGTATCCGCAGGAGATCAACGCGTAGATGGCGGCGAGGACGACGATGTTGACCAGCAGCTGCACCTGCGCGCTCTCCGTTCACTCGACGTCCACTACCGTCCAGTCCTGAACACGCGTGACGGCTTTCTTCCCGGCGTCCCAGCGATAGATGCGGTAGTACTGCTTGGTGCGGAAGTGGTTGCTCTTGTTCCACTCGATCGGGCCGCCGCGCAGACCCTTGGTGTCGACCTTGAGGGTGCTCATCGCCGTCAGTACCTTCTCCGGCGTCGGCGGCCAGGCGACGGCCTTGAGAGCTTGCTCGATGATCATGCCGGCCACCCAGCCCTCGGCCATCTGCGTCACCGGATAGGTGAGGCTGGCGCCCTTCGCCGCGTCACGGATCTGCTGGTGCACGGGCATGTTCTCCAGGAACATGGCGTTGACCGAGAGGCCGTGCAAGCCTTCGTCCCTGACGCGGGCCAGCTCGTCCTCGGCGGGGTTGAGCGCGGCGGCGATGTAGCGGCCGTTCCAGCCGACCTTGCGCAGCGCCTCGAAGGTCTTGACCTCGGTCACCCAGGGTGCCCAGGAAAAGACCCAGTTTGGCTCGGCGTCCTTGATCTTGGAGGCGTAAGGCGTGTAGTCAGGCGTCGCCGGTGGGATCTGCACCTTGGCCGCGGGCGTCATGCCCAGACCGGGCGCCTGCGACTCGGCATAGTCTATGCCGGCGCGCGAGACGGGAATGGCCATGGCCGCCAGCCCCAGCTTGACCGGCTCTTTCGACTGCTCCTTGATGAAGCGCAGCGCCATGTCGGCGTCGTACTTCATGGCCGCGGCGATGGAGCAGAACAGCAGCTCGTCGGGGTTGGGCGGGAGTACCTCGCCGGGACAGGCAGCACCGGCGAAGAGCAGGGGCACGCGGGCGCGCTTGGCCTCCGCGACCATGGGGCCGTACGACGAGGACAGACCCACGTTCACCAGCAGCACGGCGTTATCCTGCGTGACGAAGCGCTTGGCGTCGGCGGCGGCCTTGGAGGGTTCGCCCTGGTTGTCGCCGATGATCAGCTTGACCGGCTTGCCGTTGACGCCGCCATGCTTGTTCAACTGGTCGATGTAGAGCTTGACCGCTTCGACGCCGGGGGCGTAAGTATCCGCATTGGGACCGGTCACGGCGCCGGAGAGGCCGACGACATAGGCATCCTGGGCGAGCACCGGGACGGCGGCGGCCAGGGTAAGCGCTGCGAGCAGGCGTTTCATGGTTGTCTCCTTGTGGTCGTTGTCGTGGTCGTTGTCATCCGGCCTGGCAGACGATGTCGCCGGCGCCGCCGGCCACCAGCTTCGCCTCGGAGTCGTCGTACATGCCGTCGACCAGCGCCTGGAAGCGCTGGTACATCTGCTTGCGCTTGACCTTGCGGGTCGGCGTTACCGGCTCGCCTTCTTCCTCGGGGTCGAGCATCTTGGGCAACACGCGGAACAGCTTGATCTGTTCGGCGCGCGCCAGCTGCTGGTTGGCCTTGGCGATCTCGGCCTGCAGCAGCTTGTACACCTCGGGGTGCTGGGTCAGATTGGTGTAGCCGGTATAGCTGACGTTGCGGCTGCGTGCCCATTGGGCGACCGCATCGAACTCGATCTCGACCAGGGCCGTCAGGTACTTGCGGCCATGGCCGAAGACCGTCACCTCGGCGACGTAAGGGCTGCCGCGAACGATGTTCTCGATGAAGCTGGGGCTGATGGTCTTGCCGCCGTCGGTGACGATGAAGTCGCGCGAGCGGTCCACCAGGCGCAGGCGGCCATCCTGCCATTCACCGACGTCCCCGGTATGCAGCCATCCCTCGGCATCCTTGACTTCAGCCGTGGCCTCGGGATTGTTCCAGTAGGCGTCGAACAAGGCATCGCTCTTGACCAGCACCTCGCCCTGGTCGGACAGGCGCACCTGCCAGCCGGGCGGCGCCACGCCAAGGTTGCCGGGGCACGGAAAATCGCCGTGCTGGCCCGTGATCAGGCCGCCGGCAGTCTCGGTCTGGCCGTAGAGCTCGGCCACGTTGACGCCGTAGATCTGCCACAACGCCATGGTCTCGGCGGCCAGCGGCGCCCCGCCACAGGTCACCAGGCGCAGGCGGTCGAAGCCCAGCTTGTTGAGCATGGGGCGGAAGGCCGCCCAGTGCCAAAGGCGGTAGGCCAAGGTGGACCAGGCTGTCGCGCTGCCGTCCCAGCGTTGCCTGGCATATCGCCGGCCGCAGGCGAGTGCCGAAGCATAGACCTTGCGCTTGAGCCAGGACGAGTCGGCGATGCCGATCAGGAGCTGCGAGGCGAACTTCTGCAGATAGCGCGGCACGGTGAGCAGAAAGGTCGGCGCCACCTCGAACATCGTCTGCGGCAAGTCGTTGACGCTCTCGCCGTAGTGGGGAACCAGGCGCGAGATCAGCGGGAAGGTGATGGCGACATCGCGACCGAGGATGTGGCAGAGCGGCAGGTAGACGACGGTGCTCTGCGCTTCCTCGAGCAGCATGGGGTAGTGCTCGACGATGTTGCAGGCGGCAGCCAGGTGACGGCCGTGGCTGATCAGTGCGCCCTTGGGGTTGCCGGTAGTGCCGGAGGTATAGACGATGAAGGCCGGATCCTGCGGTGCCAGTCGTGTCGCCAGCTCGCGCAGCGTCGCCTGCGCCTCCTCGTCGCTGCCGGTCTCGGCGGCGAGCATGTCATCGTAGGCCTTGAGCCGGGTACGGTCGTAGGCGAACATCGCCGAGTCGTCGATCACGACGATCCAGCGCAGATCGGGCAGGTTTTCGAGGATGGGCAGTACCTTGTCCACGTATTCCTGGTTCTCGGCAACGAAAATGCCGGCGCCGCCGTCCTTCAGCTGGTATTCGACCTCGGCCACCGATGCCGTCGGGTAGATGCCGTAAGTGATGGCGCCCAGCGCCTGGGCGCCGAGATCGCAGACGCCCCATTCCTCGAAGGCGTCGCCCATCAGGGCCAGGCGATCGCCGCGGCCGAGGCCGAGGCGGTGCAGGGCCGAGGCGAAGCGGCCAGCCTGCGCCGCATACCAGCTCCAGCTGCGCTCGAGGTAGATCCCCCGCCGCTTCGCCCTGAAAGCGGTCTCGTGAGGTATGTCGCGCGCATGCTCGGCGAGGAGCAGCGGTGCATTCTTCGCGGCGAGCGTCACCGCGCGACCGGTGGCTGGGCGATGGTTCAAGCGGACCTCTCCTCTCCCGGTGGCGCTGCCGTTCCTGATCTTGTTCGATGGCAGTGCTGTCTGGGTGAATCCTGTCGGGTCAGCTCCTGGACTTGCCCAGCACCTGCTCGGCGAAAGCGTCGTCGAACGGCGCGCCTTCGGCGACCAGTTGGCGAAACCTGATGAAATCCACTACGTCGCGGCCCGTGACTTTCCTGCTATTGAAGGCATTGAATCCGACGAAGGCCTCGTGGTTCATGTTGGCTGCCGCCCAGTGGCGGTTGGGCAGCTTCATCTGATCCCAGAAGAACTTCTTCTTGCCGCGGATGCCGTCGATCGAATTGATCAGGCAATTGGGGAAGAGGTTGGCGAACTTCCAGACCAGGCGGTCGACCTCGGCATCGAGCCTCTCGAAATCCGTCTTGCACTCGGCCATCAGCGCTTTCGCCGCGGGCAGCTCGCCGGCGGCTACCGGCTCACCGTAGACGATCTCGCCGTCGTCGACATAAGTGTCGGTGCGCACCATGGGATTTCTCACCCACTGGCCGTTCCTCTTGAGGACCGGCACCACGGTCGTGACCATGCCCTTGAGCTTCATCTTGTAGGCTGACCATGTTTCGCAGGAGATGCAGTTGTACATTGCGTCTTCCATCGACATGAACCAGGGCAGGAAATCGGTGGCGCCGCCTATCGGGGCCGAGCCATGGCGCGGGCCCGCCTGGCCGAATACCGCCAGGTCCGAGGTAACGGTGACGTCGGTGGCCATGCCGATCTCCTGGCCGCCGGCGACGCGCATGCCGTTGACGCGGCAGATGACGGGCTTCTTGCAGTTCAGGATGCTGTCGACCATGGCCATGAAGAGGTCGACATATTCCCCGTACTCGTTCGGCCGCTTCGAATAGTAGGAGGCGTATTCGGCGGTATTGCCGCCGGTGCAGAAAGCCTTGTCGCCGACGGCAGTGAATACGGCCGCGACGATCTTGCGGTCGCTCGAGGCTTTCTGGAAACCGGCGATTACGCCCTTGACCATCTCGGTGGTATAGGAGTTGTACTGCGCCGGGTTGTTCAACCAGATCCAGGCGGAATAGATGCCAGGCACGGCCTGGCCCTTGTCGTCGATGACCTGCCGCTCTTCGTAGACAACGGTCGGCGCTTCCTTGCCGAAGTGCTCGTCACCGAAGACCTGGTGGTTCTTCAGCTCGTCATCCCTGTCCAGCCATTTCAAAGCCATTTGGATTCCTTTTCGATGTCAGAAGTCGGGCGTCAGGACGGCTCGCTTCCTGAGCCTGCCATGGTGGGCGTCGTCGAATACTTCGGCGATTCGGCTCATCGGCAGCGTCTCCACGAAGGGCGCCAGGGCGATCTTGCCGTCGAGGCAGAGTTGCAGCACCTTCGGGTAGTCCTCGGGCAGACAGCCCCAGACGCCGAGCACGTCGGCCTCGAAGGCCATGAGCTTGGACAACATGTACGAGGTTTCGTCGGTACCATAGCCAACGATGATCAGCTTGCCGACGAAGGAAAGCAGGGCCAAAGCCAGTTCCTGGCCGGGTTTGCTGCCCGAGACCTCGAAGATCTTCCAGCCGCTGTTGGCCGGCAGCCCCTGCTCCTTGCACCAGACCTTGATCGCTTCCTTGATCTCCTTGACGCTCTTGCCGCGCGGGTCGATGGCAAAGTCCGCGCCGTGCTCGAGCATGAGCTTGAGCTTTTCCGCGTTTACGTCGATGGCGATCACGGCGCGTGCCCCCATGCCCTTGGCCAGTTGGGTCATGAAGCTGCCGACACCGCCGGCAGCGCCGACCACGACGACCAGGTCGCCGGGCATGAGCTCCGCGCGCTGGGCTGCGTGATAAGGCGTGGCGATGGCGTCGGCAACGACGGCCAAGTGCTCGAGCGGAATGCCGCGGCGATCGGGTACCAGGCACAACTCGGTGGCCGGTACCGGGATATGGCTGGCGAAGCCGCCGTAAACACCCATGGAATTGCCCGGCATCCGCTGCTTCAGACAACGGTTACCGCGGCCGGAGGCGCAGATCTCGCATCTGCGGCATGGCAGGAGGGCAGGCACGATGACTTCGCGTCCGACCAGGGCAGTATCTTCGGCGGCGACGACGACGCCGGCGATCTCATGGCCCAAGGTCAGCGGCGGCTTGTCCACCGTCGGTACACCCAGATAGAAGTAGGAAAGGTCGGTATGGCAAACGCCGCAGCCACGAACCTCGACCAGCGCCTCACCGGGTGCCAGCGGCGGCATGGGCAGGGCATTGAGCACCAATCGGCCCGGCTCGACCATCTGCCAGGCCTTGAGCGTCGGCGGCAAGGCCGGGCTGGGGCTCATTGGTTGCTCCAAACCGGCTTGCGCTTCTCGATGAAGGAATTGAGGCCCTCGACGGCGTCAGCCGTGGCCATCAATTCCTTCAGGTAGATCTGCTCGACATTGAACAAGGCCTCGAAGAAAGGCTTGCCGCTCGCCTCGCGGATGGCACGCTTGGTGTAAGTGAGCGCGACGCGCGAGAGCGAGAGGAACTGGTCGACGAACTTGCGACAGTCCTCGGCGAAGCTCGCCGCAGGGTAAACATTGTTGACCATGCCGTATGCCTTGGCCTCGGCTGCATCGAGCAAGCCGCCACCGAACAGCAGCTCGGCAGCGCGGCTCGCCGAAACCAGCTTGGGCAGAAGAATGGCAGCGATCGGGGGAAAGACGCCGAGCTTGATTTCGGGCTGACCGATCTTGGCGCCTTCCTTGGCCACGATCATGTCGCAGGCCAGGGCCAACTCACAGCCGCCGCCAATGGCCGAGCCATTGAGCACCGCGATGGTCGGCAATGGGAAAACCAGGACCCGCTTGAGCAGACCGTGGAAGGTGTCGATCATTTCGACAACCTTGTCCGGCGTGTGGTCGAGGACGTCCACGCCGGCGGAGAAAACTTTGTCGCCGGCAGCAGTGATCAACAACAGCTTGGCTGTCGGCTCGGCGGCGGCAGCGGTGACGGCACGGTCCAGCTCGGCCATCGTCGCGATATCGAGAACGTGGTGCGGCGGACGCCTGAGCTCGATGCGCACCAAGCCGTCGGTAACCTGATAGTCGATGCTCTCGTATCGGGCCATCGTCTCCCTTCCTCTCGTTCTTGCTCTGATTAGAACTGACCGGTCAGTCAACTTTGATGTTAGTCGGCCCCGAAGAGAAAGTCAATGACGGGAACAGGGATTTGTCTTCAGCGGGCGCCGGTACGCACGGCGGTCTTGCGTGCAGGACGCGACGCCTCCAGTGCGGCGAACTTGCGCTTGCCGGCTGCCGTGAGGAAAGGCCGGATCAGTAGTTGTTCGCCCTCGGCAAGGAAGGCCGCCATGCTGTAGCTATCATGAAGCGCCCAGCGCTTGAGGGCCCAGGTGTGGCCGAGCATGATGTACTGGTAAGCCATGATGCGCGCGTCCAGGGGCTGCATCAGGCCGGCGTCCATGCAGGCCCACAGGCATTGCTCGATCTCGGCGACGATTTCGCTCTCGATGCGCTTGATGCCCAGGCGCTCCTCGGGCGTCAGGTCCTTGCTCGAGCGGTAGGCAAGGATCACCTCCTGGGTATGCTGCTCGGCCATGGTGCAGTTGAGCTCGAGAATGCGGCGCAAGGCGGCCAGCGGGCCCAGGCTGTCGATCATCTGGACGACGTTCTCGCGCCGGTAGATGTCGAGCACGGCACATAGAGCGCAGTAAAGGACGTCGTTCTTGTCCTTGAAGTAGCGATAGATCAGACCCTTGCCTATGCCGATGGCGTTCGAGATGTCCTCGATCGTGGTCTGGAAGTAGCCGCGCTCGGCGAACAGCTGGACGGCGGTGCTGATGATCTGGGCACGCCGCTTTTCGGCGATCGGCGTCTGTTCTCTACCGTTGTCGTCGGCCTTGGTCTTGTTGCGACCCATATCACACGCGGCCCGCGGCCGCCCCCCTGCGTACGTAGATGTCGCCGAGAAGCAACTCGGACTTGGCGCTGCTGACCAAGGTGGCGGCGAACTTCAGGTCGGGCATGGCTTTCCTTCGCGCAAACGGCGGGTTGAACGTCCGGTCAAGGCGGCGATTGTAGTGCGGAGGGTCGCCGTTGACATCCCCTTACCAGCAGCGTAGGATTATAGCGGACTGACCAGTCAGTCAACTTTTTAAGATAATGATACGAGGATGTTAGAGATGGCGACGGTTTCCACGCCGGCTGGTATCGACCTGACCGAAGACATTGTCGGCCGCGGTGCCCGCGAGTCGGCGCGCCTGACGCGCAAGTGGTTCTCCCAGTTGACCGAAGCAGCGCGCCACGGCCACAAGGCAGCCTATGTGTTCGTGATGGGCAACATGAACGAAGTGCTGCGTTGCTTCGACATGCCCATCGTCTTTCCGGAGATCACGGCGCTGCAGACGGCAGTGCGCGGAACCTCGGAGGAGTACCTGCGAGAATCAGAAGACTACGGCTATTCGCCCGATATCTGCGGCTACCTGAAGGCCGACATCGCCATGCAGTTACGCGGCGGCGAGCATCCGATGGGGCTGATCCCGAAGGCTGGTCTGGTGGTGACCACCAACGCGTGCAACACCTACTTCAAGTGGGCCGAGATCTGGGAACGGCTGCAAGGTGCGCCCATCGTGACCGTTGACGTGCCCAACGCCCGGGCCGCCGGCTGCGAGAGCCAGCCGGGCAACCTGGATTTCAAGTACGAGCATGCGTACGTCGTCGCCCAGGTCAAAGAGCTGATCGCCGCGTGCGAGCGGGTGACCGGCAGGAAGTTCGATATCGATCGCTTCCGCCAGAACCTGGCATGGGCCAACGAGATGAGCCATTACTGGAAAAAACTCCTGTTGCTCAATGCGCGCAAGCCGGCGGTCTTTTCGGCTTTGACCGACGGTCTCGCCTACCTGGGCATGGCCAACTGCTACCGTGCCACCGAAGAGGGCGCCAAGTACTTCAAGGAGCTTTACGAGGAAATGGAGTACCGCTCCAACCACGGCATCGGCGCATTCACGCGCAAGGACGGCAAGGATGTGCCGCTCGAGCAACGCTTTCGCCTGGGTTTCATCGGCGTACCCTGCTATCCGATCTTCCGCGGCTTCAACGAATTCTTCTCCGACTGGGGGGGCATCTTCGTCTCTTCGAGTTACCTGAAGTTCGCCTCGGGTGGCACGGCGCTGGGCTTCGAATTCGACCTCGCCGACCCGATCGAGAGCTTTGCCGAGGGAACGCTGCTCACGGTGCGGGCTACGCAGACCGGCATACTCTTCGATATCCCGGATATCGAGTCGCCCGAGTCGATCTTCAAGCTCGACGGGATCGTCTATCACGGCGTCAAGAGCTGCCGCACGGCCTCCGCCGGCCTCGCCGACCGGCGCTTCCATCTCGCCGAGAACGGCGGCCTGCCGACGCTGCTGCTCGAATCCGACATCGTCGATCCGCGCGCCGTCTCCAAGGCGCAGATGAAGAACCGCGCCGATGCCTTCTTCGAGGGCCTGATTGCCCGCCAGCAGCGGGCGTCGGCGCGTTAGAACGGGGAGAGATGATGACTGCAATCCCATTCACTTCCTGGCAGGGCAAGTCGCTCAACGAGATCTTCGCCCTCTGCCGCGAGCTGCAGGAAGACCCGACTTATCCGACGGTCAAGGCTTGGCGAGCCGCCGGCGGCAAGGTGCTCGGCCACTTCCAGGTCTATTTTCCCGAGGAAATCGCATACGCCTGCGGCATGCTGCCGGTGCGCATCCGCGGCGGTCAGGCCGACGGCGTGGAAGCCAGCCAGCATTTCGGCTCCTATCTCTGCTCGATACTCAAGACCTCCCTCGACCTGGCGCTGTGCAAGCATATCGAGCTCGATCTCTTCGTTACCCACCCGATCTGCGACGGTGCCCGTAACCTTGCCGGCATCTGGGGTCGCAACTTCCCCTACAAGTCGCAGGTGCTGCACCTGCCTCAGAATCCGAATTCGGCCGGCACTGTGAGCTTCCTGCGCGCCGAGTACCGGCGCCTGGCCGGTGACATCGAGGCCGCGGGCGGGCGACCGTTGACCGACGAGGCACTCAAGCGCTCGCTCGCTCTCTACAATCGCTCGCGGACACTTATGAGGGAGCTTTACCGGATACGCCGCGACGAACCCTGGAAGCTCGCCGCCGACGAATCTTTGGCTCTGGTCGGCATGGCTGGCTTCCTGCCGCGCGAGGAGTTCAATCGCCTGCTCGAAGCGGTGCTGCCGATGATCGCCGGCAGGCCGGCGCGAGAGCAGGACAAGATGCGCGTGGTCTTCGAGGGCGGTTTCTGCGAGCTGCCACCCTTCGATTTGTTGCAGGCGGTCTCCCGCTCCTGTTTCGTCGTGGACGACGATGTCTATATCGGCCTGCGCTGGCTGACCGAGGACGTGGACATCGAAGGCGACCCGCTCGCCAACCTGGCCGCCGCCTATATCGAGAAGTCGTCGTACAGCCCGGTTCAGCACGACAACGACAAGCCGCGCGAAAAAATGCTGTTGAAGCGATTGCGTGCTGCACGTGGTGAAGCAGTGATTCTGGCCGCCGCCAAGATGTGCGAGCCGGGGCTGGACGAGCAGGTCGCCTATTCCAAGGAGCTCGACCGCGAGGGCGTTCCCTATTTTGTCTCGGAGTTCGAGGAAAATCAGACGACCTTCGACGACATCTCGATCCAGATGGAAACGTTCCTCGAGAACGTCATGTTCAACTGAGCGGCGGACGGGTGAGGTCATGAATTACGCAGGCGGAGTCGATGTCGGCTCGACTCAAACCAAGGCAGTGATCATCGACGAGGCCGGGCACATCGTCGCCCGGTGCCTGACCGATACGGGTGCGAACGTCACCGAGGCCGCCAGAAGCGCGTTCGCCGCCTGCCTCGAGGCCGGCAACATCAGGGACGAGGACGTGCGTTTCGTCATCGGTACCGGCTATGGCCGCTACAAGGTGACCTTCGGTGACCGTCAGGTCACGGAGATCAGCTGTCACGGCCGCGGCGCCGTCCACATGTTCCCGGGCACGCGCACGGTGATCGACATGGGAGGCCAGGACAGCAAGGCCATACGCGTCAGGGAGGACGGCGAGATCGTGGATTTCTGCATGAACGACAAGTGTGCCGCCGGCACCGGGCGCTTCCTCGGCGCCGCCGCCAAGGCGCTGGGCATGACACTCGACGATCTCGGTCCCACGGCCCTGAAGTCGGCCAAACCGGTCAAGATCAGTACCACGTGCACGGTGTTCGCCGAGGCCGAGGTGCTTTCCTGGCTGGGCAAAGGCAAGACCGTCGAGGACATTCTCTGGGGGGTGCACAGGTCGATCGCCGTGCGCTCCTTCGGTCTGTTGCGGCGTGTCGGAATCGTGGATGAAATCACCTTCACCGGTGGCGTTGCCAAGAACCCGGGCATGATCAAAGCGCTCGAGGAGGCGCTCGACAAGAAACTCAACGTCAGCCAGGACAGCCACTTCATGGGCGCGCTGGGCGCTGCCTTGTTTGCCATGGGTGCCATCAAGGCGGGTGAAGCGCGCGTCGTGGAGAGGGTTTGAACATGACCTACACGCTGGGTCTGGACATAGGTTCCACTTACACGAAGGGCCTGATACTGGACGACAAGGACAACATCGTCGCCCGGACCATGAAGGCCAGCGGCGCCCGCCTGCAGGAGGTGGCCGCCGAAGTCAAGCGTGAGACCGCCCGGTGCGCCGGCATAGACGAGCGCGACATCGCCTACTGCATCACCACCGGCTACGGGCGCCACCAGTTCGACGATCGCGACCTGCAGGTGACCGACCTGACGGCGGCGGCGCGCGGCGCCGCCTTCCTCTTCCCGGGTACGCGCACGGTTCTCGACATCGGTGGCCAGACCATGAAGGCCAGCCGCATCGATGCCAGCAAGAAAGTGCGCACCTTCCGTCTCAACGACAAGTGCGCCTCGGGCACCGGCATGTTCCTGGAGAAGACCGTTCGCTACATGGGTTTCGACACCGAGGACATCGACGGCCTGCTCGAGAATGCCACCGAAGCGGTCTCGATCTCCGGAGTGTGCACCGTCTTTGCCGAGTCCGAGGTGATCAACCACCTGTCGAACAGCGTCTCGCCCGACAACATCATGCTCGGCGCCGGCATGTCGCTGATGGGGCGCTCGGTGCAACTGTTGAAACGCGTCAAGATCGAGGAAGAGCTGACCTTGGTCGGCGGCATCCTGCGCTGGGGGCGCATCGCTCAGGCGATTTCAGAGAACTTGAAGCTCGAGGTCAACGTTGCCGAAGGTGATCTGCCGCAGTTCATGGCAGCGCTCGGCTGTGCCATTCTTGGCCACTTGCGCCTGGATAGCCAATTGGCGGGGCGCGAAGCCCGGCGCGCTGTTGCCTGAGAGCCGGCGCTGCGAGTCGCTTCTGGTCAAGGAGGGAGAGCCATGGATGCCTGGGTACCCTATGGGTGCTACTGGAGTACGCCGTTCGCCAGGTGGCAGGGCAGCTTCGCGACGCTGCACGCCCTGAAGTTTGCCGGCCATGTCTCGCGTGCCGAACTGGCGCGCCGCAGGATCGACGCCGGAGAGATCGACTACGGGGTGCTCGGCTGGAGTGTGCCGTCGGTCGCCTGTTTCTACGGCCTGCCTTGGCTCACTGGCCTGGTCGGTGCCGACGCCGCTGGCGGCCCCAGCATCAACCAGGCCTGCGCCACCTCGGTGCGCACATTGCTCACTGCAGCTGACGAGATCACTGCTGGCCGCTCGAAAGTGGCCCTGGTTCAGTGCTGCGACCGGCTGTCGAACGGCCCGCACCTCTATTACCCGAACCCGCGTGGCCCCGGCGGCACCGGCGAGGCCGAGAACTGGGTAATGGATAATTTTGCCGCCGATCCACTGACCGGTAAGGCCATGGTGGCCACGGCGGAGAATGTCGCCAAACGCCATGGTTTCACCACCGCCCAGCAGCATGAGGTGGTGCTGATGCGCCAGGCCCAGTACGACCAGGCCTGTGCCGACGGCAACGCATTCCAGAAACGCTACATGACGTTGCCCTTCGACGTGCCCGATTCGCGCTTCGCCAGGAACGTCGGCCAGCTCGCCGGCGACGAGGGCCTGGTGCCTTCGACCGCTGAAGGCCTGGCCAGGCTCAAGCCCGTGCTCGAGGGAGGTACGGTCACCTTCGGCGGCCAGACACATCCGGCCGATGCCAATGCCGCGATGCTGGTCACCGGCAGGGACAAGGCGCGCGAGCTATCGCGTGACCCGGCGATCGCCGTGCGGCTGTGCGGCTTCGGCCAGGCTCGCGTCGAGCGCGCCCATATGCCTGAAGCGCCGGTGCCGGCGGCGCAGCAGGCGTTGCAGCAGGCAGGGATCAGCCTCGCTCAGGTGGCGGCGGTGAAGACCCACAACCCCTTCGCCGTCAACGACCTCTATTTCGCCGGAATCACAGGCATGCCCCTGGAGAAGATCAACAACTACGGTTGCTCGTTGATCTATGGCCATCCGCAGGCACCCATGGGTCTGCGGGGCGTCATGGAGCTGATCGAGGAACTGGTGATCAGAGGCGGCGGCTACGGCTTGTTCTCGGGCTGTGCCGCCGGCGATTCCGCCATGGCCCTGGTGATCAAGGTCGGAGACGCCTGAGGCGGGCATGATCGATTACCGGACGCCGCTCGCCGACATCGTCTTCGCTCTCGAGCAGGCTGTCGGCGACCGTGCGCTGCCTGGCTGGGACGCCGAGGTGGCGCGCAGCGTGCTCGAGCATGCCGCGCGCTTCGTGGACGGCGTCATCGCACCGCTCGACCTGGTGTCCGACCGCGAAGGCGCGCGTCTCGAAGCGGGCCGTGTACGCCTGCCGGCAGCTTTTGGCGCCGCTTACCAAGCGTACTGCGCCGGCGGTTGGCCGGGTCTGGCCGCCGGGGAAGATTACGGTGGCCAGGGTCTGTCGGGCATGATCGCCGGCGCTTTCTCGGAAATGCTGGCCGGTGCCTGCCACGGCTTGCACATGTCGCTGTCGCTGCCCCAAGGGGCGATGCGCACCTTGCGCGCCAATGCCAGCCCGGCGCAGCAGGCGCGCTGGATGCCGCGGCTGGCCGGCGGCGAATGGCTGGCGACCATGTGCTTGACCGAGCCGCAGGCCGGCTCCGATCTGTCACTGGTACGTACCTTGGCGAGGCCCGATGGCAAGGGATGGCGCATCGAGGGCAGCAAGATCTTCGTCTCGGGTGGCGACCAGGACTTGACCGGCAAGACGCTGCACTTCGTATTGGCGCGGACGCCCGAGGCCCAGCCGGGGCTCAAAGGCTTGTCGCTCTTCCTCGCGCCGTCCGAGCACGACGACGGCCGACGCAACGGCATCGAGGTCCTGCGCATCGAGGAGAAGATGGGCCTGCATGGTTCGCCGACCTGCCAGCTCGCTTTCAACGGCGCCGAGGCCGAGATGGTAGGCGCGCCTGGCGAAGGCTTGAAGCGCATGTTCGCCCTGATGAATGCGCAACGTGTCGATGTCGGCCTGCAAGGCGTGGGCCTGGCTACGGCAGCCATGCAGCGCACCCTTGCTTATGTCAACGGCCGCCGCCAGGGCCGGGGTATCGGCGGCACAGCCCTGCTCGTCGAGCACGACGACGTTCGGCGCATGCTGCTGACCCAGATGGCCTTGGTAGGCGGCGGACGCACCCTCTGCTACCGGCTGCTTGCCGACATCGAGGCCGGCAGCGAATCGCCGCTCATCGACATGATGACCTCGGTGTGCAAGTTCTTCTGCACCGAGGCGGCGATCAGCGCTGCCCAGCTGGCGATTCAGTGCCACGGCGGCTATGGCTATCTCGCCGAGTACCGCGTCGAGCAGGTTCTGCGCGACTCGCGCATCACGGCGATCTACGAGGGCACGAACGGCATCCACGCGATGACCTTGGCAAGCCGCGTCATTCATGTCGACGGCGTCGCCGAAGGCTTCACTGCCGACGCCATGGCGGCGGGCGCCGTCGCTGCGGGAGCAGGGCTGGTCGATACGGCGCGCATTCTTGCCGACCTCACGGCACGCTGGAACGAGGCGACTGCAGCCGTACGTGCCAACCCGCGTGTCGGTGGCGTCGCCGACGCCTACATGCGCCTCACCGCCATGGTTGCCTTTGCTGCTGCCTGGGCCAGGCTGGAAGCGGCGGCCGGGCAGGCACCGAATCCGGAACGCCTCCGGGCTACGGCTCGCTTCGTACGCGAGTTCATGCTCGTCGAGGCCGGCGCCTATGCGGAAATCTGCGTCAGCAGTGCCGACTTGGGCTATGCCGCTAACGCCTTGCGCGAGGCGCCTTGAGGTAGGCGGCGCCGGTATGCAGGCTTTGCAGGAAAAGGTCGGTAGCGAGATCACCGTACTCGCTGGGCTTGATCGGCCCGGAGGGATCGTACCAAGCGAAGGCGTAGTTGATGGTACCCAGGTACATCATGGTGTAGACGCGCTTGTTCGCCGGCGTGATCTTGCCGGCTGTGTCTATGCGGAGGAGGAGGTCGCCGAGCCGATCGCGAATCTCACGACCGACGCTTTTGACGCGCTCGCGGTCGGCTTTCGCCAGTTGATTCGAGTCGTTGAGCAGGACGATCTGCTCATTGGGCGAGCGGGCGTTGCATTCGATCATGGCCCGCGTCACGGCGCGGAACTGGTCGATTGCGGTGCGGTTCTCGGTGAGCGCAGCGTCGACGATGCTGAGGAATTCGGTGACATGGCCTTCGACGATGGCCAGCAGGATCGCTTCCTTGGATGGGAAGTAATGATAGAGGGCGCCGCGCGACAGCTCGGCGGCGGCGGCAAGGTCATTGATCGATGCACTGGCATAGCCGACGCGGGCAAACAAGGCGGCTGCGCGCTCGAGGATGAAGTGCTGAATTTTTGGGTACTGTTCCGATCTGATGCGTGCCACGCTGGTATCTCTAGGTAAACCGGCCGTCCGGATTATAGGTGATAGCCCGCCGGTTTCCTGCAGAGCCGAAGTTGTGCCTGATCGAGAGCTGTCTGCGTGCCGCCTTCACTAGGCAACTTTGCGCCAACGGGCGGTCGCGCATGAACACAGGTGAACCGTGTGAGTTCGCTGCGCTGATGGCCACGGAATCGTCGAGACCCGACGCGAAGACGGCCTGAAGCAACTCAGGACCGAACGCTCCATACGAGCGGGCGCTCGAGGCAGCGTGCTTGCACCTGCGCATACCGGCGAATTCATTTCGTTTGATGCGCATCAATTTTAAACCGGACGATCGGTTTATTATGAAATGCAAATAGACGCCCGTGCCACTGGCGCAGAAGGAGACGATGGAATACGCCGATAAATTCGACGCCGTGGTGATAGGCGCGGGGGCCGGCGGCCTGTGCGCGGCGGCGCGTCTGGCCAAGGCCGGTTTGTCGATCTTGTTGCTCGAAGAGCGCGACCGCTTGGGCGGCCGAGCCTCCACCGAGGAGATCGAGGGCTTCAAGGTCAATATCGGCGCCATCGCCCTGGAGCAGGGCGGCGTCTTCGAGGAGACGCTCGATCTCGTCGGCAAGAAACTCGACGTGCGCGTACCCAGACCCGGGGTCGCCTACTTCATCGACGGCAAGTTGATCGACGCCAGTCGCGGCGGCTGGAGCCTGGTGCTGAACGGCATCACCAAACATGCGGCGCGCATCCTGGAGCAGTTCGCCGAGGCACGCGGCGGAAAGCTACCCGACGGTCGCCAGTCGACCGCCGAATGGCTGGCCGGCTTCACCAGGAACGAGACGGTGCACGCCATCTTTCGTAACCTGTGCGCCGCGATCTTCGCCTGCAACGCCGACGAGCTGCCGGCGCGCGCTTTTCTCACCTATTTCACGGCCAAGGGCGCGTTCAAGCACTTCGGCTTCTGCCCGCGCGGCACCGTGGGCGTCTGGAACGATCTGGGCGACGGCATACGCGAGCATGGCGGAAAGATCCATCTGAACGCGCGGGTCGAGCGCATCCTGATCGAAGACGGTCGTGCCCACGGCGTCACCGTTGCCTGTGCCGGCCGTCTCAGGACCCTCTGCGCCGACACCGTGATCAGCAACGCGGGCCCCAAGCTGACGGTGGCCCTGGGGGGCGCCGCCAACTTCCCGGCCGACTACCTGAGCTTGGTGCGCGACCGGCTGAAGCCCGCTGCCAACATCGTCATCAACTTCGCCAGCCGCGAGCCGCTGATGACGGCGCCAGGCTTGATCAACTTCGGCAAGACGCGCCGGCTGTGCAACATGGCAAACATGACGGCGACCTGCCCCGAGCTGGCGCCGCCCGGCTGGCATCTCTATGTTGCCTATGCCGTGCCTGTCCCGGCACTCGGCGAGTTCGACGCCGATGCCGAGGTCGCCGCAGCCCTCGAGGATTTGCGCGAGCAGTTTCCCGCCTTCAAGGACGCCAGGATCCTGTCCATCCGTGTCATGCGTGGGGACTGGCCGACCCAGCGCAGCTGCGCCGGCTACGACTTGCCCCGCGAGACGGGGATCGCCGGCCTTTGGTGCGTCGGTGATGCCGTCAAGGAATATGGCAACGGCGGCACCCAAGCCTGTGCCGAGACCGCCAAGCTGGTCTGCGACCAGATACTCGCCGCGCATGGGGGAGCGTAGCGATGAGCTTGGCGACGACGCCCGGAGCGCTGGAGATCCGCAACCTGCAGGTCATCTACGGTGGCGCCATAGAGGCGGTGCGCGACGTTTCGCTCAAGGCGGAACCCGGCCAGATCGTCGCCCTGCTCGGCTCCAACGGCGCCGGCAAGTCGACGCTGCTCAAGGCGCTCTCCGGGGTGCTGAAGGAGGAGGAAGGCCAGATAGAGAACGGCGTCATCCACTACGCCGGAATGGATCTCACGCACTACAGTGCCGATCGTATCGTCCGCGCCGGTGTTGTTCAGGTGCCCGAAGGACGCCGCCTGTTCGCGCCCTTGACCGTTGACGAGAACCTCGACATGGGCGGCTTCACTGCAGACAGCCGCACGCTCGAGGAGCGACGGGCTGTCGTCTTCGGGCTCTTTCCCCGTTTGGCCGAGCGGCGCAAGCAGATCTCCGGCTACCTCTCGGGCGGGGAGCAGCAGATGGTCGCGATCGGCCGCGCGCTAATGGGTGCGCCCAACCTGCTGGCGCTCGACGAACCTTCGCTCGGCCTTGCGCCCATCGTCATCGACCAGATCTACGATGTGATCGGGCGCCTCAACCGCGAGTTCGGATTGACCGTTCTGCTCGTCGAGCAGAACGCCCATCGCGCGTTGTCCATTGCCGACTACGGCTACATCATGGAGCGAGGCCGCATCGTCCTCGACGGCGAGGCGGGCAGCCTGGAGGCGAATGCCGACGTTCGCGAGTTCTACCTCGGCGTGTCGACGGCGGGCCAGAGGAGTCTGCGCGAGGTCAAGCATTACAAGCGGCGCAAACGGTGGCTGTCGTGAGTGAGCTGCTCGTCGCTGAAGGCTTGAGCAAGAAATTCCGCGGCCTGGTGGCGGTGTCCGACGTCAGCCTCACCGTCGGTGCCGGTGAGATCTGCAGCGTCATCGGTCCCAATGGTGCCGGGAAGACCACGCTGTTCAACCTGATCAGCGGCGTCTTGAAACCCAGCTCGGGACGGCTCGTCTTCGATGGTCAGGACATGATCCGGGTGCCGGCCTGGGGGTTCGCCGCACACGGCATAGGCCGTACGTTCCAGAACCTGGCGCTGTTCAAGCACGGCACGGTGGCGGAAAACCTGCTGGTCGGCCGACACCGTCACCTGAAGTCGGGCATGCTCGCCGGTGCCTTCTTCTTCGGCCCGACGAGGCGAGAGGAGCTCGCTGCGCGTGAGCGGGTCGAAGAGATCATCGACTTCCTGGAAATCGAGGAAATCCGCGACCGCGTCGTTGCCACGCTCTCCTACGGCCAGCAGAAACGCGTCGAGCTTGGCCGGGCGCTGGCCAGCGAACCCAGGCTGCTGCTGCTCGACGAAATGGTCTCCGGCATGAATCAGGAGGAGACCGAGGACATCGCCCGTTTCATCCTCGATGTCCGCGACGAGCTGGGTATCAGCATTCTCATGATCGAGCACAACATGCGCATCGTCATGGACATCTCCGACCGCGTCCACGTGCTGAACTTCGGCCAGAAGATCGCCGAGGGCTCGCCGGCCGAGATCAGTGCCCACGACGCCGTTGCCGCTGCCTACTTCGGGACAGCCGCGGGAGCAGCGCGATGACGCCAGCCGTGCTGAATGAGCACCTCGCGCGCGGCGACATGACACTGCCGCAGCTGTTGCGGCTGCGCGCCGAGACGCTGGCCGACGAGTTGGCTTTGCGCGCCAAGCATCAGGGCGTCTGGCGCCGCTACACGTGGGCTCACTATCACTGCACGGTACGCCGGGTCGCCCTCGGCCTGCGCGCCCTGGGGCTCGGAGCAGGCGACCGCATCGCGATCGCCAGCGAGAATACTCCCGAGTGGTTCCATGCCGACTTGGCCGCCGAATCCCTGGGCGCCGTCGTCGTCGGCATCTATCCGACCAATCCCTGGCCCGAACTGCAATACATCATCCGCCACTGCGGAGCGCGCGTCGTATTCGCCGGAGATCAGGAACAGAGCGACAAGGTGTTCGAAGCCATGGCCCGCGACGGTGGCCTGCCGCAGGTGGAGCGTGTGATCTGCGTGGACATGAAGGGCATGCGCGGCTACCGCCAGCCGGAACTCCTGTCTTTCGAGGCCTTGCTCGAGCTGGGTGACCGGTACAGCGCGGAGAACCCGGTGGCGGAAGCCGATCTCGATGCCGCGATCGAGGCTGCCCGGCCCGACGACTGCTGCATCATCGTCTACACCTCGGGTACCACGGGGCCGCCCAAGGGCGCGATGATCTCTCATCGCAATATCGTCTACTCGGCCTACGCCTACGGCCAGGCCTGCGAACTCGCCGGCCGGCCCTTCGAGGCCGTCGCGTATCTGCCGCTCTGCCACATGGCCGAGCGCTGCTACTCCATGGCAATGCAGCTGGTTCTGGCCGGACGCATCAACTTCGCCGAGTCCATAGATACCGTCGCGGTCAACGTGCGCGAGATCGCCCCGACTTTCTTCATCGGCGTACCGCGCATCTACGAGAAGCTGCAGCAGAGCTTCCTGTTCAGGCTCGACGAGAGCGGCCCAGCGCAGCGCCGTGCGTTCGCCTGGGCGATGAAACTCGGCCGCCAACTCTCCGACCGCCGCCAGGCGGCCAACGGGCGGGTCGGTCCGGCCGACCGTTTCGCCGCCTGGCTGTTGCACTGGCTGATGTTCCGAAACATCCACCGCTACATGGGTCTGGACCGGACGGTGCACCGCCTTTGCGCCGGCGCCGCCGTATCACCGGAGCTGATGCGCTTCTTCGACATCATCGGCCTGCCGGTGAGACAGGGCTACGGCATGACCGAGTCGGGTGGCGTTTCCTTTCTACAGCGGCCTGGTCTGAATCGTGCCGGCGGCGCCGGCCTCGCCCTGGGCGGGGTCGAATGGAGTCTCGCCGAGGACGGCGAGATCCTCATGCGCGGCCCCGGCGTCTTCCTCGGCTATTTCCGAGACCCGGAGGCGACTGCAGCGGCTGTCTCGGCCGATGGCTGGCTGCACACGGGAGACATCGTCGAGGTTCTCGATAACGGAGAAATCAGCGTCGTCGATCGCAAGAAGGCGATCATCATCACCAGCGGCGGCAAGAACATCGCACCCTCGGAGTTGGAGAACGCGCTCAAGGACAGCCCTTACATTGCCGAAGCGATCATCGTCGGCGAAGCGCGAAAGTTTGTCGGCGCCCTGATCCAGATTCATTTCGACAGTGTCGGCCGCTGGGCGCGCGAGCGCGGCCTGCCGTACACCACGTACAAGTCGCTGACCCAGCTGCCGCAGGTGCATGAGCTGATCGAAGACGTGATTGCAGAGGTCAACGGTCGCTTTGCCCGTGTCGAGAATATCCGTCGTTTCGTCCTGCTCGAGAAAGAGCTCGATCACGACGATGGAGAGCTGACGGCCACCCAGAAGATACGCCGCTCGATCATCAATACAAAGTTCGTCAAGGAACTGGTCGAGATTTACGGAGAGTGAGGCCGTGCAGTATTTCCTGGATCAGATTATCTCTGGCATCTCCGTCGGCGCCATCTACGGCCTGGTGGCCATGGGCTTCGCCCTGATCTACAAGGCTACCGGCCTGGTGAATTTTGCCCAAGGCGAGCTCTCCATGCTCATCGCCTATGTGGCCTGGAGCATCGCGGGTGCGGCTCACGGCGACCCCTGGTTGGTCGTGGGCGGTGCGTTGGCCGCTGCCATCGTCCTTGGCCTGGCCATCGAGCGTGTGGTCATGCGACCCATGCTCGGCGAGCCGGTGTTCGCCCAGGTCATGGTGACCATAGGTCTGGCCATGATCCTGCGCTCGTTGGTGCTCCTGATCTGGGATCCCTACCCGCATACTTTCGACATAGGCGTGGGTCGCGACGTGCTCGAGGTCATGGGCAGCGGCATACGCAGCGGTCAACTGGCGGTGATGGCGACCCTGGCCGCAGCCTTCGGTGCCTTCTCGGCCTTCTTTCGCTACAGCCGCTTGGGAAAGGCCATGCGTGCCGTCGCCGCCGATGAACGGGCGGCACAACTGATGGGCATCAGCGCTGCTCGCATTCACGCTGCCGCTTGGGCCGGCTCGGCCCTGCTCGCCGGCATTGCAGGCATCTTCTTCGCTTTACTTTACGACGTCGGTCCGAACATGTTTCATGTCGGCCTCAAGGCTTTCCCCGCAACCATACTCGGCGGTCTCGACTCCGTCCTCGGCTCCGGCTCCGGCGGCATCGTGATGGGCGTCGTCGAGAACCTCGCCGGCGGCTACCTCGCGCCATCGATCAAGGAGATCGCGGGCTTCGTGATGATCATCGTCGTCCTGATGGTCAGGCCCTTCGGCCTGTTCGGCGAGCGCGAGATCGAGAGGGTCTGATGCGTAGCGGCAACTACAAGGAAAGCGTCGCCGAGTTGATTGCTCTAAGCGATTCCAAGCTGGTCTGGGGATGGAGCGCACTGCTCTTTGCCGCCTTGGCCATGGTGCCATACGTCCTCAATTCCTACTTGCTCTCCTTCGTGATCCTCTTCCTGATCACCGGCACCGGTGCCCTTGGGCTACACCTGCTGACTGGCTGCACGGGCCTGATCTCCCTCGGCCATGTCGGTTTCCTGCTCCTAGGCGCCTATGCCTATGCCGTGCCGGTGGCCAAGTTCGGCCTGTCTCCCTGGCTGGGGCTGGCCGCTGCCGGCTTCGTGCCCGCGCTGTTTGCCATCGTCGTCGGTGTTCCCTCGCTGCGCCTGCGCGGCCTCTATCTGGCGATTACCACGCTGGCCTTCTCCTTCATCATCGCTCATCTGGTGCTCAGCCTGACCTGGCTGACCAACGGCGCCCGCGGCATCAGGGTGCTGCGCCCCGAGCTTCTCGGCATCGACTTCGACAGCGACGCCCGCTTCGCCAACCTCTGCCTGGTGGTGGCTACCCTGACGCTGTTCGCCGTGCTCAATCTGCTGCGCAGCCGCGTCGGCCGCGCCTTCATCGCCGTGCGTGACAACGATATCGCTGCACGAACCATGGGCATAAACCTCAGCGCTTACAAGCTGCATGCCTTCATGATCAGCGCATTCGTCTCGGGCATTGCCGGTGCCTTGTTCGGCATCTACCTGTCTTTCGTGTCGATCGACGGCTTTCCCTTCCTGATGAGCATAGAGGCGTTGGCCATCCTGATTGTCGGCGGGCTGGGTTCGACGCTGGGTGCCGTCGTCGGCACTGTCTTCATCGTCCTGTTGCCCGAAGTCGGGCGGCTCTTTCTCGGCGCTCTCGGCCCGCTGGCCGAGAAGCTGTTCACTACCGGTGCTCACGAAATGCGTACGGTCCTTTACGGCCTCGTGATCATTCTGTTCCTGCGTTTCGAGCCGCGCGGTCTGGTCGGACTGTGGCGAGATGTCAAGCGTTTGTGGGTGAACTGGCCATTGCGTTACTGATAAGCGAGAGGGGAGCGAGACATGTACTTGAAACTGATTGCAGCGATCGTCATGGGTTTGGGTGTGACAACGGCCGCAAAGGCGGAACAGGGCGTCAGCGCCACGGAAATCCTGATTGGCGAGGTCGAGCCGCTGTCCGGGCCTCCAGGCCTGCTTGGTATCGCCTATGCGGCAGGTACCAAGATGGCCATCGCCGAGGCCAACAACGCCGGGGGCGTAGACGGCAAGAAGCTGCGTTTGATCGTCGAGGACGACGGCTATGTCGCAGCACGCACGATTCCGGCGGTAAAGAAGCTCATCGAAGTCGACAAGGTCTTCGCGCTGACTTCCCTGTCCGGATCGCAAGGGGTGGCTGCCCTGCCCGTGGTGGTCAAGGCCGGGATTCCGGTGATGGCATCGATCGCACCTATCGAGCCGCTGTATCAGCCGGTGAACAAGAATGTCTTTGTTGTCGGCCAGTCCTACGAGGAAGGCTCCTACCAGTTGGTGCGCTTCCTGGCCAAGCAGAATCCGGGCAGGAAATGGGCGGCATTGACCCAGGACGACGATTACGGAGTCGCTTTGCGCGCCGGCTTCGACAAGGCACGCAAGGAGGGAAAGCTCAATGTGGTCTTCGAAGGGGAATACAAGAAGGCCCAGCAAGACTTTTCATCGGAGATGTTGCGCTTGCGTTCCTCGGGTGCCGAGGTCTTTCTCGCCGGCGGCATCATTGCCGAGAATGCGGCCATGGTGAAGGAGCTCGAGAAGCTCAACTACAAGCCCGTAACCGGCATCTTCTGGCCGGGGCGTATTCCCGCGACACTCAAGCTCATGGGGCCGGCCAGCGAAGGCGTCTACGGCATCGACTACGTGGCCGCCGACAAGAGCGAAGCCGTCGTCGCCTTCACCGAGCGCGCGAAAAGCCTGTTATCGGAAGCGGATTTCAAGGCCATCAATCGCTACACCCTGGTCGGTTACGCCAGCACGCGGGTGCTGATCGAGGCAATGCGCCGCTGTGCCGGGAACCTGACCTGGACATGCACCATTTCCGAACTGGAGAAGACCAAGAACTTCGAGACCGGCGTCATGGGCCCGATCAGCTTCGGCCCGGGCGTGCGCTTCTCGTCGCAGCAGTTGCATGTCATGCGCGCAGATTTCAGAACACTGTCGTTCGAATCGGTGAAGTGAAGCCGAAAGGCGCTGGAGCGAGAGCATGAAGAGAGAGACCGATTACGGCTACGTCATCAAGCCCGTCTACACCGCGAAGGACATCGAGGGCTTCGATTACCAGTCAGACCTCGGCGATCCCGGGGCCTTTCCCTATACCCGCGGCTACCATCCCGAGGGTTATCGCAGCCGGATGTGGACGCAGCGCATGACCGCGGGTCTGGGCAGCTCGAGCGATGCCAACAAGGTGCTCAAGAAGTACCGCGAGATGGGCCAGCGCGGCGGCATGCAGGTGATCCACGACCGGGTCTCGTGCTCCAACCTCGACTCCGATCATCCACTCGGCCGGCGCGAGGCGGGCATTCTCGGCTGGCCGGGCTCCTCCCTGCTCGAATTCGAGGAGTTGATGGAGGGCATTCCGCTGACCGGACAGTCGATCACGCTGCTCGGCTCCTGCGCGCCGTCGCCCATGCGCCTGGCGTGGGTCATCGCCCTGGCCGAGAAACGCGGCGATGACCTTTCCAAGATCCACGGCAGCGTCATGGAGTCGCCCTTCGAGAACTACATGGGCCAGACCGATATCCAGCCGCTGGAGCTCAACCTCAAGCTGTTCCTCGATGCGTGCGAGTACGTCATCCGCCACAAGATCCGCATGCGCGCCGCGATCATCAGCCAGCATTTCCAGGAGTCAGGCGGCAACAATGCCCAAGCGCTCGGCGTCGTCCTGTCCATGCTCAAGGAGGTTTGCACGCGCCTGGTCGACGAGCGAGGTCTGGACTTCGACGACGTTGCTGCGGTGCCCTACGAGTTGGTTACCGTCGGCACGCGTTTCTTCGAGGAGATTGCCAAGGTGCGCGCTTTGCGCCGCATGTGGGCGCGTATGGCCAGGGAGCACTTCAAGGCCAGGAAGGAGAAGTCCTGCCAGCTGTTGATCGCGGTGCATACCTCGGGGCGAACCATGACTTACCAGCAACCGCTCAACAATATCGCCCGCTCCGCCATCCAGACACTGGCCGGCGCCATCGCCGGCTGCACGGCGCTGGACAACGCTACGCTCGACAATGCCCACGCCGAGCCCTCGCCGCTGGCGGCGCGCATGTCGCTCAACACCCAGCACATCGTCGCGTCCGAAACCGGCGTCGCCGACGTCGTCGATCCGCTGGCTGGTTCGTACTTCATCGAGCACTTGACGAACAAGGTCGAGGAGGAAGGCTACAAGGTGCTGGCCAAGATCGACGCCTTGGGCGGCATGATCGCGGCGGTGAAGAAGGGCTTCATTACCGATATGCTGCGTGACGAGGCGAACAAGAAATTCCGCGAGATCGACGGCAAGGAGCGTCTGATCGTCGGCGTGAATCATTTGGTGATTCCTGAAGAGGAGGAATTTCGTGTACCCATTCAGGAAGTGCACCCGGACAGCGATGCCGAGAGCATTGCCCACCGCACCGAGACCTGGAAGAAGGCTCGCGATCAACAGGCGATCTCCGATCGCCTGGCCTTCCTCTACGCCGAGGCCCAGAAGGGCGACCGCCACAATCTGATGCCGGCGATCATAGAGGCGGTCAAGGTTTATGCCACCTCGGGGGAGATATCGGGTGTCATTCGCCTGGCGCGAGGGCTCAGCTACGACCCGTTCAAGATGATCGAATGTCCGTTCCCGCTCGGCGTTCGTCGGGCGGCCTGAGGCGCCAGGGGAAGAGCATGAACGAAGGGCAAGGCATCAAGATCATCGTCAGCATGATCGGCCTCGACGGCCACACTACGGGTGGCGAGGTGGTCTCCATGATCCTGCGTGACGCGGGCATGGAAGTCGTCTACCTGGGCTGCAACCAGACGCCGGAGGCGATCGTCCAGGCGGCGATCCAGGAAGACGTGGACTTCATAGGCATCAGCTCGCACGCTTCGAACTACGACCAGATCGAGTTGCTCGTGCGCCTGCTTGGAGAGAGCAATGCCGCCGGCATCCAGGTGATCTGCGGCGGCAATATCCCTCATGACCGCACGCTGGACCTGAAGGCCAAGGGCGTTGCCGAAGTCTTTCCGCCAGGCAGCTCGCGCGAGGCGATCGTCGGCTACATTGTCGGCCAGGTGCGGGCACGCACGGCGGCCTAGGATGCAGTCTCCGCATGCGGGCGTCGATGGTCTCGAAGCCCTGGTTGCCGCGCTTGCGAACGGTGACCAGCGTGCCTGCGCTCGTCTCATCAGTCGTATAGAGCGCGGAGAGCCCGACCTCGTACCCTTGCTGCAGGCGCTTTATCGGGCTGGTGGCCGTGGCCGGGTGATCGGAGTCACCGGTCCTCCCGGCGCCGGGAAGAGTACGTTGATCGGGCAGCTGATCGGCGCCTGGCGCAGGCGCGACCTGAGTGTCGCCGTGCTGGCTGTCGATCCTTCAAGCCCGATTTCGGGCGGCGCCCTCCTCGGCGACCGACTGCGCATGGCAGGGGAAGGTCTCGACGATAAGGTCTTCATCCGCAGCATGGCCTCGCGCGGCCACCTCGGAGGGCTGGCCAAGGCTGCCGGTGATGCCCTGACCGTACTGGATGCGATGCCTTGGGACCGGATTCTGGTGGAGACAGTCGGTGTCGGCCAGAACGAGACCGATGTCATGTTGCACGCCCAGGTCATCGTGCTCCTGCAGACGCCGATGGGCGGCGACGACATACAGGCGGCGAAGGCGGGGATCAACGAAATCAGCGATATCTTCGTGGTCAACAAGAGCGATCACCCGGACGCGGATCGCGCGGTACGGCAACTGCGCGACATGGTCGAACTCAGTCGCCGTTTAGGTCTCTTTCACGACTGGCAGCCGCCTGTCCTGAAGACCCAGGCACAAAGCGGGGACGGGATAGATGCGCTGGTCGATGGCATCGAGCGGTGTTTCCTGCATTTCGCCGGCGCCCCTGATGCTGCCGACCGAAGACTGAGGCGGCGTTTGCAGCTCAGAGTGGGAGAGATCCTGCGGCAGCTGATCGATGAGCGCTTCCGCGGGATCAACGGCACTTCATGGGATGGTCTGATCGATGCCGTGCGGAATCGTGCCAGCGATCCTTATGCGCTGGCTCAAAGCCTGCTTGCCCGGCTGCAATGATCTGCGCTGGAAATTCGGACCGGAGTTCGGCACTTCGCGGTGTTCATTGCGCATTCGACAGGGAGAGAAAAGAGTGATGCAGTCGTACGCGAATCCGCTTCTCGTGCTGCCGGATCGGCCACTTCCTCGATCCGTCGCGGTGATCGGCGCCGGCACCATCGGGCCGGACATCGCCTATTACCTGAAGGCGGCTGTACCGGGACTCAAGCTTTGCATCGTCGATGTCGTGCAGGAAGCAGTCGATCGAGCCGTACGGCGTTTGCACGACCATGCCCGGAAGGCCGTCGCCACGGGCCGGATGAGCCAGGCGCAAGCAAGCCGCATATCCGAAAACGTCGTGGGTACACTCGACTACGGAGCCATTGCAGATGCCGAGTGGGTGCTGGAGGCCGCAACGGAGAACCTGCACATCAAGCAGACGATCTTCGAGCGAGTAGAGGCGATCGTGAGCCCGCGTGCCTTGATCACGTCCAACACGAGCTCCCTGCCGGCAGAGCAGATGTTCGATGCCCTTCGCCACGGGGAGCGGGCAACTATTACACATTTTTTCACCCCGGCGTGGAAGAATCCGGTGGTCGAGGTGGTTCGCTGGAGAGGCGTCGACTCCAGCGTGGTCGAATACCTGCGCTGGCTGTTCTGCTTCACCGGCAAGGTGCCGCTGGAAACGGCAGACGTAGCGGGTTTCATGCTTGATCGCGTATTCACGAACTGGTGCAACGAATCGGCGCTGATGCTCGACCGGGCAACAGCGCCCGAGATCGATCGCGTGTCACATGAGTTCGTGCATGCCGGTCCGTTTTCGGTGCTGAACCTGACGCGCGGCAATCCGATCATGATCGCGGCCAACACGCTGCAGGCTCGACTCGAAGGGGAGCATTATCTGCCGGCAAGCATCTTCGGTTCGGTGGACCGTTGGGTCGACGCGGTGCCCGGCGGCTCCGGTCCCTTGTCGGCAGATGCGGCCGAGGCAGTGCGCGAGCGGCTCCTGGGGATACTGTTCTCCCAGAGCATGGACATCGTAGACCGACGCATCGGAGAGCCTGCCGATCTGGAACTCGGATGCCGCCTGGCACTGGGATTCAAGAAGGGGCCGTTCGAAGTGATGAACGGCCTGGGCGAGGAGATGACAAGGCGGTTGCTCGACAGGCTGAGCGAAGAGCGTCCCGGCATGCCGACGCAGAAACGACCGTTCGCTGCGTACCAGGATTTCCTGCGCCATGTGCTCGTCGACGAAGTCGATCGAATCAAGGTCATTACGCTGCGGCGACCGGAGGCGTTGAACGCATTGCACGATGACATGACCGACGAAATCCTGTCGGTGATTCGCCGATACGAAAGCGATGCCGATGTGAAGGGATTCGTCATCGTCGGCTACGGGCGCGCCTTCTGCGCGGGCGCCGATATCGGCCGCTTCCCGAATGTGCTCGGTGATCCGGAGGCGTGCATTCGATATGCACACGATTGTTCACGGCTGCTTCGGCATCTGGATGGAATGGCGAAGCCGGTTGTCGCGGCGCTGAACGGGATGTGCCTCGGTGGTGGATTCGAGCTGGCGATGCGCTGCCATGCGATCGTCGCCGTGGACAGCGCGTGGATGCAGTTACCCGAGATCACTCTGGGAATCGTGCCCGGTATTGGGGCACTCGTCGTGCCGTACCGGCGTTGGCCGAAGGCTGCGGCCATTTTCGACGACCTGCTGCGCCGGGCCGAACGGTTGACCGCGAAGCATGCTCATGAGTTGGGCGTCATCGACGCGATTGCCGACGACTATGCCGGCCTTCTTGCGCTGGCGCTGGAACGCGTGGACACCATATCTGGGCATGTAAAGAAAATCGCTGAAGGTCCGGTATCGATTCCGGCTTTGACACCCGTCGAGCCGAAGGCGGCAAACGGTGATCGTCTCAGTTCGGAAGTCATCGGAATCATGGAGAAGGCAGTTCGCGACGCTGCAGCGGCGTCGACATTCGCCGATGCACTGGAGGTCGGCTATCGCGCGTTTGCGCGTAGCGCCTGCACGGCTGCTGCGAAGGAAGGGGTTGCCGCGTTTCAGGAGCGGCGCAGGCCGGACTTCACCAATACCCCGTAAAGGCACGAAGCGCGGCTCGAAGTCATGAAGTACTTGTCATTCCATGGGAATGGAGACGCCCGCGCCCCAATGCATTAAGCTTTATCGAGAACCGGACAGTGCACCGGGATGAATCGACGATGAAGCTGATCGACACACTCCAGGACGAACACGCGCTGATTGATCAGGTGCTGGGATCCTTTCGCACGTACGTCGGCAGGCTCGTCGACGGGACTGCGGGCCCGGACGACGGCAGACGGTTCGCGGCGTTCCTCACCGAGTTCGCCGGCCATTTCCATCACGATCGCGAGGAGCGAGTGCTCTTCGATGCGCTCGTGACGGATACGGAGCTGCCGCGCGACCGCGGACCCGTGCACGCCATCACGCGCGAGCACGCCGAGATGGAGGAGTGGCTGTGCGAGATGACGCCGTTTCTCGAGCAGGGGCCGCAGTCCGAGGACGATCGTGTCCGGCTCCGGGCCCTGGCAACCCGCTACTCGCACGCGCTCTGGCGTCATATCGACGCGGAAAACTCCGTCCTGTACCCGGAGGGCGTGGAGCGGCTTCGCCGGTGCGGGATTCGCGAGCTGCCGGATCGGCCGATGAGCGAGGCAGAGGCGGCCGCGCGCGAGCACGCCGCGGCCCTGCTGGTCCGTTACCCGCCGCTCGAGGACGATACGCTCACGCGCGGCGACGGTTGTTTCATGTGCCGAGCTTACGGTGAGACCTGCGACGGACTCGAGGCCGAATGGTGGACCGATCTCGAGTGGGATGAGTTTTACCTCAGGTGACGCACGCGCATGGACGTGGCCGGCGAGGCGGCCAATGCCGGGTCTTCGGCTATTCCCGGCACCTCGTTTGACGGCTCGGCAGGCCCCTGCACGGGCCGGCTTCAACTCCGACAGACTCCTAGAGCTGAGTCTTCGTATTCTCCACGCGTACCACGAGCGCGCCGCGCGCCCCCGGGAACTTCGTGCGCACCGCGTCGACATACTTTCCGGCGGTGACGACTTCGCCGCTTCCGCTGACCTCACAACCCTGCCCGGGACTTCTGCTGCCCTGCACCTTCTTCGACGCGGCGAGCAACTGGACACGGCCGCTCTTGCGCAGGTTTTCCTCGGTTTGCTGGAAGCGACCGACCGGGAACACGATCACTCCGTCCTCGACGTCGAGGAACATGAAGCTTCTCCAGTGGCCGGCGAGATGCGGACCGTCGTCGCCCTGGGTGATGATCGCGACCCACTCGGTCGCATCGAATACTTCGCGGCAAACGCCCTCGATTCTCGCCATTGGGAAACCTCTTCCGAAACTGACGGGTTATCGCCGATCTCCACGACGAGTAACTTGATACGTATCAACCGGCAAGACTCCGGGCAACGGCGACCTCATGAAGATCGAAGGCGTAGACGCGAAGGCGATGGGCGACGTGCTGCTCCTGCAGGGTCGCGCGCCAGCTGCTGCGAGCCGGATGAACCGGTGGATACGCTTGGTGGGCGGCACAGGGTTCGAACCTGTGACCCCTGCCGTGTGAAGGCAGTGCTCGGCTGCCACGACCTGGTCGGGGGCCACCAGTCCGGTCAGCGCCGTGATCAAGGCCATGACGGCCGCCACGCTGGCGGCCTTCATCTGCCGGTGCTTCTGCTGCACGAAGTCCCATAGCAGGGATCGCGCTTTCTCTTCGCCTTCCACCAACTCGGCCAGTTTGGCGAACTGGTGTTCGGGCATCGGTGTCGAGCCCGATTTCCAATTCGTGATTCGCTGCGGCGTTACGCCCATCTGTTCTGCAAGTTCGCGCTGAGTACGCGTCTGCGACCACTTGTCAATTAGGGTTTGTACCAAAGTCATATGTAACCTCTTTCGGTTTACTTGTAACCAGAGATTGGTTATATAACCGGGAGTTGGTTATCGCAGTCTACTGGAGCCGAGGGCATGGTGCATCTGGATTCGATGGCGGGAGGCGACGCGGCGCACGGGTGCCCCCCGCGCCAGCGGGGGGCCACCGGGCGACGCGGCGGGCTCCCCCCGTCCGGTAACACGGGGGGAAAGTCCCGATGAGCGGGCAGGGCGGGGCCATCGTGGATTGGTGCACCTGCACGTTCGAGTTCGATCCGGAGTCGTTCGGCGGGTTGGTGAACGCTCTGTCCTTCACGGTGGGTCTGCCGCTGCAGGCGGTCGAGTCTGCGGCCCTTCGTGGGTTCCTCGATGGCCGGCGCATCCATGCGTTCGTGGATGGTGAGTTCGTGCACCTGGCCACGCTCTGCTGGGGCGGCGAGTCGCAGCGGGGCAGGGCGATGCTCGATGTACCTGGCGCGGCCTGCGGCATGGTCGATTGGCCGGCCATGCGTGATTTCCTCGAGTCGCTCCCGGAGTCGCGCCTGACGCGCGTCGACGTCGCGGTCGATCTTCACGATGGTCAGTGGACCGTCGACGACGCGATGCAGTGGGTGCGCGCCGGCGACTTCAACTGCTCGGGCCGCAACC
>MKUQ01000012.1 GCA_001898645.1 Burkholderiales bacterium 70-64
AACAACTCGCTTCACGGCGCTTGACTCGGAAGACGGTTACTCAGTCGATGACCGATGCCCGGAAAAGCGCTTCGATCTCGTCCGTGTCCAACCAGGCCGAGAGTGCTTTCGCGGTGTTTTCCCGCGTCACCGGCTGGGGCGGGGTCGGCCTGGCGGAGACCGTACGGCTGAACCGTGGCGCAGGCGCCGGTTGTGTGACGCCGGCAACCTCGACGAAAGTGCCCCGCGCCTCGAGGTGCGGGTGGTTCGGCGCCTCGGACCAGGTCAGCACCGGCGCAAAGCACACATCAGTACCTTCCAGCAATTCGCACCAGTGCTTCCGTGTGTGCTTCATGAATTTGCCGGCGATCACCTCATGGCCGGTCTGCCAACTGGCCCGATCGAGATGCGGTCCGATGGTCGCGGCATCGATTTCCAGCAAGCGGAGCAGTTCCGCATAGAACCTGCCTTCGATCGGACCGATCGAAATCAACTTGCCGTCGGCGCACTCGTAGACATCGTAGAAATGCGCCCCGGTGTCGAGGACATTGTCGCCCCGGACTTCGCTCTGCACACCGGCACCATGCATGCCGTACTGCAGGGTCGCGAGCGATGCCGTGCCGTCGACGATGGCCGCGTCGACCACCTGCCCCTTGCCGGATGAACGCGCTTCGAGCAACGCAGCGAGGATCCCCATTGCCAGGTACATGGATCCACCGCCAAAGTCACCGACGAGATTCAGGGGAACGGACGGCAATTGATTCCGGCGACCAATCGCAGCCAGAACGCCGGTCACCGCCACGTAGTTGATGTCATGGCCCGCCGCATGTGCGAGCGGACCGGTCTGCCCCCAGCCAGTCATGCGGCCGTACACCAGTCTCGGGTTCCTGCCCAGGCAGATGTCCGGCCCCAGACCCAGCCGCTCCATCACGCCGGGCCGGAAACCCTCGATGAGGGCGTCCGCCTTTCCGACGAGATCGAGCACGAGCGAAATGGATTCCGGCCGTTTCAGGTCGACCTCGATGGAATATCGATTGCGCAACAGGAGGTCGTGCGACAACGGGCGCTGTATTCCCAGCCCCGTAGGCCCCTTGCGAGCTACCCGAAGGACCGTGGCGCCCATATCCGCGAGAAGCATCGCACACATGGGGCCCGGGCCGATCCCGGCGAATTCCACGATCCTGATACCAGCCAGAGGCCCCATTTCGATAGATCCTGCCCCGCTCGATTTTCCAGCGGGTTACGCTAGTAGAGCTTGATCCCGGTGGTCCTGACCAGCTCGTCCCACTTGGCGATCTCGGCCTTCTGGAACTCGCCCAGCTGCTGCGGTGTACCCCCCTCGACTTCCATCCCGATCGCCGCGGACAGCTGAGCGATCTCGGACGAATCCCGCATCATCTTGTTGACCTCGGCGTTGAGCCGCTGGACGATGTCCGCCGGCGTGCCCTTGGGGGCGAACAGCGCATACCACACCACCAGATCGTAGCGGGTCAGCCCGAACTCGCCGAACGAGGGGATTTCCGGAGCGAACCCGGCCCGCTTGTGGCTGGTCACCGCAAGCGCCTTGATCTTGCCCGCGCGGATCTGCGGCATCGAGGGGCCGACGTTCTCGACTGCATACTGGATCTGGCCGCCCATGAGGTCGCCGAGCAAGGTGCCGACGTTCTTGTACTGCACCGTCTCGCTCTTGGTGTCGGTCATGCGCCCGATCAGATCGATCCAGACGCGAGCCGTGGTATTGGATGCGCCGAAGTTGACGGCCCCCGGACTGGATTTCGCGAGCCGGACCAGATCGGACACGGAGCCTGCCGGCGCGGCGTTGTTCGCAACCAGGATCATGGGCAGCCGCCCCATGAGCACGATCGGAGTCAGGTCCTTGGCCGGATCGAAGGTGAGCTTTTCGTAGAGGCTGACGTTCGCCGCGAGCGGGCCGTTGCTTCCCATCAGCAGCGTGTAGCCGTCCGGCGCCGCCTTCGCCACCGTGTCCACGCCGATGTTGCCCCCCGCGCCGGGCCGGTTCTCGACCACGACCGGCTGGCCCAGCCGTTCGGTCAGCAGCTTGCCGACTCCGCGCGCCAGGGTGTCCACCCCGGCTCCGGGGCCGAAGGGGACGATGAGGCGGATCGGCCTGGAGGGATACTCCTGTCCGAATGCTGCGTGACCGAACAACGCCCCGAATACGAGGGCCAGTGTCAACAACGGCTTCTTCATGCTCTCCTCCGTATGATCGGGAGCTCAGGCTCCCAGAAAGGCTTCCCGCATCAATTTCCTGGAGATCTTGCCGACCGCGCTCTTCGGAAGCGAGTCGAAGACAAGCTGCACCTTGCTCGGCTTCATATAGGAGCCGATCTCCTTCGCGACCAGGGACATGATGTCCCGGTCGGTGACCTTGCTGCCGCGCTTGACCTGGCATACCGCCACCGGGGTCTCTCCCCATTTCTTGTCCGGAATGCCGAAGACGCAGACCTCCAGGACGTCCGGATGGCCGGATATGATCTTCTCCAGCTCTCCCGGATAGATGTTGTGGCCGCCGGAGATGATCATCTCCCCCACCCGGTCCGTGAGGTACAGATATCCGTTCTTGTCGATCCTGCCCAGGTCTCCGGTCCTGATCCATCCGTTGACGACCTTCCTGGCCGTTTCCACCGGGTCCATCCAATAGGCGTCCATCTGGCCGTCGCATTTGCCGACGACCTCGCCGACTTCCCCGACCGGCAGGACGTTTCCTTCCTCGTCCCAGATCTCCACGTCGGCACACGGAAGCGGCTTGCCGACCGCTTTCATCGGCTCCGATCCGCTCACGACCGCGAACCATGCCTCGGGCCCCATTCCTGCCAGGGGCACCGCCTCGTTGGTTCCATACGTCTGATGGAGAACCCTTCGGCCGAAGACTTCCTCGGCCTTGAGCAGGGTATTGATGCCGACCGGCGCCGATCCGATGGCCAGGCTCCTCAGCGCGCTCCAGTCATGGTTCGACGCGTTGTCGGTGTTCGCCACCATGTTCAGCAGCGTGGGCGGCATGAACGAGTGGACCACCTTCTCCCGACTCATCAGCGTCACGATCTCGGTGGGCTCGAGGCCGGACCCGAGGATCTGCCTTGCGCCCTGGGCCCATGCCGGCAGGAAGTAATAGGCGGACGCGTGGCTCAGCGGCGCCATGTGCAGCATCGTATCGCCGGTGCGAATGCGCGGCTTGAACGACAAGGTGTCTCGCCCGATCGAGATCCACTGGCGATGCGTATTGGGTATTCCCTTGGATTCGCCGGTCGTCCCGCCGGTGAACTTGATCACGCATAGATCGTTCTCGCTGATCGGCGCGTGGCCTTCTTCCTCGGGCTGCCTCGCCAGCCATTTCTCGTACCCGCCGTCGGCGACGACGATTTCCTTCAGGAACGGGTTTTCCGCTCTTGCCCTGTCCAACTCCGGAGGGGCGTCTCCGGATGCCAGCACGATCCGGCATCCGGACTTGCCGATCATCTGGAGATGCCGATCGACGCTGTTTCTCCAGTACAGCGGCACCCGGACGAAATTCCCGATGGCGCATGCAAGATACAGATCGACACCCAGAATGGTGTTGTCATCCAGCATGCCCACCCGGTCGCCCGGCAACAATCCGATCGACCGGAGTCCGTTGTAGCAGCGCAATCCCCTGCGCCAGCATTCCTCGAACGTATATTCCCTGCCGCCGACCACGACCGCCGGTAGACCTGCGTAATAGCTCGCGCCCCGGCGCAAGATCGATCTGACATCCATATGAGACCCCTGCCGCGCCTTCAGAATCCACGGAATCGCCGGTCGACCATTCCGTCCCCCGCATCCCGTCCCCTATTCGGTCCTCCCCGGGGGCGGACGGAACTTCGCCTTCGGGGCGATCGCACGCGCATGCGTGGCTCGCGCGACGAGCGTGTCCCCCTCGAACGACTCGACCTGCAGCTCGATGCGCCGGCCCGATACCTGCCGCACGGTGGCCCGCGTCACGATCTCGGCGCCGGCGTAGGACGGCTGCAGGTGCTCGAACGTCATCCGGATCCCCACCGAGGTCAGGTCATCGGGAAGGTCACGTTCGACCAGCTGCAGGCTGGCGATCTCCATCAGGGACACCACGGCCGGCGACGCGAGCACCACGATGTCCGGCTTTCCGTAGCGGGGGGTGAGCAGGGAATCGTCGACCGTCCTGACGACATCCAGGCTCTCGCCCTCGGCCGGCAGCTTCAGTTCTCCGGCGCTCATGCCGACACCCTCCTCTCGTCCGTGACGGCCTTCACCGTCGCCTCGCCGGTTCCCTTGACGACCCCTTCGTCGTCGACCAGCCAGAGCTGGATCCTCGCGGCGCCATCACGGATCGAGTGAACCCTGCTGAAGCTGGTCAGCGTCTCGTTCGGATACACCGCCCGGCGCTGCACGTTCTCGTAGTCGCTGATCCACCAGCCGGGCCCGAGCGATTCCTCGAGCGCGGCGACCATCACCGAGGCCAGCTGCGGACCCGCCACGATGTTCCGGCCGCCGCCGTAGCGGTGCGACCTGGCGAAGTCCGGGTCGTAGTGCGTCGGCGAGTACTCGTCCACCGCCGCCAGCCAGCCCATCATCGACATCCAGGTGAACGTCGGATGGCGCTTCAGGTGGGTGGTCTGGTCGACCTTGAAGGCGGATTCGACGTCCGTCGCGCGCAACCAGGTCGGCGCCCCGGCATCGGGCGGGAGGGTGGCCCGGGTCTCGACCGGGGACGTGAGCACCCCGGATTCGCCGAAATCGAGGGCGATCGCCTTGCGGATCAGCCGCGCCGCCAGCTCGTTGCGCTGGTTGTACATGCGCCACTCGTCGCTGAAGAACTCCAGCTCGCCGTGGCGGCCGGTCTTCCTGTAGCTCGGCAGGATCGTCGCGGTGACGGCGAGGACGTCTCCGCTCAGGATCGGGCGATGGTAGTGAAAATCGTCGCCGGCATGGAGCTGCGCACGACCGGACGGCAGCCCGGTGATGATCGTCTGCTCGTAGACCCGGTAGGTGCGCGTGTTGTTGAGCAGGTAGAACAGGTAGGCGTGCGGCGCCTCGATCGGGCCCCGGTGGGCGCCGGAGGACAGGCGCCAGTCGTGCGCCGCCCCGCACGCGTAGGCCACCTGCTCGATCGATTTCTGGTCGACGACGAACAGGTACGGCTCCGAGGTCCGTCCGACGTAGGACTCCGAGCGGCCGCTCTTCGCGTAATCCACCAGCAGGCTTTGAACGCCGGAGGTTTTCTTACCGATGTAGTGCATGGTCAATCCTTTTCGAGGGGAGGCCTCGTCACTCCGGCTTCATTCCGAGGTCCCTGACCAGTTGCCCCCACTTGTCCGTCTCGACCGCGAGGAACTTGCGGAACTCCTCCGGAGTGCCTCCGCCCGCGATCGCGCCGGCCGTGGTCAGCTTCTCCACGGTGTCGGGCGAGCGCAGCGCCCAGGTGATCTCGTCGGCGAGCTTCCGGACGATCGCGCTCGGCGTTCCGCTCGGGGCGAAGACGCCGTACCAGGCCGCCGCTTCGTAGCCCGCGAGCCCCTGCTCCATCATGGTCGGGGTATCCGGCAGCCACGGCACCCGCTTCGCGGAAGTGACCGCGAGGGCCTTCAGCTTCCCGGACTTGACGTGCTGCAGCGCCCCGTTGTCGAACATCATCGACACCCGCCCCGCGATCAGGTCGAGGTGCGCCGGCGCGCTTCCCTTGTAGGGAATGTGGTTGAGCTTCAGGCCGGCCATCTTCCCGAACAGCTCGCCCGACAGGTGCGTGGAGGTGGCCTGGCCGGTCGAGGCGAACGAGACCGACCCCGGCTCGGCGCGGGCCAGCTTGATCAGGTCGCCGAGCGAATTGACCGGCAGGCCGGGATACACCACGAGCACGTTCGGAATCGTCGCCATCAGCGTCACCGGCACGAGGTCCTTGGCGGTGTCGTACGGAAGCTTGGCGATCAGCATCGGGTTCAGCGCGTACGGCATCGCCGTGAGAAGGACGGTCTGTCCATCCGGCGCCGCCTTGGCGACCATGTCGGTCGCGATGACCGTATTGGCGCCCGGCTTGTTCTCGACGATCACCGGGACGCCCCAGCGCTCGTTCAGCTTCGCCGCCACCAGCCTCGCCTGGAGGTCGGTGGCGCCACCCGGCGGGTAGGCGACGATGATGCGCACGGGCTTGGTCGGCCACGCCTGCGCGCTCGCCGACAGCGGCACCAGCAAGGAAAGCGCTGCGGCGAGAAGGGCTGCAACGGCTCGGATCATGGCGGGTCTCCTGTCCAAGAGAGGGTTCAATCGACACATTCGAAGCGTTCTTCCGATCGCCGGCCCAGACCATACGGCAGTCGTATCGACGGAACTAGGCAGCGGCCCGTTTAGCTGGTATACGTTTTACGTATGACAGACAGCCGGCCCAATCTCGAGGCCCTTCGGCTCTTCGTGAAAGTGGCCGAACTGGGCAACCTGTCGCATGCGGCAGCCGTCATCGGCACCACGCAACCGTCCGTGAGCCGGGCGCTGCGCGCGCTCGAGGACAGCCTGCAGGCGGCGCTCTTTCACCGCACCGGCCGCGGCGTGAAGCTCACGGAGGTCGGCGAGCAGACCCTGCTGAGGGCCCGGGCGCTGCTGGCCCATGCCGACCAGTTCTCGGCCGACATCCGCGACCAGACGCGCACGCCGACCGGCACGGTGACGGTGGCGCTCCTGACCATGTACATGCAGATGCTGGCCGCCGACCTCTTCGAGGAGGTGCGCCGGCAGTTTCCCGGCATCGTGCTGCGCCTGCTGGAGAGCTTCAGCGTGCAGCACGAGGACTGGCTGTCGAACGGCTGGGTCGACATCGCGCTGGTCACCCGCTATCGCAGGACGGGCCTGGACAAGCAGGAGGTGCTCGCCACGTCGGACGTGATGGTGGTGGGCAACCCCGATCTCGGGGAAAAGGGCGACGAGCTGCCCTTCCAGGCACTGGCATCGATACCGCTGGTGCTGCCGGCCTCGCCGAACGGACTGCGACTCTGCGTCGACGAGGAAGCCCGCCGCCGCGGGTTCCGCCTGAACGTCGTGCTCGAGGCCGACTCGGTCGAAGCCCAGCACGCGATCATCTCGCGCGAGCGCTGCTACGCGCTCTGGAGCGAAAACTCAGTGCGGCTGCAGCGATTCGACGCGTCTTTTGCGGCGCGCCGCATCATCGATCCCAGGCTGCCCCGCAGCGTGATGATGAAGACCACGACCCACCACCCGCTCAGCCGCGCGTCGCGCGAGGTCGCGCGGATCCTGCGTCGCCTGGTCCTCGCGGTCCATGCCTCGTAGCCGACCGCTCAGGACTGGCTGGGGTGCCGGCCGCCGTCGCGCAGCGCCGGCCATGCCCGGCGCAGGTAGTACAGCATCGACCAGACGGTCAGCACCGCGGCGACCCAGATCAGCCAGGTGCCGGGCAGGCGGGTGTGGAACAGGCCGTCGATGCGCTCGTCGTAGAGCAGCATCGGGATCGCCACCAGCTGCGCCGTGGTCTTGAGCTTGCCGATCGAGTGCACCGCCACGCTGGCGTGCGCGCCCATCTGCGCCATCCATTCGCGCAGCGCCGAGATGGTGAGCTCGCGCCCGATGATGATGACCGCGACCACGGCATCGAGACGGCCGAGCGCCACCAGCATCACCAGCGCCACGCACACGATGAGCTTGTCGGCGACCGGGTCGAGGAAGGCGCCGAAGGCCGAGGTCTGCCCGAGCCGGCGCGCCAGCCAGCCGTCGAGCCAGTCGGTGAGCGCGGCCGCCACGAACAGCACGGTGGCCGAGACGTTCTGCGCTTCGCGCCCGATCGGCAGGTAGAACACCCCGATCAGCAGCGGGATGGCCAGCACCCGCGTCCAGGTGAGCAGCGTCGGGAGGTTCAAGGGCATGGGTCAGTGCAGCCGGCGGTAGATTTCTTCTGCGAGCGTTCGCGAGATCCCTTCCACCGAAGCCAGGTCCTCGACGCTGGCCGCCATGATGCCACGCAAGCCGCCGAATCGCGCCAGCAGCCGCTGGCGCCGCTTCGGGCCGATGCCCTCGATCTCGTCCAGGCGCGAGCCCTGGCGCGCGCGCGCCCGCCGCGCGCGCATGCCGGTGATGGCGAAGCGGTGGGCCTCGTCGCGGATCTGCGCGACGAGCATGAGCGCGGCCGATTCGCGCCCCGGCGTGATCGGCGCACGCCCGTCGGCGAACACCAGCGTCTCGAGGCCGACCTTGCGGCCTTCGCCCTTGGCCACGCCGACCAGGGCGCCGATATCGGCGCCGATGTCGGCGAACACCTGGCGCGCGACGGCGACCTGCGCCGCGCCGCCGTCGATGAGCACCACGTCGGGCACCGGCGCGCTGGCGTAGCGGCGCGCGAGCACCTGGCGCATGGCGGCCGGGTCGTCGCCGCCGGTGATGCCCTCGATGTTGAAGCGCCGGTACTCGCCGCGCTGCATCTCGTGGCGCTGGTAGACCACGCACGAGGCCTGGGTCGCCTCGCCCATGGTGTGGCTGATGTCGAAGCACTCCGCGCGCAGGCGGTCCAGGTCGCTGCCGTCGTCGATGCCCAGCACCTGGGCCAGCGCCCGCGTGCGCGCCTTCTGCGAGCCCTCCTCCGAGAGCAGCCGCGCGATCGCCAGCTCGGCGTTGCGGCGCGCGAGCTCGAGCCACTCGTGGCGCAGCCCCTGGGGCTGGCGGATCCACTGCACCGCGTGCCCGGCGCGCTGCTGCAGCCACTCGAGCAGGGCCTCGTCGGGGGCCACGCCGTCGACCACCAGCACCGCCGGCACCGGCAGGCCGTCGTAGTGCTGCGCGACGAAGGCCTCGACGATCTCCGCCACGGTGCCGGCGTCGCCCGCGTCGGCCGCGTGCACGGGGAAGTAGGGCTTGTCGCCGAGGTGGCGCCCGCCGCGCACCATGGCGAGGTTCACGCACACGCGCCCGCCGCGCACCACCGCGGCGATCACGTCGGCGTCGATGTCCTGGCCGGTCTCCATCGACTGGCGGGTCTGCATGCGCGCCAGCGCGCTGATGCGATCGCGCAGCACGGCCGCCTCCTCGAAGCGCAGCTCGGCGGCCGCGGCGTGCATCCTGGCCTCGAGCTCGGCCAGCACCTCGCGCTGCCCGCCCTGCAGGAAGCGCACCGCCGCATCGACGTCGGCGGCGTAGGCCTGCGCGTCGACGAGGCCCACGCACGGCGCGCTGCAGCGGCCGATCTGGTGCAGCAGGCACGGGCGCGAGCGGTTGGCGAACACCGAGTCCTCGCAGGTGCGCAGCCGGAACACCTTCTGCAGCGCCTGGATCGCCTCGCGCACCGCCCAGGCATTGGGAAACGGCCCGAAGTAGCGCCCGCGCTTGTCGGTCGGGCCGCGGTAGTAGACCAGGCGCGGGAAGGCGTGGTCGGTGATGCGCAGGTAGGGATACGACTTGTCGTCGCGAAAGAGGATGTTGTAGCGCGGTGCGGCGCTCTTGATCAGGTTGTTCTCGAGCAGCAGCGCTTCGGCCTCCGAGCGCGTCTCGGTGATCTCCACGCGCACGATGCGCGCGATCATGTGCGCGATGCGCGGGCTCTGCTCGCCGCGGTTGAAGTACGAGGACACCCGCTTCTTCAGGTCGCGCGCCTTGCCCACGTACAGCAGCACGTCGTCCTCGCCGATCATGCGATAGACGCCCGGACGGTTGGGCAGGCTCGCCAGGAAGGCCCGCAGGTCGAAGCCGCCGTCGGGCGGCCCGTCGGGATGCCCGCCCAGCCCGTGGGGATGCCCGCTCATCGCGCTTCGCTCAGCGCCGCATGAGCGCCTTGAGCCGCGTCTCGAAGCGCGCCTTCGGCGACCAGTCGAGCCCGGCCAGCAGCTCGTCGGCGAGGTCCGGGCGGTTGCACACCAGCACCATGTCGCAGCCCGCATCGAGCGCCGCGCGCGCGCGCGCCACGATGCCGCCGGCCACCGCGGCGCCTTCCATGGTGAGGTCGTCGCTGAAGATCAGGCCGCGGAAGCCGAGCCGGCGGCGCAGGATGTCGCGCAGCCAGCGCCGCGAGAACCCGGCGGGCCGCTGGTCGACCTTCGGGTAGACCACGTGCGCCGGCATCACCGCGAGCAGCGCATCGCCGAGCCAGCCGTAGGGCGCCGCGTCGTGCGCCAGCAGCGTGGCGAGGTCGCGATCGTCCTCGGGCAGCGCCAGGTGCGAATCGGCCAGGGCATGGCCGTGGCCGGGGAAATGCTTGCCGCAGTTGCCCATGCCCGAGAGCAGCAGGCCGTGGGTGAGGCAGCGCGCCAGCATCGCCACCACGCGCGCATCGGCGTGCAGTGCGCGATCGCCGATGACCTCCGAGCGCTGCCAGTCGAGGTCGAGCACCGGGGTGAAGCTCAGGTCCACGCCGACCTCGCGCAGCTCGCGGCCGATGGTCTGGCCGATCTCGGTGGCGTGCCGGCACGCCGCGAGCACGTCGCGGTCCCACATCCGCCCGAGCTCGCGCATCGGCGCGAGCCGGCTGAAGCCCTTGCGGAAGCGCTGCACCCGGCCGCCTTCGTGATCGACGCACACCAGCAGCCTGGGGCGGCGCAGCGCGTGGATCTGCTCGCACAGGCGCGCCAGCTGCTTGCGCGAGCGGAAGTTGCGCGCGAACAGGATCACCCCGCCCACCAGCGGATGCATCAGGCGCGCGCGTTCGCCCTCCTCCAGCTCGAGCCCCTGCACGTCGAGCACCACCGGGCCGCGCGGGATCTTCGGGCGCGCATCGGGTGCGTCGCGGTGCGCCGCCCGGCCTTCGTCCGCCTGCCCTTCCCCGTCCCGCCCGGTCGCCGTGCCCGCTACGCCGTCGCTCATCGTCCTTCCTCTCGTTCGAGTATCACGAAGGCGAGCGCGCTGCCGACCTCGTCGGACAGCGACACATGCGCCCTCAGCCCGCGCTCGGCCAGCCACGGCGCCAGCGCCTTGCGCGCCATGGCCACCGGGCGCCCGCGCGCGTCGTTGAGCACCTGCAGCGACAGCAGCGTCATCGGTCCGCGCAGGCCGGTGCCCAGCGCCTTGCTGAACGCCTCCTTGGCCGCGAAGCGCTTGGCCAGGTAGCGCACGGCATAAGCGCTGCCGTGGCCGTCCTTGCCGAGCCGGCGCCGGTACTCGGCGAGCTCGTCCGGGCCGAGCACGCGTCGCGCGAAGCGCTCGCCGTAGCGTCCGAGCAGCCGCTCGATGCGCGCCACGACGACGATGTCGGTGCCGATGCCGTAGATCATCCGCCCGCGCCCGCCGCGCCTTCGCGGATCAGCCGCTTCATCTCGCGCACCGCCTCGCGCATGCCGACGAACATGGCACGCGAGACGATCGCGTGCCCGATGTGCAGCTCGCGCACGCCGGCAAGCGCGGCCACCGGCTGCACGTTGAAATAGGTGAGCGCGTGGCCGGCGTTGAAGCGCATGCCCAGCGCGCGGATCGCCGCGCCCGCCTCGCGGATGCGCGCCAGCTCGACGGCCACCGGCGCGCTGTCGGCATCGCGCCCGTGCGCATGGAAGGCATGCGCGTAGGGCCCGGTGTGCACCTCGCATACGCGCGCTCCGGCGCGCGCGGCCGCCTCCACCTGGCGCGGGTCGGCGTCGATGAACACGCTGCTCACGATGCCGGCGTCGGCCAGCGTCGCGACCACCTTGGCGATGCGCTGCGGCTGCGCGGCGACGTCGAGCCCGCCCTCGGTGGTGATCTCGTGGCGTCCCTCGGGGACCAGCATGGCCATCTCGGGCCGCAGCTGCAGCGCGATGGCCAGCATCTCGTCGGTGGCGGCCATCTCGAGGTTGAGCTTGATGTGCGTGAGCTCGCGCAGGCGGCGCACGTCGTCGTCCTGGATGTGGCGCCGGTCTTCACGCAGGTGCACGGTGATGCCGTCGGCTCCGCCGAGGTGCGCCTCGACGGCCGCCCATACCGGGTCGGGCTCGTAGGTGCGGCGCGCCTGGCGCACCGTGGCGACGTGGTCGATGTTGACGCCGAGTTCGATCATGGCGAGGGTGCTCAGAGCTTCTGCAAGTCGATCAGGATCTGCCGGGTGTTCAGCGGCGCGCCGTCCAGGTGGTGCGAAAGAATGGCGCGCGAGAGGTATTTTGCCTGTTGCCGGCCCGCCGTCGAGGCGAATCGCCCTGTCGCGATGTCGTGCAGCGTGGCGCCGCTCACCGCCGATTCGTCGTCCGCCTCGCAGGCCGTGAAGCCGCTGCCCGGGCTCCAGCGGTAGTGCCGCACCGCCTCGATCGGGTGGCTGGCGGCATCGCGCTCCAGGTCGGGCGCATAGCCGATCTCGCGCAGCAGCTGCCACTCGAAGCGGCGCAGCGTCTCGTCGAGCGCCGTGCCCTCGCCCAGGCGCGCGATCGCCTCGCCGTAGGCGTCGAACAGCGGCGCGTGCGGATCCTCGCGCGCCAGCAGCCGCATCAGCAGCTCGTTCAGGTAGAAGGCGCACAGCAGCGCATCGCCCTGCGGGGCGGCCAGCCCGCCCACCCATTCCGCACCGGTGAGCGTGCGCAGCTCGCCGCGGCCGCTGTAGACCACCTGCAGCGGCTGGAACTGCAGCAGCACCGCGCGCAGCGCCGAGCGCGGGCGCTTGGCGCCCTTGGCCACCGCGGCGATGCGCCCGTGCTCGCGCGTGAACAGGTCCACCACCAGGCTGCTCTCCCGGTACGGGGTCGAGTGCAGCAGCCAGGCGCGCGCCTCGATCCTACTCGTAGCCATAGGCCCGCAGGCTCTGCTCGCTGCTCGCCCAGCCCGATTTCACCTTGACGAACAGCTCGAGGTAGACCTTGGCGCCGAGCAGCTTCTCCAGGTCGACGCGCGCCGCGCTGGCGATGCGCTTGATGCGCGCGCCGCCCGCGCCGAGCACGATCGGCCGGTGGCTCTCGCGGTCGACCAGGATCGCGGCGTGGATGCGGCGCAGCCGCGGCAGCTCCTCGAAGCGCTCGATCTCGACCGTGCAGGCATAGGGCAGCTCGTCGCCGAGCAGGCGGAACAGCTTCTCGCGGATCAGCTCGGCGGCGAGGAATCGCTCGCTGCGATCGGTCAGCGCGTCGCTTTCGTAGCGCGCCGGCCCCTCGGGCAGGCGCGCCGCGCACAGCTCGAGCAGCAGCTCGACCTGGCGGCCGGTGCGCGCACTGATCGGCACCACCTCGTCGAACGCCCGGCAGTGGCGCGCCCGCTCGGCCAGCGCCATCAGCCGGCCCCGGTCGCGCACCGCATCGATCTTGTTGAGCGCCAGCAGCAGCGGGCGATCGGCCGGCAGCAGGCGCGCGAGCTGCTCGTCGGCGGCGCCCCAGGCGCGCGCGTCGGCCAGCATCACCACCACGTCGGCCTCCTGTGCGGCCTGCAGCGCCGTGCGGTTGAGCACCCGGTTCATCGCGCTGCCGGCGTGCGCCTGGTAGCCGGGGCTGTCGAGGAACAGCAGCTGCGCCTGCGGCCGCGTGACCACGCCGACGATGCGGTGGCGGGTGGTCTGCGGCCGGTCGGAGGTGATCGACAGCTTCTGCCCGACCAGCCGGTTGAGCAGGGTCGACTTGCCGACGTTGGGTCGCCCGACGATGGCGACGTAGCCGCAGCGAAACGTCATGGAGCGGCTCGCATCAAGCGGTGGAACGGCAGCGATCGCCGCCCGGCCGCGCCCGGCCCGGCAGATTCATTCGCACGTTCTCAGGCGTGCACCGTGTGGCCGGGTGCCTCGGCGGCCTTGTCGGGACGCGCGCCGCGCTCGGCTCCCTCGGCCTTGTCGGTCCTTTCCGCCCGCTCGGTCTTCTCGACCTTCTCGGTTCGTTCGCCCTTCTCCGTCCGCTCTGCCTTGTCCACCTTCTCCGCTTTCTCGGCCCGCGTGCGCGCGCGCCGCCCGCCGGCCGGCGCCAGCGCCTGCGCCGCCTCGAGCGCGCCGCGCGCCGCGGCCTGCTCGGCGGCGCGGCGACTGGCACCGCTGCCGAGCACCTGGATCTGCAGCTTGGGGATCGCGCACTCGACCTCGAACACCTGGCTGTGGGCGGCGCCGTGCGTGGCCACCACGGCGTACACCGGCAGCGGCAGCTTCCTGCCCTGCAGGTACTCCTGCAGCAGCGTCTTGGCGTCCTTGCCGAGCGTGCGCGGGTCGACCGTCTTGATGATGGGCTCGTAGAGCGTGCCGATGACCGCCTGCGCCGCCTCGAAGCCGGCATCGAGGAACACCGCCCCGACGATCGCCTCGAGCGTATCGCCGAGGATGGACGGGCGCCGGAAGCCGCCGCTCTTGAGCTCGCCCTCGCCCAGCAGCAGGTGCTGGCTCAGCCCCAGGCGCTGCGCGATCTCGTAGAGCGACTGCTGCTTGACCAGGTTGGCGCGCAGCCGCGACAGATCGCCCTCGTCGATGCGCCCGAAGTGGCGGTACAGCATCGCCGCCACCACGCAGTTGAGCACCGAGTCGCCGAGGAACTCGAGCCGCTCGTTGTTGGGCTGGCCGTGGCTGCGATGCGTCAACGCCTGCTGCAGCAGCGAGACATCGGCGAAGCGATGCCCGAGTTGCTGCTGCAGGTCGTCGAGGCTCATGGAACGGCCACCATGGTGTGTGCTAGTTCGCGCCCTGGTAATCGATGACCAGCGAAGCCGGCCCGAACAGCGGAATGCGCTTCTCGTACCGGAAGGAGATCATCGTGGCGCCGTCGGGGCGCTTCTCCACCAGGAGATCCTTGCCCGAGATCGACGTGATGTCGTCGATGGCCGCGTAGCGGTCGAAGGCCGTCTGCACCTCGCGCACGCCGCTGGTGCCGGAGGTCTCGATCTTGCTGATGGCGCTGCGGATGGCGCGGTACTCGATCGCCGAGGGTGCCACCTTCATGACCAGCAGGGCCGCGAACACCAGCACCGCCGCGACCACCAGCAGCCCGATCAGCGACAGCCCGCGCTGCGCGCGACGCGCCGGCCGTTGCGGGGAGCGCCGGCGCGGCACGAGAGGAATCGCGTTCATTGGAATCTTCCGATGCGGCCGAGATCGCCGAAGTTCATCCAGATGAAGAACGCCTTGCCGACGATGTTCTCGTCGGGGACGAAGCCCCAGAAGCGGCTGTCGAGGCTGTTCTCCCGGTTGTCGCCCATCATGAAATAGTGCCCGGGCGGGACGGTGCAGGAGACGCCCCGCTCGTCGTAGCGGCACTGGTCGAAGTAGGGAAAGCGCACCACAGGCTGAATGTCAGACGGTTTTTCCAATTCTGTCAATATCTTATGGACGTTTTCTCCGATCTTTTCTGAGTATTGGGGATAGAACGTCAGGCGCCGGCGGTCCTCGAACTCACCCGCCGGGGTCAGTGCCACGGGCTGCCCGTTGATGGATAAGCGCTTGTTTTCATAGGATATTTTGTCGCCCGGCAGGCCGATCACGCGCTTGATGTAGTCGACCGAGGGGTCCTGGGGGAAGCGGAACACCATGACGTCGCCGCGCTGCGGCTGGCCCACCTCGAGCACCTTGGTGTGCGCCAGCGGCAGCCGCACCCCGTAGGCGAACTTGTTCACCAGGATCAGGTCGCCGACCACCAGGGTGGGCAGCATCGATTCCGAGGGGATCTTGAACGGCTCGGCCACGAACGAGCGCAGGGCGAACACCACCAGGATCACCGGAAAGAGGCCGGCGGTGTACTCGAGCCACAGCGGCTGCTTGCTGCGCGCGGCGCGCAGCGACTCGCGCTGGTCGGATACGGCGGCCTCGCCGCCCGCGGCGCGCAGCGCCGGCGCGCCGGTGCGCTCGAACTCGGCCACCGCAGCGGCCGCGGCGCGCGCGCGGCGCGGCGCGAAGACGAAGCGGTCGGCCAGCCACGCGACGAAGGTGAGCACGAGCAGCAGGAACAGGATCAATGCGAAGTTCATCGTTGTCGTCCGTGGTCTCTCAGCGATCCTCGACCTGCAGCACGGCCAGGAACGCTTCCTGCGGAATCTCCACGCTGCCCACCTGCTTCATGCGCTTCTTGCCGGCCTTCTGCTTCTCGAGCAGCTTCTTCTTGCGCGTGATGTCGCCGCCGTAGCACTTGGCCAGCACGTTCTTGCGCAGCGCCTTGACGTTCTCGCGCGCGATGATGTTGCTGCCGATGGCGGCCTGGATGGCGACGTCGTACATCTGGCGCGGGATCAGCTCGCGCATCTTGGCGGCCACCTCGCGCCCGCGGCTCTGCGCCACCGTGCGGTGCACGATCAGCGACAGCGCGTCGACCTTCTCGTTGTTCACCAGGATGTCCATCTTCACCACGTCGGAGGCGCGGTATTCCTTGAACTCGTAGTCCATCGAGGCGTAGCCGCGCGAGGTCGACTTCAGCTTGTCGAAGAAGTCGAGCACGATCTCGTTGAGCGGCAGCTCGTAGGTGAGGTGCACCTGCCGGCCGTGATAGGCGAGGTTGGTCTGCACGCCGCGCTTGCCGGTGCACAGCGTGATCACGTTGCCGACGTACTCCTGCGGCGTGAAGATGATGACCGTGACGACCGGCTCGCGGATCTCGGCGATCTTCGACGGGTCGGGCATCTTCGAGGGGTTCTCGACGCGGATCACCTGCCCGTCGCGCATCAGCACCTCGTAGACCACGGTGGGCGCCGTGGTGATGAGGTCCATGTCGAACTCGCGCTCCAGGCGCTCCTGCACGATGTCCATGTGCAGCAGGCCGAGGAAGCCGCAGCGGAAGCCGAAGCCCAGCGCCTCCGAGACCTCCGGCTCGTACTGCAGCGAGGCGTCGTTGAGTTGCAGCTTCTCGAGCGCCTCGCGCATCGCCTCGAACTGGTTGGCCTCGACCGGGTACAGGCCGGCGAACACCGACGGCTTGATCTCGCGAAAGCCGGGCAGCGCCGCGGCAGCGCCGCGCGCGGCCAGGGTGAGCGTGTCGCCGACCCGGGCCGCCTTGAGCTCCTTGATGCCGGTGATGACGTAGCCGACCATGCCGGCCGAGAGCACCTCGCGCTGCACCGCCTTGGGCGTGAACACCCCGACCTGCTCGCAGCCGTGCACCGCCCCGGTGGCCATCAGCCGCACGCGGTCGCGCGGGCGCAGCTCGCCGTTGAAGACCCGCACCAGCATCACCACGCCGACGTAGTTGTCGAACCACGAGTCGATGATGAGCGCCTGCAGCGGCGCCTGCGGATCGCCTCGCGGCGCCGGGATGCGCTCGACGATCGCCTCCAGGATCTCGTCGATGCCCTGGCCGGTCTTGGCGCTGGCGCGGATGGCGTGCGTCGCGTCGATGCCGATCACGTCCTCGATCTCCGCCGCCGCGCTGTCCGGATCGGCCTGCGGCAGGTCCATCTTGTTGAGCACCGGCACCACCTCGACGCCGAGCTCGATGGCGGTGTAGCAGTTGGCCACCGTCTGCGCCTCGACCCCCTGCGAGGCATCGACCACCAGCAGCGCGCCCTCGCAGGCCGACAGCGAGCGGCTCACTTCGTAGGAGAAGTCGACGTGGCCGGGCGTGTCGATCAGGTTCAGGTCGTACAGCTGCCCGTCGGCGGCGCGGTACTGCAGGGCCGCCGTCTGCGCCTTGATGGTGATGCCGCGCTCGCGCTCGAGCGCCATCGAATCCAGCACCTGCTCGGCCATCTCGCGGTCGGACAGGCCGCCGCAGCGCTGGATCAGGCGGTCGGCCAGCGTGGATTTGCCGTGATCGATGTGCGCGATGATCGAGAAATTGCGGATGTGCTGCATCGGAACTGGAGAGAGGTCGGGGAACGCCCGGCGCACCGCGCCGGGCAGCGCCGCTCAGCGCGGCTCGGGGCGCACCGGCACGAACTGCGCCACGTCGCCGCGGCGCACCAGCAGCACGGCGGCCTTGGAGCGGTCGAGCTTGGCGACGATCTCGCCGAAGCGGCGCGCGCTGGTCACTTCCTGGTTGTTGATGGAGATCACGATGTCGCCGTGGCGGATGCCCGCGCGCGCGGCCGGCCCGTCGGCCGCCTCCACCAGCACGCCGTTGCGCAGGCGCAGCTGCTGGCGGCGCTCGGCCGAGAGATCCGAGACGGCGAGCCCGAGGGCGTTGGCCGCCGCCTGCTCCTGGCTGCCCTGCTCGGGCGATTTCTGACGCCCGCCGCCCTGGCTGGCCGTGCGATCGGGCTCCATCTCGACCACCGTGATGGCGAGCTCCTTCTTCTCGCCGCGGCGCCATACCTGCACCGGCACCTTCGAGCCCGGACGGGTGCCGCCGACCAGGCGCGGCAGGTCGCTCGAGCGCTCGATCGGCTTGCCGTCGAAGCGCAGGATGATGTCGCCGGCCTCGATGCCGGCGCGCTCGGCCGGCCCGCCGCTCTCGACGCTGCGCACCAGCGCGCCCTCGGCCTTGGGCAGGCCGAGCGGCGTGGCCACCTCGCGGGTGACCTCGGCGATGGCCACGCCGATGCGCCCGCGGATGACCCGGCCGCTCGTGCGCAGCTGCTCGACCACGCGCATGGCCTCGTCGATCGGGATGGCGAACGAGATGCCCATGAAGCCGCCGGTGCGGCTGTAGATCTGCGAGTTGATCCCGACCACCTCGCCGGCCATGTTCAGCAGCGGCCCGCCGGAGTTGCCGGGATTCACCGCCACGTCGGTCTGGATGAACGGCAGGTAGTCGCCGGTGTCGCGGCTCTTGGCCGACACGATGCCGGCCGTCACGGTGCTGTCGAGGCCGAAGGGCGAGCCGATCGCCACCACCCATTCGCCCACCCGCAGCCGCTGCGAGTCGCCGATCGCCAGCCTGGGCAGGTCGGTGGCCTCGATCTTCACCAGCGCGATGTCGGTGCGCCGGTCGGAACCGATCAGCCGGCCCTTGAACTCGCGCTTGTCGGCCAGCGTCACGTAGATCTCGTCGGCACCGTCGACCACGTGGTGGTTGGTCATCAGGTAGCCGTCACCGGAGATGATGAAGCCCGAGCCCACGCCGCGCGGCACCTCCTCGCCCTGGCCCTGGCCCTGTCCCCGGCCGCTGTCGGGGCCGGGCGAGCGGCGCGGCGGAAAGAAGCGGCGGAAGAAGTCGTAGAACGGGTCGTTCTCGTCCATGCCCTCGGGCATGGGGAACTGCGGCATGCGGCTGGCGCGCGCGCGCTCGGTGGTGCGGATGTTGACCACTGCCGGGGCGGCCTTCTCCACCAGGTCGGCGAAATCGGGCAGACGGCCCTGCTGCGCGCCGGCGCCGCCGGGCGCGAAGCCGGCCAGCATGCCCAGGGTCAATGACCAGACGGCGAAGAGCTTGTTCATCGATCGATTACCGCAAATGAGGATGCTCGAGGCACCACGTTAGCAGATGGACGGCACCGGCACGCGTTCAGGCCCGCGGCGCCGGGCCGCGTCCGAGCCACACCAGCCAGGCACGCAGGCGGCGCCACGGCTCGCCGCCGCAGGCCGCGCGCAGCAGCAGCACGTGGCGCGCCCGCCTCTGCCCTGCCTCGCGCAGCCTCAGCCAGACCAGGGCCTGGCCGGCATGCCAGCGTTCGACCTCGACCGGGCTGCCGGGTTCCCCCGAGCCGGCGCCGCGCCAGGCCGCGCGGCCGGCCTCGTCGACGGCCAGCTGCCCCCAGGACAGGCCGCGCACGCCGGCGCGCCAGGCCAGCCAGCACGACGCAAGGCCGGCCAGCGCCAGGGCCGCGCCGCTGCCGCCGGCGGCCAGGGCGCCGGCCAGCGCGAAGCCTGCCGCCGCGAACGCCACCAGGGCGCGCTGGATCAGGCGCAGGCCGCGCGTGGGCGCGACGTCGATCCGGAACCCGAGGGACACGGCCGCCGCTGCGCGCAGGCGTTCACACGCGGCGCAGCACCAGGGTGCCGTTGGTGCCGCCGAACCCGAACGAGTTCTTCATCGCCACCTCGATCTCGAGATCGCGCGCGGTGTTCGCGCAGTAGTCGAGGTCGCACTCGGGGTCCTGCTGGAAGATGTTGATCGTCGGCGGCGACACCTGGTGGTGGATCGCCAGCGCGGCGAACACCGTCTCGATGCCGCCGGCACCGCCCAGCAGATGCCCGGTCATCGACTTGGTGGAGTTGACCACCAGCCGGCGCGCCGCCGCCTCGCCCAGGGCGACCTTGATCGCCTCGGTCTCGTTGCGGTCGCCGAGCGGCGTGGAGGTGCCGTGCGCGTTCAGGTAGTCGATGTCCTCGGGCGCGACGCGCGCATCGCGCAGCGCCGCGAGCATGCAGCGGCGCGGGCCGTCCATGTCGGGCGCGGTGATGTGGTGCGCATCGGCGCTCATGCCGAAGCCGACCACCTCGGCATAGATTCTCGCGCCGCGCCGGCGGGCGTGCTCGTACTCCTCGAGCATCATCACTCCGGCACCCTCGCCGAGCACGAAGCCGTCGCGGTCGCGGTCCCAGGGGCGGCTCGCGGTAGCCGGATCGTCGTTGCGCGTGGACAGGGCGCGCGCCGCGCAGAACCCGCCCAGCCCGAGCGGCGAGATGGTCGCCTCGGAGCCGCCGGCGAGGATGGCGTCGGCGTCGCCGTAGCCGATCAGCCGGCTGGCGTCGCCGATGCAGTGCAGGCCGGTGGTGCAGGCGCTGACGATGGCGTAGTTCGGCCCCTTGAGCCCGCTCATGATCGACATCTGGCCCGAGATCATGTTGATGATCGAGCCCGGCACGAAGAACGGCGACACCCGCCGCACGCCGCGTGAGACCAGCTCGGCGTGGGTTTCCTCGATGAGCGGCAACCCGCCGATGCCCGAGCCGATGATCACGCCGATGCGCTCGGCATTGGCCTCGCTGACCTCGATGCCGCTGTCGCGCAGCGCCTGCAGGCCCGCGGCGATGCCGTAGTGCACGAAGGTGTCGAAGTGCCGCGCCTCCTTGGCCGGCATGTACTGCGCGACGTCGAAGTCGCGCACCTCGCCGGCGATGCGCGTCGGGAACGCCGAGACATCGAAACGGGTGATGGTCGAGATGCCCGAGCGCCCGGCAACCAGGTTGCCCCAGGCGGTCGAGACATCGTTGCCGACCGGGCTCACGATGCCCAGCCCGGTGATCACGACGCGGCGCCGGCTCACGAGTGTCGCCTTGCGTAGTTAGGCACGGGTGCTCCCTGTTCGCGGCCGGGCGCGGCCCGGGCGCGCGCGATGCGGTCAGGCCTTGGAGTGTGCCTTGACGTAGTCGATGGCCTGCTGGACCGTGGTGATCTTCTCGGCTTCCTCGTCGGGGATCTCGGTCTCGAATTCGTCTTCGAGCGCCATCACCAGCTCGACCGTATCGAGGGAATCGGCACCGAGGTCGTCGACGAAGGACGACTCGTTCTTGATGTCGGCCTCATTCACGCCGAGTTGCTCGGCCACGATCTTCTTGACGCGCTGTTCGATGTTTTCCATTCAAGGCTCCTGTGTCGCTGCGGTGGCCGTGCGCCTCGCCGTGAGTCCGGGCGGCGCGGCCGGATTGTATAGCACTTCGGCCGTGGCGACCGCCCTGTACCGGCGGCCGATCCGGACGGCCGATGGACGTTCACTCCATGTACATCCCGCCGTTGACGTGCAGCGTGACGCCGGTGATGTAGCCTGCTTGCGGTGAAGCCAGGAAGGCCACGGCCACGGCCACGTCCTCGGGCGTGCCGAGCCGGCCGAGGGGGATCTGCTGCACCAGCGCGGTGGTCTGCTGCTCGCTGAGCGCGCGCGTCATGTCGGTATCGATGAAGCCCGGCGCCACGCAGTTGACCGTGATGTTGCGGCTGCCCAGCTCGCGCGCCAGGGCGCGGCTCATGCCGGCCACGCCGGCCTTGGCGGCGGCGTAGTTGGCCTGCCCGGCATTGCCGCTGGCGCCCACCACCGAGGTGATGTTGACGATGCGCCCGAAGCGCGCGCGCATCATGCCGCGCATGGCCAGCTTCGAAAGACGGAACACCGCGTCCAGGTTGGTCGCGATGACGGCGCTCCATTCGTCGTCCTTCATGCGCATGGCGAGATTGTCGCGCGTGATGCCGGCGTTGTTGACCAGGATCGCCAGGCCGCCGCCCTCCTTCTGCAGGGCCTCCAGCAGCGCCTCGCAGCGCGCGGCGTCGGTCACGTCGAGCACCTCGCCGCGCCCGCGCACGCCCGCCTGCGCCAGGGCGGCCGAGATCGCCTGCGCGCCCGCCTCCGAGGTGGCGGTGCCGACCACGGTGGCGCCCTGGCGCCCCAGCTCGAGCGCGATGGCGCGGCCGATGCCGCGCGATGCGCCGGTGACCAGGGCCAGTCGATCGGTGAGGCTCATGGCCGTCTCCTCCTGCTGTGGGGCTTGCCGCTGCCCGGATGCGCGGGCCTGGGGGCCTGTCGAAGTCGAATCGAGCCCGCGCCGCTCGTGCGCCCGCCGTTCACGCGCCCGCCGCGAGGGCGGCCGCGAGCGAGGCCGGATCGTGGACCGCCGCCACCTCGAGCGTACGGTCGATGCGCGGGACCAGCCCCGCGAGCACCTTGCCGGGCCCGAACTCGATGACGCGGGTGACGCCGAGCGCCTTCAGGCGCTGCACCACCTCGACCCAGCGCACCGGCCCCCAGGCCTGGCGTACCAGGGCGTCGCGGATGCGCGCCGGATCGGTCTCCACGGCCACGTCGACGTTGTTGACCAGCGGCACCTGCGGCGCACTCAGCGTGACCCCGGCCAGGGCGAGCGCCAGCCGCTCGCCGGCCGGGCGCAGCAGCGACGAATGGAACGGCGCCGACACCGACAGGGGCAGCGCGCGCTTGGCGCCCAGCGCCTTGGCGCGCGCGCAGGCGCGCTCGACCGCGCCCTTGTGGCCGGCGATGACCACCTGCGCGGGTGCGTTGTAGTTGGCCGGCTCGACGACCTCGCCGGGCGATGCCTCGCACGCCTCGCGGCAGGCCTGGCGCACCGCCTCGTCGTCGAGCCCGAGGATGGCCGCCATGCCGCCCTCGCCGACCGGCACCGCCTCCTGCATGGCCTGGGCGCGCAGGCGTACCAGGCGCAGCGCGTCGTCGACCTCGAGCGCGCCGGCCACTGCCAGCGCGGTGTACTCGCCGAGGCTGTGGCCGGCCACGGCCGCCGGGGCGCCGCCGCCGGCCTCGCGCCATGCCAGCCAGCAGGCATAGCCCGCCACCAGCATGGCCGGCTGGGTGTTGACCGTGAGCGACAGGGCGTCGGCCGGCCCCTGCGCGATCAGCGTCGACAGCGGCTCGCCCAGCGCCGCGTCGGCCTGGCGCAGCAGCGCCTGCACCGCCGCCGAACCGGAGAAGCCGTCGAGCATGCCGACCGACTGCGAGCCCTGCCCCGGAAACACGAATGCCGTCGTCATCACATCTGCACCAGTACTGCGCCCCAGGTGAAGCCGCCGCCCACGCCTTCCATCAGCACCCGCTGACCCGGGCGAATGCGTCCGTCGCGCACCGCGACGTCGAGGGCGAGGGGAATGGAGGCGGCCGAAGTGTTGGCGTGCAGGTCCACGGTGACGATCACCTTGTCCGCCGGCACCCCGAGCCGGCGCGCCGTGGCCTGCATGATGCGCACGTTGGCCTGGTGCGGGATCAGCCAGTCGATGTCGTTCACCGTCAGGCCGCACGCAGCCATGGTCTCGCGGGCCACCGAATCGAGCACCGAGACGGCCAGCTTGAACACCGCCTGGCCGTCCATGGTGAGGAAGGGGTAGCCGGTGATCGAGCCCCCGGCCACGTGGCCGGCGGTGCGCAGGATGCTCTCGTGGCGGCCGTCGGCGTGCAGCCTGGCTGCCAGCACGCCCGGCCGCTCGTCGGCGGCCAGCACGATGGCGCCGGCGCCGTCGCCGAACAGCACGCAGGTGCCGCGGTCGTTCCAGTCGAGGATGCGCGAGAACACCTCGGCGCCGATCACCAGCGCGCGATGCGCCAGGCCGGTGCGGATCATCGAGTCGGCCACCGCCGCGGCATAGGCGAACCCGCTGCATACCGCCTGCACGTCGAAGGCCGCCCCGCCCGGCGCGCCGAGCGCCTTCTGCACCAGGCAGGCGGTGCTCGGGAAGACGAAGTCGGGCGTGGAGGTGGCCACGATGATGAGGTCGATGTCGGCGGGCGCCAGGCCGGCCGACTCGAGCGCGCGCCGCGCCGCCTCGATCGCCAGCTGGCTGCTCGCCACGCCCTCGTCGGCGATGTGGCGCTGGCGGATGCCGGTGCGCTCGACGATCCACTCGTCGGAGCTCTCGATGCCGCGCCCGGCCAGCTGTCGCACGAGGTCGTCGTTGGTGAGCACGCGCGGCGGCAGGTAGCTGCCGGTGCCGACGATGCGGGAATGGGGAAGCGTCATGGCGATTCGGTTCGAGGTTGATGCGGCAGGGCATCGGCGATGCGCTGCACGAGCCCGTTGCGTATCGCATCATAGGCGCGGCGCAGCGCGAACTCGAATGCGTAGGCGTCGGCCGAGCCGTGGCTCTTGATGACCACGCCGCGCAGGCCCACCAGGCTGGCGCCGTTGTAGCGGCGGTGGTCGAGGCGGCGCTTCAGGCGCCGCAGCACCGGGAACGAGAGCAGCGCCACCAGGCGGGTGAACACGTGGCGCTCGTACTCCTCGCGGATGAAGCCGGCGAGCATGCGCGCCAGCCCTTCGGAAGTCTTGAGCGCGACGTTGCCGACGAAGCCGTCGCACACCACGACATCGGTGGTGCCCTCGTAGATGTCGTTGCCTTCCACGTTGCCCTGGAAGTTCAGCCCGCTCGTGCGCAGCAGCTCGGCGGCCTGCTTGACCGCGTCGTTGCCCTTGATCACCTCCTCGCCGATGTTCAGCAGGCCGATCGAGGGGCGCTCCTTGCCCTCGAGCACGGTGACCAGGGCCGAGCCCATGGCGGCGAACTGCAGCAGGTGCTGCACCTCGCAATCGACGTTGGCGCCCAGGTCGAGCATGGTGGTGGTGCCGCCGCGCTGGTTGGGCAGCTGGGTGGCGATGGCCGGCCGGTCGATGCCCTCGAGCATCTTCAGCACGAAGCGCGAGATCGCCATCAGCGCTCCGGTGTTGCCGGCGCTCACGCAGCCGTCGGCCTCGCCGTTCTTGACCAGGTCGATGGCCACGCGCATCGAGGAGTTGCGCTTGCCGCGCAGCGCCGTGGCCGGGGGATCGTCCATCGTCACCACCTCGGCGGCGTGACGGATCTCGATGCGAGCGGGGTCGGCGGGACGCGCCCGGGCGAGCGCCTGCTCGATCGCGTCCTGGCCGCCGACCAGCAGCAGGCGCACGTCGGGCGTACGCGCGAGGAAGCCGAGCGCGGCCGGGATGGTCACCGCCAGCCCGTGGTCCCCGCCCATGCAATCGATCGCGATGCGGACCGTCACGACAGTGGCGCCGCCGCGGGCGGCGCGTCCGGCCCCCACCGGCGAGGCAGGGCGGAGCCGGTGCGGTGTCGGGGCTGCAAGATCGCTACGCGGCGCAGGCGCGGGCCGGAATTACTCGTCGGCCTTGGTCTTCAGGATCTTGCGGCCGCGGTAGAAGCCGTTGGGACTGACGTGATGGCGCAGGTGAACTTCCCCGCTCGTCGGCTCGACCGCCAGCGGCGGCTGCGCGAGGAAGTCGTGCGCGCGGTGCATGCCGCGCTTGGACGGCGACTTCTTGTTTTGCTGGACGGCCATGAATCACTCCTGAACAATCGAGCATTATAGCAATGACCGATAGCAGGTGCTATAGCGATTGCTCTCTGTAGAGCCGCCACTGCAACTGCCAGACCGATAGCAACGCTACTGCTGGCAGTTGCCGTTCATGAGCCCGCCTCGTCGTTGCCGCCGCGCAGCCGGCGCAGCGCCGCGAACGGATGGGGCCGGCCCGCGCCGTCATCCGGCGCACCCGCCTCTTCGCCGGCGGCACGGTCGCTGCCGCCGGCGCCGCCCGCCGCCCCGGCCGGCAGCTCGCAGCGTTCGTGGTGCGGCGTCGCGGGCAGGGCCATGATCAGCTCGTCCTCCACCAGGCCGGCCAGGTCGAAGCGCCGCCCGCCGACCAGCACGTCGTACTGGGCGTCGTCCAGGTCCAGCCGCTCGGCCTGCGCCTCGTCGGCCACCAGCCGGTAGGCGCGCTCGACGGCGAGCGCCGCCGCCACCGGCTCCAGGCAGCGCACGCAGGCCAGCCGCACCTGGGCGTCGACCGTCAGCATCATGAAATCGTCGGCGCTGCCCTGCGCGCGCTTCACGCGCCACGCCCGCAGCGTCCAGCGCGCCATGCCTTCGGGCGCGGCCAGCAGCGTCGCCAGCCGTTGCAGCCGCGCGACGGCGAATTCGCCCGACACCGTGGCGCCGGTGCGCGCGAGCTCGAGCGTATCGATCGTGGAGTCCATGGTCCGTGGCCTGTGCTTCCGTATCATAGCGGCTCGACCGGCTCGATCCGCCCTCGCTACCCTGCCCGCCCGCGCCGGCGCGGGCCCGGCCCCATTCCGACAGACGCCCCGGTGACCGACGCTGCCCGCCTGATCCTCGCATCGAGCTCGCGCTATCGTGTCGAGCTGCTCGCCCGGCTCCGGCTGGCCTTCGTCGTCGAGGCACCCTCGGTCGACGAAACCGCGCACGCGCGCGAGGCGCCGGCGGCGCTCGCCCTGCGGCTGGCCGTGGCCAAGGCGAGCGCCGTCTCCGCGCGCCATCCGGCGGCGCTGGTGATCGGCTCCGACCAGGTGGCCACGCTCGACGGCACGAGCGCCATCGGCAAGCCCGGCGACCGCGCCGGCGCACGCGCGCAGCTGCGCGCCGCCTCGGGGCGCACGATGCATTTCCACACCGCCGTCTGCGCGATGCGTGGGCACGACGGCTACGCCGAGAGCGCCGTGGTGCCGGCGCGGGTGCGCTTTCGCCGGCTCGACGAGGCCGAGATCGAACGCTATCTCGACCTCGATCAGCCGTGGGACTGCGCCGGCTCGGCCAAGGTCGAGGGGCTGGGCATCGCCCTCATCGAGGCCGTGGAAACCGACGACCCGACCGCGCTCGTCGGGCTGCCGCTGATCGCGCTCGCCGGCATGCTGCGTCGCGCCGGCCTGTCGCCGCTGGATGGCTCGATGCGCGCCTCGGGGCAGACCTGATCGTGCCCGGATACCCTCCGGCTGCCGCCGCCTCCGGCGCCCCTGCCGCCCCTGGCGCTTCCGCGGCTCCCGGCACGCTGTGGCTGATCCCCACGCCCCTGGGCGCCGCCAGCGATCCCCGCCGTGCGCTGCCCGCCGAGACGCTGGCGGCGATCGAGCCGCTCGACTACTTCATCGTCGAGAACGCCCGCAGCGCGCGTGCCTTCCTCAAGGCGGCCGGCACGCGCGCGCCGCTGCAGGCGCTCGAGCTGCGCGAGCTCAACGAGCACACGCCCCCCTCGGCCCTGCCGGCGCTGCTCGCGCCGCTGCGCGCCGGGCGCGATGCCGGGCTGCTCTCGGAGGCCGGAGCGCCGGCGATCGCCGACCCGGGCGCGGCCCTGGTGGCCGCCGCCCACGCGGCCGGGATCCGCGTGCGGCCGCTCATCGGGCCGAGCGCGCTGCTGCTCGCACTGATGGCTTCGGGGCTGAACGGGCAGCGCTTCGCCTTCGTCGGCTACGTCCCGGCCCAGGCCGAGGCGCGCCTGCAGCGCCTGCGCGAGATCGAGCGGCGCTCGGCGCGCGAGGACGAAACCGCGCTGATCATCGAGACCCCCTACCGCAACCAGGCGCTGCTCGAGGCCGCCCTGCAGGTGCTCGCCCCCGACACCCGGCTGCTGGTCGCCGGCGACCTGAGCCTGCCCACCGAGCGGATCGTGCTCGACACGGTGGCGGGCTGGCGCCGGGCGAGGCGCGAGCTGCCGCGCGTGCCCACCGTCTTCGCCCTGCAGGCGAGCCCGCTGGCACGGCGGCGCTGAAAACGTGTGAGGGAATCCACGATTCCTTCACACGTTTTCGGGAGGCCGGTCGTTCAACGCAGATGAAAGGAGGAGGAGGCCCGCAGCGCGGTCGCCATGGTCTCGCCCAGGCTCGCGCCGAAGCGGCGCGCCAGGCGTTCGGCGAGGTTCTTGCGGGCGGAGAAGTCGACCACCTCCTCGGCCTTGATGACGTCGCGCGCGACCGAATCGACCGTCCCGAGCCCGTCGCTCAGGCCGATCTCGATGCTGCGCGCGCCGGTCCAGACCAGGCCGGAGAACAGGTCGGGAACGTCCTTCAGGCGCTCGCCGCGGCCGCGGCGCACCACGTCGATGAACTGCTGGTGGATCTCGTCGAGCATCGATTGCGCGTACTGCCGCTGCTCTTCGGGCAGCGGCGAGAAGCTGTCGAGAAACCCCTTGTTGCGTCCCGAGGTGATCAGGCGGCGCTCGACGCCGAGCTTGTCCATGGTGCCGACGAAACCGAAGCCGTCCATCAGCACGCCGATCGAGCCCACCAGGCTGGCCTTGTCGACGTAGATGCGGTCGGCGGCCGCAGCCACGTAATAGCCGCCCGAAGCGCAGACCTCCTCGACCACCGCGTACAGCGGCGTGTCGGGGTACTTGGCGCGCAGGCGCCGGATCTCGTCGGCGATCATGCCCGCCTGCACCGGGCTGCCGCCGGGGCTGTTGATGCGCAGCACGATGCCGGCGGTGTTGTGGTCCTCGAAGGCGCTGCGCAGCGAGGCGATGATGTCTTCGGCCGAGGCCTCGCTCTCGGCGGCGATCACGCCGTCGAGATCGACCAGCGCGGTGTGCCGGCCCACGCTCACCTTGGCATCGCGCACCAGCCAGCCCCCGGCCACCAGCAGCGCGGCCGCCAGCCACGCGAAGGTGAGCAGCTTGAAGAAGATCCCCCAGCGCCGCGCACGCCGCTTCTCCTGCAGCGTGCCCAGCAGCAGCTTCTCGAGCACCTCGCGCTGCCAGCGGGCATCCATCGCCTCCGGGCGCGCACCCGTGTTTCCCGCGCCGGCCGGCGCGTCTGCATCATTCATCGATTCGTCCCGAAGCCCCCGGCCGGCCGGGACGCCGCAGCGCGACCCGCACCCTGCCCTCGTGTTCCTCGCAGTGCAGCGCCTGCAGCGCCGCCCCTGCGCACGGTCCCGCCACGCAGCGCCCGCTGTCCGCCTCGAACAGCGCGCCGTGCATGGCGCACACCAAGTATAGGCCCGCCTCGTCGAAGAAACGCCCGGGCAGCCAGTCGAGCTCGGCGCGCTGATGGGCGCAGCGATTGAGGAAGGCATGGGCGCGCCCGTCGAAGCGCACCACGAAGGCCGCTTCGCCGCGCTCGCCCGGCACGGCGGCCGGCAGCTCGAAGCGCACCCCTTCGCCGCCGTCGGTCAGCGCCGGCGAGGCGCACACGTCGATCCATGGGTCCGGCGTCACTTCCGCCTGACTTCCAGCCGTGCCAGCAGCGCCTCGCGCAGCTCGGCCACCGAGTCGACCAGCACGAGCGACGGTTCGGCCTCGAGCTCCTCGCGCGGATGCGCGCCGTAGGTGACGGCGATCGCGCGGGCGCCGGCCGCGCGCGCCATGCCCAGGTCGTGCGTGGTGTCGCCGACCATCAGGGCTTCGGCCGGATCCAGGCCGAGCTCGTCGCAGATGTCGCGCAGCATCCACGGATCGGGCTTGGGCGCACCCTCGTCGGCGCAGCGCGTGGTGAGGAAGCGCCCGGCCCAGCCCATCTGCACGAGCGCACGGTCGAGCCCGGCGCGCGACTTGCCGGTGGCCACCGCGAGCCAGGCGCCGCTGTCGATCAGCTCGGTGAGCAGCTCCGGCACCCCTTCGAAAGGTACGAGGTGGGCATCGCGGCGCAGGTAGTGGTAGCGATAGCGCTCGACGTAGGCCGGCACCTGCTCGCGCGCGATGGCCGGCACCGCGAAGTGGATGGCCTCCAGCAGCCCGAGGCCGATGACGTGCGAGGCGCGCTCGCGCGTGGGCACCGGCAGCGCCAGGTCGGCCGCCGAGGCCTGGATGGCCTGCACGATCGCCGCGGTGGAATCGATGAGCGTGCCGTCCCAGTCGAAGACGATCAGACGAAAGCGCTCGCGGCTCACGGCTGCCGCTCCGCGGCCTGCATCAGCGCCTCGAACTCCGCCGGCATGGGCGCCTCGATGCACAGCCGCCGGCCGTCCTCGGGATGGTCGAAGGCGATCGAATGCGCATGCAGGTACATGCGGCGCCAGCCGCGCCGCGCCATCTCGCGGTTGAGCTCGAAGTTGCCGTATTTAGGGTCGCCGACGATCGGAAAGCCCGCATGGGCGAGGTGCACCCGGATCTGGTGGGTGCGTCCGGTCTCGGGCATGGCCTGCACCAGCGAGAACACGCCCAGCCCGGGCAGCTCGACGTGAGCCAGCCCGGTCACGCGCGTGAGCGCCTCCTGGCCGCCCGCCTGCACCGACACGCGCCGGTCGCCGTCGGGCGCGGCATGGCGCGCCAGCGGCCAGGCGAGCGCGCGGGTGCGCAGCGGCCAGCGCCCGGCGACGACGGCGAGATAGCGCTTGTCGGTGTCGCGCCGGCGCAGCTGCGCGTGCATCGCGACCAGCGCGGCGCGCTTCCTGGCCACCAGCAGCACGCCGGAGGTCTCGCGATCGAGCCGGTGCACCAGCTCGAGGAAGCGCGCCTGCGCGCGGGCCGCCCGCAGCCGCTCGATCACCCCGCTGGAGACGCCGCTGCCGCCGTGCACGGCCACCGACGCCGGCTTGTCGATCGCCAGCAGCTGCTCGTCTTCGTACAGCACCGGCAACCGGGCGGCGAGCCTGGCGCGGTCGCGGCGCACCGCCTCGCCGCCCGCCGCTCGCGCGGCGGCGTCATGCGGCGTCGCACCCTGGGCGGCCGGCTCGCGCAGCGGCGGCAGCCGGATCGTATCGCCTGCCTGCAGCCGGTAGTCCACCGCCCGGCGCCGCCCGTTCACGCGCAGCTGGCCGCTGCGGATGAGCCGGTACAGGTGGCTGCGGGGGACGTCGCGGTACAGGCGGGCGAGGAAGTTGTCCAGCCGCTGGCCGGCGTCGTCGGGGTCGAGCCGGAGCGTGCGCACCGCCCCCTGCCCCCCGTCCGCCTCGGCCGGGGCGGGTCGGAATTTTGTCGCCGTGCTGCTCACGTTGCTATACTTCGGGAGTCGAGTGCGATCCTGGCCCGAACGGAGCGGCTGCCCTTGCCGGGCGGCCACCCTGAACCCGGGGAGGTCCCGGCGGCCCGCGTCGGATCCATGTGTCCGCGAGCCGGATGCCGGAATCCCGCGTCGCGAGAATCGATTGTACCGACAGGAAGAACACACCAACCGCGGCTGCCGGCCTCCTTGCGGATTCGGCAGCGCGGGACGATGCGGAATTTTCCGGGAAGAATGCAAACCGGCCACCCCCAGGGAAGGCCGTTCGAGCCACTGCGGTTCCTGAACCCCATGCCTGCGTACCCCGCTGTCGACGCCCATCGGCCCTGTCCGAGGCGTATGCGCGCACGCTCGCCGGTTCCGGAGCGGCGCGTCTAGCGCCGCGCCCTGTCGTCGCTTCGCGCTCTTCCCGCTTCCGTTCGCATCGCCCCGCTGGCCGAGGCGCGCCGCCACGCCGTGAGCGCGCAACGGAGTCCCTTGCATGAAGCGAATGCTGTTCAACGCCACGCACGCCGAAGAGCTGCGCGTGGCCATCGTCGATGGCCAGAAGCTGATCGACATCGACATCGAATCGGCGGGACGCGAATCCCGCAAGAGCAACATCTACAAAGGGGTGATCACCCGCGTCGAGCCCAGCCTCGAAGCCTGCTTCGTCAACTACGGCGAGGAACGCCACGGCTTCCTGCCGTTCAAGGAGATCTCGAAGGCGTTCTTCAGGCAGGGCGTCGAAGCCTCGAAGGCACGCATCCAGGACGCGATCGCCGAAGGCCAGGAGGTCATCGTCCAGGTCGACAAGGAGGAACGCGGCAACAAGGGCGCCGCGCTCACCACCTATATCTCGCTGGCCGGGCGCTACCTGGTGCTGATGCCGAACAACCCGCGCGGCGGCGGCGTGTCGCGCCGCGTAGAGGGCGAAGACCGCCAGGAGCTGCGCGAAACCATGGACAAGCTCGAGTACCCCTCGGGCATGAGCCTGATCGCGCGCACCGCCGGCATCGGACGCGCCGCCGAGGAGCTGCAGTGGGACCTGAACTACCTGCTGCAGCTGTGGAAGGCGATCGAGGCGGCCGCCGGCTCGGCGCCCGGCCCGTTCCTCATCTACCAGGAATCGAGCCTGGTGATCCGCGCCATTCGCGACTATTTCACCGCAGATGTCGGCGAGATCCTGATCGATACCGACGACATCTATGAGCAGGCGCGCCAGTTCATGGCGCACGTGATGCCCGACACGGTCGACCGGGTCAAGCGCTATCGCGACGACACGCCGCTGTTCTCGCGCTTCCAGATCGAGCACCAGATCGAGACCGCGTACTCGCGCATCGTGCCGCTGCCCTCGGGCGGGGCGGTGGTCATCGACCACACCGAGGCGCTGGTGGCGATCGACGTGAACTCGGCGCGCGCCACCAAGGGCTCCGACATCGAGGAGACGGCGCTGCGCACCAACCTGGAGGCGGCCGACGAGGCCGCGCGCCAGATGCGCCTGCGCGATCTGGGCGGGCTGATCGTGATCGACTTCATCGACATGGAGAACGCCCGCAACCAGCGCGAAGTGGAGCAGCGGCTCAAGGACGCGCTGCATTACGACCGCGCGCGCGTGCAGACCGGCAAGATCTCGCGCTTCGGCCTGATGGAGCTGTCGCGCCAGCGGCTGCGCCCGGCGCTCAACGAGGGCACCCACATCACCTGCCCGCGCTGCAACGGCACCGGCGTCATCCGCGACACCGAATCGTCGGCCCTGCACGTGCTGCGGGTGATCCAGGAAGAGGCGATGAAGGAGAACACCGCGGCGGTCTACGCCCAGGTGCCGGTCGACGTCGCGACCTACCTCCTGAACGAGAAGCGCAGCGAGCTGAACAAGCTCGAGGCGAGGCTGCGGGTCGAGATCGTGCTGATCCCCAACAAGTACCTCGAGACCCCGCACTACAAGGCCGAGCGGCTGCGTCACGACGACGAGCGCCTGCTCAGCTATCGCGCCACCCACACGATGGTCGAGGAGCCCGCAGAGGACAACTCCTATCTCGAAGCCAAGCTCGAGGCCGCCAAGCCGCGCCAGGAAGCGCTGGTGCGCGGCATCACTCCCGATCAGCCGCCGCCGGTGCCGGTCGCACCAACCGCGCCGGCAGCGCCGGCTGCCGTGCCCGAGGCGACGCGCGTTCCGGCGATGGCAGCCGCGGCGAACGGGCACGAAGGATGGCTGGGGCGCATCCTGGGATGGCTGCGCGGCAGCCCGGCCAACGAGGCGAGCGCCACGCCGCCGGCCGTGCCGGCGGCGCGCGAGACGCCTGCCCGGCCGGCGCGCGGCCCCCACGAGGGTCGTGAGCGCAGCGGGCGTGAGCCGCGCGAGGGCCGCCACGGTCAGGAATCGCGCGGCGGGCGTGGCGAGCGGCGCGGCGAGAACGGCGAAGGCGGGGAAGCCCGCGCCGGACGCGACGGCCGGGATGGCCGGCGCGAACGCGGCCAGGAGCGGCGCGAATCACGTGACGGCCAGGGCCGCGACCGCCGCGCCGAGCGCGATGCGCAGGCGCGCGACGGCCAGCGCGAAGGTGCGCGCGAGGAGCTGCGCGAAGGATCGCGCGGCGCGGCGCGCGAGGACGCCGGACGGGGCGAGCGTGGTGAACGCGGTCCGCGCGAGGATCGGCGCGGCGGGCGCAGCCGCACGCGCGGCGGTCGCGGCGGCGACGAAGCGCCGGTCGCGGGCGAGCGCGAAGCGCCGGTGACGCAGGCGGCGACGGCTCCCGACGGCGGCGATGCCGGCGTGCCCGCCCCGCGTGCGGGCGCGTCCGCCGAGGCCATCACGATCGTCGCGGCCGCACCGGGAGTGGCCGGCGGCGCGGCATCGTCCGCTGCCGTGAACGGCGCCGCCGCGCACGAGGGCGAGGATCACCGGCCCGGCGCCGACGCGGCCGAGGGCGAGGAGGCGCGCCGCGGGCGCAGCCGCCGTCGCCGCGGCCGCCGCGGCGGGGAGCGCGAAGGCCACGGCGCGGCCGAGCGAGAGGCAGCGCAGGTTGCCGACTCGGCACAGGGAGCGGACGAGTCGGCGCGAGAAGCAGCCGATTCGGCACGAGAGGCAGCCGACTCGGCGACGAGCGGTCCGGCCCGGGAGACCCGCTCGGCAGCCGCCGGCGAACCCGGCGCTGGCCCGCAGCGTGCCGAAGAAGCGGCGGTAGCCGAGCAGGAGGCCCCCGCCGGCACAGCGGCTCCCACGGCTCAGGTCACCCCTGCCGTCCAGGCGGTCCCTGCCGCCCAGGCTGCACCTGCGGCTCAGGCGGCTTCCGCGGACCAGACAGCTCCCGTCGCTGCAGCCGCCCAGGCGACGCTCCCGTTCGCCGTCTCGACCGTCCCCACCGGGGCGGTGCACGAGACGGCTGCCGGGGCTGCCGCGGCGGACGAGCTTGCCGCCGAGCCCGTGACGACGCCGGTCGCCGGAGCAGCCGCGCAGGCGTCGACGGCAGCGCAGCAGGCCGTACCGGCACCGATCGCTCCCGCACCGGTGCCCAAGGCCGATCTCGAAGCGATCATTGCGGGCGCGGGCCTGCAATGGGTCGAGACTTCGGCTTCCGCAGTGCCGGAGGAAGCGCCTGCCGAGGTGCCCGCGCCACGTGTGCCGCGGGTTCGGCGTCCGCGCAGCGCACCGTCGGGCGAACCGCTGCAGCAGGTCGAGACGCGCCACGACGGCTGAACGTGTGAAGGAACCGTAGCGAGCGGCCCGAGGTCGTGCCGAGGAGCGCAGCCGTACTAGGGTACGGCGAGCACCGCAGGCGCGAGATCGGGCCGCGCAGCAGGTTCCTTCACACGTTCAGGCGCGCGGCCGTGCGTCGCCCACCGCCGGGCCGGGGGCCGAGCGCTGCGCCGGAATCCGGCCCGCCTTGATGTCCTCGTACCAGTACTCGTGGTGCTCGCGGGCCCAGGTCTCGTCGACGTAGCCCTCTTTCATCGCATCGAGGGCGCCCTGCATGCCGATGGTGCCGATGTAGATGTGGCCCATGATCACCGCGATGAACAGCAGGGCGGCGGTCACGTGGATCACCCATGCACCCTGCATCTGCACGCGCGTCTGCCCGTAGTTCGGGAAGTCGAGGATGAAGCCGGTGACCGTGGCGATGACGCCGAGCAACACCAGCGCGCCCCAGAACACCAGCTTCTCGCCGCCGTTGAAGCGGTGGCTCGGCACCTCCGCACCCCGGCGCGACAGCATCCCCCCTGCCTTGGCGAGCCAGCGCAGATCGTAGGCGCGCGGCAGGTTGTCCTTCACGAAGATCAGGAACATCGCGATGGTGGTCGCCGCGAACAGCGGACCGACGAAGTTGTGCGTGGTCTTCGACACGATGGCGAGGATCGAGAACAGCGTATAGCCGAACAGCGGCAGCAGCATGTACTTGCCGAACAGCATCACGATGCCGGTGAGCGCCAGCACCACGAAGCACGCCGCGTTCAGCCAATGCGTGGCGCGCTCGACGAGCGTGAAGCGCTCGATCAGCCGGCCGGTGGGCGCTCCCTTGAGGCGGATCTCGCCCCGGAACAGGTAGAACGCGGCGATGGCGAGCAGCACCGCCACCAGCCACCAGCCGCCGTACATCGTCACCGGCCCGTTGCGCAGCAGCCGCCAGTCCTGGCCGGCCGAATTGATGAGATTGCCTCCTTCGTGCTCCGGCAGGTTGGTCACGCCGAGCGAGGGCGAGTTCACCGCACGCCACACCGGCGCGTTGTTCAGCGGCTGCACGAGCTGGCGGGCGGCCTGGTCGTTGCGCGACGCGCTCAGATCGACCGGGGGCGCTTGCGTCGCGGGCGCACCCTGGGGTTGCGCCGTGGCGACCGACGCCCACAGCCCGAGGAGCAGCGCCAGCGTCTGCATGGCGCGTTTCATCACTGGCCTCCGATGCGGATGTACTCGTTCTGGGCCTGCTGGCGCAGCTTCAGGGAGTCCTCCCAGCTCTTGACGTCGCCGCGCTTGTACGGAGTCTGGAAGGTGAGCGGATCGCCCTCCCAGGGCCGGGTGTCGCGCGTGACGGTGGTTCCGCGCCCCGTCTCCCCGAGCGCCTGCGGCTTCTCGCTGCAGGCCGATGCGCCGAGTCCGAGCGCCGCCGCGGCGAGCGCGATGCCGACGATGCGATGCTTCATGGCTCAGCTCCTCTCCTGGCCTGCCGAGGCCTGTCCGCCGCCGCCCGGGCTTCCCGGCCCGCCCCGGCCTGCCTGCCCACCCTGGCCCGTCTGTCCGCCCTGCGCTCCCGGAGGCCCGCCGCGGCGCGGCCCCACTCCATACGCCGTGCCCCAGCCCCAGAGCTCGGTGCCCTTGCCGCGCGCCATCACCCGCTGGCGGTAGATCTCGGAGAGCATCTCGCCGTCGCCGGCGAGCAGCGCCTTGGTCGAGCACATCTCGGCGCACACCGGCAGCTTGCCTTCGGCCAGCCGGTTGCGCCCGTACTTGGCGAACTCCTCGGGCGAGCCGTCCTTCTCGGGGCCGCCGGCGCAGAAGGTGCACTTGTCCATCTTGCCGCGCATGCCGAAGGCGCCCGCCTGCGGGAACTGCGGCGCCCCGAACGGACAGGCGTAGAAGCAGTAGCCGCAGCCGATGCACAGGTCCTTGTCGTGCAGCACCACGCCCTCTTCGGTGCGGTAGAAGCAGTCGACCGGGCACACCGCCATGCACGGCGCATCCGAGCAGTGCATGCACGCCACCGACACCGAGCGCTCGCCGGGCAGGCCGTCGTTGACGGTGACGACGCGACGCCGGTTGACTCCCCACGGGATCTCGTGCTCCTGCTTGCAGGCGGTGACGCAGCCGTTGCACTCGATGCAGCGCTCGGTGTCACAGATGAACTTCATGCGGGCCATGTGATTCCCCTTCGGTTCCGTTTGTCCGCGACGGCGGCGCTCAGGCGGTGAACCTCTCGATCTGGCAGATGGTGGTCTTGGTCTCCTGCATCATCGTGACCGAGTCGTAGCCGTAGGTGGTGCCGGTATTGACCGCCTCGCCGCGCACCACCGGATACGCGCCCTCCGGGTAGAACTCGAGCAGGTCGCGGCTCTGCCACCAGCCCGCGAAGTGGAACGGCATCCAGGCGGTATCGGGACCCACCCGCTCGGTCACCAGCGCCTTCACCTTGAGCCGCGCGCCGGTCGGCGTCGACAGCCAGACGTATTCGCCGTTGCGGATGCCGCGGTCGTTGGCCGCGCGCGGGTTGATCTCGACGAAGGCGTCCTGCTGCAGCTCGGCCAGCCACGGGTTGGAGCGGGTCTCGTCGCCGCCGCCCTCGTACTCGACCAGGCGCCCCGAGGACAGGATGAGCGGGAACTTCTCGTAGAGCCTGTCGGCGACGTTGCGCTCCTGCAGCGTCTTGTACAGGGTGGGCATGCGCCAGAACTTGGTCTTGTCGTCGTGCGTGGGGTACTTGGCGACCAGGTCGGGGCGCGTGCCGTAGATCGGCTCGCGGTGGATCGGCACGGGGTCGGGGAAGTTCCACACCACGGCGCGCGCCCGGCCGTTGCCGAACGGGTAGCAGCCGTGGTTCTTCATCACCACGCGGATGATGCCGCCCGAGAGGTCGGTCTTCCAGTTCTTGCCCTCGGCGGCCTGCTTCTCGGCGTCGCTGAGCTCGTCCCACCAGCCGAGCTTCTTCATCAGCACGTGGTCGAACTCCGGGTAGCCGCCGTGGATGTCGGCGCCCTTGGAATACGAGCCCTCGGCCGCCAGCAGCGACACGCCGTCGCGCTCCACCCCGAAGCCGGCGCGGAAGTTGCCGCCGCCGTCCATCACGTGCTGGTGGGTGTTGTAGAGCACCGGCGAGCCGGGGTGCTTGAGCTCGGGGTTGCCCCAGCACGGCCACGGCAGGCCGAAGTAGTCCCCGTCGCACGGGCCGCCCACGGCGCGCAACGTCTTCACGTCGAAGGTGGCCATGTGCTTCATGTGCAGCTTGAGCCGTTCGGGCGACTGGCCGGTGTAGCCGATGGTCCAGCACGTGCGGTTGATCTCGCGCAGGATCGACTCCGGCTCGGGCTCGCGCCATTGCACGCCGTGCTTCGAGAACGTGGCGAGCTTGTAGTTCTTCGACAGCTGCTCGCCGTAGCCGAGGCGGTCGGCGAAGGCCTGCATGAGCACGTGATCGGGCATCGACTCGAACAGCGGCTCGATGACGCGCTCGCGCCACTGCAGCGAGCGGTTCGAAGCGGTGGCCGACCCCGAGGTCTCGAGCTGGGTGCAGGCCGGCAGCAGGTACACCGCGCGGTTCGGGTTGACCGTCCCGCCGGTCATCGCCGCCATCGCCGCGGTGGCCGACGGATAGGGGTCGACCACCACCAGCAGGTCGAGCCTGTCCATCGCCTTCTTCATGTCCAGGCCGCGCGTCTGCGAGTTCGGCGCATGGCCCCAGTACAGCACGGCACGCAGGTTGGTGGGCTGGTCGAGCGCATCCTTGTTCTCGAGCACTCCGTCGGCCCAGCGCGACACGGTGATGCCGGGCTTCTCCATCATGCCGGGCGCGAACTGGTTCTTGATCCAGTCGTAGTCCACGCCCCACACCGCCGCGAAGTGCTTCCACGAGCCCGCGGCGAGGCCGTAGTAGCCGGGCAGCGAATCGGGGTTCGGCCCGAGGTCGGTGGCGCCCTGGACGTTGTCGTGGCCGCGGAAGATGTTCGCACCGCCGCCCGGCACGCCGACGTTGCCCAGCGCCAGCTGCAGGATGCACGAGGCGCGCACCATCGCGTTGCCGATCGAATGCTGGGTCTGGCCCATGCACCAGACCAGGGTCGAGGGGCGGTTCTTCGCCATCATCTCGGCCACGCGCGCCAGCTGCTCGCCGGGCACGCCGCTGGCCTCCTCGACCGCCTCGGGCGTCCACTTGGCGAGCACCTCCTCGCGCACCTTTTCCCAGCCGTAGACGCGGTCTTCGAGGTACTTGGTGTCCTCCCAGCCATTCTTGAGGATGTGGTGGAGGATGCCGAACAGCACCGGGATGTCGGCGCCGGAGCGGAAGCGCACGTACTCGTCGGCCTTGGCCGCGGTGCGCGTGCGCCGCGGGTCGCACACGATCAGCTTGGCGCCGTTCTCCTTGGCGTGCAGCATGTGCACCATCGACACCGGGTGGGCCTCGGCGGCATTCGAGCCGATGTACAACGCGCACTTGGTGTTCTGCATGTCGTTGTACGAGTTGGTCATGGCGCCGTAGCCCCAGGTATTGGCCACCCCCGAGACCGTGGTCGAGTGGCAGATGCGCGCCTGGTGGTCCATGTTGTTGGTGCCGAAGAACGACACCATCTTGCGCATCAGGTACGACTGCTCGTTGCTGTGCTTGGACGAGCCGATCCAGAAGGTGGCGTCCGGGCCGGACTCCTTCCTGATCTCCAGCAGCCTGGCGGTGACCTCGTCGAGCGCCTGCTGCCAGCCGATCCTGCGGTACTTGCCGTCGACCAGCTTCATCGGCGTCTTCAGGCGGTACTCGCCGTGGCCGTGCTCGCGGATCGAGGCTCCCTTGGCACAGTGCCCGCCGAGGCTGATGGGCGAATCGAACACCGGCTCCTGGCGCACCCACACGCCGTTCTCGACCACCGCATCGATCGCGCAGCCCACCGAGCAGTGGGTACAGACGGTGCGGTGCGTCTCGATCTTGGATGCCGCGGGCGCCTGCGCCTTCGCCTTGCCGACCATGTCGAAGGACATCGCGCCGGCCATGGCGCCGGCGCCCACCCCGATCCCGGAGCGCTTCAGGAAAGCGCGCCGATCCATGGTCGAGGCAAGCGCCGAGCGCACACCGCGCGCGAGGCTGGCCGTGAGGACTCCGGCCGCGGGCGCGGCGGACGATTTTCGCTGCAGTTGCATGCCGTGTCTCCTCGTGCAGCCGGTCAGACGAGTGCGCGCCGGTAGTAGCGCCGGACATGCTCGCTGAGGTGATATCCGCCGCCGCCGCGCTCGTCGAGCCGCGGCGCCGGTTCGGCCGTGCGCGCGCGCACGGCGCCCGCCCCGGCGGCAGCCGCCGTCACTCCGGCGGCCCCCGCCAGCCCTGCGCCCGCCAGAAAGCGCCTGCGCCCGGAGGAGGGCTGCCCGGAGGCGGGCTGATTCACGCTCTTGTCGCGCTTCATAGTTTCGCTCCTTGTCGTGCCGCTCATTCCAGGGAATCGATGTCGAAGGCCTGCCGCTCCACCGCGAGGAACTCGCGCAGCAGCCGGCCCGCGTGCCGGTAGAAGCGGGCGATCTCGCTCGCCTCGAGCGCCCCGGCGAATGCCTCGTACCAGGGAGCGAGAAAACGCTCGAAGAACACCCGCTGCGCGGCCAGGCCGCCCTGCGCGCTCCCCTCCCCCGCGATCAGCCAGGCCATCACCTCGCACAGCGCTGCGATGTGGTCCTCGGTCTCGCCGATGTCCGCGCGCCGCGCCAGGCCCAGCACGGCGAGGTGATCGCGCAGCTCCACCAGCGGGCGCTCGTTCAGGAAACCGCTCAGGTAGTACGAGGCATAGGGCAGGACCTCGGTCTTGCCCACGCCGATGAAGACGTCGTCGTACTCCTGGCGCACGTCGCCGGCGTCGGCCTGCGCGCAGGCCCGCGCGAACCCGCTCCATGCCCGCGCGAGCACGCTCTCGCCGGCATCGTCGGCTGCGCAGGGCACGTTCGAGCCGATCCCGTCGAGCCAGGCCTGGGCGGGCGGCGCACGGAACAGCGCGGCGAGCAGCGCATACCAGCGGGCGCGGGCGACATCCTCCGGCGACACGGCAGCGGCAGCGACCTCGGGCGACACGGCACCGGCCTCGGGCGCAGGCGCGAGCACGGCGCTCACGCCGGCCTCCGCGCGGCGGCGTCGGCCAGATCGGACACGGCGCGGTCCGCGAGCATGCCCACCACGCGGCAGTCGGCGCACATGCGCAGGCGCTGCAGGGCATCGCCGCCGAACATCGAATGGCCGGACAGCCGCACCAGCATGCCTTCGATCATGCGGCGCGTGGCGAACGGCTTGCCGCAGGCGATGCACTCGAAGGGCTCGGCCTCGTTGAGCACTACGGGAGCGCGCGTGCGCTCGTCGAACAGGTAGCGCGGCTGCAGGCTGATCGCCTGCTCCGGACAGGTCTTCACGCACAGCCCGCACTGCACGCAGTTGCGCTCGATGAAGCGCAGCTGCGGCGCATCGGCGCCGTCGAGCAGGGCCGACTCGGGGCACGCCCCGACGCAGGCCAGGCACAGGGTGCAGGCGTCGCGGTTCACCTGCACGGCGCCGAAGGGCGCTCCTTCGGGCAGTGCGACCTCCGTGGCGGCGGCTGCGCGAACACGCGACCGCATGAGCAGGTGATCGAGCGCCAGCTCGATCGAGCGGCGCTTCTCGCCGGACAGCGCGAAGCGCGCGGCTTCGTCCACGCTCTCGGCGGCCCCGAGCTTCCACAGCGCATCGGCCCAGTCGGGCCTGGCGCCGTCGATCACCATGAAGTGGCGCCCTGCATAGCCGAGGGCGCCGAGCAGGGTCTCGCCGATCGCGAACTGCGCGCCGGTGGCCTCGCGATACTGCGGCGCGATCCCGGCGCCGGCCAGCACCGCCACCTGGCTGGCGCCGAAGGCGATCGCCGCGAGGGCGAGGTCGAGACCGAACGAGCCGACGTGATGCACCGCTACCGGGACCACCCGCGCGGGCAGGCCGCGTCCACGCACGGGGCCGCGCGCCGGCCCCGAACGCGCGCTCGCGCCGCCCGGGGGCGCGCCGGCCGGCCCGGTGAGCGAGCGGATCAGGCGCGCGCCCTCCTCGCCGTCGTGCACCAGCAGGCAGGCGTCGCGGCCGCCGCGATCGCGATAGGCGGCGAGCCCGTGGCGCAGGCGCTCTCCCAGCTTCACGGGGGTGGGCCAGGCATAGCGGATGGCTCCCGACGGGCACACGGTGGTACAGCCGCCGCAGCCCATGCACAGGTGGGGCTCCACCTTGATGACGTCACCTGCCGACTCGATCGCCTTGGTCGAGCACACGTCGATGCAGGCCGTACAGCCCTCGACGTGGTTGCGACCGTGCGCGCAGGTCTTCTCGCGGTAGTCGAAGAACTTCGGCTTCTCGAACTCGCCGACCATGGCCACCATGCGCAGGGCCTGGCGGGCGCGCTCGGATTCGTCCCGCCCGGGATGGAAATACCCCTGCGGCGGCTGGTGGCTGTCGAGGCTGGCCTGGCCGCGGCGCGCCACCGCGCAGCGCTCGCAGGTATCGCCCAGCGGCCGCAGCGTACAGTCGAACATCGAGTGCTCGCGCAGGTCGAACACCAGGTCGAAGCGGTCGCCGCGCTCGCGCTCGGCGCGGCTGAAGTCGATCGCGCCGACCTCGCCGCAGGCGGTCACGCAGGCGCGGTGCGAGCGGCAGCGCAGCCGGTCGACCTGGAAATCGGCGCCGATCGCCGACTCCGGGCAGGCCTCGATGCACGCCCCGCAGCGTACGCACGCTTCGAGGTCGATGGGATTGCTCTGGCGCCAGCGCGCCTCGAACGCTCCCAGCCAGCCGGTGAGCGACAGCAGCGTGCCCGAGAGCACCGGCCAGTCGCGCGTGAGAGGCAGGGCCGCACCGCCCGAGCGCGTCATCAGCACGGTCACGGAAAGCTGGGGCGCCAGGCGCCCGGCCCAGGCCAGCGCGTCGGCGCCCTCGCCCACGACCAGCACCCGCCCGCCGGAGCGGTACTGCACCGCGGGCACCGGCTCGTCCGGAGCCACCGCCGCCATGGCCACCAGCGCGGCCATCTTGGGGCCGGCTTGCGCCCCCTCCTCGCCCCAGCCCGCCTGCTCGCGCAGGTCGACGAAGCGCAGCGGCGCCACGGCCCGGTGCGCGGCCGCGAGCTCGCCGAAGAGGGCCGCCTCCTGGGTACAGGTGACCACCAGGTCGTCGGTGTCGTCGAGCTCGGCCAGGAAGCGCGACACCTCGCGGCGGCACAGCTGGCGCGCCGGCGCCAACGCACGCAGCGGGACTGGAAACGGGGCGCCGAGGTGCGCCCCGTCGAACGCGACCGTGCCGTTGCACGTACAGGCGAGCAGCTTCGTGGTCACCGCAGCGGTGTCTCCTGCTGTCGTTCTTCCCGGCCCGGTGTCCGAACGGCAGGTTCCAATCCTATGCAGAAAGGAACCTATGTCGGCACCGTTTTGGGGACCCTAGCAGGGGCCTGCGTCCGGATCAACGGGAACATCACCCCCGAAGGGGTGAATCCGGCCGTTTCATGTCTCGGGGTTTTCCCGTTCCTGCTGCAGGGAGGCGGCAGCTCACGCTGCCGGCGGCAATGGATCCGCCCGGGGCGTGTCGACCTCCCGAAGCTCCCGTGGCAGCGAGTCGGCCGATGAAGAGCCTGCCGAGCCCACCGTCGACGCCGCCCCGCAGGCATCCCGGCCTGCTGCGGGCGAGGCCGGGGCAGGCGCGCCGGGCGTTTGGGCGGGTCCGGCGGCTTCGCCCTGGCCGGGCTCGTCGAACAGGCCCAGCGTGCGCGCCTGCTCGAGGCCGCGCAGGATCGCGGGCGGGATCGGCTCGGTCTTGCCGTAGTCGTCGATGTAGACGTCGAGCCCATCCACGACGTTGAAGCGCGGATCGGCGAACAGGCGCGCCAGCGCGGCGTTGCGGATGACCGGATCGACGCCTGCCTGCATGAAGGGGCTGAAATCGGAATCCGGCCGCAGCGACTCGATCGGCGGCAGCGGGACCGACGCGCCTGCGCCGCGGCCGTCTGCCGCCGGCGCCGCGGCCAGGGATCCTGCGTCCCGCGGCGCCGTGTCGCGGGGTGCAGCATCACGAGCCGTCCCGCCGGTATCCCTCTCCAGCTCCGGCGGTAGCCCGTGGGGCGGTACGGGCGGCAGCGCCGGCCGGGCGTCCTGCGCCGCCTGCGGCATGGCCGCGTCCGGGCCCCGGTCGGTTTCGCTCCCCGCGTCCCGTGCCGGATCGGGCACCCCGTCGCCGCGCTTCAGACGCGACCAGCGATGCAGGAAGCCTTCGCCGCTCATGGCTCGTCCTCCGGCGGCACGCCCGCCGCCCGCTCGCGCTCGATCATCGCGGCGAACTCCTGGCGCGGCATGAACGACGGACGGTCTCCGCCCTTCTTGCGCTGGCGCTCGGGCACGTAGTGCAGCGTCACGTACTCGGCCAGCCACGCCTTCATGGCCTCGGGCATGGGCACGCGATCGACCCGCTCGCCGCCGTCCATCCAGCGGCCCGCCTCGTTGTAGCTGGCGCTGACGGCGAGCGCGTGCGGCGGCGCCGGGTCGCCGGCGGCAACCACCCCGCTGTCGTCGTCGGGGTGGCGCCACAGCACGAAGATCGACGGCTCGGCGGTGGTGAGGTTGAGGTAGTAGCCCTCCGCCTCGTCCAGCGTCAGGCGCAGGGCGAGCGCATCGCCCGCCTCGCCGGGCTCGATCGCGACCGGCCGCCAGCTGACGGCCTGCCAGCGCCCGCCCGATTCGTGGCGCTCGAAGACCACCCTGACCGGCACCGGCTCGACGTCCAGGCGCGGCCGCATGCCGGCCGGCACATACTTGCGCGGGATCAATACCTTCTCCCGGGGTTGGCGTGCAGCTTGCTACCATGGAGATCTTAGCGAATCCGCCATGTCCGCACCCAACGTCCCTGCTGCCGAGCTGCGCTACGCGGCGCCGGTACCGCCGATTCCCGAGCATGCCGCGCCCCCCTCGGGCCGCGTGCTCGACCGCCGCGGCCGGCGCCTGCACGACCTGCGCATCTCGGTCACCGACCGCTGCAATTTCCGCTGCACCTACTGCATGCCGAAGGAGATCTTCGGCAAGGACTACGCCTTCCTGCCGCACGCCTCGCTGCTCAGCTTCGAGGAGATCGCGCGGCTGGCACGCCTGTTCGTGGCCCACGGCGTCGAGAAGATCCGCCTCACCGGCGGGGAGCCGCTGGTCAGGCGCAACGTCGAGCGGCTGGTGGAGATGCTCGCGCAGCTGAAGACCCCGGCGGGAGAGCCGCTGGATCTCACGCTCACCACCAACGGCTCGCTGCTGGCGCGCAAGGCGCGCAGCCTGCACGATGCCGGGCTGCGCCGCATCACGGTGAGCCTGGATGCGCTCGACGACGCGGTGTTCCGCAGCATGAACGACGTCGACTTCCCGGTCGCCGACGTGCTCGCCGGCATCGAGGCCGCCGATGCCGCGGGGCTGCGCCCGCTCAAGATCAACATGGTGGTCAAGCGCGGCGTCAACGAGCACGAGATCGTGCCGATGGCGCGCCGCTTCCGCGGCACCGGCCACATCCTGCGCTTCATCGAGTTCATGGACGTGGGGGCCTCCAACGGCTGGCGCATGGACGACGTGGTACCCAGCGCTGAGGTGGCGCGGCGCATCGCCGAGGCCTTCCCGATCGAGCCGCTCGAGGCCAACTACGCGGGCGAAGTCGCCGAGCGCTGGCGCTACCGCGACGGCAGCGGCGAGATCGGCCTGATCTCCTCGGTCACCCAGCCGTTCTGCGGCGGGTGCACGCGCGCGCGCCTGTCCACCGAGGGCAGGCTCTACACCTGCCTGTTCGCCACCAGCGGCCACGACCTGCGCGCGCTGCTGCGCGGCGGCTGCGACGACGCCCACATCGCCGCGGCGATCGGCGCCGTCTGGGGTGCGCGCGACGACCGCTACTCCGAATTGCGCTCGGCCGATACCGCCGGCCTGCGCAAGGTCGAGATGTCCTATATCGGCGGCTGACGTGGGCGGGTTGCAGATCACCCACAACGCGCGCCCGAGCACCTTCGAGGTCGAGGCGGTCAACGAGCGCGGCGAGACGGTGCCGACGCCCATTGCCGGCGAGCATCCGCTCACGCTGTACCTCGACAAGCGCGAGCTGGTCACGCTGATGACGCTCGGGGCGGCCCCCGAGCACCTCGCGCTCGGCTATCTGCGCAACCAGCGCCTGGTCGGCTCGATCGACGAGCTGGCGGCGGTGCAGGTCGACTGGGAGACCGGCTCGGTGGCGGTCACCTCGCACTCGCTGGCCGTGGGCGGCGTGCCGATCTGGGACGACGCCGGGCGCGGCGAGACGCTCGCGGCACGCCTGGAGCGGCGCACCGTCACCACCGGCTGCGGCCAGGGCACGGTGTTCGGCGACCTCATGGACGAGATCGATCGCGTGGCCCTGCCGGCGGCCGCCCGCCTGAGCGAGGAGGTCCTCTACACGGTGATGGACCGCGTGCGCCGCCACGAGTCGATCTACAAGGTGGCGGGCGCGGTGCACGGCTGCGCGCTGTGCTCCAACGCGGGCGATTCGCGCGGCGAGATCCTGCGCTTCGTCGAGGACGTCGGGCGCCACAACGCGGTCGATGCCATCGCCGGCTGGATGTGGCTGGAATCGGTCGCGGGCGCCGACAAGATCTTCTACACCACCGGCCGGCTCACCTCGGAAATGGTCATCAAGTGCGCCCAGATGGGCATCCCCTTCCTGCTCTCGCGCTCGGGCCTCACGCAGATGGGCTACGAGATCGCGCGCCGCGTCGGCATCACCATGGTCGGGCGCTGCCAGGGGCGCCACTACCTGCTGTTCACCGGCGGCGAGCGCTTCGTCCGGCAACCGGTCAGCGCGCTGGCATGAGCACGGCCTCGCGCGTGCCCGCCGCCGCGCCGATCGACCGCAGCCAGATCACCGGCATCGTGCTGGCCGGCGGCATGGGCCGGCGCATGAGCGCCGACGGCCGCGGCCTCGACAAGGGCCTGCAGCCGTTCCGCGGCCGGCCCATGGTGCAGCACGCGATCGAGCGGCTCGCGCCGCAGGTGGCCACGCTGCTGATCAATGCCAACCGCAACGTCGAGCGCTACCGCGAATTCGGCTGGCCGGTGGTCTCCGACGTCCTGGCCGGCTTCGCGGGCCCGCTGGCCGGCCTGCACGCGGGCATGATGCACGCCACGACCCGCTACGTGGTCACGGTGCCCTGCGATTCGCCGTTCCTGCCGCTCGATCTCGTCGCGCGGCTGGCGGCCGCGCTCGCCGAGGCCGCGGTCGGCCGCGGCGAGCGCGGCAGCGATCCGGCCGCGCCGCCCGCCCGCCTGGCGGTGGCGCGCACGGGCGAGCAGGCCCATCCGGTCTTCACGCTGGCCGAGCGTGCCCTGCTGCCCGACCTCGAGGCCTTCCTCGCCAGCGGCCAGCGCAAGATCGACGCCTGGTACGCGCCGCTGGGCGCGGTCGAGGTCGCCTTCACCGACGAGCGCGCGTTTCGCAACATCAACACGCCGCAGGAACTCAGGGAGCACGAATCGGAATGAGCGCACCGCAGACCCTCGCCGAGGCGATCGGCTGCCTGTCCGACTGCGACCCCCAGGCCCTGCCCGTGGCACGGGTGCGCGAGGTCATCGAGCGCGTGGTCGTGCCGGTCGAGGCGGTCGAACGGCTGGCGATCCGCTCCGCGCTCGGCCGGGTGCTCGCCGAGGACCTGGTCTCGCCCATCGACGTGCCCGCCCACGACAACGCGGCCATGGACGGCTATGCCGTGCGCGCCGCCGACCTCGCCGCCGGCGCACCGACCGTGCTCGCGATCGCCGGCACCGCGCTGGCGGGCCAGCCCTACACCGGCAGCGCCGGCCCCGGCGAGGCGGTCCGCGTCACCACCGGCGCGCTGATGCCGGCAGGCTTCGACACCGTCGTGATCCAGGAGCATGTGAGCATCGAAGGCAGGCGCATCGTGGTGCCGGCCGGCCAGCAGCCGGGCCAGAACCGCCGCCGCTGCGGCGAGGACCTCGCCCGCGGCAGGCCGGCGCTGCGCGCCGGCAAGCGCCTCATCCCCGCCGACCTGGGGCTGCTCGCCTCGCTCGGCTTCGCCGAGGTGCCGGTGCGCCGCCGGCTGCGCGTGGCGTTCTTCTCCACCGGCGACGAGCTGCGCACGGTCGGCGAGCCGCTCGCCCCCGGCGAGGTCTACGACAGCAACCGCTACACGATCTTCGGCATGCTCACGCGCCTGGGCGTGGACGTGATCGACATGGGCGTGGTGCGCGACGATCCCGCCTCGCTCGAACGCGCCGTGCGCATCGCCGCCGAGAGCGCCGACGCCATCGTGTCCTCGGGCGGAGTCTCGGTGGGCGAAGCCGACTTCACCCGGCCGGTCATGAGCAAGCTCGGCGACATCGTGTTCTGGACCATCGCCATGCGCCCCGGGCGCCCGATGGCCTTCGGCCGCATCGGGCGCGCCAGCTACTTCGGGCTGCCCGGCAATCCGGTGGCGGTGATGATCGCCTTCTATTTCTTCGCGCGCGAGGCGCTGCTGCGCCAGATGGGCGCGCGCGCCGAGCCCCTGCCCTACGTGCGCGCACGCGCGCTGACGGCCTTCGCCAAGCGCCCCGGGCGCACCGAGTACCAGCGCGCGCAGCTTGCGCGCGAAGCCGACGGCACGATGACGGTGCGCGCCCTCGGCAGCCAGGGTTCGGGCGTGCTGCGCTCGATGTCCGAGGCCAACTGCATCGTGGTGCTGCACCACGAGCGGGGCCCGGTCGCCGCCGGCGACGAGGTCGATTGCGTCGCGTTCGAGGGCCTGATCTGAACGGCGCGCGGTAGGGTCACCGTTGTGCGAAGATCGCGCTCCCGAGCACTCTTCGCAGGAATCCGCACCGATGTCGCAGCCCACCGATCCGACCAGCTTCGCCACCACCGACCTGTGCGATGCGCACGAAGCGCGGCTCGCCGCGGGCGAGCTGCGCGTGCTGCACCCGGCCTTCCGCGCCTTCGGCCGGCGCATCCGCTTCGCCGGCCCGGTGTCCACCGTACGCTGCTTCGAGGACAACACGCTGGTGCGCACCACGTTGGAGGAGCCGGGCGAAGGACGCGTGCTGGTGGTCGACGGCGGCGGCAGCCTGCGCTGCGCGCTGGTCGGGGGCAATCTCGCGCAGCTGGCGCAGCGCAACGGCTGGGCCGGGGTGGTGGTCAACGGCTGCGTGCGCGATGTGGCCGAGATCAACGCCTGCGAGATCGGCGTATGGGCGCTGGCCACCCATCCGCGGCGCAGCGACAAGCGCGGCGGCGGCGCGCGCGGACAGACGGTGGAGATCGGCGGGGTGCGCATCGCCCCCGGCAACTGGTGCTATGCCGACGACGACGGCATCCTGATCAGCGACGAGCGATTGAGGGTCTAGGAGTCTGTCGGAGTTGAAGCCAGCCCGGAACGTGTGAAGGAATCGTAGCGAGCGGTCCGAGGTCGCGTCGAGAAGCGCAGCCGTACTGGGGTACGGCGAGCATCGCAGGCGCGAGATCGGACCGCGCAGTAGATTCATTCACGCGTTCAGTCCCGAACGACCTCCCGCCACATGATGCGCGTCGCAGTGGTCGCCGAGGGCACGGAGACGTCGATCACCCGCGTCTTGTTGTCCGAGGTGCGGATGATGGTCTTGGTGACCCCGCTGGCCAGCACGATCAACTGCGGCCGGCTCGACAGCACCGGCCCGATGTAGCGGCTGGTGAGGTTGGGAATCGCCCCGCCGGTGGCGTAGTTGAGGAAGTACAGGTTGGAGCTGCCACCCGGCATGCAGGGATCGTTCGACGGCGTGTTCGAGGTAAAGGCGAGGATCCCCTGGCTGAGCACCGCGTTGGTGTACGAGCGCTCGCCGCTGGTGGCCGATGCGAAGTCGAGCACCCAGCCCTTCTTGACCGCCAGGTCGACCGGGTTGGTCGTGATGTTGATGTTGTTGCCTGCCACCACCGGCGTCTGCGCCACCAGTTGCGAGCGCAGCGGCGTGATGGTCGGCGCGGCCGAGAGATCGTCGAGCAGGCCGTAGAACGACTGGCGCTGCGTCGCCGAAGGCTTGGCGCCGGCCGAGCCGGGAATGTCCGTCGTGCCGAGGTACTGGCCGGTGCCCACGAACACCAGGCGCTTGCCGTTGACCACGCCGAGATCGGGCGCCGAGGTGATCGGCTGGGCCGTGCCGCTGTCCTTGTCGACCAGGGTGGCCAGCAGCTTCACGTTCCAGTTGGCTATCGACGGATCGGAGAGATCGAAGCGCCACAGGTTGCCGAGCAGGTCGCCGCCGTAGACGGCCTCCGCCGTATCGTCGATGCCCGGGCGCGTCACGAACGCGCTGATCTTGGCCAGCCCGCTCGGCGCAGTGCTGCTGCCCTGGCCGGTGCCGAGATCCTTGAGCAAGGCCCCGGTGCGCACGTCGAGCACGTACAGGTGCCCCAGGCCGTCGCCGCCGGTGTCGGCGCCGTTGTTGTAGCCCGAGGTCACCAGCGCGACCCAGCCGGCCGCACGCGTCTTCACCAGCACCGGCGTGCCGTAGCTGTAGCCGACGTTGTTGCGCACGGCCGCCGGCGTGGCGGCATTGGGGAACTCCCACATCACCTTCCCAGCGACCTGCGCGTCGGAGGTCGCCGCGGGGTCGGTGATGTTCAGGGCATAGAAGCCGCGCCCGCCCTTGCCGAGGCTGCCCACCAGCACGGTGGCCCAGTCGGGCGCGGGCGGCGTCGGCTGGTAGGCCGAGGTGTTGCTGAGGTCGACATCGCCCGAGATCGGCGTGCCGTTCGTGTAATAGCGATGCTGGTAGTACAGCGGCTGCTGGGTCAGGCCTACCAGCGCACTGGTCGAGGTCTGCGTCGACGACAGGTTCATGTCGATGAGCAGGCCCGGCACGTAGCCCCACAGCTCGCCGCCGGTGGCGGCGTCGAAGGCGTGCAGCATGCCGTCGTTGGCGCCCTGGTAGACGATCTTGGCACGGGTGGCGGCCGCGCCCGCCTTGAAGGCCGCGTAGCCGTTGTCGGTATAGCCGCCGCGCGGCGGCGTCACGTAGACCGCCTCGGCATCCACGATGTCGCCCAGCACGTGCACGCGCTTGCGGTACGGCCGGGTCGCGTCGCTGCCGTCGCCCTCCTTCGAGCGATCGCCGCGCAGGTAGTCGACCACGGCCGCGTTGTCGGCCGGCCCCGGCGGAGTGATCGGGGAATTCAGGCGCGCCAGCTGGGCGCTGGAGAGGCCGCCCGCGCCGGCCGAGAAGGCCACCCCGCTGCTTCCCGAGAACGAACCGATGGCGCGCTGGGCGAAGGGCTTGGCGTCGAGCAGGGTCTGCGCCGACCATAGCGGTGTGGTGCCGAGCTGTCCGGTCGTGACGTCGATGGCGAACGCCTCCAGGTCGCCGTACCAGGCGCCCGAGTTGTAGTTGGAGGCGAACGCGGTGTTGTCGCCCGAACGCACGTTCGGGTTGCTCACCGCCACGGCCGCGGCCGCGGCAGTACGGTTGAGGATGTCGTTCAGGATCGCCGCCAGCGCGTTCTGCAGCACCAGCGGATCACCGGTGTTGAAGTACTGCCCGTGGCCGTTGAGCGCCGCATGCCAGAGGTCGTCGATCGCCGTGGCGGTATCGGCCACCGGCTTCGGCCAGCCCGTCGTTCCGGTGGGCGGGCTCGACAGCGTGCCGCTCGCGCCCAGGCCGATGGTGTAGGTCGTCATGTGCTGCCAGGTGGCCGGATCGAACCTGTTCGCGGTCACCTTGCCGGCCGAGTTCGGCCGCAGGTCGGTGATCCAGTACTTCATCGCCACGTCGGCCAGCGTATTGGAGAAGCTCGTACCGCCCTCGTAGAAGGGCGCCGGGAACAACTGCCCCGCCACCAGGGGCGCGCCGGCGTACGGATCGTTCACGGGTCCCCCCGAGTCCGGATCGGTATAGACCGGCGCGGGCAGTGTCGGCACCTTCTGGTCGTAGTTGCCGGCCGACGGATTGGTGCCGTTCCAGTAGCCGTCGGTCGACAGGATGGTGTAGTTCGGCGTGCAGGCGAGCACCACCGGATCGTTCTTGGTCACGCCTTCCATCTTGCCGTTCTGGTAGTACTTGCCGGCGCGATCGAGGGCGGCGACCAGCGGAGTGCCGCCGCCGGGGCTGATCGCATAGAGCTTGGCGTACCAGGTCTTCTTCTGCGCCTTGTCGAAGTCCGACAGCGGCACGAAGTTCGCCGCGCTGGTGTTGGCGTTGTTGTTGTTGTCGTTGATGGTGGCGAAACCGACGCGCGACTTGTCGGTGAGCACCGAGAAGGCCAGGCCCAGGGTGGTCTTGGCGGTCTGGATGCGGGTCCGGTAATAGGAGAACCAGTTGGCGAAGTTCTGGATCTCCTCGTTGTAGGTGCAGGTGGTGCTGCCGGCGCAGTCGGTGCGGCTGGCCGCCTTCGAATAGGAAGGCGTCGTGGACAGGATCTCCACCCGGTTGTAGTTGCTGTCGGAGTCCTGGCCGGAGCTCCCGTCCTCGGTCCCGCTGCCCTTCCAGACGTAATAGAAGGCGTAACGTGCGTACCTGGTCTTCTTGGTTGAGGTGCTGTTGTCCACGCAGTTGCCGTTGGTGGCAAAACTCGTGGAGCTGTACCGCGGCAGGGACGGCGGGGTGGTGGTTTCCCAGCACACCTTGGTCAGGTCGACGCTCCCGGTGGTCCCGCCAGTGGTCGGATACGGGTCGATGCGCGCACTCGCGGTCGGGCTGTTGCCCATCGACGAGGTGAAGCTCGCGCTGGCGCCGTCGTAGTCGACCGCCGGCACGTAGGTGATCTCGGGGTTGTAGTACAGCTTGTTGAAGGTGGGCGAATAGAACGCGCGCCGGCTCTTGCCGCTGTTGTACTCGGCCGTCGCATCGGTGCCGGTGATGGTTTCCCATTCCATGCTCCCCGAGTTGTCGAGCATGAACAGGATGTTCGGCTTGGCCCCGGTCTGCACTGCCAGCGGCACGTCGGTGAGATCGGTCGCGGCAGCCAGCGCCGCGAGCGGCTGAAGGATCTGCGCCGCGACGACGGTCGCGGCGAGGGTCCGGGTGCGGAGGCGGCGGGTCGGTTGCATGACGAGGTCTCCGGCTCAGATGTAGGGCAACTCGATCGTGGCCTGCACGATGCTCGAGGTGTTGCGCGGGCCTTGCACCCGCACCGTCACCCGGTAGTGGATGGTGGGCGGCAGGGCCCCGGTCACCGGCGGTACGCCGTAGTTCCCCGACGGGGTGTGGCTGTCGCGGTCGTTGCCGGTCTGCCCGGCGGTGGAGAACGGCTGCCCGGCGATGCACCTGCTGGTGAGCAAGGTGACGGGGTCCGTCGGTGCCGGCGCGGTGGCGCACAGCCGGTCGATGACGTACTGCACCCGATAGGTCGAAGCGTCGGCGCAGTTGATCGCGACCAGGCCGCCGCTCGAGTCGTAGCACGGCACGTTGGCCCAGACGATGCTGGTGGGAATGCCGTCCGCATCGACCGGCTGCATGAGGCGGAAATACTGGTTGGCCACGTCCACGTCCGCCGTGGCCAGGCCCTGCAGCGCGTTGAAGGCCCGCTCCACGCCGGTGTCGGCGGCGTGGGTGGTCGCCTCCTTGAACGCGAGGTTGCCGGCGATCACGCCCGAGGTGTCGGCCGAACGGATCATCGCCGCGGCCGCCAGCCCGAGCACCACCATGGCGATCAGCGCCACGAACAACACCACGCCGCGCTGGCGCCCGTGCGGGGACACTGCGGCGCCGGCAAGGCGGGGCACCCGCCCGCGGCAACATGGATTCACGTTCACGTCAGGTTCGCCCACAGAACGTTGCGCAGGGGCACCACGGTCTCGAAGACGCGGTACCGATAGCACTGCCAGTCGGCATCGTTGCTCAGGTCGACCGTCGGTCCGCCCGGCCAGGTGACCGGCGCGGCAGTGGTGATCGTGCAGACGCCGCCGGCGCCAGGCCGCTCCTTGAGCGGGCTGCGCACCACCACCGCCAGCCGGATCGCCTTGATGCGCTTGAAGTCGACCAGCGGCGGAGTGGCCCAGTTGCCCGCCGGGCCGTTGGTGGCGCTCACCCACGCGCTGACGTTCTGTCCACCGGCGACCGCGGCCACACCGTACTGCGCCTTGAGCGCCACCACGTTGGAGGCCAGCTCGGTCCTCGCCGCGGAGCTGAAGTAGTCCTGCGACTGCAGCGAGCCGTTGACCACGCTGAAGATGCGCTGGGTGAGCGCCCCGAGGTCGTAGATCCTCGGGTTGGAGTTGAAATTGGTCTGCCAGCCCTGGGCCGACATCCAGGCAGCCGTGGCGTTGTAGTTCGGCATCAAGGCGGTGCCGGCAGCCGGCGCGTGCGACAGCACCACCGTGGTCGGCGCCACCGGGTTGGCGACCGAGCCGGTGATGCGCACCAGGGTGCAGTTGCCCACGTCGTCGGTGAGCCAGGCGAAGCCGCCCGTCGAGGACATCCCCACCGCGGTGGTCGGCTGCATGTCGGCAGCAGCCGTGCCGGGCGGGTTCGCCTGGACGTCCTGCAGCAGGAGGTTCATCACGTTGGCGCGCACCGAGCTGCCCCACAGCACGGTGATGGTGTCGGAGGCACCCGGGCCGTTGCCGCCGTCGACGATGCGCACCGGCGTCTGCGGGAAGCCCGGCACCGGCCCGAACGAGGCGCCGTTGTCGTGATAGGTCTGGTACGCATTGCAGCGGATCACGTCGGCGCTGGGCATCCCCCAGCCCGCGGCGCGGATGTCGCGCTCGATCGTCGACAGGCTGAAGGCACCGTTGACCTGCGCGCCGGCCGAGCCGGTGGTGGTGCGCTTGACCCCTTCGAAGGTGGACAGCACCTGATAGATGATGGCCGTCACGATCAGCCCGATCACCATCCCGACCATCAGCTCGACCAGGCCGAAGCCGCGCTGGCAGGCAATCCGGGAGGCGCTCACGCACAGCCGGTTTTCCGGTTTCACTGGGCTACCCCTGGATCTGCGCCGTCATCGTGAAGGCGTGCGGGGCGGCGTCCTGCGGCGCCTGCCAGCACACGGTGACGGTGACGACGTTGTTGGGCGCGACATCGATCTGCTGCAGGAGGCCGGCCGCCCCCGGCAGGGCACCGGCCACGCCGGCGCCGGCGACGCTGTTGAGCCAGTCGGCCACGGCCGGATTGGCCGAGGCGTTGGCGCCGGCCGCGCAGGCCGCCGCCGCGCCGCCGGCGTTGAGCGCGTAGGTCGGCACGTTGAAGCGGTCGGCCCACATCCGGCCGATGATCTGGTTCGCGAACAGGCTGGCCTGGGCGCGGTACTCGGCATCGCGCACCACCTCGACGCCGCGCGCCTGCAGGCCGACGATGCCCAGGATGGCGATCGAGAACAGCAGGATCGCCACCAGCGCCTCGATCAGCATGGCCCCCGCCTGGGCCGGCCGGCCGGCGCGTGCGAAGCTGCGGCGCGGCGCGCTCATGCGCACCCCTGCGGATCGGCAGCGCGCACGAGCGCCGGATCGCACAGCCGGATGTCGCCGCCCGGGGTGATCTGCACCGCGAGCGAACGCGAGCCGGCCGGACCGGTGACGTCGATCTGGCGCACCGCCGTGGCGGCGCTCAGGCGACCCAGGCCGGTGAAGGTGACCGTGGCCGGCAGCCCGGCACCGGGGGCCGAGGAAGCGCCGCTCGCAGCCGCCGCGACGCCCACCCGCGCCACCGAGGACGCATTGGGCTCGGTGCGCGTGCCCACCACCTGGTCGAAGACGGTCGGCGTGGCCGCCAGTGTGCCCATCACGGCCCAGTCGGTGCCGCCGGCGACGGCGGTGCCGGCCAGCGTGCCGGGCAGCTGGAACTGCACCTGCGCATTGCCGCGCACCGCCTCGGCGCGCGCGATCTGCAGCCCGCTCTCGATCGATTGCGCCGCGGTGCGGATCTGCGAGTTGCGGATGAACTCGCCGTAGCTCGGCAGCGCCGAGGCCAGCAGCAGGCCGAACACCGCCATGGCCACCAGCAGCTCCACCAGGGTGAAGCCGCGCGGCCGGTCGGGTCGCGTGTACCTCATCGGCGGGTGACCCACGCGTTCTGGTTGGCAATGCCCCAGGCGCAGCCCGCGCAGGTGGTGGTCTGGGCATTGGCCTGGTCCACCGTGTAGCCGAGGCCGGTCACCAGGGCGTTCGAACCGGTGGCGGTGGCGGTGTAGCCCTGGCCGCCGTTGGTCAGCACGCACGCGTAGGTGAAGCTGTCGCTGGTCGGCGCGGCCACCCCGCAGGCGGCCGCGCCGTAGTTGCGGTTGTCCTGGTAGAACTGCTCCATGCGCGCGCGGAAGTCGGCCAGCGCGTTGGGTGCCTCCTGGGCCCGGCTGCGGCGCAGGTAGTCGGTGTAGTTCGGATAGGCGATGGCGGCGAGGATCCCGACGATGGCCACAACGATCATCACTTCGATCAGGGTGAACCCCGCCTGGAAGGCTCGGTGGCGAAACGGCTTCAGCTGCATGCGAACGAACTCCCCGAAGGCAGGTCAGGATTGCACCCGGTGCTCGAGCCGCCCGGGCCGACGCGCACCTGCAGCACGGCGCGCGAGGCCGTGTCGCCGGCGCCGTCTTCCAGGCGGATCGCGCACTGCGCACCCGGTGCGCCGGTACAGACCGATTCGGCGCGCAGGCGGCCGAAGGCGTCGAAACGGAACACCGCCCGGTCGGCGTCCACCCGCACCCGCGGGGTGAGCAGCGACGCCTCGTGGGCATACAGCACCTCGCGCGCACCATCGCGCGCCTCGGCACGCACGACGAAGTTGCGTCCACTGGTCGAGGGCGACAGCGAGGCCGCGGACGAGGACGGCGCATCGTCGGTGAGCACCACCTCGACGATGGTGCCGCGCGCCAGCGCCTCGATCTGCGCCGCCCGCAGCGCGCCGCGCAGCGCATCGGCGGCCGCGCGCACCTGTGAGCGGGCGATGAACGCGTTCACGTCGGGGATCGCCGCAACCGCCAGCGTGGCGAGGATGCCCAGGACGATCGCGAGTTCGATGATCGTGACGCCACGCTGCGGCGCTCGTATGTTCATGATCTTCGATTCGACGCGGATGACCGCGGCCCGCACGGGTCTGTTGGCGATCGGCCGCGCACGGTGCGCGGCCTTTCCTTTCATGCCTGTGGAATGTATCGACGCGATCGCGCGGCGGCCCCGGCGGCGCGACGGAAGGCGGCGCGCGGGCGACGAAAGACGCCGCCGCGCGAGGGAACGTGAATTAAGTCACGCGCTCAGCGGCGCGAGCTGAGGTTGCCGGGAAGGCTGGCGTAGTAGGCCGCGAGGTTGCGGATGTCGGCGCGCGAGAGCTGCTTGGCCTGCGCGCCCATGATCGGGTTCTTGCGATGCCCGCTCTGGTAGTCGAGCAGCGCGCGCTCGAGGTAGTCGGCGTGCTGGCCGGCCAGCTTCGGATAAGTAGGGTCGATGGGCGTATTGCCGTCCTTGCCGTGACAGGCGGCGCAGACCTGGGCGGCCTTCTCGGCGCCGAGCGCGAGGTCGGCGGCATCGGCCAGCGGCGCGGCGAGCAGCGCGGCGGCACCCAGCAGGGCGCCGGTGCGGCGGATCGAAGGAACAAGGCGTCGCGCCATCGTCGTCGAAGCGTGCGGTGTCATGGGCTGGGCGTCCGGGCTCGTGCGGTCCGATCGGATACGGGGGTGCGGCCTACTTGCTGCCGTAGTACGCAGCGAGGTCGGCGATGTCCTGGTCGGTCAGGCTCCCGGCCACGGCGCGCATGGTGGGATGGCTGCGCTCGCCCTTCTTGTACTCGTGCAGCGCGGCCTCGAGATACTTGGCCGACTGGCCGCGGATCATCGGAACCCGATAGACGCTCGGAAACGACGACTTGTAGTCGTAGATGCCGTGGCAGCCGATGCACATCTCGTTCTTCTTCGCGCCGGCCTCGGCGTTGCCGTCGAGCGCGAACGCCGCGCTAGCCGGCAACAGCGTGAAGACCAATCCGGCTGCAAGCAGCGCTTTCATGATGGTGCCGTCCCCCTGCCGTGAAACGGGAATGTTTCTTGTATGAACTGCTCGCCGATTCTATCGGACGCCCTTCCGACCCGTCCAGCCGAGGGGAATCTCGCGACACCGGGGAAACCCGCGGCCGGCGCGGATCGGCCGGCCGCAAGCCCACCAGCCGGGGGCGGAAGCGCATCCCGTATACTTTTGGAGATCCGCACCCCGAATCCGGAAAAACCCGAAATCATGCGTTTCCAGGGCACCGATACCTACGTCGCCACCGACGACCTCAAGCTCGCCGTCAACGCGGCGATCCAGCTGCAGCGGCCGCTGCTTATCAAGGGCGAGCCGGGCACCGGAAAGACCATGCTGGCCGAGGAGGTCGCGGGCGCGCTCGGCATGCCGCTGCTGCAGTGGCACATCAAGTCGACCACCAAGGCGCAGCAGGGCCTGTACGAGTACGACGCGGTGTCGCGGCTGCGCGACTCGCAGCTCGGCGACGAGCGCGTGAAGGACATCCACAACTACATCGTCAAGGGCGTGCTGTGGCAGGCCTTCGACTCCGAGCGCCCGGTGGTGCTGCTGATCGACGAGATCGACAAGGCCGACATCGAGTTCCCCAACGACCTGCTGCGCGAGCTCGACCGCATGGAGTTCTATGTCTACGAGACGCGCCAGCTGGTGCGGGCGCGCCACCGCCCGGTGGTGATGATCACCTCGAACAACGAGAAGGAGCTGCCCGACGCCTTTCTGCGCCGCTGCTTCTTCCACTACATCAAGTTCCCGGACAAGGAGACGATGCAGGCCATCGTCGACGTGCACTTCCCGAACCTGAAGAAGACGCTGCTCAAGGAGGCGCTGGAGGCCTTCTTCCAGATCCGCGAGCTGCCCGGGCTGAAGAAGAAGCCCTCCACCTCCGAGCTGCTCGACTGGCTCAAGCTGCTGGTGGCCGAGGACATCCCGCCCGAGGCGCTGCGCTCGAAGGACAGCAAGAGCGTGATCCCGCCGCTGCACGGCGCGCTGCTCAAGAACGAGCAGGACGTCCACCTGTTCGAGCGCCTGGTCTTCATGGCGCGCCACAACCGCTGACCCGGGAGCGCGGCGCGACATGCCCTGGCTCGAGCCCGTCACGCTGGCCGGCGAGCATGCGACGCTCGAGCCGCTCGATCCCGCGCACGAGGCGGCGCTCGTCGAGGCCTGCGCCGACGGCCGCCTGTGGGAGCTCTGGTACACCACCGTGCCCAGCCCCGCGACGATGGGCGCCGAGATCGCCCGCCGGCTCGCGCTGCGCCAGGGCGGTACGATGCTGCCGTTCTCGGTGCGGCACAACGCCAGCGGCAGGCTGGCGGGCATGACCACCTACATGAACGTCGACGCGACGCACCGCCGCGTGGAGATCGGCTCCACCTGGTACGCTGCCAGCGTGCAGCGCACCGCGCTGAACACCGAGTGCAAGGCGATGCTGCTGCGGCACGCGTTCGAGCATCTCGACTGCATCGCGGTCGAGTTCCGCACCCACTCCATGAACGTGCAAAGCCGGCAGGCCATCGAGCGGCTCGGCGCGAAGCTCGACGGCGTGCTGCGCAGCCACGTGCGCATGCCCAACGGCTCGCTGCGCGACACCGCGGTCTACAGCGTGACCGCTGCCGAGTGGCCGGCGGTGCGCGCCAACCTCGAATGGCGGCTGCGCCGGCCGCGCGCCGCCGAGCCGGCGACGAGCTGAGGCCACATGAGCCGACCTGAGGCAGTCCGACCATGCTGATCGACTTCTTCCTGCATCTGCGGCACGCGAAGCTGCCGGTCTCGATCAAGGAATACCTGCTGCTGCTCGAGGCGATGCGCGAGCACGTGATCGGGCCCTCGATCGACGAGTTCTATTTCCTGTCGCGCGCCACCCTGGTCAAGGACGAGCGCAACTTCGACAAGTTCGACAAGGCCTTCGGCGCCTATTTCAAGGGCGTGCAGTCGATCGAGGGCATCGATGTCGACCTGCCGCTGGAGTGGCTCAAGCGTCAGCTCAAGCGCGAGTTCACCGCCGAGGAGAAGGCCGCCATCGAAGCCATGGGCGGGCTGGACAAGCTGCTCGAGCGGCTGCGCCAGCTGCTCGAGGAGCAGAAGGAGCGCCACCAGGGCGGCAGCAAGTGGATCGGCACCGGGGGCACCTCGCCCTTCGGCAACGGCGGCTACAACCCCGAGGGCATCCGCATCGGCGGGCCGTCGGCCGGCAACCGCACCGCGGTGAAGGTGTGGGAGCAGCGCGCCTACCGCGACTACGACGACCAGATCGAGCTGGGCACCCGCAACATCAAGGTGGCGCTGCGGCGGCTGCGCAAGTTCGCGCGCGAGGGCGCCGAGGAAGAGCTCGACCTCGACGACACCATCGCCAGCACCGCACGCAACGCTGGCTACCTCGACATCCGCATGGTTCCCGAGCGGCACAACACCATCAAGGTGCTGATGCTGCTCGACGTGGGCGGCACGATGGACGACCACATCCGGCAGACCGAGGAGCTGTTCTCGGCCGCCAAGAGCGAGTTCAAGCACCTGGAGTTCTACTACTTCCACAACTGCGTCTACGACTACGTGTGGAAGAACAACCACCGCCGCCACGCCGAGCGCTTCGAAACCTGGGACCTGCTGCGCAAGTACAACCCCGACTACCGGCTGATCCTCGTCGGCGACGCCACGATGAGCCCCTACGAGGTGCTGCAGCCGGGCGGCTCGGTGGAGTACAACAACGAGGAAGCCGGTGCGGTGTGGCTGCGCCGGCTGGCCGAGCGCTTCCCCAAGTTCGCCTGGCTCAACCCCGAGCCCGAAGGCGTGTGGGAGTACCGCCAGTCGATCGCGGTGATCCGCCAGATCATGCACAACCGCATGTACCCGGTGACGCTGCAGGGGCTGGAGCGGGCGATGCGGGAGCTGTCCAAATAGGCGACGGCGCGCCGGAGCTCACCTGAACCCGAGCACGTGCGGCAGCCAGGTCGACAGCGCCGGGAACAGCGTCAGCAGCGCCAGCACCAGCAGGTGCGCGATCAGGAAAGGCGGCAGCTCGCGCACCAGGGCGCTCATGCCGACCTTCACCGTCACCGAGGTGACGAACAGCAGGCCGCCGACCGGCGGCGTGATCATGCCCAGCGTCAGGTTCACGATCACCACGATCGCGAAGTGCAGCGGATCGATCCCGAGCGAGGCGGCGATCGGTGCCAGGATGGGCACCAGGATCATGACCCCGGGCAAAGGCTCGAGGAAGATGCCGAACAGGAGCAGCAGCACGTTCACTGCCAGCAGGAAGGTCAGCGGCTGCAGGTGCCATGCGACGATCGTCTCGGCCAGGTACTGCGGGAGCCGCTCGATGGTCAGCACCCAGGCGAACGCCGCCGATGCGCCGACGATCAACAGCACCGCCGCGGTGAGCAGCGCCGCGCGCGAGAGGATCGCCGGGACCGCGCTCCAGCGCAGCGTGCGGTAGATCCATTTCCCGCAGGCCAGCGCGTAGAACACCGCGACCACCGACGCCTCGGTCGGCGTGAACACGCCGAAGCGGATGCCGACCAGGATCAGCACGATGAGCGCCAGCGCGGGCAGCGCCCGCCAGGTGTTGCGCAGCATCTCGCGCCACGACGGGCGCGTCTCGGACGAGGAGAAGGCGCGCCGGCGGCACACCCACCAGTTGGTGGCCGCCATCGCCAGCGCGATCAGCGCGCCGGGCACGAACCCGGCCATGAAGAGCGCGCCGACCGAGACGTTCTCGTCCTGCAGCGCGTAGATGATCATGATGATCGACGGCGGGATGATGGGGCCGACGATGGCGGTGCTCGCGGTCAGTGCAGCGGCGTAGCTGCGATCGTAGCCCGCCTTCTCCATCATCCGCGACATCATCGCGCCGGGCCCGGCCACGTCGGCCATCGCCGAGCCCGAGATGCCCGAGAACAGCGTCAGCGACAGCACGTTGGCGTAGCCCAGCCCCCCGCGCAGGTGGCCGACGAACTGTGCCGCGAAGCGCAGCAGCACCACGGTGAGCGCGCCGCCGCTCATCAGCTCGGCGGCGAGGATGAAGAAGGGCACGGCCATCAGCGGGAAGCTGTCCAGGCCGGTGAACATCTCCTTGAACACCACGATCTGCGGGTAGTGCTCGCCGGCCAGCACCGCGATCGAGGCGGCCATGGCGAGCGCGAAGGCGATCGGCATGCCGATCGCCATCAGCACGACGATCGCGACGAACAGGGTGAGGCTCAAGGCCGCCTACCCCGCTGCCGGCGAGCCGCCGCGGGCGCCGCCACGCTCAGAGGCTGGACGCCGTGACGGCATCGATCTCGTCGGACGACAGCACCTGCCGCTCGAGCACGTAGCGGCGGGCCACCAGCAGCAGGTGGACGATCATCAGCACGAAGCCCAGCGGCATCGCCAGGTAGACCCAGCCGAACGAGATGCCGGTGGCCGCGGTGGTCTGGAAGCGCATGAGGCTGGCGTAGGCTGCGCCCTGCCAGGCCATCACCGCGAAGAACACCAGCAGCGCGGCGACGATCGCCGCGCGCAGCCAGCGGCCGGCCCGCCCCGGCAGCACGTCGTGCAGGTTCTCGATGGCGATGTGCCCCCCGAAGCGCAGCACCAGTCCGGCGCCCAGGAAGGTCAGCCAGATCATCAGGTAGCGGGCGATCTCCTCGGCCCACACCAGCGAGTCGTTGGTCAGGTAGCGCAGCGCGACGTTGGCGAAGACGATGCAGGCCATCGCCGCCAGCAGCGCGATCAGCGCCCAGCGGTTGGCGGCGACGAAAGCGCGCTCGAGGGCCTGCATCGCGGGGAGCCGCGCCGGCCGCGCCCTACTTTGCGTTGGCGATGCTGTCGATCAGCGCCCGGCCGTAGCGGCTCTCGTACTGCTTGTAGGCCGGCCCGAGCGCCTGCTGGAAGGAGGCCTTGGAGCGATCGTCGAGCTCGACCACCTGCATGCCCGCCGCCTTGACGTCGGCGAGCCCCTTGCGCTCGACCTCGTCGACGTAGGCGCGCATCGCCTGGGCGCCGGCCCGGGCGCCCTCGGCGAGCGCCTTCTTGCCGGCGTCGTCGAGGCTGTTCCACAGCTTGGTCGAGACGATCAGCGCGGCCGGCGAATAGACGTGGCCGGTGAGCGTGAGGTACTTCTGGACCTGCGCCAGCTTGGCCGAGACGATCACCGACATCGGGTTCTCCTGGCCGTCGATGGTGCCCTGCTGCAGCGCGCCGATCACTTCCGGCCAGGCCATCGGCGTGGGCGCCGCCCCCAGCGTCTTGAACGCCGTGATGTGCACCGGGTTCTCCATGGTGCGGATCTTCAGGCCCTTCATGTCGTCGGGCTTGCTCACCGGATGCCGGCTGTTGGTGAGGTGGCGAAAGCCCTGCTCGCCCCAGGCCAGCGCGACCAGGTTGCGCGAGCGGAACTTGGCGAGCAGGTCCTGGCCGACCGGGCCGTCGAGTACCGAGCGCGCGTGCTTCAGGTCGCGGAACAGGAACGGGATGTCGGTCACGCCGACCTCGGGCACGAAGTTGCTCAGCGTGCCGCTGGACACGATGACCGCCTCGAGCGTCCCGAGCTGCACGCTCTCGACGGTCTCGCGCTCGCCGCCCAGCGCGCTGGAGGGAAACTGCTTGAACTTCAGCTTGCCGTTGCTGAGCTTCTCGGCGGTCTCGGCCCAGGCCGCGGCACCCGCTCCGTAGTGGGAATTGGTGGCCAGCGCGTAGGCGAGCTTGACTTCGGTCTGCGCCGCTGCCGGCGCGGCGACGCAGAAGGCGGCGGCAAGGATCGCGGCGGCGGCCGGAATCCGCTTGAGGAAGGACATGGGAGGTCTCCTGGCTGGGAGCGGAAGGCGGCGGCGATTATGACACGCGCGCCAGGGCGCCGAAACGAATGGCCCGCCGGAAAGCAAGGCCGGCAGGCGGAGGCTGCGCTCCGGCCGGTGCGCATCGGCGCAGGCTCCAGCAGGCGCCGGCCGAAGCCCGCGCCGGCCTGCTAGCCGCTGATCGGCGGCGCCGCCTTGACCACCTCGTCCCAGGTGGTCTGGCCGGCGGCGATGCGCTGGGCACCGGCGAGCCGCAAGGGCCTGAGCCCGCCGCGCATGGCGCGGCGCCGGATCGCCCCGAGGTCGGGCTTGTCGTTGATCAGGGCGCGCAGCTCGGCATCGAGCACCAGCAGCTCGTACAGGCCGTTGCGGCCGCGATAGCCGGTCATGCGGCACTCCAGGCAGCCCACCGGCCGGTAGACGCGGGCCGGCCTGGCGGCGCGAAAGGGCTTGATCAGCGTCTCCCACTGCTCGTCGGTGAGCGTGCCCGCCTCCTCCTTGCACGACTCGCACAGCGTGCGCACCAGCCGCTGCGCCATCACGCCGATCAGCGTGGCGTTGAGCAGGTACGGCGCCACGCCGAGATCGAGCAGCCGCGTGATCGCCGAGGCGGCGTCGTTGGTGTGCAGCGTGGAGAGCACCAGGTGGCCGGTGAGCGCCGCCTGCACCGCCATCTCGGCGGTCTCGAGGTCGCGGATCTCGCCCACCATGATGATGTCGGGGTCCTGGCGCATCAGCGCGCGGATGCCGTCGGCGAAGCTCAGCTCGATGCCGTGCTGCACCTGCATCTGGTTGAAGCTCGGCTCGACCATCTCGATCGGGTCCTCGACCGTGCAGACGTTGACGTCCTCGGTGGCCAGCATCTTGAGCGTCGTGTACAGCGTGGTGGTCTTGCCCGAGCCGGTCGGGCCGGTCACCAGCACGATGCCGTTGGGGCGCGAGGTCATCTCCTCCCAGGTCTCGAGATCGTCGTCGTAGAAGCCGAGCTGCGCGAAATCGCGCACCAGCACCTCGGGGTCGAACACCCGCATCACCAGCTTCTCGCCGAAGGCGGTCGGCAGCGTGGACAGGCGCAGCTCGATCTCGCGCCCGTCGCCGGTGCGCGTCTTGATGCGCCCGTCCTGCGGGCGGCGCTTCTCCACCACGTCCATGCGCCCGAGCAGCTTGATGCGGCTGGTCATCGCGGCCAGCACCGAGGCGGGCAATTGGTAGACGTTGTGCAGCACGCCGTCGATGCGGAAGCGGATCGAGCCGGTCTCGCGCCGCGGCTCAAGGTGGATGTCGCTGGCGCGCTGCTCGAAGGCGTACTGCCACAGCCAGTCGACGATGGTCACCACGTGCTGGTCGTTGGCGTCGAGGTTGCGCCCCGAGCGTCCCAGCTCGACCAGCTGCTCGAAGTTGCCCTGGCTCGAGGCCGCGCCGTTCTTCTGCGCGCCGCGCACCGTGCGCGCGAGCGTGAAGAACTCGACGATGTAGCGGGCGATGTCCTGCGGATTGGCGATCACCCGCCTGATGTCGCGCCGCAGCAGCCCGCCCAGCTCGTCGACCCAGTCGGTGACGAACGGCTCGGCGGTGGCGATGGTCACCTCCGCCGGCTTGATCTCGAGCGGCAGGATCCTGAAGCGCGTCGCGTACTGGCTCGACATCACCTCGGCGACGCGCGCCAGGTCGACCTTGAGCGGGTCGATGCGCATGAACGGCAGGCCCACCCGCCTGGCGAACCAGGGGCACAGCACTTCCAGGTCGAGGGTACGGTGGGTGCCTGGAGACTTGAGCTTGCGCCGCGCGATCGCCACCAGCGCGTGCGGCTCGGCGCTCGAAAGCCGCGCGTACCGCTCGACGGTTTCGGCGTCGGCCTGCCCGAGCAGCCCGTCGGCCACCAGCGCCGGCAGCAGGTCTTCGACCGTGACGCGCCGTCCCGGCTGGCCGAGCGGCAGCATGGCGGCGGCGCCGGCCGGGCCGGACGCGAGCTCGGTACGCGCGTTCATGCGGGCAGGCTAGCAGCCTGCCCGCGGGGCGCGCGCCGGCGGCGGACGAACGGTCGGAAGCGGGGCCCGTGCGACGGAAGCTTAGATACCGAAGTCGGGGAAGTGCCCTTGCTGCGCCCGCAACGCCCGCAGCCAGGCGCGCGCGGGCAGGCGCTCGGCAGCGAGGGCGTGCGCACGTTCGGCGAGCTGCGGCCAGGCCACGCGCAGCATCGGCCCCTTGAAGGCGAGCATCACCACGTTGCCGGCCGGCACCGGCGGCAGCGCCAGCACGCGTCCCTCGAAGGCCCGGCTCAGCGCCAGCCGGCTGCCCCGGCAGGCATCGTCCTCGCCGAACAGGTTCACCACCAGGATGCCGGGATCGGCCAGCGCGCGCCGGCAGCTGCGGTAGAACGACTCGCCGTCGAGCGCCGGCGCGCGGGCGTGCCGGTCGTACAGGTCGGCCTGGATCACGCCGTAGCCGCCGCGCGCGGCGGGCCGGGCGACGAACTCGCCGGCATCGGCCAGCACCACCGACAGGCGCGCATCGTCGGCGGGCAGCGCGAAATCCCGCCGCGCGCAGGCCAGCACCGCTGCGCTGACCTCCACCGCCGTGACGCGGGTATCCGGGAAGCGGCGCCAGCAGTACTTGGTGAGCGCGCCCGCGCCCAGCCCGAGCTGCAGCACGCGAGCCGGCGGCGCGAGGAACAGCAGCCATGCCATCATGTCGCGGACGTAGTCGATCTCGAGCTCGAAGGGGCGCGCGATGCGCATCGCACCCTGGATCCACGGCGAGCCGAAATGCAGGTAGCGCACGCCCCCTTCCTCGGAGAGCGTGATCATCGGGTCGTCGCGGCGCGCGTGCCCGCGGGCCGCCCGGGCCGCCCCGCGACGATCGCTCACGAGGCTTCCGGCGCGCCGGCCGCGGGCGCCAGCATCGCGTTGAGCCGGCGCACGAAGCCGGCCGGATCGCGCAGCTGGCCGCCTTCGGCCAGCACCGCCTCGTCGAGCAGGAGCTGCGCCCAGTCGGCGACGCGCCCGGGCTCGGCGCGCAGGCGCGCCACCAGCGCATGATGCGGATTGATCTCCAGGATGGGCTGGCGCGGCGGCGCCTTCTGGCCGGCCTGCTCGAGCAGGCGCTGCAGGTGGCCGCTGATCTCGCCTTCGTCGGAGACCAGGCACGAGGCCGAATCGGTGAGCCGGTTGGTGACGCGCACCTCCTTCACCGCATCGCCGAGCGCGGCCTTGATGCTCTCGGCGAGCGGCCGGAACTCGTCGGCGGCCTGCTGCGCGGCCGCCTTCTCGGCCTCGTCCTCGAGCGCATCGAGGTCGAGCCCGCCGCGCGCGACCGAGGCCAGCTCGTGCCCGTCGAACTCGGTGAGGAAGGACAGCATCCATTCGTCGACGCGGTCGGTGAGCAGCAGCACCTCGATGCCCTTCTTGCGAAACACCTCCAGGTGCGGGCTGCTGCGCGCAGCCGCCGGCGTATCGGCGGTGACGTACCAGATCTTCTCCTGGCCCTGCTTCATGCGTCCGGCGTAGTCGGCCAGCGACACCGTCTGCGCATCGTCGCCCGATGCGGTGGAGACGAAGCGCAGCAGCCTGGCGATGCGCTCGGCGTTGGCGCGGTCTTCGCCCACGCCCTCCTTGACCACCTGCCCGAACTCGCGCCAGAACTTTGCGTAGTCGTCGGGCCGTTCGGCCGCCATCTCCTCGAGCATCGACAGCACGCGCCGGGCGCAGCCCTCGCGGATCGCCCGCACGTCTCGGCTTTCCTGCAGGATCTCGCGCGAAACGTTGAGCGGCAGGTCGTTGGAGTCGATGACGCCGCGCACGAAGCGCAGCCAGCCGGGCAGCAGCTGCTCGGCGTCCTCCATGATGAACACGCGCCGCACGTACAGCCGCACGCCGCTGCGGCGATGGCGGTCGTAGAGGTCGAAGGGCGCGCGCGCCGGCACGTAGAGCAGCTGGGTGTATTCGGTGCGGCCCTCGACGCGATGATGCGCCCAGGCCAGCGGCTCGTCGTCGCCGTGCGAGAGATGCTTGTAGAAGGCGCGGTACTGCTCGTCGTCGATCTCCGCCTTCGGGCGCGCCCACAGCGCGCTCGCCTGGTTGACCGTCTCCCACTCGTCGGTGGTGCGCATGCGCTTGGCTTCGGCGTCCCACTCCTCCTTGCGCATGCGGATCGGCAGCGAGATGTGGTCGGAGTAGCGGCGCACGATGGCCTTCAGCGTCCAGGCCGACAGCAGGTCGTCGAAGCCCGATGCCTCGTCTCCCGCCGCCTCCCCCGTGCCGCCCGCCTCGCCGCCCTCGCCGGCCGGTTTCCGGCGCAGGTGCAGCGTCACGTCGGTGCCGCGGCCGGCCTTCTCCACGGTCTCGACGGTGAAGGCGCCGCTGCCGTCGGATTCCCAGCGCACGGCCTGGTCGGCCGGCAGGCCGGCGCGCCGCGACACCACCGTGACGCGGTCGGCCACGATGAAGGCCGAATAGAAGCCGACCCCGAACTGGCCGATCAACTGGGCGTCCCTGGCCTGGTCGCCGGAGAGGCGGTCGAAGAACTCGCGGGTGCCCGAGCGGGCGATGGTGCCCAGGTGCTCGATCGCCTCCTCGCGCGAGAGCCCGATGCCGTTGTCCGAGATGGTCAGCGTGCGCGCGGCCGCATCGGCCTCGATGCGGATCTGCAGCTCGCCGTCGCCCTCGTAGAGCTCGGGGCGGTCCAGGGCCTCGAAGCGCAGCTTGTCGCAGGCGTCCGAGGCGTTGGAGATCAGCTCGCGCAGGAAGATCTCGCGATTGCTGTACAGCGAATGGATCATCAGCTTCAGGAGCTGCGTGACCTCGGTCTGGAATCCCAGCGTTTCCTTCATGGCATCCATCTCGTCGTTCGCAGTGGTCGAATCGGTCATCGCGGCGTCTCCAGCACGGCGTCCCTGACGCGCGGCTCGAGGAAGCGCCCCTTGCGCGCACGGCTGCCGGCCCAGGCTTCGAGCGCCGCGGCGGAGAATACTCGGTCGACGGGCTTGCCGCCGCGCCCGGCGCCGCGCACGCGCACGCCGGCCTCGCCGAAGACGATCGCCTGGCGCAGGCGGTCCTTCGCGTCGAGCCCCATCAGGATCACCCCGCGCCCGCCGTTCCTGAGCACCTTCGCCTCGTCGAGGCCGAACACCAGCGCCTTGCCCTCGGCCGACACGCACAGCACCCGTCCCATGCCGGGGGCGAACAGCGCCGGGCGCAGCGGCACCTCGTCCTGTCCGAGCGCGAAGAACGCCTTGCCCTGGCGGGTGCGTCCGGCCAGGTCGGCGGCCTGGCACAGCAGGCCGGTGCCTCCGCTGGCGGCCAGCAGCACGCCGGCGCCGGGCGCCGCGGCGAAGGCGTGGTCGATGCGCGAGCCGGGCTCGAGCTCGACCAGGCTGGTGATCGGCGCGCCGTCGCCGCGCGCCGAAGGCAGCTGCGACACCGGCACCGAGTACACGCGGCCGTTGGTGGCGACGGCGAACAGCTGGTCGGTGGTCATCACCTCGTAGGCCCCGTACGGCCCGTCGCCGGCCTTGTAGCCGAATTGCGCGACGTCGTGGCCGTGGCCCTGGCGTGCGCGCACCCAGCCCTTCTCCGACACGATCACGGTCACCGGCTCCTCGGCGACCTCGATCGTCGCCGAGGTGCGCTCGGCCGCCTCGATGAGCGTGCGGCGCGCGTCGCCGTAGGTCTTGGCGTCGGCCTCGATCTCGCGCACCACCTGGCGGCGCATCGCCACCGGGTTGGCCAGCAGCCCCTCGAGCGTGCCCTTTTCGCCGCGCAGCTCGGCCAGCTCCTGCTCGATGCGGATCGCCTCGAGACGGGCGAGCTGGCGCAGGCGGATCTCCAGGATGTCCTCGGCCTGCCGCTCGCTCAGCCCGAAGGCGGCGATCAGGGCCGGCTTGGGCTCGTCGGAGGCGCGGATGATGCGGATCACCTCGTCGAGGTTCAGCAGCACCCGCTGGCGGCCCTCGAGGATGTGGATGCGCTCCTCGACCTTGTCCAGCCGGTGGCGGCAGCGCCGGGTGACGGTGCGCAGGCGGAACTCGCACCACTCCGACAGGATCTGCGGCAGGTTCTTCTGGCGCGGCCGGCCGTCCAGGCCGATCATCACCAGGTTCATCGGTACGCCGGTCTCCAGGCTGGTATGGGCGCGCAGCACGCGCAGCAGCTCGTCCTGGTCGATGCGCGAGGTGCGCGGCTCGAACACCAGGCGCACCGGGGCATCCTTGCCCGATTCGTCGCGCACCGCGTCGAGCACCGCCAGCAGCGCCTGCTTGAGCTGCAGCTGCTCGGGCGTGAGCGACTTCTTGCCGGCGCGCACCTTGGGGTTGCTCAGCTCCTCGATCTCCTCGAGGACCTTCTGCGCCGACACCCCGTGCGGCAGCTCGGTGACCACGAGCTGCCACTGCCCGCGCGCCAGGTCCTCGATCGCATGGCGTGCACGCACCTTGATCGAGCCGCGCCCCGAGGCATAGATCTCGCGCAGCTCGGCCGGCGTGGAGATGATCTGGCCGCCGCCGGGGAAATCGGGGCCCGGTATCAGCGCCAGCAGCTCGTCGACGCCGGTATCGGGCTTCTTGAGCACGGCCACCGCCGCCGCGGCCACCTCGCGCAGGTTGTGCGGCGCGATCTCGGTGGCCATGCCGACGGCGATGCCCGAGGCGCCGTTGAGCAGCACCATGGGCAGGCGCGCCGGCAGCAGCCGCGGCTCCTCGGTGGAGCCGTCGTAGTTGGGCACGAAGTCGACCGTGCCCTGGTCGATCTCGTCGAGCAGCAGCCGGGCATAGGGCGTCAGGCGCGCCTCGGTGTAGCGCATCGCCGCCGCGCCGTCGCCGTCGCGCGAGCCGAAGTTGCCCTGGCCGTCGATGAGCGGATAGCGCAGCGTGAACGGCTGCGCCATGCGCACCAGCGCGTCGTAGGCCGCCACGTCGCCGTGCGGATGGAACTTGCCGAGCACGTCGCCCACCACGCGCGCCGACTTGACCGGCTTGGCGCCCGGGCCCAGGCCCATCTCGTTCATCGCGTGCAGGATGCGCCGCTGCACCGGCTTCTGGCCGTCGCACACGTCGGGCAGCGCGCGCCCCTTGACCACCGACACCGCGTAGTCGAGATAGGCGCGCTCGGCGTAGTGCGCCAGCGCCAGGGCCTGCTGCGCCTCGCGGTCGTCGACGGCGAAGAGGTCCGGCTCGCTGGTGCCGGTCGTGCCCGCGCCGGCCATCAGATGTCGACCTCGACCTCGTTGCCGCGCTCCTCGAGCCAGGCGCGGCGCGAGGCGGCTTCGCCCTTGCCCATCAGCATCGTGAAGCGCTGCGTGGTGCCGGCGGCGTCGACGTCGCCGAAGTCGATCGGCAGCAGGCGCCGCGTATCCGGATTCATGGTGGTCTCCCAGAGCTGCTCGGCGTTCATTTCCCCCAGTCCCTTGAAGCGCGAGATCGACCAGCTGCCTTCGCGCACGCCGTCCTTGCGCAGCTTGTCCTCGACGTGCCTGAGCTCGCCCTCGTCGAGGCAGTACAGCTTGCGCAGCGGCCGCTTGCCCTGCGCCGGCACGTCGACCCGGAACAGCGGCGGGCGCGCCACGAACACGTGGCCGCGCTCGATCAGGGCCGGGAAGTGCCGGAAGAAGAGCGTGAGCAGCAGCACCTGGATGTGCGCGCCGTCGACGTCGGCGTCCGAGAGGATGCAGATCTTGCCGTAGCGCAGGTTGGAGAGATCGGCGTCGGCGCCGTGAGCGTGCGGATCGACTCCGATCGCTACCGCGATGTCGTGCACCTCGTTGTTGGCGAACAGGCGGTCGCGCTCGGTTTCCCAGGTGTTGAGCACCTTGCCGCGCAGCGGCAGGATGGCCTGGAATTCCTTGTCGCGGCCCATCTTGGCCGAGCCGCCGGCCGAATCGCCCTCCACCAGGAAGAGCTCGTTGCGCGCGACTTCGGTCGATTCGCAGTCGGTGAGCTTGCCCGGCAGCACTGCCACGCCGGAGCTCTTCCTCTTCTCGACCTTCTGCGCGGCACGGCTGCGCGCCTGCGCCTGGCGGATCACCAGGTCGGCCAGGCGGCGCCCGTGCTCGACGTGCTGGTTGAGCCACAGCTCGAGCTGCGGGCGCACCAGGGAAGACACCAGCCGCAGCGCGTCGCGCGAGTTCAGCCGCTCCTTGATCTGGCCCTGGAACTGCGGATCGAGCACCTTGGCCGAGAGCACGAAGCTGGCGCGCGCGAAGACGTCCTCGGGCAGCAGCTTGACGCCCTTGGGCAGCAGGCCGTGCAGCTCGATGAACCCCTTGACCGCGGCGAACAGGCCCTCGCGCAGCCCCGACTCGTGGGTGCCGCCGGCGCTGGTGGCGATCAGGTTCACGTACGACTCGCGCAGCAGGCCGCCCTCCTCGGTCCAGGCCACCACCCACTGTGCGCCCTCGCCTTCGGCGAAGGTGTCGTGCTCGCTGCCGATCCACTGCTCGCCCTCGAAGAGCGGGATCACCGGCTGCGCGTCGGAGAGCGCAGCGAGCGATTCGACCAGGTAGCCGCGCAGGCCCTCGGCGTATTGCCAGCTCTGGCGCCGGCCACCCTTCTCCTCGACCAGCGTGACCTTCACGCCGGGCAGCAGCACCGCCTTGGAACGCAGCAGGTGGGCAAGCTCGGCGTGCGGGATCGCCGGGCTGTCGAAGTACTTCGGATCGGGCCAGCAACGCACGCTGGTGCCGCTGCGCCGCTCGCCGCGCGCGGCCGGCTGCGAGGCCAGCGGACTGGCGACCTCGCCGTCGGCGAACGCGATGCGGTGCACGCTGCCGTCGCGCCACACCGCGACCTCGAGGCGCCTGGACAGCGCGTTGGTCACCGACACCCCGACCCCGTGCAGACCGCCCGAGAAGCTGTAGGCGCCGCCGGCGGCCTTGTCGAACTTGCCCCCGGCGTGCAGGCGCGTGAACACGATCTCCACCACCGGCACGCCTTCCTCCGGATGCAGGCCGACCGGGATGCCGCGCCCGTCGTCGTCGACGGCGACGCTGCCGTCGGCATGCAAGGTGACGGTGATCTCCCGGCAGGAGCCGGCCAGCGCCTCGTCGGCGGCGTTGTCGATCGCCTCCTGGACGATGTGCAGCGGATTCTCGGTGCGGGTGTACATGCCGGGGCGCTGGCGCACCGGCTCGAGACCCTTGAGGACGCGAATGGAGGCTTCGCTGTAATCGTTCCTGCGGCTTGCCATGAGGGGGAAGAGACGGGGGAAACAGGCCCTAGCGGGCGACGGGAATGCCGCACATCTGCAGCAGCAGCGCGAAATCGAACACCATGCCGGGGTTGCGATAGGCGAGGAAGGCCCACGCCGCCGCCAGGCCGAGCGCGAGCGCCGCGGCCGTCCACCCCAGGATGCGTGGGGCACGCCTCACCGCGCGCGCGACGCGGGATTGCGCGGCACGGGCAACTCCGCCTGACCTAGAATCGAACGTCGCCTGACCCATCCCGCCATTTTACTTGCCGGCGAGTATCTCCCGGAAATCATGCCCACCGCCCGCGAACGTTCCGACACCCTGCTCATCCACGCCGACCGCGGCCCCGGCGACGACCGCGCCCTGGCTCCGCCGATCCACGCCTCGGTCACCTACGCCGCGGGCGACGCGCGCGAGTTCGCCGAGATGGCCACGCGAGCGCGCCACCCGCGCTTCTATGCCCGCTACGGCAACCCGACCCACGAGCGCGCCGCGCGCCTGGTCGCGCAGCTCGAGGGTGCCGAGACGGCGCTGCTGACCGCCAGCGGCATGGGCGCCATCTCGGCGGTGCTCCTGGGCCTGCTCGGCGCCGGCGACCGCGCGGTGGCCCAGACCAGCCATTACATGGGCACGACGCAGCTGTTCACCGAGCTGCTGCCGCGCTTCGGCGTGCAGGTCGAGCTGGTCGACCAGGCCGATACCGCCGCGCTGGTGGCCGCGATCGGCCGCGGCGCCAGGCTGGTCATGGTCGAGACGCCGTCGAACCCCACCATGACCCTCACCGACCTGCGCACGGTCGCCGAGGCGGCGCGCGCGGCGGGCGCGGTGAGCGTGGCCGACAACACCTTCGCCTGTCCGCTGAACCAGCAGCCGCTGGCGCACGGCATCGACCTGGTGGTGCACAGCGCGACCAAGTACCTCGGCGGGCACCACGACCTGATCGCGGGCGTCGTGGCGGGCAGCGAGGCGCTCGTCGAGCGGATCTGGCGCGGCACGATCGCCCTCGGCAGCACCCTGGGCGCCTTCGACGCCTGGCTGCTGCTGCGCGGGCTGCGCACGCTGTCGCTGCGCGTGGCCCGCGCCAACGAGAACGCCCTGGCCGTGGCCCGCCACCTCGAGGCGCATCCGGCGATCGAGGCAGTGCACTACCCGGGGCTGGAGAGCCATCCGCAGCACGCGCTCGCGCGCGCGCAGATGAGCGGCTTCGGCGGCGTGCTGTCGGTGCGCGTGCGCGGCGACTACGCGCGCACCGAGCGCTTCGTGTCGCGGCTGCGCCTGTTCACCCAGGCCGTGAGCCTGGGCGGCATCGAATCGCTCGCGGTGCATGCCGCCGCCATGGTGGCCGGCACGCTGGACGACGCGCAGATGCGCGCCGCGGGCATCGCGCCCAACCTGGTGCGGCTGGCCTGCGGCATCGAGGCCGCCGAAGACCTCCTCGCCGATCTTGACCAGGCGCTGGCCGCCTGACCGCTCGGAACGTGCGAAGGAACCGTAGCGAGCGGCGCGAGATCGGGCCGCGCAGCAGGTTCATTCACACGTTCAAATGGTGACCTGGGTGCCGAGCTCCACCACGCGGTTCGGCGGCAGGCCGAAGTAGTTCGCCACGCTGGTGCTGTTCTGGATCATCCAGCCGAACAGCGAGCGGCGCCACCCGAAGATGCCGCGCCGGCTCTGCGAGATCAGCGTCGGCTTGCTGGTGAAGAACGAGGTCTCCTCGGGCAGGCAGACCACCTCCTTGCGCATGGCCAGCCTGAGCACCCGGTCGATGTCGGGGTCCTCGCGGTAACCGAAGTGCGCGATGACGCGCACGATCCCGTTGCTCCCGCGCATCACCTGGATGCGCTCGTCGTCGCGCACCCGCGGCAGGTCGTCGAACTCCACCGTCAGGAACACCGTACGCTCGTGCACGATCTTGTTGTGCTTGAGGTTGTGCAGGAAAGCGCTCGGACAGCCGGTCGGCGAGGACGAGAAGAACACCGCGGTGCCGGGCACCCGCGGCACGTCGGCGAGGTCCAGCGTCAGGCCGTCGAGCGCGGTGCGCGGATTGACGTCCTTCTTCGCGCGCATGATCTCGAGGCCGCGGCGCCAGGTGGTGAGCGCGGTGAACACGCACAGCGCCAGCAGCAGCGGGAACCAGCCGCCGTGCGCCACCTTGGTCGCATTGGCCGCGAAGAACGACAGCTCGAGCAGCGCGAACAGCAGGAACGCCGGCCACAGCAGCCGCAGCCGGCGGTCGGCCATGAACGGCAGCACGATCAGCATCATCGCGCTGCCCAGCAGCAGGTCGCCCGAGACCGCGATGCCGTAGGCCGAGGCCAGGGCGTTGGAGCTGCGGAACCCGAGCGTGACGGCCACCACCAGCACCATCAGCAGCCAGTTGACCGCCGGGATGTAGATCTGCCCCTGGGCGAGGTCGGAGGTGTGCAGCACGCGCAGGCGGGGCAGCAGGTTCAGCCGCGACGCCTGCTGCGTGGCCGAGAACGCCCCCGAGATCGTGGCCTGCGAGGCGATCACGGTGGCCGCCGTCGCCAGCGCGATGAACGGCACCAGCATCGATTCCGGTGCGAGCAGGTAGAACGGGCTGCGCACCGCGGCCGGGTCGCGCAGCACCAGCGCCCCCTGCCCGAAATAGTTCAGGGTCAGCGACGGCAGCACCAGCGCGAACCACGCCAGCTGGATCGGCCGGCGCCCGAAATGCCCCATGTCGGTATACAGCGCTTCGGCCCCGGTCATGCACAGGAACACCGCGCCGGCGGCGACGAAGGCGAGCCCCGGGCGCTCGAGGATGAGCAGGAGCGCATAGCGCGGATCAAGCGCCTGCAGGATCGCCGGGTTCTCTGCAATGCTGTCCACACCCAGCACGGCCAGGGTCAGGAACCAGGCCGCCATCAGCGGACCGAACAGGGCGCCGACCGCGGCGGTGCCGCGGCGCTGGATGAAGAACAGCGCCACGATGATGCCCACGGCGATCGGAAGCACCAGCACCTCGAGTGCCGGTGCCGCCACCGCGATGCCCTCCACCGCCGACAGCACCGAGATCGCCGGCGTGATCACCGCGTCGCCGTAGAACAGCGACACCGCGAAGGCCCCGAGGACGGTGATCACCCACAGCAACACCGGGCGCTCGCGCACCTGCTGCGCGCAGTACGACAGCAGCGCCAGCACGCCGCCATCGCCGCGGTTGTCGAAGCGCAGCATGATCAGCACGTACTTCATCGAGACGATGATCATCACCGCCCAGAAGATCATCGACAGCACCGCGTACACGTTGGCCGGCGTCAGCGGCAGGCCGTGCTGGGGGTCGAAGGCCTCCTTGAAGGCGTACAGCGGGCTGGTGCCGATGTCGCCATAGACCACGCCCAGCGCCGCGAGCGCGACCGTGGGCAGGCCTTGACGGGTGCTCTCGGACATGGCGCGGCAGTTTAACAGTTGCCGCGCAGACCGGGCGACCGGCTAAGATGTGCGCCCATGAATGCGCTCAGCTTCCTGCTGGTGCTCACCGGCGTGGTGCTCAATGCGCTCGCCCAGACGCTGCTCAAGCATGGCACCAACCGGCTCGGGCCGGTGGACTTCGCCCTCTCACATGCCTTCGAGATCGGCTGGCGCGTGCTGCGCGACTGGCCGTTCCTGCTCGGCTTCGCCTGCTACGGCGTGAGCTTGGTGGTGTGGATCGCCGCCCTCACCCGGGTGCCGGTGACCGTGGCCTACCCGATGCTGTCGATCGGCTACATCATCAATGCGCTGATCGCGCGCTTCTGGCTCGGCGAGACCATGGGCCTCACCGGCTGGGTCGGCATCGCGTTCATCTGCCTGGGGGTGACGATGATCGCGCGCCAGGGAGCCTAGGGCCTCAGACGACGGTCGAATCGATCCGCAGCACCGACTTCCCGATCGATTCGCGCGCCTCGAGCTGGCGATGCCCCTCGGCGAGGGTGGAGAAATCATGCACGCCGGAGATGTGCACCGAGAGCGCTCCCGCCGCCAGCGCGTCGAACACGTCCTTGGCGCGCCGACGCAGCGTCGCGGCGTCGGCAACGTAGTCGGCGAGGCGCGGCCGGGTGAAGAACAGCGAGCCGGCGTCTGCGAGGCGCATCGGATCGATCGGCGGCACCTTTCCGGAATTCGTTCCGTAGAGCACCATGAGGCCGGCGGTGCGCAGTGCGCGCAGGCTGGTGTCGAAGGTATCGGCGCCGGCCGAATCGAAGACGACGTCGACGCCCCGTTCTCCGATGTGCTGCTGCACGAGCGCCATCACCGCCTCGCTCTCGTAGCCCGAGACCCCCTCCGCGCCGCGGCTGCGCGCGACCTCGGCCTTGCCGGCGCTGCTCGCGGTGGCCAGCACGCGCGCCCCGCGCCGCCGCGCCATCTGGATGAGGAGTTGCGCGATTCCGCCCGACCCCGAATGCACGAGGCACCATAGCCCGCTCCGCAGGCAGCCGACGTCCTCGACGAGATAGTGCGCGGTGATGCCCTGGAACAGCGCGGCCGCGGCGATGTCGAGCCCGAGCCCGTCGGGCACGGCGACGAGCTTCGATCCGGGCACCACGGCGTACTCGGCATGGCTGCCGCGCACCAGGCACCAGGCGACGCGATCGCCGGGCTTCCATGCCCGGACCCCCTCGCCCACCGCGTCGACGCGGCCGGCGCCTTCCATGCCCAGCGTGAGGGGCAGCGACGCCGCGTAATGGCCGGGTTTCGCGTAGACGCCGCGCCGGGTATAGACGTCCATGAAGTTGATGCCGGCATAGGCGAGCTTCACGCGGACCTCGCCGGGGCCCGGCGCCGGCACGTCGACGCCGACTTCCTCGAGGACCTCCCGGCCGCCGTAGCGTTCGATGCGGATCGCACGCATGGGCCGGCCTATGCTCGCGCCCGGTCGAACTCGCCGGCCGTCGCCACGATCCAGTCGCGCAGCTTCGCGACCAGGGGAGAATCCTGCTTGTACTCGGGAAAGACCAGGCAGTAGCGTTTCATGTGCTTGAGCGCGATGTCGAAGGGAATGACGAGATCGCCCCGGTTGATCTCGTCCTGGACATAGAAGCGCGGCACGAGGCCGACGCCGAGGCCGGCGCGCGCAGCCTCGATGACCATGCCGTACAGCTCGAAGCGCATTCCGGGCACGGGCCCCTCGTGCCGATGGCCGGCGAGCTCGAACCAGCGCGGCCAGGCGTCGGCGCGGGTCGACTTGTGCAGCAGCGGGAGGCCGAGCAGTTCGCGCGGCGACGAGAGGCGTGAAACATCGAAATGGGCGGGATTGAGCACCGGGACGACCGCTTCCTCGAAGAGCTCGATCTTGACGACGTCGACCCAGGAAGGGCTGTCGAAGTGTAGCGCGGCATCGAAGATCGTGCCGCGGAACGGAAAGGGCTCCGGGCGCTCCGAGAGGTTCAGCGTGATGTCGGGGTATTGCCTGCGGAACTCGTGCAGGCGCGGGAGCAGCCATCGGTTCGCGAAGGTCGGGATCACCGCCAGCTCGAGCACGCCGCCGGCGCCCTTGTGCGCCATCAGCGAGCGCGTGTGCAGCTCGATCTCGTCCAGGTTGACCGCGATCGTGCGGCTGTAGTGCCGGCCGGCCTCGCTGAGCACCACCTGCTTCTTCACCCGCTCGAAGAGCCTGACGCCGAGGTAGTTCTCGAGCGCGGCGATCTGGCGGCTGACGGCGCTTTCCGTGAGGCAGAGCTCGGTTGCGGCACGCGCGAAGCTCTCGTACCTGGCGGCCGCGTCGAATACGGCGAGCGCGACCGTGCTCGGGATCTTGCGCTTCATGCGGAACGATCCATGGCCCTTCCGTGACTCTCCAGGGTCATGACAAAACGGAACGATCTCGTCCGGAATCCTCAATTGTAGCAACGCAGGTGCCTTGCAATAATCCAGCCGCATATTCACCCGAAGACGAGAGAACCGGAACGATGGGCCGTTACAAGCTGTTCATTGCCAACGAATGGCAGGACCCGCATTCGGGGCGCTGGTTCGATACGCTCGATCCCTTCTCCGGCGAAGGCTGGGCCGAGATCCCGCGGGGCGACGCGGTCGACGTCGACCGCGCGGTGACGGCGGCGGCCGATGCGTTCGAGGGGCCGTGGTCGAGGATGTCGGCGAGCGACCGCGGCATGCTGCTGCACCGGCTCGGCAACCTCATCGAGCGCGACGCGGAGAAGCTCGCGGCCGTCGAGAGCCGCGACAATGGCAAGCTGCTGAGCGAGACCCTCGGGCAGGTGAAGTACACCGCCAGGTACTTCTACTACTACGGCGGCCTGGCGGACAAGATCCAGGGCGCGGTCGTGCCGATCGACAAGCCCAAGGTGTTCAACATGGTCCGCTACGAGCCCATGGGCGTCGTCGCGAGCATCACGCCGTGGAACTCCTCGCTGCTTCTCACGGCGTGGAAAGCGAGCGCCGCGCTCTGCGCGGGCAACACCATCGTCTGCAAGCCGTCGGAGTTCACGTCGGCCTCGCTGCTCGAGCTCGCCAGGCTGGTCGTCGAGGCGGGATTCCCGCCGGGCGTGTTCAACGTCGTCACCGGCTTCGGCGCCGAGGTCGGCGAGCCGCTGATCCGGCATCCCAAGGTGGCGCGCATCGCCTTCACCGGCGGCGACGAAGCGGGCCGCAAGGTCTACATGACGGCAGCCGAGGGATTCAAGCGCGTATCGCTCGAGCTCGGCGGCAAGTCGCCCAACATCGTCTTCGACGACGCCGACCTGGCCAAGGCGGCCAACGGCGTCATCACGGGCATCTTCTCCGCGGGCGGCCAGACCTGCATGGCGGGCTCGCGCCTGCTGCTGCAGGAATCGATCCACGACGAGTTTCTCGAGCGTATCCAGGCCATCACGCGGTCGGCCAAGATCGGCAACCCGGCCGACCCGGCGACGCAGATCGGGCCCGTCGCCACGCGCCCGCAGTTCGAGAAGGTCCTGCGCTACATCGACATCGCCAAGGCCGAGGGCGCACGCTGCGTGGCGGGCGGCCGCGCGCTGTCCGGCGAAGGCTACGGCTGCGGCCAGTTCGTCGAGCCGACGATCTTCGCCGACGTGCGCAACGACATGCGCATCGCACAGGAGGAGGTCTTCGGCCCGGTGCTCGCCGTGCTCAAGTTCAAGGACGAGGAAGATGCCATCCGCATCGGCAACGACATCCGCTTCGGGCTGGCCGCGGGCGTGTGGACCAGGAGCCTGCACCGGGCGATGCTGCTGTCCGAGAAGCTGAAGGCCGGAACGGTCTGGATCAACAATTACCGCTCGACGAGCTACACCACGCCTTTCGGCGGCTACAAGCACAGCGGGCTGGGCCGCGAGAGCGGAGTGGAGTCGGTCAAGGAGTACATGGAGACCAAGAGCGTCTGGATCTCGACCGACCTCGACATGCCGAATCCGTTCGTTCGCAAGTACTGAAGGACCGAAGGCAAGAGACATGGAAACCCTGGACTTCGACGTCGTGGTCGTCGGCTGCGGGATCGCCGGGCTCTCGGCCGCCGTCTCGGCGCTCGAACAGGGCGCGCGCGTCGCGATTCTCGAGCGTGCTCCCGAGGAGGAGCGCGGCGGCCAGACGCGGTGGACCGAGGCCATGATGCGCATGAAGAGCCTCGATGCGGTTTCCGACGACTTCGAGGAGCACTTCGCCCGGAATGCGGGGTACTACCTCGATCCCGGCCTCGTGCAGGAGGCCGCCGGCTCCTGGGAGAGCTGGTCGTCTATCGTCAAGGTGCTCGGCTTCACCGACCCCGAGCTGATCTCCACGCTGGCCGATCGCGCGGGGCCCACCATCCGCTGGCTCGAGAAGCTCGGCGTGCGCTTCGACTTCCTGCCCGGCTACTTCATCACCACCTGCACCACGCGGATGGCGCCGGTGGGCGGCGGGCACGCGCTGGTGGAAGCGCTCGCGGCGGCCGCGGAGAAGCTGGGCGGCCGCATCCACTACCGCACGACGGCCCGCGAGCTGCTCCGGGAGCCGGACGGCTCGGTCGCCGGCACCGCCGCGACGGGGCCCGGCGGAAAGGCGATCCGCTTCGGCGCGCCGTCGATCGTGCTCGGAAGCGGCGGCTTCGAGGGCAACCCCGAGATGCTCACGCGCTACCTCGGGCCGCGCGCACGCTACCTGCGCCCGGTGGCGCGCGGCGGCTACTACAACAAGGGCGAGGGAATCCGGATGGCGCTCGAGATCGGCGCCGCGCCCTGCGGCGACTTCGGCCAGATCCACGCCGAGCCGCTCGACCCGCGCTCGGGCGCCACCGAGCCCATCGTCCTCGTGTTCAGCTATGGCGTGCTGGTGAACCGCGACGGACGCCGCTTCGTCGACGAGGCGCCGGCGACGGTCGACGCGACCTACGAAGCGATCACGCGCACGGTGCTGCGCCAGCCCGAGGGGATCGCCTACGTCATCCTCGATTCGCGCATCGAGGAAGTGCCGAACTGGAAGCGTTCGGTGCGCTCGGACCAGCCGCCGATCGTCGCGGACTCGCTCGAGGCCCTGGCAGCGAAGCTCGGGATCGACGGGCGCAGGCTCGAGCGGACCATCGCCGAGTACAACGCTGCCTGCGTGCCGGGCCGCTTCGACCCGCTCGCCGCCGACGGGCTGAAGACGGCGCCCGACCTGGATCCGCCCAAATCGAACTGGGCGCGTCCCATCGAGCGCGCGCCCTTTCTCGCCTATCCCGTCATCTGCGGCAATTGCTTCACCTTCGGCGGCATCAAGGTGAACACGCGCAGCCAGGTGCTCGACATGGCCGGCGATCCGATCGCCGGGCTCTACGCCGCGGGCGAGATGACGGGCCTCTATTACGGAACCTACACGGGCGCCACCTCCGTGCTGCGCGGCGCGGTCTTCGGCCGCATCGCGGGCGCGGAGGCGGCGCGGCGAGCGCGCGAACTCCCGTCCGCATGACCACCAGAAAGGAGAGGGTCGAATGAAGAAGTCAGCATCGAAGTTGCTCCTGGCGCTCGGCGCGATCGCGCTTGCCGGTCACGTATCGGCCGCCGAGGTCGGGGTCACCGCCGACACCATCCGCATCGGCATGTTCGGCCCCCTGACGGGCCCCACGGCCATCGGCTCGCTCTCGGTGCTCGGGGCGGCCGCGATCTACAAGGACGTCAACGACCACGGCGGCATCAACGGCCGCAAGATCGACCTCGTCATCGAGGATGACGCCTGCCAGCCCAACAAGACCATCGCCGCGACCAAGAAACTGATCGCGCAGGACCAGGTCTTCATGATCCACGGCGGATGGTGCAGCGGCACGGTGCTGGCGATCAAGCCCGAGCTCGAGCGCAACCCGCAGGTGCCCTTCATGGTTGCGGGAGCGGCCAGCGCCGCCATCTCCACGCCGGTGCAGTCGAACATCTTCCATCCGGTCGCCACCACCAATACGGTCGCGCGGGCGATGGTCGACTTCGCCGTGACCAAGCCCGGCGTCAAGCGCATCGCCCTCATCAGCCACTCGGACGAGTGGGGCAAGTCGCACGTCGAGCCGCTCGTGAAGGAGATGGAGCAGCGCGGGTTGCAGGTCGTCGAGACCGCCTGGTTCGAGCGCGGCACCACCGACGCGACCTCGCAGACATTGCGCATCCGCGCGGCCAAGCCCGACATCGTCATGGCGGTGCTCCACCAGCCCGAGCTGACGATCTTCCTGCGCGACGCGCACAAGTTCGGCATGCGCGTCCCGGTGGTCACGACCCAGGGCGTTTCGATCGAGGACATGGTCAAGCGCGTGGGCAACACCGCGGCAACGAGCGAGCTGTACGTCTTCTACCCGCTCTCGCACACGCTCGAGGCGCCGGAATTCAAGAAGTGGGCCGACATCTTCCGCCGCTACAATCCGAAGGAGCCGGTCGAAACGATCAGCTTCATCGGAATGACCGGGGCACTGGCCGTCGTGGAGGCGCTCAGGAATGCCGGACCCGACCTGACGCGCGAGAAGTTCATCGCCGAGCTGAACAAGCTGAGGAACTTCGACCCCGGCATCCAGTCCGGTCCGCTGACCTTCACGCCCGAGGACCACGCCGGGATCAAGACCGGCAAGATGATCTACATGCCGGATGGAAAGCAGCCCCGCATCGTCGCGAAATACCCCGGCACGGCGCAGTAGAGGCCGGAAAGGCGGGAAGCGATCCCGGCGGCTCGCCGGGATCGCCTCGTATCAGGGAAGCCCATGTTCACGCAGCTCGTGGTGAGCGGCATCGCCGTCGGCAGCGTCTACGCGCTGGTCGCACTCGGGATGACGGTCCTGTTCCGGTCGACGACCGTCGTCAACTTCTGCCATGGGGAGTTCTTCATGCTCGGCGCATTCGCCGTGCTGGTCGCCCTCCAGGCCTTCGGCTGGGGCTATATCATGGCGCTGCTGTTCGCGCTCGCCCTGCTCTTCGTCGTCGGCAGCGCCATCGAGCGGGGGCTGATGCGCCCGCTGCAGCACGCGCCGCACATCAGCCTCGCGATGATGACGGTCGCGCTGTCCTACCTCCTGAGGGGGATCGCCCGCTTCTTCTACGGACGGGAAGTCATCGCCCTGCCGCCGTTGCTCGGAGGGGACCCGATCATGCTCGGCGACGTCGTGCTGATGCCGCAGGACGCCCTGATCATCGCGTTCTCGTTCGCCGTCGTGCTCGCGTTCTACTGGTTCTTCCAGAAGACGCGCACGGGCAAGGTGGTCCAGGTCGCCTCGCAGACCCCGCGGGGCGCATCGCTCGTCGGCATCGACGTGCCGCGGCTGCGCAACCTGATGTGGGGCGTGGGCGCGGCGATGGGCGCGGTGGCGGGCATCCTGATCGCCCCGAGCACGCTGGTATACCCGGACATGGGCGGGCACATGCTGATCCGCGGCTTCGCCGCCATGACGCTCGGCGGGTTCGGCTCGCTCAACGGAGCCATCGTCGGCGGGCTCGTCCTCGGAGTGCTGGAGAACCTGGTCGGCGGATTCGTGTCGAGCGCCATGGTCGAGATCACGGCCTACCTCGTCATCATCGTGGTGCTCGTTGCGCGGCCGCAGGGCCTGCTCGGCGAATGGAGACAGGGCCGTGCCTGAGGCGAGCCTGCCCTCGGCCCGGCGCGTCGCGAGCGAGCGCAACCCGGCGATCGCCGCGCGCCGCCGCATGCTGCTCGGCCTGCTCACGCTGCTGTGCCTGCTGCCGCTGTTCGTCAACAACTACGTGCAATTCGTCGTCAACACCATGCTCGTCTACTGCCTCGTCGCGGTCGGCTTCAACGTGGTGCTCGGCTATCTCGGGCAGCTCGCCTTCGCCAACGCAGCGTTCTTCGGGGTCGGCGCGTACGCGACCGGCCTCTCGATGGTGCACTGGGGCCTTTCCGCCCCGGCCGGGATCGCGCTCGGCGGCATCGCCGGCGCGGCGTTCGGCTTCGTCGTCGGCCTGCCCGCCCTGCGCGTGAAGGGGTATTACCTCGCGATCGCGACGCTCGCCGTCGGCGAGCTCATGCGCTGGCTCTACGTGCACAGCGACCGCATCACGTTCGGGCCGGGCGGCTTCAGCCTGCCGGATATCGCGCTGTTCGGCAAACCCCTGAACGAGGCCGGCAAGTACTACCTGTTCCTCGCCGTGGTCGCGCTCGCGATCGCCGCCACGTCGCTCCTGCTGCGCTCGCGCTTCGGCCGCGCCTTCGTGGCGATCCGCAACAACGAGCGCGCGGCCGCCTCGCTCGGGATCGACGGCAGGCGGATGAAGATCCTCGCCTTCGTCTGGAGCGGAATGATCGTCGGCCTCGGCGGAGCGCTCTTCGCCCTCCTGAACGGGCGCGTCTCGCCCGACACCTTCGGCCTCTCGCAGCTGCTCATGCACTTCGCGATCGTCATGGTGGGCGGGCTCGGCAACCTGGCGGGATCCGTCGTGGGCGCGGTGCTGCTCACCGGCGCGCCCGAGGTGTTCCGCAACTTCCCGGGCCTCGAGGAGATCGTGTTCAGCACGATGCTGATCTTCGTGATCTTCCTCATGCCGCGAGGCATCGGCGGCCTGCTGGCCGACGTCTTCCCCCTGCTGCGCGAGCGGCTGTACCGGGAGCCGTGAGCATGCTGCAGGTGGAAGGGCTCACCGTGCGCTTCGGCGGCCTCACCGCCGTCAACGATCTCTCGTTCTCGGTGCGCGCGGGCGAGGTGTTCGCGATGATGGGGCCGAACGGCGCCGGGAAGACGACCGCCTTCGACGCGATCGGCGGCTTCGTGCAGGCGTCGGCCGGCGCCGTGCGCTTCGACGACAGGCCCATCCTCGGGATGGCGCCGGAACGGATCGCCGCGCTCGGCATCCGCCGCACTTTCCAGAACAACGGGATCCTGCGCGAGATGAGCGTGCTCGAGAACGTCCTCACCGGGCTCGAGCTCAGCACGCCGAACACCTTCCTCGGCGTCGTCACCGGCTGGCCCTCGGCCGCGCGCGCCGAGCGCTCCGCCGTGCGGCGCGCGCGCGGGATGCTCGAGCAGATGGACATCGCCGAGCTGGAGGAGCGCGCCGCCGGCGATCTCTCGTTCGGACAGCAGCGCATGGTGGAGATCGCGCGCGCCCTCGTGGCCGGCGCCCGCCTCATCATGCTCGACGAGCCCGCGGTCGGCCTGTCGCCGAACGAGCGCGTCCATCTGGGGCAGGTCCTGCGCCGGCTGGCGGGAACCGGCATCGCCATCCTGCTCGTCGAGCATGTGCAGGACCTGGTCATGGCAGTCTCCGACGAGGTGCTCGTGCTCAATTACGGACGCAAGCTGGTGCAGGGCCCGCCCGAGACGGTGCGGCAGAACCAGGAAGTCCTCGAGGCATATCTGGGAAATGGCTGAGCCCGTTCTGCGAGTCTCGGGTCTCGAAGTGCGCTACGGCAGGCTCCCTGCCCTCGCCGGGATCGACCTGGAGCTGGACCGCGGCGAGGCCGTGGGGCTGCTAGGCGCGAACGGAGCCGGCAAGACGACGCTGCTCAACGCGCTCTCGGGCTTCCTCAAGCCGCACGCCGGCCGCATCGAGTTCCTCGGCCGCCCGATCGCCGGGACGGCTCCGCACGCCGTCGTGCGGCAAGGCCTGCTGCAGGTCTCGCAGGAACGCGACCTGTTCGGCGAGCTGACCGTGCTCGACAACCTGCAGCTCGGCTCGCTCGCACGGGCACCGCAGAATGCAGCGCGCAACATGGAGCGCGTATTCGGCTACTTCCCGCGGCTGCGCGAGCGCAGCGTCCAGAAGGCCGCGACGATGTCCGGCGGCGAGCAGCAGATGCTCGCGATCGGCCGCGCGCTGATGGCCGAACCGCGGGTGCTGCTCCTCGACGAACCTTCGGCAGGACTCTCGCCGCTCTTCGTCGACGAGATCGGCGCGATGATGCGCGCCCTCAAGAGCGAAGGCGAGATCTCGATCATTCTCGTCGAGCAGAATATCCGCCTGGCCGCCCGCGTCGTCGACCGCTTCCACGTCCTGCGCGCCGGCGCGGCCGTGGCGCAGGGCGTGGCCGCCGATCTCGAGGGCGACCACGGGGAGCTGGCCCGCAACTTCTACCTTTGAGCCCACGACCTCCGATGGCAGACCACACCGGGTACGACAGGATTCCCGCCGTCTTCATGCGCGGCGGTACCAGCAAGGGCGTCGTGATCCGCCAGGCCGACCTTCCGGCCGACCGCGCGCGCTGGGATCCGATCTTCCTTTCCCTGATGGGCAGCCCCGATCCGCACGGACGACAGCTGGACGGGATGGGGGGCGGCGTCTCCTCGCTGTCCAAGGTCTGCGTGGTCGCGCCTTCATCGCACCCGGACGCCGACGTCGACTACACCTTCGCGCAGGTCATGGTGAACGAGGCGCGAGTGGACTACAGCGGCAACTGCGGCAACATGTCCTCGGCGATCGGCCCCTATGCGGTGGCCGAGAAGATGGTGAGCGCGGCCGACGGCGACGCGCTGGTGCGCATCTTCAATACCAACACCGGCAAGGTGATCCACGCCGTCTTCGAGGTGCGCGGCGGACAGCCGGTCCGCGAAGGCAGGCTGGCGATTCCCGGTGTGGCCGGCACCGGCGCGCCCGTGCGGCTCGACTTCCTCGATCCGGGCGGCGCGACCACGGGCCGGCTGCTGCCGACGGGCAATGCTCTCGACGTCCTGGACGTCCCGGACTTCGGACGCATCGAGGCATCGATGGTCGATGCCGCCAACGCGTGCGTTTTCGTCGAGGCCGCGGCCCTCGGCCTGGCCGGCAACGAAATGCCCTCGACGCTCGGCGAGCGTGCCCACCTGTGCCTGTGGCTGGAGGAAATCCGCGCCAGCGCGTCGCTGGCGATGGGCATCACGTCGAGCCGGGAAGCCGCGCATGCGCGGCGCATGGTCCCGTTCGTGGGCTTCGTCTCGGGCCCGCAGGCGGCGGGCACGCTCTCCGGAGAGAACATCGCGCCGGAGTCCGTCGATCTGACCGCCCGCATGATCTCGAACGGCCAGCCGCATCTCGCCCTGCCCCTCACGGCGTCGCTGTGCACGGCGGTCGCGGCTCGCATCCCCGGCACGCTCGTGAACCGGTCGACGCGCCGGGAGACTGCCTCGGGAGGGCTGCGCATCGGCATGCCTTCCGGCGTGCTGACGGTCGACGCCCAAGTGGATCGCGACGAAAGCGGCCGATCCGTCGCGGTCCGGGGCTCCTTCTACCGGACGGCACGACGGCTCTTCGACGGATACGTCTATCCCTAGTCCGACCCGTTCGAACGCCTCGGGCTGCCCGAAGCGCCCGGCGTGCTCGAACCGGAGACCCCCAGCGCCGCGAGCGTCGCCTGGTCGAGGCGCCCGGTCTGCGGAATGTTCTGCTGCTTCTGGTACTCGAGCAGAGCCGTGCGTGTTTTCGGTCCCATGACGCCGTCGGCCGTGCCGACATCGTGACCCTTCGCTTCGAGCGCCTCCTGCGCCTGGCGGACCGTATCGCTGGATTGTCCCGCCGAGGCCTTCGGCGCGGCGGTGCTACCCATCGATTTGTCCGTCGAGGCGTTGCTGTCCTGGGGCTGACTGCCCGACGACTTGCCGTTCATCGCGCCCGATTCGCCGGAACTCCCGCTTCCCGGAGAGGCCGCGTTATCGCCCCGGATAGTGCCCGGTGACGTTGCTGTGCCGGGCGACCTCTCGTAGCTCGGGGTCGGCGGCTGGTTCTGCGCGCTCGCGACCTGCAGGCCGCCGGCCAGGGCGGCCAGGCTCGAGGCCAGGATCAATGATCGCAGTTTCATGAATGTACCTCCGAAGTGACTGACGAATGCGGGGCGGATCGCCGCCCCTATGGCTACCCCCGCAAGTCGCATGCCCGGGCATACGACCCGGTCCATCCGCAGAAATGCGAGCGATGGCCCGATCGGGACCCGGCTTCGGGAAATTGTTCGACCCTGTCGGCAATTCTTTCCGGCTCGGCCGCGACTGTTCGACGCCGCGACGCGCAAGCCTCGCTGAAGTCGCATGCACGCACTGGCACGCTCGTTGCAGCCGTTCATGGGCAGCCGCCATGGTTACATGGCGGGCAGAGGCAATCGATCGCAGGGAGGCCGAAATGCCGAGAAATACCTGGAGCGCCAAGCGCGAGCGACAGTACCAGCACATCAAGGAAAGCCTCGAGGAACGCGGCCGCGGCCGCCGTGCCGCGGAGATCGCGGCGCGTACCGTGAACAAGGAACGTGCACAGCACGGTGAGGCCAGGGCCCGCAGTGCCTCTTCGGTGCACGACGTCTCCCCGGGCCATCGCGGCGGCAAGCGTTCTCACCAGGGACCCGGAGGCAGGACCTACAGGCAGCTCTACAACGAAGCGAAGGCCAAGGGTATCAAGGGCCGCTCGAAGATGACCAAGAAGGAATTGCTCGAGGCCGTGGGCTGACGTCGTGGCATGCGGGCATCGATCTTGCTCGCAGACGGGATACGGCCGCGGATTTTCGCGTGCCGTCAACGAACGGAACGTTCAGGAGGATTCAGCATGAAGACCGTCAGCACGCGCGGCAACCTCATTTCGACCGACAACGTGGAAGGCACCGAGGTCTACGGCACCGGCAACGAACACATCGGCGAGATCCACAGCCTCGTCGTCGACAAGAGATCCGGCCAGATCCTCTATGCGATGATGAGCTTCGGCGGCTTCCTCGGGCTGGGGAAGAGCTACTATCCGATTCCCTGGAGCGCCCTGAGCTACGATCCCGAGCAGGGCGGCTACCGCACCGACCTGACGGAGGCGCAGGTGAAGAATGCGCCGGTGCTCGATCCGGATAGCCTGTTCGAAAACACCGACGACGACTGGAACCGCCGGCTGTACAAGCACTACGGCATGCGCGGCTATTGGGATCAATCGTAAGGGATCGATCGTGACGCCTGATGCCGCGACGACCCGACGGGAGTTCGAGGTCAGCGAGTCGTCGGCGAGCGGAGCCGGGATCGCGCTATACTGCGCGCCCCGGAGAGATGGATGAGTGGTTTAAATCGCACGCCTGGAAAGCGTGTAGGGGTCTCAAAGCCCCTCGGGGGTTCGAATCCCCCTCTCTCCGCCAGAATGACATACGCCCGCGTTCGCGGGCGTTCTTGTTTGTACGGAAATCCTCTGGAAACCCGCGCCAGTCCTGGCTTCTATCGACTGTGGCTGTTCCGCACGGTTCGCAGTCGTTCGTTGACAGTCGCAAATTGTACGGGTACGGTTTCGGGTACCGATTCCGGAGGGATACCGAACCGTGCCGAAGAAGATCATCGAGGCGCTGTCGGACGTCATGCTGCGAGGCGCGAAGCCGCGCGCTGCCGACTACAAGCTCAACGACGGGCGCGGGCTCGTACTCATCGTCAAGCCAACCGGCGCGCGGCTCTGGCGGCTGCGCTACGTCTTCGCCGGCAAGGAGCGGATGCTCGCATTGGGCGAGTACCCGGACGTGGGTCTGAAGGTCGCGCGTGAGCGGGCGGCCGCTGCCCGTGACCTGGTTGCACAGGGCACCGACCCGGTACAGCACAAGCGCGAGCAGGTGGCGCAGCGGGTGAACGCGGCCCTGCAGACGTTCGAGGTCGTCGCCGAGGAGTGGATCGCCAAGAAGGCGGCGGCCAAGAAGAAGCGCTGGACCGACGGCCACCTCGAGCAGAACCGCCAGAGCTTGCGCGACTACGTGTACCCGAGAATCGGCAAGCGACCGATCGGCGCGCTGACCGCGCAGGATATCGTCCAGGTGCTCACGCCGATCGAACAAGCGGGCAAGCTCGAAACCCTGCGCCGGGTCCGGCAGCGCATTGGCGCGGTATTCGCCTACGCGGTGCAAACCGGTCGGCGCACCGACAACCCGATCCGCGACATCGGAGGCGCCTTCGAGGCGCCTGAGCGGCAGCACTTCGCCAGCATCAAGCCGGCCGACCTGTCGGCCTTCCTGACGCGCCTGGACGCCTACCAGGGCCATCCGAGTACGAAGGGGATCATCCGCATGATCCTGTGGACCGCGAGCCGTACCGGCGAGATACGCGGGGCGACGTGGGACGAATTCGACCTGGACGCAGGTAAGTGGACGGTCCCGGCCGAGCGGATGAAAAAGCGCCGTCCACACGTCGTACCGCTACCGCCGCAAGCCGTGGCGATGTTGCGCGAGCTGCGCGACGTGAACACCGACCGATTGGCGTTCGCATCGCCGAACAGCATCGATCAGATGGCGTCGGAAAACGTCGTCCTGCAGGCGCTGAAGAAGATGGGCTACGGCGGCAAGCTCACGGGGCACGGGCTGCGCGCCACCGTCGCTACTGGCCTCGAAGAAATGGGCTTTCCGGTGGAGATCGTGAAGGCGCAGCTCAGCCATGCGAAGGACAACCTGACCGACGCCGCGTACCTGCGCGGGGTTCACCTTGAACGGCGCACGACGATGATGCGGCAGTGGGCCGACTGGATCGACGGCAAGCCGGGTGGGAAGGTGGTGAAGATGCCGGCGCGGGGTGCGGCGTGAGCGCCGACGACCAGGTGTTCGACCCGTGGGCGCCGATCGAATCCGAGGCGGCCAGACGCTATCGAAACGACCACGAATTGATGCAGGGCGTCATTGCTCGCGGCATCACCCGTCGTCGAAGCGAAATCGAGAAAAGCGGCTTCGAGGTAATGCAGGCAGTCGCCGACTGCGCGCGTTACGAACTGGTTATCCCGCCCTGGCTTGCCGATGAATTCAAGCGACGGTTCAACGCGGTGAGGAACCACGTCGCCAGCTCGTGGGACGACGAGCAGTCATTCGGCCGGCCGTACCCGAAAGGGACGCACCTGCGCACCCTGCGCAAGGAACGGCTGTGGCCGGAGATTCACCTCATCGCCCGCAGGCTGCTCGACGAAAACTCCGCGCGGCCTATCGACGAATCGTTTTTCGACAGCGTGGCGGAGAGGCTACGAGCGCTCAAGGGTATCGAGGACCGGATCGGAGGCCTGCAGGGATTGGGGCGTAGCGAAGTCCAGCGCATCTACTACGAGACCCGAGACCGAGCAGCCGCGCTTTTCGGTACTGCCGGGAATTCGCGATAAATCCCGGTTATACGTCGCCGTCGCCAAACAATCTAATCGTGTTCGTCTGTGCCGCTGGTGGCGCAGCGTGGTTAAGGACGAACACACATGCAACGACTTGTTCACACTGTCCCGCAGGCCTCCGAGGCCGCGCAAACGGGACGAACGAAGCTCTACGCGGAAATCGCAGCCGGACGGCTTCGCGTCGTCAAGGTCGGCAGAAAGACGCTGAGGCGGTGATGAACGAGCCGCAGCGCGATCTGAAGCCTTGCCCGTTCTGCGGCGGGCCGGCATCACTCTCACCGATGATGCTGTCACCAAAGGTGAAGGTGTCGCTCTGGTGGAAGGTGCGGTGCGACTCGTTCCACTGCGGCGGTACCCCCCTCTGGGAACCGTAGATGAACCTTCAGACGATCCGCGAGCAGCGCGCCGGCCACGTTGCCGAGATGCGCACGATGCTCGCCAAGGCCGAGGGCGAGAAGCGCTCGCTGTCGGCAGACGAACAAGCCGCCTTCGACACACTGAAGTCGAAGATCACCGACCTGGAATCGCAGGAGGCGCGCGCGCAATTCCTGCTCGACGCCGAGCGCCGGATGATGGGTACGCCGGCCGGCGGCGGTGATCGTTCCTTCGCGGATCTCGAACGCCGCGTCAACGTGCTCGACGTGCTGCGTGCCGGCATGGAAGGCCGAGCGCTCGACGGAGCCGCCGCCGAGTACTCGCGCGAGACCGAGCGTCGCACCGGGCGCAAGGCGCAGGGCGTGTTCGTGCCGCTGGCTGCGCTCGAGCAGCGCGTGAGCACGACCACCTCGGTAAGCGATATCGTGCCGACCGACCACCGGCCGGACCAGTACATCTCGCCGTTGCGCAATGCGCTGCTGGCGCGTCGGCTGGGCGTGCGCGTGCTCTCGGGCCTGAGCGGCAACGTCTCGATTCCGAAGCACGGCTCCGGCCTGACGGTCGGATGGGTTGCCGAGAACAGCGCGCTGACGCCGAGCGACATGTCGTTCGATTCCGTGATGCTTTCGCCGCGGCACGCGGGCGGGCTCACCGAACTGTCGCGCCAACTGATCCAGCAGTCGAGCCCCGACATCGAGCGGCTGGTGCGCGAGGATCTGGCCGCGATGCTGGCGCAGGCGATCGACTCGGCGCTCATCAAGGGCGGCGGCGCGAACGAACCCGACGGCGTACTCGCGTCGGTCGGCACCAGCGGGGTCCAGTCGGGCACGCTCGCGACGCCGACCTGGGCTCAAGTGCTCGGCATGATCGAGATGGCCGAGCTCGAGAACGCGCCGGTGTCGTCCTGGCTCACGCACCCGGAAGTAGCCACGAAGCTGCGCGGCACGCTCAAGGCAACGGGCCTGCCGGGCTACCTGCTCGAAAACGGGCACATGGCCGAGCGGCCGGTATACGTCACGAATCAGGTTCCCGCGACTGGCTCGCCGGCCACCGGCACCGTGATCCTCGGCGACTGGTCGCAGGCGATTCTCGGGATCTGGAGCGAAGTCGACATCCTCGTGAACCCGTTCGCCGAGACGGCGTACACGAAGGGGAACGTGCTGGTTCGCGCGATGTCGACCGTCGACGTGGCGCTGCGTCACCCGCAGGCGTTCGTCGTCGCGGACGACGTGGCGATCTGATGACGCTCGAGCGACGCGGCGCGGCCGGCGCGGTGTCGGCGAAGGGCCGGCACCTTGTCGGCTACGCCGCGCGATTCGGCGTGCAGACGAACATCGGTTCCTTCCGCGAGCGCATCGCACCGGGCGCGTTCGCCGCCTCGCTCGCTTCCGGGCGCGACATACTCGCGCTGGTCGATCACGATCCGAAGGCGCTGCTCGGGCGCACGCGATCGGGCACGTTGATGCTGAAGGAAGACGCCGATGGACTTGCTTTCGATCTGGCTCTACCTGACACGCGGTCCGCTGCTGACCTGCTGGCACTGGCCGAGCGCGGCGACATCGGCGGCATGTCTTTCGGGTTCGTGGCGCGTGAGGATCACTGGACTGGCGATCTTCGCGAACTGCGCGCTGTAGAGCTTCACGAAATCTCGGTCGTCCAATCGTGGCCGGCATACGAGCAGACGACGGTCGCGGTGCGCGCCAGGCACGCCGAGCACGACCTGCGCCGGCTGTGGCTGCTGACCGTATGAAGTTCCTGCGACGACTCTTCGAACGCCGCTCGACGAACCAGGCACCCGGCGGCGATTCGTACTGGCAGGACTTCTCCGCGTTACGTAGTAACGCAGTGACGCCGCAGAAGGCCGAGAGCATCTCGGCAGTGTACGCCTGCGTCGCGGCCATCAGCGAGACGATCGCATCCCTGCCGCTGATCCTGTACAGGCGCGCCGCGTACGACGACCGGGAGCGCGCCACCGATCATCCGCTGTACCGCGTTCTTCACGACGCGCCGAACGAGCAGCAGACCGCGCTCGAGTTCCGCGAGCAGATGCAGGCGGCGGTGCTCCTGCGCGGAAACGCCTTCGCCGAGATTCGATTCGGCTGGGACGGTCAGGTGCGCGAACTCGTGCCGATCCACAACGATCGCGTCAACGTCATCGAATTGGACAGCGGCCGACTCGGGTACGACGTGCTCGACACGAAGGGCCGGATGCACCGGCTCGTGGCCGAGGAAGTCTTTCACCTGCGCCATCGCTCGGAGAACGGCGCCGTCGGCGTCTCGCCGATCACGGCCGCGCGCGAAGTGCTCGAGCTGGCTCTGCAGGAGCGCGACCATGGCGTCGCCACCTTCCGCAACGGCACGAAGCTGTCCGGCATCCTGCAAACGCCTGCGCACCTGTCCGACGCGCAGTTGCAGAGCCTGCGCGATACCTGGGCGCAACGCTACAGCGACACGGCGAACGCTGGAAAGACGGCGGTGCTCGGCGCTGGCATGGAATTCAAGCCGGTGTCGATGACGCTCGAAGATGCCGAGTGGATCGCGGCGCGGCAATTCAGCGTCGAAGAAGTCGCGCGCCTGTTCCGCGTGCCGCCGACCGTCATCGGCGATCTGAGGCATGGCAACTACTCGAACAGCGTCGAGATGTCGCGCGTCTTCGTGACGATGACCTTGCGCCGGCACCTGGCCGCGTGGGAGCAGGCCATCTCGCGACAGCTGCTCACCGAGGCAGGCAGGCGAACGTACTTCGCCGAGCACTCGGTCGAAGGGCTGCTGCGCGGCGACTCGACTACCCGCGCCGCGTTCTACGAACGAGGGATCGCCGATGGATGGCTCGACGTGGACGAAGTGCGTCGACTCGAAAACCTTCCTGCTCGGCAGGCAGCATGAAGCGGCCGATTCTGCACCTGCCGAAGCGAGCGAACCCGACCGGGCGCACGGCCGATCCGCGTCGAACGATCCCGCTCAACACGGCGAGATGGCAGCGGCTGAGGGCACTGGTACTCGCCGAGCATCCGCTGTGTGCGCACTGCTTCGCCCTCGGACGAGTGGCGTTGGCCACCGACGTTGACCACGCCGACGGCAACCCCGGGAACAACGCGCGCGGCAACCTGCAAAGCCTCTGCCACGCGTGCCACTCGCGCAAGACCGGGCGCGAGCGCGCGGGGCTGCCTGCGGACCACGGCTGCGACGTGAACGGCTGGCCGCTCGATCCCGGGCATCCGTGGAACGAAAAATCGCCAGCAACCGAGCGAGTCCAGACCGACCGTGCTCCCTCGATTCACCGCTAACCGAGACGCCATGAAGCCCCGACAGCGACGCTCCGACAGCATCACGGCGGCCGTTGTGGCCGCTCAGAACGCCGCACAAGCGCCGATCGAGCCCCCGGAGCACGTCACCCTGCCCGAAGCGGCTGCGCCGTTCTGGCGGGCTCTGATGCTCAATCGCCCGCGTGACCGCTGGAACGATGCGGATCTCGCCGTCGCCGCGCATCTCGCCCGGGCGCAGGCCGATGCAGAACGCCTGCAACGCGAGATCGACGCCGAAGGCGACCTGCTCGGCGAGAAGCTCAATCCGAAGCATCGCCTGCTCGAGACCATCATCAAGCGCATCGTGCTCCTGTCGCGCACGCTGAACGTCCATGCCGACGCCACGGTCGGGCGCGCTGCCGACCAGGTGAAGCCGTTGCATCTCGAACAGCAGGCTCGCGCCATCGAGCGCGACGACTTGATCCCGCTGATGCAATGACCCGCGCCGGGCGGATCATCGCCTTCATCGAGCGTTACTGCGTCACGCCCGAGGGCGCGCACGTCGGCGAGCCGCTGCGCCTTGCCGAGTTCCAGAAGCGGTTCATCCGCGAGGTGTACGACAACCCCGCCGGCACGCGGCGCGCGTACCTGAGCATCGCGCGGAAGAACGGCAAGTCGGGCCTGATTGCTGGCCTGCTGCTCGCGCATCTCGTCGGACCCGAGGCGAAGTTGAACTCGCAGATCGTCAGCGGCGCGATGTCCCGAGACCAAGCCGCGCTCGTCTTCGGGCTGGCGGCGAAGATGGTGCGCCTCTCCGAGAAGCTCTCGCAGATCGTGCGCATCGTGCCGAGCGGCAAACGCCTGATCGGCCTGCCGCTGAACGTCGAGTATCGAGCGCTCGCGGCCGAGGGCAAGACGGCGCACGGGCTTTCTCCGGTGCTGGCGATCCTCGACGAGGTGGGGCAGGTGCGCGGACCGCACAGCGACTTCATCGACGCGATCACGACGAGCCAAGGCGCGCACGACTCGCCGCTGCTGATCGCCATCTCGACGCAGGCGGCGAGCGATGCCGATCTGTTCTCGCTGTGGCTGGACGACGCCGAAGCCTCGAACGACCCGCGCATCGTCTCGCACCTCTACGCGGCGCCCGAGGACTGCGATCTGATGGACGCCGACGCCTGGCGTGCGGCGAACCCGGCGCTCGGGATCTTCCGTTCCGAGGACGACCTGCGCGAGCAGTTGACGCAGGCCGGGCGGATGCCCAGCGCGGAGAACGCGGCGCGGAACCTGCTGCTCAATCAACGGGTGTCCACCGACGCGCCCTTCGTCTCGCCGGCCGTCTGGGCGTCCTGCGCAGGCGACGTGCTGCCGTTCGACGCCGATACGCCGGTCTTCGGCGGGCTGGATCTGTCGGCGCGCACCGACCTGACGGCGCTGGTGCTCGTGGGCAAGGTGGCCGGCGTCTGGCAGGTGGTGCCGCACTTCTGGACGCCGAAGACCGGGCTTGCCGATCGGGAGCGCCGGGACCGCGCGCCATACGTCACCTGGGCGCGGCAAGGCTTCCTGCGCACGACGCCGGGGGCGAGCGTCGATTACGAGCACGTCGCGACCGACATCGCCGGCATCGTGGCGGGGCTGAACCTGCAGGCGGTTGCGTTCGACCGCTGGCGCATCGACGTGCTGCGGCGCGAGTTCGAGCGCATCGGCTGCTCGCTGCCGCTGGTGGAGTGGGGGCAGGGCTACAAGGACATGGCGCCGGCGCTCGATGCGCTCGAAGCCGAGCTGCTCAATGCGCGCATCGCGCACGGCGACCATCCGGTGCTGCGCATGTGCGCGGCCAATGCCGTGGTGGTGAAAGACCCGGCCGGCTCGAGGAAGCTGGACAAGGCCCGCACGACCGGGCGCATCGACGGCATGCAGGCGCTCGCGATGGCGATCGGCGCGGCGGCGGCGACCGAGGTCACGCAGCCGATCACCAGCATCGAGCAGTTGATCGCCTTCGTATGAAGACGGTGCGTCAGCAGGAGATGGAAGCGCAACTGCGCGCCGAGATCGCGCAGCGCGGCCTGCGCATCGAGCAGCACGGAAAGGCGGTGCGCGTGGTCGGCGTCGGGGTCGACGTTATGGCATCCCGGCTGACGTACATCACGGTGCGCGATCTGGAACCGATCTCTACCCCTGCCGGTGGGGCCGCGTGAGCGGGTTGCCGGACACGGATCAGACGGTGAGTGCCGTGTCATGAGAAAACCCCGTCAGCCGGCGGTGCTCGCTTTTCCACGGGCGCGCGGCCGGTATCCGACATCTGACTCTGCTACGATGACTCCGTGTGTCGGTTTCCGGTGGCTCGATTCACCGGGTGAATCGCGGCAAGGCATGGCCTCAATCCCGAGGCCAACAGGGACGGCGCCCGGCACATACGGCCCCCTGCTGGCTTCACCCCTTATGTAGGAGTTGAAGCCATGAATGAGCAAGAGAAGATCTGCGCAAGAGTTGCGGAGGCGGCGCGTGCCTTGCTAGGCGAAGAAGCGCAGGCGAACGTGCGCTACGACAGCCAAAAGGAAGTCTGGCAGCTCTGGGTCGGCACGCGGGTTGAGGACGAAAAGTTCTCACTCCTTACTCTCGCGGAAGCGTGGGGCGTCTCAAACGCCTAAGGTAATCTTGTAGTTCTCTTCGAGCCGCCTACGGGCGGCTCCTTCGTACCTGCTGGTGCTCGACTACCAGTGCGGCGCTGATCGGCGGTGCGGCCAGCACCCTTTCATAGAGAGATCGGGTAGGCATACGGGTACATCGGCGGTAAACCGGCCGGAAAGCCTTTACTGGCGCGGCAGTTCGACGGCCCCTCTCCCACGGCACCATCGGCCCGCTTGGCAGGCGGGCCGGCTTCGATGGATTCCGATCAGCCCTGCGACGGCTTCCAGCCAGCCGGTGGAACGACGTTGATCATCCACGGAACGCCGAATCTGTCGACCAACGAGCCGAAGCCGGGCGACCAGAAGGTCTCGCCGAACGGCATGACCGCCTTGCCGCCTCCGGACAGTTGATCGAACCAGCGTCGGGCTTCGGCCTTGTCCTCGGTGTGCAGGGTAACGTCGAAACCGTTCTTGGCCTTGTCGATGTTGGGCGCCCATCCGACGTCCATGTCGGCGCCCATCAGTGCCTGGTCGCCGACATCGAGCCAGCAATGCATCAGCCAGGTCTTGTACTTCTCGTCGGTGATCGGCATGTCCGGAGGCGCATCGCCATAGGGTATGGCGGCGGTGATCTTTCCGCCCAGGACCTTGGCGTAGAACTCGAATGCCTCGCGGCACCGGCCCTGGAAGCTCAAGCTGGTCACGATCTTCATGGTCGTCTCCTTTCTGATCGGGACTTCGACGCGCGTCAAGCGACATCGAGCTGCCAGGGTACGCCGAAACGGTCGGCGACCCAGCCGAAGCTTGCTGACACAATCCATGGATGTTCCGGCCGAGGCGGCGCCGACGCGTGGGCCGCCGATACCCATATCGGCCCGCCCCGGGCGGGCGGGCCGGTACCTCTCCCCTACAGGCTCTGCTTCAGCTGATCGAGGATCGCCGGGTTCTCCAGGGTGGAGACGTCCTGCGTGATCTCCTCGCCCTTGGCCAGCGAACGCAGCAGCCGGCGCATGATCTTGCCGGAGCGGGTCTTGGGCAGGTTCTCGCCGAAGCGGATGTCCTTGGGCTTGGCGATCGGGCCGATCTCCTTGCCGACCCAGTCGCGCAGCTCCTTGGCCATCTTCACCGCGGCCTCGCCGGTCGGGCGGGCCTGCTTGAGCACGACGAAGGCCGACACCGCCTCGCCGGTGAGCTCGTCGGGTCGTCCGACCACCGCCGCCTCGGCCACCAGGGGGTGGGCCACCAGCGCCGATTCGATCTCCATGGTGCCGAGGCGGTGGCCCGAGACGTTGAGCACGTCGTCCATGCGGCCCATGATCCAGAAATAACCGTCGGCGTCGCGGTTGGCGCCGTCGCCGGCCACGTAGTAGTGCCCGCCCTTGACGTCTTCGGGGAAGTAGGCCTTCCGGTAGCGCTCGGGGTTGCCCCAGATGGTGCGGATCATCGCCGGCCAGGGCTTGGTCATGACCAGGAAGCCGCCCTTGCCGGGCTCGACCTCGATGCCGGCCTCATCGACCACGGCCGCCGCGATGCCCGGCAGCGGCATGGTGCACGAGCCGGGCTTGAGCGCATGCACGCCGGGCAGCGGCGAGATCATGATCGCACCCGTCTCGGTCTGCCACCAGGTATCGACCACCGGGCAGCGCGTGCGCCCGACGTTCTCGTAGTACCACATCCAGGCTTCCGGGTTGATCGGCTCGCCGACCGAGCCCAGCACGCGCAGCGAGGACAGGTCGTACTTCTTCGGATGATGCTCGGGCGAGGTCTGGCCGGCGCGCACCAGGGAACGGATCGCCGTGGGCGCGGTGTAGAAGATGCTGACCTTGTGGCGGTCGATCATCTCCCAGAAGCGGCCGGAGTGCGGGTAGGTCGGGATGCCTTCGAACACCACCTGGGTGGCGCCGCAGGCCAGCGGCCCGTAGACGATGTAGCTGTGCCCGGTGACCCAGCCGATGTCGGCGGTGCACCAGTAGACGTCGTTCGGCTTGAGGTCGAACACCCACTTCACGGTGAGCGCAGCCCCGAGCAGGAAGCCGGCCGAGGAGTGCTGCACGCCCTTGGGCTTGCCAGTGGAGCCGGAGGTGTAGAGCACGAAGAGCGGATCGTCGCCGCCGACCCACTGCGCCGGGCAGTCGTCGGACTGGCCGGCGATGGCCTCGTCCCAGGTCATGTCGCGGCCGGCCTGCATGGCCGCGCCCTCGCCGGTGCGCTGGTAGACGACGACCTTGCGCACCGCCTCGCAGCCGCCGAGGGCGAACGCCTCGTCCACGGCGTCCTTGAGCGGCACCTTCTTGCCGCCGCGCACCTGCTCGTCGGCCGTGATGACCAGGGTGGCGCCGACGTCGATGATGCGCTCGTGCAGGCTCTTGGCCGAGAACCCGCCGAACACCACCGAGTGGATGACGCCGAGCCGCGCGCATGCCTGCATCGCGACCACCCCCTGGATCGACATCGGCAGGTAGATGATGGCGCGGTCGCCGCGCTTGTAGCCGAGGGCCTTGAGGCCATTGGCGAAGCGGCATACCCGCTGGTGCAGCTCCCGGTAGGTGACGCGGGTGACCGTGCCGTCGTCGGCCTCGAAGATGATCGCCGTCTTGTTCTCCACCGGGGTGCCCAGGTGGCGATCGAGGCAGTTGTAGGAGACGTTCAGCTCGCCGTCGTCGAACCACTTGTAGAACGGCGCATTCGAATCGTCGAGCGCCCGCGTGAACGGCTTGTGCCAGACCAGGTGCTCGCGCGCCATCCGCGCCCAGAATCCGGCATGGTCTTTCTCGGCCTCGGCGCACAGGGCCCGATACTGCTCCATGCCCGATATCGTGGCCTGCTTGCGGAACGCCTCGGACGGCGGGAATGTCCTGCCCTCCTGCAACACCGATTCGATCTGAGCGGACATCGCTCGTCCTCCTGTCTTTGCTCGTCCTGGTAGCTTAGCCGAACCGCCAGCCGGGAAACACCATACCCGCGATCCGCTAGAATCGCAGCCCGGTTCCCATGAGGATACGCCATGGCCGTCATCCGGCAGGACGATCTGATCGAATCGGTAGCCGCCGCGCTGCAATTCATCAGCTACTATCACCCCCGCGACTACATCGAGCACCTGGCCCGGGCCTGGGAGAGCGAGCAAAGCGCCCCCGCCCGGGACGCCATCGCGCAGATCCTGACCAATTCGCGCATGTGCGCCGAGGGTCACCGGCCCCTGTGCCAGGACACGGGGATCGTCAACGTGTTCCTGAAGGTGGGCATGGGCGTGCGCCTCGAGGGCTTCAGCGGCTCGCTGGCCGAGGCCGTCGACGAGGGCGTGCGCCGCGGCTACCTCGATCCGTCGAACACGCTGCGCGCCTCGGTGGTGGCCGATCCGCACTTCGAGCGGCGCAACACGCGCGACAACACCCCGGCGGTGGTGCACGTCGAGCTGGTGCCCGGCGACACGGTCGAGGTCACGGTCGCTGCCAAGGGCGGCGGCTCGGAGAACAAGTCCAAGCTCACCATGCTCAATCCGTCGGACTCGGTGGTCGACTGGGTGATCAAGACCGTCCCGACCATGGGCGCCGGCTGGTGCCCGCCGGGCATGCTGGGCATCGGCATCGGGGGCACCGCCGAGAAGGCGGTGCTGATGGCCAAGGAAGCGCTGATGGAGCCGATCGACATGTTCGATCTGCTCGCACGCGGGCCGTCGAACCGGCTCGAGGAGCTGCGCATCGAGCTGTTCGAGAAGGTCAACGCGCTGGGGATCGGCGCCCAGGGCCTGGGCGGGCTCACCACCGTGCTCGACGTGAAGATCGCCATGTACCCCACCCACGCGGCCTCCAAGCCGGTGGCGATGATCCCCAACTGCGCGGCGACGCGGCACGCCCACTTCGTGCTCGACGGCTCGGGACCGGCGTACTGCGAGCCGCCGCCGCTGTCGGCCTGGCCCGACGTGCACTGGACGCCCGACGTGGAGAAGTCCCGGCGGGTCGACCTGGATGCCCTCACCCGCGAGGAGGTCGCCTCCTGGAAGCCCGGCCAGACGCTCCTGCTGTCCGGGAAGATGCTCACCGGGCGCGACGCCGCGCACCAGCGCATCCAGGACCTGCTGGCGCGCGGCGAGCCGCTGCCGGTCGATTTCGCCGGGCGGGTGATCTACTACGTCGGGCCGGTCGACCCGGTGCGCGACGAAGCGGTGGGGCCGGCCGGGCCGACCACCTCGACGCGCATGGACAAGTTCACCGAGACGATGCTGGCGCGCACCGGCCTGCTGGCGATGGTCGGCAAGGCCGAGCGCGGGCCGGCGGCGATCGAGGCGATCCGCCGGCACCGCGCGGCCTACCTGATGGCCGTGGGCGGCGCCGCCTACCTGGTGTCGAAGTCGATCCGCAGCGCGCGCGTGCTCGCCTTCGAAGACCTGGGCATGGAGGCCATCTACGAGTTCGAGGTGCGCGACATGCCGGTCACCGTGGCCGTGGACGCGGCCGGCACCTCGGTCCACGAGACCGGCCCGCGCGAATGGCAGGCGCGCATCGGTAAGATCCCGATCACCACGGCCTGAACGCACCCGCCGAACCGACATGGCCTTCCTGCTGATCGACATCGGCAACACGTTCCTGAAATGGGGGACGTACCTCCCACCGCCGCAGCAAGGCCGCTCGCTCGCGCAGGACAAGATGGCGGCCTTCGGCCGGGTGCTGCTCGAGGAGATCCCGATGGTGACCAAGGACTGGCGCCGCCAGCCCGTCCCGGAGCGCATCGTGATCGCCAACGTCGCCGGCACCGCGGTGGCCAACCCGGTGCTGCGCGCCTTCGAGGTCTGGCCCGATGCGCCCGAGCCGCACTGGATCACCTCGCGCGCCGAGCAGTGCGGCGTGCGCAACGGCTACCTGAACCCGGCCGCCCTCGGCTGCGACCGCTGGGCGGCGATGATCGGGGCGCGCGCGCTGATCGGCGCGCGCCCGGCGCTGGTGGTGGTGTGCGGCACCGCCACCACCATGGACCTGCTCACCGCCGACGGGCATTTCCTCGGCGGCGGCATCATGCCCGGCCTGGGCCTGATGATGCGCTCGCTGCACCAGAACACCGCGACGCTGCCCGATGCGCAGGGCGAGTACGTCGACTATCCACGCCAGACCGTGGACGCAATCGCCTCGGGCTGCGCGCACGCGCAGGCGGGCGCGGTGGAGCGGCTGTACTACCTGCACAAGCACAACCATCCGGACCTGCGCTGCATCCTGTCGGGCGGGGCGGCGCGCACCATGGGGCCACGCCTGACCATCGAGTTCACCTATCACGAGAACCTGGTGCTCGAAGGCCTGTACCGGATCGCCGCTACGCTAGGCTAGGAGCGTAGCGTCCAGGACGGAATCGGGGGAAGGCCCGACCGGCCGTCGGCGCGGGCACGCGACGCGCCCGCACCGTTCAGCGCCCGGCCAGGCGATACCACAGGCCGCCCAGCGCCTCGTGCGCGGCCAGCCAGTTGATCGTCACGCCATCGGCGCTGGGCAGCCACGACAGCATGCCGTAGGAAGGCGGTGAGCCGAGGAAGCCGTGCGGCACGGGCACCGGCGCGAAGCCGGCGCGCTCGAAGGCGGCCCGGGCGCGCGGCATGTGGTAGGCATGGGTCACCAAGAGGATCCGGCGGCGCCCCTCGGGCAGCAGCAGCGCCGCCGCATCGCGCGCGTTGCCGGCGGTGTCGAGCGACCCGTCCTCGACCCAGCGCACCGGCGTGGCGAGCCGGCGCTCGAGCATGCGCTTCATCAGCGCCGCTTCGCTCGCCTCGCCGCCCGGCGGCGTGCCGCCACTCACCAGCACCGGCAGGCCGGTGATGCGCGCCACCCAGGCACCGTGCACCAGGCGCTCGGTGGTGCGCGAGTTCGGCCACGCCTGATCGGGCCGCTCGCGCACATCGCTGCGCATGCCGCCGCCCAGCACGACGATGGCCCGCGGCGCATCGGCCCCGGCCACGAGGGCGCGCAGTGCCTTCTCGTCGAGCGCCGGGCCGGCGTCGCGCTCGATGCGTCCGATCAGCCACTGCCCGGCTGCCTGAGAGGACAGGACCAACGCGGCCGCCAATCCGAGGACGGCGAGCGCCGTACCCGCGCGCGGCCTGCGCCGCGCGAGCGCCACGCCGAGGGCGATCGGCCACAGCGGCAGCGCCGGCGGCAGCAGCAGCAGCTCGAGCGCGCGTCGGCCCAGCAGCGCGAGCTGCGCGGGCTCCATTCAGGCGCGCGCGCCCACGGCCTGGCGCACCTGCTCGAGCGCGGAAGCGTCCTCGATGGTGGTGAGGTCGCCCGGATCGCGCGACTCGCAGATCGCCTGGATCGAGCGGCGCAGCACCTTGCCCGAGCGCGTCTTGGGCAGCAGCGTCACGAAATGCACCCGGGCGGGCCGCGCCACCGCGCCGAGCTGCGCATCGACGGTGGCCATCAGCTCGCCTTCGAGCGCCAGGCGCGCGTCGGGCGAAGCGACGCGCGAGGGGTCCTTGAGTACCGCGAAGGCCACCGCCACCTGGCCTTTGAGCTCGTCGGCCACGCCGACCACCGCGCACTCGGCCACCGCGGCATGGCTCGACAGGCTCTCTTCGATCTCGCGCGTGCCGAGCCGGTGGCCGGCGACGTTGATCACGTCGTCGGTGCGCCCGAGGATGAAGTAGTAGCCGTCGGCGTCGCGGATGCCCCAGTCGAAGGTCGAGTAGGCGAGCCGCCCGGGGATGGTGGTGAAGTAGGTCTGCACGAAGCGCTCGTCGTTGCCCCACACCGTCTGCATGCACCCCGGCGGCAGCGGCGGAAGGATGGCCACCACTCCTTTCTCGTCGACGCCGACCTCCTCGCCGGTCTGCTCGTGCAGCAGCCGCACGTCGTAGCCGTACATCGCCATGCCCGGCGAGCCGAGCCGCGTGGGCGTCTTCTCGATGCCGTGGGCAACGGTGAGGATGGGCCAGCCGGTCTCGGTCTGCCAGTAGTTGTCGATGATCGGCTTGCCCAGCGCCTCGCCGATCCAGCGCGCCGTCGGCTCGTCGAGCGGCTCGCCGGCGAGGAACAGCGCGCGCAGCGAGGACAGGTCGTGGCGGCGCAGCCAGGAGGGGTCCTGTTTCTTGAGCACGCGGACCGCGGTGGGCGCCGAGAACATCACGGTGACGCGGTACTTCTCGACCAGCCGCCACAGGATGCCCGCATCGGGACGCAGCGGCGTGCCCTCGTACATGATGGTGGCCATGCCGGCGATGAGCGGCCCGTAGACGATGTAGGAGTGCCCGACCACCCAACCGATGTCGCTGGTCGAGAAATAGGTCTCGCCGGGGTTGCCGCAGAAGATGTACTTCATCGACGCGGCCAGCGCCACCGCATGGCCGCCCACGTCGCGCTGCACTCCCTTGGGCGTGCCGGTGGTGCCCGAGGTGTAGAGCGTATAGCTGACCTCGTTGGATTCGAGCCACTCCACCGGCACCGAGGTCTCGAGGTGGCGCTCGCGCAGCGGCGCGTAGTCGTGGTCGCGGCCGGCCACGCGCTCGAAGGCGGCCAGGCCGCGGTCGACCATGAGCACGGCGGCCGGCTTGTTGCGCGCGAGGCCGATCGCCGCATCGAGCAGCGGCTTGTAGGGGATCACCTTGCCCACGCGCGAGCCGGCATCGGCGCTGACCACCAGCACCGGCGCGGCGTCGTCGATGCGGCTGGCCAGGCTGTGCGAAGCGAAACCGCCGAACACCACCGAGTGGATCGCGCCCAGGCGCGCGCAGGCCAGCATGGCGAAGGCCGCCTCGGGGATCATCGGCATGTAGATGAGCACCCGGTCGCCGCGGCCCACGCCCAGCTCGCGCATGACCGCGGCCATGCGCACCACCTCGCGATGCAGCTCGCCGAAGGTGTAGACGCGCTCGCTGTCGGTCTCGGTCGAGACGTGGATCAGCGCGGGCCGGTCGCGCTGGGTCGCCAGGTGGCGGTCGACGGCGTTGTGGCACAGGTTGGTGCGCCCGCCGACGAACCAGCGCGTGAATGGAGGATTGGAGTAGTCGAGAACTTCCCGGAAGGGCTCGTGCCAGTCGATCAGCGCGGCCTGCTCGGCCCAGAACCCTTCGCGATCGGCGATCGACCGCCGGTGGAATTCGCTCAGGGAAGAGGGCCCGGCCGAAGGAACCCCCGCCGCGTTGGCTGCACCCATGTCTTGCCCTCCTCTTGTTTTGCGCGCCGTCGGCGGACATTCTACGTCCGGGCCCGACGGCCGGGCGACCGCGGCCGACGGACGTCGCGGCCCTGCGGCGAGGCTGCGGCGAGCTTTGACACCGTGACGGAATTCTCCTACCCTGCGCCGCATGCCGAAGAGGACCCCCGCTCGCGCCCGCTCGTGCTGCCTTCGCAGCGCCGGTGCCGCCGCCCTCCTGGTCCTCGCGTGGATCATGGCTTCGCCTCCGGCACTCGCCGCAGAGACTCCCGAACCGGCCCGCGAAACGGCGCCGTCAGCGGCACCGGCGCACAGCGCCGCCGAGCTGGTGATCCGCTCGCTCTCGCTGCTCGGCGTGAACTACAAGTTCGGCGGCAACTCGCCCGAAACCGGCCTCGATTGCAGCGGCCTGGTGCGGCACGTGTTCCGCGAGGCCATCGGCCTGGTGCTGCCCAGGCGCAGCGAGGAGATCAGCCGCGAGGGCGAGAAGGTGGCGCTCGACCAGCTGCGCCCCGGCGACCTGGTGTTCTTCAATACGCTGCGCCGGACGTTCTCGCACGTCGGCATCTACATCGGCAACAACCAGTTCGTGCACGCGCCTTCCCGCGGCGGGCAGGTGCGGGTCGAGAAGTTCGACTCGCGCTACTGGATCGCGCGCTTCAACGGCGCACGCCGCCTCGCCGGATCCGACGGCCGCGGCACGGGCCCCTCGATCGAGACCGATGTGCCGGCTTCGAGCGCATACGCGACGCTCTCGGCGCCGGCGCTGCAGCGCAATTCCGCACCCTACGCCGCGCCGCCGGCGCCCGCCCTGCCCTCGTCCTTCTACTGACCGGGCGCGTACGCCACCGTTGCGCGCCGGCCCGTCCGACGCTCCTCATTCTTGCTGCACCCGGACGTCTCCACCCGGTAGCGACAGTGGTTGCAGGCATCCAGCGCACCGCGCAGGCTGCACGTCGAGCGCCGGCAGGCGAGCACCGGCACCCCCTGCTTGCGCGCCGCCTCGCGATAGCCGCGCATCACGTTGTGGCCGAGGAAATCGGTGAACAGGATCAACAGCTCCGCGCCGGCCGGCATCGCGCGCTCGCCGCGCTGCTCGGACGGATCGCGCCCCGAAACGTGGCGCAGGATGGAGATCCCATACTCGGTCAGCACCTGCGGGATGTTGCCCAGACGGTCCGCACCTACCAGGAGAGCCTTCATGTTCGTGGTGGCCTTGATAAGATCTACACATAATACATCTTAAAGAGGCCTTGTCAATTCCTGTTGCGAACTCCTCTCGTTTGCATTAGTGTCCGGCGACCCGTCGAACCTTCGAGAGAAGTCCGCAATGATCCGAACGACGTTTTCCCGCCTCGCCGCTGCCTTGCTGGTAGCCGCCGCCCCGGCCGCCATGGCGCAGGACAAGGTGCTCAACCTGTACTCCGCGCGGCACTACCAGACCGACGAGGCGCTGTACGCCGAGTTCACGCGCCAGACCGGCATCCGCATCAACCGCATCGAGGCCGGCGACGAGGCGCTGCTCGAGCGCCTGCGCAACGAGGGACGCAACAGCCCGGCCGACGTGCTGCTGCTGGTGGACGCCGCCCGGCTGTGGAAGGCCCAGATCGAGGGCCTGTTCCAGCCGGTGAAGTCGGCCACGCTCGAGTCGCGCGTCCCGGCCACGCTGCGCGGCAAGGACGACGGCCAGGGCAGCGAGTGGTTCGGAGTGTCGGTGCGCGCGCGCGTGATCGTCTACGACAAGGCCGGGGTGGACCCGGCGCTGGTGCAGACCTACCAGGATCTCGCGCGGCCCGAATTGAAGGGTAAGGTGTGCACGCGCTCGGGCGCGCATCCGTACATGCTGTCGCTGATCGGCGCCATGTCCGAGCACCTCGGTGCGGCGCAGGCCGAGCAGTGGGCCGGCGGCGTGGTGGCGAACTTCGCGCGCAAGCCGCGCGGCGGCGATACCGACCAGATCCGCGCGGTGGCCAGCGGCGAATGCGGCGTGGCGCTCACCAACACCTACTACCTGGCCCGCCTGATGAACTCGACCAAGCCGCAGGACCAGGAGGTGGTCGCGCGCGTCGGCATGGTCTGGCCGAACCAGAAGACCTGGGGCACGCACGTGAACGTCTCGGGTGCGGGCGTGGCGCGCAACGCGCCCAACCGCGACCACGCGGTGCGCTTCATCGAGTTCCTCGTCAGCGACGCCGGGCAGCGCCACTTCGTCGACGGCAACTTCGAGTGGCCGGTGGTGAAGAGCGTGAAGGCGGACAAGCCCGAGCTCGCCGCGCTCGGCCAGTTCAAGGCCGATCCCCTGCCCGTGGCCTCCATCGGCCGCGCGCAGGTCGGCGCCTCGAAGATCATCGACCGGGTCGGCTGGCGCTGAACCCGCGGCGCTGCGGCGGCCCGGGCGGCGGGAGCCTCAGCGCCGCGCCGCGATCACCTTGATCTCGACGCGATACTCCGGCGAGGCCAGGCGCGCCTCGACCGTGGCGCGCGCCGGCGCGTGCCCGGCCGGCACCCAGGCGTCCCAGACGGCGTTCATCGCCGCGAAGTCGCTGATGTCGGCCAGGAACACCTGCGCCTGCAGGATGCAGGTGCGATCGCTGCCGGCCTCGGCCAGCAGGCGATCGATGGCGGCCAGCACCTGGCGCGTCTGGGCGCCGACGTCGGCCGAAGGGTCGTCGGCCACCTGCCCGGCCAGGTACACGATACCGTTGTGGATGACGGCCTCGGACATGCGCGGACCGGCATGCAGGCGCTCGATGGTCATGAGTACTCCTCCGCGAGAAAGCGCTCCACCGCTTCGATCTGATCCTCGGCGATGAACGTGGGCGCGTGGCCGACACCCTCGAAGGTGACGCAGCCGGCGCGCGGACCGCGCTCGCCCATCTGGCGCGCCGTCGCCGCCGAGAGGATGTCGGACTGCGCGCCGCGCAGCACCAGGGTCGGGCAGCGGATCGCGTCGTAGACCGGCCACAGGTCGGGAGCGGCCTGCTGCGCGCCGGCCTGCCGCAGGGCGAGCGCGATCGCCGGGTCGTAGTGGAAATGCCAGCGTCCCTGGCGCTCGACCAGGTAGTGGCGCGTGAGCAGCCGGAACTGCTCGTCGGTGTGGGGGCCGAAGTCGCGCATCAGCTCGCGCAGCGCCGCGACCCCTTCGGCCTCGCTGGCGTAGGAAGGGTCGCCGCCCACGTAGGAGGCGATGCGCGCCAAGCCGGCCGTGTCGACCACCGGGCCGACGTCGTTGAGGACCAGGCGCGCGATCGGCGTGCCGGGCAGGCCCGCCAGCAGCATGCCGATCAGCCCGCCCATCGACGTGCCGAGCCAGGCCACGCGCTCGACGTCCAGGCGCGCCACCAGCGTGACGCAGTCGGCGACATACTGGGGCAGCGCGTAGAGCTGGGGGTCGGCCACGCGGTCGGATTGGCCGCGCCCGATCATGTCCGGGCAGACCACGCGCCAGCGCCGCGACAGCCGCGCCGCGAGCGCGTCGAAATCGCGCCCGTTGCGGGTCAGGCCGTGCACGCACACGACGGTATCGGGGACGCCCGGCGCGCGCACCGGCGCGCTGTCGGCACGCGGCCACTCCCAGTAGGCGAGGCGATGCAGGCCGCGCGGGCTGGCGCAGGTGACGCGGCGTAGGAGAGGCTGGAGCATCGAGGCGCACCGTTACAATCGGAGCGAATTGTACAGGGAGGGACCATGCTCAAGGACAGGACTGCGCTCGTCACCGGATCGACCAGCGGCATCGGACTGGGCATCGCGCGCGCCCTCGCACGCGAGGGCGCGAACGTGGTGCTCAACGGCTTCGGCGACCCCGCCGAGATCGAACGCCTGCGCGCCGAGCTCGCCCGGCAGCACGGCGTCACGGTCGACTATGCGGCGGCCGACCTGGCGAAGCCGGCCGAGATCGAGGCCATGATCGCCGACATCGAGAAGCGTCGCGGCGGCGTGGACATCCTGGTGAACAACGCCGGCATCCAGCACGTCGCGCCGGTGGAGCGCTTCCCCACCGAGCGCTGGGACGCGGTGATCGCGATCAATCTCTCGGCGGCCTTCCATGCCATCCGCTGCGCACTGCCGGCGATGCGCCGGCGCAACTGGGGCCGCATCGTGAACATCGCCTCCGCGCACGGGCTGGTCGCCTCGACGGAGAAGGCGGCCTACGTCGCGGCCAAGCACGGCCTCGTCGGCCTGACCAAGGTGGTCGGGCTGGAGACCGCCCGCAGCGGCATCACCTGCAATGCGATCTGCCCCGGCTGGGTGCTCACCCCGCTGGTGCAGAAGCAGATCGACGCGCGCGCCGCGCAGGAGGGCATGACCCCGGAGCAGGCACGGCTCGCGCTGGTGTCGGAGAAGCAGCCCTCGCAGGAGTTCGTCACGCCCGAGCAGCTGGCCGAGCTCGTCGTGTTCCTGTGCTCGCCGGCTGCCGACCAGGTGCGCGGCGCGGCCTGGGCCATGGACGGCGGCTGGACGGCGCAGTGACGCTGCGCGCTCGGGAGCGCTGTCGGTAATTCCGGCAGACTCCCGAGGGTCCGCCGAAGTCGCCGACAGCCTCCTAGCCGGGAGCGGCGAGGTCGTCGGGCAGGCGGATGCGCCAGTAGCGGCGATCCTCGATGCGCGTGCGCTCGATGCGCGGCGCGCGTCCCACGGCGTAATGCGCCACGATCGCGCCGTCGCGGTCGCTGCGCAGCACCGCGATGCCGGCATCGCGATAGCGCGTCAGCGCGCGCTCGGCCGGATGCCTGAAGCGGTTGCGGTAACCCGCCTGCACGATCGCGTGGCGCGCTGCCACCGCCTCCAGGAACGGCGCGCTCGAGGAGCCGCCGCTGCCATGGTGGGGCGCGAGCATGAGGTCGGCCGCCAGCCCCGGCGCGCCGTGGCGCGCGAGCAGCGATCGCTCCTGGGCGGCCTCGATGTCGCCGGTGAGCAGCAGGCGTGCCGCGGGCGAGACGATGCGCAGCACGCAGCTCGAGGCGTTGGTGGGCGACTTCGCGCCCTGCGCGGGATGCGGCCCGGGATGCAGGAACTCGAAGTCGACCTCGCCCCAGCGCCAGCCGTGGCCGCTGCGGCAATCGTGGAAGGGGCGTCCGGCCTCGCGCAGCGGGTGCTCGGGCGGCAGCGAGCCGGCGATCCAGTCGATGCGCAGGTTGCGCAGCACGCTCGGCGCCCCTCCGGAGTGATCGGAATCCAGGTGCGAGACTACCAGCGCATCGAGCCGGTCGATGCCGCGCGCACGCAGCCACGGCACGATCACGCGCGCGCCGGCTTCCGAGTCTCCGCCGTAGAGCGGGCCGGTGTCGTAGAGCAGGCGCCGTTCGGGCGTCTCGACGAGCACGGCCATGCCCTGCCCGACGTCGAAGGCGGTGAGGCGGATCTCGCCGGCGGCCGGCAACCGGTCGCCGGGCGCCAGCAGCGGCAGCAGGCCGGCGAAGGCCATGCGCCGTGCCGGCAGCGGCACCGGCCACAGCAGCAGCGCGATGGCGGCTGCGGCCATCGCCAGCGCGCCGGCGCCGGGCTGGGCCAGCACGACGGTCGCCAGCGGCGCTGCCGCCAGCGGCTCCAGCACGTCGAGCATCAGGCCGGTGACCCAGGCCGCCAGCGACAGCAGGACGCCGCCGGCCGCGGGCCACGCCGCCAGCAGTGCGCTCGCCAGCATCGCCAGCGGCGTGATCACGGCCGACACCAGCGGGATCGCGACCGCGTTGGCGAGCGGACCGACGAGCGAGAAGCTCGAGAAGAACAGCGCCCCCAGCGGCAGCAGCGCCAGCGTGGCCGCCCATTGCGTGCCCGCCGCCTCGCGCAGCACGGCGGCTGCGCGCAGGCCCAGCGTGACGCGCGGGCCCGCCGCGGTGCGCAGACGCCCGCCCGACCCGTGCAACGTGATCGCCGCCACCGAGGCGAACGAGAGCCAGAACCCGGCGGCCAAAGGCGCCCAGGGATCGAGCAGCGTGACCACCGCCGCCGCCAGCGACAGCACGTACAGCATCGAGCGCGAGCGCGCGCCGAACAGCGCCAGCCCGGCGACCGCGAGCATCCAGCACGTGCGCTGGGCGGGAATGCCCCAGCCGGCCAGCCCCGAGTAGAGGAACGCCGTCGCGATGCCGGCCAGCCAGGCGAGGCGCCCGGCCGGCCAGCGCAGCAGCAGGCCGCTGCGCGCCACCGGCACCGTGTGCAGCAGGCGCCGCGCGAGCAGCACCGACAGGCCCGCGAGCATGGTGATGTGCAAGCCCGAGATGGACATCAAGTGGCCGATCGCGGTCTTGTTGAAGATCTCCCACCAGCGGGTCGAGATCGCCGCCTGGTCGCCCACCACCAGGGCCACCAGCACGCCTGCCGCGTCGGGGCGCGACTCGCGCAGCGCCGACTGCATTGCCTCGCGCAGTCGCGCACGCGCCGCCTCGAACGCGACGCCGAGGCTCCAGGCATGCGAACCGAGCCGCTCGTTGGGCGCGGCCGCGCCGCGTGATGCACGCACGTAGCCGTTGGCGGCGATGCCCTCTTCGAGCGCGCGCAGCTCGGCGTCGAACACGCCGGGGTTATGCAGCGCGTGCGGCCGCTTGAGCCGTACGTTCAGCCGCCAGCGCTCGCCGGGGCGCGGCGTGCCGGCCTCGCCGCGGGCCGGCCGCTCATCGGCCGTTGCACGAGCGGCATCCGCCCCATCGGTCGTCGCACCGCCGGCCGTTGCTCCGCTGGTCCTTGCCCTGCCGAAGGTCGACCAGCTCAGGCGCACGCGACGGCCGTCGGGGCAGCCGTCAACCTGCGGCAGGCAGCGCTCGATGTCGAACGCGAAGCGCGTGCCGTAGTCGGCCGCGATCGGCATCGAGGCGACGCGGCCCTCCACGACGAAGTCGCGGCCTTCCTGCGCGGCATCGAGGCGCTCGGACAGGCCGCGCTCGGCTGCCAGCAGCGTCCAGCCGGTCGCCGCCACCCCTACGGCGAGCAGGCGCCAGGCGTGGCGGCGAGCACCGCCGGCGCCAGCGATGCCGACGGCCAGCCCGAGCAGGCCGACAAGCAACAGGACCAGCGCAACCGGCCGCCCCGGCAGCGCCGGCAAGCGGTGCACGAGCAGGGCGGCTGCCACGACCGGCACCGGCAGCGGCACTGCCCGCAGCAGCGCAGCGAGCCATGACATCGGGCCATGCTAGGCGCGGCCCGGCGCTTGCGCGATCGACCGTACGGACGAGCCGAACGAACGAGCCTAAGCAATTCTTGCTACCAAGAATAATTCGCATTACCATTGAGGCCGACGTGGTCGAGCACCCCATCGTTCATCGTGCTCGTCGGCCACGCATTCCGGTCATGTTTTTCCGGCCGCCCTTCCCACCGGATTTCCCCTTGTCGTCCGCCAGGCCTTTTCCCGTCGTCGCCGTCGAGCCGGTTTCCCCGGCGTTGCGCCGCATCGTGGCGGTGGCGATGGTCGCCCTGCATTTCGGAGTCATCTGGGCCCTGCTCCAGATCGCGCCGGTGCGCCAGGCGGTGGGCGAGGTGATGCCGATCCTGGTCGAGCTGGTCGCTCCGCCGGCGCCCCCGCAACCCGAAGTCGCGCCGCCGCCGCCGCCCAAACCCGTGCAGGCGCCGCCGCCACCCCGGCACGTCGTCACGGTCAAGCCCAAGCCGGTCCCGGTCCAGCAGCCGGTGTTCGTCGCTCCACCTCCGCCGCCCGAACCGGTTCCCGTCGCCGAGCCCGAGCCCAGCCCGGCGCCGCCGCAGGCCCCGGCACAGCCGGCGGTCGCGGCCGGACCACTGTCCCCGCCGGCTCCGCCTCCAGCGCCGCCGGCACCGAAGACGGTATCGATCAGTGCGGTGTCGTACCTGACGCCCCCGGTGCTGCACTACCCGAACATCTCGCGCCGGATGGGAGAAGCCGGGCGCGTGCACGTGCGCGTGCTGGTGGACACGCAGGGACTGCCGCGCGAGACGGTGGTGGTGCGTTCCTCCGGCTATGCGCGCCTGGACGAGTCCGCGCTGGCCACCGTGCGGGCGACCCGCTTCAAACCGTACACCGAGAACGGCGTGGCCCGCCCGTTCTGGGTGGTGATGCCGCTGATTTTCGAAATGGAGAGCTGAGATCGTGCAGGAACCCCAAACCACGCTGGGATTGGCCCACTTCCTCGCGCAGACCGACGCGGTCGGCCGGACCTTGCTGGTGATTCTGCTGGCCATGTCGGTGATCTCGTGGGTGCTGATCGCCGTCAAGGGACTGTCGCAGATGATCCGCGCGCGCCGCAGCGAGCAGTTCCTGCGCCTGTTCTGGAACGCACGCTCGCTCGACGAGGTGAACGCCGAGATCATGGCGCACGGCGTGCGCGATCCGTTCGCGCATCTCACCGCGCACGCGATGAACGCGCAGGCACACCACGCTCGCTACGGCGCGGCCAAGCTCTCCGAGGCGGGCACCGCCCAGGACTTCGTCACCCGCACCATCAAGAAGGTGCTCGACGAGGAGAACACCCGCCTGGAGAACGGCCTCACCACGCTGGCCACGATCGGCGCGACGGCTCCCTTCGTGGGCCTGTTCGGCACGGTATGGGGCGTCTACCACGCGCTGGTGGCGATCGGCCTTTCCGGCGCCGGCACGCTCGACAAGGTGGCCGGCCCGGTCGGCGAGGCGCTCATCATGACCGCGATCGGACTGGGCGTGGCGGTGCCTGCGGTGGTCGCCTACAACGCGATCGCCCGCAGCAACCGCGTGCTCAACGGCAAGCTCGACGGCTTCGCCTTCGAGCTGCTCACCTTCCTCTCGATGGGCCAGGCGCTGCACGCCGGCCAGCACGAGCCGCAGGAGGCCGTGCGGCCGCTGCGCCCCATCGTGGCCCAGCAGGCCTGAGGGAGCGGCAGCCATGGCCTTCGCCTCCTTCGACCGCAATAGCGGCTCGACGCCGATGTCCGACATCAACATGGTGCCGCTCATCGACGTGATGCTGGTGATGCTGGTGATCTTCATCGTCACGGCGCCGCTGCTCACGCATGCGGTGAAGATCGATCTGCCGAAAGCCGATTCGTACGTCAACCAGCTCAAGCCCGAGAAGATCGATTTCGCCATCGACGCGGCCGGCACCCGTTTCTGGAACGGCGAGCCGGTCAGCCGCGAGGAGGCCGCACAGCGCTTCCTTGTGCGCGGCAAGCAGGAGCCGCAGCCCGAGATCCATCTGCGGGCCGACCAGTCGGTGGCCTATCGCTACGTGGCCGAGACGCTGGCCGACGCCTCCAAGGCGGGGCTGGGCAAGATCGGCTTCGTCAGCGAGCCCGAGAGGCACTGACCGGCACGTCGCCGCGCGCGAGCAAGGCAGGCAGGCGCGGCATCACCCGGCAGGCGTTGGCCGCGGTGCGCGCCACGACGGCCCCGAGCGGCTCGCCGCGCAATTCGGCGAACGCGCGGGCGATGCGCACGAGCTGCGCCGGCTCGTTGCGGCCGCGCGCGATCCACTCGGGCGGGATGTCCGGCGCATCGGTCTCGAGCACGTGGGCATGCTCGGGAAGCCCGCGTGCCAGGCCGCGGATGCGCAGCGCACGATCGTAGGTCATCGCGCCGCCGAAGCCCAGCACGATGCCCAGGTCGAGGAAGTGACCGGCCTGCTGCGCGCTGCCGTTGAAGGCATGCGCGATGCCGCCGGGCGGAGGCGTGCGCCGCAGGTGCTTGAGCACCGTGTCCTGCGCGCGGCGCACGTGCATCAGCACCGGCAGGCCGAATTCGCGCGCCATCGCCAGCTGCGCGGCGAAGAAGCGCTCCTGGCGCGCGCGGTCGCCGCCCGGCTCGAAGAAGTCGAGCCCGATCTCGCCGATCGCCAGCAGCGCGGGATCGTCCAGCGCATGCTCGAGGGCCGCGCGCAGGCGCGCCAGATCGCCCTCCTCCGCGCGATCGACGTACAGCGGATGGATGCCCAGTGCATAGCCGATGTGGGGATAGGCAGCCGCAAGCGCACGCACGGCATCGAATCCGCCGGCATCGACCGCCGGCAAGACGATCGCCGCGACCCCGGCATCCCAGGCGCGCGCGATGACGTCCTCGCGGTCGGCATCGAACTCGCGGGCATCGAGATGGCAGTGCGTATCGATCAGCATCGCAGCGCCGGCTCGCATTGCCGGGGTTGCTGCGGCGATAGCGCCTGGCGCGGCTGCTCGCCTTCCCCGGACAGCATCGGCGGGCGGCGCTGCGCCCATGGGCGCGCCCGCTCGAGCTGACCGCCCAGGCGCAGCAGCGTCGCCTCGTCGCCGAAGCGCGCCACGAACTGCATGCCGATCGGCAGCCCGGCGGCGCTCCAGTGCAGCGGCACCGACATCGCCGGCTGGCCGGTGACGTTGAACAGCGCCGTGTACGGCATGTAGGAGAAGGTGCGGTCGGCGATCAGGCGCACCATGCCGGCGCGGCGCAGCAGCCAGCCCGCGCCGAGCCGGTTGAGCACTCGCAGCACGGCCCGTTCGACCGCGCTCGGCTGCAGCGCGCCGATCGGGATCGGCGGCTGCGCCAGCGTGGGCGTCAGCAGCACGTCGTGGTGCTCGAAGAACGTGCCCACGCCGCGCGCGGTCAGCTGCAGCAGGTTGGAGGCATGCGCGTACGAAGAGGCCGGCATGGCGCGACCGAGCAGGCCCAGCGCGTAGGTGGCCGCCTCGAAATCGGCCGGGCTGAGCCGACGCTGCGCCAGCTGCGCCGCCCATTCGATCGCGATGCGCGTCTCGGCGGCCAGGATGGCGATGAAGGCCATGGTGCACGCATCGCCGTCCAGCGGCGGCGCGGCCTCGACCAGCTCGTGGCCGAGCTCGCCGAGCAGCGTCACGGTGCGCATGAGCCCTTCCCGGCACTCCTCGTGCACCGGCGCATCCGCCGGCCCGAACAGCGGGCGGGCGGTGAACGCGATGCGCAGGCGGCCCGGCGGCTCGGCGACCTCCTGCAGGAAGCTGCGCTCCGGGCGCGGCGATGCGTAGGGCGCGCCGACGTCCTCGCCGGCGATCGCATCGAGCACCGCTGCGCTGTCGCGCACCGAGCGCGTCAGCACGTGTTCGCTGACGAAACCGCGCCACAGCTCGCCGAAATCGGGGCCGGTCGGCGTGCGCCCGCGGCTCACCTTCAGGCCGAACAGCCCGCAGCAGGAAGCGGGGATGCGGATCGATCCGCCGCCATCCCCGCCGGTGGCGATGGGCACCATGCCGGCAGCCACGGCGGCCGCCGAGCCGCCGCTGGAGCCGCCCGGCGAGCGCGACGGATCCCAGGGGTTGCGCGTCGGCCCGAAGGTCTCGGGCTCGGTGTACGGCATGAGGCCGAACTCGGGGGTGTTGGTCTTGCCCAGGGGCAGCATGCCCGCCCGGCACAGGCGCCGCACCAGCTCGCTGTCGTGCGACCAGCGGATGCGACGCATCAGCCGGTTGCCGCAGCCGGTGGGCACCCCGGCCACGGTCGAGAGCAGGTCCTTGAGCAGCACCGGCACGCCGCACAACGGGCCGGCCGGCGGCGCCACGGCGGCGCTGCGCGCATGCTCGAACATCGGCACGATCACGGCGTTGAGCGCCGGGTTGCGCGCCTTGATCCGCTCGATCGCGGCCTCGACCAGCTCGCCCTGGCTCAGCTCGCCCGCGCGGACCAGCGCAGCCAGACCGAGTCCGTCGTACTGCTCGTATTCCTCGAAGTGAGCCATCGTCGGATCATTTTCGCGCGAATCGGCGTCGCGCGGATCGGTGCCGCGCGAGACGGGGGGCGGCGCCGGGCGCGCCGGCCGGGGCCGGGCTCCTCGCCCCTCGCAGAACGTGCGAAGGAATCGCGGCGGGCGGCCGGATTCCCTCGCTCAGTCGATGGCCTTCGCTCAGTCGATGGTCGCGCCGCTGCGCTTGATGATCGGGGTCATCACCGCGAGCTCGCGCTGCATGAACTGCTTCAGGTCTTCGGGCGAGCCGCCGATCGGCTCCATGTACTGCGCGTGCAGCTTCTCGCGGACCTCGGGCAGGGCGAGCACGGCATTGATCTCGCGGTTCATGCGCTCGACGATCGGCGTCGGCGTGGAGGCCGGCGCCATGAAGGCCATCCAGGCGACGTTCTCGATCTCCGGCAGACCCGCCTCCTTCATCGTGGGAACGTCGGGCATGAGCGCGCTACGCTTGCCGGTGGAGACGGCCAGCGCACGCAGCTTGCCGGCCTTCACCTGCGGCATCACGGCCACCGCGGGCACGCAGGCGAACTGGACGTCGCCCTGGAGGATGGACAGGATGGCCTGCGGCGAGGACGGATACGGGATGTGGACCGCATAGGTGCCGGTCTTGGCCTTGAGCAGCTCGATGCCGAGCTGCGACAGGCTGCCCACGCCGGTGGAGGAGAAGTTGAACTTGCCCGGGTTGGCCTTCATCGCGGCCACCAGGTCCTTGAGCGAGTGGATGCCGGAATCCGCGCGCACCGCGCACACGTTGGCCTGGCCGCCGCCGAGCACCACCGGCCGCAGCTCGGTGAACGGATCGTACGGGAGGCTCTTGTACATCACCGTGTTGTAGACCAGCGGGCCGTTGGTGCTCACCAGGAAGGTGTAGCCGTCGCCGGCCGCCTTGGCGACCATGCCGGTGCCGAGGTTGCCGCCGGCGCCGGCGCGGTTCTCGACCACGACCGGCTGGCCCAGGCGTTGCTGCAGGCGATCGCCGACGATGCGCGCGAACACGTCGGGCGAGGATCCCGCCGCATAGGGGACGACGACCTTGATCGGACGCGCCGGCCATGCGGCCTCGGCCTGCTGGGCATGTGCGCCCGCGCTCGCCGCCGCCACCACCGCCAGTGCCATGCCCGCCTTGGCCAGCGCGCTCCACCCGGAAAGCAGAGTCTTCTTCATGTTCGCCCGATGCCTCCGAAAAGCCCGATGCTATCAAAGGCTGCCGCCTCGAAGGCGCCGCCGCGGCAAGGCCGTATCAGCCGCCCGCCTCGGGCTCCAGGCGGCCGTCGCGCAAGCGCAGCACCCGATCGGCGCGCGAAGCCAGGTCGGGGTCATGGGTAACGATGACGAAGGCCACGCCGAGCTCGCGCGACAGCGCGGCCATCAGCTCGTGCACCTGGTGCGCCGTGGCGCGATCGAGGTTGCCGGTCGGCTCGTCGGCCAGCACGCAGCGCGGCTGGGTGACCATCGCGCGCGCCATCGCCACTCGCTGGCGCTCGCCGCCCGAGAGCTCGCCCGGCGCGTGCTCGAGGCGCGCGCCGAGGCCGACCCGCTGCAGCATGCGCGCGGCCTGCGCGCGCGCCTCGGCTGCCGGCAGGCGGCGGATGCGCAGGGGCATCGAGACGTTGTCGAGCGCGCTGAACTCCGACAGCAGGTGGTGGAACTGGTAGACGAAGCCGAGCAGGCGGTTGCGCCGCATGCCGAGCTCGGCCTGCGACAGCCCGGCGATGGGCCGGCCGAGCCACGTCACGTCGCCGGCGCTCGCCTCGTCCAGGCCGCCGAGCAGGTGCAGCAGCGTGCTCTTGCCGGAGCCGGACACGCCGACGATCGCGACGCGCTCGCCGGCATGGATGTCGATGTCCACCCCGTGCAGCACCGGCACCGCGAGCGCGCCGCTGCCGTAGGTCTTGCGCAGCGCGCGCGCCGACACCACTGTGACGTCGGCGCCGCCCTGCGCCGCGGCGCCGGCCGCCGCGGCCTCGGACACGTCGGGCTTCACGGGTACGTCGGGCTTCATTCGTAGCGCAGCGCTTCGGCCGGGCGTACGCGCGAGGCGCGCCAGCTCGGGTACAGCGTGGAGCCGAGAGCCAGCACGCAGGCCGTCACGCCGATGGACAGCACGTCGTGCCAGCGCAGGTCGCTGGGCAGGTAGTCGATGAAATAGATGCCCTTGGGCAGCACCTGGAAGCCGAACACCGACTCGAGCCAGCCGGTCACCGGCCCGATGTTCAGGGCGAGCAGCACGCCGAAGAGCACGCCCAGCAGCATGCCGAGCAGGCCCACCGAGGCGCCCTGCACGACGAAGATGCGCATGATGCTCGCGGGCGGCGCGCCGAGCGTGCGCAGGATGGCGATGTCGGGCCGCTTGTCGGTGACGGTCATCACCAGCATCGAGACCAGGTTGAAGGCGGCCACCGCCATGATGAGCGTGAGGATGATGAACATCATCCGCTTCTCGATCTGCACCGCGGCGAACCAGTTGCGGTTCTCCGAGGACCAGTCGCGCACCAGGAAGTCGCCGTCGAGCGAGCGCACCAGCTCGCCGGCGATCTGCGGCGCCGCCAGCATGTCGCTGGTCTTCAGGCGCACGCCGCTGACGCCCTCGACGCGGAACAGCTTCGCGGCGTCCTCGATGTTCATCAGCAGCAGGCTCGAGTCGTACTCGTAGTGCCCGGCCCTGAACACGGCGACCACGGTGAGCTGGCGCAGCCGCGGCACCACCCCGGCCGGCGTGGTCGTGCCCTGGGGCGCCACGAGCGTGATCTTCGAGCCGACGTCGAGCAGCAGCTGGTCGGCCAGCTCGGCGCCCACGGCCACGCCGAACTCGCCCGGGCGCAGGTCGGCCAGCCGCCCGCGCGGCATGTCGCGCACGAAGTCCGACACCTCCGGCTCGAGCGCCGGATCGACGCCGCGCACCAGCACGCCGCGCACGCTCTCGCCGTGCGTGAGCATCGCCTGGCCGGACACGTACGGGGCACCGGCCACGACGCGCGGGTTGCGCTTGGCCTGCGCGAGCACCGAGCGCCAGTCGGTCATCGGCGTATGGCCGGCGAGGATCTCGATGTGCGCGAGCACCGACAGCATGCGGTCGCGCACTTCCTTCTGGAAGCCGTTCATCACCGAGAGCACGGTGATGAGCGCGGCCACGCCCAGCGCGATCCCGGCCACCGACAGGGCGGAGATGAACGAGATGAAACCGTTGCGCCGGTCGGCGCGTCGACGGGCGCGCGTATAGCGCAGGCCGATGAAGAGTTCGTATGGGAGTTGCATCGGGACGCCGGCAGTTTGCCATAGAATCCCGCGGTGACCATCACGATCCTGTGCGCCGGCGCGCTGGCTCGCCCCGGCACCGACGCCGATGCCGGGTCGACCTCTACGATGCAGGCCCCGCTGCCGCCCGAGATCTCCGACGGGACGGTTGCCCGCACCCTCCTTCGCGCCCGCGTCGTGAGCCGCACGCGCCAGCCGGGCCTGGTGCCCGAGGAGCTGCCCGAGGAAGCCTGGCTGCGCGCACGCTTCGGCCTCGAGGGCGCGGTCGCCGCCTGCGCGCTGCCGCCCGGCGACCCGCACGCTCCCGACGTGCTGGTGCGCCCGGTGCATCTGCACCTCGGCCTCGATCACCTGGTGCTCGCGCCGCCGGCCGCCGTCGCGCTCGCGCGTGCCGAAGCCGATGCGCTGGCAGCGCGCGCCAACGAGCTCATCGGCGAAGACGGGCTCGCGCTGCGCGTCGTGCAGCCCGATGCCTGGCGCCTCGAGGCGCCCTCGCCCGCCGCGCAGGCGGACCTCGCGGCGATCGCCGCGCTGCTCGCGCGCAGCGCGCGCATGGCGAGCGGGCGCAGCATCGACGTCTACGAGCCGCAGGGCGAGGCGGCGCGGCGCTGGCGCCAGCTGAACAACCTGGTCCAGATGGGCTGGTTCGAGCACGCCGTCAACCTCGCCCGCGAAGCCGAGGGGCGGCTGCCCGTCAGCGGCCTGTGGCTCGAAGGCGGCGTGCGCAGCGTCGCGCGGCGGCCGTTCGCCGACGTGCGCGCCACCGATCCCGCCGTCGCCGGGCTCGCCCTGCGCGCCGGCGTCCCGTCGCGGCTGATCGCCGCCGGGGACGAAGCCGCGATGGACCCCTCGGCATGGATCGAAGCAGCCGGGCCGTCGCGCGGCGAGGCAGTGCTGCTCGCCCCGGGCTTCTGGCAGCAGGCCGTCGGCGAGGGCGACCCGGCCGCCTGGACGCAGGCCTGGCAACGCTTCGAGCGCTGGTTCGCGGCGCTCGCGCATGCCCGGCCGGCGATCGCCGAGGACAGCCTGCACTGGGTGCTGACGGGCGAGCGCAGCACCGTGGTGCTGGCCAGCACGCGCGGCGATCGCTTCAGGCCGTGGCGCCGCGTGCAGCTGGCCACGCTGGTGCGCGACGCCGCGCGGGACGCCTCGGCATGATCACTACCCGCCCGGTGCCGCCGGCCGCGCTGCAGCGGCTGCTCGAAGCGGGCGTGGCGCCGGTGCTGGCGCGCCTGCTGGCCGCACGCGGCATCGCGGACTCGGCGGCGCTCTCGCGCGACATGGGCCGGCTCGCCCCGCCCGATGCGATGAAAGGCCTCGCCCTGGCCGCGCGGCTGCTGGCCGATGCGATCGAGCGCGGCGAGCGGCTGTGCATCGTGGCCGACTACGACTGCGACGGCGCCACCGCCTGCGCCGTGGCGATGCGCGGCCTGCATGCCCTCGGCGCGGCGCCGGGCCAGGTCGACTACCTGGTGCCCAACCGCTTCGAGCACGGCTACGGGCTCACGCCGCCGGTGGTCGCGCTGGCCGCGCGCCACCCGCGGCTCGGGCGCCCCGACTGGCTGCTCACCGTGGACAGCGGCATCGCCAGCCTCGAAGGCGTGGCCGCGGCGCGCGCCGCCGGCATGCGCGTCATCGTCACCGACCACCACCTGCCGGCCCAGGCGCTGCCGCAGGCCGATGCCATCGTCGATCCCAACCAGCCGGGCTGCGGCTTTCCGAGCAAGCACCTGGCCGGGGTCGGCGTCATGTTCTACCTGCTGCTGGCGCTGCGCGCCGAGTGGCGCCGGCGCGACCCGGGCGCCGCGGCCGCGCGCGCGCCGCTGCAGCGGCTGCTCGACCTGGTGGCGCTGGGCACGATCGCCGACCTGGTGCCGCTGGACGCCAACAACCGCCTGCTGGTGACCGCCGGGCTGCAGCGCATCCGCGCCGGCGCCGCCTGCGCCGGCGTGCGCGCGCTGCTGCGCGTGGCCGGCCGCGAGGAACGGCGCGCCGGCAGTGCCGATCTCGGCTTCGCGCTCGGCCCGCGCATCAACGCCGCGGGCCGCCTGGCCGACATCTCGGTGGGCATCGAGTGCCTGCTCAGCGACGATGAGGCGCGCGCCGCCGAGCTGGCCGGCGCGCTCGACGCGATCAACCGCGAACGCCGCGACCTCGAGCGCGACATGCGCGAGGAGGCGCTGGCCGCGCTCGAGGCCCTGCCCGAGCCGGCCGCCGCGCGCTGCTCGGTGGTGCTGCATCGCGAGGGCTGGCACGAAGGGCTCATCGGCCTGATCGCCGGCCGCATCAAGGACCGCCTGCACCGCCCGACCTTCGCGCTCGCCACGGCCGCCGGCGACGCGGCTCAGCTGCGCGGCTCGGGCCGCTCGATCCCCGGCGTGCACCTGCGCGACGTGCTCGATCTGGTGGACAAGCGCGCGCCGGGGCTGCTGCTGCGCTTCGGCGGCCACGCCATGGCCGCCGGCCTGACCCTGCACGCGGCCCGGCTGGCCGAGTTCGAGGCGCGGCTCGAGGAAGCGGTCGCGGCATTCGCCGATCCCTCGTGCTTCGCCCCCACGCTGATGACCGACGGTGCGCTGGCGCCCGGCGAGATCGACCTGGCGCTGGTCGATGCCCTCGAAGCCGAGGTGTGGGGCCAGGGGTTCGCCCCGCCGCTGTTCAGCGGCGAGTTCACGGTGCTGCGCCAGTCGGTGCTCGCCGGACGACACCTGAAGGTGGAGCTGCGCGCCGGCACCGCGGCCGCCGGCGGCGCTGCGAACGGCGCTGCCCCCATTGCCGCCGCCGGCGCCACGGCCGCCGCCGCGCAGCGGCTCGGCGCCATCGCCTTCGGCCGCACCGAGCCGCTGCCCTCGCCGGCGCGCCTGGCCTACCGGCTGATGCGCGACGAGTGGCAGGGGCTGGCCAGCGTGCGCCTGGTGATCGAGGCCGCGGAAGCCGCCTCACCCGTATAATTTCAGGTTTGCCTCTTGCGAACGGACACCATGGAAGCCGAGCGCCTCAACCAGCTCGAATCGCTCATCGACGACCTGCGCAAGCGCGCGGCCGAGCTTCGGGGGTATCTTTGACTACGACGCGAAGAAGACCCGCCTCGAAGTGATCAACCGGGAGCTCGAGACTCCCGACATCTGGAACGACGCCAAGCACGCCCAAGAGCTCGGCCGCGAGAAGAAGAGCCTCGACGACGTGGTCGGGCGCCTCGCCGGCATCGAGCAGGCGCTGCAGGACGCCGCCGAGCTGTTCGCCATGGCATCGGCCGAGGGCGACGACGCCACGCTGGCGGCGGTCGAGACCGATGCGCAGGCGGTGGAGGCGCGCGTGGCCGACCTCGAGTTCCGGCGCATGTTCTCCAACCCCGCCGACCCGAATCCCTGCTTCATCGAGATCCAGGCCGGCGCCGGGGGCACCGAGGCCCAGGACTGGGCCGCCATGCTGCTGCGCCAGTATCTGCGCTACTGCGAACGCAAGGGCTTCGCCACCGAGCTGCTCGAGGAGTCGCCCGGCGACGTCGCCGGCATCAAGGGGGCGACCATCCGCGTCGACGGCGACTACGCCTACGGCTACCTGCGCACCGAGACCGGCATCCACCGCCTCGTGCGCAAGTCGCCCTTCGACTCCGGCGGCGGGCGGCACACCTCGTTCGCCTCGGTCTACGTCTATCCCAAGGTCGACGACTCGATCGAGGTCGAGATCAACCCCGCCGACCTGCGCATCGACGTCTACCGCGCCTCGGGCGCGGGCGGCCAGCACGTGAACAAGACCGAATCGGCGGTGCGCATCACCCACCTGCCGACCAACATCGTCGTGCAGTGCCAGAACGACCGCTCGCAGCACCGCAACCGCGACGAGGCGATGAGCATGCTCAAGGCGCGGCTGTACGAGCTCGAGCTGCGCAAGCGCCAGGCCGAGCAGGACAAGGTCGAGGCCGGCAAGACCGACATCGGCTGGGGCCACCAGATCCGCTCGTACGTGCTCGACCAGTCGCGCATCAAGGATCTGCGCACGAGCGTCGAGACCAGCAATACGCGCTCCGTGCTCGACGGCGACCTCGACGAGTTCATCAGCGCAAGCCTCAAGCAGGGAGTCTGATCCGTGAGCGCAAGCCGAGACAGCAGCGAGGCCGCCGGCGCGGCGGGTACCGGCGCGGGTGACGCGCCCGGCGACCGTCACGCCGATGCCCCCGCGCACGACGAGAACGCGATCGTCGCCGAGCGGCGCGCCAAGCTGGCGCGCCTGCGCGAGCAGGGCGTGGCCTTTCCCAACGACTTCGTGCCCGCGCACCGCGCCGCCGCGCTCGCGCAGCACTACGGCTTCAAGACCCGCGAGCAGCTCGAGGCCGAGCACGTCGAGGTGTCGCTGGCCGGGCGCATCGTGCTCAAGCGCGTGCAGGGCAAGGCCAGCTTCGCCACCCTGCAGGACGCCAGCGGGCGCATCCAGCTCTACCTGAACGACCAGGGCATCGGCGCCGAGGCCCACGCCGCCTTCAAGCACTGGGACCTCGGCGACATCGTCGGCTGCCAGGGCGTGCTGTTCAAGACCATGCGCGGCGAGCTGACGGTGAACTGCACCGCCATCCGCCTGCTCACCAAGTCGCTGCGCCCCCTGCCCGACAAGTTCCACGGCATCGCCGACCAGGAGCTGCGCTACCGGCAGCGCTACGTCGACCTCATCGCCACCGGCGAGAGCCGCGACACCTTCGTGGCGCGCAGCCGGACCGTCGCCGCCATCCGCCGCTTCATGGACTCGCACGGCTTCCTCGAGGTCGAGACGCCGATGCTGCATCCGATTCCCGGCGGCGCCGCCGCTCGCCCGTTCGTCACGCACCACAACGCGCTCGACCAGCGCATGTTCCTGCGCGTGGCGCCCGAGCTGTACCTCAAGCGCCTGATCGTCGGCGGCTTCGAGCGCGTCTACGAGATCAACCGCAACTTCCGCAACGAGGGCATCAGCCCGCGGCACAACCCCGAGTTCACCATGCTCGAGTTCTATGCCGCCTACACCGACTACCGCTGGCTGATGGACTTCACCGAGGAGGTCCTGCGCGACGCGGCGCTGGCGGCCACCGGCTCGACCACGGTCAGCTACCAGGGCCGGCCGATCGACCTCGGACGCGCCTTCGAGCGCCTGTCCATCACCGGCGCGATCGCGCGCCACGCGCCGCGCTACACCCCCGCGCAGCTCGCCGACGCCGCCTTCCTGCGCGCCGAGCTGGGCAGGCTCGGCGCCGACATCGACGGGCCTCAGCTGGCCGGCGCGGCGCTCGGGGCGCTGCAGCTCGCCCTGTTCGAGGAAGTCGCCGAAGACAAGCTGTGGGACCCCACCTTCATCGTCGACTACCCCGTCGAGGTCTCCCCGCTGGCACGCGGCTCCGATGCCCGCCCCGGCATCACCGAGCGCTTCGAGCTGTTCATCACCGGGCGCGAGATCGCCAACGGCTTCTCCGAGCTCAACGACCCGGAAGACCAGGCCGCGCGGTTCCGCCGCCAGGTCGAGGCCAAGGACGCGGGCGACGACGAGGCGATGTACTACGACGCCGACTACATCCGCGCCCTCGAGTACGGCATGCCGCCCACCGGCGGCTGCGGCATCGGCATCGACCGGCTGGTGATGCTGCTCACCGACAGCGCGAGCATCCGCGACGTCGTGCTGTTCCCCGCGCTCAAGCGCGAGGACTGACCCCCTCCCCGCAGCGCCCCGGCCACGGGCTCGAGCACAGGGCGTTGCGGCCCCCAGCGAGTCCCGGCGCCATGTCCCGTTCCGTCGGCGCCGCGATCACGGCGCTCGGGGTCACCCAGATCATCGGCTGGGGCACCACCCATTACATGCCCGCGATCCTCTCCGGGCCGATCGCCGCCGGCCTCGGGCTGAGCCCCACCACGGTGCTCGGCGGCTTCTCCTGGGGCCTGCTGGTCGCCGCGGCCAGCGCGCGCACCAGCGGCCGGCTGATGGATCGCCACGGGGCGCGCCGCGTGATGACCGCCGCCTCGATCATCGCCGCGCTCGGCCTGCTCGTGCTCGCCCTCGCCCGGGGATGGCCGGCGCTGTTCCTCGCCTGGACGCTGATCGGTCTGGCGATGCGCTCCATCCTGTACGACGGCGCATTCGCCGCGCTCACCGTGCTGGCCGGCGGACGCGCCCGCCGCGCGATCTCGCTGCTGACGCTGTTCGGAGGCTTCGCCTCGACCGTGTTCTGGCCGATCGGCGCCTGGCTCGACGCATGGCTGGGCTGGCGCGGGGCGCTGGCGGTCTACGCGGCGCTCAACCTCGTGCCGTGCGCGCTGCTGCATGCGCTCTTTGCCGGCGGCGCGCGCGACCGGCCCGCCGGCGAGCCGGGCGACGGCGAGGCGCAGGCGGGCCTCGGCCTGCCGCCGGCGACGGCGGCCACGGCGCTGCGCCTGGCCGCCCTGGGCTTCACGCTGCACGCCTTCGTGGCCTCGGCGGTGTCGGCGCACCTGGTGATGCTGCTGGGCAGCTTCGGCTTCGGCGCCGCGGTGGTGGTCGGCGCCGCCTCCCTCATGGGCGCGGCGCAGGTGGTCGCGCGCATCGCCGAGATGTCGCTGCAGAGCCGCTACAGCGAAACCACCATCGCCGTCCCCTCGACGGCGCTCCTGCCGGCGGCCTTCGCCGCGGCGCTCCTCCTGCCCGCCACGCCGTGGGCGGCGGCGCTGTTCGTCGCCCTCTACGGATGCGCCAACGGGCTGCTCACCATCGTGCGCGGCTCGCTGACCCTGGCCGTGTTCGGACGCCGCGGCTACGCCGAGCTGCTGGGGCGCATCGCCGCGCCCGCCCTGCTCGTCGCCGCTGCGGCACCGGTACTGTTCTCGGCGCTGGTGCAGGCGCTGGGCCCGCGCGCCGGCCTGGTGCTGCTGGCGGCCTTCTCGCTCGGGGCCCTGGCCGCGATCGCCTCGCTGGTGCGCCTGGCCCACCGTCAGGCGCCGGCGCCCGCACCGGGCGCCGGCCGCGGCGGACCGCCGTGAACGCCGGCCCGCCTCTGCTGCGCCCCTACTTCTTCTCGAACGGCGTCGGACGGGGGGTCGCGTCGGTCGACGGCGGCAGCATGGGCAGGGTGAAGCTGGGCTGGTCGCCGGTGAGGGTCTTGAGGAAGGCGACGATCTTCGCGTTCTCCTCGCGCGTGAACTTCTTGCCGAGCTGCAGCCTGCCCATCACGTCCACCGCCTCGGTCAGCGTGTTGGCTGCCCCGTCGTGGAAGTAGGGATAGGTGAGCTCGACGTTGCGCAGGGTCGGCACCTTGAAGTTGAAGCGGTCGGCGTCCTTGCCGGTGACCGCCGAGCGGCCCTCGGCCGGGCTGGAGGCCTTGTACGGCTCCACCAGGCCCATCTTCTGGAACGAGTTGCCGCCCACCGCCTCGCCGTTGTGGCAGGCCACGCAGCCGCTTTCCTTGAACAGCTTGTAGCCCGCCAGCTCGTCGGCGCTGAGCGCATCCGCCCTGCCCAGCAGCCACTGGTCGAAACGCGAGTTGGGCGTCACCAGGGTCTTCTCGAACTCGGCGATCGCGGCGGTGACCTCGCCGATCGTGATCTGCCCCTTGCCGAAGACCTGCCGGAACTCGCGCGCGTAGCCGGGGATGGACTGCAGCACGCCGATGGCGAGGGTATGGCTGAACGCCATCTCGCCGGGGTTGGCGATCGGGCCGCCCGCCTGCTCCTTGAGGTCGGCGGCTCGCCCGTCCCAGAACTGGGCGACGTTGAGGCTGGAGTTGAGCACCGTCGGCGCGTTGATCGGCCCCTGCTGCCACTTGTCGCCGATCGAGGTCGGGATGTTGTCCGTCCCGCCCATGGACAGGTTGTGGCAGGAATTACAGGAGATGAAGCCGGACTTGGACAGGCGCGGGTCGAAATACAGCTTCTTGCCGAGCTCGGCCATGCCGAGGTTGATGTTCTGCGGAGGACGGATGGGCTGGATCGGCTCGTCGCCGGCAACCTGGGCGACCGCCACGCCGCCGGCGGCGACGATCAGGGCGGTGGTGACCGAAAGAACGGATTTGCGCTTCATGATGGGCCTTTGCAGGTCGGGGAACTCCCTTCATCATGGCGCCGTCACCAAGGCGAATATTGATGACAATCAATGAGTTACAGAAATTTTTTCTATCGCAGCGATAACTTCTCCCTATCGGTGTGATGGGATTGCCGGCGCGCCAAACGCCTGCTTCCGGGCCAACGCGTCGAGCGGCCCTTCGGAGCCGGCGGATCCGCCCCCAAGCAGGGCGTGACGCGCCCCACTCTTCCTAGACCGAGAACGACTCCCCGCAGCCGCAGGTGCCCTTGACGTTGGGGTTGTTGAACTTGAACCCCTCGTTCAGGCCCTCGCGCACGAAATCGAGCTCGATGCCCTGGAGGTAGGGCAGGCTCTCGGGCGCGATGTAGACCTTGACGCCGTGGCTCTCGAACTCGAGATCATCGGCGTTGCGCACATCGGCGAACTCGAGCTGGTAGGACATGCCCGAGCAGCCCGAGGACTTCACCCCGACCCGCAGGCCGACCCCCTTGCCCCGGCGCTCGATGGCGCGCACCACGTGCTGCGCCGCGCGTTCGGTGAGATTCACTGCCATGCCGTTCTCCCGGGCGTCAGAGGGTGGTGATGCGGCCTTTCTCGATCTTGATCGGCTGCAGCGTGGAGGTCGGGAACTCGAGGGCGGCACGATGCTCCTTGAGCACCGAGATCTCCTTCGGATGAGCGCGCGACTCGCGCCCCTTCTGCTGCTCGACGAGATCGGCCAGGGTGACCGAGTCGAGATACTCGATCATGCGCTTGTTCAGGTTGGTCCACAGCTCGTGGGTCATGCACGGCCCACCCTCGCCCTGGCAGTCCTCGTTGCCGCCGCACTGGGTGGCATCGAGCGGCTCGTCCACCGCGAAGATCATGTCGGCCACGGTGATGTCCTTCATCGCCCGTGCCAGCGTATAGCCGCCGCCCGGCCCGCGGGTGCTCTCGACCAGCTCGTGCCGGCGCAGCTTGCCGAACAGCTGCTCGAGATAGGACAGGGAGATCTTCTGGCGCTGGCTGATTCCGGCCAGCGTTACCGGACCCTGGTGCTGGCGCATGGCCAGGTCGATCATGGCGGTTACCGCAAACCGTCCCTTGGTCGTCAGTCGCATGATGGCTCCGATGCAAAGGTTGAGTACCTGACTTCTAGGATCAAGTATAGTCCATTTCCGAGTGTTTTACTCGGCCATCGTCGCGAACCGCATCAGGCTTGGTTTCGAGTCTCGAAATCAGCTTTGCGGGAATGCTTCCGAAACAGAACGTGCGAAGGAATCGCCGGTGGCGGCCCGAGGCTGCGCCGGGAAGCGCAGCCGTACGGGCACACGGTGAACAACGCAGGCCCGGGGCCGGGCCTGCAGGGGGTGATCCCCCTGAGCTCAGGCGGCGGCCACCTGCGTGGCGCGACGCTTGGCCAGCTCGAGCAGCCCGTTGCAGGCGTCCTCGATGTAGTCGAGCGCCAGCTCGAAGCCCTGCACGTTGCCGTAGTACGGGTCGGGGATGGTGGCGCTCTCGTGCTCGGTGGCAAAGCGCATCAGCAGCTGCAGCTTGTGATGCGAGGACTTGGGCGCGAGCTGCTGCAGCTGGGCGAGGTTGTCCCAGTCCATCGCGAGGACCATGTCGAACTCCTCGAAATCCTTCTCCTTGACCCGCGAGGCGCGCACGTCGGCGATGTCGTAGCCGCGCTTGAGCGCGGCGGCCTGGGCGCGCCGGTCCGGGGCCTCGCCGAGGTGGAAGGCATGCGTGCCGGCCGAGCCGACCCGCACGACCTCGTCCAGGCCCGCCTGGCGCACCAGCTGCCGGAACACCCCCTCCGCCATCGGCGAGCGGCAGATGTTGCCCATGCACACGAAGAGCACACGGGTGTTCATCGCCAGCGAAACGGGTTCTCTTTTTGCCATGTCGATATCCGCCTGAGTCAGTAATGAATCATGTGAATTTGTTCTATCTGGAGCCGGTCCGCCGGATTTCGAGCCTGTCCTGCGCTGCCCTGCCGGGCGCGATCGGAACCACATTGCTTCCCCCGTCGGAGCCGAAGACCTGTTCCTTCAGCAGCGCGAGCTGGTCGCGCGCCTGCGCGGCCTTCTCGAACTCGAGATTCTTTGCGTGCTCGAGCATCTGCTTCTCGAGGCGCCGGATCTCCCGGGCGAGGCTTTTCTCGCTCATCGCGTCGTAGCGGGACTGCCGCTCGGCCGCCTTCAGCTCCTGGCGCGCCTGCTGCGGGTCGTAGACGCCGTCGATCAGCTCGCGCACCTGCTTGCTCACGCCGCGCGGCACGATGCCGCGCTCGCGGTTGAACGCGATCTGCTTGGCCCGCCGGCGCTCGGTCTCGCCGATCGCCCGCTGCATCGAGTCGGTGATGCGATCCGCGTACAGGATCGCGCCGCCGTTGAGGTTGCGCGCCGCGCGTCCGATGGTCTGGATCAGGCTGCGCTCGGAGCGCAGGAAGCCTTCCTTGTCCGCGTCGAGCACCGCCACCAGCGAGACTTCCGGCAGATCGAGCCCCTCGCGCAGCAGGTTGATGCCCACCAGCACGTCGAACACGCCCAGGCGCAAGTCGCGGATGATCTCGACCCTTTCCACGGTATCGATGTCGGCATGCAGGTATCTCACCTTCACGCCCTGGTCGGCGAGGAAATCCGTCAGGTCCTCGGCCATCCGCTTGGTCAGCGTGGTCACCAGCACCCGCTCGCGGCGCCCCACCCTCTCGTGGATCTCCGAGAGCAGGTCGTCGACCTGCGTCGAGGCCGGCCGCACGATCACCTCGGGGTCGACCAGCCCGGTCGGCCGCACCACCTGCTCGACCACCTGCCCGGAGCGACGCGCCTCGTAGTCGGCCGGCGTGGCCGACACGAAGATGCACTGGTGCACCTTGGCCTCGAACTCCTCGAACTTCAGCGGCCGGTTGTCCAGCGCCGAAGGCAGCCGGAAGCCGTACTCGACCAGCGTCTCCTTGCGCGAGCGGTCGCCGCGGTACATGCCGCCGAGCTGCCCGACGGTGACGTGGCTCTCGTCGATGATCATCAGCGCGTCGGGCGGCAGGTAGTCGACCAGCGTCGGCGGCGGCTCGCCCGGGCGCGCCCCCGAGAGATGGCGCGTGTAGTTCTCGATGCCCTTGCAGAAGCCGAGCTCCTGCAGCATCTCCATGTCGAAGCGCGTGCGCTGCTCGAGCCGCTGCGCCTCGAGCAGCTTGCCCTGCTCGTGGAAGAACGCCAGCCGCTCGGCCAGCTCCTCGCGGATCGTCTCGAGCGCGCGCATCACCGTGGCGCGCGGCGTCACGTAGTGCGACGAAGGGTAGACCGTGAAGCGGGGGATCTTCTGCTGCACCCGGCCGGTCAGCGGGTCGAACAGCTGGATGCTGTCCACCTCGTCGTCGAACAGCTCGATGCGCACCGCCAGCTCGGCATGCTCGGCCGGGAAGACGTCGATCGAATCGCCGCGCACGCGGAACGTGCCGCGCGCGAACTCGGCATCGTTGCGCTTGTACTGCATGGCCACCAGCCGCTGCAGCACCTCGCGCTGCGGCATCCGGTCCTTGGTGCGCAGCACCAGGATCATCTCGTGGTAGTCGCGAGGGTTGCCGATCCCGTAGATGCACGAGACCGTCCCCACGATCACCGTGTCGCGCCGCTCGAGCAGCGACTTGGTCGCCGACAGCCGCATCTGCTCGATGTGCTCGTTGATCGAGGAATCCTTCTCGATGTACAGGTCGCGCTGCGGGACGTAGGCCTCGGGCTGGTAGTAGTCGTAGTACGAGACGAAGTACTCGACCGCGTTGTTGGGGAAGAACTCGCGCATCTCCGAGTACAGCTGCGCGGCCAGCGTCTTGTTCGGCGCCAGCACCAGCGCCGGTCGCCCGAGCCGGGCGATCACGTTGGCCATGGTGTAGGTCTTGCCCGAGCCGGTGACCCCCAGCAGGGTCTGGTAGCTCAGCCCGTCGCGCACCCCCTCGACCAGGCGCTCGATCGCCTCCGGCTGATCACCGGCCGCAGGAAACGGCTGGTGCAGCTGGAACGGGCTGCCGGGGAAGGTGACGAACGCCGGGCGTTCGAGGGCGAGATCGGTCATTGGGCGGGGCGGTGGGCTCGGACCTGCGTGCTAAACTCGTCGGCGTCAAGAAAGAGAGCCTGCCCGGCCGGCATGCTGCATTGCACCAATCCCCGGAAGAAGGGGATCGGCAGATCACGAAACAGCCGACGGAATCCGAACAAGGCTTTCAAGTTCATGATCGATGGCCTTTTCGCTGGCCTTCGACCAAAAGTAAATTATCGCCAGCCGACCCCCAAAAATCCAGTGTTCTGCACGGGTTTTGTGCAGTGCATCTAATCCAGTCGCTGTAATCTCCCGTCGAATCAACCACTTGTCCGACCGCCATGAGCCAGTCGATGTTCGCCGCCGTGGAAATGGCACCCCGCGATCCCATCCTGGGATTGACAGAAGCTTTCAACACTGACACACGCACCGGAAAGGTGAATCTGGGCGTCGGCGTCTACTACGACGACACCGGACGCATCCCGCTGCTCGAAGCAGTGCGCCAGGCCGAGCAGACGCGCGTGGCCGACAAGCCGGCGCGCGGCTACCTGCCCATCGACGGCTTCGCGCCCTACAACCAGGCGGTGCAGAAGCTGCTCTTCGGCACCGGCTCCGCCCTGCTGGCGGCCGGCCGGGTCGCCACCTTCGAAGCGCTCGGCGGCACCGGCGGCCTGCGCATCGGGGCGGATTTCCTGCGCCGGCTCAATCCCCGGGCGCAGGTCTGGATCAGCGACCCGAGCTGGGAGAACCATCGCGCGCTGTTCGAGGCCGCCGGCTTCGAGGTGAACACCTATCCGTACTACGACCCGCTCACCCACGGCGTGAAGTTCGACGCCATGCTGGCGGCGCTGCGCGCCCTGCCCGCCGGCTCGATCGTGGTGCTGCACGCCTGCTGCCACAACCCCACCGGCGTCGATCTCGACGCCGCGCAATGGGACGCCGTTCTGGACGCGGTCCGCACGCGCGGGCTGGTCGCCTTCCTCGACATGGCCTACCAGGGATTCGGCGACGGCCTCGACGCCGATGCGCTGGCGCTGCGCAAGTTCGCCGACTCGGGCATCAGCTTCTTCGTGTCGAGCTCGTTCTCCAAGTCGTTCTCGCTGTACGGCGAGCGCGTGGGTGCGCTCTCGATCACCACCGCCGATCGCGACGAGACCGCGCGCGTCGTCAGCCAGGTCAAGCGGGTGATCCGCACCAGCTACTCCAACCCGCCCACCCATGGCGCGGCGATCGTCGCGGCCGTGCTCTCCACCCCTGCGCTGCGCGAGCTGTGGGAGAAGGAGCTGGCCGGCATGCGCGAGCGCATCCGCGCCATGCGCCTGGAGCTCGTGCGCAAGCTGCGCGAGCACGGCGTCACCCGGGATTTCTCCTTCGTCACCCGCCAGCGCGGCATGTTCTCCTACTCGGGCCTGAACCCGGCACAGGTCGACAGGCTGCGCGAGGAGTTCGGCATCTACGCCGTGTCCACCGGGCGCATCTGCCTCGCGGCCCTCAACAGCCGCAACATCGACTACGTCGCGAAGGCGATGGCCGCAGTGATCGGGGATTGAACGCAAAGCCGCACGTCGGCTATACTTTCGGGTTCCTTTCCCCGATAGCTCAGTCGGTAGAGCGACGGACTGTTAATCCGCAGGTCCCAGGTTCGAGCCCTGGTCGGGGAGCCAAATGACAAGCACTTGGCCCAGCCTTCATCGGCTGGGCTTTTTGCTTTTGGAAGTACGACGTAGCGCCGTTACTCGCCCGCTTCGGCCAGCACCGCGTCGATCACCGTTTCGATCCAGCCTTCGGCCAGCGTGCGCGTCAGGACGCCTGCATCGGGGAACATGGCGTCAGCGGGCCGCAGCTCATCGCACACAGCGGCCGTGATGAGCGCCTACCCGAACAACCCGCGCAACAGGGCCAGCGAATCGATGCGGGCCAGCGCGATCAGCGGCCCGGCATCGGCGATGACGACGCGGCGGGACAACGGGGCTCGTCAGGCTGTGGGCTTGATCAGCCAGTCACGGGCGCGGCGCATCTCGGTGCGGGCCTCATCGGCGGCGGCCCGCCGGTGAGTGGCAGTCCCTGGCTGGATAGCAGCGTCAGCATTTCGGCCAGCGGTTTGCCGGCCACCTGTCAACGCCGAAGTAAATCTGACCCGCTTTGGCCATGGATCGCCGAAGTAAAACTGACCCTCCCCGGTCAATGG
>MKUQ01000013.1:0-226 GCA_001898645.1 Burkholderiales bacterium 70-64
TGGTGATGCCGTTCAACTGGTTCTGCAGCGTCGTCGTGATGCTCATGTCGCCGCAGATGAGGTTGCTGTTCCAGCCGATGCCCACGCCGATGCTCTGCATGTTTCCGGCCCCGCCCATGGACACGGCCCGGCCGCCGCCGATGCTGTAGAGCACGTCGTCGCCGATGACGCTGCCGCTCACGCCGACGCCGGTGGGGCTGATGCGGGTCTGCGCCCACGCGACGCC
>MKUQ01000013.1:335-3537 GCA_001898645.1 Burkholderiales bacterium 70-64
ACGCTGCCGAGGAAGACCTGCCCGCGGCGCTGGCAGCAGGCATAGGGCCGCCACAGCGCCCAGGCGTAGTCGCCTTGCTGGGCCTGCACGCGCGCGTTGGAGTGCGGGAACACCGCGCAGGAGCTGGAGAGAGTCGGCGTCAGCTCCTGCCACTTGCCGGTGGAGGCATCGCTCTCCACCAGGGCGCCGGCCGGCCAGTAGCCGTCACTCGAACTCGCGAGCAGCGGCTGGTAGACGTGCGGCTGCATGCGCCGCGTGACGACATCGCCCGCGCGCTGCGCGACGACGGCGCCGCTCTTGTAGTCGTCGGTCTGGTGTAGGAAGCCGCCGCGCGGATAGACGTTGCCCCACAGGTTGAGCGTCGTGCGGCCGCCGATCTCGCGCATGCCGGGGATCAGCGCCTCGGGGTACACCATCTCCGGCACGTTGTAGCGCCAGGCCAGCGTGTCGAGCGTGCTCAGCAGGTACGGCATGAAGGCCGTGCCTGCGCCTTGGCAGGCGTAGCCGGAGGCGCTGGCGAACTGGCTGAACACCGAACCACCGGGATGCCCGATCACGTCGGCGTTCTTGAACTTCGCCAGGTTGTTCTCGTTGTCGTGGTTCGTCGTCCCGTCGCCGCCGGCCTGCGCCGTGGGGTTGGGCATGCTCATGGCGCGCACCTCGATCCACGGGTTCTCGCCGGTGTTGCTGTAGCTCGATACCACGGCGTCGGGCACGTAGTGGCGCACCTTCACCGAGGTGCGCACCGTGCAACCCGTCCAGGTGCAGAACAGCCAGTAGCAGATGCCGACGACGCGGTATTCCAGGCAGTCGGGCGACAGGGCCGAGGACACGATGGTGGCCGTGTTCAGCGCGAACGTCGAAGCGGCGCCGCCGAGCAGCACCGAGGCGATGGCAAGGCGAGCCCGGCGCGACGACGCCGACAGCAGGCGGTTCATGGCTGTGCCCTCCGGTGGGATTCGATGCGTGCCACGGCGCGCGCGACATCGGGCTCGCCGTAGACCACGTAGCGGCGATCGACTACCACGGCGGGCACCTTCGCCAGCCCCAAGCCCCAGGCATCGGCGACGCCCTGATAGGCGCTGCCGATACGGCGCTGCAGTGCCTGGCCGCCATCGCGCAGGCGTTGTTGCACGAGCGCGGCCGCGCGGCCCGGATCGGCAGGCAGGCCCGTGGTCAGCTCGGCCTCGATGCGCTCGGGCAGGTCCAGCTCGATCACGCGCGCGCCGGATGCGGACTGCACGGGATGGCGGCTGTCGGTCACGACCAGCACGTCGGCTGCGGATGCGTCCTGGCCGAGGAGGCACAGCAGCAGCCCTCCCGCGCAGGCGACGCGCGTGGCCCGCAGCCGCGGGATGGGTTTCAAGAAGGGAGCCGTCATGGCGGGCGTCCTGGGAATGAGAGCAAGGCTCTAGTCGAACGCCGAAGGCAGTCCACCCGCGACAAGGAATGCGCACCGCGCGCGCTCCGCTTTGGGCAGACCGGCGAAAGAAAAGCGGGAACCGAGGCTCCCGCGGGGACCAGGCCGTCAGCGGCGCTACAGCAGGCCGGATTCGGCGAACGAGTACGGCGTGCCCTTGCCGACGATGAAGTGATCCACCACCCGGACATCAACCATCGCCAGGGCGGCTTTGAGCCGGTCGGTCAGCGCCTGATCGGCGGCCGAAGGCACGGTCATGCCGGATGGGTGCTGGTGGGCCAGGATGACCGCCGAGGCGTTGAGGGCCAGGGCGCGCTGCACCAGCACCCGCGGGTATACCGAGGTTTGATCGACCGTCCCCTTGAACATAGGCTCGTAAGCGAGGACTTGGTGCTGAGAGTTGAGGAACACGACGGCGAAGACCTCGTTGGGCTCCGCGACCAGCTTCAGATGCAGGTAGTCGCGCACGGCGGCGGGACTGTTCAGCATCGGGCCGGCCTTGAAGATGCGTTGCTCCAGCAAGGTGATGGCTTGGCGGATGATCCAGTCTTCGTGCTGGGCGGCGATCAGGCTGAGCGACTCGGGACGCGAGTCGGCGACGACATAGGACATGGCGAACCTCCACGGGATGAAGTCGGAGGACGCCTGTCCCGGGAGGGACAAACCCTCCGGGGGACGATGAAGAACGAGCGGTAGAAGAGCGGGCATCCGCCACCGCAGGCGCAGTGGCTGTTCGCGTCCAGGGATGCGCAGCGAACGGGGTCGATCAGCGCGGCCAGGCCGCGTCGTAGCCTTGAAGATCGTGGCTACCTGGGCATGTCGCCGAGAGACTCGGCAGGCATTTCCTTCGATGCGGGCTCGGCCGCTGCACTGGCCGCCAGCAGGTCGATCGCGGACAGCAAGGCATCGCCTTCGACCGGGCCGTGCAGCAGCAGCGTCTTGCCGGACTGGCGATCCTGCAGGCGCAGCGTGGGCGTGACCTTGATGCCCTCCTGCGCCGCGCTCGCCGACTGTGCGCGGATCAGCGCATCGGGGCGGTCGCTGTCGAGGCAGTGCTGCGCGGCCGGCGTGAGGTCGGGATAGCGCAAGCCCTCGGGCAGGCCCTGACCGTCGCCCCGGGTGTGCGTGTAGACCCACTCGGCGGCCTGCCAGAACGCGGCCTGGCCGCCGGCCTCGCCGACGCACTCCACCAGGCGCGCACCGGCGGAAGCCGCCGGCTCGTGCAACGGCAACGGCAGGTGATGCCATTGCCAGCTCACGTCCGGGTGCGCATCGATCCAGCGCTTGAGCACCGCGAAGTACGCGCGACAGAACGGGCATTCGAGGTCGGCGTACTCGACCACCGTGAAGCGCGCATCGGCGCGGCCATAGCGCCAGGGCGGGCCGGCTGGTGCCGTTGCCGGCGCAGGCGTTGCTTCTGCCGAAGGAGAATCGGGTTCGGCGGGCGGCGACGGCGGCCGCAGGCCGAACCACGCGGCCGTGGTCAGGGCCGCGGCCACCAGCAGCGCGGCGACAAGGACGGTGCGGGACGGCGCGAAGCGAGGGATGCGCATCGTGGACTCCCGTCACGCCAGCGCATCGAGCGCCAGCGGTTCGATGCTGCGGGCGCGGTCGATCTTCTCGGCGATCTTGAAAGCGGCGTCCAGTTCGCCGATGCCGTACTGCTGCATCAACTGGAAACGCTCGGCCTTCTCCTCCGGCTCGGTCTGAGCCAGCGCCAGGTACAGGCTGGGCGGCACCGCACGGAACAGCACCTCCATGCTCTTGGAAAGGATCACGCCC
>MKUQ01000014.1 GCA_001898645.1 Burkholderiales bacterium 70-64
GTTCACTCTCGACCGCTTCGTCTCGCCTCAGTGTGCCGCGCGGACGGGCGCTGCGTTAATCAGATGATCCTTAACGCACTGATGATCAGCGAGATCGAGCGGTTGATCAAGAGCTTCAGCTGTGCAAGCCTGAAGCTGAGTGACCCGATGGCTGGGGAGGTGTCTATGCGTTCATACATGCGTAAGAAGGGTCCCGCAGTTGTTCGAGCTATCGGGACGCGTTGTGGCGCCATCTGAGGTAGACGGTCGTGCCTTCACGCAAAGCACGTACTGTAACCTCGAGGCAATCGGCTGCTTCAGACGCTGAGCGGGTAGACAATTCCCCGCTTGTTGCCAAGCCGTGCCCTGAGGTGGTCATAGGTTTGGTCGGCCCTGTTGGCATCGACTTGGATCCGATCATCGATGTGCTCATCCGCCGGCTGGAAGCCGTCGAGTACAGAGCCGTGCCTGTCCGATTGAGCGCACAGATCGAGAAGTTCTTTGGTGTTGACCATTCGGACCTGCCGGAGGACGAGCGAATCGAGAAGCTGATGGATGCCGGCACAAGGCTTCGTGAGAACAGCGAACGCGGTGAGGCCGTCGCTTTGTTGGCGATCGCGGAAATTCGACGCATTCGACAGCAAGAACTGAGCGGATCAGTCGAAGGCAACGCCTACATCTTGCGGTCGTTGAAGCACCCCGACGAGGTGGAAACCTTGCGGGCGGTTTACGGCAAAGGCTTTTTCCTGATCTCGGCTTATGCTCCTCGCGACGCGCGGGTGTCTGCCATGGCGGAGAAGGTCATGCGATCTCAGCATGGCAACCCAAACCATTCACGTGAGAAAGCCGAAGCCATCGTTGAGCGCGATGAACAGGAAGAGAACAAAGATCTTGGCCAGGACGTAAAGGATGCGTTTCCGCTGGCGGATTTGTTCATCGATGCGCGGGACAAGAAGTCCTTCGAGCCAGAGATTCGGCGTTTCGTCGAACTCGTCTTTGGCAACCTATTTCACACGCCAACGAAGGATGAGCATGGCATGTATCACGCTAGGTCAGCAGCTCTTCGATCTGCCGATCTTGGCAGACAGGTGGGTGCGGCGATCACCGCTTCGTCGGGCGAACTACTTGCACTGGGTTGCAACGATGTGCCGAAGGCCAGTGGAGACTTGTACTGGTCCGGTGACGATGGAGACGCAAGAGACTTCCAGCGTGGCTTCGACCCGATCGTTGAGGAGCGCAAGCAGATTCTGAGCGAGTTACTCGCTCGGCTTCAGAAGGCGGGCGTTCTTGCAAAGCCGTATATGGACGCCAAGGCGATCGTGCCGTTGGTCTCCACCCTCACGACGGGAGATAAGCGCGAGTTCCTAAAGGGAGCGCGCGTAATGAATCTGCTTGAGTTTGGACGATGCGTGCACGCCGAGATGGCCGCTATTACGTCTGCGGCGAGGCTTGGTGTTCCAATCAATGGCGCCACGCTGTACACAACAACGTTCCCGTGCCATATGTGCGCTCGGCACATCGTTTCGAGCGGGATCGCGCGAGTCGTCTATGTCGAGCCGTACCCAAAGAGTCGGGCGCGCCACTTGCACGGTGATGCCATTCAGGTCGACGCGCAGAAGCCTGTTCCCGGTTTGGTAGTCTTTGAACCGTTCGTCGGCATCGCTCCACGTCAGTACCAGGACATCTTTGATGCTAGAGACAGGCGGAAGGACTCGGCGGGGAGGATTTTCAACTGGCGGGTCAAGGGCAGGCGCCCGCAACCACGCTTCAGTAGGTTCAGGAACACGTATAGAGAAATCGAGGATGCTATTGTTGCCATCGAAGTACCACAGCTAGCGCGGAAGCTCGGTGTCGACTTGGATCACGAAGCCGCAGAGAGGAACGATCATGAAGAAGCCCATGACACTCGCCGAACAAGTAAGAGACGCGCAAAGAGCGGTAAATAGCTGGTCGAGCCAGAAGAGGGAGTCGGTGCGACTGGAAGGTTCTGGGATCCAGCAGAACCGCGGGAAGGACCGTATGAGCTACACCGAAGCGTTGCAGCAACGAAAGAAAAGCTGAGACCGATCGATCTGGCGACAGGGGTAATGATGGCCCCTTGTACGATGCACGCCCGCACCCTGCCGTGAGAGCGTGTCGTGTTTCATGGCGATTGATGTTATTTTGCAGCAACCTCGTCATCATCTGCCAGGGTCAACGACGAGGAAAGTGAGAAAGCGCTACTGCGACAAGGGCCGTTATCCTCCTTTCGGTATCACCTGACACGAGTCACTTCACGTGTGGGGCACGGGCCGCCTCATCAGGGCTCCGCCCCGCCTTCGGGATCGGTCACGAAGCCGATGCGCGACAGCCCCTGGCGCGCCAGCGCCGAGAGCACCCGCGCCATGTCCCCGTAGGGCACCGTGCGGTCGCCCTTCAGGTGGATCTCGGGCTGGGGCGTCTGGCCGGCGGAGTGTGCGGCGCGCTGCTCCAGCTCGGCGTACGAGACCGCCTCGCCGTTCCAGTGGATGCTTCCGTCGTGCTGCACGGCGACCTCGACGCGCTCGGCGCGGTCCACGTTGGGTCGGCTGCTCGCCCGCGGCAGATCGAGCTTCACCGCGTGGGTGAGCAGGGGCGCGGTGACGATGAACACCACCAGCAGCACCAGCATCACGTCGACCAGCGGGATGACGTTGATGTCGGACATCGGCCGCCCGCCGCGGCCCCCGGCGTGCATTCCGTGCCCCATCACGCGGCTTCCGTCACGCGCAGCGCGTGCACGCGCTCGCCGCGCGCTGCAGGGGTGCTGCCGCGCACCAGCGGCGCGCCGGTCTCGGCGAGGACGGACAGCTCCTGGACGAAGGCATCGAGGCGGCCGAGCACCTGCCGGTTGCGCCGCGCCAGGGCGTTGTAGCCGAGCACCGCCGGGATCGCCACCGCCAGGCCGATCGCGGTCATGATCAGCGCCTCGCCGACCGGACCGGCGACCTTGTCGAGCGTGCCCTGGCCCGACAGGCCGATCGCGATCAGCGCGTGGTAGATGCCCCAGACGGTGCCGAACAGCCCCACGAAGGGCGCCGTCGAGCCGATCGAGGCCAGGATCGTGAGCCCGCGCTCGAGGCGTTCCTCTTCCTCGTCGATGCCCTGGCGCAGGGCGCGGGCGAGGAACTCGGGCAGGTTGCCGCCGGTGTCGGGGTAATCGGAGCTGCGCGCCGCGTAGTGACGGGTCGAGTCGATCGCGAGGCCGGCGAGCCGGGCGCAGGGATCGTCCGCCGGGCTGGCCGCCAGCGCCTCGGAGGCCTCGGCAAGCGAGCGGGCACGCCGGAAGCGGGCCAGGAAGGCGCGGCTGCGTCGTTTCGCCAGCCAGTGGCCGACCAGCCGGTCGAGGAGGATCCCCCAGGTGGCGACCGATGCGACGAGCATCGCGGCGAGGATGAAGCGCGCGACGGAGTCGGCCTGCGACAGGTAATGGGTGAAGCCGAGCGCGGATTCGTTCATGGAAGGGCTCACATCACGAAGGAAATGGGAATGAGGACCCAGGCCGCGGTGCGTTCCTCGCCGCGCCGCGCCGGGACGAAGCGCCATCCGGCCACCGCCGTCTGCGCCGCCTGGTCGAGGCGCTCGAAGCCGGAGGAGGTCCTGACCTCGATCCGTTCGGCGCGCCCGTCCGCGGACACGCGCACGCGCAGCACCACTCGCCCTCGTTCGCCGAGGCGGCGCGAGATCGGTGGGTATTTGGGCGACGGGTTGTCGAGGTAGTCGGCGTTGTAGATCGGCGGAGTCAGCGGCGCCGGAGGCGCCGGCGCGGGTGCTGCCGCTGCCGGCGCGGCGGCCACGGGCTCGACGGGTCCCTGCTGCACCGGGGCGGCCGGCGGCACCTCGACGACGAAGGGCGCAGGTGCCGCCTCCTCGCGCGGGGCCGCGGTCAGCAGAGGAGGCGGCTGCGGAGCGGGGCGGGGCCTGGGCGCCTGCACCGGCTTGCGGCGCGGCGGCTCGGGCGGCTTCTCCGGCGGCGCCACCGGCAGGGCCCGGGGCAGGATCAGGCTGGCCTGCACGACCTCGTTCAGCACGCTGCGCGCCTGCGGTGACACCTGCAGCACCAGCGCGATCACGGCCCCGTGCGCGAGCAGCACGCCCAGCCATTGCACCGACCGCCGCGTCCAGCCCGGCGCGCCGGCCCACGCGACGCGCGAGGCGGGCGCGGCGTGGGTCGGCGTGCTGCCGAGCAGGAACTCTTCGTTCGGGTACGTCAGCATGTCGCAGGGATGCGCGTTTCGCGCCGCGCAGGCATGCCGGCCCGTTAGCGCGCGCCCGGCCGCCGCGCGAAATGCAGCTTGGTGTTGCCGTAGTTGCCCGCGAGGTCGGCACGCTCGGCATCGACCAGCCCGATGCCCTCCAGCCGCTGGCAGAACTGCTCGACGTGGCACAGGGGATGGCTGTCGGTGAGCACGGCCTTGTCCAGGTCGCGCAGGCCGCCCGGCGCCGTCTCGCAGTCCTCGAGGCAGAACCAGTGCGCGCAGGACAGCTCGCCGCCGGGCGCCAGGCAGCCGGCCGCTGCGCGCAGCGCGTCGGTGGTGACCTTGCGCACCGGGTACAGCGCGTGGAACAGCACGACGTGATCGAATGCTTCGCCGGCCGGCGCATCGAGCGGCGTGCCGGTCGCGATGCGGCAGCGCGACGACACGCCGCAGGCGGCGATCGCCTCCTCGGCCTGCCGCTGCGCCTCGGGCGCGACGACGACCGTGGCGCGCAGGCCCGGATGGCGCTGGCACAGCGCGGCGGCGAGCAGGCCGCCGCTGCCGTCGAAGCACAGCAGCGTGCGCGCCGCGGCGGGATCGCCGCTCCACGCGCTTCGCGTCGCCAGGTGCGCGGCGAGGCCGCGCGCCTCGTCGAGGAAGGGATGCGTCGCGAGCGGCTGCGGCATCGTGCTCGCCGCCGGTTTCCACGTTTCGGACAGGAACAGCTGCAGGTCGGACCAGCCGCACTCCGGCAGCGTGAGCCCGTGCATCACCCGGGCCTGGCACCACGGGCTGCTCGCGCACAGCACGGCGTCCATGCCCGGCGCCAGGGTATAGGCGAGGCCCTGGCGCGCGAGCAGCCCGAGGTCCTCCAGCGTCTGCAGGAAGGCGCCCAGGTGCGCGCCGCGCAGGTCCAGCGCGGCGGAGATGTCCGCCTTCGGCGCCGGCCCGTTGCGCTGCAGCCAGTCGAACAGGCCCGCGCCGTAGGCCGCGCGCAGCGCCTGGAACGCCTTGAATCCGTCCCCGATGCGGCGCACGGCGGCGACCGCCGGCGGAGCTTCGAGCGCGTCGAGGTCGGTCTTGCGAAACACCATGTCCATCTCGGTTCTCCTTTGCGCGATCGATGCGCGATGGGTTCAGCGGGCCTTGGCCGCGGCGCGCGGGCCGCCGGCCAGGATTTCGTCGACCTGCGCCGCCGACAGGTCGACTCCGAACAGGTCGCGATAGAAGCGCTGTGTCTCGGCGTTCACGTCGACGTCGGCGAACAGCGCGGGATGGAACTGCCGGGCCGCCCACAGCACGGTGAGGGGCTGCTCCGAGGTGCGGTTGCCCCAGGTGTGCGCGCCGCACGGCGCCACCAGCACGCGGCCGGTGCGTACTGCGTCGAGGCCGGCGAAGCGCCGATCGCGCATCACCCTGTCGGCGTCCTCGCGGCTGGAGACGATCAGCACCTGCGGGTCCCAGGCGAGCAGCTGCTCCATGGTGAAGCTGCGCGATTCGATCTGGCGGCCGTCGTCGGTGACGCTGGCGCCGCCGGCGGCGCGGATCCACCATTCGGCCACCAGGTGCGGCTGGGTCAGCGTGCCCGGGCTGAAGTACAGCACGCGCGGCCGCGGCGGGGCTGCGCTGCGCAGCCGCTCGTCGACCCGAGCGAGGATCTCGTCGAAGCGTGCGACGTAGCGCTGCGCGGCCTGCGGCCGGCCGAACAGCTCTCCGAGCAGCTGCACCACCTTCTTCACGTCCTCGGGCTGGCGCCAGGCCAGGAAGAGCGCGGGCAGGCCGGCGCGGCGCAGGCTGTCGGCGCTGGCTCGGTCCATGGTCAGCACCACGTCGGGTGCGGCCTGCAGCAATGCCTCGAGGCGCGGCGTGCGGTCGGCGTTCTGCATCGAGGGCAGCTCGGCGGTGTGCGGGGCGAACACCGACTGGTAGCCCCAGCGCGATCTCCGCGCGAACTCCGGCAGGCCGTTGACGATGCGCGTGCGCTCGCCGATCGCGAACACCAGGCTGTTGATCACCGGGACCGCGCCGACGGTGGCCACGCGCTCGATGCGTTCGGGCACCGTCACCGCGTCGCCCGCCATGTCGTGCAGCACGCGGGCCGGCGCGGCCTGCGCCGGCGCGAACGACAGCAGCAGCACCAGGGCCGGCAGGACGAGGCGGGAAATCATGCGGCCGTCCCTCTCGTTCACAGGCGGGGCACGCAGGCCACCGGCGCGCCGCCGTGGCTGACCACGTCGACCGGCGTGCCGTACAGGCGGGCGAGCGTGTCGGGCTGCAGCACCTCGCGGGCATGGCCGGCCGCCGCGATGCGTCCGCCGGCGATCGCGGCCACGCGCGCGTCCAGGAGCAGCGCGTGCTCGGGCTGGTGGGTGGTGACGAGCACGCTCATGCCGGCCACGGCGAGGTCGCGGATGGTGCGCAGCACCCGCACCTGGTTGCCCAGGTCGAGGCTGGCGGTGGGCTCGTCCATCAGGAACAGGCGGGGTGCCTGCGCCAGGGCGCGCGCGATCAGCGCCAGCTGGCGTTCGCCGCCGCTCACCCGGTTGAACGGCCGCGCCGCCAGGTGCGCGATGCCGACCCGCTCGAGCGCCTGGCGCGCCAGCTGCTCGTCGGAGCGGCCGGGCAGCGCCAGCGGCGCCAGATGGGGCGTGCGTCCCATGAGCACGATGTCGAGCAGCTGCAGCCCGCTGTCGCCGGCGGCCTGCGGCACGTAGGCCACCTTGCGCGCCAGCCGGCGCGAGGCGACGTGCGGCTCGCCGTCGATGCGCACCTGCCCCCGGTCGGCGTGCAGCGCGCCGATCAGGCAGCGCAGCAGCGTGGTCTTGCCGCTGCCGTTGGGCCCGAGCAGGCACAGGACCTCGCCCGGCGCGAGCGTGAGGTCGATGCCGTCGAGCACCGGCGGGCCGCCGGCCGCGCGGCGATAGACCAGGTTGGCCACGCTCAGGACCATTGCCGCCTCGCCCGCATCAGCACGGCGGCGAACACCGGGGCGCCGAGCACCGCGGTGACGATGCCCAGCGGCAGCTCCGCGGCGAACGCGCTGCGGCACAGGTCGTCCACCAGCAGCAGGTATCCGGCGCCGAGCAGGACCGAGGCCGGCAGCAGCGTGGTATAGGCCGGGCCGACGAGCAGGCGCGCCAGGTGCGGAACCAGCAGGCCGACCCAGCCGACGATGCCGGAGATGCTGACCGCCGCGGCGGTGGCCAGCGTCGCGGCGGCGATCAGCACGAAGCGCAGCGCGCGGACCGGCACGCCCAGCGTGCGCGCCTCGTCGTCGCCGGCTTCCAGCACCTGGGTCGGCCAGCGCAGCAGCCACAGGGCAGCGATGCCGACCAGCGCGAACGGGGCGGCCCACGCGAGGTCGGCCGCGACCACGCGCCCGAGGCTGCCGAGCAGCCAGAAGACGATGGTGGGCAGGGTATCGAGCGGATCGGCGATGTACTTGAGGGCCGACGTGAGCGCCTGGAACAGCGCCGAGACCACCAGCCCGGCGAGCACCAGCACCAGCATCGAGCCCTGGCCCAGGCGGCCCGCGATGAACATCACCGCGGCCACGGCGCCGATGCCGCCCGCGAAGGCCGAGCCCTGGATGGCCAGCGAGCCTGCGTGCAGCAGCATGGCCAGCGCGGCGCCGAAGCCGGCCCCGGACGAGACGCCGAGGATCGCCGGCGAGGCGAGCGGATTGCGGAACAGCGTCTGGTAGGCCGCACCCGCGGCGGCCAGGCTGGCGCCCACCAGCATGGCGGCCAGCACGCGCGGCAGGCGCACCGCCAGCACCACGTTCTCCACCACCGGGGGCTGGGCCGACGGGGCGCCGGTCAGGGCCGACCACAGCACGTCCACGACCATGGCGGGCGACAGCGGATAGTGGCCAAGGCCCATCGAGACGACGGCGATGACCAGCGTGCAGGCGAGGAGCAGCACGAGGGGACCGTAGGCGCGGCGGCGCAGCGGCTGGATCGCTTCGGCCAGTGCCGTGTTCATGCGGCCATCCGCGGGGGAAAGGCGGCGAGGCTGGCGCCGAATTCGGCCAGCATGCCTGCCAGCAGCGGCCGCCGGTCGACGACGACGCACCCTTGGGGCCCGGCCAGGCGCGATCCCTCGCCGGCCGGCAGATGGCCGTCGTCGCGCGGCGAGGCGACGACGGCGTGGATGCGGCCGCCGCCACCGCCCGCCGCGAACCACAGCGGCAGCTCGTCGGCCTCCAGCCCCATGTTCAGGCCGATCTCGCAAGCCGGCGGCAGCACCAGGCGGGCGAGGGCGACGAGGCGAGCCACTGCCCAGGGGCTGCAGCGCATGCAATCGGCCATCGGCGTGCCGGCGGCGGGACGGAAGCGCGAGAAGGAAACGCGGCGCAGGCAGCGATAGCGCCGCAGGCGGCGGAGATGATCGAGGTGATCCTCGATCCGCTCGCCGACGCCGGCGATGGCGATGGTCTCGAAGGGGATGCCTTCCTCCTCGCAGTCGTCCATCAGCACTTGCCTGGCATCCGGCGCTTCGCCGGGTTTCAGGCGGGCGAACAGCTCCGGCGTGAACGCCTCGGTCGATGTCACGATGGCCGCTGCGCCGCTGCGGTGCAGCGCGCGCAGCCCGGCGCGGGAGAAGGATGGGCCGAAGTTGAGCACCGGCGACAGGCCGGCCTCGACCGCCGCCTCGACCAGCGCCAGCGCCTGCGCGTCGTAGCCGCCCGGCAGGGTTCCGCCGTTCAGGTAGACCCAGTGCAGCCCGTGCCCGGCGAGCATGGTCAGCGCCTCGAGCGCCTGGGCGTCGGTGAGGAAGTAGCCGGGGGTGCGGGGGCAGTACACGCACGGCGGCGTGACCGCGCAGATCGCGATCGGCGAGACGACGCCCGCGGGAACGAAGCACCGCCCGACGTGCTCGTCGCGGATGCGGCAGGCGAGATCGAACAGGACGGCCGCATTGCGCGGCTCGGCCGAGATCGCATGCAGGCGCAGCGCGAGATCGAGGTTGTCCGGGTCGTCCAGCAGTTCGGCCGCCACGCTGCGGCACTCGGCAGCGGCCCGCTGCGCCTTCGTTGCCGTCGCCGATTCCCCGGCGAGGATCGCGGCGGCGTTCACCCCTGGGCGAGGAGGCCAGGGAGACGGGGAAACCGTGGTATTCGAGCGCATGGTGAGTTGTGTGGGCAGCCGTGGCGGCAGCGGAGCGCGGCGAGCGTTATATTCGGAAGTATATGACGGAGTGCCCGCTTTGATATCCGTCAATCGATCGCCGCTGCCTGTTTCGGCAGCACGACCGGCCGCCGCGGCAGGTTCAGCACGTCGACCTCCACGCCATAGAGGCGCCGGATGTTCTCCGCGGTGATCACCGCCGCCGGTGCGCCGGAAGCGCACAGCTTCCCGTCGTGCAGCAGCAGCGCCCGATCGGAGACGTGCAGGGCGTGATCCGGGAAATGGGTCGATTTGACGAAGCCGAAACCCTCGTCGGCCATGCGCCGTATCCGGTCGAGCAGGCGGATCTGGTTGCCGAAATCGAGGCCGCCGACCGGCTCGTCCATGACGAAATAGCGTGCTCCCTGGGCCAGGGCCCGGGCGATCAGCACCAGCTGCCGCTCGCCGCCGCTCAGCCGGTGATAGGGGCTTCCCGCGAGGTGCTCGATGGACAGGCGCCGCAGCGCCTCGCGCGCGAGGCGGCGGTCCTCGGCGTCGTAGGCCGCCAGCAGGCTCTTGCGCGGCAGGCGCCCCATGAGCACCACGTCCTCGGCGCGGAAGGGGAACGTCACCTGGTGGATCTGCGGCACATAGGCGACGATGCCGGCGCGTTCGCGCAGCGGCACGGCGGACAGCGGGCGGCCCTCCAGCAGGATCTCGCCGGCATCGGGGCGCAGCATGCCGAGCAGCAGGCGCAGCAGGGTGCTCTTCCCTGCGCCGTTCGGGCCCAGCAGCGAGACCACCTCGCCGGCCGCCAACGACAGGGAGACGTCCTCCAGGATGCGTCGCCCTCCGTAGGCGAAGGCGACGGCGCGGGCCTCGATGCCGGGCGCCGGCGTCATGCCCAGGCCTTCTGCGCGTTGCGCAGCACGATGACGAAGACCGGGATGCCGATCAGCTCCGTCAGCACGCCGAGCGGCAGCTCGGCGCTGTGCAGCGTACGCGCCCCGGTGTCGACCAGGATCAGGAAGACCCCTCCCAGCAGGGCGCTGGCCGGCAGGAGGCGATGGCTCTGCGGGCCGACCAGCAGGCGCGCTACATGCGGCACGACCAGCCCGATCCAGCCGACCATGCCGGCCAGGGCCACGGTGAGCGCGCTGGACAGGGTGGCACCGAAGATCACCCAGCCGCGCACGCGCGGCACGTCGACGCCGAGCGCGCGTGCCTCGTCCTCGCCCATGGCCAGCGCGTCGAGCTGCTTGCACCACACCAGCATGATCGCGATGCCCGCGAGGATGGGCGCGGCCATGCGTGCGACGACGGCGCCGTCGGTCTGCGCCAGGCTGCCCATCAGCCAGTGGACGATGGTCGGCAGCTGGTTGATCGGGTCGGCGAGGAACTTGACGATGGAGAGCAGCGCGGTGAAGAAGGCCGCGCTGATGATGCCGGTGAGGATCAGCATGAGCAGGGAACGATCCTGCTGCACGCGGGCCAGCACGAGCGCCAGCGCTACGGCCCCGACGCCGCCGGCGAAGGCCAGCAGCTGGACCAGCAGCCAGCTCTTCGAGAGCAGCAGGCCGAGCGCGGCGCCGAACGAGGCGCCGGCGAGGACGCCGAGCAGCCCGGGCGAGACCAGCGGATTCATGAACACCGCCTGGTAGGCGGCGCCCGAGGTCGACAGGGCCGCGCCGACCAGCAGGGCGGCAGCGATGCGCGGTGCCCGGATGTCCCAGAGCAGATTGCCGATCAGCGCCTGGCGCGACTCGTCCATGCCTGCGGCGCCGACCGTGGCGGCCAGGTACTGGAGCACCTCCAGCGGCGGAAGCGGATAGCGTCCCGAGGAAAGCGACAGCAGGACCGCCAGGGCCAGCGTCGCCGCGAGCGCCGGCAACAGCAGGGCAAGCTGCCGGTCGCTGCCGTCGCGCCGACTGCTCATCAGGGCGCGCCGTCCAGCAGCTCGCGCGCCTCGTCCGCGCTCAGCGTCACGCCGTAGAACCTCTCGTAGAACCGGATGGTCTCGCGCACGAGATCGAGATCCGCGAACCGGTCCGGGTACAGCGTCCTGGCCATCCACAGGAGGGAGGGTGCGAGCTCCGGCGTGTAGTGCGTCCACGGCATGAAGCCGCGCGGAATCGGGAACACGCGCCGCTGCTTGACGGCGGCCAGGCGGCGCAGGCGCGGATCGCGATAGGCCTTCTCCGCCTCTTCCCGCGACCAGACCACGATCACGTCCGGATTGTCGGCCAGCAGTTGCTCCGGCGAGAGCTGCAGGGTGTCGATGCCGGCGGTCTTCTCGGGCACCGGCATGCCGCCGGCATGCTCGATCAGCCATCCGGCCGTCGGGCGCATCGGGCTGGTCAGGCTCTCGAGGCGAAGATAGACGGCCTTGGGCCGCGGCTTCGCGGGCGAGGCGCGCAGGCGCTTGTCGATGTACGCCAGCACCGCGTCCAGATAGGCGCCGTAGTCGCGCGCCCGCGCCGGCTGGTCGAACACCTTGCCCATCAGCTCGACGCTGGCGCGGATGCTCTCGGCATTGCGCCAGGTCACCGCGACGGTCCTGAAGCCCTTGCTCTCCAGGGCGCGGATGTTGCCGGCCTCGACCGCGAAGACGAGATCCGGACGCAGCGACAGCAGCGTCTCCAGGTTGGCCGCCCAGCCGGGCGGCTCGGAAACGGCGGGCAGCTCCGCCAGCTGCGGCGCGGCCAGCGTCTGCAGGCGCCAGCGCGCCGGCTGGCTGCGGATGAAGTTGGGCAGGCCGTTGACCAGCGCGCCTCCCTTGCCGAAGAGGAAGACGAAGGCGTTGACGCCGGGCGTGCCGTCCGGGGTGGCGATGCGCCGGATCTGGCCGGCCGGCGGCAGGGCCACCGTGCGTCCGGCCATGTCGGTCACCGTGCGCGCTTCGCCCGCCGCCGCGGCTGCCCCCGCCAGGCAGAGGAGAAGCAGCGCCAGCAGCGGCCTGGCGAAGGCCCGGGCCGGCATCAGAATTGCCCCGTGGCCGAGACGACGACGGTGCGCGGCGCGCCGGGGTAGTAGACCGGCGCGCTGCCGGGGTTCCGGTCGTCGGCGGTGATGATGCCGATGTAGCGCTTGTCGTCCAGTTGCAGGCGGCCGGCGTCCTGCGTGAAGCCGAAGCTGAGATTCCTTCTTTCCGATTCGCCCTCGCCGCGCCATTTGTCTGCCGCGGCATGGGAAGCGGAGACGAACAGGCGGCTTCCCTCGCCGAAACGCCCGCTGTCGAGGCGCAGGAAAGCCTTGTGGAAATTGTCGCTGCCTCCGGCGAGGCGGGTGGTGACGCCTGCCTGGTCCGCGGGCCGCAGCAGCTTCAGGTCCAGGCCGCCCGCCAGGTTGCCGAAGCCGAATCCCTGGTCGGCCGCCAACGGCCCGCGCAGCGCCACGACGCGCTCGACGTTCTCCATGTCGTAGAGGTTGCCGATCGCCGCCTGGCCGACGTTGACCGTGGAGGGTAGCCCTTCGACCGTTGCCGCCAGGTTGCTGAAGGTGTAGCCCATCTGGCCGCGAACGCGCATGAAGTTCTGGTCGACGGTGATGCCGTAGGCGTCGACGCCCTCGACGTGGGTCGAGGGCGCAAGCTCGATGGCCCGATACGGGCTGGTCTGCGCGGCGCCCCCCAGGACCGGCAGGGCCTGCCGTCCGACCTCGAAGCTCGCGGCCTTGGCGTCGGGGCTGGATTCCGCCAGCGGTGCGCCGGGGCGAACCTCGATGGACGGCAGCGTCGCCTCTTGCGCCAGCGCGGGAAGGGTGCCTCCCGCGGCAACGGCATAGACGGCGGCGGCGACGATGGTTCTTGCGAAAGGAGGCCGTTGCGAGGGCACGGCTGCGCTCGTGGTCATCGGTCAGAACTCCGCCGCAAGGGTTGCCGCGACGGCGCGGGGAGCGCCCGGGTAGAAGGTGGCCGTGCCGCGGGGATCGACGTCGTTGCTGCTGATGATGCCGATGTAGCGGCGGTCGAAGAGGTTCATCACCGTCAGCGCAGCGGTGGTGCGCTTGAGCCCTGCGAACCTGGGCAGGGCATACCGGATGTCCAGGTCGACGACGACGTACCCCGGCAGCTTCTGGGTATTGAGCGCATCGCCGTAGCGCGCCCCGATGTAGCGCGCGGTCGGCGTCAGCGTCCAGCCGCCCTGGCGGTAGCTCGCGCCCAGCTTCGCCATGAAGCGCGGCGCGTCGGCGACCTGCTTGCCGGCAGTGGCCAGCACGACCCCGCTGGCCGCCTCGATGTCCTGGGACATCTCGAACCTGGACAGGGACAGGCCGCCGAACAGCGTGAGCCCCTGCATCGGCGACCAGCCGCCCTCGATCTCGCCGCCGTAGGCGTGCGCCTTGCCCGCGTTCTGGGCATAGGACACGCCCAGCAGCGGATCGAAGAGCTGCACGGAACGATTGCGGTACCGCGCGTCGTAGAGCACCGGAGACAGGTACCAGTCATCGCCTGCGAGGTGCAGGCCGATGTCCAGGTTGTCCGAGAGCTCCTGGTCGGCCTGGTTCCACAGGTCCTGGAGCGTCGTGCCGGCGGCGACGAACTGGGCCCGGGCCGCGTTGTAGGTGGTGGCGATGCCGAAGGCCGGCACGCCGTAGTTGCGGCCGTAGTTCACGTATGCCTTGGCGCGGGGCGAGAACGCATACGCCACGCCCGCGTTCGGCAGCCAGTTGGTCAGCCGGCGGCTCGATGCTTCGCGGTCCGGGCTGGTTGCCGGGTTCTGCTTGAACGCGTCCTCGTAGCTGCTGTCGGCGAGCCCGGCGCCGTTGTAGTAGGTGATCGACGGCGTGCGGTAGTGCAGATAGCGGGCGCCTCCTTCCCACGACCATGCCCCGGACTTCCCTTGCAGGCCGGCGTAGGGGCTGCTGTAGAGATGGTTGGTCATCTTCGAGAGCGTCGTCCAGCCGGCGAAGCTGAGGCTGCCGTCGGCGGCGATGCGATACGCTCTCTGATGAAGCGGGGGCCCGGGCGGCTCCTGCACGTGGAACCAGTAGCCGGCGATGCCGCGGATCTCGTGCCCCTCGTCCCGATAGAGCTGCCGCTCGGCCTGGGCGAGCAGGCCGTACACCTCCGATTCGAAGTCCCAGCGCACCACCCCCGGCGCACCGAGGGCGTTCGACGATCCGTTCCACGTGTGGCCGTCGATCTTTAGGTAATAGGCCTTGAGGAATCCGGTCGATGTGGGGCCTCCGAAGCGCAGGGTGCCGAACAGCGCCTGGTTCTTCACGCTCTGCCGGTTGAACCCGTAGTAGGCGACGTCCTGCGCGGCGTTTCCGGTCAGCGTGCGGTTGTAGTCGAAGTCGCGGTAGGTGGAGAGATCCGTGGCCTGCGCGTAGGTGAGCGGCCGGTAGTTGTGCTGGTCCTGGTCGTTCTGGAGGCCGAACAGCTCGAGGCGGACTCCGCCCCCCAGCGGCTGCACGAGGCCGAACTGGATGCCCTCGCGACCCTCGGGAGACTGGCCGGCGCCCCGCCACTTGTCCGCTTCGGTGCGCGAGGCGGACACGAAGAGCTGCGTTCCTGTCGCAAGCTTTCCGCTGTCGACGCGGGCGAACAGGCGCTGGAAGCCGAAGCTGCCGAACGAGGCCTTGACCTGCCCGCCGAAAACGTCGGCGGGGCGAAGGAAATGCATGTCGACGCTGCCCGAGGCGTTGACGAATCCCACGCCCTTGTCGATGGGCACGGCGCCGCGGTAGAAGTCGATGGCGCCGACGTTCTCGAGGTCGAACATCTGGATCCCGGTGAATCCGCCGAGATTGCCGATCGGCATGCCTTCGTAGGTCTGGCCCGGCGCCTGGGAGCTGTTCGGGCGCCCGCGCGACCGGATCGACTGGCTGCTCGAAAGGCCATAGGGGTCGGCAGCCTCGAACATCACCGACGGCAATCCGGACAGCGCCCTGTAGGCATTGGTCTGGGCAGGGCCGGAGTAGATGCGGATCCCTTCGGCGGTCACCGTCTCCTCGGAGCGCGGCCGTTCCGTTGCCGGCGCGCTCAACTCGCCGTTCTGCCCGCCGACGACGCTGATTTCCGGCAGGGCGGGTTCCTCGGCGGCGGCCAATGCGGACGACATGCTCAGCAGCGCGAGCGCGACATGCAGCCTCGTTCTTCCGGTTTCTGGTTTCACGATGCAGGTTTCCGGATGGCAGGGTGGGTGATGTCGTCGATCGGGACGGACGAACGCGGAGACGCAGTCATGGGCCGAGCCGGCGGTCGGTGAAGGTGGGCCGCAGCCCGGCGTCGCTCAGGAACCGGTCCAGCAACGGACGCCGGTCGACGAGCCGCAGCCCGCCCTCGAGCGGCGTGGCGAGCTCCCGCAGTGCCGGGGGCGGCTCCATGGTGTGCACGCCCATGGCGAAGAGCTGGTTGCCGCCGCCGGCGCGGTGCCACGCCGGCAATTCGGCCAGGTCGACCCCGCCGCCCAGCCCGATGCGCACGTGCGGCAGCAGCAGGCGGGCGAGGGCGACGGTGCGCGCCCAGTCGTGCATCGTGGTCGACTCGCGCTCGGCCAGCGGCGTATCGGAGCGGGGAGTGAAGCGCGACACCATGAGGTGACGCAGGCCGCCGCAGGCGCGCAGCTCGAGCAGATGGTCGATACGGTCGGCGTCCGATTCGCCGAGGCCGATCATCATGATGCTGCGCACCTCGAAGCCCCGCTCGCGGGCCTCGACGAGCACGCGCCGCCGCGCGGCCAGGGAATCGCCGGGCTTGTGGCGGCGGAAGAGCGGTTCGTTCACCGTCTCCAGCGAGGCGGTGACGCCGGCCACGCCGAGGGCGCGCAGGCGCTCCAGGCCGGCGGCGGTCAGGCTTCCGCCGACGTTGACCTCGATCTCCATGTCGAGGCCCTGTTCTCGAATGCGCTCCACGACGTCGACGACGGCATCGTCGTAATCGCCGTCGCGGCTGCCGCCCACCAGCAGCACGCGGCGGATGCCGCGCGCCGCCAGCGCGGCGGCGCCGCCAGCCAGCCGGCTGCGCGCGATGACGCGTGCGCGCCACCAGTCGCAGTACTCGCAACGGGGCTCGATGGCACAGGCGAGGATGGGGCCCATCGTCGCCATGTAGTGCACGGTCGTGCCGAAGACGCGGTCGCGCAGCCGCGCGGCCGCATCGAACAGCGCTTCGGCTGCGGCCGGCACGACTGCCCCGGCATAGAGCGCGAGCGCTTCGTCGCGCTCGAGCGCCCTGCCGTCCAGGATGTCTTCGTCCAGGCTGCCCAAGGCCCGTGCCCCTCGATGAGATCAGTCCATTCCGGCCAGGATCGCCGCGGCTTCCCGGGCATCGATGGGCATGGAATAGAAGCGGCGGTAGAACTCGCGCGTCTCGCCGACCAGGTCGAGATCGGCGAAGCGTTCCGGATGCGTGCGCTGGGCCAGCCAGAGGATCCCGAGGCAGTATTCGGCGCTCGGGGTCAGCCAGGGAGCGGCGCCCACCGGAACCGCATGGACGCGCTTGTTGCGTACCGCGGACAGGTGGGCGAAACGCGGGTCGGTCGAGACCTGTTCCAGGTCCTTGCGCGACCACACGACCAGCACTTCCGGGTCGGCCCGCAGCAGGGTCTCCAGCGGCATCGCCGTCTGCCCTTCCGGCGTGCGGCGGCCGATGTTGTCGCTGGCGACGGTGGCCAGGGCCCAATCGGTCAGGTGCCGCACCGGCTGAGACATGGTCTTCAGGTTGAGGAGGGCGGCGCTCGGGCGCCGCAGCGGCGCCGTGCCGGCGGCCAGCCCCGAGCGGACCCGCTTCACGTTGCCTTCGCAATAGCCGCGGAATTCCTGCGCCCGCGCCTTTGCGTGGAACACCTCGCCGAACAGGTCGACGATGCGCATCAGGTCGTCGAAGTCGTTCCAGTCCACGAGCAGCGTCGGCAGGCCTGCCGCCTCGAGCACCGGCACGAAGGCGCGCATGTTGGTGACGACGACGCCGGGGGCCAGCGCCAGCAGCGCCTCGATGCTCGGCTGCCCGTCGCCGCCGGTGATGGGCGGCAGCGTGCTCACCTGCGGCATCAGGCGGCGCTGCATGGACCAGTACGATGTCCGGGCGAAGGGCGGAAGGCCGTTGGCGATGACCTCCGTCCTGCCGATAGCGAACAGGAAGCTGTTGAGCACCGGCGTGCCGCCCAGCGTCGCCGTGCGGCTGACCGTCTCCGGGATCCTCACCGAGCGGCCGGTGACGTCGGTGACCGTCCGCTGCGCCCATCCCGTACCGCACAGCAGGCAGCATCCCAGCCACAGCGCGGCGCGCAGCAGCCCGCGCAGCGGGCCGCTGCGCCTGGGGCCGGCGCCGTGGCCCGCACCGACCAACCCTGGCACAACCCGCTTCATCGCGCCCGACTTCGAAGACGGTTACTCAGAACTTCGCGGTCATGGTCACCGCCACCGTCCTCGGGGCGCCGGCGTAGTAGGACGTGCCGGCATTGAGGTCGGTGCTGTTCGGCGTGATCATCCCGATGTAGCGCTTGTCGAAGAGGTTGAGCACGGAAGCGTGGATGCCGACGTCCTGCAACGCTCCGACGTTTCGCCAGCGATAGCCCAGGTGCACGTCGGCGACCCAGTAGGCGTCGACCTCTTCCTTCTGCAGGATGTCGCCGTAGCGCTTGCCGGTGTAGCGCACCATTGGCGAAACGCTCCAGTCGCCGCTGCGCCAGTCCAGTCCGAAGCGGCCCAGGACGCGGGCGGCATTGGGCACCTGCTTGCCGTCGGTGGGCGTCGGGGTGCCGCTGCGCGTCAGGATGTCGCCGTCGAAGGCGAAGCGGTTGTAGGACGCGGCGAACAGCGCCGACAGGCTGGCGCTGACGCGATAGCTGCCCTCCAGCTCGACCCCCTTGCCGATCGTGCGCGCCGTGCACTGGTTGTAGCTGACGCCGACCGTCGGATCGAAGACGTTGACCTGTCCGTTGCGAGCGCGCGAGTAGTAGATGCTCGAGGCCAGGGACAGGCGCTCGCCGGCGTAGCGCACGCCGAGATCCACGTTGTCGGAGACCTCGGGCTCGAGCTTGCCGATGACGTCCTGGAGGGTGACGCCCTTGCTCACGAAGGCGTTCCGGTTGGCGATGTAGGTGTTGATCGTCGCGCCCGAATTCGTTCCGCCGACCCGGCGGCCGTAGGCCGCGGTCAATGCCGTGTCAGGGGTCAGGTCGTAGCGCAGGGAGAGGTTCGGCAGCAGGGTGCGCAGGTCCTTCGATTCGATCTGCATCCACGGGTCGCGGGGCGGGTTCGCTGCCAGGGCGCCGTCGTAGCTGCCGTCGGGCAGGCCGGCGGCATTGAAATAGGACAGCGACGGGACGTACTCCTCCATCAGCCGCAGTCCGCCGGACAGCGTGGCCGGGCCCAGGCGTCCGGTCAGCTGGACGAAGGGACTGCGGTACTTGTGGTCCCCGTGCTTCGACAGCAGGGCCCATTGGGCAAAGGTGAGGCTGCCGTCGGCATTGATGCCGTAGTCCTTCTGGTACACCGGCGGCGGCGGCGACTCGAGCGTCATCCACCAGTAGCCCGCCGCGAGATCGACATTACGCGACAGCTTCAGGTCGTACTGGGCCAGCAGGCCGGTCTGCTTGTGCTCGATGTCCCAGCGCCGGACGCGGTTGACGCCGGCGCCGAACATCATGTAGCCGTCGTCGTCCAGGTAGTGCGTGCGCAAGGTGAAACGCCCGTTCTCGCCGACCGGCAGGATCAGGTTGGCCATCAGCGCGATGTCATCGAACTCCTGCCGGTTGAAGCCGTAATAGAGCTGCTGCTGGGCGGGATTGCGCACCTCGTCGTAGTCGAAGCGGCGCCAGTTCGACTTGTCCTGCGCCTGGGCGTAGTTCATCGCCCGGTAGTCGTTGGCGGCGATGTGGTTGAACAGGGCGAACACCTCGATGCGCGCGCCGTTCGAGAACGGCTGGGCGAGCCCGAACATGGCATTGCGGCGCTCCGACTGGCCGGCGCCTTTCCATTTGTCGGTCTGCATGTCGGAGGCGGAGACGAAGAACGCGGTGCCGGCGGGCCCGACGCTGCCGCTGTCCAGCCTGGCGAAGGTCCTGCGGAAACCGAACGAGCCGAAACCCTGGGAGGCCTCGATGCCGAACTGCTTCTCCGGCCGGCGCAGCGTCATGTCGGCCACGCCCAGGATGTTGGAGACGCCGAGGCCGACGCCGGCGGGCATGGCGCCGCGGTAGAGGTCGTACGCGCCGATGTTCTCGAGATCGAACAGGTCCGCGCCGCCCGGCCCGATGGTGGTCGGCATGCCGTCCACCGTGAAGGTGATGCCGCCTCCGCCGCCGGCGGTCCTGCCGCGCAGGTTCAGGTTGCGGTTGGCCGAGATGCCGTAGGCATCGGCGGTCTCGGTGTTCACGGAGGGCATCAGGTCGAACAGGCGGAAGGTGCTCGTCTGCGCCGGGCCGCCGAGAACGCCGATGCCTTCGCGCGACACCGAGTCGTGCGCCCAGGGCAGCGGGTCGGGTTGCGTCAGCGGCGCGTCCTTCGGCGAGGGAACGACGACGTCGGGCAGGGTGACTTCGGCGGCCGCCGCCTGGGAGGCGGCGAACAGGGCGGCGAGCGCGGCGGCAAGGACTTTCTTCCGTGGGTGCATGAGGGATGCCATCTGTCGATTCAGTTCGTTCCGTTGAGGATTGCCCGGGCTTCCTCGGCGTCGATCGCGATGCCGAAGAAGCGCCGGTAGAAGTCGCGCGTCTCGCGGACCGGGTCGAGGTCCGCGAATCGCGCCGGGTGCAGCGCCCGGGCGGTCCACAGCACGCCGAGGCATTGCTCGACGCCGGGCGCGAGCCAGGGCGTGGCGCCCACCGGCACCGCGTGGACCCGCTGTCCCCTGACCGCGCTCATGGCGGCGAAGCGCGGGTCGGCGAGCAGCGCATCGCGTTCCTCGCGCGACCAGACGATCAGCACCTCGGGATCGGCCCGCAGCAGGGCTTCCGACGTCATGGCCGCCTGCCCGGCAGCGAGGCCATGACGGCCGACGTTGTCGCCGCCGGCAGCCGACAGCGTCCAGTCCGCGATGCGCGCCGGTTGCGACATGGTCTTCATGCGCAGGAACGCGACGCGCGGCGGCCGCGGCCGCTCGCCGGCCGCCAGGCCGGCGGCGATCCGCGCGACGTTCTCCTCGCACGAGCGGCGGAACTCGGCCGCCCGTTCCCGCGCCTGCAGGACCTCGCCCAGCAGCTCGGCGGTGCGCATCAGGTCGCCGAAGCCGTTCCACTCGAAGAGCAGCACCGGCAGGCCGACCGCCTCGATCACGGGCACGGCGCCGCGCGACGAGGCCAGCACGACGCCGGGTGCGAGCGCGAGCAGGGCCTCGACATTGGGCTGGCCGTCGCTGCCGGCCACTACCGGCAGCTCGGCCAGGCGCGGCCCCAAGCGACGCTGCATCGCCCAGTAGCTCGTCCGGAAGAACGGCGGCAGGCCGCTGCCGATGAGGTCGCTTCGGCCGAGCATGAACACGAAGCTGTTCAGCGGCGCCACCGCTCCCAGGATCGCCGTCCGCTCGACCCGGGCCGGCACGGCCACCTGCCGGCCCGCGAGGTCGGTGACGCCGTCCCGTGCCCACGACGCGGCGCAGGACAGCGCGAGCAGCAGGCAGAGTGCGATCCGCCGCGCGGCGCGCGTCGGATCGCCTGCCCGCAGGGAGGCCTGTTTCATGAAGCCGGCCCGAGAGGCGTCGGTGGCCCGGTCAGAACCTCCCGCTGAGCGTCACTGCCACCGTGCGCGGCGCGCCCGGCAGGTAGCTCGGCAGCCCGCCGACCGCGTAGTCGTTGGTGTTGATGATCCCGATGTAGCGCTTGTCGAAGATGTTGGTGACCGACAGCCCGATGCCCAGGTTCTGCAGCCCGGCGACGTTCCCGAGCGCGTAGTCGATGCCCAGGTCGGCGACGGCATAGCCCGCCACCGCCTGGTCCTCCACCGTGCCGCCGAAGCGCCGTCCGGTGTAGCGCACCAGCGGCGCGATCGACCACGATCCGAGCCGCCACACCGCGCCGATGCTGGCCATCTGCCTCGGCGAGTCCTGCATCTGCTTGCCCTTGGTGTTCACGATCGTCCCGCTGCCGGTGCGCGCGTCCTCGCTGTACTCGGCGCGATTCAGCGAGAGCGAGAAGTAGACGTCGAGGTTGCGCGTCGGAGCGGCCCCGACTTCCAGCTCGATCCCGGTCGCCTGCGCCTTGGCCACGCTCTGGTGGTAGGCCACGCCGACTGCCGGATCGAACAGGCTGAGCTGCTTGTTGGTGTAGCGGATGTGATAGAGCGTCGGGGCGATGTAGGCGTTGCCCATGACGAAGCGCGCGCCCACGTCGAAGTTTTCCGACAGCTCCGGCCGCAGCCTCGACCAGATGTCGTCGAAGCGCAGCCCGGCGGCGGCGAACGCGGCCCGGTTGGTCGTGAACGCGCTGGCCACCGAGCCCCAGTTCTGCCGCCCGTAGGTGCGCCCGTAGCTCGCCCGCAGCAGCGTGCTGTCCGAGACGGGGTAGGTGACGCCCAGGTTGGGCAGCCACTCCTGGAGCTTGCGGCTGTTCGAGTACATGTCCGGGTCGACCTGCGGATTGCTGTCGAACACCGACTTGTACGAGACGTCGGGCGCCGTGTTGCCGAGGTAGTAGGTGAACGACGGGTCGCGGTAGTTCATGTACCGCAGGCCCGCCGTCGCCTCGGCCTTGCCGAGCCGGGTCGTGACCGACACGTAGGGGTTGTGGTAGGCATGGCGCGTCGTCTTCGCCAGCGTGGTCCAGCGCTCGAAGCGCAGGCTGCCGTCGGCATTGATGCGGTACAGGCGCTGGGCCGTGGGCGGCGGCGGCGCTTCGCTGCTCTGGTACCAGTAGCCGACGGCCAGCTCGCCCCACGCGTGCTTCGATTCGTGGCGCAGGTCGAAGCCGTAGGTGTCGTGGACGATCTCCCACCACGTGATGCCGGGCGCGCCGAGCGTGTTGGCGCCCGACAGCGAGTAGCCCTCCTCCTTCCAGTAGTAGGGCTTGAACACCAGGCGGGAGCTCTCGCCGGTCAGCAGCGTGACCCGGCCCAGGTAGGCGTCGTTGGTGTAGTTCTGGCGGTTGAAGCCGTGGTAGAGGATGTCCTGCGCGGGGTTGCCGGTGAGCTGCGCGTTGTACTCGAAGCTGCGATACGTGGAGGGGTCCTGCACCTGCGCGTAGCTCAGCGCCCGGTACTCGTTCCACTCGACCTTGTGGTGCACGCCGAACAGCTCGATCGCCAGCCGCTCGCCGACGTCGATGTGCAGGCCGAACTCGCCGTTCCAGCGCTCCGACTCCCCGGGACCGCGCCACTTGTCGGCACTGGTGTCCGAGGCGGACACGAAGAACCGCACCGGCGCCGCGGACAACTGCCCCGAATCGAGCCGCACGAACGTGCGGCGGAAGTTGTTCGATCCGAAAGCCTGCGACGCGGTGATGCCGAACGCCTGCTCCGGCCCGCGCAGCGTCATGTCGACCACCGACGAGTTGGAGAAGCCCAGCCCGCTTCCGGCCGGCACCGCGCCCCGCATCAGCGTGATGTCGCTCATGTTCTCGAGGTCGAACAAGTCGGCGCCGCCCTTGCCGTTGGCGAAGGCAGGCTCGCCCGCGATCGGCAGGCCGTTGACCGTGCGGCCCACGTGCGTGCCGCTCTTGCCCCGCACCCGGAAGCTCATCCGGTTGCCGAGGCCATAGGGATCGGCGCTCTGCATGTTCACCGACGGCGCCGTCTGCAGGGCCCTCCAGGGGTTCACCTGGGCCGGGCCGCCGAGGACCCGGATCCCCTCGCGCCCGACGTGCGTCTCGGTGTTCGGCCGGTCATCGGGAGGATCGACCAGCCGGGCCGGCGCGGTCTCGCGCACCGTGACCTCGTCGAGCATGGCGTCCGCCGTGCGCGTCTCGGCCGCATCGGGAACGAGGGGCATGGCACACAGGGCGGCGGCAAGCGCGGCGGTGATCGGGGCGCGCCTCGGCGATCCGGCAAGGCGGGAGGCGCGGGGGCGCCGGCGAAGGGGCTGGGTCCTGGTGTGGTGGGGCATCGGATTTCGTTATGTTTGATTGTATATAACGAAGAGCGACAAAGGCGCTTCGCGGTCGGACGGGCGCGCTGCCGGTCCGCGTCGGTGGGTCGTCAACCTCGAAAAAGGGAGGGCCGGTGCGGTCGAGCCCGGTTGCCGGCGCCGCTGTGGGCGTGCTGCTCACGGCGGGAAGGAAGTGGGCTCAGAAGCGGAATATAAGAGTTTATATAACGATAGTAAAGTCGGGAGTGGGCCTTCGGTGTCAAGAGCGTTCGGCGGCCGGGAGCTGCCGCTTCTCCGCCCGAGGGCCGGATAGCCGGGTCGCTTCCGCCCGCGAACCTCAAGGCCGGGTCATCCGCGGCCGAAACCTCCGGTGTGGGTTAGTCCCCGTTCCACGAGCGCATCGTGGACGATCGACCGTCGAGGGTCCCGGCCATGTCCGACACACCGGATTCCCAGCCCGATCTTCCGCTGCCGTTTCCTGAACTCGGCGGCGACTTGCCGCTGCTGCCGGTACGCATGCTCAACGAGTACCAGTATTGTCCGCGCCTCGCCTATCTCGAATGGGTTCAGGGCGAGTGGGCCGACTCGGCAGATACGGTGGAAGGCCGACACGCCCATCGGCGGGTGGACAAGCGATCGGGGGCCCTTCCGCCGGCCGACGAACTGCCCCAGGACGAAAAGCTGCACGCGCGATCGATCACCTTGTCGAGCAATCGACTCGGGTTGATCGCGAAAATGGATCTCGTCGAAAGCGAGGACGGCTTCGTCGTTCCGGTCGACTACAAGCGCGGCAAGCGACCGCATGTCTCCGGTGGCGCCTACGACCCTGAGCGCGTGCAGCTCTGCGCCCAGGCACTGATCCTCGAGGAGCACGGCTATCGGGTGCGCGAAGGCGTGCTGTACTTCGCAGGCAGTCGCGAGCGTGTCCGCGTCGAGCTCGATGAAGAGCTTCGAGGGCTCACGCGCAACGCGATCGATGGGCTGAGGCTGGTCGCCGCCGGCGGGACGATTCCCCCGCCGCTGTCCGATAGTCCAAAATGCCCCCGGTGTTCGCTCGTCGGCATCTGCCTGCCCGACGAAGTCAACTTCCTGAAACGCGAGACCGCGCCGCCTCGTCCGCTCGCCGTGGGCCACGACGAAGCGATGCCCGTCTACGTTCAGGCGCATCGCGCCAAGGTGAACAAGAACGGCGAGACCCTCGAAGTTACGGTCGAGGAAAAGCCCGCGGCGACCGCCCGCCTCTCGGAAGTGTCGCAACTCGTTCTGATGGGCAACGTCTATCTCACGACGCCGACCCTGCATGCCCTGATGGAACGGGAGATCACGGTGTGCTGGCACAGCTATGGCGGCTGGTTCATCGGGCACACGGTCGGCACCGGGCACAAGAATGTGGAGCTGCGAACGGCGCAATATCGCGCCAGCTTCGATGACGGCCGCTGCCTGCGGATCGCCCGCGGACTGGTCATCGCGAAGATCCAGAACGCGCGCACGCTGCTCCGGCGAAACTGGAAAGACGGCAGCGCACCGGAACCCCTGCTCGACGAATTCAAACGTGACATAGACCATGCGCGGCGCGTCGGAACCATGGCGGAACTGCTGGGAGTCGAAGGCAACGCCGCGGCGCGCTACTTCCGTCACTTCAGGCAAATGCTGCCACGCGAGGGCGACGCTGCCAGCTTTGCCTTCGACTTCGAGCGCCGCAATCGCCGGCCGCCGACCGATCCCGTCAATGCGATGCTCTCGTTCGGATACGCGCTGCTCGTCCGGGCCTGGACGGTCTGCCTGAGTGCGGTGGGGCTCGACCCTTATCGCGGCTTCTACCACCAGCCGCGCTACGGAAGGCCCGCGCTGGCCCTGGATCTGATGGAGCCGTTCCGCCCGCTGATTGCCGAATCGAGCGTGATCCAGGCGATCAACAACGGGGAGATCAAGCCGACGGATTTCGTCAGCGCCGCGGGCAGCGTTGCGCTGGATGCGGACGGCCGCAAACGGTTCATCGCAGCATTCGAGCGTCGACTCGGGCACGAGATCACCCACCCCTTGTTCGGCTACAAGGTGAGCTATCGCCGGCTGCTGGAACTGCAGGCGCGCCTCTTCGGGCGCTACCTTCTCGGCGAGCTCGACGACTATCCGAACTTCGTCACGCGCTGACGATGCGCCATGGAAGAGCGCCTTTACATCGTCACCTACGACATCGCCGACCAGAAACGTTGGCGAGCCGTATTCAAGCTGATGAATGGATACGGCGAGTGGGCTCAGCTCTCGGTATTCCAGTGCCGACTATCGCGCCGACGACACGCGGACATGATTGCCACGCTCGACCAGATCATTCACCATGCCGAAGACCACGTGCTGGTGATCGACATCGGCTTGGCCGAGCGAGTGGATCCGAAAGTCGTGAGTCTGGGGAAACGGGCATTCGAGCCGGTTGCCCGATCTCCGCTGATCGTGTGAATAGGCTGCCCCCGCTGCGCGAGCGCTGATATGCGGACACGTGCCGTTACGAGCGCTCGCGTCGCGTAAGTTCTTTAACAATAAGGAAAATTCCGGGATCGGCGCATGCGGCTGCGCCGATCCCGTTATACTGGCCGCGCGAATTTCGCCAGCGCTCGCAGCGCGTCCCTGGGAGGCACGCCGGATGAGGGACGCGAGATGGGCTGACATCCGCGGTGAACAGCCGCGGCATCATTGAAGCGCCCAGCGGGTGCTTGGTAGCCCTGCCACCGAGATGGACATCCGCGGTGAACAGCCGCGGCATCATTGAAGCGCGTTGACGGTCTCGGGTCGGTGTAGGGTGAGGCGAGACATCCGCGGTGAACAGCCGCGGCATCATTGAAGCGGGTCCGCGCTGGCTATGGAATGGCAGCGCCGAGCGCCCGACATCCGCGGTGAACAGCCGCGGCATCATTGAAGCTGGAACTCCGGCCACTTCCCGGGGTCCGCACCTTCCGACATCCGCGGTGAACAGCCGCGGCATCATTGAAGCATGAACTGGGCGCTGGATGTCGTGAGGAACGCCAAGACATCCGCGGTGAACAGCCGCGGCATCATTGAAGCGGCGCCTGCGACAACTTCGACTACTCGGCTGACGGCGGGACATCCGCGGTGAACAGCCGCGGCATCATTGAAGCTCGGTCGGCTCAAACAGCAGCGCGAACGACGTCAGGTGACATCCGCGGTGAACAGCCGCGGCATCATTGAAGCTATTCGATGACCTCGAAGGCGAGGACTACTCCTGCCGGACATCCGCGGTGAACAGCCGCGGCATCATTGAAGCGCTACGCGATCTGCGCGTTCGAGGCGCTAGCCGTCTCGACATCCGCGGTGAACAGCCGCGGCATCATTGAAGCTTGGCGGTCGATATGTGGTATTCAACCCCGGTATCGGACATCCGCGGTGAACAGCCGCGGCATCATTGAAGCCCGGGTCGGACAGGACGGGGGCCGCGCTGACAGAATGACATCCGCGGTGAACAGCCGCGGCATCATTGAAGCGCGCATGCCTCGCGGAGTCTTTCCAACACCGAACGGACATCCGCGGTGAACAGCCGCGGCATCATTGAAGCTCCCGCAGCAACCGAGTGGCTCTCGAAACTCTCGGAGGACATCCGCGGTGAACAGCCGCGGCATCATTGAAGCGACTTCCAATTCCCCTATGCGTGCGTCCCATGGCCTTGACATCCGCGGTGAACAGCCGCGGCATCATTGAAGCCGCTCCCTGTGCGCTTGTGCCGCTTACCGCCATCGCCTTGACATCCGCGGTGAACAGCCGCGGCATCATTGAAGCTCCGGGATAACCCGAAGGTTCGCCACGACATGCAAGACATCCGCGGTGAACAGCCGCGGCATCATTGAAGCCTCGCCGAAGTGGAAGCCGCTTTCCAACACATGACGACATCCGCGGTGAACAGCCGCGGCATCATTGAAGCGGGCCGTTGCCGCGCGAATTCCGCTCATCCATCGCCGACATCCGCGGTGAACAGCCGCGGCATCATTGAAGCTCGATGCGGTGGTGATGGCCGGTGGCCTCGCCGAGCGCGACATCCGCGGTGAACAGCCGCGGCATCATTGAAGCGAATAGTCCGCCTGTAACAGAGTCTGGTCGCCCAATCTGACATCCGCGGTGAACAGCCGCGGCATCATTGAAGCCTTTCGAGAGGAGCTGGCGAAGCGGCGCGCCGACGTGACATCCGCGGTGAACAGCCGCGGCATCATTGAAGCATCTTCATGCTCAAGGCCCGCAGGCCGGAGCGGTTCGACATCCGCGGTGAACAGCCGCGGCATCATTGAAGCCTGAGCTGCCTATGCGGCAGTTATGGTTCCTGGTCAAGACATCCGCGGTGAACAGCCGCGGCATCATTGAAGCCACAGCCCGAGCCAGCAGTTCGTTGCCGCCAGCAAGAGACATCCGCGGTGAACAGCCGCGGCATCATTGAAGCGGGTATCGGCACTTCGGGAATTACACGATCCCTGTCGCGACATCCGCGGTGAACAGCCGCGGCATCATTGAAGCAGGTACGTTGTTCCGTCGTGCCACACGGAGATCGGCGACATCCGCGGTGAACAGCCGCGGCATCATTGAAGCGATGCGATGTCGTAGGTGAATGCGCCCAGGGCGTTGACATCCGCGGTGAACAGCCGCGGCATCATTGAAGCCACTGCTGGCCGCCTCACCCGCTTTCGTGGTCGCTGTGACATCCGCGGTGAACAGCCGCGGCATCATTGAAGCACCGCCGATTTTTCCGGCAGCGGGTCGGTGCGCACGGACATCCGCGGTGAACAGCCGCGGCATCATTGAAGCAGCGCCGACTGCTCGATGGACGCCAGGTGCAGGAAGACATCCGCGGTGAACAGCCGCGGCATCATTGAAGCCGGCGTACCCAGCGAAGCCGTGAAGCCATCGACGGCGACATCCGCGGTGAACAGCCGCGGCATCATTGAAGCGCGACTCGCGGCGGCGCGATGATCAATGCCCTATCGACATCCGCGGTGAACAGCCGCGGCATCATTGAAGCGAGGCCTATGAGTGAGATCGAATTCGTGCGGGAGCAGACATCCGCGGTGAACAGCCGCGGCATCATTGAAGCACGCAGCGAAGACCGCCATGAACCCCCGCCCCAGCCCCGACATCCGCGGTGAACAGCCGCGGCATCATTGAAGCATGATGATGTCGGCCCAATCCAGCACGGCATCCGTGGACATCCGCGGTGAACAGCCGCGGCATCATTGAAGCGTCGACGAGGCCAACGCGAGCCGCGCGCCAGGCGAGAGACATCCGCGGTGAACAGCCGCGGCATCATTGAAGCTTGTGCAGACACAAAGCCTCTGCAGCGGCGCCCGCTGACATCCGCGGTGAACAGCCGCGGCATCATTGAAGCGCCGTGCTCGTGGAAGCCCTTGTTGGACATCCGGTCTGACATCCGCGGTGAACAGCCGCGGCATCATTGAAGCACTGCATCGGCCGCCGTCGTGACATTCCCGACCTGAGACATCCGCGGTGAACAGCCGCGGCATCATTGAAGCTGCTTTGCGAACATTTCCAGCGCTTTCCGCGCGCCGACATCCGCGGTGAACAGCCGCGGCATCATTGAAGTCCGGCCACGCGATCCCACGTGCCGACGAGTACGCAGGGGACATCCGCGGTGAACAGCCGCGGCATCATTGAAGCGGTCAATGCTTGGCGTTCTCGCGCTCGAGCTGGCGGGACATCCGCGGTGAACAGCCGCGGCATCATTGAAGCGCGCTCTACGACGAAGGCACGATCACGCTCGATCGGACATCCGCGGTGAACAGCCGCGGCATCATTGAAGCTCGTGGAAGCCCTTGTTGGACATCCGGTCTGTCGTCGACATCCGCGGTGAACAGCCGCGGCATCATTGAAGCGCGCCGGTGTGCTGCGCGGCGACCGCGATGCACGTGACATCCGCGGTGAACAGCCGCGGCATCATTGAAGCCGAATGATCGCCGGCTGGATCGGTCGATGTCGGAGAGACATCCGCGGTGAACAGCCGCGGCATCATTGAAGCGCGCCGCTGGGCGCGACGCTCGACCCCATCGGCACGACATCCGCGGTGAACAGCCGCGGCATCATTGAAGCGTGACTTCAGGCATACATCGCCTCGCGGGCCACAGCGAGACATCCGCGGTGAACAGCCGCGGCATCATTGAAGCCCGGAGACCCGCGCGTTGCCGGAGACCCGCGCGTTGGACATCCGCGGTGAACAGCCGCGGCATCATTGAAGCGTCGTCGACGGGGCTATCCAGTTCCTCGGCGATTGGACATCCGCGGTGAACAGCCGCGGCATCATTGAAGCGACAGCCCGGTCACCAGGTCTTCGGTCGTGATCGTCGACATCCGCGGTGAACAGCCGCGGCATCATTGAAGCCGCAAGCGGGGCAAGGCTCCTGTCGCGACGATCGAGACATCCGCGGTGAACAGCCGCGGCATCATTGAAGCCCGGCGGCGCCGGCGGCTTTCTGGCCCTGGATCTCCAGACATCCGCGGTGAACAGCCGCGGCATCATTGAAGCCGCGCGCACCCGCGCTATCGCGTGGGCTCGCTCGGCGAGACATCCGCGGTGAACAGCCGCGGCATCATTGAAGCTGTGTTAGGTGCCCCGGCAGGCTGGTTCCTGCGGTCCGACATCCGCGGTGAACAGCCGCGGCATCATTGAAGCGGCCGGATGCATGCCATCGACGAGCACCAGGCGCGCGGACATCCGCGGTGAACAGCCGCGGCATCATTGAAGCTTGCCGTAGCGGTCCTCGTAGTCCTCGCAGGTCATGACATCCGCGGTGAACAGCCGCGGCATCATTGAAGCATCTACTTCCGCGACGGCCCGACGCCGGGCGTGTGGACATCCGCGGTGAACAGCCGCGGCATCATTGAAGCGGCGGCACATACGTCCCGTGCAATGCCGCCAGATTCGACATCCGCGGTGAACAGCCGCGGCATCATTGAAGCACGCAGGACGCCGGCATCTACCAGACGACGAAGTTGGACATCCGCGGTGAACAGCCGCGGCATCATTGAAGCTCCGCCCTAGGTTGCATGGCTGCTCAGCTCGTCACATGACATCCGCGGTGAACAGCCGCGGCATCATTGAAGCGCCACCGGCTACGGAATGACGGCCACGCGGAGGTAGCGACATCCGCGGTGAACAGCCGCGGCATCATTGAAGCGCCTGCGCGGCCTTGAGGATGCGCACGAGCGTGAGGGACATCCGCGGTGAACAGCCGCGGCATCATTGAAGCGCGGCGACGACTTCATCGACTACGCCGCCTACCCGGACATCCGCGGTGAACAGCCGCGGCATCATTGAAGCCGCCAGTAGTTGCCTATGCCCATCTGCGGCTTGACGACATCCGCGGTGAACAGCCGCGGCATCATTGAAGCTCGTGCTGTCGGGCTCGACCCGGACCGCCCGGCCGGACATCCGCGGTGAACAGCCGCGGCATCATTGAAGCCAGGCTTCTCCGCGCTCGCGCTGGCCGAGAAGGTCGACATCCGCGGTGAACAGCCGCGGCATCATTGAAGCTCCCGCTGCCCCGGTCGCACCGACGGCGCCTACCAGAGACATCCGCGGTGAACAGCCGCGGCATCATTGAAGCTACTGTTCGGCCACGGCCGCGATGATGCTCTCCGGGGACATCCGCGGTGAACAGCCGCGGCATCATTGAAGCGATATTCAGTGCAAGAGTTGCGCCAATGATGCCGCCGACATCCGCGGTGAACAGCCGCGGCATCATTGAAGCGGGTGAAAAAGTACCTCCAGTGGAACCCGCCGGAGAGACATCCGCGGTGAACAGCCGCGGCATCATTGAAGCAATGAAGGATCGGGCGCGAGTACCGTCCTAGCGGAAGGACATCCGCGGTGAACAGCCGCGGCATCATTGAAGCTCCCTATCTTCGCCCCAGAAGTCTACGCAGTGTTGAGACATCCGCGGTGAACAGCCGCGGCATCATTGAAGCTCTTCGCTTTCGATCTGTTTCTTGATCTCTGGATTGACATCCGCGGTGAACAGCCGCGGCATCATTGAAGCCTGCGCTGGCGACGCTCTTCGGCGGGCGCATCTATCGACATCCGCGGTGAACAGCCGCGGCATCATTGAAGCGGCGAGCACTACGACGACACGAAGGCGTTCTTCGATGACATCCGCGGTGAACAGCCGCGGCATCATTGAAGCCTGTTCGCGCGTGAGGTGATCGATCTGCTCGCCACGACATCCGCGGTGAACAGCCGCGGCATCATTGAAGCGACCGTTCGGCAGTTTCGACTCAGCCGAACGGCCTAGACATCCGCGGTGAACAGCCGCGGCATCATTGAAGCGCCCAGACCCGCAGCGGCACCCTGGGCTGGCCCTCGACATCCGCGGTGAACAGCCGCGGCATCATTGAAGCGCGTAAGCGTGCAGTCGGCAAGATCGGCCCACCCTGGCGACATCCGCGGTGAACAGCCGCGGCATCATTGAAGCCCTTGTCGGCGGGCGCAGCGCGCTTGCTGGGCGTGGACATCCGCGGTGAACAGCCGCGGCATCATTGAAGCTTGGCGTCGGCTCGCAGATCGGCGCGGCTGATCTTGACATCCGCGGTGAACAGCCGCGGCATCATTGAAGCCTGGCCTACCTGCGATTGCGGCTTCTAAAGGAGTTGACATCCGCGGTGAACAGCCGCGGCATCATTGAAGCGACAACGAGGTACCAGACGCGTGGCGATGGGATCTCTTGACATCCGCGGTGAACAGCCGCGGCATCATTGAAGCGCCTGCTCGCTGCGCTCCTGCTCGATCGGCACCACGGGACATCCGCGGTGAACAGCCGCGGCATCATTGAAGCGACCCCGATGACGACGGCTCGGATCCGGACGACGAGACATCCGCGGTGAACAGCCGCGGCATCATTGAAGCCATCGGCCGCGCGCCTCCCTGCGAATCATTACCTCGCGACATCCGCGGTGAACAGCCGCGGCATCATTGAAGCGTTGTTGCGCCGGCTGCCGATGCCGTCATTACGGCGACATCCGCGGTGAACAGCCGCGGCATCATTGAAGCGATCTGGCCCGGGAGTTCGAGTTCGAGACGGCGGTAGACATCCGCGGTGAACAGCCGCGGCATCATTGAAGCTCGATCGTCGCCATTACGCGTCCCTCACCCGCACCCGACATCCGCGGTGAACAGCCGCGGCATCATTGAAGCGACGGCAACCGCATGCAGGCCGTGGACGCGATGAAGACATCCGCGGTGAACAGCCGCGGCATCATTGAAGCTCGCATGTTGCCCACAATTGGGCCGCAGCGTTCGACGGCGACATCCGCGGTGAACAGCCGCGGCATCATTGAAGCCTTTCCATCGCGCCCCACACCCCGCAACTCGACGGGACATCCGCGGTGAACAGCCGCGGCATCATTGAAGCGAGCAGATGGATTACCTGACGCCGAAACTGCTGCGCGACATCCGCGGTGAACAGCCGCGGCATCATTGAAGCGTGCTCGCGCAGGAGGTTGTAGATCGCCAGCCCTTCGAGACATCCGCGGTGAACAGCCGCGGCATCATTGAAGCGTGCCACGGGAGGCGCTATGACGCTGCCACCCCTCGCGACATCCGCGGTGAACAGCCGCGGCATCATTGAAGCGCGTTCGGGGGCGAGCACGGCATCCAGTGGAGCAAGACATCCGCGGTGAACAGCCGCGGCATCATTGAAGCCGGTGTCATGGTCAGCGCCACGGCGGCGCCAAAGAAAGACATCCGCGGTGAACAGCCGCGGCATCATTGAAGCCTCGCCCGGCTCAAGGCCGGCGAGGTCGTGGTCCCGACATCCGCGGTGAACAGCCGCGGCATCATTGAAGCGCGACCATCTGCTCGGCGGTCTGGAGTCGTGCCTGCAGACATCCGCGGTGAACAGCCGCGGCATCATTGAAGCCCGGCGAAACGTACGAGGCGACGGCGAGCTTCGATCGACATCCGCGGTGAACAGCCGCGGCATCATTGAAGCGACCTTTGTGGTCCGGCAACGTTGCCGGACCTCTCGTGACATCCGCGGTGAACAGCCGCGGCATCATTGAAGCGCGACCGACGAGTGGATGCTCGAGGGAAACCTGGAGACATCCGCGGTGAACAGCCGCGGCATCATTGAAGCTTGACCCGACCACCGGATCAGTTCTGAGCACGCTCAGACATCCGCGGTGAACAGCCGCGGCATCATTGAAGCCAGGTGATACTGGAACGACGCGATCGCGCGCGCGAGACATCCGCGGTGAACAGCCGCGGCATCATTGAAGCGCCGTGTCGCCGACTGAGAGGTCCGACATGGTCAAGCGACATCCGCGGTGAACAGCCGCGGCATCATTGAAGCGCGCGCTTGGCTGCCATCTTGAGCGCGGTATTCGCCGACATCCGCGGTGAACAGCCGCGGCATCATTGAAGCGCCAGCTCTTCGGTGAGCAGCGACCGGATGCGCCAGGACATCCGCGGTGAACAGCCGCGGCATCATTGAAGCCGTTCGCGCCGGAGCTGTCGGCGTCGGGGTCATGTCGACATCCGCGGTGAACAGCCGCGGCATCATTAAAGCAACCACCACTACGCCACCAACAACCGAACGATTCAGGACATCCGCGGTGAACAGCCGCGGCATCATTGAAGCCTCTCGCTCGGCGGCGGCGTCATCAGCGCTGCCGGAGGACATCCGCGGTGAACAGCCGCGGCATCATTGAAGCGAGGACTCGGGCAACCACTTCGAGAGTAGCTATCACTGCATCCGAGGCGAACACTCGACGCACCGGAGGGACTCCACGGTGAACAGCTGCAGTTTTATTGAAGTACCGTCACGCCTAAGCATGACATACTATGCTTATTGGTCATCCGCGGCGAACACCCGTGGATTCATTGAAGCGTGTGCTGCGTGGCATGCTCAGCGTGGACTAGGCCGACGCCATCCGCGGTTAAGAACCGCGGCTTTATTGAAGCCCGATGCGCGCCTCGATGTCCGATAGCGTCTGCGTGGATAGCCGCGGCGAAGAGCCGCGGCTTCATCGAAGTCTGCACGACCTGTTCGATCATCGAGGACGGCTCGCTGGTCCCCGCGGCATCACCAGAGCAGCAGCGCCTCCGTCGCCGGATCGCTATCCGGGATGGGTCTTCGCGGCAAGGTGTCAACGCCATCGCCGGTAAAGGCGCCAGCCTCAATTCGTGAGGGGTGGGTTGCAGGTCACCGCTGTCGGGCTGATGTCTTGGCAGCTCTCCGTCTACCCACCAGCGCTTCCCTTCACGGCCATGGCACCAATCCGCTTACTCAGCGCGAAACATACCCAGGCCGAAGTGGCAGCCGAAGCCCAGAGCTACCGGGCCGCTTATCCGTTCGGGAAACTCCAGCTGAAGGGCCAGTCCGGTGCGATCCGGCTGCGTCAGGCCGCGTCGGCTGCGGAAGCGGTGGAAAGCGAGAACGTTCCGCGTGTGCCCACCGACGCGAATGTTTCGACCGGCGCCCGCGCCGTCGCCGTCGAGCGTGATCTGCGGCGTGGGCCAGCCGCGGCCTTCGCATTCGGCGCGGATCATCCGGCTCGTTTCCTCGAGCGGGTCGCCGCCCTTCAGGTGCAGCGGACGCAGATAGGGCGTGATGCCGACCCACGTCTGCGACGACCGTAGCAGAGCGCAGTCGCCGAACTCTGCGGGCGTGCCGAAGCCTTCCAGTGCCACACGCCATTCGCGGCGGCCGGTGTCGGTTTCCTCTTCCTCGCGCCCGCGCCCGGATCGGTCGTTGATCCAGAGTGCTCGCAGGCTTTCCGCCGCCCGACGCACACTCCGATCCAGTCCCGGGCGGGCGTACAGCACGAGATGATCGATGAATCCGTCCTCGTCGTGGTCCTCCGGCAGGAAGAACGCGTGCGCATGTCGAGGATCGCGCAGCGGCGCTCCGTTCTCGTCACGACCGGAGAGAACGGCAGGAACAGGCTCGTCGACGCGTGCCATCAGCGCACGGCGGAGAATCTCGCCAATCTTCACCGCGTCGGTGATCGGCGGCAGCGGACGGCCGGCAAGAACGAAACGGGCGACCGGAAAGCGGGTCGGATCGTCGGGGCGGGCCGGTTTCGATCGACGAGCGGGGGGCCGAGGCCCGACCACCGGGCAGGCGTAGCGCAGTAGTCGCGCCGCGGGCGGGCGGCTCCATCCCGCCGCTTGCAGTTGCGAAGTTTCGACCTGCAGCGCATCGGTGAGCGTCGGGGGAACCGTTGCCTCGAAGGCGAGTCGGCCTTTCGATCCGGGTCTGTCGCGATTCTGCGCCAGCAGCGACGGCCGGGTTTCGGCGTATTGCGCGGACGTCAGCGGCGCCAGGACGTCGGCGCTCGTCGAGCCCGGCGCGAGGGGCCCCTGGGGAGTCACCGGGAATTCACCTTCCAGATGATCGACCGCCTGCGCGACGACGACGGACTCGGCGCGCCCGAGGTACCCGATGAGGCTCGCAAGATGCGAGGCCAGCGCAAAGTTGTCGGCGTCCAGCGTCAAGTCGGGCCACGCTGCCACCAGCTCTGCGTCGGGATCGACACGATAGAAGGCGTCGAACACCAGACTGGTTCGTTCGCGTCCGCCTTCGAGGCTGCCCTGCGGCATGTAGTGCCGCGTATGCGTGTGGACCGCTTCGGGCAGGCGATACACGGGAGCGGACGCCGCAAGGGTCTCGATCAGGCGATGCAGCGCCGGGTTGCTCCAGCGTGTCTTGTCCGCCTTGCGATGCCAGGTCGCGATCAGCGCACGCAGGATGCGATAAGGCTCCGGCGGCCAGGCGACCGCGCCTTCGTTCACGTGCCGGCCCCACGGCGTGGCGTGGTAGCGTCCGCCCGGAAAGCGGAAGACGATGGCGAACATCTATTTCTTGCGGTAGACGACCGTCGTCACCCGCGGCTCGGCGAACAGTCGTTCGGCGGCCACCGCCTCGATGGATACGGGCAATGCCGCTTGCAGCTCGGAGAGCCCCGGCAGGCGGAAACCGTCGGGTGCGGTGACCTTCGGCTCGGCGGCCAGCGTCAGGTCACAAGCGGTCCGCAGGCGAAGTCCGCCCGACAGCAGCGTCCGGATCTTGAACAGGGCGAAGGAGACGAGGAAGTCTTCGACCAGCTTGCCCAGGCCGAATGCGCGAATCTGCGCGAGGTCGACGTTGAAGTACGCGATGAGTCGCCGCGCCGTGAACTCGTCGCGGGCGAAGGGTACGTTGCCGAAGCCCTTGCCCGTATCGCCTTTGGGATCGACGCCGTCGTTCTTGACCCCGCCGCTCGAAGCGACGTTCACGTCGCTGGCCTCGATGAAGGCGGACAAGGCGCGCGGTAACCGAAGCCGCCCGCCCGCCAGTTCCTTCTTCGCCAGGAAGACCCCGTGAAGGATGGAATTGGGATCGACCGACAGCAGTACGCGTGCCAGCTCGCGCAGATCGACGCGACCTTGCTCCAATCCGGCCAACCGGGTCTTCAGCAGATGCAGGACCGAATCGTCCTTGCCTTCGAGGATGTAGGGCGAGTTCAGGCGGTGCGCTTCAAGCACCGAGTTGGTCAGCGCCTTCCTGTCGGCATCCTGCACCTTGACCAGCGGCAGACCACGCAGCGGTGCCACCCAGTCGTCGGCGGCCTCGTCCCAGCAGACTGCCTCGAGATGATTGGCCATGCTCTGATTGGATTCGACCAGCAGCATTTCCTCGCCGTCGGGGCCCGCATAGCGGGCAGCGCCGAGATTCGGAAAGCCGGTCGGCTGGAATCGCGTTCCCTGCAGCGGCTTCAACTCGGCTTCCAGCAGAAGGCGAGGGGTGCCGGCGAGCGGCGAAAGGTCAAGCGGCATACGGACTCTCCTCCTCGGAGTGGGGATCGGAATAGGGATAGGCTTGTTCCAGGCAATCCCGGACAACGCCCATCCGAACGGGAATGATCAGTGCTGCCAACAGACGGCGCCCGAAGCCGGGATCGGGTCTGCGATCCGCAGCCGGCCGTCGCGAGAGAAAGGGCGTCGGCAGGCCGGAAGCCCGCGCCCGCTCTTGAGCCAGTCGGATCGCCTCTTGAATGCGGCCTGCGGCCAGCAACGAGGGCAGGGCCGGCGGCATCGGCAAGGGGGGAAGCCCACGGTACGGAGTGAACAAGGGCTTGAGTGCCGCATAGACGAACGGCAGCGGTCCGGATCGGAGCTCACCCCTGAACCGTGCAGGCTGTACCCAAGCCAGGCCGAGCAGCAGGCGAGCGATGCGCTCGTCGCGTACCTCGCCGCCAAGAAAGGCGGCGATCTCGCCACTGCTTACTGCGACCGGCTGAAGCCGCCGGTCGACGGAGGCGTCGAACAACGAAACCCCCGACCACGCGCGACGCGTCTGCTCGAGCAGGCGCCGCTGTGCCACCGCACAAAGATTGTCCGTCAGCCGGCCGGCACCCCACACGGCCAGTGCGCGTCCCTCGGCGGCTCGCAACTGCTTCGATGCCCACGCCGGAGCGTGCCGGACGGTGTCGGGATCCAGCGGCGCGAGATGCGCACGCATCGGCAGTCCGGATTTTTCCCGCCGTGACCGTTCCCCATCGTCCGGCGCTTCGGTGCCGTCGCTCTCGCTGTCGGTCCATCGTACGCGCAGACCGGCCAGTGCCAGGGCCATGCGGAACTCGGCCGATTCGTCGTCGGCAGCCTCGATCCAGCGGTCGGCCAACGGCAGCGGCGGCCGCAACGACTCCTGCAGCTTGGGACGCAGCGCGATCGCGCGCGCCGCGGCGCCTACGGCGATCAATACCTCTTGTACGCAGCGCGCATCTTCCGGCCGTTGCAGCAAGGCGAAGATGCCGTCATCGAGCGCTCGGACCGATTCGCGCAGATCCGCCGCGGCTTCGTCGGACGTCGCCCGACTGCGCAGCCGTTCGAGCCATGTGCGCCGGTCGAGATCGCCAAGCAACTCGCCGCGCGGGTTCGGCTCGACGCGCTGGCGACCGAGCGGCGCTGCCAGAAAGGCGAGTCCCTGCCGTTTGACGAAGCCATACCGCTCGAAACTGGCGATGCCCCGATCGACACCGAGCCCTCCGATAGCCCGTGCCGCATCGAGGCCGTCGCGCACCGGTCGGGTGCCGAGCGACAGCCGTCCTTCCCGGAACAACGAGCGCACTTCGTCGTATCGGGCGGGCCGCTCCCACAGCGGCGCCCACAACTCGCCTCGCGATTCTCCCTGTTCTTCGAGCGAGGCGCTTCCGTATCCGGCAGCGGCGGCGCGCACTGTGAACGGGTACGAGAGATAGGCCGCGTCGGCACCTTCGAGGCGTCGCGAGACGCCGCCGGCGAACACCAGCGAGCCTTCGAGCATCAACACAAAGTCCCAACGGTTGACCAATGCATCGCCTTGGAAACCGGCAGCGCTGTTCGGCCCGCCTGCCGCGCCGGGAGCGAATTGCCCGATCGCGGCCGATGCCAGCCCCGCTACCGGCGTAGCGAACAGGGCGTCGTCCAACGTGGCAATCGTCGCCGCCGGGATTTCGCCTCCATCGACGGGTATCAGTTCCGTCAACCGCTGCATGAAGTTGTTCGTGAAATCGAGTCGGCCATCGTTCCCGCCGGTCCCGAGCAGCGGAGGGAAGGCCAATCGGTCGAGAGTCAATGCAATTGCAGCGTCGATCCAGCCGACGAGTGCCGCCCCCGCTTCGGCGCGCAGAGCCGAAATCAATTCGCTCTTGGCCAGATCCGTCGGCCGTTCGTCGAGCTTTCGGTCGCGCACCATCCGGGTGCCGAGCTCGATCGCCTCGCGGCAGGCTGCCAGGCGCTCGAGCCTGCTTTCCTGCAACGCCGAGATGCCGGCCTTGGCGTCCTTCGGATAGAAGCCGCTGCCGCCGTTCCATGGCGCGATGATCGGCGTTGGGTGGTAGTCGTGCAGGAAGAAGCGGGCCAGGCTGCCCCGATCCAGGTTTGTCCTCAGGCGAAAACGATCGTCCTGCCACCAGCCGCGCGCTTGCGGGTCGGCCTGCTCGGCGACCAGGCGCAGAATTCCGAGCGCCTTCAGGTAGGAGGCAAGCGGAATCGGCCGGCAACCTTCGAGCACGAGATCGTTCATGTGGATTCGTCCTTCGCCGATGCCGAGGCACGCCAATCCGCCATGCGAATCAGCGCTTCCAGGTACGCCAGGCGAAACGGTCCGTGCTCGGCGAGTAGCGTGCGCATTCGCGCCGACCAGCTTGGGCGGCCTTGCTCGTCCTCGCCCATCTCCATCGGTCCGAGATCGAGCTCTACGGCGTTCGAAAGCTCGTCGCCGCAGCGCAGCTCGGGTAGGCGATCGCCGTCTTGCACGCCGCGTGCGATGCGCAACGTCGGCTTGTCCGCACGCTCCTGCGACAATGCTCGTAGACCCATGCGAATCTTGCCGTGATGCGCGGCGATCAGGAAAGCGATGAGATCCGCGTTCGGCTCGCCGTGGTGCTGCTGCAGGAACGCGAGCGCCGAGGCGAGTTCGTGGCGGAAGTATCGGCGCAGTCCGGTCGCTTCGGCCCGCTGCCGACGCTCCTTCGAAGCCTGGATCTCGGCAGACTTCGCCAGCAGCGGGGCGGGGGGCGAGCCGCCGAGCAGGATCTGGAACGGCGGGAATGCCTTGCCGAGATCGTGCCATGCACCAGCGCGGCACAGGGCTTCGACCTGGGCGGGCGGCAGGCCGAGCGCCTGCGCGATCTCGCGAGCGCATTTCGCTACGTCGTCGAGATGCCGCTCGAGCAGCAGCGCGGCCGCAGAACCGAAGGACTGGGGGTCGTCGTCGGTGGTCGCGCCGACATCGGTGTCGTTGCCGGCCGCCGCCGCGGTGGTTGGGCTTTCTGCGATCGGCTTGACCGGTGCGGTTGCAGATGCGCCGACGAAGCCGAGTTCCAGGTCGTAGCCGCCCATCCGTACATCGAGGAGCACGGTCAAACCTGGGCGCAAGCGCCGGTGGGATGATTTGTCGAGGCGTACCCAGGGGTCGCCGTCGTGTGCCAGCGGATCCTCGACGTAGGCGGGTGCGTTCCCCTCCTTGGGAAGTAGCCAAGCCCGAAGGTCGTCGTTCAGGGGTGCGGAGCAAAGCTCGTCCCTCAGGGGACGCTTCGCCGAAACCCGTTCGGCGTTGCCGACCGTTCGCCAGAAGAGGCTGACCGACAGGTCGTTGCTGTCGCGGATATACGGCGAGACGTCGAGATCGTATCCGGAGAGATCGGCGTCGGTGTCGAACAGTTCCTCGAAATCCTTCGGCCGAATCACCTGTGCGGGTCTTCGCGGACGAGAAGGCGGCGGCAGCTTGCGTGGGCTGACCTCGTCGAGCGTGGCGAGGATGTCGCGTGCCGCTTTCAGGTCTTCGACTTCGTACGGCCGGGCCGATGCCCGGTCGGCTTCCGTCTCGATGTCGATCCAGCGAACCTCGGCGCCGCCCGTGTCGTTCAGCTCGCCGGCGCGGTTGCAGCGGCCAAAGCGCTGCACCATCGACGACCATGGCGCCAGCTCCGTGAACAGGACCGCGGACGTCATGTCCACCCCTGCCTCGATCGCTTGCGTGGCGACCACCACGCGGTCGTCCCCGGCGCCGGCGCGCAAGTGCTCCTCCAGCGCTCGGCGCTCGGGCGGACGATAGCGGGAGTGGATCAGCAGGCGCGCGGTGGACGCTTCGAGCACGTCGGCGAGTGCCGCGTACAGCGCCACGGCACGGCGCACCGTGTTCACGATGACGAGGGTGGTGGTTTCCTTGCGATGCAGCGAAGCCACCTCCCGGGCAAGAGCGATGGCGTGCGCCTGCGGCTTCTTCAGGCTGTCGGCCGTGACCGTCGTCTCGGCGCGCTTCACCCGCTTGACGGCGTCGAGCCGGGCCCTCAGGGACGGCGACTCGGGCGGATTACCGTCATCCCAGCGCAGGACGACCGGTTCGGGGATCTCACTACGGAACTCGACGGTGTCGAGCCACCGCGGATCGAGAGTGGCCGAGACCCACAGGCTTCGCGCCGCTCGCTCATGCCGCCATCCCGTACGTCGGCGAAACGCTTCCAACTGCGCCGACGTGGCGAGCCCAGCGCCCATCAGCTGCACCTCGTCGTAGACCCACAAAGCGTCGTTGTGGAGCAGCCCGTAATCGATCGGCCAGCCGAACCGGCTCATGCCGTAGCCGCGCATCAGCGCGCGCGAAAGCAGCATGTCCTGCGTGCCGACGAGGATTGCCGGATTTTCCGGGCGCAGCCTCCAGTCTTCATCGACCGCGCCGCCCATCAGTAGATGGACGCTCGGCTTGGGGCAGCCGCTTCTCTCGAACAGATCGTCGAGATTGTCGATCCAGGCTTGTGCTTCTCGAGCGATCTGCTCGGCGAGCACCCGCATCGGCAGGCACCAGACGAGGCGTCGCGGAGTAGCAGGGGCGTTGGCCAGTAGCTGCCAGATCCAACTCAGCACGATAGCCGCGGTCTTCCCCAGGCCAGTCGGTGCGACAAGGATGTCGACATCGGCGTTTTCGGCGATCGCGCGCTGGAACGGATACGGCTGCACATCTTCTCGTCGGTACGCGCACCGATAGATCGTTTCCAGGTTGGGATGGTTCATCCGTCTTCTTTGGTCGAGTTGAACGAGGGTGTCGATCGGCTTCGGCTCCAGCTCTGGCTGTCGAGCAGCGTAAGCTGCGTCAGGGGTTCGGTCAAATCTCTACACAACACACTAACCCGCGTAAAATTCTGCTTTGTGACAGGCATTTCTGAGATTCTGACAATGCCAACAGAAGCAGTGATGACGACGTTGAGAGCCGGGGGTCGGCAACTACATCCATGGGCCTTCACCGAGCGGGTTCGTGTCATCCATTGTGTCGAACCACGGGCTCAGAGGAAGAGCCCGGGATCCATCGTCCAGGATGTCGTATGGGTGTGCTCCGGCGCACACGGGCTTTCCGTCACCACTTGTCGAGAGGCGGCTGGCCATCGCGGCGGCGTGCGCCTCGATATTACGAACACGGCTTTTAGCCGGTTGACCGGCCGCCTCCGCTATCATACGATTTATGAATCGATGAGGATTCCGTATGACGACGGTGACTGTGTCCGAGAAGTTCCAGGTCGTGATCCCGAAAAGTGTCCGGGAATCCCTGGCGATCCGGCCCGGGCAGAAGCTCGAGGTCATCGTTCACGACGGACGTGCCGAATTCGTGCCGGTGAGAGAAATGAAGGCGATGCGCGGTTTCCTGCGCGGCATCGACACTCGTGTCCCGCGCGAGAAGGATCGCGTTTGAACGTCGTCGATTCGTCGGGCTGGCTCGAGTTCTTCGCCGACGGGCCGAACGCTGCGTTCTTCGCGGCTTCGATCATCGATACCGACCGGCTGGTCGTGCCGACGATCAGTCTGCTCGAGGTGTTCAAGCGGGTGTTTGCGCAACGCGGCGAGAATGCAGCGCTTCAGGTGGCCGCACAGATGCGGCAGGGGCGCGTCGTCGACCTCGATGCCGATCTCGCGATGCAGGCAGCCAGCCTCGGGCTGTTGCACAAGCTGCCGCTCGCTGATTCGGTCATGCTCGCGACCGCACAGGCGCACAGCGCGACGCTGTGGACGCAGGACGCGGATTTCGATGGCATCGACGGCGTGCGCTATATCCGCCATGCATCCGTTAGGTAGCCTAGCTCAGCGGCTGCCCCCACTCGCCCCACTCAAACGCGACGCAGCACCCGCACGTGCATCGGGCGCGTGAAGCGCGCCCCTTCCGGGCCGCAGTGGGGCTCGAACGCCGCGCGCACCGTCGCGAGCATCGCGTCGTCGATCCGATGATCGGCGAAGGTCGGCCGCATCATGCGCTGCTCGAACTCGGCGAAGTCGCGAAACCGCGAGGGCATCTCGAAGCGCTGCTCGGCCTCCTGCTCCCAGGCGCCCGTGAGCAGCGCCTCGTCCAGCGCAGCCTGCGCGGCTGCACGCACCGTGCGCTCGTCGTTGAAGAGGCGCACCACGTCGTTGAGCGCCCCCGCGTAGACCGGCTCCGACACGTAGAGGTGCCCGCCCGGGCGCAGCACCCGTGCGGTCTCCGCGAGCGCCTGCTCCATCAGCGGCAGCGGGATGTGGTGCAGCGACTTCAGCATGAGCGCGAGATCGAAGCTCGCGTCCGGAAACGGGATCGCCTGTGCGCCGGCGGCCACGAAGCTCAGGCCGGCCTGCGGCGCTGCCAGGTTCTTCGCATGCTGGCGCTCGTCGACCTCCAGGCCGGTGACCCGGCTGTCCGGGTACTTCCCCAGCAATGCGCGCGCCAGGCCGGCGGCGCCGCAGCCGAGCTCGATGATCCGCTGGCCGGCGAGCGGCACCAGGGCGGCCAGCACCGTGAGCTCGTCGTCGATGAGGGGGGTGGTGTCAGCGGTCGTGGCAGCCATGGGTCTCGCACCGAAACGGGCGGCGAGCAGCCGCCCGACCGGTGCCATTGTCCCGCATCCGTGCCTTTGCCGCCGGATCAGAAGCTCGCCTCCAGCGCCACCCAGAGGCGCCGGCCTTCGTCGACCATCCAGTTGCCGGCCAGGCCGGTGGTGCGGGTGCGGTCGTCGACCGGCACTTTCTCGTCGGCGACGTTCAACAGCGCGAATTTCAGCGCCAGGTTGCGGCGGAGCTGGTAGCTGCCCCCGATGTCGAAGGTGGTCGAGGCCTCGCGCTCGCGCACGTTCATGGCGCCGTTGCGGAACGCCGCCCAGTACTGCTTGCCCAGGTAGTTCATGCGGGCGTAGAGCGCGAGCTTGTCCGCGGCCGCCCAGTCGAGCTGCGCGTTGAGCACGTGCTCGGGCGTCTTGTCGAGCGGACGTCCGTCGAGCGAGCTGCCGTCGAAGGCCGGCTCGCCGCCGCCCTTGCGTTTGGAGTCGGTGTAGGTGTAGTTGCCCGACAGCCGCCATGCGCGCGCCAGCGGCCATGCGGCAGCCAGCTCGATGCCGCGCAGCGTCACCTTGTCGATGTTGTCGTACACGTAGATGTTGCGCGAGGGCACCCGCGGATCGGCTACGCCGGTGTCGTAGCTGGCCACCTTGTTCTTGAAGTCGCTGTTGAAGAGGGTGGCGCTCAGGCTCGCGCCGTTCGGGGCGTCGTAGCGGATGCCGACCTCTTCGTTGACGCTGGTCTCCGGCTCCAGGTTCGGGTTGCCGCACAGCGTGCCGGGCGGCGAGACGTTGCCGGTCTGCCCGCCGGTGGTCATGCAGTAGCCCGCGGTGCTCTGGCGTATGGTCGGCGCCTTGAAGCCCTTGGCGGCGCCGCCGCGCAGCGTGAGCGTGTCGCTGAGCTTGTAGACCGCATAGAGGCGCGGCGTCCAGTGCGAGCCGTAGTTCTCGTGGTCGTCCAGGCGCAGGCCGCCGGTCAGCGTGAGGCGCTCGGTGACGAAGAGGTCGTCCTCGGCGAACAGCGCCCACGATTTCACGGTGACCGCATCGACGTTGGCCGGATAGCCGGCGATCGAATCCTGGCTGCTGATGCCTTCGACCTTGGCGTGGCTGTATTGCCCGCCGAGCTTGAGCAGGTGACGGGCGAAGGGCAGCGAAACCTGGCCGTCGAGGACGGTATCGGTCAGCTCGGGGACCACCGGGCTGCGCACCCCGTTGGTCCAGTTGGTCTGCTTGCCGATTTCCTGGTACAGGGCCAGCGTGGAGGTGCCGAAGGACCACCTGCCTTCGTGCGTGAGCGCCCAGTGCCGGCGCTCGTGCTCCGTTTCCAGCGCTGCGGCGTTCGCGGCCAGCGAGCGTCCCGGCCGCCGTTCCTGTGAGAACTCGCTGTGGCCGGCCTCGACGGTGAAGGCGTGCTCGCGCGACGGCGTCAGCGACAGCTTGGCGGTGAGGTTGCGATCGGTCGAGCCGAAGGTGCCGCTGGTGAGCGAGCCGGGGTAGTAGATGCGGTCCTCGTCGCGGTCGGTGAGCTTGCCGTAGACCTGCAGCCCTACCGTGTCGGTCTTGATCGGCCCGCCGAGCCAGAAGCCGGCATGGCGCGCGTCGCCTTCGTCCGAATCCTGCGGCACCACGGTGCCCACGGTGAACGAGCCGCCCCAGGTCTTGGGGACCTTGCGCGTGATGATGTTGATTACGCCGCCGATGGCATCCGAGCCGTAGAGCGAGGACATCGGCCCGCGTACCACCTCGATGCGTTCGATGGCCTCGAGCGGCGGGACCAGGTTCGACTGCACGCCGCCGGTGCCGCGGTTCATCGTCTCGCGCGTGCTCTGGCGCTTGCCGTCCACGAGGATCAGCGTGTATTCGCCGGGCAGTCCCCGGATGGAGATGTCCTTCTCGTTGGGGCCGCCGCCCACGATGCTCACGCCCTCGAGGGTGCGCACCGCGTCCTGCAGGTTCATGAAGGGCTCGCGCTCGAGCTGTTCGCGCGTGATGACCGAGATGCTGGCCGGCGCTTCCCGGATCTTCTGCTCGCGGGCGCTGGCGGTCACGACGACGGCCTCGAGCGTGGGCGTGGCGTCCTGCTGCGCCGCGGCCGGCGAGGCGGCGAGACAGGCAAGCGCATATCCGATGAGCGACAAGGGGCGCCGTGGACTCCGGCGCCGGCGGCCCGGGGCCGCCCGGTTCGAGCGAGTGAGCATGGGTTCTTACCGTTAATGATTCGTATTCGAGGGCGGGTCGATTGCAGCACTTCGCTCGTGGACAATGGTTTGCGGCGGCGACGAAGACGTTTGCCGGAGCGACGATGCGACGTGTGATCGCATGCGGAGGCTCTGTACGTCCCGGCCGGCAGGGACGTGGCACGCGATCGCGCGCCGCGGGGCGCCTGACGGGCCGGGGCACCTCGGGCCGGCGCCCGCATCCGTGCGTGGGGGGGCCGGCCTGGTTTCCGGTGCCGGCACCGGTTCGGATTCGCGAGCGGGACTTGCCTGCTCAGACTCGTGCGCGGGCTACTTTCGGCGAGAGGCCGAACCGGCGCTTGTAGGCCGTCGCGAAGTTGGCGGGGCTGGTGTAGCCGGCCAGCCGTGCGGCTTCCGCGACGCTGAGTCCGCGGCTTTCGAGCGCGGCCCGCGCGCGCTGCAGCCGGCTTTCGCGCAGGTATTCGAAGATGGTGGTGCCGAAGGCGGCGCGGAACTGGCGCTGCAGCGAGTTGGCGTTCACGCCGGCGCGGCGCGCCAGTTCGCCGAGCGTAAGGCCGTCGCAGGCGTCGCCGTCGAGGAAATCGCGCAGGTCGCGGGCGCGGCGATATTCGCGCGGACTCAGTGCGGGCCGGCCCGGGCCGGGGCGGTCGAAGCTCCCCAGTGCCTCGCTCACCAGCTCGATGGCGCGGCTCTCGAGGAACAGGTGCTGCAGCAGCGGCGGCATCGCCGGCGCGCGCACGATCTGCTCGGCGATCGCGATCGTGCGCGGCGAGGGCTGCCAATGCTCGATTGCGAGGTGGCGCGACATGAACGCCCGCAGCGCGGCCGAGCCCTCGCCTTCGCCGGAGGGCCCGCACGAAGCCAGCCATCCGGCACTCACCGTGACGACCACCTTGCGTTCGTAGGCGCCCTGCCGCCAGCGGCGCTCGAAGACCTCGGGGCGCGTGAGCCCGATCAGGGCGCCCACCGGTTGGGGCGTGTCCCCGGGCGCCGCGCGCGCCGACAGGCTCACGCGTCGCGAGCCGAACGATACGTCGACGCATCCGTCGAGCAGCAGCAGCACGCGCAGCCCTGGCTCCGCCGTCGCGCGCGTGCGCATGTCGTGCAGGTCGTTGACGTCGGCGCAGTGCATCCCCAGGCCGGGCCGCAGCGCCTGCGCGGTGAGGCGCCCGGCCAGCACCGGCTGCCCGGGCGCGATGTCGGTGGCGAGGAAATGGTGATCGGCACCCGCCAGCCGGGCCACGTCGTCGCCGGTAACGGTAGCGCCGGCGACGATGGCGCCGGGAAACCTGCCCGGCGCGCGCATGCGCGGGCGGCCGGCGCGGACCCGGGCAGTCTCGTGGAACATCGTTTTCCCAAACATATTCGTCGGCGCCGCAAATACGTATGTCCGATGTGGACGGGATGCTAGCGGGCTATCCATACAAATGCAAGTAATTCTCATTAGCATCGTGAGGCTGTCGAGCAGGGGCGCGGCGCTGTACCGCAAGATCTTTCCGCGTGTCGTGCATATCCACCGCGAAGTGCTTTCGGCGCTCGATGAACACGAGCAGCAAATGCTCGCGTCCTGCCTCCTCAAGATGCAGGTGCGCGCGCTGGAGGTCAGGCGGGACGGGCTGGTCGACGCGTACGCCGACCGACGCAAGGGCGGCAGCCGCAGGGCCTGGCCGTGCGATGCGGCATGGCTCAACCAGGCCGAGGCGGGTGTGATGCCGATCATCTGATCGCTTTCTCAAATGAATTCGTTGGCGCCGCAAACGTGTGCGCCGCGTGCGCATGGGATGCTGGTGGGCTGCCCGGATGGGCGCAAGCAATTCTGGTCAGCATCAGTGCCCCGACCTGTTCCCGAGTGCCGCATCGCCCGGCGGGTCACCGCCGCGGCCGTTGCCGCGGCCATCGCCGCGACCGTGTCGGCGTGCACCACGCTGCCGCGCGACGCGGCGACCGCCACGCTGGCCGGCGCGCCGGTCGTGACGCTGCCGGACACCCGCCGGCTTGACCTTCGTTCGAGTGCCGACGGGCGCGTCTACCGGGTGTTCGTGGCGCTGCCCGAGGGCCCGCCGCCGCCCGGCGGCTATCCGGTGCTCTACGTGCTCGACGGCAATGCGCTGTTTCCTGTCGCGGCCCTGATGGCGCGCGCCCAGGCACGGCGCAGCGCGAGCACCGGCATCCGGCCGGGGATCGTGGTCGGCATCGGCTACCCGACCGACGAGCCGTACGACGAGCAGGCGCGCGCGTTCGACTACACGCCGCCGGCGCCGGGACTGTCGCCGGAGTTCGGCGGCGGTGACGCCTTCCTCGATTTCATCGAGCGCGACCTGCAGCCATTCATCGCGCGCGAATTCCCCGTCGACGCGCGCCGCCGCACGCTGTTCGGCCACTCCTTCGGCGGGCTGCTGGCGCTGCACGCGCTGTTCACCCGTCCGGGCCTGTTCGCGGACTACGTCGCGGCCAGCCCGTCGATCTGGTGGAACGATGGCTTCATCCTGAAGGAGCGCGAGGCTTTCGCGGCCCGCTCGACGCCGCGGGCGCGGGTGCTGGTCACGGTCGGCTCGCGCGAACAGGCGCCGCCGACCGGTGCGTCCGCCGAACGCGCGGCGCTGCTGCGCCAGCGCGGCCAGGTGGACGCGGCCCGCAGCCTCGGGCTCGACCTCGAGCGCCTGCGGCCGGCCGGGCTGCAGGCGGGGTTCCGCGAATTCGAAGGCGAGAACCACGGCAGCGCCGCGCTGCCGGCGCTGCAGCGCGCGATCGAGTACGCGCTGGGGCAACCCTAGCAAGCAGATTCATGATGCCGGCTTCGACTCTGTTTGCCTTTACCGTGCGAGCCCTGATCGTGCTCGCGGCCGTGCAGTTCTGCTTGTTCGCGACACCGGCGCGCGCGGCCGGGGAGATCGAGCTCACCGACCTGGCCGGCCGCACGGTTCGCGTGCCGGCCGGGGTCGAGCGTCTGCTGCTCGGCGAAGGCCGCCTGCTGCCGGCGCTGGCCATCCTGGAGCACGACGACCCGACGCGGCGGCTGGCCGGCATGATGGGCGAGTTCGAGCTGCTCGACCCCACCGGCTACGAGCAGTGGCGGCGGCGCTTCCCGCGGCTCGAGCGCGTGCCGCGCATCGGGCGCTCCTCCAGCGGCAGCTTCAGCGTGGAGCAGGCCATCGCCGTGCGGCCCCAGGTGGCGATCTTCACGCTCGGAGGCGGGCACGGGCCGGGCGATCGCGATCGCGAGGCGATCGAGCGGCTGCAGGCCGCCGGTACGGCGGTGGTGTTCGTCGACTTCCGCCGCGAGCCGCTGCGCAACACCCCGCGCAGCATCCGCCTGCTCGGCGCGCTGCTGGGCCAGCCGCAGCGCGCCGAGGCGTTCGCCGCGCACTACGAGGCGCAGCTCGCGCGCGTGACCGAACGCCTCGCGCGCGCCCGGCCCGCGGCGCCCACGGTGTTCCTCGAGAACCGCGTGGGCCTGAGCGAAGGCTGCTGCGACACGATGGTCGGGCTGGTCGGCCAGCTGCTCGACGCCGCCGGCGGCGGCAACATCGCGCGCGGCCTCGTGCCCGGCGACTTCGGCACGCTCAATCCCGAGTGGCTGATCGCGCGCCAGCCGCAGGTCTACATCGGCACCGGCATCGGCAGCATGGCCGGCGCCGAGCGGCATCCGCTGCGCGTGATCCTCGGCCCCGGCGTGCCGCCCGAGGCGGCGCGCGCGTCGCTGCAGCGCGCGGTGCAGCGGCGCGCCATCGCGCGGCTGCGCGCCGTGCAGGAAGGCCGGGCCTACGCCATCTGGCACCACTTCTACAACTCGCCGTTCAACGTGGTGGCGGTGCAGGTGTTCGCGAAGTGGCTGCATCCCGACCTGTTCGCCGATCTCGATCCGCAGGCGACGCTGGACGATTTCTACTCGCGCTTCCAGCCGCTCGCGCTGGACGGCACCTACTGGATCTCGCTGCGGTGACGCCGCCTGCCGACGCGATGCCCGCCGATGTCTCGCTGGCGCGGCGCTACCGGCGTTTCTCCGGCGCGCGGCTGGCTTGGATCGCGGCGCTCGCGCTGGCGCTGGCCGCTGGGTTCGTGCTCGACGTCGCCACCGGGCCGTCGGCGTTCGCCTTCGGCGATGTCGTGGCAGGGCTGCTGCGGCCCGACGTGCTGCCGATCGACCAGCGCGTCATCCTGTGGGAGGTGCGCCTGCCGCAGGCGGTGATGGCGCTGCTGGTGGGCGCCGCGCTCGGCCTGGCCGGCGCCGAGATGCAGACGGCGCTGAACAACCCGCTGGCCAGCCCCTTCACGCTGGGCGTTTCCGCCGCCGCCGCAGTGGGCGCATCGGTCGCCATCGTCGGCGGCCTGGCGCTGCCGGCCTTCGGCGAGAACCTCGCGGTGCCGCTGGGTGCCTTCGCCGGCGCCGCCGGCGCGACGCTGCTCGTGCAGCTGCTGGCGCGCCGCTACGGCGCCTCGGTCGATACCGTGGTGCTGTTCGGCATCGCGCTGCTGTTCTGTTTCGAGGCGCTGCTGTGGCTGCTGCAGTACGTCGCCGACAGCGACTCGCTGCAGCAGATCGTCTTCTGGACCATGGGCAGCCTGGCGCGCGCCGCCTGGAACAAGATCGCGATCGTGGCGGCGGTGCTCGCGCCGTGCTGTGCCTGGTCGCTGCGCAACGTCTGGGCGCTGACCGCGCTGCGCTCGGGCGAGGACCAGGCGCGCAGCTTCGGCATCGCCGTCGAGCGGCTGCGCCTGGCGACGCTGCTGCGCGTGAGCCTGTCCAGCGCCGCCGCGCTGTCCTTCGTGGGCATCATCGGCTTCGTCGGCCTGGTGGGCCCGCATATCGCGCGGCTGCTGGTCGGCGAGGACCATCGCCACTACCTGCCGGCCAGCGCGCTGGCGGGCGCGCTGATGCTGTCGCTGGCGTCCACGCTGAGCAAGACGCTGATCCCCGGCGTGGTGCTGCCGATCGGCATCATCACCGCGCTGGTCGGCGTGCCGATGTTCATGGCGCTGGTGCTCGGCCGGCGCCGGCGCGCATGAGGCAGCCGGTGGCTGCCCCGGGCGGCGTCGAGGGCGGCTCGGGCGCGCACACGGCCGCCGGCCTGGCGCTGCACGGCCTGGCCGCGGGCTACCCGGGCCGCGCGGTGATCCGCGCGCTGGACCTGCCGCGCGTGCCGCCCGGATCGCTGGTCGGCGTGCTCGGCGCCAATGCCGCCGGCAAGTCGACGCTGCTCAAGGCGATCGCGGGCCTGCGCCCGGCGCGCGGCAGGATCCTGCTCGACGGCGAGGACCTCAACGCGTGCCCGCCGCGCGAGCGCCTGCGCCGCGTCGGCTACCTGCCCCAGGCGCTGCCGCAGGCGAGCTCGCTGGTGGCCTACGAGGCGATGCTGGCCGCGCTGCACGCCAGCCGGCCCGAGCTCGGGCGCGCCCGCACGCAGGCGCTGATCGAGGCGGTCTTCGCGTCGCTGGGCCTGGCCGGCATCGCGCTGCGCCCGCTGGACGAGCTCTCCGGCGGGCAGCGCCAGATGGTGGGTCTGGCGCAGGTCATCGCGCGCGAGTCGCGCCTGCTGCTGCTCGACGAGCCCACCAGCGCGCTGGACCTGCGCTGGCAGCTGCAGGTGCTGCAGACGGTGCGTACGCTGGTGGACCGGCGGCAGGCCATCTGCCTGATGGCGCTGCACGACCTGAACCTCGCGCTGCGCTTCTGCGACCGCCTGGTCGTGCTGGGGCCCGATGCCGTGCTCGCGGCCGGGCTGCCGGCGCGCGAGGTCGACGCCGGGCTGCTGCACCGGGCCTACGGCGTGCAGGCGCGCATCGAGCGCTGCTCGCACGGCTATCCGGTGGTGCTGGTGGACCGCGCCGTCGACGCCGCCGCTTCCGACACCGACCCCCATCCGTAGACCGGACCTCCCGCCATGATCCGACTGCAGGGCCGCATGCCCACCGCCGAGGCCAGCCGCTACCTGACGCGGCTGTGCTACCACTTCGGCCGCAAGATCCGCGTCGAGTACGACGAGCGGCTGGGCCGCGCCGAGTTTCCCTGGGGTGTCTGCCGCTTCGTCGCCGAGCCCGACGCGCTGCGCTTCGAGTGCGAGGCCGACGACGAGGAGCGGCTCGCGCGCGTGCGCTTCGCGATCGACGAGCACGTGAAGCTGTTCTCGCGCAAGGCGCCGCTCAGCGTGGCGTGGGAGGCGCCGCACGGGGGAGACTGAGCGCGCCGCCGTCCCGCCCGGCGGCACTGCCGGAGTGCCTTCGCCTGCTCGAAGGCCGGCTCGCGCCGGGACGGCGCCGCTCCGGGTGCGGTCAGCCCGCCCGCCGGTACCAGCCCACGCCCTGCACGTCGGTCTCGACGGTGGCCTCGCCGTGCGCCAGCAGGTGGTTGAGGTGCGCCAGGCACTCGCCGGTGGCCATGTTCATCAGGTGCGGGTCGGTGCGCACGTCGCGCGCGAACAGCGCGCCGAACAGGTCGACGACGCGCTTCGGCTCGCCGAGCGCCTTGCGCAGGCGCTCCAGCCCGCGCAGGTGGCCGTTCCTGAGCGACTGCAGGCGCGAGTGCAGCCCGTTGAAGGGCTCGTTGTGCGCCGGCAGCACCAACACGTTGTCGGGTACCAGCTGCTGGATGCGTTCGAGCGACTCGAGCCACTCGCCCAGCGGGTCGGCGTCGGGCTCGGTGGGGAACACCGAAACGTTGGAGGAGATGCGCGGCAGCACCTGGTCGCCCGAGACGAGCAGGCCGAGGCCGGCGCAGTGCAGGCTGGCGTGCTCGGGCGAGTGGCCGCTGCCGACCACGACGCGCCACTCGTGCCCGCCGATGGCGATCGTTTCGCCGTCGACGATGCGCCGGTAGCTGTCGGGCGGGCGATAGACCCCCTTGCCGAAGCTGCCGAAGCGCGCCTTGTACTGCTCGATCGCCTCGTCGTCCCAGCCGGCGCGGCGGTAGAAGGCGACGCCGTCCTCGGGCGCCTCGCGCCCGGTGTCGGCCACCAGCACGCGGCAGTTCAGGTACTCCAGCCGGGTCATCCACAGCCGGCAGTCGAAGCGGCGCGTGAGCCAGCCGGCCATGCCGATGTGATCGGGGTGCATGTGGGTGGCGAACACGCGCGTGATCGGGCGCCCGCCAAAGGCCTCGGCGATGAGCTTGTGCCAGGCCGAGGCGGTCTCGGCCGTCTGCATGCCGGTATCGATGATGGCCCAGCCCGCGCCGTCGTCGATGGCCCACAGGTTGATGTGGGTGAGCGAGAACGGCAGCGGCATGCGCAGCCACAGCACGCCGGGCGCGATCTCGCGTGCGGTGCCCGGCTCGGGAGCGGGGCCCGCCGGGTAGGTCGGCAGGGCGTTGCGAGCCCCGGCTGGGTCTGGCGGCCGTGTTTCGGGCGCTTTCATCCCGCGATAGTCTCACGAGCGGGCGCCGGGCGCATCCCCTGCCGGGCCGGGCCGGTGAAGGCGAAATCGACCTCCGGCCGGCGTCCGGCGATGAGGTCGGCCAGCGCCTTGCCCGATCCGCAGGCGTGGGTCCAGCCCAGGGTGCCGTGGCCGGTGTTCAGGAACAGGTTGGCGTAGCGGGTGGCGCCCAGGTAGGGCAGGTTCGACGGCGTGGTCGGGCGCAGCCCGCTCCAGAACTCGGCGCGCGCGGTGTCGGCGGCGCCCGGGAACAGCGCCTCGAAGCGCCGCACGATGGCCGCGCAGCGCTCCCGGTCGAGCGAGCGGTCGTAGCCGGCCAGCTCCGCGGTGCCGGCGATGCGCAGCCGATCGCCCAGCCGCGAGAACACCAGCTTGTGCTCGTCGTCGGTGAGCGAGACCTCGTGCGCGCGCGAGGCGTCGAGCACCGGCATGGTCACCGAGTAGCCCTTGGCCGGGTAGATGTCCAGGCGCAGGCCGAGCGGCGCGGCCAGCCGCGCGCTGAAGCTGCCCAGCGCAAGCACGTGGCAGTCGGCGGCCAGCCGCACGTAGCGGCCTTCCTCGTCGGTGGCCTCGACGTGCTCGAGCCGGTCGCCGGCCGCGCGCAGGGCGGTGATGGTATGGTTCATCAGGAAGCGCACCCCCTGGGCCCGGCACAGCGCGGCCAGCTCGCGCGTGAAGCGGCGCGCATCGCCCGATTCGTCGGCCTCGGTATAGGTGCCGCCCACCAGCCGGCTGCGCGCGAGGCGCAGCGCCGGCTCGATGGCCACCGCCTCGTCGGCCGAGACGATGCGCCGGTCGCAGCCGAACTCGCGCATCAGGCGGGCCGGCTCGTGCGCCGCCTCGAACTCCGCCGCGTCGGTGTAGAAGTGCAGGATGCCGCGCGTGCGCGCCTCGTAGGCGATGCCGGTGTCGCGGCGCAGCGCCTGCAGCGTGGCGCGGCTGTACAGCCCCAGCCGCACCAGCTGCTCGATGTTGTGGCGCGCGCGCGCCGGCGTGCACTGGCGCAGGAACGCCAGGCTCCACAGCCACTGGTGCAGGTCGGCGCGCAGGTGGAAGCGCAGCGGCGCGTCGCGGCGCCCCAGCCAGCGCAGCAGCTTGAGCGGCGCCGACGGATTGGCCCACGGCTCGGCGTGGCTGACCGAGATCTGCCCGCCGTTGGCGAAGCTGGTCTCGCAGGCCGCCTGCGGCCGCCGGTCGATCACCGTGACCTCGCAGCCCAGGCGGTTGAGGAACCATGCGCAGGCGACCCCGACGACGCCGGCGCCCAGGACGTTGACTCGCATGCGGACCCCTCAGGCGAGCGCCGCCAGCGCCGCCTCGTAGCGCCCCTCGAACTCCCTGTGGCTCTGCGCCGTGACGCCGAGGTCGCGCAGCAGCCCGTTGCGCAGGCCGTAGATCCAGCCGTGCACCGACAGCGCCTGGCCGCGCTCCCAGGCGTCGCGCACGATGGTGGTCCGGCACACGTTGCGCACCTGCTCGATCACGTTGAGCTCGCACAGCCGGTCGAGCTTGTGCGACTCGTGGTACAGCGGGCGGATGCGCGCCTCGTGGTGCTCGGTGATGTCCTTGACGTGGCCGAGCCAGTTGTCGGCCAGGCCGATGCGCTCCTGGCGCAGCGACGCGCGCACCCCGCTGCACCCGTAGTGGCCGACCACCATGATGTGCTCGACCTTGAGCAGGTCGACGGCGAACTGCATCACCGACAGGCAGTTCAGGTCGGTGTGCACCACCACGTTGGCGATGTTGCGATGGACGAAGACCTCGCCCGGCGGCAGGCCGATGATCTCGTTGGCCGGCACCCGGCTGTCGGAACAGCCGATCCACAGGTAGCGCGGCGTCTGTTGCTGCGACAGGCGCTCGAAGAAGTCCGGGTCGTCGCGGCGCACGCGTTCGGCCCACGCCTTGTTGCTTTCGAAGAGGTGCTGCAGGACGCGCATGCGGTCATCCGGTCGGCGGGTCGTCGATGCGCAATTATCACCCCGCCGGGCCGCGGCGAGGAGACGACCGCAGGGTCGTAGCGTGAACAGGCCCTAGCCGGATTCCACGAAGTTCAGCGGCAGGGCGGTGGTGTACTTGAGCTGCTCCATGGCGAAGCTGGAGCTGACGTCGGTCAGCTCGGCCACGCGGATCAGCTCCTTGTAGACCGCGTCGTAGCCGGCGATGTCGGGCACCACCACGCGCAGCAGGTAGTCGATGTCGCCGCTCATGCGGTAGAACTCGACCACCTCGGGGATGCGGGCCACGCCGCGCGCGAAGCGTTCCAGCCATGCCGGGTTGTGCTGGCTGGTCTTCACCGACACGAACACGGTGACCCCGACGTTGAGCCGCGCCGCATCGAGCAGCACCACCTGCTTGCGGATCACGCCGGCGTCGCGCAGCTTCTGGATGCGCCGCCAGCACGGCGTGGGCGAGAGGTTGACCCGGGCGGCCAGCTCGGCGATCGGCAGCGAGGCGTCGTCCTGCAGCAGCTGCAGCAGCTTGCGATCGATCCGGTCGAGCTTCAGGCCGCCGCCGCGGGTCATGATCAGAGCGTTTCGCAGGTCTTGCGGATCGCCTCGAGCGCGTACCAGGGAGTCTGCGTCGGGATCGTGCAGCCCGGCGAGAGGATGAAGCGCTCGCGGCCGATCTGGCGCACGCAGTCGTGGATCTCCTCGCGCAGCTCGGGCAGCGACCTCTCGACGATCGTCGATTCGTCGATGCCGCCCATCAGGCACTTGGGCGTCATGGCGCGCAGCTGCGCGAGCGACGGATTGCCCGGCAGCCGGTCGGAGACGCTGATCACCTCGACCGGGTAGTCGATGACGCGCGAGACGTCGAGGTCTGTGCCGTGGATGTGCAGCGCCCGCGTCATGCCCGCCATCGCCTCGAGCATGCGCAGCTCGAAGGGGCGGAAGAACTCGCGGAAGATCCGCTCGTCGATGCCGCGCGAATGCGGCGGCTTGATGGCGCTGTTGACCGAGAAGAAGACGGCGTCGCAGCCCGCCTCGCGCACCGCCCCCATGTACTCTTCCATGGTCTCGCACACCGCCTCGAGCATGGCGAGCGACTCGCGCGGGTGCTCGAACACCAGGTGCGCCTTGGTGTAGCCGACCCGGCGCATCACCTGCTGGAAGGGGTCGAAGGTGGTGAGCATGATCGGCATGTCGGGGCCGAACTCCGCGCGCAGCAGGCGGATGCACTTGAGCTCTTCGCGGAAGCTCTCCCGCGTCATCGGCTCGCGCGCGAAGCGGCGCATCTCGGCAGGCCCGGTGAGCGTCTCGACGCCGTCCGGCAGCGGGTAGCGGAAGTCGTTGACGATCTTGCAGATGTCCCAGTCGTTGTCGTGCACGAAGCGGGCATGCCGCATGGCGTGCTCGGTGCCGCCCAGGTGGTCGCTCGCGAAGTGCACCCACGCCGTGCACGGCGGCCGGTCGACGGGCCCGCCGGCGACCGCGGCCTCGAAGCGCTGCCTCTTTGTGAGGGGTGCGCTCATTGGATCTTGGCTCCCGAGAACTTGACCACCTCGGCCCACTTCCTGATCTCGGCATCCAGGTGCCTGGCCAGCTTGTCCGGCGTGCCGCCGATCGGCTCCATGCCCATGCCGATGAGCCGCTGGCGCACCGGCGGGTCGGCCAGGATCTGGTTGATCGTGGCGTTGAGCCGGGTGATCACCTCGTGCGGGGAGCCCTTGGGCAGCAGCATGGCGAACCAGGTCGACGACTCGATGTCCTTCATGCCGAGCTCGGCCATGGTCGGGACGTCGGGCAGCACCGAGGAGCGGTGCTCGGCCAGCACCGCGAGCGCCTTGACCTGCCCCGCCTTCACGTAGGGCGCGGCCCCGGTGACGAGGTGGAACATCAGCTGCGTCTGGTTGGCGAGCAGGTCGGAGGTGGCCTGGCCGGCCGAGTTGTAGGGGATGTGGACCATGTAGATGCCGGTGCTCTTCTTGAACAGCTCGGCGGCCAGGTGCATGGAGCTGCCGTTGCCGGTCGATCCGTAGTTCAGCGTGCCGGGCGCCTTCTTCGCGAGCGCGATGAACTTGCCGAGCGTATCGACGCCCAGCGCGTTGTTGACGACCAGCACGTTGGGGACGGCGCCGATCAGCACCACCGGGTCGAAGTCCTTCTGCGGATCGAAGGGGATGCGGGAATACAGGCTGATGTTGGTCGCCAGCGTGCCGGCCCAGGAGAACAGGATGGTGTTGCCGTCGGGCGCCGATTGCGCGGCCGCGGCCGCACCGATGTTGCCGTTGGCGCCGCCGCGGTTCTCCACCACGAAGGACTGGCCGAGGCGCTTGGTGAGCTCGTCGGCGAGCACCCGCGCGATGGGGTCGGCCGTGCCGCCGCCGCCGCCCGAGGGCACGATGATGCGCACGGGCTTGGTCGGCCAGTCGGCGGCCGTCGCCGGCTGGGGGGCGGTCACGGCGAGCAGCGCCGCCGCGGCGCCTGCGAGCAGGCCCAGCAGGCGCGAGGAGAAGCGGGTGAATGACATGCGTGGCTCCGGTGGTACGGGAATGGGGCGGTTCTAGGAATGGGGCGATTTTAGGCTCGTCCGGACGGCGATCGACGCGGTAGGGGAACGCGGCCGCTCATCCGGCACAGGCGCCCGCCGCGGGCAGCGCCCACGGCAGGGGGCGGCCTTCCTCGGCGCAGGCGCGCACCGCGGGCAGGGCCGAGTGCAGGTCGATCCCGCGTTCGGCCAGCCAGCGGTCGTCGTAGTAGCTCTGGAGGTAGCGCTCGCCGCTGTCGCACAGGATGGTGACGATCGAGCCGCGCTCGCCGGCCCGGTGCATCCGGTGCGCCAGGTGCAGCGCCCCGATGAAGTTGGTGCCGGTCGAGCCGCCGCAGCGGCGCCCCAGCACCTGGTGCAGGTAGTGGATGGCGGCCAGCGAGGCGATGTCGGGGATCTTCAGCATGCCGTCGATGGCGCCCGGCATGAACGAGCGCTCGACGCGGGGCCGGCCGATGCCCTCGATCATCGAGCCGGCCTGCAACTGCAGCGAGGTGTCGCCGCTCGCATAGGCGTCGAAGAAGACCGAGTTGTCGGGATCGGTCGCGCATACGCGGGTATCGAAGCAGCGATAGCGGATGAAGCGGCCGATGGTGGCGGTGGTGCCGCCCGTGCCGCAGCTGCACACGACCCATTTCGGGACCGGGTGGGGCTCCTGCGTCATCTGGGCGAAGATCGACTCGGCGATGTTGTTGTTGCTGCGCCAGTCGGTGGCGCGTTCCGCGTAGGTGAACTGGTCCATGTAGTGGCCGCCCAGCTCGCGCGCCAGCCGCTCGGCCTCGCCGTAGACCGCGCCCGGATGCTTCACCAGGTGGCAGCGCCCGCCGTAGAACTGGATCGCCGCGATCTTCTCCGGCGAGGTCGTCTCGGGCATGACGGCGATGAAGGGCAGCCCGAGCAGCCGGGCGAAATAGGCCTCGGAGACCGCCGTGGAGCCCGAGGAGGCCTCGATCACCGTGCTCTCCTTGTGCAGCCAGCCGTTGCACAGCGCGTACAGGAACAGCGAGCGCGCCAGCCGGTGCTTCAGGCTGCCGGTCGGGTGGCTCGATTCGTCCTTGAGGTACAGCTCGACGCCCGGGGTGGCGGGCAGCGGCACCGGGATCAGGTGCGTGTCGGCCGAGCGGTTGAAGTCGGCCTCGATCTTGCGGACGGCCTGGGCTTCCCAGCTTCTCGGGTGCATGCTCAGAGTCCGTCTGCGCAGGGCGCGGCGACGGGAGGTCGTTCGCGGGGGGTCATGGGAGTCCTTTCCGAGGTCGGCCTGCCATTGTCCGCTATCGTGAGGAGAAATTTGGTGCGAATTCGGCCCTGTATCGGTCGATTCGTGGCAGATCATGCTCGCGAAGAGACCTCTTCGAGGAAAAATAATCCAGCCGTGTGACCTTCGCGGTGCGGCGCCCGCCGGATCAGGCCTTCGGCGGCGTCTCGCCCCGGGCCGGCTGCCCGGTGATGTGCAGCAGCAGCGCGCTGGTGTCCAGGTGCCCGAGCCCTGCCAGGCGCGCGCCCTGCAGCTGGCTGCGCACCAGCGCGCCGAGCGGCACCGGCCGGTCGACCTGCTCGGCCAGCGCGAGGAAGTAGCGCAGGTCCTTGTCCATCAGCTCGAGCCGGAACTGCGGCGCGAAGTCGTGCGCGATCATCTTGGGGATCTTCGAATGGGTCAGCCGCGAGCCGGCAGCGCCCTCGCACAGGATCTGCCGCGCCGCCTCGGGATCGACATGGGCGGCCTGGGCGACGGCCATGGCCTCGGCGATGGCGGCCGTGAGCACGCCCGAGAGCATGTTGTTGATCAGCTTCATCGTGGCGCCGGCGCCGCTGTGCCCCATGTGCACGGTCATGCGGCCCATCGCCTCGAGCAGGGGGCGCGCGAGCTCGAGCGCCGGGAGCTCGCCGCCCACCATGAACACCAGCTCGCGGCTGCGCGCCTGCGCGATGCTGCCCGCGACCGGCGCATCGAGATGGAACAGGCCGCGGCGATGCGCCTCCGCCGCCACGGTGCGCGTGAGCGCCGGGGAATTGGTGCTCGCATCGACGATCACGGTGCCCGGCGCGGCGCGCGCCACGACGCCGTCGGGCGCCAGCATGACGGCGCGCGTCGCGTTGTCGTCGGAGACCATCGACACCACGAAACGGGCGCCCTCCACCGCCTCGGCGATCGATGCGCAGACGACGGCGCCGCGCGCGCCCAGCGCCTGCGCGCGTTCCGCATGGCGGTTGTAGACGCGCAGCGCAATGCCGGCATCGAGCAGGTTCGCGGCCATCGGTGCGCCCATTGCGCCCAGGCCGATGAAAGCGACGGAAACACTCATTGCGGATCCTCCGTTTCATGGCACGTCGCCGCGGAGGCGACGATCCTTGCATATAGGTTACCCTTGCGCGAAATCCGCTTTGGTGGAGTGTGCCGTGACCGTCCTCGTGCTGGGCCTCGTCCTGTTCCTGGGCATGCACTCGGTGCGCATCGTGGCCGACGACTGGCGCGGCGCGCGCGTCGCGGCCATGGGCCTGGGGCCGTGGAAGGGGCTGTACTCGCTCGTCTCGCTGGTCGGCCTGGTGCTGATCGTGTGGGGCTTCGGGTTGACCCGCCAGGCGCCGGTCGACCTGTGGCATCCGCCGGCCTGGACGCGCCACCTGGCGTCGCTGCTCACCTGGATCGCCTTCGTGCTCATCGTCGCCGCCTACGTGCCGCGCAGCCGCCTGCGCGCGGCGATCGGCCATCCCATGGTGGCGGGGGTGAAGCTGTGGGCGCTGGCACACCTGCTGTCCAACGGCCGGCTGGCCGACGTCGTCCTGTTCGGCGCGTTCCTCCTGTGGGCCGTGCTCGACTTCCGTTCGGCGCGCCGGCGCGATCGCGTCTCGGGAGCGCCGGCGCGCGCCGGCCTGTGGGCCAACGACCTGGTCACCGTGGTCGTCGGCACCGTGGCCTGGTACGTGTTCGCGATGTACCTGCACCAGCCGCTGATCGGCGTGCGGCCGGTCTGAGCCGGCGGCCCGTGTGGTGCCCCTCGGCGCCGGGCCGCCCCGCAGCGCCGGGTCGCTTCCCGATGCCGCCGCCTTGACGCCGGCTCCCGGCGTTGCGACGATCCTCATCAGGCCGCGCGGTGCGCCCCCGGAGGGCCCTCCCGGCGCGGGGTGATCACCTTTCGACAGGAGCACGACCATGGCGAAACCCGCCCCCAGTCCGGCCGATCTGATGAAGCTGCATGGCGAAGCGATCCAGCGCGGCGGCGCCGCGGCGCGCACCGCTCTCGAAGGCATCGGCAAGCTTGCGGCGCTGAACATCGATACTGCGCGCGCCTCGCTCGAGGAATCGACCGAGCAGATCCGGGCCTTGCTATCGGCGCGCGACGTGGGCACGCTCACCGACCTGGTCAGCAGCTTCGCCAAGCTCTCGCCGGAGAAGGTGAACGCGTACGTGAACGCCGTCTACGCCATCTCGAGCGAGACCGGGGCCGAGCTGCGGGCCATGCTGGAGCAGCAGGTCAACGAGGCCAATGCCCAGCTCACCGCGACGGTGGAGACGCTCGCGCAGTCGGCCCCGTCCGGCGCCGATGGAACCCTCGATTTCATCACCAAGTCGATCGATGCGGCGAGGTCGGCGTACGAGCAGATGCAGTCGGCCACCCGGCAGTACGCCGAGGCCGCGGCGGCGCCGGCGGGCGCCACCGGCAGGAAGAAGCGCTGACGCGCGGCGCACGGTGCAGCGGGCGGGAGGAAGCGGGGCGTTTCCTCCAACGGGGACGAAGCTTCGCGTAAGATCGGCCGCCATGCCTCTCGAAGCCCCGATCCGGCCGCCGACCCGCCTGGCCCGCGTGCTGCGCGACGCCGGCACCGTCTACTCGGTCAACGGCCTGATCGGCTTCATCTTCGCCGCCACCGGCCCGGTGGCGGTGATCCTCGCCGTGGGGACGCGCGGCGGCCTGTCCGAGTCCGATCTCGCCTCCTGGATCTTCGGCTCGTTCTTCCTGAACGGGCTGATCACGCTGCTCTTCTGCTGGCTCTACCGGCAGCCGCTGGCCTTCTTCTGGACCATTCCGGGCACGGTGCTGGTGGGCCCCGCCCTCGGGCACCTGAGCTTCCCGCAGGTCATCGGCGCCTTCCTGGCCTCGGGTCTGGTGATGGTGCTGCTGGGCCTGAGCGGCTGGGTGCGCCGGGCGATGGCGGCCGTGCCGATGCCCATCGTCATGGGCATGGTCGCCGGGGTGTTCCTGCGCTTCGGCCTCGATCTGGTGCGCTCGCTGCACGACGATGCGCCCATCGCCGCGCCGATGGTGATCGCGTTCCTGCTGCTCAATGCCTGGCCGCGCGCGGGGCGGCGCCTGCCGCCCATGCTGGGCGCGCTGCTGGTCGGGGCGATCGCGGTGGCGTTCTCGGGGCGCTTCGTGCCCGAGCTGTCGGCCAGCGTGATCCTGGCGCGGCCCAACCTGTACCTGCCCGAGTGGTCGCCGCAGGCCATGGTCGAGCTGGTGCTGCCGCTGGTCATCACCGTGCTGGTGGTGCAGAACGGCCAGGGCGTGGCGGTGCTCAAGGCGGCCGGCCACGAGGCGCCGATCAACGCCGTCACGCTGGCCTGCGGCATCGGCTCGATGGTCACCGCCCTCGTCGGCACCGTCTCGACCTGCCTCACCGGCCCGACCAACGCCATCGTCTCCGCCTCGGGCGAGCGCGAGCGCCACTACACCGGCGGCCTGGTGGTGGGCCTGCTGGCGCTGGCCTTCGGGCTGCTCTCGCCGCTGTTCACGCGGCTGATGCTCGCCACCCCGCCGGCCTTCATCGCCACCCTGGCGGGCCTGGCGATGCTGCGCGTGCTGCAGATGGCCTTCGTGACGTCGTTCGGCGGCCGCTTCACGCTCGGCGCCCTGGTCACCTTCCTCGTCACCGTGGCCGACATCGCCCTCCTGAACGTGGGCGCGGCCTTCTGGGGGCTGGTGGCCGGCTACCTGGTGTCCCTGCTGCTCGAGCGGCACGATTTCGCGGCGCTCGCAAAGGCGTAGGGCGGCTTTCCGGCCCGACTCCGCCCAGACTACTCCTGGCCGAGCAGGCCCTCGTAGACCGTGAGGTCGCGCGGCGAGAAGCAGCAGAAGATCACTTCCTCGATCGCGGCGCAGCGCGGCAGGGTGGTGCGCACCGTGTCCACCGCGACGGCGGCGGCGAGCTCGACCGGATAGCCGTAGACGCCGGTGCTGATGCCCGGGAACGCCACGGTGCGCAGCTCGTGCGTGGCAGCGATCTCCAGGCAGCGCCGGTAGCAGGAGGCGAGGAGCTCCGGCTCGCCCCTGGCGCCGCCGCGCCATACCGGTCCGACGGTGTGGATGACGTAGCGGGCCGGCAGGCGGTAGCCCCGCGTGAGCCGGGCCTCGCCGGTCGGGCAGCCTCCCAGCAGGCGGCATTCGTCGAGCAGCTGCGGCCCGGCCGCGCGATGGATCGCGCCGTCGACGCCGCCACCGCCCAGCAGCGAGGAGTTGGCCGCGTTGACGATGGCCTCCACCGCGAGCGTGGTGATGTCGGCGTGGCGTGCGTCGAGCGTTGCGGGCATGGGGAGATTGTGCGCCGTCAGCCCGGCTCCCGGCGCATGCGCAGGCGTGCCGCCATGCGTGCGACGGCGATGGCGGGCAGGGCGAGCAGGGCGAACAAGATCAGCCCGAGCGGAAGCAGGCCGAAGCCGCCCGCCGTGAGGACGAGCACTACCGCCTGCGTGAGCATCACCGCCAGCCCCCAGCGCCACGCCCGCTCGGGATACGTATAGCCCAGCACGCCGGCGACGGCGATCGACAGCGGGTAGGCGGCCGTCCAGTAGAGGCCGGAGTCCCACGCTTCCCTGCGGCCGCTCGCGGCCGCCGTGAGCAGCCACAGCAGGGCTCCGGCGGCGATCGCGACGGCGTAGGGTAGCGTGCTCGAGGTCCTGGGCATGGCTGGCGGGCTTCCGGGGCGTGTCGACATGGCTAGCGCATCTTCGAGGGCAGCCGGATGGTTTCTCCCGCCACCATGAAGCTGCCGTATCCGCGGTGGTGGATGGTCCGCGGGTCGTGCAGCGAGGCATCGACCCAGGCCTGCACGACTTCGACCACGAAGAACGCATACTTCGCCGCCATGCCGGGATCGACGACGCGGCATTCGAGGCTCGCGTAGCACTCGTCGATGAGGGGAGCCCCGACCTGCCCGGCGGGGCGGGTGGTGAGACCGAATTTGCGGAACTTGTCGGTCCTCGCGCCGGTCGAGTTGCCGCAGCCCACCACCTTTTCCGCGATCTCCACGGTGGGGATGTTGATGACGCATTCCCCGGACGCGGTGAGCAGGCCGTGCGTATGGCTGCGGTCGCTCACCACGCATCCGACCAGGGGCGGCTCGAACTCGAGCATGCAGTGCCACGACATGGTCATGACGTTCGATTGCCCGGTGCCGGCGGTCGTCAGCAGGACGACCGGCCCTGGTTCGAGCAAGGCGTAGACCTTGGAAAGGGGGAAGGACTTCTTGGCCATGGCTGCGCGAGCTTCGGCGGCGATGTTCACGAGGCGGCCGGGCCCGGCCGGCCGGCCGCCGGGTCCAGCACGACGCAGGTGGTGGTCGCGTGCGCATAGAGCCTGCCGTCGGGCCCGAACAGGCGGCCTTCGGCGAAGCCGACCTGGCGGCCCGCGCTGATGATGTGCCCCTCGGCGCGCACCAGCGGCACCGTGGGTATCAGCGCGCGCACGTAGCTGATCTTGAGCTCGGCCGTGGTGTAGCCCTTTCCGGCCGGCAGCGTGGTGTGGATGGCGCAGGCCAGCGCGGAGTCGAGCAGCGTGGCGATCCAGCCGCCGTGGATGCTGCCCATCGGGTTGGTGAAGCGCACGTCCGGCCGCCCCTGGAACACGAAGCGGCCGTACTCGAACTCGATCGGGCACATGTCGATCGACGCACCGATGTGGACCGAGGGCAGCCGGCCGGCCGCGATGGCCTCGAACATCTGCAGCCCGGTGAGGCCCGCGAGCTCGCCGGGGGTGGCGATGCCCGGCGGCTGCAGCCGGGCGCGTATCCGGGCCTCGTCCGCCTCCCATCGGGCCAGCGTGGCGGCCGTTTCGTCGGCGGAGGTGGCGGCTGGGGTGTTCCGGGTCTCGGCGTCGTCCGGCATGGCATGGCCCTCGTTGCTGTCCTTCGATCGCATGGATTGCGGATTGCGGGTCCGACAGGCGCGCCCGGGCGCGACGGCCGCGCCGGCGGAATGCCCGACGTGATTCAGGGAGGATTCTGCTCGCTGCCGGCGTCGGCCACCATCAATCCCGCGCCCAGCCCGCCGGCGCCCGCTGCGAGGCCGCCGCCTCCGCCTCCGCCTCCGCCCCCGCCGCCCCCGGCCCGCGCTTCGCCGCGGCCGCCGCCTTCGCCTTCGCCGCGGCCCTGGCGCAGCAGGCGGCCGGGCCCGGAGGCCGGCAGCGCGAGGCCGGGCGGAATGGGCTCGAGCCCCAGCTGCGTTCGCAGGTCCGAGCGCAGGGCATCGATCAGGGGCTGGTAGTCGACGGCTTCGCCGCGCTTGAGGCGGGTCACGCAGCGCACCGCGAGCTCCACCTGGGTGAGGGAGCCGAACAGCACCACGTCGGCCAGCGTTTCCTCGATCTGCGGCGCGTGCTCGTGCGACGCGGGCGAGAACGAGCCGGCGAGCGAACGGTAGGCCGCGACGAGCGACTTCAGCCGCTCCGTCTCCTGCCGGTTCTCGCGCTGGCGCCGCTGCTGCACGCGCTGCATGACGAACACGCGGATCGCCAGCAGCACCACCGCGAGCATCAGCGACGCGATCAGCGTGATCGGGAAGGGTCCGAGCTCGGCCAGTCGCATGGTGCCTGCATTATGGCGCGCCGGTCCGCGGCTGCGCACCCCGGTTCAAACGGGGCGCCTGGCCAGCAGGGCCCACACCCCCGCGCCCGAGAGCAGCGAGCCGCCCAGCAGGCCGAAGCGCCGCCGCGCCCGCGGCGACGCCAGCAGCGCGCGGGCCGAGGCGGCGAACACCGCGTAGAGCCAGGCGTTGAGCGCGGCCATGACCACGAAGGTGACGGCCAGGATCCACGACTGCCGCGCGATGTCGCCGCGCGCATCGATGAACTGGGGCAGCAGCGCCACGAAGAACACGATGCCCTTGGGGTTGAGCGCCGTGACGAGGTAGGTGTTCGCGAACAGGCGCCAGGTCGATGCCGGGGGCGCCGGGAGGTCCGGATCGACGGGCGACGCTCCGGCGGCGAGCAGCCTGATGCCGAGGTAGAGCAGGTAGGAGCCGCCGACCCACTTCACCACCGTGAACCAGAAGGCCGACGCTGCCAGCAGCGCGCCCAGGCCGAGCAGCGAAACGGCCAGCGCCGTGGCATCGCCGAGCGCCACGGCGGCCACCAGCGGCGCGTAGAGGCGCCGGCCATGAGCCATGGCATAGCCGACGACCGTGAGGACGGTCGGGCCGGGTACGGCGAGCAGGATGCCGGTCGCGACGACGAAGGCGAGCCAGACTTCCAGCGACATGGGGGTCGCCCGCGCTCACCCCTGCGCCACCGGCATCGAGTGCCACCAGATGCGGCACCGCGTGCACAGCCCGTCGCCGAATTCCGCCTGCAGCATTCCGTCGAGGACCATGCGCGGCAGCGGCTCGCCGGGCTTGCGCTCGGCGAGGTGGGTGCCGGTGGAGCGCGCCCAGATGCGGAACAGCTCCTCGGAGGCGACCTGGTAGGTGACGTGCCAGTGCGCGATGCCGCCGGCCTGGCTGCGCGCGAGCACGTCGTACTCGACGCGGACGTCTTCCTGCAGCTTCACGCGTCGCCAGTACTCGGCGAGCTGCGCATGGCCGCGCTGCACCGCGAAGGGCGTGTTGTGGTACTCGCCGTCGGCGGCGAAGAGCGCGCAGAACAGGGACTCGTCGCGCTGCTCCCACGCCCGCTTGTATTCCTGCATGAATCCGTCGATGTCCATCCTCGTCTCCCCCGGGTCGGCGTTGTCGGTGCGCCGGATTCTCGCAGACATCCCGCGGCACGGGCCGCGCCCGGCGCTCAGCCCTTGCCGAGCGTCGTCGCACGCAGCTCGCGGGGCGCGCAGCCGAAGCGCGCACGAAACGCCCGGCTGAAGTGCGCCGCGTCGTTGAAGCCCCAGGAGAACGCGATGTCGCTGACGCTGCGCTTGGCCTGGGCCGGCGAGCACAGGTCGCGGCGCGCGGCTTCGAGCCGCTGCGTCCAGATCCAGTCGGCGAGCGAGCAGGGCTCGCCGGCCCAGGCGCGGTGCAGGGTGCTCGGCGACAGGCGCAGCGCCGCGGCGATGCCGGCCACGCTCAGGCCCGGATCGCGCAGCCGGGCGCGCACGCAGGCCTTGATCTGCTCCCGGTGCAGCGCCGCGAGGTGCGAGGGCGGCGCCTGCCTGGCCTGCGGCAGCGCCGACAGGCCGGCGATCAGGATGTGGGTCACGCTGTCGGCCACGGCAGCGGCCGATTCGGGCGCCAGCAACGCGATGTCGGCGGCCAGCGCGCGGATCATGGTGATCATCAGGCGGCCGGCGCCGCGTTCGCCGCGGACGGCGGTCGCGGTCAGGCGCCGGGTGTCGGGCAGCGAGGCGCGCAGCGTGGGGCCCGGGATCATCAGCACGTACTGCCGGAACGGCCCGTCGAAGCGCAGCTCGTACGGGCAGGTGCTGTCGTAGAGCGCGAAGTCGCCCGGCTTCAGGTGCGCAGTGCGGCCGTCCTGGCTGACGTAGCCTTCGCCGCGCGCCTGGATGCTGACGAGGACGTAGTCTTCGTTGGCCCGCGCGATGCGCGCCGGGGTGCGTTGCACGCGCTGGGCGGTGGAGGTGACGCGCGACAGCCCCAGCGTGGCCACGCGGTCGGAGGCGATCTCGCCCTCGATCGAGCGCTCGCCGGCGCCGGGGTCGCACTCGAGCTGGACATAGGTCTCGCAGACCATGTCGGTCCAGTACGCCAGCCGCTGGCCGGGTTCGACGCTCGCGGTGCTGAGCAGGCGGGTCATGGGTTCATAGCGTAGGCCGCCGGGCCGCGGGTCGCAATGGCGATCGCGGCGCCGGCGCGAGGACGCGGGGTGCCGGCGGTGCAGGTCGGTTGCGTCGCCGGATCAAGAACGGCGCGTCATCCGGACAAGCCGCGGCCGGCCGCCGAGCTTAGGGTGGACAGGCTCGTTCATCCCGCAAGGAGCGTCGACATGAGCATCCAACATCCGAAATACCGCGTGGCTGCCGTCCAGGCGGCGCCGGTCTTCCTCGACCTGTCCGCATCGATCGACAAGGCGGTCGCGCTGATCGAGGAGGCCGCCGCCGGCGGCGCGAAGCTGGTCGCCTTTCCCGAGACCTGGCTGCCCGGCTACCCCTGGTTCATCTGGCTCGATTCGCCGGCCTGGGGCATGCAGTTCATCCAGCGCTACCACGACAACTCGCTGGTCTACGGCTCGCCCGAGGCTGGGCGCATCGCCGCAGCGGCAAAGGCCCACCGCATCATGGTCGTGATGGGCCACAGCGAGAAGAGCGGCGGCAGCCTCTACATGGGGCAGTGGATCATCGATGCCGATGGCGAGACGGTGGCGCAGCGGCGCAAGCTCAAGCCGACTCACGTCGAGCGCACGGTGTTCGGGGAAGGCGACGGCAGCGACCTCGCCGTGCACGAGACCGCGCTCGGGCGCATCGGCGCCCTGTGCTGCTGGGAGCACCTGCAGCCGCTGTCGAAGTACGCGATGTACGCGCAGAACGAGCAGGTGCACGTCGCGGCGTGGCCGAGCTTCTCGCTGTACCGCGGCGGCGCCTATGCGCTGGGGCCGGAGGTCAACAACGCGGCCAGCCGCATCTACGCGGTGGAGGGCCAGTGCTTCGTGATCGCGCCGTGCGCGACGGTGTCGAAGGAAATGGTGCAGATGCTGTGCGGCGACGACCCGATGAAGCGCCAGCTGCTGCTCGAGGGCGGCGGCTTCGCGGCGATCTACGCGCCGGACGGCCAGCTGATGCACGCGCCACTGCCCGAGGGGACCGAGGGGCTGGTCCATGCCGACATCGACCTCGGCATGATCTCGCTCGCGAAGGCGGCGGCCGATCCGGCCGGGCACTATGCGCGGCCGGACGTCACGCGGCTGCTGCTGGACCGGACGCCGGGCGACCGCGTGGTGCTGCGCCGGCGGCAGGCCGCCGAGGTGGCCCGCAGCGGCGACGACGAGCCGGCGGTGCCGGAGCGGCGCGCGGCGCAGGAGGCGGCGCAGGAGCCTGCAGCGCAGTCGCGACGCACCGCCGCGGCGGCCGAGTAGGGGCGGCGGCGCACAGGCCGGCCGCTACCGCAGCGCTGGGGGCGCGAAACGCGCCCTGCGCAGGCGAAGTCGGTGGCGCCCCCGGACAATCGGCGCTACAATTTTGCCAGTTGGCAAAGGAGTGCGCGATGACGGGAAGCGCCGCGAGACGGAGGCATCCGGACGATCCATTCGGCCGGGTGAAGGAAGTCCTGGGAACGAAATCCTTGCGCGTACGCTCCGCGATCGAGTTGCACGAGCGGATCGTCGAAGGCCTTCCGCGCTCAGCGGTGGTGTACCTGGTCTCGAGCCTGCAGGAAATCAAGCTTGACGAGACCATGCGAGTGCTGAACATCTCCCCGCGCACCTGGCATCGGCTCAAGGCGGACGAAGCCGCACTCGGCAAACCGCTCGACGTCGAGCAGAGCGCTCGCGTCTGGAGCATGGCGGAAATCCTCGCGAAGGCGCAGGAGGTGCTCGGCACGCGCGAGGAGGCGGAGCAGTGGCTCTCGCGACCCGCCATCGGACTCGACTCGCATCGCCCGATCGATCTGATGGCAACGCCGCAGGGCGCCGATCTCGTCAAGACGCTGCTCGGGCAGATGGAGCACGGGGTCTACGCTTGACGATCTTCCCGCCGTCGCTCGCGCGTCCGTTGCGCGCATGGCGGATCGACACGGCGAAGCATGCCGCCGGCTGGGATTCCGGGATGGGCGCCCATGCCTTCGGCGGTCGCTGGAACCCGAAGGGCGTGAAGGCCGTGTACTGCTCGCTCGACGCGGCCACCGCCATCATCGAGGTTGCGGTTCACAAGGGGTTCCGTGCGCTCGACACCGTCCCTCACGTATCGACGGTGCTCGAGATTCACGATCCGGAGCACGTGCACGTCGCCCTGCCGTCGGAGATCCCGAACGCGACATGGCTCTTGCCGGGAATCCCGAGTGCCGGTCAGCAGGCTTTCGGCGCCTCGCTGTTGGCAGCGCATCGGTTCATCGCCATCCCGAGCTCGGCGAGCCGCCAGAGCTGGAATCTGATCTTCGACCCGGATCGGGCCAAGGGCTCGTATGCGGTGGTATTACAGGAGCCGCTCGCCATCGACACGCGGCTGAACCCGTCGGCTCCGTGACTCATACCGTCATCGGTACAGCTCGCGCGGCGAGCCGCCGCACCGGCCGGACAGGAACGGCGGCGCGCCGGACCGCGGCGCGCCGCCGCGGATCAGGCGGCCGCCAGCGCCTGGTCGAGGTCGTCGATGAGGTCGTCGATGTGCTCGATGCCGATCGACAGGCGCACCATGTCCTCGCTCACGCCCGCCTTCTTCAGCTCGTCGGGGTTGAGCTGGCGGTGCGTGGTCGAGGCCGGATGGGTGGCGAGCGAACGGGTGTCGCCGATGTTGACCAGCCGCGTGAACAGCTTGAGCGCATCGAGCACGCGGGCGCCGGCCTCGCGCCCGCCCGCCTTGAGGCCGAACGAAAGGATGCCCGAGGCGCGCCCGCCCATGTACTTCTTCACCAGCGCGTGGTCCGGGTGCTCGGGCAGGCCGGCGTACTGCACCCAGCCCACCTTCGGGTGCGCGTTCAGGTGTTTGGCGACGGCCAGCGCGTTGTCGCAGATGCGGTCCATGCGCAGGGCGAGGGTCTGGATGCCCTGCAGGACCAGGAAGGCGTTGAACGGCGAGATCGCCGCGCCGGTGTTGCGCAGCGGCACCACGCGGGCGCGCCCGATGTAGGCGGCCGGCCCGAGCGCCTCGGTGTAGACCACGCCGTGGTAGCTCACGTCGGGCTCGTTCAGGCGCTTGAAGCGCGCCTTGTGCTCGGCCCAGGGGAACTTGCCGCTGTCGACGATGGCGCCGGCGATGCTGTTGCCGTGGCCGGCGAGGTATTTGGTGACGGCATGCACGACGATGTCGGCGCCGTGCTCGAAGGGGCGGAACAGGTAGGGGCTGGGCACGGTGTTGTCGACGATCAGCGGGATGCCGTGCGCGTGCGCGATGTCGGCCAGCGCCTTGACGTCGGTGACGTTGCCCAGCGGGTTGCCGATCGATTCGCAGAAGATCGCCTTGGTCTTCCCGTCGATGAGCGGCACGAAGCTCTCGGGCTTGCCCGGGTCGGCGAAGCGTACCTCGATGCCCTGCTGCGGGAAAGTGTGCGCGAACAGGTTGTAGGTGCCGCCGTACAGCGTGCTGGCCGACACGATGTTGTCGCCCGCCTCGGCGATGGTCTGGATCGAGTAGGTCACCGCCGCCATGCCGGAGGCGAGCGCGAGCGAGGCCACGCCGCCCTCGAGCTCGGCCAGGCGCTTCTCGAGCACGTCCTGCGTCGGATTCATGATCCGCGTGTAGATGTTGCCGGCGACCTTGAGGTCGAACAGGTCGGCGCCGTGCTGGGCGTTGTCGAACGCGTAGGCGACGGTCTGGTAGATCGGCACCGCCACCGACTTGGTGGTGGGCTCGGGCGTGTAGCCGGCGTGGACGGCGATGGTTTCGATGCGCATGGCAGCTCCGCGGGGACAGAACCGGCGATTGTCGCATCGCCTCGCGGCGCGGTCACGCCCTATGCGCGCCGCGCATGTGCTCATGCGCGGCGGCCTACCAGGCGCCGCCGAGCGCCTTGACCAGCGCCACCGTGGCGGTGAGCCGGCGCCCGTGCAGGGCGAGGACCGACTGCTCGCTCTGCAGGGCGGTGGTCTGCACCTGGATCACGTTGAGGTAGGAGACGGTGCCGGCCTTGTACTGCAGGGTCACGATGTCCAGGGAGATGCGCGCGGCGGCCAGCGCCTCGCGCTGCACCTGCTCCTCCTCGGCGAGCACGCGCAGTGCTGCCAGGTTGTCCTCGACCTCCTGGAACGCCGTGAGCACGGTCTGCCGGTAGGCGGCGGCGGTGGCGTCGTAGGCGGCCATGGCCTGTTCGTTCGCGGCGACGCGGGCGCCGCCGTCGAACAGCAGGGCGGCCAGCGACGGGCCGAGCGACCAGACGCGGCTGGGCAGCGTCAGCCAGTCGCCCAGCCGCGTCGAGCGGAAGCCGCCGTCGGCCGACAGGGTGAGCGAGGGATAGAACGCCGCGCGCGCGACGCCGATCTGGGCGTTGGCGGCGGCCACGCGGCGCTCGGCGCCGGCGATGTCGGGACGCCGTTCGAGCAGCCGCGAGGGCACTCCGGCGGGCACCGCGGGGATGGCCTCGCTCAGGGTGTCGGCCGCCAGCGTGAGGTCGGCCGGCGCGCGCCCGGTGAGCAGGGCGAGGGCATGCTCGAGCTGGGCGCGCGCGATGCCGACGTCGAGCCGCTGCGCCTGGGCGATCTTCAGCTGCGCCTCGGCCTGGGCGACGTCGGCGCGCGTGGCCACGCCGGCGGCCAGCCGGTCGCGGGTGAGCTGCAGCGAGCGCTGGTAGGAGGCCACGGTCTCGTCGAGCAGCCGGCCCTGGGCGTCGGCCACGCGCAGCTGGAAGTAGCTCTGGGCGAGCTGGGCGTGGATCGACAGCCGGGCCGCGGCGAGGTCGGCGGCGCTGGCCGCGGCCAGCGCGTCGGCGGCGGCGATGCTGCTGCGCACCCGGCCCCACAGGTCGGCTTCCCAGGCTGCCGAGACGTCCAGGCTGTAGCTGCTGCCCGCCGGCGCGGCGCCGGTGCGGATGCGGCTGGCCGACACGCCGCCCGAGACGCTCGGGTACAGGCCGGCGCGCGCGGCATCGGTGGCCGCGCGCGCCTGGCGCAGCTGGGCCTCGGCGATGCGCAGGTTCTGGTTGGCCAGGTCGGCCTCGGCGATCAGGGCGTCGAGCACGCGGTCGTCGAAGATGCGCCACCACATGCCGCCCTGCAGCTCGCCGGGCTGCGCCGGCTGCCACACGCCGGCCTGCGGCGGCGGGGCCTCCTTGAAGCCGGGCGCGACGGTGATGGCCGGGCGCACGTACTCGGGGGCGCCGGCGCAGGCCGACAGCGCGAGCGCCAGCAGCAAGGGCGCGAGGCGGCGGAGGGGTCGATTCATTCCGTGTGCGGGCTCCGGAGGCCCGGGGCGGCGGGCGGGGTGCGCGGGCGGCGGCGCAGGCGCAGGCGGTCGAGCGCGAGATAGACCACCGGCGTGGTGTAGAGGGTGAGCAGCTGGCTCACTGCCAGGCCGCCGACGATGGCGATGCCCAGCGGCCGGCGCAGCTCGGCGCCGTCGCCCACGCCGATGGCGAGCGGGATCGCGCCCAGCATCGCGGCCATGGTGGTCATCATGATCGGGCGAAAGCGCAGCCGGCAGGCGCGGTGGATCGCCTCGCGCGGCGTGAGCCCCTGCTCGCGCTCGGCCGCCAGCGCGAAGTCGATCATGATGATGGCGTTCTTCTTCACGATGCCGATGAGCAGCAGCACGCCGATCAGCGCGATGATGCTGAACTCGGTGCCGGTGGCCATGAGCGCCAGCAGCGCGCCCACGCCGGCCGAGGGCAGGGTGGAGAGGATGGTGATCGGGTGCACCAGGCTCTCGTAGAGGATGCCGAGCACCAGGTAGACGGTGACCAGCGCGGTGAGGATCAGGATAGGCTGGCTCGCGAGCGACTTCTGGAACGCCCCGGCGGTGCCTTCGAAGCTGTGCTGCAGCGTGGAGGGCGCGCCCATGCGCGCGACGGCATCCTCGATGGCCGCGCTGGCCTCGGAGAGCGAGACGCCCTCGGCGAGGTTGAACGAGATGGTGTCGGCGGCGAAGGTGCCCTGGTGGCTCACCCCGAGCGGCGTGGTGGTCGGCTTCCAGGTGGCGAAGGCCGACAGGGGCACGGCGACGCCGTCGGCGTTGGGGGCGTTGAAGCCGCGCAGGTCTTCCGGGCTGTCGCGGAACTCGCGCGCCACCTCGAGCACCACGTGATACTGGTTGAGCGGTGCGTAGATGGTGGACACCTGCCGCTGGCTGTAGGCGTCGCTGAGCAGGCCGGTGATCTGGCGCGCGGTGATGCCCAGCCGGCTGGCGGCGTCGCGGTCGATCGCCAGGGTGACCTGGCGGCCCTTGTCCTCGACGTCGGTGTCGATGTCGACCAGCTGCGGCAGCCGGCTCATGGCCGCGCGCACGCGCGGCTCCCAGGTGCGCAGCTCCTCCAGGTCGTCGCTCTGCAGCGTGAACTGGTACTGCGAGCTGCTCGAGCGGCCGCCGACGCGGATCTCCTGCACCGGCACCATGAACAGCGTCGCTCCGGGCACGCGCGCGGTGGCCGCGCGCAGGCGGGTGATGACGCGCTCGGCCGAGTCGACGCGTTCCTTGAGCGGCTTGAGCGAGATGAACATCTGGCCGCTGTTGACGCGCGAGCCGCCGGTGTAGCCGGTGACGGTGGCCACGGCGGGGTCGCGCCGCACGATCTCGATGAAGGCATCGAGCTTGGGACGCATCGCCTGGAACGAGATGCTCTGGTCGCCGCGGATCGAGCCGAAGATGCGGCCGGTGTCCTGCTGCGGGAAGAAGCCCTTGGGCACGATGGCGTACAGCCATACGTTCAGGGCCACGGTGGCGGCCAGGATCGCCAGCATCAGCCAGCCGTGATCGAGCGCCCAGCCGATGCTGCGCGAGTAGCCCTCGGCGATGCGCCCGAAGGCGCGCGCGCCGCGGCCGGGCCGGTCGGCGTCGCGCTCGCGCTCGCGCTGCGCGCCGAGGAAGCGCGCGCACAGCATGGGCGTGGTGGTGAGCGAGATCGCCAGCGAGATCAGGATCGCCACCGAGAGCACGACGGCGAACTCGCGGAACAGCCGCCCGACGATGCCGCCCATGGCGAGGATGGGGATGAACACGGCGATCAGCGACAGGCTGATCGCGATCACGGTGAAGCCGACCTCGCGCGCGCCGGCGATGGCCGCGTCGAAGGCCGGCTCGCCGGCCTCGCGCCGGCGCGCGATGTTCTCCAGCACCACGATGGCGTCGTCCACGACGAAGCCGGTGGCGATGGTGAGCGCCATCAGGGACAGGTTGTCCAGGCTGTAGCCGGCCAGGTACATCACGCCGAAGGTGCCGATGAGCGAGGCCGGCACGGCCACCGCGGGGATCAGCGTGGCGCTGGCGCGGCGCAGGAACAGGAACACCACCAGCACCACCAGCACCACCGAGATCAGCAGCGTTTCCTCGACCGCGCGCAGCGAGGCGCGGATGGTCGGCGTGCGGTCCATCACGATGTCGACGTCGACCGCGGCCGGCACCGAGGCGCGCAGCAGCGGCATGAGGTCGTAGATCCGGTCGACCGTCTCGATGATGTTGGCTGCGGGCTCGCGGTTGACGATCAGCAGCACCGAGGGCTTGCCGTTGGCCGAGCCGGCGTTGCGTTCGTCCTCCACCGATTCGCGCACCGTGGCCACGTCGGACAGCCGCACCGCGGCGCCGTTGCGGTAGCTCACGATGAGCGGAGCGTAGTCGGCCACCGCGCGCGACTGGTCGTTGGCGCCGATCTGCCAGTGGCGCCGGTCGTCGGAGACCGAGCCCTTGGGGCGGTTGGCGTTGGCGCCGGCGATCGCCAGGCGTACCGCCTCGAGCCCGATGCCGTAGCGGTCGAGCTGCAGCGGGTTGACCTGCACGCGCACGGCCGGCAGCGAGCTGCCGCCGACGGTGACCTGGCCCACGCCCGATACCTGGGAGAGCTTCTGCGCCAGCACGGTCGAGGCGACGTCGTAGAGCTGGCCCTGGGTCATCGACTCGGAGGTGAGCGCGAGGATGATGATCGGCGCGTCGGCCGGGTTCACCTTGCGGTAGGTGGGGTTGCGCACCAGGCTGCTCGGCAGCGTGGCGCGCGCGGCGTTGATCGCCGCCTGCACGTCGTTGGCGGCCGACTCGATGCTGCGGTCGAGCTCGAACTGCAGCACCACCCGCGTCTGGCCGAGCGAGCTGTTGGAGGTCATCTCGGTGACGCCGGCGATCTTGCCCAGCGCGCGCTCCAGCGGCGTGGCCACGGTGGCGGCCATGGTCTCGGGGCTGGCGCCGGGCAGCGAGGCCGACACCGAGATGGTCGGGTAGTCGATCTGCGGCAGCGGCGCCACCGGCAGCAGCCGGAACGCGGCCAGCCCCGCCAGCACGATGCCCAGCGTGAGCAGCGTGGTGGCCACCGGCCGGCGGATGAAGACCGCGGAGAAGTTCATCGGCGCGCCGCCAGCCAGCGCGAGGAGCGCTCGAAGGCCAGGTAGATCACCGGCGTGGTGAACAGCGTCAGCACCTGGCTGAGCAGCAGCCCGCCGACCATGGTCACGCCCAGCGGATGGCGCAGCTCCGAGCCCACGCCGGTGCCCAGCATCAGCGGCAGCGCGCTCAGCAGCGCGGCCAGGGTGGTCATCAGGATCGGCCGGAAGCGCAGCAGGCAGGCCTGGAAGATCGCCTCGCGCGGCGACTTGCCTTCGTTGCGCTCGGCATCGAGGGCGAAGTCGATCATCATGATCGCGTTCTTCTTGACGATGCCGATGAGCAGCACGATGCCGATCACGGCGACGATGCCCAGGTCGCTGCCGGCGAGCATCAGCGCGAGCAGCGCTCCCACTCCTGCCGAGGGCAACGTGGAGAGGATGGTCACCGGGTGGATGTAGCTCTCGTAGAGCACGCCCAGCACGATGTACATGGTCACCAGCGCGGCCAGGATCAGCAGCAGCGTGCTGTCGAGCGAGGCCTGGAAGGCCAGCGCCGCGCCCTGGAAGCTGGTCTGCATGCTGGCGGGCAGGCCGATCTCGTGCTCGGCCGCGCGGATCGCCTCCACCGCCCGGCCCAGCGAGGCGCCCGGCGCGAGGTTGAACGAGATCGTCGCCGCCGGGAACTGGCCGAGGTGGTTGACCACCAGCGAGGTCGGCCGTTCGACCACCCGCGCGATGCTCGACAGCGGCAGCAGCCGGCCGGCCGAGCCGGTCACGTAGAGGTCGCCGAGCGCCGACGGGCCCGACGCGTAGTCCGGCGTCACCTCGAGCACCACGCGGTACTGGTTGGCCTGCGTGAAGATGGTCGACACCTGGCGCTGGCCGAAGGCGCTGTAGAGCGCGTTGTCGATGGCGGCCATGGAGACGCCGAGCCGCCCGGCGGCATCGCGGTCGATGTCGAGGTAGGCCTGCAGCCCGCGGTCCTGCAGGTCGCTCGCGACGTCGGCCAGCTCGGGCACGCCGCGCAGGCGCTCGAGCAGCCGCGGCACCCACTGCGCGAGCCGGTCGGGGTCGGAATCCTCGAGGGTGAACTGGTACTGGGTGCGGCTGACGCGGTCCTCGATGGTGAGGTCCTGCACCGGCTGCATGTACAGGGTGACGCCGGGCAGCTGCGCGAGCCTGGGCTGGAGCCGCCGGATCACGCCGACGGCGTCGGCATCGCGCTGCGCGCGCGGCACGAGGTTGATCAGCATGCGCCCGGTGTTCAGCGTGGGGTTGGTGCCGTCCACGCCGATGAACGAGGTCAGGCTGGCCACCGCCGGATCGGCCAGGATCACGCGCGCCAGCGCCTGCTGGCGCTCGGCCATGGCCAGGAAGGAGACCGACTGGCCGGCCTCGGAGATGCCCTGGATGACGCCGGTGTCCTGCACCGGGAAGAAGCCCTTGGGGATCGCGATGTACAGCGCCACGGTGAGCGCCAGCGTGGCCACGGCCACCACCAGCGTGGCCGCCTGCCGGTCGAGCACCCAGTCGAGCCAGCGGCCGTAGGCGGCGATCACGCGATCGAAGAAGCGGCCGCTGGCGCGGAAGAAGCGGCCCTGGCGCTCCTCGGGCACGTGGCGCAGCAGCCGCGCGCACATCATCGGGGTGAGCGTGAGCGAGACCACCGCCGAGATGAGGATGGACACCGCCAGCGTGACGGCGAACTCGCGGAACAGCCGCCCGACCACCTCGCCCATGAACAGCAGCGGGATCAGCACCGCGATCAGCGAGACGGTGAGCGAGATGATGGTGAAGGCGATCTGCTTCGAGCCCTTGAGGGCTGCTTCGAGCGGGGAGTCGCCCTCCTCGAGGTAGCGCGCGATGTTCTCGATCATCACGATCGCGTCGTCGACCACGAAGCCGGTGGCGATGGTGAGCGCCATCAGCGTGAGGTTGTTCAGCGAGAAGCCGGCCAGGTACATGACGCCGAAGGTGCCCACCAGCGACAGCGGCACCGCCACCGCCGGGATCACCGTGGCCGAGAGGTTGCGCAGGAAGAGGAAGATCACCATCACCACCAGCGCGATCGCCAGCGCCAGCTCGAACTGGACGTCGCGCACCGAGGCGCGGATGGTCACCGTGCGGTCGGTGAGCACCACGAGGTCGGCCGCCCCGGGCAGCGAGGCGCGCAGCGTGGGCAGCAGCGCCTTGACCCGGTCGACCACGTCGATCACGTTCGAGCCGGGCTGGCGCTGGATGTTCAGCACGATCGCCGGCTCCTCGCCGGCCCACGCGGCCAGCCGCGCGTTCTCGGCGCCCTCGTCGATCTGCGCCACGTCCGACAGCCGCAGCGGCGCGCCGTTGCGATAGGCGACGATCAGGTCGCGGTAGCCGGCGGCGGCGCGGATCTGGTCGTTGGCGTCGATGGTGGTGGCCCGCTCGGGGCCGTCGAAGCTGCCCTTGGCCTGGTTGGAGTTGGCGTTGCCGATCGCCGTGCGCACGTCCTCGATGCCCAGCCCGGCCGAGGCCAGCGCCTTGGGGTCGACGCGCACGCGCACCGCCGGGCGCTGGCCGCCGCTGATCGACACCAGGCCGACGCCGGCCAGCTGCGAGATCTTCTGCGCGATGCGGGTCTCGACCAGGTCCTGGAGGCGGATCAGGGGGATGGTGCGCGAGGTGATGCCCAGCGTGAGCACCGGGGCATCGGCCGGATTGACCTTGCTGTAGATGGGCGGCGCCGGCAGGTCGGTCGGCAGGAAGGTGCCGGCGGCGTTGATCGCCGCCTGCACCTGCTGCTCGGCCACGTCGAGGTCGAGCGAGAGCTCGAACTGCAGCGTGATCACCGAGGCGCCCGCCGAGCTGGACGACGACATCTGCTTCAGGCCCGGCATCTGGCCGAGCTGGCGCTCCAGCGGCGCGGTGACCGAGGAGGTCATCACGTCGGGGCTGGCGCCCGGGTACAGCGTGCTGACCTGGATGGTCGGGTAGTCGACCTCGGGCAGCGCCGACAGCGGCAGCAGGCGGTAGCCGACCAGGCCCGCCAGCAGGATCGCCACCATCAGCAGCGAGGTCGCCACGGGGCGCAGGATGAACAGGCGCGACGGGTTCATCGGGGAAGGCGCGGAGGCGGCGGGTGGCGGGAGGTGGCGGGGGCGGCGCGTGGAGGGAAGCGGCGGCGCGGCGCTCAGTGCGGCTGCTGGCGCGGGAACGCCGCGTTCGAGGGGCGCCGGCGCGGCGCGGCCGCCTGGGTGGCCGCGCGCTCGGCGGCCGCCTTGGCGATCGGCTCGACGCGCGCGCCGTCGCGCAGGTTGTCCACGCCGTCGACCACCACGCGCTCGCCCGCGGCGACGCCGTCGCCGACCACCGTGCGCTCGCCGTCGACCGGGCCCAGCGTCACCTTGCGCAGCGCCACGGTGTTGTCGGAGCGCACCACGTAGACATAGGTGCCCGGCGAGCCGCGCTGGATCGCCGCGCTCGGCACCACGACGGCGTTCTCGAGAGTGTCGATCTCGAGCCGCACGTTGACGAACTGGTTCGGGAACAGCACACCGTCGGTGTTGGCGAACTCCGCCTTCATCTTCAGCGTGCCGGTGGTGGTGTCGATCTGGTTGTCGAGCGTGGTCAGGCGGCCGGTGGCGAGCACCGCGCGCTGGTCGCGGTCGAGGGCCTGCGCGGTCATCGACTGGCCGGCGCGGTAGCGGCGCAGGACGGTGGCGAGGTCCTTCTCGGGCAGCGAGAACACCACGCCGATCGGCTGGATCTGGGTGATGGTGACCAGCCCGGTGGCATCGCCGGCGCGCACCAGGTTGCCCGGGTCGACCAGGCGCAGGCCCAGCCGGCCGGCGAAGGGCGCCGTGATGCGCGAGTAGGCGAGCTGCAGCCGGGCGTTGTCGACCTGCGCCTGGTCGGTCTTGAGCACGCCTTCGTACTGGTGCACCAGCGCCTGCTGCGTGTCGAGCTGCTGCGCGCTGGCGGCGTCCTGCTTGACCAGCGTGCGGTAGCGTTCGAGGTCGACCCGGGCGTTCTCCAGCAGCGCGCGGTCGCGCGCCAGCTGGCCCTGCGCCTGCGCCAGCTGCACCTGGAAGGGGCGCGGATCGATCTCGGCGAGCAGCTCGCCGGCCTTGACCAGCTGGCCCTCGCGGAAGAGCACGCGCAGCAGCTGCCCGTCGACCTGCGAGCGCACCGTGACCGTGCGCAGCGAGGTGACCGTGCCGAGCGCATTGAGCACCACCGGGACGTTGGCGCGCTCGGCGGCGACCACGGTGACCGGCATCACGCGGGCGGCATCGCCGCCGCCCGGCCCGCCGCGCCCGAAGCCGCCCGGGCCGGCGCGGCCGGCCGTGGCGCCGGGCCGCCCTGTCCCGGACTGCCCCGTCCCTCCCTGGTCCGAGCCGGACGATTCCGCACCGCCCGCCCGCTGCGCGCCCGGGAAGAGGCCCGCGCGCTCGATTGCCCAGTAGCCGAGCGCCGCCGCCACGACCAGCGCGGCGGCGAGCAGCCACGGCCATCGCCGTCGCCGCGCCGAGTCGTTCGCCTGCGGGTTCGTCGCGGAATCTTCAGGGGAACCGGGCATGGAGACGCTCGAGATGGATATCAGGGGCGCGCGAGCTTGCGCTCGACCGCCCGCACGAAGAACGCCGCGCCCAGCGGCAGCGCGGCGTCGTTGAAATCGTAGGCGGGATTGTGCACCTCGCATGCGCCTTCGGTGTCGCCGTTGCCGATGTTGATGTAGCAGCCCGGCACTTCCTGGAGCATGTAGGAGAAGTCTTCGGAGGCCATGATGAGCGGCGGATCGCGCACGACGCGATCGGCGCCGACCAGCTCGGCGCACACTGAGGCGGCGAACTCGGCCTGCCGGGCGTCGTTGATGGTGGGCGGGAAGTCGACCCGGAAGTCGAGCGTCGCCGTGGCCCCCATGGCCCGGGCGACCCCCTCGGCGATGCGCCCCAGGTTGCTCCCGATCAGATCCATCACGGCAGGCGAGAAGGCGCGCGCCGTGCCGCTCAGGCGCGCGGCCTGGGGAATCACGTTGTAGGCCTCGCCGGCATGGATGCGGGTGATCGACAGCACCGCGGTTTCCACCGGCGGCACGTTGCGCGAGACGATCGTCTGCGCCGCCGCGGCGATGTGCACCGCCACCATCACCGGGTCGACCCCCGATTCCGGGCGCGCGCCGTGCGTGCCCACGCCGGCGACGTCGATGTCGAAGAAGGCGCCGCCCGCCATCATCGGCCCCGCGCGCACCGCGAAGCGCCCCACGGCGAGCCCGGGCCGGTTATGCATGCCGAAGATCGACTCGCACGGGAAGCGGCGGAACAGGCCGTCGGCGATCATGGCCCGGGCGCCGCCCAGCCCCTCCTCGGCCGGCTGGAAGATGAAGTGCACCGTGCCGTCGAAGTCGCGCGTGGCGGCCAGGTGGCGCGCCGCGCCGAGCAGCATGGTGGTGTGGCCGTCGTGGCCGCAGGCATGCATGCGCCCGGGGTGGCGCGAACGGTGCTCGAACGGGTTGGCCTCGGCGATCGGCAGCGCGTCCATGTCGGCGCGCAGGCCGATGGTGCGCGCCGAGGTGCCGCTGCGCAGCACGCCGACCACGCCGGTGCGGCCGATGCCGCGATGGGTCTCGATGCCGCAGGCCTCCAGCCGCTCGGCCACCAGCGCCGCGGTGCGCGTCTCCTCGAAGCCGAGCTCGGGATGGGCATGGAGATCGCGCCGCCAGGCGGTGAGCTCCGCCTGCTGCCCGGCGATGCGTGCGAGGGTGTCGTTCATGGCGTTGTCTGCATGGCAGAATCGACGATGGTAGCCGGCCCCGGGGAGAAGTCCATGAACCTTGCCCACTGGCTAGAACGCAGCGCCGCGGTGTTCGGCGATCGCCCGGCCATCGCGCTCGGCACGCAGGCGGTATGCAGCTTCCGCGAGCTCGCCGCGGCCGCGGCGCGCGGCGCCGCCTGGCTCGCCGGGCAGGGCCTGGTGCCGGGCGACCGGGTCGGCTTCTTCCTCGGCAACCACCCCGACTACCTGCGCCTGCTGTGGAGCGCCTGGTGGGCGGGCCTGGTGGCGGTGCCGATCAACACCCGGCTGCACGGGCGCGAGGCCGCCTTCATCCTGTCCGACTGCGCGGCCACCCTGTGCTTCGTGGACGCCGGGCGCGCCGAGTCGCTGGCCGGGCACGTGCCCGGAGCGTGCCGTGTCATCGACCGCCACCCCTTCCTCGACGATCCCGATGCGGCGGGCGCGGCTATCGTCGCCCGCGAGGAAGACGACGACGCCTGGCTCTTCTACACCAGCGGCACCACCGGCACCCCCAAGGGCGTGCGCCTGAGCGCGCGCAACCTGCGCTGGGCCACGATGGCCTACCTGGCCGAGGTGCAGCCGGTCGCCCCGGGCGATGCCATGCTGCATCCGGCGCCGCTGTCGCACGCCAGCGGCCTGTACCACCTGCCCTACGTGCTGCAGGGTGGGGTGAACGTGCTGCCGGCATCGGGCGGCTTCGACGGCAGCGAGATCGCCGCGCTGGCGTGGCATTGGCGCAACGCCTCGTTCTTCGCCACGCCCACCATGATGCGCCGGCTGGTCGACTGGGCACGCCGGAACCCCGCGCCGATCGAGGGCCTGGTCACCGTCGTGTACGGCGGCGGCCCGCTGTACCTGGCCGACATCGAGGCCGCGCTCGACGTGATCGGACCCCGCTTCGCGCAGGTCTACGGGCAGGGCGAGAGCCCGATGACCATCACCGTCCTGCCCCGCCACGTGATCGCGGATCGCGCCCATCCGCGCCACCGCGAACGGCTGGCCTCGGCGGGCTATGCGCAGCCGATGGTGCAGATCGAGGTGCGCGCGCCCGACGGCACGGTGCTGCCCGCGGGCGAGCCGGGCGAGGTGTGCGTGCGCGGCGAGGTGGTGATGAAGGGCTACTGGAACCAGCCGCACGCGAGCGCCGAAGCCTTGCGCGGCGGCTGGCTGCACACCGGCGACATCGGCGTGCTCGACGCCGACGGCTTCCTCACCCTGCTCGATCGCAGCCGCGACCTGATCGTGAGCGGCGGCATGAGCGTCTACCCGCGCGAGGTCGAGGAAGTGCTGCTCACCCATGCGGCGGTGGCCGAGGTGGGGGTGATCGGGGCGCCCGATGCGCAGTGGGGCGAGATCGTCGTGGCCTATGTCGTGACGCACGCGCCGGTCGGCGAGGAGGAGCTCGATCGGCACGTGCTCGAGCACATCGCGCGCTTCAAGCGGCCGCAGCGCTATCGCTTCGTGGAGGCGCTGCCCCGGAACCACTACGGCAAGGTGCTCAAGACGGCGCTGCGCGAGCAGGAGGCCGAGGCCTCGTCGGGGCGCGGCGCGGCGGCTCGCTCGCCCTGAGTAGCCGCGCCGGCCGTCAGAACATGTGAAGGAACCGTAGCGAGCGGCCCGAGGGCGCGCCGAGAAGCGCAGCCGTACTGGGGTACGGCGAGCATCGCAGGCGCGAGATCGGGTCGCGCAGTAGGTTCCTTCACATGTTCTGGGTCAGGAAGGCCAGCGTGCGGGCGCGGGCGAGCTGCGCGGCCTGCGGGTTGTACGAGGGCCGCTGGTCGCAATTGAAGCCGTGGCCGGCGCCTTCGTAGAAGTGGGCGACGACTTCCGGGTGCGCGGCGAGCAGCGCGCGCGCCTGCTGCGGCGTCGGCGACTTGTCTTCCTCGCCGAAATGGCACAGCACCGGGCACGCCGGCACCTCGGCGGCATAGCTCGGCATGCTGCCGCCGTAGTACGGCACGGCGCAAGCGAGGCCGGCCGTGCGCGCGGCGGCTACCCAGGCCACCGTGCCGCCCCAGCAGTAGCCGACGATCGCCACCCGCCCTGCCGACGCGGCATGCGCCGCGGCGGCGGCGACGTCCTTCAGCGCGTCGTCCATGCGGACCTTCTGCATGAGCGCCACGCCGGCCTGGATGTCGGCCGGCGCATAGCCGGTCTCGTAGTTGCGCTGCACGCGGTCGAACAGCGCCGGGGCCACGACCAGATAGCCCTCGGCGGCGTAGCCGTCGGCCACCGAGCGGATGTGGCCGTTGATCCCGAAGATCTCGGGCGCGACCACCAGCCCGCCGCGCGCCTTGCCGGCCGGCCGGGATTCCCAGGCCGCGAAGCGACGGCCGTCGGCGGCGGTCAGCTCGATGAAGGTGCCCATGGGCGTTCCCCGCCGTGGTCAGAAGAGGACCGAGCTGAGCCGGCGGCGCCATTCCGAAACCAGCTCCGGCTGCGCCGAGGCCTGCTCGAACACCTGGAGCATCGTCTTGCGGCCGATGTCGTCGCCGAAGGCGCGGTCGCGCCGCACCACCTCGAGCAGTTGCTCGAGCGCCGGCGCCCAGGCCTTCTGCGCGATGTAGTGCTGGGCCAGGTCGATGCGGGCCTGCAGGTCGCCGGGCGCATTGGCCACGCGGGCCAGCAGGTCGGGGGGCGGCGGAGCGACGCCCCGCTCCAGCTGCTGCCGCACGCGCTCGGCCAGCGCCTGCACCTGCGGGTCCTGGCGCGTTTCGGCCGACATGCGCTCGAGCTGCGCCTGCGCGGCGCCGGCATCGTCTTCCTGCAGCAGGATCTGGGCGTAGATCAGGCGCGCGTGGTCGCTGGCCGGATCGAGGGCGAGCGCCTTCTTCAGGTGCTCGGTGGCCGCGGCGGTGTCGCCGCGCTCGAGCGCCTGCATGGCCTCCTCGACGGCGAGATCGGCCGGGTTGGGCAGCAGCCGGTCGATGAACTCGCGCAGCTGGCTCTCGGGCAGCGCGCCCTGGAACTGGTCGACCGGCTGCCCGTTGACGAAGCCGAACACGGTCGGGATCGAGCGGATGCGGAAATGCTGCGCCAGCTGCTGCTGGGCATCGGTGTCGACCTTGACCAGCCGGAAGCGCCCGCCGTACTGCTGCTCGAGCTTCTCGAGCATCGGGCCCAGCGTCTTGCACGGGCCGCACCACGGTGCCCAGAAATCGAGCACGACCGGCGTGTGCATCGATGCATCGATGACGTCGGCCTGGAAGCGTTCGAGAGTGGTTTCGATCATGGCGGCGGCGGGATCATTCGGGTCGATGGCGATGTTATCGCATGGGGCGCGCCGGCGTCCTTGTAGGCGCCGCCGCCGCGACTGTTGCACAATGAAGGGTTCGCAACATTCTGTGGAGGCCGGTGTGTGGTATGGGGCGTCCTCGGTGAGCATCCTCGTGCTCGATGCCGGCGGCATGCCGCGTCGATGGCTGGGTGTGGAGGAAGCGGTCGGCTACTACTACAAGCAGCAGGTCGCCTGGGACCTGGGCGACCACGCATTCACGCTGCATGGCGGCATCTGCCGCGCCACCGGCGAGCGCTCCTCGCTCACGCTGCGCTCGATCGTGGCGGTGCGCGGCGATTCCTCGCGGCGGGCGCGTTTCGAGCACACCCCGGCGCTCACCCGCGAGATGCTGTTCGCGCGCGATCGCTTCATCTGCGCCTACTGCGGGACGCGCCACCGGCCGTCCGAGCTCACCGCCGAGCACGTGCAGCCGCAGAGCCGCGGCGGGCGCGACACCTGGACCAACCTCGTCAGCGCGTGCAAGCCGTGCAACCTGCGCAAGGGCGACCGCACTCCCGAGCAGGCGCACATGCCGCTGCTGTACGTGCCCTACGTGCCGAGCGTGCACGAGGCGTTCATCCTGCGCAATCGCCGCATCCTCGCCGACCAGATGGAGTTCCTGATGGCCGGCGTGCCGGCCGGCTCGCGGCTGCACGACGTCGATCGGGCGCTTCCGGCCTAGGGCGGAGCGCTCGAAGTACTGGGCCGCGAACTCTCCCGGTACGGGGCTCGTGAAATTTGCGGGCTGGACGACCAGCCGGCGCTCCCTGGTCGTCGGTTGCGCTTGCGGTCAGGACACGAGCCTGGATCGGCGCCGAACCTGTGCGGGTAGTGTTGCGCTCAGCGCAAGAATCCACAACACCGTCGTCACCGGAACCAGCGCGCCGGCCGGCCCATCGGGAGTGAAGGCACCGCGCTGGTCGACGGTGAACATGACGACGACGTGCGCAGCGGCCGATATCCAACCCAGGATGCTGACCCATCGCGGGGACAAGCGTGCACGCTCCAACCCCAGCACTCCGGTGACGGTGAACAGCAGTGTCGGCACTGCGGACGCCAGGAAACTGAGCCAGAGTCCGCGCCAGGCCAGTGCCGTCAGTTCCGGCGCGACGTCGGCAACGGCCGAGTGAACCGCCACCAACCCTGCGGCGGCGCCAGTTGCAACCAAGGTCTGCGTGATCACGCATCCGGCCAGCGCCACTCGCAGCAGTCCGCACCCCGCGATGCCCTCGGGCGTCAACCGCACGAGTACGGCGAACATCGCCACCAGCAGCACGCCACCTAACACAGCGAGAAGGGCGGCGACGTAGAGTTGCGGTGCATGCTCGCGCAGCACCTGGGCCAGATGTACCGCGCCGGACTGCAGCTTTGCGTCGAGCGGGATCATTGCGACCCCAGCCACCCACGACAGCATTCCCAAGACGCCCGCCGCCACGCCCCAGCGGGACCATGCCGTCTCCTCCGATTGCGGCCGCATGCGCCTGTCCGGTCTCAACCGCACGTACCGACGTAGCCGCAACGCGCGCAAGACGGGCGCCTGGCCTTGCAGGCGACAGTGTGCGCGCTGCACTGGGGACATTTCTCGCCGGCCATCACGCTCGAACCCATGGCGTGCGCCAACGCCGTGCGTGTGATGCCTCTCGCCCCCTGCACGCTGATAGCCATCGGTACGAATCCGCGATCATCGGGCAGAAAAACTCGTCGCGAGGCCCCTGTTCGGGATCGCCGTCGCAAGCGACTCGGGATCGCCGCCGCGCGGTGAGGTCGCCGCGAAACGCGTCCTGATCCATTCCTCGCTCCCGACCCCGTCGGGCGGCGTCGTCAGCGCGGCCGGATAGCGCCTCACGTCGACCAGCTGGCCTCGGCGGACAGTGCCGTAGGCGGTATCCTGCACGGCCTGATGGCCCTTGCCACGGCTCATGTCGACTCGTCCGCCGGGGCCTTCGAAGCTCAGATGCTCGAAGGCCGTCGCGGTCTGCTCCTGTGACGGCCGCGTATGGCCATTGGCCGCTTGCGCTTTCTCCCACGCGCTCTTCACCCCCAGGATCGCCTGCGCCATCTTGTACGCCGGGTAACTCGGCTCGACCAGGTAGCGCTTCCGGTACGCATCATGGAACCAGCGGTGCAGTCCGGTGTCGGGTGCGAACATCGCGAAGGGTCCGCGGGCGCCGACGATCGTTCCGTCGGGCACCCGGGTACCCAACCGGGTGATTGTCGGCCCGCCAGCCGTCATCACCAGGGTGGACCGCCGGAACAGCTCGCGCGATATTCCCTGCTCGATCAGCGCCTCGGCGTCGCTGCCCCAGACGCTCGAGTGCACGACCTCGGCGCCGCGGGCGATGGAGATCTCCGGAGCGTACTCGCCGACCAGGAGTTCGTACGTCTGCGGACGGATGATCTGTACGCCGGGCACCAACCTTTTGATGGCCGCCTCGAACGCGCTCCACGAGCCTTGATCCCAGGCGTAGTCCGGGTTGATTCCGGACACCTTCTTCAGGCTCGGCTTCGTCTCGGCTACGTACAGCGCCGCCGCCGTGGAGTCCATGGTCGTGGTTGCGCCGGTGCGGAACAGGTACCTATAGCTGGCACCCTCGAAGATCCGCGGCGTGCCGCAGCCGAAGAGCACCGTCAGCCGCTTCAGCTCGTCGGCCAGCGGAGCCACTGCCATGCAGTTGGCGCTGGAAACGTAGCCGACGACCATGTCGACGTCGTCGTCCTCGACCAGCTTGCGGTATTCGTCGACCTGCCGCTCCGTTGCACCGGCCTCGTCGACGAGCTTCATGACGATCGGCGCGCCGCCGAAGCCGCGTGCGTCGTACGGAGCCGGTACCTCGCCCGCGTTCAGCGCCCGGATCATCAATTCGGCCGCATTGCGTGCCGGCACGCCGAACGGCTCGGCGGACGGGCCCGAGAGAAACGTGACGACGCCCATGGTGACGGGCGGCGGCTCCTGCGCCGCCCAGGCCCCCGACCCGGCCGCCGCCGAGGCCGCGGCCAGCGATATCGCGCAGAGCGCCGGCCGCACCGTGCGCCGCAGGGAACTCCGGATATGCGTCGACATGTCATCCTCCTTCGATCGTGTTGCGGGCGCTGGCGACGGCTCGTCGCATGGCCTTCTTCGCAATCCCCACCGTGAAGCGGCGATTGCGAGGAGCGTACTTCGCGAGGAAGAGCGGATCACCCACCGAACGGCGGGGAGATGGCGGCTGCCGACGAAGGCTGGACACCCACCATTTGGGGGAGGAAACTGGACGCGGGTGTCCTACACTCAAGCGTGGATCGCATCGATCGGCACGCCGCATCGTTCCATGAAGCCATGAAGCCGGATGAGGCCTTCAGCAATCTCGTCGGTCGCGTCTACGATTGCGCGCTCGACGTGACGTTATGGACGGATGTCCTGGGCGAGATCACCGAATCGCTCGGCGGAGCGATGGCCACCGTCATCTCCGCCGACCCGATCCAGGGGCAGCAGACCTTCGCCGCGGCCTGGAACCAGCCGCCGGATCTCGCCGAGCTCATGCAGGCGAATGCTTCGCTCAATCCCACGCTTCCCTTCGGCCTGACCTTGCCGCTCTGCGAGCCCACTTGCATGACGCGACACATCGACGTCGCGGCGTTTCACCGGAGCCGCTACTGGATCACCTGCTTCGCCGAGCGCGGCTACTACGACTGCCTCGCCGGGGCGCTCACGCGCACGGTGACGACCTTCACGGCGCTGGGCATCTTCGGGGACCGGGTCAAGGGTGCGTATACGGACAAGGACATCGAACTCCTTCGCCTGCTGCTGCCGCACCTCAAGCGCTCGCTCGACATCGCCGGCCTGCTCGGGCGCAGGCGCGTCGAAGCGGAAACGCTCCACGCCGCGCTCGATGCATTGCGCGACGCTGCGCTGATCATCGAAGCAGACGGCACGATCCTGTTTCGCAACGAGGCGGCGGACGCGGAGCTGGCGAAAGCCCGGATCATTCGAGAGCACGAGGGCCGACTGCTCGGCGTCACCCGCGAAGCCGTGAATCTGCTCGACACGCTCTCTTCGACGGAAGGCCGCATCCGCCATCGCGGGCTCGATGCCCGGCTGGTCGACAAGGCCGGGGATGCCCTTCATGCCAATTGGGCGTCGCTGGACGCGGCGAACCAGGGTCTCGAAGGTCCCGTGCTGCTTCTTCTGCGCGCACCCGAAGCGGCGCTGAAGACCCCCATCTCGTCGGCCGCGGTGCAGTTCGCCCTCACCTCCGGCGAGACGCTGGTCCTCGCGCAGCTGCTGAACGGACACACGCTTGCCGCCGTCGCGGACATCCTGGGGGTGGCCCGCTCGACGGTGAAGAGCCACCTCGACGCGATCTACCGCAAGACCGGCATGAACCGGCAAAGCGAACTGGTGAAGCTCGTCATGAGTCTCGCGTCGCCGCTTCGGCAATGAGCGAGGGGTGCACCAATTTCCGAGCGGGCGCCGCATACGATCGTGATGCGGCTCAGTGTTGCAACGCCGGGACGCTGCGCCGACGAGCCAGGGACAGCGCCAGCAGCCCCGTTGCGGCCATCGGCAGTGTCGATGGCAGCGGCACGGCACGGTCGACCGATTCCATCTCGAATATGTAACGGGCGCCGCTATTTTCCGGGGCAAATGGATTCAACGTGATAGCCCAAGGAACAGACGCCACGTAGTAGTTTCCAATCGTGAATCCCGGAGCAAGCGTTATCGTAGGATCTGGTCGCCCCATGGCCCACCAATTCCAGTTGGGCGGGCCGACGAGTACGAGGTAGTAGGTACCTGGATCAAAGTGCAGGCCCGAGCCCAGCAAGGTTCGCTGGACAGTATCGACGGTAACGCCCCAAGAGGAGCGCGGGACGGGGCTATAGCTACCCGAAAAGACGACGTCGGCTTCCGTCGCGGTGGGACCGATTGCCGTTGTCACGTACCAATTTCCGGTCGTGAGTAGATCATCCGTCCGGATAGCGGCGCTCAACGTCACGTTGCTTGAGCTCGAACTCTGGGACCAGCCCACTGCCAAAGTCTGACTATCGCTAAGCCCGACGCCACTTTCGACGCGGCTCGTGCCGGTGAAGGAGATCAAGGGGTCGGCGAGAGCGCCTGTCGTGCATAGGCAGCATGTCACCCACCGAACGGTGGGCCGAAGCTGCCGAGGACGATTCATGTCCGTCCCACATTTGATGGAGGAAGCCGGCTTCGGGCACCCGCCGAGTTCGACCTCGCCGAGTTCAAGGAGCCCGTGCTCTGCTGCCCCAACGATCCCGACGGCGCCAAGCTGCTCCGTGAAGTGGCCGGCACCAGGGTCGACGAGGCCTTCATCGGCAGCTGCATGACCAACATCGGCCACTTCCGCGCCGCCGCCAAACTGCTCGGCGGCCAGCGCGACATCCCGACCAAGCCGTGGGGGCCGCCCACCAAGATGGGTCTTCCATGTAGTCAGCGCGCGTTGAGCCGTCGCTCGGCTTCATCCAGGATGTCGAGGACCGCCTCGAAGCCAGGTGGCGCCGACAGGAACATCGCCCGCATCTGCGCGTAGTCGCGCGCCAGCGCAGCGCGCCTGGCGGGCGGCGGCAGCAGCCGAAAGGTGCCGGGCTTCGCGAGGTCTGGTCAGTGATTGCAGATGCCGAACACGGCATCGAATCGCTTGAGGGCAGCGGCGAGCAGCTTGGTGTGACCGGTGCCCCACGGGTGCGGTCGCGCGTTGCGCGCGCGCCAGTCGAAAGACTTCGGCTGATGGGTCAGCAGGTAGCCAGGCTCACCCTTGGCGCCCGGAGCCGCGATAGCGAACGGGTTGTCGGCATGTCGTTCGGCGTGTGTCATCGGGAAGCCCACGACGATGCTCGTGCGTTCGGCAAACGCCTTGGTCGAAATTACCAGCATCGGATGGTCGTCAGGCATTTCTTCACCGGCTGCCGGGTTGTACTGGATGAAGATGATCTCCGCCCGCTCGGGAACCCAAAGTGCGGATCTACGCGTCGCCATTGGCAAACGCCTCCACACCTACCGCGCCGCCGGCCATTGCTTCTCCGCCGTGCTTCTTTGGATCGAAGGCCGCAAGCATCTGGTCCAGCGTGGGCTCGGTTTCGGTCTCGATGACGATGCGGCCAGGCTTGACCGTGACGCGTACGGGCGAGCCTTCGGCCACACCCGCGAGCTTGGCCATCGGCTTGGTGAGCCGCAATGCAAGGCCGTTGCCCCACGCGCTGATCTGTCCTGCTGAAGTGCTCATCTGCAATCCCGATTTGTGTTGATACCAATGTATCGACATTCATGACCTGTGTCAACGTTCGTGTCAACATCGTCGTGAGCTTCAGCTCGCCGCTTCGGCAATGAGCGTGCCGACCCTCGGCCGCGCCGAACGCTCAGGGCGGTCAGGCGGGGCAGGCCTGCTGCGGCTCGGGTGTCGCGGCTGACGCCGCGGCGTGCGTGGCGGTCAGCCGCCGCACCAGGCGCGCCAGGCGCGCGTCGTGCACGCCGCGCGCTTCGAGCGCGTGCCAGGTGTTGACGGCGTAGTCGCGGTTGGCGCCGCGCAGGCCGCTGCAGCCTTCGAGGCGGGCGAGGATCTCCTCGTCGGTGAGCCGGCGGTAGGAGGGCTGGCGGCGGTCGGCCACGAAGGTGAGCGCGGGCACGAGCCGGCCGCAGGGCATTCGCACCTCGACCACCAGGGGCCGGTAGACCCGCTCCTGCCAGTCGGGCATCTCCCGTTCGTACAGGTGCCGGATCGAGGCGGTGCGCGTCTCGGCGCGCAGCCGGAACACCACGCCGATGCAGCTGCCGCCGCGGTCGAGCCCGAGCACCACGCCGGGCCGCTCGGGCGTGCCGCGGTAGTGCAGCGAGGCGATGCAGAAGGCCCGGTGGTAGCCGTGCAGGCGCGCCAGCGCGGCGTGCTCGAAGTCGATCTCGGGGTTCCAGATCAGCGAGCCGTAGCCGAACACCCAGTCGGTATCGACGGAGGCGGGATGCGTGCAGACCATGCCCGCAAGCATACCGTCGCCGGGCCGGTCAGGGGGCGCAGGCCGCCGCGCGGAGTCGGCAAAAGGGCGGGCGGCGCCCGCGGCGTGGGCAGGGATCGCAGCCGGGGAAGCGCCGGCCCCATGCACGCGGCCAGAACCTGCGGCTCATTCGCACGTTCTAGCGTTGGAAGCGCCCGCCGAGGAAGACGCCGTCGCGCAGCAGCTTGTCGCGCAGCGCGGCCGGATCCACTTCGTGGACGGCGCCGTCGCGGGCGAGCGCCATCGCGGCGGCGTTGCCGGCCGCTTCGCCCATCACCAGGCAGGCGCCCGAGACCCGCGCCGCCGACTGGCCTTCGTGGGTCATCGAGGCGCAGCGTCCGGCCACCAGCAGGTTGCCCGGCGAGGCGCCGTTGCGGGGCGGCAGCAGCATGCGGTAGGGCAGCTGGTTGTAGCCGCGCGAGTCCTTGGGCGGCCAGATCCACTGCACGTCGTCGGCCACGTGCATCTCGAGCGGCCAGCCGTTGACGCCGATCGCGTCGTCGAAATCGGCGCAGCCGGTGATGTCCTCGCGCGTGAGCAGGTACTGACCGACCATGCGCCGCGTCTCGCGGATGCCGAGCTGGGTGGCGATGTCGAGCACGTAGCAGCGCTCGAAGCCGGGCACCCGCGTGCGCAGGAAGGCCACGTAGGAGGTGATCTGGCGCCGGCCCTCGATCTCCGCGGCCGACAGCTCGCTGGCGTCGGTGCCGTCGACGGCCGAGCCGTCGGCGTTCTTGAGCTGCGTGACGTTGACCCGCCACTCGAAGGGGTTCTTCTGCGGCCGCACGATCGCGCCGCGGCGCGGGAACGCGAACGCGCCCTGGCGAGCGGCATCGTCCATCACGGCGGGGATGGTGCGCCAGGCGTCGCCGGCGCGCGCCGCGTCGACGCCGCCGAGACGGAACATCAGCGTCGGATACAGCGCGTTGCCGCGGCCGTCGCCGTACTCCATGGGCACGCCGGCCCAGTGGGCGAGGTCGCCGTCGCCGGAGCAGTCGACGAACACCCGCGCGCGGACCGCGCGGCGCCCCGAGCGCGTCTCGACGAACAGCGCGTCGAGCCGGCCGTCCTCGTGCCGGGTGAGGTTCGAGCCGAGCGCGTGGTACAGCACCGAGACGCCGCTGGCGGCCAGCAGGTCGTCGGCGGCGCACTTGTAGGCCGACATGTCGTAGGCCTGGGCGTGGATGCGCCCGAAGATCAGGTGCGGCTCGTTCAGGCCGTCGAGCCGGCGCATGCGCTCGAGCAGCTCGTCGGTGAGGCCGTTCACCACCTGGCGGATCTCGCCGTGGACGTTGGCGTGCAGGCCGCAGAAGTTGGTGACGCCGGCCGCCGTGCCCATGCCGCCGAGAAAGCCGTAGCGCTCGATCAGCAGCGCCCGCGCGCCGGCGCGCCCGGCCGCCGCCGCGGCCATGATGCCGGCGGGGCCTCCCCCGAGCACGACGACGTCGTACTCACCGTGGAGCGGCACCGAGCGGGCCGGCTCGGTGAGCGTGGAGATGCTGACGGCGGCCATGGTCGGGTCGTCGGGTCGTCGGGTCGGTACGGCGGTGCGCCCGCGCCTTCAGCGCACCGTGACGTCGAGCGAGCCGAGCTCCTCGATCTCGCCGTGCATGCGGTCGCCGCGCACCACCGCGGCCACGCCTTCGGGGGTGCCGGTCATGATCAGGTCGCCGGGGGCGAGGTCCCAGGCCGTCGACAGGTGCGCGATCACCTCGGAGACGCTCCAGATGAGCTGCGAGATGTCGCTCGCCTGGCGCGGCTGGCCGTTGACGGTGAGCGCGATGCGCCCGCGGGTGAGCTCGCCGCTGGCGGCGATGGGGGTGATCGGGCCGATCGGCGCGGACTGGTCGAAGGCCTTGCCGATGCACCACGGCCGGCCCTGTTTCTTCATGTCGCTCTGCAGGTCGCGGCGCGTCATGTCGAGGCCGATGGCGTAGCCGTAGATGTGGCCCGACGCATCGGCCACCGCGATGTCGCGCCCGCCCTTGCCGATGGCCACCACCAGCTCGATCTCGTGGTGCAGGTCGCGGGTGAGCGGCGGGTAGGCGATCTCGCCGGTGGCGCCGGCGGGCACCGGCACCACCGCGTCGGCCGGCTTCAGGAAGAAGAACGGCGGCTCGCGGCCGGTGAAACCCATCTCCCGGGCATGCGCCTCGTAGTTGCGCCCGACGCAGTAGACGCGATGGACCGGAAAGCGCTCGGCGCTACCGGCGATGGGCAGCGACGTGATCTCGGGCACGGGAACGGCGTAGGCCACGGGCATTCTCCCTTCTTCAATCCAGGCGTTCCTGGCGCAGCACGCCGAGCGCGCTGTGGATCGGCCGGTCGGAAAAGCTGAACAGTACTGTATCCTCGCTCGCGGCCAGGCGGCAGCAATGCCATGACGGCACGACGAAATGGTCGCGCGGGCCGAACTCGAACACGCTGCGGTGCACCTGGCCGTCGACGTCGCGCTCGATGACGGCGCGCCCGCGGCCCTCGACGACGCTGAACACTGCGCCGTCGGTCTGGCGCCACGCCTTGCCCTCGAAGCCGGCCGGCAGCAGCTGCAGGAAGGTGGCCAGCGTGGGCGTGGGCCAGCCCCCGGTGGCCGGATTCACGTAGCGCAGCTTCACGCCGTCCCACGGATCGACCGGCGCATCGCGGCGCAGCCGCGCCAGGGCCTCGCGCGAACGGGCGTAGGGATAGCAGAACAGCGGCGAGGTGGCCCCGTGCGGGTCGGTCTCGGCGTCATGCGCCATCGGCGCCATGTTCGAGCCGAAGCGCGCGAAGTTGCTGCCTTCGCTGCGCAGCACGGGCTGCTGCGCGGCGCCGTAGTCTTCGGCGAAGCCGGCATCGAGCAGGCGCAGCGTCGGGATGTCGAGCGCATCGAGCCAGACCACCGGCTGGTCCGATTCGTTGCCGTGATCGTGCCAGGTCCAGCTCGGCGTGATGATGAAGTCGCCCGGCCGCATCGTGGTGCGCTCGCCGTTGACCGCGGTGAAGGCGCCTTCGCCCTCGACCACGAAGCGCAGCGCCGTGGCGGTGTGGCGGTGGCTGGGCGCGACCTCGCCGGGCAGGATCAGCTGCAGCCCGGCATACAGCGACTGCGTGATCGCCGACTGGCCGCGCAGCCCGGGGTTCTCCAGGATCAGCACGCGCCGGATCGCCTCCTCGGCGGTGATCACCTCGCCGGCGCGCATCAGGAACGGCCGCACCTCGTCGTAACGCCACAGCGCCGGCACGCTCGGCGAGCGCGGCTGCCGGGGCACCAGCGCATGCAGCGACTCCCACAGCGGCGTGAGATTGGCCGGATCCATGTCGGCATAGAGGCGGGCGCGTAGTTCGGTGGGGTGGTTCACGATGGCCTCCATTGAATTCTCAGAACGCGCGAAGGAACCGTAGCGAGCGGCCCGAGGTCGCGCCGTGGGGGTACGGCGAGCATCGCAGGCGCGAGATCGGGACGCGCAGCAGGTTCATTCGCGCGTTCAGGCAAATACGGTTTCGGGGTCGACGCCCTGGTACAGCCAGCCCAGGCCGGCGAAGCCGGCGGACTCGGCGCCGGACTGGAACATCTTGTTGCGCAGCTCGCGCGCCACTCCCGAGGCGTGGTAGATGTCGCCGTAGAAGCGCGCGGTGAGCTGCACGCGGCCGGTGCGCAGGTAGCGCACGCGCTGGTACTCCTCGAAGGCGCGGCCGAAGTCGCCCTCGGCGCGCCGCAGCGCGGCGCCGAGCACGGCGGCGTCCTCGATCGCCATGCACGCGCCCTGCGCCAGGTACTGCAGCATCGGGTGCGCGGCGTCGCCCAGCAGCGTGACGCGGCCCTGTGACCAGTTCCTCACCGGATCGCGGTCGCACAGCACCCACATCTTCCACGTCTCGATCTTGCCCAGCAGCTCGCGCACCGGCCCGACCGCGTCGGCGAAGCGCTCGTTGAGCTCGTGCGGATCGCCGAAGATGTTCCAGCCTTCCTCGTAGTGATCGCTGTGGAAGACCGCGACGAGGTTGTACAGCTCGCCGCGGCGCAGCGGGTAGTGCACGAGGTGGGTCTTCTCGCCGCCCCACAGCACGACGTCGGGGCTGTACAGGTGCTTGGGCACCTCGCTCATCGGCAGCACCGCGCGATAGGCGACGTGGCCGGAGACGCGCGGCGGGCCGTCGCCGACGATCGCCTGGCGCACGGTGCTCCACAGGCCGTCGGCGCCGATCAGCGCGGCGCCCTCGAACCGGCGGCCGTCGGCCAGCGCGAGCGACACGCCGCCGGCATCGTGCTCGAACCGCTCGATCTTGGCGCGGGTGTGCAGGCCCACCGCGGGCAGCGACTGGCAGGCGTCCAGCAGCACCGAGTGCAGGTCGGCACGGTAGATCACGCCGTACGGATAGCCGTAGCTGCCCTTGGCCTGCGCCGACACCGGCACCGTCGCCACCACCTCGCCGGTGCGCACGTCGCGCATGCACAGGTTGCCCGGGTAGTAGGCGACCCGGTCGATCGCGGCGGTCAGCCCGAGGTGCTCGAACATGCGGAATGCGTTCGGCCCGATCTGGATGCCGGCGCCGATCTCGCGAAAGGCATCGGACTGCTCGAACACCTCGACGCGGTAGCCGTCGCGTGCGAGCACCAGCGCCGCGGCGAGGCCGCCGATTCCGCCGCCGCAGATGAGGACTGTTTGCTGTGTCATGGAAGTCGTCCGTTGCCAGGGATGGGGCCGGCGGCTCGCGTTCAGGCGATGCCGCCGGCGGGTGCGCGCGAGAGCGCGTTGTTCGATTCGACCAGCTGCGCGAGCAGCCGGATGAAGAGCTTGCGCTCGGCCGGGCGCAATGGGGCGACGATGCGCTGCTGGGCGCGCTCGACGGCTTCGTCGAGCTGGCGCAGCAGCGCCTGGCCGGCCGCGCTCAGGCGCAGCAGCTTGACGCGGCGATCGGCCGGGCTGGTGTGGCGCAGCACCAGCGACTTGGCCTCGAGGCGTTCCAGCACGCTGCCGGTGTTCGAGCGATCGAGCGCGATCAGCAGCGACAGGCGCGTCGCGTCGATGTCGGGCTGCTGCGCGATCGCCGCCAGCGCCGCGTACTGCACGGGCGTGACGTCGAAGTGGCCGCACTCCTCCATGAACACCGCGACGGCGATCTGCTGCGCCCGCCGGATGAGGTGGCCGGGCTTGAGCATCAGCATTTCCTCGGACGGCATGCGACAGGCCTCTGCGGGAGGCAGGAGATGTACAGGGTACTGTCTTTTCCCCGAGCGGTAAACAATTCAGTGTACTGTCGGTTTTCCTGGTTCGGCGCCGGGCACGCCGGTCGAACCACCGGGATCTTGAAGCGCCTGCGAGGAGGCGCTGCTGCTAGCGTCGCGTCGGCTTCGCCGTGCGCGGGGAGGCTCCCCGGGCGGCTGCTCCGGCCGCTGCCCGGGGAGCCGTGCCGGCCGGGGAAGGCTTGCGATCCGCCGCGGATCGCGCTGCGGCCTGCGATCCCTTGGCGGCTTTCGATGCCTTGGCCGCCTTCGATCCCGCGGCGTGCACCGACCCCGCGGCGCTCTTCGATCCGGCAGCAGGCTTCGATCCCGCCGCGGGTTTCGACTCCGCAGCGGCCCTCGGTGCAGCGGCCTTCGGCGCCGTAGCCTTCGACGCAGCCGTCTTCGGCGCAGCGGCCTTCGCTTTCGTCTTCTCCGCGGTAGCGGCCGCCTTCTTGGCCGGCGGCTTGCTCGCCGCAGGCCTGGAGGCGGGCAGCTCCCCGCTGCCAGCGTCGGCGCCGGCAGCCTGCCCCTTGGCCGGCGCGCGCGCCGGCCGCGGCTCGAATTCGAAGCCGATCTTGCCGTCGGCGCCGCGCACCAGGTAGGCCTTGAACTTGCGCCGCGTGCGCGCCGACACGAAGCCCTGCAGCAGGTCGGTGCGGCCTTCGGCGAGCAGCTTGCCCATCTGCTCGCGCGACACTTCCTGCTGCAGGATGACCTTGCCGCTGCGGAAATCGCAGCTGCGCGCGGGGCCGACGGACTTCTCGCACACGTAGCTCATGCCGTGCTCGAACACGCGCGAGCCGCATTTCGGGCAGGCACCCAGGGGCTGCTGGTCGCCGAAATCCACCGGTTCGCCGCTGTCGTCGTCGGACTGGCCGAAGTCGAACTCGAGCTTGTGCTCGGGGGTGAGCTTGAGGATGGCGGCGAACGGCCGGCCGAGACGGCTGCGAAAGCCCTGCAGCGGGCCGATCGTGCCCTCGCGCAGCAGCTGGTCGGCCTCGGCCACCTCGAGCTGGCGCCCGCCGGGGATCTTGGTGATCGAGAAGTCGCAGCGGGTGCAGGTGTAGCGCTTGTAGTTCTCCTGCACGACGCCGCCGCACTTGGGGCAGGGCGTCTGCAGCGTCGCGTAGTCGCCCGGCACCGTGTCGGCCTGGTAGTTCTTTGCCCGCTCGACGATCTGGCGCGCCATGTCGGCGATCTCGCGCATGAAGTCGCCGCGCTGCAGGCGGCCGCGCTCCATCTGCGCGAGCTTGTATTCCCATTCGCCGGTGAGCTCGGGCGCGGTGAGCTCGGTCACCCCGAGGCCGCGCAGCAGGGTGAGCAGCTGGAACGCCTTGGTGGTCGGCACCAGCTCGCGGCCTTCCCGCACCAGGTAGTTCTCGGCGATCAGGCCCTCGATGATCGCCGCGCGCGTGGCCGGCGTGCCCAGCCCCTTCTCGGCCATGGCCTCGCGCAGCTCGTCGTCCTCGACCAGCTTGCCGGCGCCTTCCATGGCCGACAGCAGGGTCGCCTCGGTGTAGCGCGCCGGCGGCTTGGTGGCCAGCACCAGCGCCTCGATTTCGCGAGTGAGCACTTGCTCGTTGGGTGCGACCGGCACCAGCGTGTCGTCGCCAGTCCCTTCGCGGCCATAGATGGCCAGCCAGCCAGGGTTGACCAGCACCCGGCCTTCGGTCTTGAACGACTCGCCCTCGACCACCGTGATGCGGGTGGTGACGAGGTACTCGGCGGCCGGGAAGAACACCGCCAGGAAGCGCCGCACCACCAGGTCGTAGACCTTCTGCTCGGCCTCCGACAGCGCGCCGGCCCGCGGCGCCTGCAGGGTCGGGATGATGGCGAAGTGATCGGACACTTTCGAGTTGTCGAACACCCGCTTGTTGGGGCGGACCCAGTCCTTGGCCAGGACCTGACGGGCGAAGGGCGCGTAGGCGCGCTCGCCCTCGAGCACGCCGAGCGTCGAGCGGACCGTGGCCAGGTAGTCCTCGGGCAGGGCGCGCGAATCGGTGCGCGGGTAGGTCAGCACCTTGTGCCGCTCGTACAACGCTTGCGCGATCGACAGCGTGGTGCGCGCCGAGAAGCCGAACCGGCCGTTGGCCTCGCGCTGCAGGCTGGTGAGGTCGAACAGCGCCGGCGACAGCTGGGTGGCGGGCTTGGACTCCTCGCTGACCCGCCCCGGCTTGTCGCGGCAGCGCTCGACGATGGCTTCGGCGCGCCCGCGCTCCCACAGCCGCTCGGGGCGCGCGTCCGCGTCGCCCTCCGGGCGCTTGAAGGCCGGGTCGATCCATCGCCCTTCGTAAGCGCCCGCTTCGGCCTGGAAGGTGGCGTGGACTTCGAAGTACTCGCGCGGGACGAAGCGCTTGATGCGCTCCTCGCGTTCGACCACGATGGTCAGCGTGGGGGTCTGCACCCGGCCCACGGTGGTCAGGTAGAAGCCGCCGTCGCGCGAGTTGAACGCGGTCATGGCGCGCGTGCCGTTGATGCCGACCAGCCAGTCGGCCTCGGAGCGGCAGCGCGCCGCATCGGCCAGCGGCAGCATCTGGGCGTCGTCGCGCAGCCGTCCGAAGGCCTCGCGCACCGCCGCCGGCGTCATGGACTGCAGCCACAGGCGCTGGATCGGCTGCTTCGCCCTGGCGTGCTGCACGATGAGCCGGAAGATCAGCTCACCCTCGCGTCCCGCGTCGCAGGCGTTGATGAGCCGCTCGACGTCCTTGCGCTTGATCAGGCGGGTGAGCAGCTTGAGCCGGTCCTCGCTGCGGGCGATCGGGTGCAGGTCGAAATGGGGCGGGATCACCGGCAGGTGGGCGAACGACCACTTCCCGCGCTTGACCTCGTATTGCTCGGGGGCGGCGATCTCCACCAGGTGGCCGACCGCGGAGGACAACACGTAGTCGTCGCTCTCGAAATAGTCGCCATGGCGAGTGAAGCCGCCCAGGGCGCGCGCGATGTCGGCGGCCACGGAGGGTTTCTCGGCGATGATCAGCGCTTTGCTCATGGGCGTCCGGGTCGGGCGGCGCAGGCAACGGCCGTTCCTGAAGGGGCGCCAATCATAAGTGGCGCCCGCGATCGGAAGCAAGCCGGGGATCGGCCGTGCGGCCGACCTCCGACGGTCGGGCGGCGCCCGGGAACGGTCCCGGGGCCGGCCCTGAGACCAGCCGCGGGCCGGGCTTGGGGCTGGCGCCTGCCCGCCTCAGCGGCCGGTGCGCACGTAGCGCCCGTCGGGCCGGCGCTCGACGGCCCCGGCCAGCTCGAGCGCCAGCAGCCCGGCGGTGACCTCGCCGATGGGGCGGCCGCTGCGCGCGGCCAAGGTGTCGGGATCGACAGGATCCCAGCCGAGCGCCGCGAGCAGGACGGCCTGCCCGGCGCCGGCCGGCCGGGGCGCAGGCGTGGCATGGTTCGGCACGCCTGTGGTATCGCCCCGTACAGGCCGGGCATCGGCCGCCGCAAGTGCCGTATCGCCCGGCGCGGGCGATGCATCGTCCGATGCCGCGGCCGCCATCTGGCCGCGCAGCTCGACCAGCACGTCCTCGGCCGACTCCACCAGCTTCGCGCCGTCGCGGATCAGCTGGTGACAGCCCTTGGCGAGCGGCGAGTGGATCGAGCCGGGGATGGCCATCACCTCGCGCCCGAACTCGGCGGCCAGCCGGGCGGTGATCAGTGAGCCCGAACGGCGGGCCGCCTCGACCACCAGGGTGCCCAGCGACAGGCCGGCGATGAGGCGGTTGCGGCGGGGGAAGTTGGCGCTGCGCACCTGGGTGCCCAGGGGCAGCTCGGACACGATCGCGCCGTGCCGCGCGATCGCGTCGGCGAGCGCGACGTGCGCCGGCGGATAGACCAGGTCGACGCCGGTGCCCACCACCGCGAGCGTGCCCGCGGCGCCCTGCAGCGCGCCGCGGTGGGCGGCGGCGTCGATGCCCTGCGCCAGCCCGCTGACGATCTGCAGGCCCCGGTCGGCCAGCGCGCGGGCGAACGCCTGGGCATGATCCAGGCCGGCATGCGTGGCGTGGCGGCTGCCGACGATCGCCAGCGAGGCCCGCGACAGGCGCGCCGGATCGCCGCGCACGAACAGCAGCGCGGGCGGATCGCCGATGCCCAGCAGGCGCGGCGGGTAGGCCTCGTCGGCCAGCGCGACCAGGTGGTGTGCCTCGTGCTCGGCCCAGGCCAGGGCCTCCGCGATGCGCGTCTCGCGGGCTTCGTCGCCGGCGAGCAGCGCCTGGGCGCAAGGCGCACCGAGCACGGCCGCCAGCCTGGCCCGGCCGGCCGCGAGGATGTCCTCGGGCAGCCCGAACGTCTCGAGCAGACGGCGGATCGGGGCCGCGCCGAGACCGGGCGTGAGGACCAGACGAAGCCAGGCGGCGCGCTCTTCGCGCGCCGCCGCGCAAAGCGGCATGCAGGATCGCTACGGGTGGACGTCAGGGATTGGAGACGGTATCGCCGACCGCGATCGGGTGCGACGCGTCCATCACCAGGCCGTATGCGATCTTATCGAAGGTGCGGAAGACGAGGAGGTGGCCGATCGACTCATCCGGAAGCTTGATCTTCTCGGACTTTCCGCTGGTGCGGTCGCTGACCGTCTGGCCGAGCTGGTTGATGGCCAGCACGTTGCCGATCTCGAGCCCCGCTTCCTTGCCGAGGTTCAGGGCCACCACGTTGTTGCGTCCGACCTGCGTGACGCCGCGATAGACCGCCACGATGCGGCCGCTCACCTGCGACTCGGGCGGGCGCGGCGCATAGGTGACGGGCAGCGCCCGCTCGGCCGGGACGAGCCGGTCGCCTACGCCGATCTCCTCGTTGGTGGACACGATGCGCAGCGTGGCCGGATCGCCGCTGCGCTCGAGCTTGGCCGTGCCCACGAACAGGGCCTCGTAGGCGATCGGCTTGCGGGTATCCGGGTCGAGCAGCGGCTTGGCCGAGCGGTACACCTGCCATTCGCCGACCGTGTCGTCGGCGATGCCGCGCGCATAGGCGATCTCGCCGCGGCCGAGGTAGACGCGGCCTTCCTGCGTGGCCACGATGCGCGGATGCGTCGCCATGCCTGCCTCGTCGACGACCAGCGTGCGGTTCAGGAACGCCTCGATCGCGGTCGAGTCGATGGTCGGGATGGCGTCGCCCGTGATCGCCTGCGCACGCACCCGCGGCCCGAGCCTCTCGCTGGGCAGCCCGTCGGCGCCGTCGGCGCCCGCGCCGGCCCCAACCCCGCCCGCGCGGCCCAGGCGCAGCCTGGGCGAGGCGCCGCTGGTGTCGAGGTAGACCACGTCGCCCGGATAGATCAGGTGCGGGTTGCGGATCTGCTCCCGGTTGAGCTGCCAGATCTCGGGCCAGCGCCACGGCTTCTTCAGGAAGCGGCCGGAGATGTCCCACAGCGTGTCGCCCTTGACCACGATGTAGCGGTCGGGCGCGTCCTTCGCGAGCTCCAGCGGCGGGGTGGTCTGCGCGAGCGCCGTCGCCCCGAGGGTGGCTGCCAGCGCCACGGCGAATGCCAGGATCTGCGTGCTAAACTTTTTCATGGATGAAGCGCCGTTTCGCCGAGAGGGCCCGGCGCCTTGATTCGAGCGGATCGATCCCGACATGGTCTTTGCGAGTCGCGGTGGATTCTGCCGCCTAATGTATGGACGCCGCAAGCAAACCCGCCTGCACCAGTCTACGGACGGTAGATAGTTCCCGATGGCCGTACTGAACATCCTTCGCTACCCCGACCCCCGCCTGCACCGGGTCGCCGAGCCGGTGCAGGTGGTCGACGAGCGCATCCGCCAGCTGGTGCGCGACATGGCCGAGACCATGTACGAGGCGCCGGGCATCGGCCTGGCGGCCACGCAGGTCGACGTGCACCTGCGGGTGATCGTCCTCGACGTCTCCGAGAGCCGCGATGCGCTGCGCGTGTTCATCAACCCGGAGATCGTCGCGAGCAGCGAGGACACCAAGGTCTACGAAGAGGGCTGCCTGTCGGTGCCCGGCATCTACGACGAGGTCGAGCGGCCCGACCGCGTCACGGTGCGCGCGCTCGACGAGCACGGCCAGCCCTTCACCCTCGAGGCCGACGGCCTGCTGGCGGTATGCGTGCAGCACGAGATCGACCACCTGAACGGCCGGGTGTTCGTGCAGTACCTGTCGCGCCTGAAGCAATCGCGCATCCGCAACCGGCTGCTGAAGGCCGAGCGCAACGTCGCCTGAACGCGTGAGTGAAGCTGCCGCGCGGCCCGCGACCGCGGCGCTCGACGTCGCCTTCGCCGGCACGCCGGCGTTCGCCGCCCTTGCGCTCGAGGCGATCGCCGCCGCCGGCCACCGCATCGTGCTGGTGCTCACGCGCATCGACAAGCCGGCCGGCCGCGGCCGCGCCCTGCAGGAGAGCCCGGTCAAGCAGTTGGCGCGCGAACGCGGCTGGCCGATCGAGCAGCCGCGCAGCCTGCGCGATGCCGACGCGCAGGCGCGGCTGCGGGCGGCGCGCCCCGACGTGATGGTGGTGGCCGCCTACGGCCTGCTCCTGCCCCCGGAGGTGCTGAGCACGCCGCGCCTCGGCTGCCTGAACATCCACGCCTCGCTCCTGCCGCGCTGGCGCGGCGCCGCGCCCATCGAGCGCGCCATCGAGGCCGGCGACGCCGAGACCGGCATCACCATCATGCAGATGGACGAAGGCCTGGACACCGGGCCGATGCTGCTCGTCGAGCGCGAGCCCATCCGCCCCGACGACAACGGCGCCAGCCTGCACGATCGCCTGGCGCGGCTGGGCGCGCAGGCGATCGTCACGGCGCTGGCGCGCCTGGCGGCCGGCACGCTGCATGCGCAGCCGCAACCGCAGGCCGGCGCCACCTACGCCGACAAGCTCACGCGGGCGCAGGCCGCGATCGACTGGAACGCGCCGGCGCGGCGCATCGTCGACCGCATCCGCGCCTTCGATCCGGTGCCGGGGGCGGTCGCCGCGCTCGAGCGCGCGCCGGAGGTTCCGATCAAGGTGTGGCGGGCACGCGTCGTCGATCCGGAGGCGGGCGCACCGGCCGCCGGGGCGGATCCCCCGGGCACCGCAGGGGGCGCCTCCGCCGCCGGGGCGGACACCCCGGCGGCCCCCGGCACGGTCCTGGCCGCCGTTCCGGGCCGGCTGGTGGTCGCCTGCGGCGACAGCGCGGTGGAGCTGCTGGAGCTGCAGCGCCCCGGCAGCAGGCGCCTGACGAGCGCGGAATTCCTGCGCGGCTTTCCGGTCGGCCCCGGCGAAAGGTTCGTCACGCTGGCCGCGACGCAGGCGGGATCGGCCGAACGGTGAGCGGCCGCCCGGGCGGCGTTCCCGGGTGGGCTACCCTTGCAGCGCCGCCCGCCACCCCGATATGGAATACACGATAACGTCGCAAGACGCACGAGGAGTACCCGATACATGTTCAACTGGATGAAGACCGCGATCCTGATGGCCGGCATCATGGCGTTGTTCGGCGCCGTGGGGATGGTGATCGGCGGCCGGCAGGGCATGCTGATGGCGCTCGCGTTCGGCCTGGTCGGCAACTTCTTCGCCTACTGGTTCTCCGACAAGATGGTGCTGCGGATGTACAACGCGCGGGAGGTCGACGAGGCCAGCGCGCCGCAGTTCTACGGCATGGTGCGCGAGCTCGCCGGGCGCGCCGGTCTGCCGATGCCGCGCGTCTACCTGATCGAGGAAGACGCGCCGAACGCGTTCGCCACCGGGCGCAACCCCGAGCACGCGGCAGTGGCCGCCACCACCGGCATCCTGCGCGTGCTCAACGAGCGCGAGCTGCGCGGCGTGATGGCGCACGAGCTCACCCACGTCAAGCACCGTGACATCCTGATCTCGACCATCTCGGCCACGATGGCCGGCGCCATCTCGGCGCTGGCGAACTTCGCCATGTTCTTCGGCGGGCGCGACGAGAACGGCCGGCCGGCCAATCCGGTGGCGACGATCGCCGTGGCCCTGCTCGCGCCGCTGGCCGCGATGCTGATCCAGATGGCGATCTCGCGCGCCCGCGAGTTCGAAGCCGACCGCGGCGGCGCCGAGATCTCGGGCGATCCGCGCGCGCTCGCCTCGGCGCTGCAGAAGATCCAGCGCTATGCCCAGGGCATCCCCATGGAGGCCGCCGAGCGCCATCCCGAGACCGCGCAGATGATGATCATGAACCCGCTGTCCGGGGGCGGGCTGCGCGGCCTGTTCTCGACCCACCCGTCCACCGAGGAGCGGGTGCAGCGCCTGCTCGCAATGGCGTGAACGCGTGAAGGAACCTGCTGCGCGGCCCGGGGGGCGTGCCGGGGCCGATTGCGGGTGAACCCGGCCGCCCCTGTGCGCGCGCCGCTGGCGCGCGAATTCGCCGCCGCGGCGCGTGCGATCGAGGCGCTCGCCGGCGGGCGCTCGCTGCAGGCGGCGCTCGAGGGGGTGTTCGAGGCGGCCGATGCGCCGCTGCCGGCCGCCTCGCGCGCGGCGGTCCGCGACATCGCTTCCGCTGCCTGCCGCCGGCTCGGGCTGGCGCGCGCGCTGGCGCAGCGCCTGAATCGCCGGGCGCCGCCGGCGCGCCTGGCGGCGCTGCAGTGGGTCGCGCTCGTGCAGCTGGTCGAGCCGGTACGCGCCGAGGCGGTGATCGTCGACCAGGCTGTCGCCGCGGCGCGGCTCGAGCCGGGCGGCACGGCCGCCGCCGGCTTCCTGAACGCCACGCTGCGCCGCTTCGCGCGCGAGCGCGCGGCGCTGCTGGCGGCTGCGCGGGGCGAGCCCGAGGCGCGCTGGAATTTTCCGCCGTGGTGGGTGGACCTGCTGCGCGAGGAGCAGCCGCACGCCTGGCAGGCGATCCTGGAGGCCGGCAACGCGCTGCCCCCGATGACCCTGCGCGTGAACCGCCGGCGCGGCTCGCCCGACGACTACTTGGCGCTGCTGGCCGAGGCCGGGCGCGCCGCGCGCCGCATCGGGCCGCAGGCGCTGGTGCTCGAGGCACCGTGCGCCGTGGACGCGCTGCCGGGCTGGCACGAGGGCTGGGTCTCGGTGCAGGACGCCGGCGCCCAGCTGGCCGCGCCGCTGCTCGAGCCGCACGACGGCGAACGCATCCTCGACGCCTGCGCCGGCCCCGGGGGCAAGGCCACCCACCTGCTCGAGCTCGCCCGCTGCCGCCTGACGGCGCTCGACGTGGACGAATCGCGCCTGCGCCCGGTGCGCGAGAACCTCGCGCGGCTGCGCCTGGACGATGCGTCCGCAGGGCTGGTGTCGGTGCAGGCGGGCGACGCGCGCCGGCCCGCCGACTGGTGGGACGGCCAGCCCTTCGACCGCATCCTGGTCGACGCCCCCTGCACCGCTTCGGGGATCGTGCGCCGCCACCCCGACATTCGCTGGCTGCGACGACGTAGCGATCTCGCGACACTTTCGCGCCGGCAATCGGAAATCCTCGAGGCGCTTTGGCCCCTGCTGCGGCCGGGTGGTAAATTGCTCTACGCAACCTGTTCCGTGTTCCGTGCCGAGGGCGTGTCGGTGATCGATCGCTTCCTCACCGGTCGGCGCGATGCGGACCGGCTCCCGTTGCGCTGGCGCTTCGATTCGGCCGCTGCCGCCGAGCCTGTCTCGCAGCTGCTGCCGACCGCGGAGCCGGCGCGCGACCATGACGGATTCTTTTACGCGCTGCTGGAAAAACGCCCTTGATCGCCCGTTTCGCCGCGGCGCTGGCGTTGGCGTTCACGCTGTGGGGAATCGTGCCGACAGCCTGGGCGGCCGGCGCTGCCGATCCGTCCCCGCCGTCCGTGCTCGAGCTCAATTCCACGGGCGACAGCTGGCTGCTTTCGGCGGACTTCGATCCGCCGCTCACGCGTTCGCTCGAGGACGCGGTGCGCCGCGGAGTGGCGCTGTACTTCGTGCTGGAGTTCGAGCTGATCCGCCCGCGCTGGTGGTGGACCGATGAGCGGGTCGTCGAGCGCTCGCTGGTCTATCGCCTCGCCTATCACGCGCTGACCCGGCAGTTCCGGCTCGGGTTCGACGGGCTCACCGAGAACTTCGATTCCCTCGACGAGGCCACCCGCGCCATGGCCATGGTGCGCAACTGGCGGGTGTTCGAGGCCTCTCAGGTGTCGCCCGGAACGCGCTACCTGGCTCAGGTACGCTTGCGGCTGGACGCCTCGCAGCTGCCCAAGCCGTTTCAGATCAACGCGATCACCAACCGGGACTGGAACCCCCAGTCGGAATGGAAGCGTTTCACGTTCACGCCGCCGACCCCGAAAAGCGCGCAGTAGGCCGCCTGCTGCGCTTCGCGCTGATCGGCTCGGTCGTGCTGGCGGTGATCCTGCTGCTGCTGCTGGCGGTGGCCAGCGCCAACACGCAGCTGTTCGAGAGCCAGTACCCGATGCTGCTGTGGCTGACCGTCGGCCTGGCGGTGGGGCTGTTCGTGCTGGTGCTCGAGCTGCTGCGGCGGCTGGTGCTGCGCTATCGCCGCGGGCTGTTCGGAACGCGACTGATGGCGCGCATGGCGCTGTCGTTCACGCTCATGACCGTGCTGCCGGTGGCGCTCATCTACGTGGTGTCCGTGCAGTTCGTCGGCCGCTCGATCGAGTCGTGGTTCGCGGTGCCGGTCGAGCGCGCGCTGGAGTCGGGGCTGACCCTCGGGCGCACCGCGCTCGATTCGCTGCTGGTCGACCTCAGCCAGAAGGCGCGCGGCATGGCCCGCGAGCTGGCCGACACGCCGCAGTCCGACTGGCCCTCGACGCTGAACCGGCTGCGCGACCAGGTCGGCGTGCAGGACGCGCTGATCGCCTCGGGCACCGGGCGCATCGTCACCACCAGCGGCAGCCAGTACGGGCGGCTGGTCCCCGACCTGCCGTCCTCGAGCGCGCTGCGCCAGGCGCGTATCACGCGCCAGTACGCGGCGGTGGAGCCGGCCGAGGGCGAGCCGGCCGGCCTGAAGCTGCGCGTGATCGTGGCCATCACCGCCGATGCGCAGCGCACCGACGACAACCGCTACCTGCAGCTGATCCAGCCGGTGCCCACGGCGATGGCCGAGAACGCCGAGGCCGTCGAGCGGGGGCGGCGCGACTTCCAGCAGCTGTCGCTGTCGCGCAGCGGCCTGCAGCGCATCTTCGGGGTGACGCTCACGCTCATCTTCCTGCTCACGGTGTTCTCGGCCATCGCTGCATCGTTCCTGCTCTCGGGCTGGCTGACCGGGCCGCTGTCCATGCTCGCGGCCGGCACGCGCGCGGTGGCCGAGGGCGATTACCGTCCGGTGAAGGACTACTCCGGGCGCGACGAGCTGGGCCTGCTCACCCAGTCGTTCAACGTGATGACGCGCCAGCTCGAGGACGCGCGCATGCAGGTCGAGCGCAACCAGCGCGAGCTCGAGCGCGTCAATGCCCGGCTCGAGAGTGTGCTGGCCAACCTCACCGCCGGCGTGCTGGTGCTCGACTCCGACTTCCGCATCACGCTCGCCAACGCGGGCGCCGAGCGCATCCTGGGGCTGTCGCTGGCGGGCCATCTCGATCAGCCCATCGCCGGGGTGCCGCGCCTGGCCGGCATCGCGGCCGACATCCGCGCCTCGTTCAACGAGCAGGCTGCCGCCGGCGCCTCGAGCTGGCAGCGCCAGTTCGTGCTGCCCTCGCCGCCGGCGGGCGGCGCCGGCCAGCCGCCGGATGCGCCGGCGGGCGCCCAGTCGCCGGACGTGCCGGCCGCCGTGGCCCTGCCCGAGCCCCGCTCCGGCGGCCCGGATGCGGGCGACGAGCAGACCATCCTCGCGCGCGGCTCGATCCTGCCCGAGCGGCGCGTCGGCTACGTCATCGTGTTCGACGACATCAGCGGCCTGATCTCGGCGCAGCGCGCAGTGGCATGGGCGGAGGTGGCGCGCCGCCTCGCCCACGAGATCAAGAACCCGCTCACGCCGATCCAGCTGGCGGCCGAGCGCATGCGCCACAAGCTGGCCGACAAGCTGCCGCCGGCCGAGGCCGAGCTGCTCGCCAAGAACGCGCAGACCATCGTCAACCAGGTCTCGGCGCTCAAGCTGATGGTCGACGAGTTCCGCGACTATGCGCGCCTGCCTGCGGCCCGGCTGGCGCCGCTGGACCTCAACGCGCTGGTCGACGACGTGCTGCGCCTGTACGCGGCCGCGGGCGGGCGCTTCGCCATCCATCCGCAGCTCGCCGCGGCGCTGCCGCCGGTGCTGGGCGACCGCACCCAGCTGCGCCAGCTGGTGCACAACCTGCTGAAGAACGCCATCGAGGCCACCGAGCGCGCGGCGCAGCCCGAGATCGAGCTCGTCACCGAGGCGCTCGTCCTGCCCGACGGGGCCGCGGCCGTGCGCGTGCAGGTGCGCGACAACGGCGGCGGCTTCGCGCCGGCGGTGCTGGCGCGGGTGTTCGAGCCCTACGTCACCAACAAGCCGCGCGGCACCGGCCTGGGGCTGGCGATCGTGAAGAAGATCGTCGACGAGCACGGCGCGCGCATCGACGTGGCCAATTGGGGCGATGCCGGAGGCAAGCCGGTGGGGGCCCAGATCTCGGTGCTCTTTACCAAACTGGCGAAAAGCGAGGAGAATCGTCGCCTGATCGCAACAGACTGCTAGAGAGCACCCAGCAACCCATGGCGGACATCCTGGTGGTGGATGACGAAATCGGCATCCGCGAACTGCTTTCCGAGATCCTCGGCGACGAGGGACATACGGTAATGCTGGCCGAGAGTGCGCAGCAGGCGCGCCAGCTGCGCGAGGGCCACGAGCTCGACCTCGTGCTGCTCGACATCTGGATGCCCGACACCGACGGCGTCACGCTGCTGCGGGAATGGGCCAGCAACGGCAGGCTGACGATGCCGGTGATCATGATGTCGGGCCACGCGACGATCGACACCGCGGTGGAAGCCACCCGCATCGGGGCCTACGACTTCCTCGAGAAGCCCATCACCCTGCAGAAGCTGCTCAAGGCGGTCGAGGCCGGCCTGCAGCGGCGCGGCCCCGCCGGAATCGATCGTGCCGGCGCGCCGCTGCCGCCGCCCGCCGTGGCCACCATGCGCGCCGGCGCCGGGGGCTTCCAGGCGAGCGCGCCGGTGGGCGCGATCCCGGTCATCGGCGCAGCCGCCGTCGCCGCCCAGCCGCAGGCCGCCCTGGCCGCCGTCGGCGGCCTGTCGGCGGTGCCGGCGGCCGAGGCGAGCGGCTTCGTGTCCGCCGGCACGGTCGCCCGCCCGGCGATCGGGCCGGCCGCCGCCGCTCACGGCGCAGCGACCGCCGCCAGCATCATGCTGCGCGAGCTGCCGCTCGAGCTGCCGCTGCGCGAGGCGCGCGACGCCTTCGAGCGCGCCTACTTCGAGCACCACCTGTCGCGCGAGCACGGCAGCATGACGCGCGTGGCCGAGAAGACCGGCCTCGAACGCACCCACCTCTATCGCAAGCTCAAGCAGCTCGGCATCGACCTGTCGCGCGGCGCCTACCGCAAGCAGGGCAGTTGAAGATCGTCATCCTGGGCGCCGGCCGGGTCGGCGCGTCGGTGGCCGGGAACCTGGTTTCCGAGCGCAACGACATCACCGTCGTCGATACCGACGTGGCGCAGCTGCGGCAGCTGCAGGACAAGTTCGACCTGCGCACCGTCCCCGGCAACGGCACCCACGTGCCGGTGCTGCGCCAGGCGGGCCTCGACGACGCCGACATGCTCATCGCCACCGCCGCGCGCGACGAGACCAACCTCGTGGCCTGCCACATCGCGGCGCGCGTGTTCAACGTGCCCACGCGCATCGCGCGCATCCGCGCGCCGGAGTTCCAGGGCAACCCCGAGCTCACCGGCGACGGCGGCTTCTACGTCGATCACCTGATCTGCCCCGAGCAGACGGTGACCGACTACCTCATCAAGCTGATCGAGTTCCCCGAGGCGCTGCAGGTGCTCGAGTTCGCCGGTGGGCGGGCGAGCCTGATCGCGGTACGCAGCTATGCCGGCGGCCCGCTGGTGTCGCGGCCCATCCGCGAGCTGCGCGCGGCGCATCCGAACATCGACATGCGGGTGGTCGCGATCTTCCGCAACGACCGCCCGATCGCACCCGACGGCGACACCGAGATCGAGCCCGGCGACGAGGTGTTCCTGCTCGCCGACTCGCAGCACATCCGCACCGCCCTGTCCGACCTGCGGCGCATGGACGAGCCGGTGCGCCACGTGATGATCGCCGGCGGCGGCAACATCGGCCTGCGCCTGGCGCGCGCCCTGGCCGGCGACTACCACGTGCGCATCATCGAGGCCGACCGCGTGCGCTGCAACTACCTCGCCACGCAGCTGCCGTCCTCGACACTGATCCTGCACGGCGACTCGACCGACGAGGACCTGCTCACCGAGGAGGGAGTGGCGCAGATGGACCTGTTCATCGCGCTCACTTCCGACGACGAGAACAACATCATGTCGTGCATGCTCGCCAAGCGCATCGGCGTGCGCCGTACCATCGCGCTGATCAACCGGCAGGCATACGCCGACCTGGTCGAGGGCGACCGCATCGACATCGCGATCGTGCCCTCGCAGACCACCATCGGCCAGCTGCTGGCGCACGTGCGCCGCGGCGACGTGGTCGCGGTGCACTCGCTGCGGCGCGGCGCGGCCGAGGCGCTCGAGGCGGTCGCGCACGGCGATCCCAAGTCCTCCAGGGTGGTGGGCAGGCGCGTCGAGCAGATCGACCTGCCGCGCGGCGCCACCATCGGCGCGATCGTGCGCGCCGCCGACGGCGAGCCGCTGGCGCCGGTGCGCGGCGGCCGCGATGCCCAGCGCTTCGAGGTCGTGATGGCCCACCACGACACCGTGATCCGCTCCGAGGACCACGTCATCGTTTTCGTCGAGAACAAGCGCCTGGTGCCCAAGGTCGAGAAGCTGTTCCAGGTCGGGGTGGGCTTCTTCTGAGAGGCGCGCGCCGCCGCCGCGGCGATTCGATGACATCGATCACGCCGCCGCGCCGGCGCGTGCCGCCCGCCCGCGCAACGGCGGCGCGGAACGGCGTACCATGCCGGCCATGTCGTCGATGCGTCCACTGACCTGGCAGCTCGTCCTGGGCGGCGATCCCGCCGTCATGCGCGAGAGCGAGGTCTTCATCAAGACCCGCCTCGGGCGCGACGAGGCGCGCGCGAGCGACGCCTCGATCCCGCGGCGGCTGCGCACCCTGCTGGCGCTGGTCGACGGGCGCCGCAGCGTCGGCGAGCTGCGTGCGGCCCTCCACAGCTACCGCAGCCTCGACGACTCGCTCGACATGCTGCGCAAGATGGGCTTCATCGAGCCGCTGCCGCAGCGCTGGGACTAGCACCCTACGATCGTCCCGCGTGAGCCCCGCCGAGCGGAACGCCGATTGAACCGGCTCCTCGTCATCGCCCCGGTGCTGGGCGGCATGCTGATGCTGTTCTCGGTCACCTTCGTGCTGCCGCTGGCCTGGTCGCTGGCGGTCGACGACGGCACCCACGTGAGCTTCTTCCTCTCCGGCGTCGGCTGCCTGGTCGCCGGGGGGCTGCTGTGGGGTGCCACCCGCCGCTTCAGGCGCGAGCTCGAGCCTCGCGACGGCTGCCTGCTCGCCGTGCTGGGCTGGCTGCTGATGTCGGTCGCCGGGGCCGCGCCGCTGATGCTGGAGATCCCGGGCCTGTCGTTCTCCCATGCCTACTTCGAGGCGATCGCCGGCCTCACCACCACCGGCGCCACCATGCTCAGCGGCCTGGAGCGCCTGCCGCAGTCCATCAATGTCTGGCGCCACGCGATGCAGTGGTACGGCGGCATGGGGATCATCGTGCTCGCGGTCGCGGTGCTGCCCATCCTGGGCGTCGGCGGCATGCAGCTGTTCAAGGCGGAAATGCCCGGGCCGATGAAGGAGAGCAAGCTCACCCCGCGCATCACGCAGACGGCCAAGGCGCTGTGGCTGATCTACACCGGCATGACCGCCGCGTGCATCGCGTGCCTGCACTGGGCCGGCATGGACTGGTTCGAGGCCGTCTGCCACGCCTTCTCGGCGATGGCGCTGGGCGGCTTCTCCACCCACGACGGCAGCATCGAGAGCTTCCAGTCGCCCCGCATCGAGGCGGTGCTGGGCGCGTTCATGCTGATGGCGGTGCTCAACTTCTCGACCCATTTCGTGGCCATCCGCCAGCGTTCGCTGCGCGTGTACCTGCGCGACGCCGAGGCGCCGTCGGTGCTCATGCTGATCCTGGGCAGCAGCCTCGCGCTGGGCACCTACCTGTATGCGGTGGGCCGCTACCCGAGCTTCGGCGAGGCGCTGCGCTATGCCGCCTTCAACACCATCTCGGTCAGCACGTCCACCGGCTACATGAGCCAGGACTACGCCGCCTGGCCGATGTTCGTGCCCATGTGGATGCTGTTCCTGGCCTGCGTAGGCTCCTCGGCGGGCTCGACCGGCGGCGGCATCAAGATGATCCGCGCGCTGATCCTGCTCAAGCAGGCCGGGCGCGAGCTGCACCGGCTGGTGCATCCGCGCGCCATCGCGCCGCTGACCGTCAACGGGCACGTGATCGAGAACCGCATCATCTTCGCCGTGCTCGGCTACATGCTGCTGTGGGGCTTCACGCAGCTCGCCCTCACCCTGGTGATGCTCGCCGGCGGGCTGGACTTCATGTCGGCGTTCTCGGCCGTGGTCGCCTCGGTGAACAACCTCGGCCCGGCGCTCGGCGAGTTCGGCCCGACCCACAACTACGCCTCGCTGTCGACCTTCCAGACCTGGCTGCTGGCGATCGCCATGCTGGCGGGCCGGCTGGAGCTGCTGACCTTCTTCGTCATCCTCACCCCTGCCTTCTGGCGTCGGTGAGTGTGCGCCCGCTCTCGCCACTATCACGACTTGGCGCGGATCTTTCTCTCCTGGAGCGGCGGGACTGGGCGGGCCGCCGCAGCGATCCGCCGACAACGTGACCGACCGCACGGCGCATCGCCCGGGCGCGGAGTCAGATGGGAATACGGCCGACGAGACGGCGGTCAACCGCCGGTCGATGTCGCGCGTGAAAGGAATGAGGTTCGCGCGTCACTCAATCGGTAACGGGGCCCGGCCGTCGGCACGGGGGTGGGCTTGAAACCTGTCTCGCCGATACCACTTGGGAAGCACTGGAGAGGTGCGCCATGAACATGATCTACAACAGTCCCAGCTACTGCGTCGTCGAGTTCAAGGATCCCGAAGGCCTGGTCGGCGGGTTCGAGATCATGGACAAGCTCGGCAAGAAGGAGATCTACCTGGGCGGCGATCTGGCCAGGCATTTTCGCGACGGCGTGCAGGAGCTGATCCAGTCCGAGCCGTCGGTCGAGGAGGTGGACGAGTTCCTCAGCCGCTTCGAGGGCCTGATGCAGCACCCCCTGGTGCTGCATTGAGGACGTCGCGCAGGGCCGTCACGACTGCTCCCACGGCAGGCCTTCGTAGCGCCAGCCATTCTGCTTGCCGCGCTGACGATCGGCATTGAGGTCGCCCTCGAAGCCGTGCAGCACGTTGTACACGTTGCCGAAGCCGGCCTGCTCGAGCGCCTGGGCCGCTTCCACCGAGCGCTTGCCGCTGCGGCAGATGAGCACGACGGGACGATCCATCGCGTGGCCGGCCAGCTTCTTGACCTCGGTGACGAATTCCGGATTCATTTCCCAATCGGGCGCGTCGTACCACGGCACGTGCAGCGATCCGGTCGCGTGACCGACGAAGAAGTACTCGGGGTCGCTGCGGCAGTCGATGAACAGCGCCTCGGGCTGCGATCGCACGAATTCCAGCGCTTCTCGGGGCTGCAGGTGTCGCATGGGTCGGGGGTCCGCGCTCGTGGCGGGTCGCTCAGGCCGGGCGGGTCGCTTGAGCCGGGCGCATCATAGCTCAACGGACGCCGGCGGATCGCCGGGAGTCGCGGCCAGGCAGTGGGCGGTCACCAGCTCGACGAAGCGCTCGGGCGCCTCGACGTGCGGCAGGTGGGCCAGGGGCAGGGTGGCGTGCCGCGCGCCGGGGATCGCCGCGGCCAGCGCCTCGCCCATGGCGGGCGGCGTCGAGCGGTCGTCGTCGCCGGTGATCACCAGGGTCGGCGCGGCGATGCGCGCGGGCAGCGCCTGCAGGTCCATGTCGCGAATGGCCGCGCAGCAGCCGACGTAGCCGGCCGGGTCGACCTGCAGCAGGGTGCGGCGCACGTTGTGGTAGCGCTCGTCGGCGCGCTGAACGAACGGCGCGGTGAAGAAGCGCCCCAGCACCTGCTCGGCGACGGCGGCGATGCCGGCCTCGCGCACCCGTGCGATGCGCTCGACGAAGCTTTCCCGCGCCAGCCGCGCCGAGGTGTTCGACAGCACCAGCCGCTGCCAGCGCTGCGGCGCGTGCGCGGCCAGCCGGATGCCGATCATGCCGCCGATCGAGACTCCGCACAGGTGCGCCCGCGCGACGCCGGCCGCGTCCATGCAGGCTAGCACGTCGCCGGCCAGCGTCGCGATGTCGTACTCGCCCGGGCGTGCGTCCGAGCAGCCGTGGCCCGGCTTGTCCAGGCGCAGCACCAGGAAGCGGCGCATCAGCCCGGCCATAACCGGCTCCCACAGCGTGTGATCGGTGCCGAGCGAGTTCAGCAGCACCAGGGGCGGGCGCTGCGGGTGGCCGTCGAGGCGCCAGAAGAGGCGCGCGCCGTCGTGCTCGAGAAAGGGCATGCGTCCTCCGGGGCAGGGGATCCGATGCACACTATCGCACTTTCGGGGCGACGCCGCGGGCGATTGGGTACACTGCCCGCGTGTTCGCAGCTTCGCGGCAGCGCCGTCCCGCCATGAAGAACTCCGGACGAACCCGATCCGTCGCAGTGGCCGATGGCCTCGCCGCCGCCGACGGCCCCGGCTCCGCCGACCGGGCCGAGCGCCGCGCCGCTGTTCTCGGTCTCCTCGGCCTGCTTGGCGGCGCCTCGATCCTGTCGGCCTGCTCGACGCTGCCTCCGCCCGACCGGCCCACCGGCGGCCCGCCGCAAGACGCGGAAGGCGGCCCGCCGGGGCGCGTGCCCGAGGATCTGGCCCGCGAGGCGGGCTTCCTCGCGCTCAGCCTGGTCGACACGCCGTACCGCTACGGCGGCAACACCCCGGCCGGCGGCTTCGACTGCAGCGGGCTGATCGTGTACGTGTACCGGCAGGCCGCCGGGTTCGCGCTGCCGCGCACCGTGGCGCAACTGGCGCAGGTGGGCCTGCCGGTGCCGATCGACGCGGCGCGCAGCGGCGACCTGGTGCTGTTCGACACCTCGGGGCGGTTCACGCATGCCGGCATCTACGTGGGTGACGGGCGCTTCGTGCATGCGCCCTCCACCGGCGGCACCGTCCGGCTCGACGGGGTGCGTGCGCGCTATTGGCGGCCGCGGTTCTCGGGGGCGCGGCGGGTCTGAGCGCGGCCGGCCCCGGCGCGCGGACGATCGCACGGTGGGGCAGACTCCGGCAGCAGCCGGCGCAGCGCATCGGGGATCGGGATGGCGCGCAGGCGGCGCGGGTCGTCCGGGTGGGGCGCGCCGATGCAGCGGATCTCCCAGCCCTCGGCCAGCAACGTCGCGTCGCGCAGCGCGCGATGCTCGATGCGGAAGGTCGCGCGCGTCCACTTCACGATCGTCGAGTGGATCTCGATGCGCTCGTTGGGGCGGGCGGGCACATGGAAGGTCGCGCCGGCGTCGACCAGCGGCCACACGGTCCAGCCGTGCTCGCGGCGCGACTTCTCGAAGCTCTCGCCCACCGCGGCGAACATCGCGTGCGTGGAGGCATCGAACCAGCGGAAGAAGTTCGGGTAGTACACGATGCCGCCGGGATCGCAGTCGCCGAAGCCGACGTCGATGGATTGAATGTGCGTGGGCATGAGGGGTTTCGTCGCTTGCCGGAGACCGGGTACCACTATACTCACCCCCTTGTAAACGCCTCGGCGCCGGCCACGGCGCCCGTCTCCGATGAGCCCCACCGAAGCCCGCCTGCGCGAACTGCTCGAACGCCGCATCCTGATCCTCGACGGCGCGATGGGCACGATGATCCAGCGCCACCGGCTCGACGAGCAGGGCTTTCGCGGCGCGCACTGTGTCGATCACGCCCACGACGTGAGGGGCAACAACGAGCTGCTCTCGCTCACCCAGCCGCATCTGGTGCGCGAGATCCACGAGGAGTTCCTCGCCGCCGGCGCCGACATCATCGAGACCAACACCTTCGGCGCCACCGCCATCGCCCAGGCCGACTACCGGCTCGCCGGGCTGGTGCGCGAGATGAACCTCGCGGCGGCGCGCCTGGCGCGCGAGGCCTGCGACAAGTACGCCACGCCCGAGCGGCCGCGCTTCGTCGCCGGGGCGATCGGCCCGCAGCCGAAGACCGCCTCGCTGTCACCCGACGTCAACGACCCGGGCGCGCGCAACGTCACCTTCGACGAGCTGCGGCTAGCCTATGCCGAGCAGGTGCGCGCGCTGATCAACGGCGGCGTCGACGTGCTGCTGGTCGAGACGATTTTCGACACGCTCAATGCCAAGGCGGCAGTGTTCGCCATCGACGAGATCCTCGCCGAGCGCGAGGCCGCCGGCCTGCCGCGGCTGCCGCTCATGATCTCGGGCACCGTCACCGACGCCTCGGGCCGCATCCTGTCGGGTCAGACGGTGGAGGCGTTCTGGAACTCGCTGCGCCACGCGCGTCCGCTCACCGTCGGGCTGAACTGTGCGCTCGGGGCGGCGCTGATGCGGCCCTACATCGAGGAGCTCGCCGCCAAGGCCGACACCTTCGTGTGCGTGTATCCGAACGCCGGGCTGCCCAACCCGATGTCGGACACCGGCTTCGACGAGACCCCCGAGGTCACCGCCTCGCTGCTCGAGGAGTTCGCGCGCGCCGGCTTCGTGAACATCGCCGGCGGCTGTTGCGGCACCACCCCCGAGCACATCGCCGCGATCGCGCAGGCGGTGGAAGGCGTGGCGCCGCGGCGCGTGCCGGAGCGAGCGCCGGCCATGCGCCTGGCCGGCCTGGAGGCGTTCAACATCGACGACGATTCGCTGTTCGTGAACGTCGGCGAGCGCACCAACGTCACCGGCTCCAAGGCGTTCGCGCGCATGATCCTGGCCGGCAGGTTCGACGAGGCGCTGGCCGTGGCGCGCCAGCAGGTGGAGAACGGCGCGCAGGTCATCGACGTCAACATGGACGAGGCGATGCTCGATTCGGTCGCGGCGATGACCCGCTTCCTCAACCTGGTCGCTTCCGAGCCCGACATCGCGCGCGTGCCGGTGATGATCGACAGCTCGAAGTGGGCGGTGATCGAGGCAGGCCTGAAATGCGTGCAGGGCAAGCCCATCGTCAACTCCATCTCGCTCAAGGAAGGCGAGGCGGAGTTCCTGCGCCAGGCCACGCTGTGCCGGCGCTACGGGGCGGCCGTCATCGTGATGGCCTTCGACGAGCAGGGCCAGGCCGACACCTTCGAGCGCAAGACGCAGATCTGCGAGCGCGCCTACCGGCTGCTGGTCGAGCGGGTCGGCTTCCTGCCCGAGGACATCGTCTTCGATCCGAACATCTTCGCCATCGCCACCGGCATCGAGGAGCACGACCACTACGCGGTCGACTTCATCGAGGCCACGCGCTGGATCCGCCGCAACCTGCCGCAAGCCAAGGTCTCGGGCGGCGTGTCGAACGTGTCGTTCAGCTTCCGCGGCAACGACGCGGCGCGCGAGGCGATCCACACGGTGTTCCTGTACCACGCGATCCGCGCCGGCCTCACCATGGGTATCGTCAACGCCGGCATGATCGGCGTCTACGACGACCTGGAGCCGCAGCTGCGCGAGCACGTCGAGGACGTCGTCCTCGACCGCGTGCCGCAGCTGCCGCCGGGGCATCCCGACGAGGGAAAAAGCGCCACCGAGCGCATGATCGCGTTCGCCGCCACGCTCGGAGCCGGCGGTGCGAAGGAGCAGGAAACGCTCGCCTGGCGCGACGCGCCGGTGGGCAAGCGGCTCGCGCACGCGCTGGTGCACGGCATCACCACCTTCATCGTCGAGGACACCGAGGAGGCGCGCGCACAGATCGCCGCGCGCGGCGGGCGTCCGATCGAGGTCATCGAAGGGCCGCTGATGGACGGCATGAACATCGTCGGCGAGCTGTTCGGCTCGGGCAAGATGTTCCTGCCGCAGGTGGTGAAGTCGGCGCGCGTGATGAAGCAGGCGGTCGCGCACCTGGTGCCGTTCATCGAGGAGGAGAAGCGCCGGCTCGCCGACGGCGGCGCCGACGTGTCCTCGCGCGGCAAGGTGGTGGTGGCCACCGTCAAGGGCGACGTGCACGACATCGGCAAGAACATCGTCACCGTGGTGCTCCAGTGCAACAACTTCGAGGTGGTGAACATGGGGGTGATGGTGCCGTGCACCGACATCCTCGCCGCCGCCAAGGCCGAGCGCGCCGACATGGTCGGCCTGTCGGGCCTGATCACGCCCTCGCTCGAGGAGATGGCGCACGTGGCGCGCGAGATGGAGCGCGACGACTACTTCCGCGAGCGCAGGCTGCCGCTGCTGATCGGCGGGGCCACCACCTCGCGCGTGCACACCGCGGTGAAGGTGGCGCCCAACTACTCGGGGCCGGTGATCTACGTGCCCGATGCCTCGCGCTCGGTGCCGGTGGTGCAGAGCCTCATGTCGCCCGAGCAGCGTGATGCCTTCCTCGCCGACCTGAGCGCCGACTATGAGCGCGTGCGCGCGCAGCACGCCGCGAAGAAGGGTCCGGCGCTGATCCCGCTGGCGCAGGCGCGCGCGCGCCGCACGCCGTTCGACTGGCTGCACGGCGGGGAAGGCGGCGGCCTCTACCGACCGCCCAGGCCGAAGTTCATCGGCCGGCGCGAGTTCCGCAACTTCGATCTCGCCGAGATCGCCGCCTACATCGACTGGGGGCCGTTCTTCCAGACCTGGGACCTGCACGGCGCGTTCCCCGCGCTGCTCAACGACGACGTGGTGGGCGAGTCGGCGCGCCGGGTGTACTCCGACGGCAAGTCGATGCTCAGGCGCATCATCGAGGGCCGCTGGCTCACCGCCAACGGCGTGGTCGGCTTCCTGCCGGCCAACACCGTCGGCGACGACGACATCGAGATCTACACCGACGACACGCGCACCGAGGTCGCCTTCACCTGGCGCAACCTGCGCCAGCAGACCGCCAAGCGCGAGGGCGTCGACAACAAGTGCCTGGCCGACTTCATCGCGCCCAAGCTCGTCGACGGCCGGCCCTCGGGCATCGCCGACTACATCGGGATGTTCGCAGTGACCGCCGGCCTGGGCATCGAGAAGAAGCTGGCCGAGTTCGGGCGGCTGCTCGACGACTACTCCGGGATCATGCTCAAGGGCCTCGCCGACCGCCTCGCCGAGGCCTTCGCCGAATGCCTGCACGCGCGCGTGCGCCGCGACCTGTGGGGCTACGCCGCCGACGAGACGCTCGACAACGCCGCGATGATCGCCGAGAAGTACCGCGGCATCCGGCCCGCGCCGGGCTACCCCGCCTGCCCCGAGCACACGGTCAAGCGCGCCCTGTTCGACACCCTGCGCGCCGAGGAGATCGGCATGCAGCTCACCGAGAGCCATGCCATGTCGCCGGCCTCGAGCGTGAGCGGGTTCTACTTCTCGCACCCGCTGTCGACCTATTTCGCCGTCGGCAAGATCGGCGAGGACCAGCTCGCCGACTACGCCGCGCGCGCCGGGCGCGACATGGCGGAGCTGCGCAGCACGCTGGCGCCGGTGCTGTAGGCGGCGCGCCGCCGTCGGCAAGATCGGCGAGGACCGGTTCGCCGATCCCGCCGCCCGCGGCCTTCGGGCATGCGCCGGCAGGGGCCGGCGCCTGTCCACATTGCGATCGACCGCAGTGTGAACAGGCCTTACGTGGCGTGTGGCGCCCGAACTCGCTATGCTGACTCCCGGAGACAGACTGGCGAGCGATGCCCAGATGAACGCCGACAAGCCTCTGCGCCTGCACGTCCCGGAGCCGACCGGCCGGCCGGGCCACCCCACCGATTTCTCCTACCTGCGCCTGGCTCCGGCCGGCGCGGCGCCGCGTCCGCCCATCCAGGCGCGCCCGGCCGAGACCGCCGAGCTCGCTGCCAGCCTGGTGCGCGTGCTCGACGACGAAGGCCGCGCGCTCGGTCCCTGGGCGCCCGATCTCGAGCCGGAGCGGCTGCGCGCCGGCCTGCGCGCGATGATCAGGACGCGCCTGTTCGACGCGCGCATGATGATCGCGCAGCGCCAGAAGAAGATCTCGTTCTACATGCAGTGCCTCGGCGAGGAAGCGATCGGCGTGGCGCACACCTTCGCCCTGCGCGAGGGCGACATGTGCTTTCCCACCTACCGCCAGCAGAGCCTGCTCATGGCACGTGACGTCTCGCTGGTGGAGCTGATCTACCAGCTGCTGTCCAACGAGCGCGACCCGCTCAAGGGCCGCCAGCTGCCGGTGCTGTACTCGCTGAAGAAGGCCGGCTTCTTCAGCCTGTCGGGCAACCTGGCCACCCAGTTCATCCAGGCGGTGGGCTGGGCCATGGCCTCGGCGATCAAGGGCGACACCAGGATCGCCTCGGGCTGGATCGGCGACGGCGCCACTGCCGAGCCCGATTTCCACAACGCCCTCACCTTCGCTCACGTGTATCGCGCGCCGGTGATCCTGAACGTGGTCAACAACCAGTGGGCCATCTCCACCTTCCAGGCCATCGCCGGCGGCGAGCGCGCCACCTTCGCCGCGCGCGGCGTGGGTGCGGGCATCGCCTCGCTGCGCGTGGACGGCAACGACTTCCTGGCCGCCTACGCGGTGTCGCGCTGGGCGGCCGAGCGCGCCCGCCACAACCTCGGGCCGACGCTCATCGAGTGGGTCACCTACCGCGGGGGTGCCCACTCCACCTCCGACGATCCGACGCGCTACCGGCCGGCCGACGACTGGGGGCGCTACCCGCTGGGCGATCCGATCGCCCGCCTCGAGCGCCACCTGGTCGGCCTGGGCGAGTGGTCGGAGGAGCGCGGCGCGCAGTTGCGCCGCGAGGTCGAGGCCGAGATCGTCGCCGCCCAGAAGGAGGCCGAGCGCTACGGCACCCTCGCCGAGGGCCGCATCCCGAGCGCCGCCTCGATCTTCGAGGACGTCTACAAGGACATGCCGGCGCACCTGCGGCGCCAGCGCGAGCAACTGGAGGCATGGGGATGAGCGCCCAGCCGCAGGCCAGCGCGCGCATGACCATGATCCAGGCGCTGCGCTCGGCCATGGACGTGATGCTCGCGCGCGATGCGAACGTGGTGGTTTACGGGCAGGACGTCGGCTACTTCGGCGGGGTGTTCCGCGTCACCGACGGCCTGCAGGCGAAGTACGGGCGCAACCGCGTGTTCGATGCGCCGATCTCCGAGGGCGGCATCGTCGGTACCGCCATCGGCATGGCGGCCTACGGCCTGCGGCCGGTGGTCGAGATCCAGTTCGCCGACTACTCCTACCCGGCCTACGACCAGATCGTCTCGGAAGCGGCGCGCCTGCGCTACCGCTCGGTGGGCGACTTCACCGCGCCGGTCACCATCCGCATGCCCTGCGGCGGCGGCATCTACGGCGGGCAGACCCACAGCCAGAGCCCCGAGGTGCTCTACACCCACGTGTGCGGCCTGCGCACGGTGATGCCGTCGAACCCCTACGACGCCAAGGGCCTGCTGATTGCCTCGATCGAGTGCGAGGACCCGGTCATCTTCCTCGAGCCCAAGCGGCTGTACAACGGCCCCTTCGACGGGCACCACGACCGGCCGGTGGTGCCGTGGTCGCGCCACCCGCTGGGCGAGGTGCCCGAGGGCTACTACACCGTGCCGCTGGAGTCGGCGGCGGTGTTCCGCCCGGGCAGCGCCGTCACCGTGCTCGCCTACGGCACCATGGTGTTCGTGGCCGAGGCCGCGGCCGCCGAGAGCGGCATCGACGCCGAGATCGTCGACCTGCGCAGCCTGTGGCCGCTCGACCTCGATACCATCGTCGCGTCGGTGAAGAAGACCGGCCGCTGCGTGATCGTGCACGAGGCCACGCGCAGCAGCGGCTTCGGCGCCGAGCTGGTCGCGCTGGTGCAGGAGCACTGCTTCTACCACCTGGAGTCGCCGATCGAGCGCGTCACCGGCTGGGACACCCCGTATCCGCATGCCCAGGAGTGGGCCTACTTCCCGGGCCCGTCGCGCGTGGCCGCGGCCTTGCGGCGTGTCATGGAGCCTTGAGACCGGAACTGCCGAGATGGGGATCCACGCGATCAAGGTGCCGGACATCGGCGAAGGCATCGCCGAGGTCGAGCTGGTGCAGTGGCACGTGAAGCCCGGCGACGCGGTGGCCGAGGACCAGGTCCTTGCCGAGGTGATGACCGAGAAGGCCAGCGTCGAGATCCCCTCGCCGGTCGCCGGCACCGTGCTCGCGCTCGCCGGCGGGGTCGGGCAGATGCTCGCGGTCGGTGCGGAGCTGCTGCGCCTCGAAGTGGCGGGTGCAGGCAACGTGGCGGTGGGGGCGCCGGCGGCCCCCGCGCACGCCGCTGCGCCGGCAGGCGCGGCGCCTGCGGCATCCATGGCGCCCGCCACGTCCGTGCCCGCGGCACCGTCGGGGTCTGCGATAGCCGCGCTCCCGGCGCGCGCCACGCCTGCGGTACACGTGACACCTGCAGCACATGCGGCGCCGATCGCGGCAGCGGCTTCCGCCCCGATGGCGTCTTCTCTCCCAGCTGCCGTCGAGCGGCGTGCGACCGCGGCGGCCGCCGTGCCGCCGGCCACGGCCGCACCACCCGCCACGCCGGCCCGCAAGCCGCTCGCCTCGCCGTCGGTGCGCCGCCACGCGCGCGAGCTCGGCGTGGTCCTGGCCGAGGTGGCCGGCAGCGACCCCGAGGGGCGCATCCTGCACGCCGACCTGGACGCGCACCGCTTGCGCGCCCTGGCCGCGCCTGCCGCGCCGGCACCGGGGGCAGGGCGCGCGCGCTACGCCGAGCGCGACGACGAGGAAGCCATCCCGATCATCGGCCTGCGCCGGCGCATCGCGCAGAAGATGCAGGAGGCCAAGCGGCACATCCCGCACTTCAGCTACGTCGAGGAAGTCGACGTGAGCGAGCTCGAAGCGCTGCGCGCGCAGCTCAATGCGCGCCATGCCGCGGCGCGCGGCAAGCTCACGCTGCTGCCCTTCCTGCTGCGGGCGATGGTGCTCGCGATCGCCGAGTTCCCGCAGGTCAACGCCCGCTTCGACGACGAAGCGGGCGTCGTCACCCGCTACGGGGCGGTGCACGCGGGCATCGCCACCCAGACCGATGCCGGCCTGATGGTGCCGGTGCTGCGCCACGCCGAGGCGCACGACCTGTGGTCGGCGGCCGCCGGCATCGCCCGTCTGGCCGACGCCGCGCGCAGCGGCAAGGCCACCCGCGAGGAGCTCTCGGGCTCGACCATCACCGTTACCAGCCTCGGCCCGCTGGGCGGCATCGCCTCGACCCCGGTGATCAATCACCCGGAGGTGGCCATCGTGGGCGTCAACCGCATCGTCGAGCGACCGGTGATCCGCGGCGGCGCCGTCGTGGCGCGCGCGATGATGAACCTGTCGTCGTCGTTCGACCACCGGGTGATCGACGGCATGTACGCCGCGCAGTTCGTGCAGGCGCTGCGCGGCTACCTCGAGTGCCCGGCGCTGCTGTTCATCGAGTGAGGCCCACCTCCTTATGCACCGGACGGGAATCGACATGAAAAAGAGTTGATTGACGAATGAATTCCGTGGCCCATCATTCGGAATTCGTTCGAACGGCATGGCGCCACCGGTCCTCCGATGAACTTCCAGCAGCTTCGCTCGGTGCGCGAGGCGATACGCCAGGGCTTCAACCTCACCGCGGTGGCGGAAGTCCTGCACACTTCCCAGCCCGGCGTGAGCCGGCAGATCCGCGAGCTCGAGGACGAGCTCGGCGTGGAGATCTTCGTGCGCGCGGGCAAGCGCCTGACCGGCCTCACGCCGCCGGGCGAGACGGTGCTGCAGATCATCGAGCGGCTGCTGCAGGATGCCGAGAACCTCAGGCGCGCGGGCGAGGACTACGCTGCGCAGGATCGCGGCACGCTCACCATCGCGGCGACGCATTCGCAGGCGCGCTACGCGCTGCCGCCGGCAGTGCGCGACTTCAGCGCCGCGCATCCCGACGTCGCGCTGCGCATGCACCAGGGCTCGCCCAGGCAGGTGGCGGCGATGCTGCTGTCCGGCGAAGCCGACATCGGCGTGGCCACCGAGGCGCTGGCCGGCTACCCCGAGCTGGCGGCCCTGCCCTGCTACCAGTGGACGCACTCGGTCATCGTCCCCGCCGGCCACGCGCTGAGCGAGGACGCGGCGCGCGGCGCAGCGCTCACGGTCGCGCGCCTGGCGCAGTTCCCGATCATCACCTACGAGCCCGGTTACACCGGCCGCAGCCACATCGACGAGGCCTTCGCGCGCGAGCGGATCCGCGCCAACATCGTGCTCGAGGCGATGGATGCCGACGTGATCAAGACCTACGTGGAGCTCGGCATGGGCGTGGGCATCATCGCCGCCATCGCCTACGACGAGCAGCGCGACGGCCTCCTGCACGCCATCGACGCCCGCCACCTGTTCGCCGTCAACATGACGCGACTGGCGATCCGGCGCGGCGCCTTCCTGCGCAGCTACGTGTACGACTTCATCCGGACCTTCGCTCCGCCGCTGACCCGCCGGGTGGTCGAGGAAGCGCAAGGGCCCGTTCAGGCCCTTGCGCAAAGCGCGTGACGCGCCGCGGCCGTAGGTAGGCGCGCGCGCCCGGCCGCAGCCCGAGCCGCTCGCGCAGCGCCGCGTAGTCCTGGCGCGGCAGCTCCACATCGACGAAACCGTCGTACCCGTCTCGCCTGAACTCGATGCGGGTGTTCGGGCCGACGGTGAGCGTCTGGCTCAGCGTCACGGGCCAGGTGTCGTCGCCCGCCTCGGCCACGATCTCCAGCTCGTGCGGGCGCACGTAGGCGACGTCGTCGTGCCCGCCGTCGCGGGGCGCCGCCTCGCCGGGGCCGGCCGGCCCGTAGCGGCCGTGGAACAGGTTGACGTCGCCCAGGAACTGCAGCACGAACGGCGTGGCCGGATGGTCGTAAACCTCGTCGGGGCTGCCCTGCTGCTCGACGCGGCCCTGGTTCATCACCACCACGCGGTCGGCCACCTCCATCGCCTCGTCCTGGTCGTGGGTGACGAACACGCTGGTCACGTGCACCTCGTCGTGCAGGCGGCGCAGCCAGCGCCGCAGCTCCTTGCGCACCTTCGCGTCGAGCGCGCCGAAGGGCTCGTCGAGCAGCAGCACCCTGGGCTCGACCGCGAGCGCGCGCGCCAGCGCGATGCGCTGGCGCTGCCCGCCGGAGAGCTGGTGCGGATAGCGCTGCGCCAGCCAGTCGAGCTGCACCAGCTTCAGCAGCCGCATCACCCGGTCCTCGATCTCGGCCCGGCCCGGCCGGGTCGCCCTGGGGCGCACGCGCAGGCCGAAGGCCACGTTCTCGAAGATCGTCATGTGGCCGAACAGCGCGTAGTGCTGGAACACGAAGCCGACGTTGCGTTCGCGCACGTGGGTGCGGGTGGCGTCCTCGCCGTGGAAGAGCACGCTGCCGCCGTCGGGCACTTCCAGCCCGGCGACGATGCGCAGCAGCGTGGTCTTGCCGCAGCCCGAGGGCCCGAGCAGCGCGACCAGCTCGCCCGACGGGATGTCCAGGTCGATGCCGCCGCAGGCGACGGTGGCGCCGAAGCGCTTGGTGAGGTTGCGGATCTCGATGGACATGCGGTCTACTCCGGCAGGCCGTCGCGCAGTTCGCGCCTGACGCGCCGCTCGACGAAATGTTTTGCCGCCAGCGTCACCAGCGCGAGGCCGGCCAGCAGCGAGGCGACCGCGAACGCGGCGGCGAACTGGTACTCGTTGTAGGCGATCTCGATGTGCAGCGGCATGGTGTTGGTCTGCCCGCGGATGTGGCCCGATACCACGCTCACCGCGCCGAACTCGCCCATCGCGCGCGCGTTGCACAGGATCACGCCGTAGAGCAGGGCCCACCGGACGTTGGGCAGCGTGACGCGGCGAAACGTCTGCCAGCCGCCGGCGCCGAGCACGCGTGCGGCCTCCTCCTGCTCGATCCCCTGCGCCTGCATCAGCGGGATCAGCTCGCGCGCGACGAAGGGGAAGGTCACGAAGAGGGTGGCCAGCACGATGCCGGGCACCGCGAAGATGACCTTCAGATCGTGATCGCGCAGCCATTCGCCGAACCATCCCTGCAGGCCGAACACCAGCACGTAGATCAGGCCGGCGATCACCGGGCTGACCGAGAACGGCAGGTCGATCAGCGTGAGTAGCACGTTCTTGCCGCGGAATTCGAACTTGGCGATCGCCCAGGCGGCGGCGAGGCCGAAGACGAGGTTCAGCGGCACGCTGATGCCCGCGGCGATCAGCGTGAGCCTGATCGACGACAGCGCGTCGGGCTCGGTGATCGAGGCCAGGTAGACGCCGATGCCCTTCCTGAACGCCTCGACGAACACCGTGGCCAGCGGCACGAACAGGAACAGCGTCATGAACGCCAGCGCCAGGCCGACCAGCGTCCACTGCACCCAGCGTGGCTCGGCGGTGGCGTCGCGGATGGCGCGCGGCGGCACGCCGGCCGGCGCCGCGGTGGCCGGCGCCGCGGTGGCCGGTGCAGCAGCGGCCGGCCCGGCGGCGGACAGCGTCGAGGCGACCGCCGTGTTCACAGCCCGCCCTGGCGCTTGCGCGACCAGGCCTGCAGCAGGTTGATCAGCAGCAGCAGCGCGAACGCCGCGACCAGCATCACCACGGCGATGGCCGTGGCGCCGGCGTAGTCGTACTGCTCGAGCTTGGTGATGATCAGCAGCGGCGTGATCTCGCTCACCATCGGCATGTTGCCGGCGATGAAGATCACCGAGCCGTACTCGCCCAGCGCGCGCGCGAAGGCGAGCGCGAAGCCGGTCAGCAGCGCCGGCGTCAGGATGGGCAGGATGACCTTGACGAAGGTCTGTCGGCGCGAGGCGCCGAGCGTCGCGGCCGCTTCCTCGAGCTCTCGGTCGATGTCCTCGAGCACCGGCTGCAGCGTGCGCACGACGAAGGGCAGGCCGATGAACACCAGCGCCACCCACACGCCCAGCGGCGTGAAGCTGACCTTGAACGGCAGCCACCGGCCGAGCCAGCCGTTCTCGGCCCAGATCGCGGTGAGCGCGATGCCGGCCACCGCGGTCGGCAGCGCGAAGGGCAGGTCGACCAGCGCATCGACCAGCCGCTTGAACGGGAAACGGTAGCGCAGCAGCACCCACGCCGTGACCAGGCCGAACACCGCGTTGAGCAGCGCCGCCAGCAACGAGGCGCCGAAGGTCAGCCGGTACGAGGCCAGCACGCGCGGCGTGGTCGTCGCCTCGACGAACTCCGGCCAGGTGAGCGCGAACGTCCTGAGGAAGGCCGCCGACAGCGGGATCAGGACGATCAGGCTCAGGTAGAGCAGCGCGAAGCCCAGCGCCAGGTCGAAGCCGGGCAAGACGGTGTGGCGCCTGAGCAGCGCGCGCGACAGCAGCATGTCAGCGAACCTTGGTCGCCGTCTGGCTTACTTCCTGGTGTAGATCTGGTCGAACACGCCTCCGTCGGCGAAGTGCTCCTTCTGTGCCTTGGCCCAGCCGCCGAACACGTCGTCGATGGTGAACAGCGTCACCTTGGTGAACTGACCGGCATGCCTGGCCGCCACCTTGGCGTCGGTCGGCCGGTAGTGGTTGCGCGCCGCGATCTCCTGCCCCTCGGGCGAATACAGGTACTGCAGGTAGGCGGTGGCGACCTCGCGCGTGCCCTTGCGATCGACGTTCCTGTCGACCACCGTGACCGGCGGCTCGGCCAGGATGCTCAGCGAGGGAACGACGATCTCGAACTTGTCGGGTCCGAGCTCCCTGGTGGCGAGGAAGGCCTCGTTCTCCCATGACAGGAACACGTCGCCCACGCCGCGCTCGGTGAAGGTGAGCAGCGAGCCGCGCGCGCCCGAATCGAGCACCGGCACGTTGCGATACAGCGCGGCCACGAACTCCTGCGCCTTCTTCGGATCGTTGCCCTGTGTCTTGAGCGAGTAGCCCCAGGCCGCCAGGTAGTTCCAGCGCGCGCCGCCCGAGGTCTTCGGGTTCGGCGTGACCACCGATACGCCAGGCTTGACCAGGTCGTTCCAGTCCTTGATGTGCTTCGGATTGCCCTTGCGGACGAGGAACACGATGGTCGAGGTGTAGGGCGAGCTGTTCAGCGGCAGGCGTTTCTGCCAGTCGGCCGGGATCAGCCTGGCCCTCTGGGCGAGCTCGTCGATGTCGTAGGCCAGCGCGAGCGTCACCACGTCGGCCTCCAGGCCGTCGATCACCGAGCGCGCCTGCTTGCCCGAACCGCCGTGCGACTGCTTGATGGTCACGTCGTCGCCGGTCTTCGCCTTCCAGTGAGCGGTAAAGGCCTTGTTGAACTCGGCATACAGCTCGCGCGTGGGGTCGTAGCTGACGTTGAGCAGGCTGATGTCCCTGGCATGTACCGTCGCGGACAGCGCCGCGAGCGATACGACGGCCACGGCGCGTCGCAGGAAAGACTGTCGATTCATGGGGACCTCGGAGGATCGTCGGGACGGGCTAACAGTCTCATCGTAGGAGCGCCCTGCCCCGGGAAGAACGAATCAATCCGCCGATCGATATGCGCGAACCGACTAGGGCCTGTTCACCCTACGATCGACTTCGGGCGCAGGCACAACGCACCGTCCGGGCCGCGCGCCGGCGCGCACCTACACGCCGCCCGCCGGCGGCAGGCCGGCGGAATCGAACACGCCCTCGAACAGCACCGAGCTCAGGTAGCGCTCGCCGGAATCGGGCAGGATCGTGACGATGGTCTTGCCCGCATTCTGCGGTTCGTGCGCCAGGCGCACCGCCACCGCGGCTGCGGCGCCGCACGAGATGCCCGACAGGATGCCCTCTTCGCGTGCCAGGCGGCGCGCATACTCGATGGCCTCCTCGTTCGTCACCTGCTCGACGGCATCGATCAGCGACAGGTCCAGCACTTCGGGCACGAAACCCGCGCCGAGACCCTGGATCTTGTGCGGCGAGGGCGTGAGCGCCTCGCCGCGCAGCGTCTGCGCGATCACCGGGCTGGCGCTCGGTTCGACCGCCACGGCCTCGATCTTCTTGCCCCGGGTGTTCTTGATGTAGCGCGACACTCCGGTGATGGTGCCGCCGGTGCCCACGCCGGACACGAGGATGTCGATCGCGCCTCCGCTGTCCTCCCAGATCTCCGGGCCGGTGGTGGATTCATGGACTCCCGGATTGGCCGGATTCCTGAACTGCTGCAGCAGCACGTACTTCGGATCCGAGGCGGCGATCTCCTCGGCCCTGGCGATCGCCCCCTTCATGCCCTTGGCGCCCTCGGTGAGCACGAGCCGCGCGCCGTAGGCCAGCAGCAGCTTGCGGCGCTCCACGCTCATCGTGTCGGGCATGGTCAGCGTGATCGGGATGCCGCGCGCCGCTGCCACGAAGGCGAGCGCGATGCCGGTGTTGCCGCTGGTGGGCTCGATGATCTCCTTGCCCGGGCCGAGCAGGCCGCGCTTCTCGGCATCCCAGACCATCGCCGCGCCGATGCGGCACTTGACCGAGTAAGCCGGGTTGCGGCCCTCGATCTTGGCCAGCACCACGGCCTTGGCGCTGCCGGTGATGCGGTTGAGCCGCACCAGGGGCGTGCGCCCGATGGACAGCGAGTTGTCCTCGAAATAGCGTGGCATGCGGGGGTTCCTTCGTTGTGGATCAATCCTGCACCCAGGGCAGGCCGTGAAGACGCCAGCCGTTGACGGCGCCGCGCTGCAGGGCATCGTTGTGCTCGCCCTCGAAGCCTTCCAGAACGTTGAACACGTCCGCGAAGCCCGCCCGGGTGGCCGCCTCGGCAGCTTGCACCGAGCGCCTGCCGCTGCGGCACAGCAGCAGCAACGCTCGATCCCTTCCCGCCTTCGCCTCGAGCTCGCGCAGGAAGCGCGGGTTGCGCGTCAGGCTGGTGCCGCTGGCCCAGGCCACATGCTCGCTGCCCGGCACATGGCCCACGAACTTGCGCTCCTCGGCCGAGCGCACGTCGACCAGCACCGCCACGCCCGCCAGGGCGAGCGCCCAGGCTTCCCGCGGAGCGACGCTGCCCGCGTAGGACGATACGCCGGCCGCCCGCGCCTCGCGGCGGGCGCGTTCGAGCACGGCGAGGGGCGGCGTCTCGGCGAGGACGGCGGACATGGTGGGGATCTCCTGTGGTCGACGGTGGGCTGCGCCGGACGGCCGCTCGCGGCCGGTGCCGGCGCAGGGCGCGATGCCGGCACAGGGCGCTAACGTAGGCTGCCGCCGCGAGCGCGCAAACGAAGATTTGCGCGCTTGGATATGCGCGCGGCGAGGAAGGGTCAGCGCGGCTGCGCGGGGGCGGGTGCCGGCGCGTCGCCGGGCGGCTCGATCTCGCGGGTCACGGTTTCCCGGTAGATGCCGCCGGCCTCGACGCTGCCGCGCGTGGTGCCCGAGCCGCGGATGCGCGCTTCGCAGTCGGCGCGGTCATCGGGCGGCAGCGGCCGGCAGCGCGCCAGCGCGTTGTCCAGGTAGCGGGCGGCGTCGAGGTGCTCGAGCTCGCCGTGCCGGGCGGCCGCGCGCGCGGCTGCCGCCTCCCTCAGGCAGGCCTGGCGATCCTGCTGCGAGAGCCCGCTTTCGCACAGTGCGCGCTCGTCGGCGTAGCGGGCATCGCCGCCGGGTCGCGAGGTCGGCGCGGCAGCGGGCGTGCCGGGGCCGGCCGCCAATGCGCCGGCGCTCGACCCTGCGGCCCAGAGCGCCACCGCCAGGGCCGCCCCGATGCGGCGGCCGGCTGCGTTCATTCGAGCGTGAACCCGACGTCGATCGTTACCTGCCAGTGCGCGACCTTGCCGTCGACCACGTGGCCGCGCGTCTCGAGGACCCGGAACCACTGCATGTTGCGCACCGTTTCATGCGCCTTGGCGAGCGCGATGCGGATCGCATCGTCGCTGCCGGTCTTCGACGAACCGGTGATTTCGATGTGCTTGTAGACATGGTCGGTCACGATCGGTCTCCTCGAGCGGGGTGGGGTCCGGCCCTGCCATTCTGCCCGAACGGGCGACCGGGGCGCGCCGGGAAGCCGGTCGGGCCGTGCGAGGAGGCTGGATCGGGCTGCGCGAGGAGGCTATTGCGCGGCGCGCTTCGCCGTCCTGCCGCGCCGTGGGGGCGGCGCCGCGCCATAGGGTTCGGCGCTCGCTTCCTGGACGGAATGCGCGAACGGATTGCGGATGCGCACGCCGTCGATCAGTGCGCCGTCCTGCAGGTCTTCGGTGAGCAGCACTGCGCAGCCCTGCTCGTGCGCTGCGGCGACCACCAGCGCATCCCACCATGCGAGCCGGTGCCGCGCCTGGATGGCGCGTGCGCGTGCCATCGTCGCGCGATCGACCGGCTGCGGATGCCAATGCATCAGCGCTTCGACGTCGTCCCAGGCCTGCTCTTCGGGGAGCCCCGGCTTCAGCTTGCGAGTGACGGTGACGTAGTACTCGGAGAGAACCTGCATGCTGGTGCGCCCGAGTTGCTCCTGCCATAGCCATTCGAGCCATGCCCGCGCCTGCGGCTGGCGCCTGAGGTCGCCCGCATCGCGGGCGTACACCAGCACATTGGCGTCAACGAAGACCGGCGCGCTCATGAAGCTCGTCGCGCGTGGGCAGCTTCGATCCTGCGGCGTTGAGGCGCGACGGCTGGCGATCCAGGAACCGGCGCATCGCGTTCGCATAGTCGCGCGACTCGCGCATCCGCTTCTCCAGCATTTCGGCGATGTACCGCGAGACGCTCTTGTCTTCGCGCGCCGCCGACACGCGCACCCAGGCGGCCGTCTTCTCGTCCAGAGTGATCGTGACGTTCTTCAAGGGGCAGCACTCCGGAGCGAATGACACGGAACCAGTGTAACACGGACTCCGTGTCGCTGGTGACCGGCGGCGGGCGGGCCTCGCCGGGCGCAGCGGCCCGGCGTTCGGCCTGCCCCGGCGCTCAGCCCGTCTCGCCCGGCCAGGGCGCCGCGCTCTCGGCCAGCTTGGCCAGCACGTCGGCCGGCGCCTGCACGGCGCTGCGCTGGTGGTAGAACGCCAGCGCGCGCAGGCCGCCGAGCTCCTCGCCGCCGCCGGCGCGTCCGGGGCCGCCGTGCAGCGACATCGGCATCACGTTGCCGTGGCCGGTGTGCGTCTTGCCCACGGCGGGCGTCACGAAGTGCAGGCGCCCGTGCGCGTGGCCCAGCTCGAGCGCCGCCTGCGCGAGGAAGGCCGGGTCGTCGCTGTAGGCCGAGGCCACCAGCGAGCCGCAGCCGCGGCGCGCGAGCGCGTACGCGTGGTCGACGTCGCGATACGGCACCACCGTGGCGACCGGCCCGAATGCCTCGACCTCGTGCACGCGCTGCGCGGCGTCGCCGTCGTCGACCTTCAGCAGGTGGGGCATGACGAAGGCCCCGATCGCGGGATCGGCGTCGACCAGGTCGGCGCTCCTGCCGGCCCAGGCGATGGAGGCTTCGGAGGTGAGCGCGGCCAGGCTGTCGCGCACCGCGGCGAGCTGCGCGCGGCTGGCCAGCGATCCCATGCGCACCGACTCGTTGCGCGGGTTGCCGACCTTGACCGCGGCCAGCGCCGCGGCGATGGCTTCGGTGGCTGCCGCCGCGTGCGCCTGCGGCACCAGCACGCGGCGGATCGCCGTGCATTTCTGGCCGGCCTTGACGGTCATCTCGCGCGCCACTTCCTTCACCATCAGCGCGAAGGCCTCGCTACCCGGCGCCGCGTCGGGCCCGAGCAGCGCGCTGTTCAGGCTGTCGGTCTCGGCATTCATGCGGATCGCATGGCGCAGCACGACGTCGTGGCTGCTGATGGTCCGCGCCGTGTCGGCCGAGCCGGTGAAGGACACCAGGTCGAACGGCTGCAGTGCCTCGATCAGGCCTTCGGAGCGTCCGCACACGATAGCCAGCGCGCCCTCCGGCAGCACGCCGGCGGCGATCACGTCGGCGACCATGCGCTGCGTCAGCCACGCGGTGGCGGTGGCCGGCTTGACCACCACCGGCACGCCCGAGAGCAGCGCCGGGGCGGCCTTCTCCCACAGCCCCCAGGCGGGGAAGTTGAAGGCGTTGATGAACAGCGCCAGGCCGCGCTGCGGGGTGAGGAAGTGGGCGCTCTGGAACGAGCCGTCCTTGCCCAGCTTCACCGGCGCGCCGTCGGCCAGGCAGCGCGCCGAGCCGAGCTTCGCGCCCCACCTGGCGTACTGCGTGAGCGTGTAGAGCGCGCCGTCGATGTCGACCGCCGAATCGTTGCGGGTGGTGCCCGAGTTGCGCAGCGCGATGTCGTAGTAGGCATCGCGCTGGCCTTGCAGCACCTCGGCGATGCGCGCAAGCTGTGCCGAACGTTCTCCGTAGGTGAGCGCGCGCAATGCAGCGCCGCCGCGGGTGCGCGCGAAAGCGAAGCCGGCGGCCAGGTCGAGCCCTGCGCCCGAGACGCGCACGAGCTCGGTGCCGAGCACCGGATCGAACAGCGGCGTGCCGCTGCCGGTGCCCGTCTGCCAGCGGCCCTCGAGGTAGTTGTCGAGCAGTTGGATCATGGAAGCGCCTCCTCTTGAAAAGCCCCGTTGCCCCGGAATAGGGCTTGACGCGGGCGGCGACATGCATCATTATGCATTGATCCACATCAATTAGGCAATATAGTTCATCTTTTGGTTCGTCTTCAGCAGTCCCAGGCCGATTCCAACGGTAGCGCGCCCCGGCGAGCCGGCCCGGAGATGTCCCTCCAACCGCATTCCAGAGAGGAGTCTCGAATGAGCGATTCACCGAAGGTCGACTACCAGACCGACCCTTCCCGCTACCAGCACATCAGGCTGAGCTTCGACGGCCCCGTCGCCACGCTCGCGCTGAACATCGACGAAGACGCCGGCATCCGCCCCGGCTACAAGCTCAAGCTCAATTCCTATGATCTCGGCGTGGACATCGAGCTGCACGATGCGCTGCAGCGCATCCGCTTCGAGCATCCCGAGGTGCGCTCGGTCGTCGTCACCAGCCTGAAGGACCGCATCTTCTGCTCGGGCGCCAACATCTTCATGCTGGGCCTGTCCAGCCACGCCTGGAAGGTGAACTTCTGCAAGTTCACCAACGAGACGCGCAACGGCATCGAGGATTCCAGCCGCCATTCGGGGCTGAAGTTCATCGCCGCGCTCAACGGCGCGTGTGCCGGCGGCGGCTACGAGCTGGCGCTGGCCTGCGACGACATCGTGCTGGTGGACGACCGCTCCTCGAGCGTCTCGCTGCCCGAGGTGCCGCTGCTGGGCGTGCTGCCGGGCACCGGCGGGCTGACCCGCGTCACCGACAAGCGCAAGGTGCGCCACGACCTCGCCGACATCTTCTGCACCACCACCGAGGGCGTGCGCGGCCAGCGCGCCAAGGAGTGGCGGCTGGTCGACGAGGTGGTGAAGACCCAGGACTTCGCGCGGGTGGTCCAGGAGCGCGCGCTGGCGCTGGCGGCCAAGAGCGACCGCCCGGCCGACGCCAAGGGCGTGGCGCTGACGCCGCTCGAGCGCACCATCGACGATGCCGGCTACCACTATCGCTACGTCGACGTGCGCATCGACCGCGCGCGGCGCACCGCCACCTTCACCGTGCGGGCGCCGGCCGGAGCGCAGCCGCGCGACCTCGCGGCGATCCTCGCCGCCGGCGTGAAGTGGTGGCCCCTGCAGATGGCGCGCGAGCTCGACGACGCCATCCTGTCGATGCGCACCAACGAGCTCGACATCGGGGTGTGGCTGCTCGAGACCGAGGGCGATCTCGCCGCCGTGCAGGCCGCCGACGCGACGCTCGCCGAGCACCGCGACCACTGGTTCGTGCGCGAGACGATCGGCATGCTGCGCCGCGCGCTGGCGCGGCTCGACGTGAGCGCGCGCACGCTGTACGCGCTGATCCGCCCCGGCTCGTGCTTCGCCGGCACGCTGGCCGAGCTGGCGTTCGCCGCCGACCGCAGCTACATGCTGGCGCTGCCCGACGACGAGGCGAAGGCGCCGCGCCTGGCGCTCACCGAGCTGAACTTCGGCACCTATCCGATGGTCAATGGCCAGTCGCGCCTGGCGTGCCGCTTCTACGAGGAGGAAGCGCCGCTGGCGGCGGCGCGCGCCGCAATCGGCAAGCCGCTGCTGGCCGCCCAGGCGCTCGAGCTCGGCCTGATCACCGCCGCGCCCGACGACCTCGACTGGACCGACGAGATCCGCATCGCGATCGAGGAGCGGGTCTCGATGTCGCCCGACGCGCTCACCGGCCTCGAGGCCAACCTGCGCTTCGCGAGCAAGGAAACCATGGAAACCCGCATCTTCGGCCGGCTCACCGCCTGGCAGAACTGGATCTTCATCCGCCCGAACGCGGTCGGTGCCAAGGGCGCACTGAAGGTCTACGGCAAGGGCGAGAAAGCCGCCTTCGACTGGAACCGGGTCTGACCCCACTCCGAAACCCTCGAGCCTGGAGCGAAACATGAGCAACATCAACTACAGCGAAAAGATCCCCAACAACGTCAACCTGAACGAAGACAAGACCCTGCAGCGTGCCCTCGAGCACTGGCAGCCGGGCTTCCTCGGCTGGTGGCAGGACGTCGGCCCCGAGAGCTCGCGCGGCTTCGACGTCTACCTGCGCACCGCGATCAGCGTCGACCCGAGCGGCTGGGCGCAGTTCGGCTACGTGAAGATGCCCGAGTACCGCTGGGGCATCTTCCTGAACCAGGCCGAGAAGGAGCGCAAGATCCACTTCGGCGACCATCTCGGCGAGCCGGCCTGGCAGGACGTGCCGGGCGAGCATCGCGCCAACCTGCGCCGCATCATCGTGACGCAGGGCGACACCGAGCCGGCGTCGGTCGAGCAGCAGCGCCACCTCGGCCTGACCGCGCCCAGCCTGTACGACATGCGCAACCTGTTCCAGGTCAACGTGGAGGAAGGCCGCCACCTGTGGGCGATGGTCTACCTGCTGCACCGCTACTTCGGCCGCGACGGCCGCGAGGAAGCCGAGGCGCTGCTCGAGCGCCGCTCGGGCGATGCCAACAACCCGCGCATCCTGGGCGCGTTCAACGAGAAGACGCCCGACTGGCTGTCGTTCTTCATGTTCACCTACTTCACCGACCGCGACGGCAAGTACCAGCTGTGCGCGCTGGCCGAGTCGTCGTTCGATCCGCTCGCGCGCACCACCAAGTTCATGCTGACCGAGGAAGCGCACCACATGTTCGTGGGCGAGTCGGGCGTCTCGCGCATCGTGCAGCGCACCTGCGAGGTGATGAACCAGCTCAAGACCGACGATCCGGGCAAGCTGCGCGCGGCCGGCGTGATCGACCTGCCCACCATCCAGCGCTACCTGAACTTCCACTTCAGCGTCACCATCGACCTGTTCGGCGCCGACCAGTCGTCCAACGCCGCCACCTTCTACAGCGCCGGCCTCAAGGGCCGCTTCGAGGAAGGCAAGCGCACCGACGACCACCGCCTGCACGGCGCCACCTACAAGGTGCTCGACGTCGTCGACGGCAAGCTGGTCGAGAAGGAAGTGCCGATGCTCAACGCGCTCAACGAAGTGCTGCGCGACGACTACATCAAGGACTCCATGGCCGGCGTGGCGCGCTGGAACAAGGTCATCGAGAAGGCCGGCATTCCGTTCCGCCTGCAGGTGCCGCACAAGGCGTTCAACCGCCAGATCGGCACCCTGGCCGGGGTGCGCGTCTCGCCGGAGGGCCGCGTGGTGTCGGAAGCCGAGTGGAAGGCCAACGTCGACCGCTGGCTGCCGAGCGAAGCCGACCGCGCCTACGTCGCCTCGCTGATGGGGCGCGTGGTCGAGCCGGGCAAGTTCGCCAACTGGATCGCCGCGCCGGCCATCGGCATCAACCGCCAGCCGATCGACTTCGAGTACGTCCGCTTCAATTGAGCCTGCGATGAACGACGCCGCCACCCTCGCCGCGCCGGTCGAAGTGATCCGGCAGCATCTCATCGATCCGGAAGTCTGCATCCGCTGCAACACCTGCGAGGAGGCATGCCCGGTCGATGCGATCACGCACGATGCGCGCAACTACGTGGTCGACCCGGACATCTGCAAGGCCTGCATGGCTTGCGTGCCGCCGTGCCCGACCGGCGCGATCGACAACTGGCGCCTGATGCTCAGGAGCCAGGCGTACCCGCTCGCCGAGCAGTTCGAGTGGGACGAGCTGCCGGCGCAGATCGACCTGCCCGAGGGGGCGGCGGCCCTGGCCCAGGGGCCGGCCACGGCGGCAGCTGAGGCGGCCGCCGTGGTCGCCGCTGCTGCGGCCGCGGAGCCGGCCTCCGATGTCGCCGGCTTCGCCACCGCCGTGACCGCGACCTCGTTCGGCGCGACCCTGGCGCCCTGGTCGGCGGCGCACGCCTACACTAACCTGTACAACCACAAGCAGCCGACCACCGCGACGGTGGTCGGCAACTATCGCGTCACCGACGCCGGCGTCGAGAGCGAGACGCACCACATCGTGCTCGACTTCGGCCGCATGCCGTTCCCGGTGCTCGAGGGCCAGTCCATCGGCATCCTGCCGCCGGGCGTGGACGCGCGCGGCAAGCCGCACGTGGCGCGCCAGTATTCCATCGCCAGCCCGCGCAACGGCGAGCGCCCGGGCTACAACAACCTCTCGCTCACGGTCAAGCGGGTCACCGTCGACCACGACGGCAACCCGGTGCGCGGGGTGTGCTCGAACTACCTGTGCGAGCTGAAGAAGGGCGATACGGTGAGGGTGATCGGGCCTTTCGGCACCTCGTTCCTGATGCCCAACCACCCGCGCTCGAACATCGTGATGATCTGCACCGGCACCGGCAGCGCGCCGATGCGCGCGATGACCGAGTACCGGCGGCGGCTGCGCGGCAAGTTCGAGGGCGGCAGGCTGATGCTGTTCTTCGGCGCGCGCACGCAGAAGGAGCTGCCGTACTTCGGGCCGCTGATGAACCTGCCGCGCGACTTCATCGACGTCAACCTCGCCTTCTCGCGCACGCCGGGCGCGCCGCGCCGCTACGTGCAGGACCTCATGCGCGAGCGCGCCGCCGACCTGCTGGCGCTGATGAAGGACGACGACACCAGCATCTACGTGTGCGGCCTCAAGAGCATGGAGGAGGGCGTGCTGGCGGCCATGCGCGACGTCGCGACGATGGGCGGCGTCCAGTGGGAGGAGCTGGCCGGACGGCTCAAGCGCGAGGGGCGACTGCACCTCGAAACTTACTGAGAGGGTCGGCGGCCGCGCCGACCGCGGCACGCAGCGGCTTATCGCCGTTCCCAGGCGTGCGCCGCGCGCAGCACCGTCATCTCGTCGAAGTGCCTGCCGACCAGCATCAGGCCGACCGGCTTGCCGTCGGTCTCGCCGCACGGCACCGAGATCGCCGGGTGGCCGGTCAGGTCGAAGGGCGAGGTGTTCGCGAGCATGGTCCAGCTGTGCTGCAGCACCTCGGCCAGCGAGGCGCCGTCGGGCGGGATGGGCAGCGTCGGGAACGGCAGCGTCGGCATGAGCAGCAGGTCATACTTCGCCAGCGCCTGGTCGTACTCCCGGCGCAGCCGCCGGCGCAGGTTCTGCGCCTTGGCGTAGAAGCGGCCCTGGTAGTGCCGGTCGAGGTGGTAGCCGAGCAGCATGCCGGCCTTGAGGGTATGCGGCAGCTCGTTGGCGCGTGCGCGCCAGCCCGAGAGCGCGGTGATCAGCGACAGGGGGTAGGCGCCGATGCCGTGGCGGCCCACGCCGTGCGCGCCCATCAGCGTGTGGAAGGTGCCCTCGTTGGCCAGAGCTCCCCACAGGGGCATGCCGTGGCGGTGCCAGGGGATCGAGACCTCCTCGACGACCGCCCCCAGCTCCTCCAGCACCGGGATCGCCGCGCGCACCGCTGCGTCGGTGCCCGGGTGCGACTCGGGCAGGCCGAATGACTCGCGCACCGCGCCGATGCGCAGGCCCGCGATGTCGCGGCCGAGCGCCTCGGTGTAGGGGGCCAGCCTGACGTTGCGCTGGCGCCCGTCGATGCCGTCCTCGCCCGCGATCGCCTCCAGCAGCAGGGCGCAGCCGGCCACGTCGCGCGCCATCGGCCCGGCGTGGTCGATGGTGTAGTCCAGCCCCATGATGCCGGTGTAGGGCACCAGCCCGAAGGTCGGCTTGAGCCCGACGATGCCCGAGAACGAGGCAGGGATGCGGATCGAGCCGGCCTGGTCGGCGCCGATCGCCAGGTCCACCTCGCCCGCCACGAGCAGCGCGGCGCTGCCGGTGGTCGAGCCGCCCGGCGTGTGGCCGGGGTTGCGCGGGCTGATCACCGGGCCGGTGGCGCTGGTGGCGCTGCCGCCGGAGAAGGAGAAGTACTCGCACACCGACTTGCCGACGATCTCGCCGCCGGCGTCGAGGATGCGCGTGACGATCGTCGCGTCGCCGTCGGGCACGTAGCCCTCGAGGATGGAGGCGCCGTTCATCATCGGCACGCCGGCGATGCAGACGTTGTCCTTGATCGCCAGCCGCTTGCCGGCGAGCCTGCCGCTTGCCGCGCCCTGGATGCGCGTGCGCACGTACCAGGCGTTCCAGGGGTTGTCGGCCGGCTCGGGCCGGTAGCCGGGCGTGCGCGGGTATTTCACCGGCAACGGCTCGTCGGGCAGGCGCTCGACGAGCCGGAAGTCCGGCACGAACACCTGCGCGAACTCGAGGAACTCGCGGGCGTATTCCTCGCTGACGTCCATGCCGAGGTCGGCGCCGAGGCGGCGGACCATCTCGTTGCTGGGCAGTTCGAAGGCCATCGGGCGATGCTCCTCGTGGTGGGTCGCATGGGTCGAGTATCGCTACGAGTCTACCTACGCGTCGTGCGTCGTGCCCCGGGGCGCCGCCACCCGTCCATCGGGTTTTCATGTACATATACTGGTATGGGTATATGGACAAAACCTGATCCCGATCAAGTCGCGCAGCCCCCGCCTCGACTACGGTAGCTCGTCGCAGTCCATCGACGAGACGGAGGAGAAGGAGATGAACGGAAACCAATCTTGGCGTGCCTCGCGCCGGCGCCTGTTGGCGGGGGGCGCAGGCCTCGCCGCCGCGGCGGGGATGCGGCCGTCCGCGGCGCGGGCCGCGCGGCTCGCGACGAGCGCGCACATCGTCATCGCCGGCAGCGGCCTCGGCGGCCTGGCGATCGCCAACCGGCTGGCACGTTCGCTCGACGGCGCGCGCATCACGCTCGTCGACGCGAAGAAGGAGCACAACTACCAGCCCGGCTACACGCTGGTCGCCACCGGGCTGTGGCCGGTGGCGAAGGTGCGCGACACCAACGCGGAGTTCGTGCCGGCCGGCGTCGAGTGGGTGCAGGAAGCGGTGGCTGCCTTCGACCCGGTCGCCAAGACGCTGGAAACCGCCGGCGGCCGGCGCATCGGATACGACTTCCTGGTCGTCGCCACCGGGCTGCACCTGGACTATGCGCAGATCGAGGGCATGGACGTCGCGGCCATCGGCCGCGACGGGCTGGCCAGCGTCTATGCCGGCCCGCAGGCGGCGCAGGCCACGTGGGCGGCGATGGACGCGTTCCGCCGCGAGGGCGGCGAGGCGGTCATGACGCTGCCGGCCGGGGCGCTGAAATGCGCCGGCGCGCCCCTGAAGATGACCTTCATGGTCGACGATCGCCTGCGCCGGGCCGGCACGCGCGAGCGTTCAGCCGTCCGCTTCCACACCGCGCTGCCCACGGACACGGTGTTCGGCGTCAAGGCGGTCAACGATGCCGTGCTGGAGCGCTGGAAGGGCCTCGGCGTCGAGACGAACTTCCTCAGCAAGCTGGTCGCGGTCGACATCGGGGCGCGGCGCGCCACCTTCGCCAGCCCCGAAGGAGAGCGCACCCAGGTGCCGTACGACTTCCTCCACGTGGTGCCGCCGATGCGCGCCGTCGACGCCGTGAAGAACAGCGACCTGGCCTGGAAGGACGGGCCGTTCGCCGCCGGCGGCTGGCTCGAGGTCGACAAGGCCACGCTGCGGCATCGCCGCTTCCCGGAGGTGTTCGGCATCGGCGACATCAACGGCACCCCCCGCGGCAAGACCGCCGCGACGGTCAAGAAGAGCGCGCCGGTGGTGGCGGCCAACCTGGTCGACGCGATCGCCGGGCGCGAGCCGTCGCAGCAGTTCGACGGCTACACCTCGTGCCCGCTGCTGCTGCGCGAGGGTTCGGCCATGCTGATCGAGTTCGACTACGAGGGGCGCCTGACGCCATCGCTGCCGATGATCGATCCGCTGCAGGAAAGCTGGGCGGCCTGGCTGATGAAGTATCGACTGCTCAAGCCCGCCTACGTCGCGGTGCTGCGCGGCAACGTCTGAGGAGAACGTCGTGTACGAGATCTGGCTGGTCCTCAACATCGCATTGGAGATGGCCCGCGCCAATGCCGTGCCGGTGGTGTTCGGCGCCCTGGTGCTGCTCGCGCTCTTCCTGAACGCGCTGCGCCGGCGCGGCTCCGCCTGGCGGCGCGCCTTCCTGCCGGCGCTGGCGGTGGGCGTCGTGGCGGCCGCCGCCGCCATTCCGGCGGTGCCGGCGCTGACCCGTTCCTCGCTGGCCGACATGGCCTACTGGGTCGACTGGCTCAACCTGCTGGCCATCGCCGCCGCGGTCGGCGCTGCCGCCGTTGCCTACGCCTGGCCGCTGATCACGATCACGCGCGGGGCCCGCTCGTGACCCGCCTCGACGCAGCGTAGGCGCCGGGAGTCTGCCGGGGGCCCGCGCGGGCTCGATTCGACTCCGGCAGATCCCCAGGTGCGCTACCCTTGCCGCCATCTCTGGATGGAGCATGCGGGATGCGCGCTGGCGGACGAACCTTCACGATGCCCGGATTCGGGTGGCCGCTGCGCCTGCTCGCGGTGCTGGCGGCCGGCTCGCTGGGAGCCTGCGCGTCGTTCGGCCCGGGCGGCGACGCCTGGCCGCCGGTGGTGTTCGTGCACGGCAACGGCGACAGCGCCGCGCTGTGGCAGACCACGCTGTGGCGCTTCGAATCCAACGGCTGGCCGCGCGATCGCCTCCATGCGATCGACTTCCCCTATCCGCTGGCCCGCGACGACGACGGCGTCGCCCAGGCAGGACGCTCGTCGACGGCCGAGCAGATGCGCTATCTCTCGGAGCAGGTCGACCGCTTGCTGGCGCGCACCGGCGCGCGCCGCGTGGTCCTGGTGGGCAATTCGCGCGGCGGCTACGCCATCCGCAACTACGTGAAGAACGGCGGCGGGGCGCAGCGCGTGGCCGTCGCGGTGCTCGGCGCCACGCCCAACCACGGCATCTGGGCGAGCGAGCTGCGGCCCGGCAGCGAGTTCAACGGCCGCGGCCCCTTCCTCGCGGCGCTCAACGCTCCCGGGCCGGACGGCAGCGAGGTGACGCCGGGCCCGCGCTGGATGACGCTGCGCTCGGACGACAACGACAAGTACGCCCAGCCCGACGGGCGCTGGATCGGCGCGCCGGGCATGGCCACTCACGTCGGCTACGACGGCCCGGCGCTGGCGGGCGCGAGGAACGTCGTGCTGGCGGGGCTGGACCACCGCGAGCTGTCGTTCCATGCGCGCGCCTTCGAGCAGGCCTGGCGCTTCGTCACCGGGCGGCCGGCCGCGCGCAGCGCCATCGTGGCCGAGCCGGCGCCGGTGCTCGACGGCCGCATCCACCAGCCCGACACCAACCTGCCGATGGCCGGCGTGTCGGTGCAGGTCTACGAGGTGTCGCCGCAGACCGGCGAGCGGCTCGGCGCCCCCGCGCTGTCGCGCGTCACCGGCCCCGACGGCCGCTGGGGCCCGCTGCCGGCCCGGCCCGACGTGCCCTACGAGTTCGTGGTGAGCGCGCCGGGCTACGCGGTCATGCACGTCTACCGCTCGGCCTTCCCGCGCTCGTCCGACGTCGTGCACATGCGGCCGGTGACGCTCGCCGAGGCCGAGCGCGGCGCCGGCAGCGTGGTCACGATGAGCCGGCCGCGCGGCTACTTCGACCTGCGGCGCGACCGCATGAGCCTCGACGGCGCCGTACCCCCGGGCGTCCCGCCCGGCACCGCCGGCGTGTCCGCCGCGACGCTGCTGCTGCCCGCGGGCCCGGCGCGCACGGTCGTGGCACAGTTCAACGGCGAGCGCATCGCGGTGCGTACCTGGCCGGCGAGCGAGAATCACGTGGTCTACGCAGAATTGCACTACTGAACCGGGAACCGGACATGCTGCAGCAGCAGGCGCGCACGGGCGCGCACGGGAAGGACGCGCGATGAGCCGCCATTGGAGCGAATGCGTTCGCCGCCTCACCCCCTACGTGCCGGGCGAGCAGCCGCGGCGCGCCGGGCTGGTCAAGCTCAACACCAACGAGAGCCCGTATCCGCCCTCGCCGGCCGTGCGCGCGGCGATCCTCGCCGAGATGGGCGAGGACGGCGCCGCGCTGCGGCTGTACCCCGATCCGCAGGCCGGTGCGCTGCGCGAGGCGATCGCCGCGCGCGAAGGCGTCGCCCCCGAGGAGGTCTTCGTCGGCAACGGTTCCGACGAGGTGCTGGCCTTCGCCTTCCAGGGCCTGCTCGCGCAGGCGCAGCCGCTGCGCTTTCCCGACGTCACCTACAGCTTCTACCCGAGCTGGTGCAGGCTCTACGGCATCCGCTTCGAGGCGGTGCCGCTGGCCGGTGATTTCTCGCTGCGCGTGGACGACTACGCCGGCGCCGGGCCGGTGATCCTGCCCAACCCGAACGCGCCCACCGGCCGCGCGATCGGCCGTGCCGAGGTCGCGCGCCTGCTCGAGGCGCACGCCGACTCGGCGGTGGTGGTCGACGAGGCCTACGTCGAGTTCGGCGCCGAGAGCGCCGCACCGCTCATCGCCTCGCACGACAACCTGCTGGTGGTGCGCACCCTGTCGAAGTCGCACGCCCTGGCCGGCCTGCGCGTGGGCTATGCGCTCGGGCAGGCGCCGCTCATCGAGGCGCTGGTGCGCGTGAAGGACAGCTTCAACTCCTATCCGCTCGATCGCCTGGCGCTGGCGGGCGCCGTGGCCGCGCTGCGCGACGAGGCCTGGTTCGCGAAGTCGCGCGACGCGGTGATCGCCACCCGCGAGCGGCTGTCGCGCGAGCTGGCGGCGCTCGGCTTCGAGGTGCTGCCCTCGCAGGCCAACTTCCTGTTCGCCCGCCACCCGGCGCGCGAGGGCGCCGTGCTGGCGCACGCGCTGCGCGAGGGGGGAATCGTGGTGAGGCATTTCGCGCTGCCGCGCATCGAGCAGTGGCTGCGCATCACCGTCGGCACCGATGCCCAGTGCGACGCGCTGCTGGCGGCGGCACGCGCCATCCTGGAGGATCGCCGGTAGCGAGCGTGCCGCCGGTGCCGCCGGTGCCGGCGAGCACGGCGTGCACCGCTGCGGCATCGGCGGGCGCAGGTTCAACCGAGCTCCACCAGCACCGGCTGGTGGTCGGAGGCCTGCGTGTCGGCATCGACCCGCATGGCGCGCAGCCGCGGCAGCAGGTCCGCGCTCGCGAAGACGAAATCGCAGGTGTAGGGCGCCGGCCACTGCTCGCGATCGTGCACGCCGATGGTGTGGGCGCGCGCCCGGGCGGGATGCAGGTGCTGCCAGGCATCGACCAGCGCCGGCGTGCCGTCGTCGAAGGGCGCGCCGAGCCGCTCGTGCAGCGGATCCTCGGGCCGGAGGTTGAAGTCGCCGGTGAGGAGGGCCGACGCCGGCTGCGCCAGCGTGTGGAACGGGCCGTGCGATGCGTCGCGCACGCGATCGAGGCGCGCGTGGCCGCTCGCCTCGGCGTGACGCGCGCGCACCGCCTCGACCTGCGCGGCGCGCTGCACAGCCGAGTAGTACTCGAGATGGGTGGTCATCACGCGCACGGGCCCGAACGGCGTCTCGACCGTGGCTTCGAGCAGCAGCCGCGGCATGCCGTTGGCCTGCGGGTCGGCCGGCCAGGGCAGCTGGATGCGCAGCACCTGCGCCACCGGGTAGCGGCTCAGGATCATGTTGCCGAACGCGCGCCGCCCGCCTCCCTGCGCGGGCGCATCGACGGCGGCGCCCGGGATCGCGGCGTAGCCGGGCAGCAGATCGGCGATGAGCGCGAACTGGTTCTCGCCCCGGCTGCCGGCCAGTGCCGGGAAGTTGGCGGCCACCTCCTGCAGGCACAGCACGTCGAAGTCGGCCAGCGCGCGGGCGTGCGCCACGATGCGACGCGGATCGACGCGGCCGTCGCAGCCGCGGCACCACTGCACGTTCCAGGTGATCAGCTTCATCGTCGCATCCTCCGCGCCGGGTTCCCATCGTATGCCGGCGCGCCCGGGAAGCAGGCCGCTCAGGTCGGGGTGATCCGGAATTCGATCACCGCCGCGTTGCGGCTCCATGCCTGCGCCAGCCGGTAGGCGTTGGAGCGCCGGCGGGAGCGGATCACCATGCGGTATTCGAACACCTTGCCGTTGTTGTCGAGCCGGTAGCTCAGGTTGCTCACGCTGAAGCCGTGGGCGGCGATGATCTTGCGCAGATCGGCCTCCCCGGGCGCCTGCTCGCGAGGGAAGGTCACGAAGTGGTGCGCGTAGTAGAAGGCCGGCAGCAGCGTCTCGAGCCAGCGGAACAGCGACAGCGCGCAGACCGTGAGCAGCGTGCCGACCGCCACCGGGAAGTAGAAGCCGATGCCGGCCAGCACGCCGATCGCGGCGGTGATCCAGATCGAGGCGGCCGTGGTGAGGCCGCGCACCGACAGGCCTTCCTTCATGATCACGCCGGCGCCCAGGAAGCCGATGCCGGTCATGATGCCCTGCGCCATGCGCGTCGGATCGATGCGCACGGTGTCCTGGCCGCCGGCGGGAAACCAGCTCGCCTGGTACATCGTGACCAGCATCAGCAGCGCCGAGGACATGCACACCAGCACGTGCGTGCGAAACCCCGCCGGGCGTCCGTGGTAGCTGCGCTCGATGCCGATCAGGCCGCCCGCGAGCATCGCCACCAGCAGGTGGGTGGTGATGTCGATCATGTCGCGCGTGATCGCGAGGTGGCCCGTCATGCCGCTTTCTCCAGTGCGCCGAACCAGGCCGCGAAGGCCGCGCGCTGCGCCGTGCCCATGTGCAGGCCGGCCTTGGTGCGCCGCCACAGCACGTCGTCGGGCGTGGCCGCCCACTCGTGCGCGATGAACCAGCCGACCTCGCGCTCGCACAGGCCGCCGCCGAAGTCGCGCCCGAGCGCGCGCGGCGTGCGCGCATCGCCGAGCACCTCGGCGGCGAGCGCGCCGTGGCGCGCGAACAGCGTATCGAGCAGCGTCCCGGGCAGCTCCGGATACTGCGCATGCAGGGCGGCCAGGGCGGCCGCGCGATCGGCGACAGCGCCCGGCAGCGGCTCGGTGTGCGTCCATGCCGGGCGCCGCGGCTTCAGCCACGGCGAGAGCCTGGCGAGCGCCGACTCGGCGAGCCGGCGGTAGGTGGTGATCTTGCCGCCGTAGACCACCAGCTGCGCGACGCCGTCGCGCTCGTCGACCACCAGAGTGTAGTCGCGCGTCGTCTCCGAGGGGTTGCTCGAGCCGTCGTCGTAGAGCGGCCGCACGCCGGTGTAGCTCCAGACCACGTCCGGTTCGCCGAGCGGGCGCGCCAGGTAGCGGTTGACCGCCGCCAGCAGGTAGCGCGTCTCCTCGCTGCCGATGGCACGCGCCTCCTCCATGCCGGAGACGGCCACGTCGGTGGTGCCGATGAGCGAGAACGCGCGTTCGTAGGGGATCACGAACACGACGCGCCGGTCGTCGTTCTGCAGGATGTAGGCATGCTCGCCGGCGTGCACGCGCGGCACCACGATGTGGCTGCCCTTGACGAGCCGCACCGCGGCCGGCGCCGTGCTGCCGCCGCAGGCCTCGAGCACCGGGCCGACCCACGGGCCGGCAGCGTTGACCAGCACCCGCGCCGCCGTCTCGAAGCGCACGCCGCTGCGCACGTCCTCCAGCGTCGCCAGCCAGCGCCCGCCGTGCCGACGCGCGGCGATCAGGCGGGTGCGCGGCATCAGGGCGGCGCCGTGCGCGAGCGCCGAGCGCAGGTTCAGGATCACCAGCCGCGCGTCGTCGACCCAGGCATCGGAGTAGGCATGGCCGTGCCGGAACTGCGGCGCGAGCCCGGCGCCGTAGCCGTCGGGCGTCAGGCGCACCGATTCCGACCTCGGCAGGCTGGTGCGCCCGCCGAGACGGTCGTACAGCCACAGGCCGGCGCGGATCATCCACGCCGGACGCAGCCCGGCGGCGTGCGGCATCACGAAGCGCAGCGGCCGCGCGATGTGCGAGGCCAGGCGCAGCAGCACCTCGCGCTCGGCGAGCGCCTCGGCCACCAGGCGGAGCTCGTAGTGCTCGAGATAGCGCAGGCCGCCGTGGATCAGCTTGGTGCTGGCCGAGGACGTGGCGCCGCCGAAGTCGCCCTGCTCGGCCAGGGCGACGCGCAGGCCGCGCCCGGCCGCATCGCGCGCGATGCCGGCGCCGTTGATGCCGCCGCCGACCACCAGCAGGTCGAATTCGCGCTCGGGAGTCACACGCCCCAGGTCACGTCCTTGCCGGCCGCGTGCGAGGTCTCGAGCAGCTCGATGAACGGGAAGGCCCGGCGGGCGAGCGAGATGGGGTAGTCGTCGTCCTCGGCGTCGGCCGCGTCCGCTGCGGAGACCGAATCGGCCTTCTCGGCCTCGCGCTGCGCCTGCTTCTCCCCTTCGATCGCACGGCGCAGGGCGGCCACCGCCGCCGGCATCTGGTCGACCGTGATGATGCCGGTCCTGCCGGGGGCCTTGCCGACGATGCCGAGGATCCATTCGGCCACGGGCTTGGTCATGATGACGCTGCCGGTCGCGCGCGACTTGAACTCGTAGATCATGAACAGCCTCCGCTGCGGGCGAACCCGATTGGTAACATTATCCGATGAACCGTCCGCTCATGATGCTGCAGCGCTCGCCAACAGGTCCATGCCGGAGAGGTCGGCGGGCGGTGGCGGCCCTTGCAACCCTGGCGCTCGCGGCGAGCGCCTGCACGCCGGCCTGGAACTGGCGCGAGATCCGCCAGCCCGAGGGCGGCTACGCGGTGATGCTGCCCGACAAGCCAGCCACGGCGTCGCGGGGCATCGATCTCGACGGGCTGCCGGTCACCATGACCATGACCGGGGCGCGCGTCGGCGAGACCACCTTCACCGTCGGGGTGGTGGTGCTGCCCGATGCCGCGGCGGCCACGCGCGACAAGGCTACCGCGGCGATGCGCCTGGCCATGGTCCGCAACATCGGCGGCCGCGAGTCCGCGCATGCCGAGGTCGCCCTGCCGGTGCTCGACACCGGCGGGCGCGAGGTGGCGACGCAGCCGGCCGTGCGCATCGACGCCGAGGGCCGCGTCGGCGAACGCCCGATGCACATGGCGGCCCAGTTCGTCGCGCGCGGCGACCGCGCCTGGCAAGTGGTGGTCATGGGGCGCGAGGCGGACCCGGAGCACGCGAGCCAGTTCCTCGACTCGTTCCGGATCGTCGAGTGAGTCGATGACCGCCCTGCTGCCGGCCGGGCTCGCGATCCGGGTGTTCCTCGCTTTCGCGAGCGCCTACTTCATGTCGTATGCGCTGCGCTCGGTCAACGCGGTGATCGCCCCCGATCTGGTCGCCGAGTTCGATCTCTCCAATGCGCAGCTCGGTGCGCTGTCGTCGGCCTACTTCCTCGCCTTCGCGGCGATGCAGATGCCGCTCGGGGTATGGCTCGACCGCTTCGGCTCTCGCCGCGTCGACGCCGCGCTGCTGCTCGTGGCCGCCGTCGGCTGCGCCGTGTTCGCGACCGCGCGCGACGCCTCCGTGCTGTGGATCGGCCGCGCCCTGATCGGCATCGGCGTGTCCGGCGCGCTGATGGCGTCGCTGCGCGCGTTCCGCTTCTGGTACGCGCCGGCCCGCCAGCAGCAGCTGGCGGCATGGATGCTGGTGGCGGGCACCCTCGGCGCCCTGGCCACCACCGTGCCGGTGCAGCTCGCCCTGCCGCTGATCGGCTGGCGCGGTGTGTTCGGGCTGTCGGCCGTACTGCTGTGCGCCTGCAGCGTGGCGATCCGGCTGCAGCTGCCTGCCGAGCCGATGCGCGCCGGGCACGACGAAGGGCCGGCGTGGAGCGCCTACCGGCAGGTCTACGGCGATCGCTACTTCTGGCGCTTCGGCGTCATCGCGTTCGCCGTGCAGTCGAGCTTCGTCGCCTTCCAGGGCCTGTGGATCGGCCCCTGGCTGCGCAGCGTGCTCGGCATGGACGCATCGTCCACCGCCCGGGTGCTGTTCCTGTTCAACCTGGTGTTGACGATGGGCTACCTGGCGCTGGGCTGGTCGCTGCCGAAGCTGCTGCGCCGCGGCTGGACCACGCCGCGCCTGGTCGCCGCCGGGGTCTCGGCGATGCTGTGCCTGGAGCTGTCGATCGCCTTCGCCGATGGGCCGTACGCCTGGCTGCTGTGGCTCGGGCTGGCGCTGGCGGCGACCGCCAACTCGCTGGCGCAGACCCACGTGAGCCTGTCCTTCCCGGCGGGCTTGACGGGGCGTGCCTTCACTGCCTACAACCTGCTCTCGATGAGCGGCATGTTCCTGATGCAGTGGCTCTTCGGGGTGGTGGTCGACATGATGAGCGCGGGCGGCGAGCACAGCGCAGAGGGGTTTCGCCGGGCGATGCTGGCCTGGGTGGCGATGCAGGCGATGGCGCTGGCCGTCCTGGTCTTCTGGCGCGTGCAGCCGCGCGGCAAGGTGCCGGCGTGAGTGTCCCGCCGGAGCCTGCGGCGCCGGAACCCGCGCGGGAGGCCGCCGCACGGGGGCCTGCGGAGCCCACCTGCGGCCCGCCGGCCTGGCTGAGCGGGCCGGCCGGCGAGGTCGATGGCGTGCCGCTGTACGCGCGCCCGCTCGCGCCCGCGGACGCCGCGCGCGAGCGCAGCTTCATCGCGCGCCTGTCGGCGCAGACGCTGCAGCAGCGCGTGCTGGGATCGATCAAGCCGCCGACCGACGAGCAGATCGTGCAGCTGGTCACCCCGGACTGGCCGCGCAGCCTGGCGGTGGCGCTGTTCGCCGGCGGCAACGGCGGGCCGGCGCGGACGCCCGGCGAGCCCGCGACGGAGGGAGAGCCCGCGACGGAGGGCGGCCCCGAGGCGGAGGGAGGCTTCGTGACGGAGGAGGCGCCGGCAGCGGCGCAGGCGGCGGGAGAGCCCGAGATCCTGGCGGTGGCCCGCTTCGGGGCGGCGGACCAGCACCCCGGGACGGCGGAGTTCGCGATCGTCGTCGCCGACCGCTGGCAGCGCAGGGGGCTCGGCCATCGCCTGCTCGCGCTCATGATCCACGCAGCGCGGGCCGCCGGCCACCGCGAGCTGGTCGGCACGACCTTCGCGGACAACCGCGGGATGATCGAGCTGGCGCGCTCGCATGGCTGCGAGGTGCTGCCCGAGCCGGGCGAACCGACCCTGCGACGGCTGCGGCTGGCGCTCGATGACGCCGGCGTGGAGGGTGCGGTCAGCTGAAGGCAATCGGGTCGCCGGGCTGGGGGTAGGGCTGGTCGCGGAACAGCCCGTTGGCGAGGTTGTGCGGGTGGTGCGCGGCCTCGAGGAAGTCGAGCACCGGCGTGAGGCAGGCATCGCAGGCGAGCGCCGCCCCGGCCCACTCGTCGCGCGTGCGTTCGGCGAAGCGGGCGGCGAAGCGCTCGGTGGCAGCCGGCCATGACGCGGGCCGGTACTGGTCGGCAGCGTCGATCTCGCCGGCCAGGCCGGTGACCTCCAGCAGCTGCGCATAGAACTTCGGCTCGAGCGCGCCTACCGCCACGAAGCGCTCGTCGGCGCAGCGGTAGACGCGGTAGAAGGGCATCGCTCCGTCGAGCAGGTTGTCGGCGCGCTGCAGGTTCCACGCCCCGCCGGCGATCAGGCCGTAGAACATCGGCGTGAGCCCGACCGTGCCGGCGAGGATGCTGGTCTCGGCCACCCCGCCGCGCCGGGTGACGGAGCGCTGCAGCAGCCGCGCCAGCACCCCGAGCAGCAGGTGCATGGCCCCGCCGCCGAAATCCGCCACCACGTTCAGCGGGACCACCGGCGCCTCCCGCGTGCCGATGGCGTGCAGCACGCCGGAGATCGCCAGGTAGTTGATGTCGTGCCCGGCGCGCTCGGCCAGCTCGCCCGCGCTGCCCCAGCCCGAGAGCCGGCCGATGACCAGGCGCGGATGCGTCTCGAGCAGGCGCGCCGGCGCGAGGCCGAGGCGCTCGAGGACGCCGGGCCGGAAGCCCTCGAGCAGCACGTCGGCGTCGTCGAGCTCGCGCTGCAGCGCGGCGAGCCCTTCCGGCTGCTTGAGGTCGAGCGAGCGGGTGCGCTTGCCGGCGTTGAGCAGGTCGTATTCGGGGGCGACGTGCACGCCCAGTCCGGGATCGGCCGGCGGCGAGATGCGCAGCACGTCGGCGCCGAGCGAGCGCAGCGTCTGGCCGGCGTAGGGCACCGGGCCGATGGCGTGGAGTTCGACGACCTTCAGGCCGGACAGGGGAGGCGTGACATTCATGGGCGTGGCGGTTGCGGTGGATGGAGGCGATGCCGATAGCCTACACGCGAGCCGATCTCCCTGTTTCACTGGACTGGCGTGCGACCGTGTCGGCGTCGAGCGCACGGCGGTAGCCGGCCGCCTCGGCCACGCGCTGCGCGCCGATCGCCGTCTCGCCGGTGAGGTCGGCAATGGTGCGCGCCAGCTTTTGCACCCGGTGCAGCGCGCGCGAAGACCAGTGGCACTGGCGCGCCACCCGGCGCAGCAGCGCAGCCGCCGGCGCCTCGAGCGCGCAGTGGCGGTCGATCTCCGGCGGTGAGAGGAAGGCGTTGGGCCGGCCCTGCCGCGCGAGCTGGCGCTCGCGTGCCCGCGCCACGCGCTCGGCGATCGCCGCGCTCGGCTCGCCGTCGGCGCGCTGCATGAGCTGCCCCTCGTCGACCGGGTGCACCGTGATCAACAGGTCGATACGATCGAGCAGCGGCCCCGACAGGCGCGCCTGGTAGCGCCGCACCTGCTCGGGCGTGCAGCGGCAGCGTTCGCTTCCCAGATACCCGCACGGGCATGGGTTCATCGCCGCCACCAGCTGGAAGCGCGCCGGGAACTCCACCTGGCGCGCGGCGCGTGCGATGGCGATGCGGCCGGTCTCGAGCGGCTCGCGCAGGGCTTCGAGCACGGCGCGCCCGAACTCGGGCAGCTCGTCCAGGAACAGCACGCCGTGGTGCGCCAGGCTGGCTTCGCCGGGCCGCGGATTCGCCCCGCCACCCACGATGGCGGCCGCCGAGGCGCCGTGGTGCGGTGCACGGAACGGACGCCGTCCCCAGTCGGCCGGCTCGAACGGGCCTGCCAGCCCGGCCAGCGCCGCGGTCTCGAGCGCCTCCTCGGGGGTCAGCGGCGTCTGGATGGTCGGCAGGCACTGCGCCAGCAGCGACTTGCCGGCGCCGGGCGGCCCCACCATGAGCAGGTTGTGCGCGCCGGCCGCAGCGATCTCGAGCGCGCGCTTGGCGCCCGCTTGCCCCTTGACGTCGCGGAAGTCGAGCCCGGCCGGCGGCGCAGCTGCGCGCGGGCGCGCTTCGATGCGCTCGAGCGGGCTCGCCCCGGCCAGGTGCGCCGCCACGCCGGCGAGGTCGACGGCGCCGAGCAGGCGTGCGCCATCGACCAGCGCGGCCTCCTCGCCGTTGGCCGCCGGCAGCAGCAGCGTCGGCGGACGTTCGCCGCGCACCACCGCGAGCGCCATCGCCAGCGCGCCGCGGATCGGCCTGATCGAGCCGGTGAGCGAGAGCTCGCCGACGAACTCGATCGCCTCGAGCGGCTCGGCCGGCACCTGTCCGCTGGCCGCGAGGATGCCGACGGCGATTGGCAGGTCGAAGCGCCCGGATTCCTTCGGCAGGTCGGCCGGCGCGAGGTTGACCGTGAGGCGGCGGTTGGGGAAGTCGAAGCCGGTGTGCAGCAGTGCCGCGCGCACCCGGTCGCGGCTCTCGCGCACCTCGGCCTCGGGCAGGCCGACGATGTGGAAGGCGGGCAGGCCATTGCCCAGGTGCACCTCGACGCGCACTTCGGGAGCCTGCATGCCGACCAGGGCACGGGAGCGGACGACGGCCAGCGACATGGGGAAATCAACGGCCGACCGGCGGGCCGCGCAGTGCCATGGGGCGAACGCCCTACTGTAATCGGCGAAGGATGGCTCGCGCAGCGTCGCGCCTCGGCCATCGGTATCGGCCGCAAGGCCAGGATCGGCCGGTGCGGCCGCCGGCGCCCGGCCGGCGAGCCGGAAGTCAGTCGCCTTGCGCGAGCCGCTTCTCGATCTGGTCGACGCGCTCCTGCAGGCGCGCCAGGCGCTCGAGCTGCGCCTCGAATTCGTCGCGCGTGACCAGGTCGACGCGCTGGAAGGTCTGCGCGAGCAGGGCCTTCATGTTGCGCTCGATGTCGGCGGCCGGGCTGTTGCGCAGCAGCTCGGACACGCGCGATTGCAGCTCGTCGAACAGCGATCGGGGCGGTGCGGTCTCCATGAATTCAGTCTAGCACGCCGGCTTCCCCGCACTGTCGCGGTGCATCGTCCCGCTGCGCGCCGCCAGGCACTGCACCGCCGCGGCACACGGATATGCCCATGCATGCACCAGGGAGAGGCCGGCACACACACGTATCGCCCGCCGTCGGCCTGGCACGGGAAATGCATGAACCCCTGCGCAACGGAACCCATGGAGCGTGCCCGATGAACAAGCCCCTTCACGCCGTGCTGCTGGCTCTGGCCGCCGTCTCCGGCATGTCGCCGCCGGCGCGGGCGCAATCGCCCGCGTCCGAGTCGCCGCATGCCTTCACCGGCAACCTCGGCCTGGTGAGCGAGTACCGCTATCGCGGCATCGCGCAGACCGACGGCCGGCCCGCGCTGCAGGGCGGCTTCGACTACGCGCACGCCAGCGGCCTGTACCTGGGCACCTGGGCCACCAACGTGAGCTGGCTGTCGGATGGCGGCGGCGGCACGGTGAGCAACAGCCTCGAGTGGGATTTCTACGGCGGCTACAAGCGCACCATCGGCGACTTCGGCTACGACGCGGGGCTGCTCCATTACTACTATCCGGGCTCCTATCCGCCGGGCTACACCTCGCCCGACACCACCGAGCTGTACGTGGCCGGCAGCTGGAAGATGCTCACGCTGAAGTACTCGTACGGCCTGAGCAACCTGTTCGGCGCCGTCGACAGCAAGGGCGCGGGCTACCTCGACCTCAGCGGCAACTTCGAGGTGGGCGGCGGCTTCACGCTGGTGGCGCACGTCGGTCACCAGGCGGTGCCCGCGGGCTCGGCCAACGGCGTGCAGGTGCGCTCGAGCAGCGACTGCTCGTACACCGACTGGAAGCTCGGCGTCACGCGGGAAATGCTCGGGCTGAGCTGGGGGCTGTCGTGGATCGACACCAACGCGAAGGCCGACCCCGGCCAGTGCTACCGCAGCGCGCTCGGGCGCGACCTCGGCAAGGGCACGGCGGTGTTGTCGGTGAGCAAGACCTTCTGAAGAGGAGACCATCATGAAAATGGTTGTTGCGGTGATCAAGCCGTTCAAGCTCGACGAGGTGCGCGAGGCGCTCTCGGCCATCGGCGTGCAGGGCCTCACGGTCGGCGAGGTGAGGGGGTTCGGGCGCCAGAAGGGCCACACCGAGCTCTATCGCGGCGCCGAGTACGTGATCGACTTCCTGCCCAAGGTGAAGGTGGAGGTGGCCGTGGGCGACGCCCTGCTCGATCGTGCGATCGAGGCGATCGAGACCGCCGCGCGCACCGGCAAGATCGGCGACGGCAAGATCTTCGTCTACGACCTCGAACAGGTGGTGCGCATCCGCACCGGCGAAACCGGCGACGCCGCGCTGTGAGCGCGCCGGCTCGCGAACTGGAGCGATTCCCGATGAGAACGAAGCTGATGGGCCGCAGCGCAGTGGGCTGCCTCGCGCTGTCGATGGCATCGCTGGCGGCGGCCGCGACGCCCGTGCCCGACAAGGGCGACGTGGCCTGGATGAGCGTGGCGACGCTGCTGGTGATCATGATGACGATCCCCGGCCTGGCGCTGTTCTACGGCGGCCTGGTGCGCGCCAAGAACATGCTCTCGATCCTGATGCAGGTGCTGGTGGTGTTCTCGCTGATCGTCGTGCTGTGGGCGGTGTACGGCTACTCGCTCGCCTTCGGCGGCGACGGCGCCTTCTACGGCGACTTCTCGAAGATCTTCCTCAAGGGCATCACATCCGAATCGGTCGCGGCGACCTTCAGCAAGGGCGTGGTCATTCCCGAGCTGAGCTACATGGCGTTCCAGGCGACGTTCGCGGCGATCACCTGCGCGCTGATCGTGGGCGCCTTCGCCGAGCGCGCGCGCTTCTCGGCGGTGCTGCTGTTCTCGGTGCTGTGGTTCACCTTCTGCTACATCCCGATCGCGCATGCCGTGTGGTACTGGGCCGGCCCCGACGCGATCACCGACGCCAAGTCGCTCGAGGCGGTCAGCGCCGGCGCCGGCTTCATGTGGGCGCGCGGCGCGCTCGACTTCGCCGGCGGCACGGTGGTGCACATCAACGCCGGCGTGGCCGGCCTGGTCGGGGCGCTGGTGATCGGCAAGCGCATCGGCTACGGCCGCGAGTCGATGGCGCCGCATTCGCTGGTGATGACGATGATCGGCGCCTCACTGCTGTGGGTCGGCTGGTTCGGCTTCAACGCCGGGTCGAACCTGGAGGCCAACGGGGCCACGGCGCTCGCCTTTGCCAACACGCTGATCGCCACCGCCGCGGCCACCGTGTCGTGGACCTTCGGCGAATGGCTGGGCAAGGGCCAGCCCTCGATGCTGGGCGCTGCCTCGGGCGCGGTGTCGGGCCTGGTGGCGATCACGCCGGCGTGCGGCTTCGTGGGGCCGATGGGCGCGCTGGTGATCGGGCTGGTGGCGGGCCTGGTGTGCCTGTGGGGCGTCAACGGCCTGAAGCGCCTGATCGGCGCCGACGATGCGCTCGACGTGTTCGGCGTGCACGGCGTGGGCGGCGTGGTGGGCGCGCTGCTCACCGGCGTGTTCGCCGCGCCCGCGCTCGGCGGCACCGGCGTGTACGACTACGTCGCCAACGCCGTGGCGGGCGACTACTCGATCGGCGGACAGCTGCTGGTGCAGCTCGAGGCCGTGCTGCTGACGGTCGCCTGGTCGGCGGTGGTGGCCTGGATCGCGTTCAAGCTGGTCGACCTGCTGCTCGGGCTGCGCGTGCCAGAGGACGAGGAGCGCCAGGGGCTGGACATCACCTCGCACGGCGAGACCGCGTACCATCAATGAGTTGCCGTCGGAACACCGGAGGCTGCCGGAGTTGAATCGAGCCCGCGCCGCGGCCATGCCGACCGCCTCGCACCGCCCGCTGCGCACCTTCCTGCGGCGGGCGGTGCCTGCCTTGCTCGCCCTCGCGCTGGCGATGCTGGCGCGCTATGCGGTCGTCGAGCCGCCCTCGATCGCGCATGCCTGCGACCCCGCTCCGTGGGACGGCGCGTGCGCGGCGCGGACGCTGCTCATCGCCAGCTTCGCCACGCAGGGCATAGGCTGGGTAGCGCTCGCGGCGGGCGCGTGGGCGAGCCTCACCCGGCGCGCTTTCGCCGCGCAGTGCGCGCTGGCGGCAGGCGCTGCCGGCCTGGTGCTCTATTCCTTCGAGCCCGCGGTGCTGGGCGTGCTCGCCGGCATGCTGGTGCTGCTGCGCGTGCCGGCCGGCATGAGGCAGGCACCGGCGTAGAGCGCCAGCCCGAGCAGGAAGGCGAGCGCCTCGCGGTTGGCCAGGGTCTCCATCCACAGCACGGGCAGGGCACCCAGGACGATCACCACGCCGAGGGCGCGTTCCTCGCGCGCATCGGTGGGCAGGCGCACGCCGCGCGCCGCCAGCAGCAGCGCCGCGCCCAGCGGCACCGCGAACGCCGGCCACGGAAAGCTGCGATAGCGCGCATCGAACACCAGCAGCAGCACCGTCGCGGCGGCGCAGAACAGGAAGGCGAAGCGCAGCAGCGAGAGGGCGCCGGCGGCATCGATGCGCCGCTGTCGCGTCCAGCCGCTCACCAGGGCATGAATGCCCGGCGCAGTCGCGCCGGCGCGGATGCCCGCGGCCGGGCCGAGCGCGAGCCAGCCGTACGCCACGGCGAGCAGCGCGCCGAGCGCCGCGACCGTCCAGCCGAAGGCGCCGGCCTGCCATGCCAGCGCGTGGCGCCATTGCGCGACGAGCACGCCGCCCACGGCCGCGCCGGCGAGCGCCCCGGCCAACGCGCCGGCCAGCGCTGCGCGCACGCGCCGGCCGGCGCCGGGCGCGTGCCGGCCCGCCAGCGCCGCCGCCGCGCCGAAGCCGAGCGCGCCCAGCGCCATGCCGAGCAGGCCGTCGCGCCAGCGCGGGTCCTCGCGAACCGGGCCGTGCCACGGGAACGCGGCTGCGCCGTCGCGCGTGTACAGGCCCCAATAGCCGCCCATCGCGCCTTCGAGGTGCCGCTTCCAGGGCTGGTCGAAGGCTTCGATCAGGTTGTACGGCAATTGCTCGCGCTGGGCCGCGCGGGTGAACTCGCGCACGAAGCGCGCCTGCTCGACGCGGCCGGGCACCGCCTCGCCGCGGGCGCGCCCGGCGCGCGGCCAGCCCGTCTCGCCGATCAGGATCGGTCGTCCCGGCAGTGCGTCCTGGGCCAGCCGATAAGTGGCGGTCACATGCGTCACCGCCTGGTCGATGCCGACCGGCTCGTCTTCCCAGTAGGGCAGGATGTGGATGGTGACGAAGTCGACCGCGCCGGCCAGCCGCGGATGCTCGAGCCAGAACTCCCACACGTCTGCGTAGGTGACCGGTATCGCCAGCGCGCTGCGCGCCTGCGTGATGAGCGCCCGCAGCTCGGCCTCCGGCAGCTCGCGCCGCAGCAGCACCTCGTTGCCGACCACGAGCGCGCGGATCGCCGAAGGCTCGGCGCGCACCAGCTCGATGGCGCGCGCCAGCTCGCGGCGGTTGCGCTCGCGCTCGCGGCCTATCCATACGCCGAGCAGCACCTCCATGCCCAGCTCGCGCGCCACGGCAGGCACCTGATCGAGCCCCTGGTCGATCGAATACGTGCGCACGCAGCCGGTGCGCGTCGCGAGCAGACGCAGGTCGGCCTCGATGCGCTGGCGCGCGATGCGCAGCGAGGGATCGAAGGGCGTTTCACCGGGCAGCCGGAACGGCGCGTACGACAGGCACTCGATCCGCTCTCCCGCCGGCTCGGGCAGCGCGTGCAGGCGGCCCTGCTGCAGCCAGTAGCCGAGCACCGCCGCGGCGAACGCGACGAGCAGCAGCCATTCGCGCAGCGTAGGCCCGGCGCGTGCAGCGGGGGCTTCGGCCATGGTTGCCGCACAGCCTGGGCTAGACTCTTTTCGCATGAGGATCCTTCTCGACATGCCGGCGGTGCGCCGTGCGGCAATCATCGCGAAGCGGCTTCAGGGCATCTTAGCCGGGGGCGCGCTATCCCTCACGCTGGCGGTCGTGGCGGCCAACCTGCTCGCCTGGCAGGTGCTGAACTGGCCTGCCGAGGCGCCCGACTTCCACGGCCGCGTGGCGGGCATGGCCTACAACGCCTTCCAGCGCTGGGACGATCCGGCCAGGCGCAGGTATCCGTCGGCCGACGAGATCGACGCCGACCTGTCGCTGCTCTCGCACTACACGCGCACGCTGCGCACGTACAGCTCGAGCGAGTTCCCGCAGCTGCCCGCGCTGGCGCAGCGCCACGGCCTGCACCTCACGGCGGGCGTATGGCTGGACCGGCGCATGCTCAACAACCGGCGCGAGATCGAGGCGGTGAAGGTCGCCGTGCGCGAGCATCCCAACATCGACCGCGTGATCGCCGGCAACGAGTCGCTGCTGCGCGGCGACCTCACCGAGCGCGAGCTCGTCCTCTACCTGAACGAGCTGCGCAAGGCGATCGACCTGCCGGTGTCCACCGCCGAGCCGTGGCACATCTGGATGCGCTATCCCGAGCTGGCGCGCCACGTCGACTTCATCACCGTCCACCTGCTGCCCTACTGGGAGGGGGTACCCGCCGACGAGGCGCTCGACTACCTGCTGCAGCGGCTCGACCAGCTCGGGCGCCGCTTCCCCGGCAAGCCGATCGTCATCGGCGAGGTCGGCTGGCCCAGCCGCGGCGATCGCTACGAGGGCGCCTCGCCGGGCCCGGTGGTGCAGGCGCAGTTCGTGCGCGACTTCCTGGCGACGGCAAGGGCGCATTCGCTCGACTACTTCCTGATGGAGGCCGTCGACCAGCCCTGGAAGCGCGCCGGCGAGGGCCGCGTGGGCGCCTATTGGGGCATGTTCGAGGCCGATCGCAAGCCGAAGTTCGCCCTGAGCGGCCCCATCACCGGCGACCCGAACTGGCCCCCCAAGGCGCTCGCGGCCTCGCTGCTGGCCTTCGTGCCCATCCTGTGGTTCTGTACGGCGTTCCGCCGCATGCGCCTGGCCAGCCGGACGCTGTTCGCCGGCCTGATCCAGTCCGTGGCGTCGCTGCTGGTGTGGCTGGTGGCCTTGCCGTTCGAGTTCTACCTGCGGCCGATCGACTGGGCGGCGCTGCTCGTGCTCTCGCCCTCGCTGCTGATGATGGCGGCGATCCTGCTGGCCAACGGCTTCGAGTTCGCCGAGATGTTCTGGCCCGGCAACCTGCGGCGCCGCTTCGCGCCCAGGCCGCTGGCCGCCGGCGCGCGCCAGCCGCGCGTATCGATCCACCTGGCGTGCTGCAACGAGCCGCCCGACATGGTGATCGCCACCCTCGAGAGCCTGGCGCGGCTGAACTACGACAACTACGAAGTGCTGGTGATCGACAACAACACGCGCGACGAGGCCCTGTGGCGGCCGGTCCAGGCGCACGTCGCGAGAATGGGCGCGCGCTTCCGCTTCTTCCACCTGCCGAGCTGGCCGGGGTTCAAGGCCGGCGCGCTGAACTATGCGCTGGCGCAGACCGATCCGCACGCCGAGGTGATCGGCGTCGTCGACGCCGACTACGTCGTGCACCGCGACTGGCTGCGCGCGCTGGTGGGCCACTTCGACGACGCGAAGGTCGCGGTGGTGCAGGCGCCCCAGGCGCACCGCGCGTGGCAGCGGCAGCCGCTGCGGCGCATGATGAACTACGAGTACGACGGCTTCTTCCGCATCGGCATGCACCACCGCAACGAGCGCGATGCGATCATCCAGCACGGCACCATGACGCTGATCCGTGCGCAGGCCCTGCACCGGCACGGCCGCTGGGCCGAGTGGACCATCTGCGAGGACGCCGAGCTGGGCCTGCGCCTGATGAACGCCGGGCTGTCGACGATCTACGTCGATCGCGTGATGGGCGAGGGCCTGACGCCCGACGACTTCGCCGCGTTTCGCAAGCAGCGCCGGCGCTGGGCCCAGGGCGGGATGCAGATCATGGTGGGTCATTGGCGCGCGCTGGTGTCCGGCCAGGCGCTGAGCCCTGGCCAGCGCTATCACTTCCTCGCCGGCTGGCTGCCGTGGCTGGGCGATGCGCTGCACCTGGTGTTCGCCTTCGGGGCGATGTTCTGGACCCTGGCGGTGATCGCCGCCCCGCGCTATTTCAGCCTGCCGATCCCGCTGTTCATGGTGCCGCTGTTCGTGTTCTTCGCCGGGCGGGCGCTGTTCGGGCCGCTGCTGTATGCGCGGCGCGTGCGCTGCGCCGGCATCGACATCGCCGGCTCGGCGCTGGCCGGCATGGGGCTCTCGCACGCCATCGCGCGCGGCATCTTCAGCGGCCTGGTGCTGCGGGGCGGCGTCTTCGAGATCACCCGCAAGGGCAGCGCAGCGGCGGGCGCGGCGCGCCCGGGCAGCGGCTACGGCGCGGTGCGCGAGGAGGCCTTCCTGCTGGCCGGGCTGGTCGCCTGCATGGCGGGCATGGCGCTGTCCGATGCGCCCGACCGCATCGAGTCGGCGATGTGGATGACGATTCTTGCACTGCAGGCGCTGCCCTACGCGGCGGCCCTGGCGTGCACCGCGCTGTCGCGACTGCCCGAACATGCCGGCGATGCCTCGGTGCCCGGCGGCCACGGTGCGCTGACGGCCGCGGGCTGAGAACCACGCCGATCCGGGCGGGGTCGGTCCCACCCGACGAGGCGCCGGCGCTACAATCCGCGGACCGTTCAGCCCACCTCGCCATGGTTCCTCACCTCGTCACCGCGATGTCCGTTCCGCTGCAGGATTTCGAGCGGCGCATCCTCGACGCCACGGCGCGCATCGAACGCTGGTTCCGGCTCGAGTGGCAGGATCACACGCCGCCGTTCTACGCCTCGGTCGACCTGCGCAATGCCGGCTTCAAGCTCGCGCCGGTCGACACCAACCTGTTCCCGGGCGGCTTCAACAACCTGTCGGCGGAGATGCTGCCGCTGGCGGTGCAGGCGGCCATGGCGGCGATCGAGAAGTACTGTCCCGACGCGCGCAATCTGCTGCTGATTCCCGAGAGCCACACGCGCAACCGCTGGTACCTGCAGAACGTCGAGCGGCTCTCGGCGATCCTGCGCCAGACCGGTCTCAACGTGCGCCTGGGCACGCTCGATCCGGCGGTCACCGCCCCCACCCCGATCGAGACTGCCGACGGCCCGCAGCTCATCGTCGAGCCGCTGGTGCGCCGCGGCTACCGCGCAGGCCTGCGCGACTTCGATCCGTGCACGATCCTGCTCAACAACGATCTCTCCTCGGGCATGCCCGAGGTGCTGAAGGACCTGCACGAGCAGGTGCTGCTGCCGCCGCTGCACGCCGGCTGGGCGGTGCGGCGCAAGTCGAAGCACTTTGCCGCCTATGCCGACGTGGCCAAGCGCTTCGCGCGCGAGCTCGGCATGGATCCGTGGTTGATCAACCCCTACTTCGCACGCTGCGGACGCATCGACTTCCAGCAGCGCGAGGGCGAGGACTGCCTGGCCACCAACGTCGAGATGCTGCTCAAGCAGATCCGCGCCAAGTACCGCGAGTACGGCATCACCGAGAAGCCGTTCGTCATCGTGAAGGCCGACGCGGGCACCTACGGCATGGGCGTGATGTCGGTGCACGATCCGGCCGAGGTGCGCGGGCTCAACCGCAAGCAGCGCAACCGCATGGCGGTGGTCAAGGAAGGGCTCGAGGTGCACGAGGTCATCCTGCAGGAAGGCGTGCACACCTTCGAGACGGTCAACGGGAGCTATGCCGAGCCGGTGGTCTACATGATCGACCGCTACGTCGTCGGCGGCTTCTACCGCGTGCACGCCGAGCGCTCCAGGGACGAGAACCTCAACGCCCCGGGCATGCAGTTCGTGCCGCTGCCGTTCGCCGCCAGCTGCCACGTGCCGGACTGCAACGCGTCGCTCGAGCACGCGCCCAACCGCTTCTACGTCTACGGCGTGGTGGCGCGCCTGGCGCTGCTGGCGGCCGCCATCGAGCTCGAGCAGACCGACCCCGACCCGTCGCGCTACGGGTGACCCGCCACCGACCGGAGACCCGATGCCGATGCGCCTGCTGGTGATCCTCGATCCGCTGCCGCTCATCAAGACCTACAAGGATTCCACCTACGCGATGATGGTCGAGGCGGCCGCGCGCGGGCACGAGCTGTTCGTGTGCGAGCAGCACGAGCTCTCGCTGGCCGGCGGGCGCACCATGGCGCGCGTGCATCCCCTGCGGCTGGTCGAGGCCGGCGCCGCGGGCGCCGCGTCGTGGTACGCGCTGGGCGAGCCGCGCCACGAGCCGGTGGCTGATTTCGGCGCGGTTCTGATGCGCAAGGACCCGCCGTTCGACATGGAGTACGTGTTCTCCACCTACCTCCTCGAGCATGCGGTGCGGCTGGGCGCGCGCGTGTTCAACGACCCGCTGGCCATCCGCAGCCACAACGAGAAGCTGTCGATCGCCGAGTTCCCGCAGTTCGCCGCGCCCACCCTGGTCACGCGCTCGGCCGACGAGCTGCGCGCCTTCGTCGAGGAGCACGACGAGGCGGTGTTCAAGCTGCTCGACGGCATGGGCGGCACGTCGGTGTTTCGCGCCAAGCGCGGCGATCCGAACATGTCGGTGATCATCGAGACGCTCAACCAGTTCGGTGCGCGCACGGTGATGGCGCAGCGCTTCCTGCCCGAGATCGCCGAGGGCGACAAGCGGGTGCTGCTGATCGGCGGCAAGGTGGTGCCGTGGTGCCTGGCGCGCATCCCCAAGGACGGCGAGTTCCGCGGCAACCTCGCCGCCGGCGGGCGCGGGGTGGCGCGGGCGCTGTCGGCGCGCGACCGCGAGATCGCCGAGGCACTCGCCCCGGTGCTGGCCGCGCGCGGCCTGCTGCTGGTCGGGCTCGACCTGATCGGCGACTGCATCACCGAGATCAACGTCACCAGCCCGACCTGCTTCCAGGAGATCCGCCAGCAGACCGGCTACGACGTCGCCGCGCTGTTCGTCGACGAGCTCGAGGCGGCCTGCGCGCGATGATCGGCATCCTGGTCGTGTCGCACGAGCCGCTGGGCACGGCGCTCATCCAGTGCACGCGGCACATCTACGGCGCGCTGCCGCCGCAGGTCGCCGCGCTCGACGTGATCCCCGATGAGGACCCCGAGCGGGCGTTCGAGGCCGCGCGCGAGCTGCTCGCCTGCATCAACGACGGCAGCGGCGCCGTCGTGTTCACCGACCTGTACGGCGCCACGCCATCGCGGGTGGCGATGCGCCTGGCCGCGCCGGGGCGCGTCGCGGTGCTGGCCGGCGTCAACCTGCCGATGCTGGTGAAGGCGATCGGCAACCGCCGCATGCCGGTGGACGAGCTGGGCGCGCTGCTGGTCGAGAGCGGCAAGCGGGCGATCTGCCATGCCCACGAGTGAGGTGCTGGTCGTCAACCGCCTCGGCCTGCACGCGCGGCCGTCGGCGAAGCTCACCGCCACCGCCTCGAAGTACAAGTCCGAGATCTGGATCAGCAAGAACGCCCGGCGCGTCAATGCCAAGAGCATAATGGGCGTCATGATGCTGGCCGCGGCCAAGGGCAGCACGCTGGTCATCGAGGCCCACGGCCCCGACGAGCAGGAAGCGCTCGACGCCCTCCGGCAGTTGATCGAATCCGGCTTCGGCGAGGACTGACCATGTCGCCTACCGACGGCTTCCTGCGCGCGCGCGACCTCCTTCTCGCGCATCGTTCCGACTACCAGCGGGCCTTCGAGGAATTCGAATGGCCGCAGCTGCCCGAGTTCAACTGGGCGCTCGACTACTTCGACGTGCAGGCGGCGGCTGCCCCCGATCGCCCGGCATTGTGGATCGTCGAGGACGACGGCCGCGAGCGGTGCGTCGCCTGGGCCGCCATGCGCGAGCGCTCGGATCGCGCCGCGAGCTTCCTGCGCGCGCTCGGCGTGCGTCGCGGCGATCCGGTGCTGGTCATGCTGCCCAACGTGGTCGCCCTGTGGGAGATCACCCTGGCGGTGATGAAGCTGGGCGCGGTGCTCAGCCCGGCCACCACGCTGCTGTCCACCGCCGACCTCGCCGACCGCATCGCGCGCGGCGGCATGCGCTGCGTGATCGCCGAGCCGGCGGGCATCGCGAAGTTCGGCGCGGCGGCCGAGGCCTGCCTGCGCGTCGTGGTCGGCGGCGAGGCGCCGGGCTGGACCTCGTACGCGGGCGTCGATGCGGCCGACGCCGCGTTCCGCCCCGACGGCCCGACCCGGCGCGACGATCCGTTCCTGCTCTACTTCACCTCGGGCACCACCGCCAAGCCGAAGATGGTGCTGCACACGCACCAGAGCTACCCGGTGGGGCACCTGTCCACCATGTACTGGATCGGCCTCAAGCCCGCCGGCGTGCACTGGAACATCAGCTCGCCGGGCTGGGCCAAGCACGCCTGGAGCTGCGTGTTCGCGCCCTGGAACGCCGGCGCCACGGTGTTCGTGCTCAATCAGGCGCGCTTCGATGCGCGGCGCACCATCGAGGCGCTCGGGCGTTTCGGCGTCAACACGCTGTGCGCGCCGCCCACGGTGTGGCGCGCGCTGATCCTCGAAGACCTGGGCGCCCGGCCGGCCGGGCTCGAGGAGCTGCTCAGCGCCGGCGAGCCGCTCAACCCCGAGGTGATCGCGCGCGTGCAGCAGTCCTGGGGGCTCACCATCCGCGACGGCTACGGCCAGACCGAGACCACCTGCATCATCGGCAACTCGCCCGGCCAGACGGTGCGGCCGGGGTCGATGGGGCGTCCGATGCCCGGCTATCGCGTGGCCCTGCTCGATCCCGAGGGGAGCGAGTCCGACACCGGCGAGGTGGCGCTCGCGCTGCAGCCCAGGCCGGTCGGGCTGATGGCCGGCTACGCCGGAGACGAGCAGCGCAACCGCGAGACGCTGGGCGGCGCCTGGTACCGCACCGCCGACGTCGCCAGCCGCGACGCGGACGGCTACTTCTGGTATGTCGGCCGCGCCGACGACGTGTTCAAGAGCTCGGACTATCGCATCAGCCCGTTCGAGCTCGAGAGCGTGCTCATCGAGCACGAGGCGGTGGCCGAAGCCGCGGTCGTGCCCAGCCCCGACCCGAGGCGCCTGGCGGTGCCCAAGGCGTTCGTCACGCTGGCCCCCGGCCATGCGCCGAGCGAGGCGCTGGCGCGCTCCATCCTCGAGTTCGTGGCGGCGCGCGTGGCGCCCTACCAGCGCGTGCGGCGCCTCGAGTTCGCCGAGCTGCCCAAGACCATCTCGGGCAAGATCCGCCGCGTCGAGCTGCGCGAGCTGGAGGGCGGCGCGGCGCGCGCCCGGCGTGCCCACGAGTACCGCGAGGAAGACCTGGCCGGGCCGCAGCAGGCCCTAACCTGACCACGACGTCCGTGCGGAGACGGCCGGCCCGATACACTGGCGCGATGTTCAGTCTTCACGGCACGGGGATCGGCGGCGGCATCGTGATCGGGCGCGCGCGCGTGCTCGAGTCGCGCAACCGCGACGTGCCGCACTACCGGCTGCAGCCGTCGCAGGTGATGGGCGAGCAGTCGCGGCTCGAGACCGCGATCGAGGTGGTGAAGGCCGAGCTGTTCGAGCTGGCCGAGCAGCTGCCCGCCGAGGGCCCGGCCGAGGCGCGCGCGCTGCTCGACGTGCACGGCATGATCCTCGACGACCCGGCGCTCGCCCAGGCCGCGCACGAGGCGATCCGCGACCACCTGTGGAACGCCGAGTGGGCATTCTCGGCGCAGGCCGGGCATCTGGCGGCCCAGTTCGAGGCCTTCGAGGATGCCTACCTGCGCGAGCGCGGGCGCGACGTGCAGCAGGTCGCCGAGCGCGTCATGCGCGTGCTGTCCGGATCGAGCACGCGTCCGACGGCGATGTCGGAGCAGGCCATCTTCGTGGCCGAGGACGTCGCGCCGGCCGACATGCTGTCGCTGCGCGCGGCCATCGGCTTCGGCATCGACCTCGGGGGCGCGACCTCGCACACGGCGATCCTCGCGCGCAGCATGAACGTGCCCGCGGTGCTGGGCCTGGGCTTCGCCAGCCACCTCATCGTCGACGACGACCACCTCATCCTCGACGGCGAGGCCGGCATCGTCATCGTGGCGCCCGACGAGACCGTGCTGGCCGAGTACCGCCGCCGCCAGGCCGCGGGCGAGATCGAGCGCGAGCGGCTGAAGTGGCTGCGCAGCGTGCCGGCGGTGACGCTGGACGGCGTGGCGGTGGAGCTGTATGCCAACATCGAGCGGCCCGAGGAGACCGAGTTCGCCCTGGCGGCCGGCGCCGAGGGCATCGGCCTGTTCCGCTCCGAGTTCCTGTTCCTGAACCGCCGCAGCCTGCCCGACGAGGAGGAGCAGTTCGAGGCCTACCGCAGCGTGGTCGCGGCGATGGCGGGCCTGCCGGTGACCATCCGCACGCTCGACGTCGGCGCCGACAAGGCGCTGCCGGCACTGGGGGCGGCCCCGCCGCAGAATCCCGCGCTCGGCCAGCGCGCCATCCGCTACTGCCTGGCCGAGCCCGAGATCTTCCTGGTGCAGCTGCGCGCCATCCTGCGCGCGTCGGCCTTCGGCCAGACGCGCCTGCTCATTCCCATGCTCGCGCACAACCACGAGATCGACCAGACCCTGCGGCTGATCGAGTTCGCGCGCATGCAGCTGCGCGACCGCGGGGTCGCGTTCGACGAGGGCCTGCCGGTCGGCGGCATGATCGAGGTGCCGGCGGCCGCGCTCACCGCGAGCCTGTTCGTGCGCCGGCTCGACTTCCTGTCGATCGGCACCAACGATCTCATCCAGTACACGCTGGCGATCGATCGCACCGACCACGAGGTCGCCTCGCTGTACGAGCCCTTCCATCCGGCGGTGCTGCGCCTGATCGAGATGACCATCCGCACCGCGCGCCGGGCCGGCACTCCGGTGGCGGTGTGCGGGCAGATGGCCGGCGACTGGGCGGCGACGCACCTCCTGCTGGGCATGGGGCTCAACCAGTTCTCGATGCATCCGGCCAGCCTGCTGCGCGTCAAGCAGGAGGTCCTGCGCGCCGACGTGTCGCACCTGGCTCCGCGTGTGGAGCGGCTGCTCGAAAGCGACGACCCGCAGCAGGTGCGCGCGCTTCTAGGCCGCCTGGTCGAGGATTGAAGGGGTGATCGCTACTGCGGCGCCGCCGAGCAGTGGCCGCCGGAGGCCGCGGCACCCGAACCGGCGGCGATCAGCGGCGGCTCGGCGAAGCGATCGATGGCTGGAGAGCGGGCGAGGTCCCAGGTCACGAAGGCCGCGAACGAGACCCAGAACAGCAGCTGGAGGAGGCGCTTCACGACTCGTCCAGCGGCTAGCCCTGGAACCCGAGGCGGGTGCGCAGCCGCACGCCGACCAGGGTTCCGGCGAAAGCGAGCGCCCACCAGATCCAGCCGTGCAGGCTGCCGGTGGAGATGCCGCTCACGAACGCGCCGACGTTGCAGCCGAAGGCCAGGCGCGAGCTGTAGCCCATCGCCAGGCCGGCCAGCAGGCCCGCGCTCCATTGCGCGCGCGTGAGCCGCGGCGCCGGGCCCTCGTCGCCGGCGCGCCGCCTGCGCTCGGCCACTGCCAGCGCGCCGGCGAGGATGCCGATGTTGGTGATCGAGGTGACGTCGAGCAGGATGGTCTGCGAGAGCTGCGCCAGTTGCGCCGGCTGGCCCCAGAAGGCATTGCCCGAGGGATCCCAGCCCGCCGCCACGGCCAGCTTGGCCGCCCACAGGCCGAAACCGTAGACCACGCCCCAGGGCTGGCCGGCGATGACCAGGTTGAGCGCGGCCAGCACGGCCAGCGCCAGCGCGCCGACGAGCAGGCGGCGATCGAGCCGCGGCAGGCCGGCGCCGCGGCCGCGCCATGCCACCAGCGCGGCGACGATCGCCAGCGCCGCCAGGGTGAGCGCGAGGGCCTTGCCCGGACCTTCCGCCTGCACCAGCCCGAAGGGCTCCAGGCGCCCGAGCGAGAGCCAGAAGTGCAGATGCGCCGCGCCCAGGAAGCTGCCCACTGCGAACAGCGGCAGCGCCGCGACGTTCAGCGGCACGCCCATCCCCGCCTTGTACAGCGTGCCCGAGCCGCAGCCGTCGGCGATCTGCATCGCCAGGCCGAACACGAACGCGCCGACCAGCAGGCTCACGCTGGGCGGGCCGAGCGCGGCGATCAGCTCGGTGGGGAAGCGCGCCAGCAGCGGCATCGACAGCGCGGCCGCCAGCGCCAGCAGCACGATCTGCGCCAGCATGCCGCGCGCGTCGCGATCGACCACGAAGCGGCGCCAGCCGGTGGTGAAGCCGAAGCGCGCCGCAGCCAGCGCCACGCCCATGCCGACGCCGACGAGAAACAGCACGCCCTGGCGCAGCGAGACGAACCAGGCCAGCGCGACGAAGGCGGCGGCGATCGCGCTGCGCACCGGCATGGCGCGCGGCGCGGCTGCCGCTGCGGCCGACTGCGCGGCCGCTTCCGTCGCCGAGGCGCCGGCGGGCGCAGCGCCCCGGGTCGCCGCGGCCCGATCCTCGCTCAGTTGAACGTGCGTTGCCACCAGAGCTTCGCGTCGATGAGCAGCTGCTTGGCGCGGTTGGGCACGTTGGCCATCGGCAGGCCAGAGCGGCTCCAGTCCACCATCGATTCCGGGTACAGCTTCACGTCCTTCTCGCCCAGCACCTCGGAGAGCGCGAACCAGTTGGTCGCGGCCCAGTGGCCGGTATTGCAGAACGACACCGTCTCGACGTCGCCGTCGAGCCTGGCCTGCTCGGCCAGCCGCTTCGCCTCGTCGGTGGGCACGAAGGTGGCGGTGCCGGGACGGAACCAGCGCGCGTTGTCGAAGTTCTCGGCGCCCACCAGGGTGCCCGGCACCTTGGCCGCCGGGGCGCGGGTGTCGCCTTCGAAGAAGGCCTTGGGCCGTGCATCGAGCAGGCGCACCTTCGCGGGATCGAGCGCGGCGATCTCGTCGCGCGTGGCGATCAGGCTGCGATCGAGCACCGGCGTGTAGCTGCTCGCGGCCACCTTCACGGCGTCGCTGCGGGTCGGCAGGCTCGCGGCGGTCCAGGCCTTGTAGCCGCCGTTGAGGATGGACAGCTGCTTCAGGCCGGCGACCTTCAGCGTCCAGTACACCCGTGCGGCGGCGCCGAAGTCGGTCGAATCGGTGCCTGCCGACACGATCACCGCATGCACCTGCGGCGCCAGGCCGAGCGAGCGGATCGTGGCGGTGAGCTTGTCGAGCGGCGGCAGCGCGCCCGGGTTGTCCTTGGGTCCGCGCCACTGGCTGTAGGGCGCCGACACCGCGCCCGGCACGTGTCCGGCGGTGTACACAGGCTGGCCCTCGGGCGTCTTGCCCTCGCGGATGTCGACGATGCGCACGTCGGCGTTGCCGAGCAGCGCCTTCAATTGCTCGGGCGCGAGCAGCGGCTGGGCCTGGGCGAACGCCGAAACCGCGCCCAGCAGGGTCAGGCACAACAGCAGGATTCTCGGCATGGCGATGTCCTCGGAACTCGGAGCCGTTCATGATGCGGCGATCGCGGCGCGAGGGTCGAGCATGTCGCGCAGCCTGCATTTGCATATTTCGGCACGATGCAAGCTTGCCGCAAGCATGCTGCAAGCCTGGCGTTGGGGTGGGTCCCTAGAGTGCCGCTCTTGCCCAGCCTGCGCGAGCCCGCCCTGAACCGCTCCTCCTTTTCCAGACGCGGCCGCCGCGCCGCCGCGGCGCTCGCCTTGCTGTCGGCGTTCGTGCTGTCCGGCGCGACGGCGCTCGCCGCCGACGGCCAGCCGGAGGGTCTGCACCTGGCCGATGCCGAGCGCTCCCTGCTGGCGCACAACCGCGACCTGAAGAGCGCCCGCACGGCGCTGGACGCGGCGCAGGGAGTGCTCGCCGGCGCCTCGCGCCGGCCCAACCCGACGCTGACGCTGGGCGCCGGCAACGCACAGCAGGGCGAGTACCGCCCGCGCGATCTCGACCGCAGCATCCGGCTCGACCAGCTGATCGAGCGCGGCGACAAGCGCCGGCTGCGCACGCGCGCCGCGGACGAAGCGGCGCGGGCCGCGCGGTTCGACCTCGACGAGGCGCAGCGCCAGCTGCGCCTGGCCCTGGCGCAGGCCTACTACGGCCTGAAGTCGGCGCAGGAGGCGGCCGGCTTCGCCGAGGCCGACGCCGAGGCGCTGGCGCGCATGCTCGAGGCGGCCCGCCTGCGCCTGAAGGCGGGCGACGTCGCGCGCGCCGACGTCTCGCGCATCGAGGTCGACGCCGGCCAGGCCGACAACGTCTTGCGCCAGGCGCGCGCCGACCGCGAGGCCGCGCAGCTGGCGCTGGCCGTGCTGCTGGCGCGCGAGGCCGATGCATCGGATCTGGAGGCCGTCGATCCGTGGCCGGCGCTCGGCAGTGCCGAGGTGCCGGCCGACCGCGTCGAGGCTGCCGTCGCCGGGCGTCCCGACGTGCTGGCCGCCGCCGCCCGCCTGGAGGGTGCCGAGGCCCGCTTCGCCGGCGCGCGCGCGCAGCGCGTGCGCGACGTCAGCGTCGGCGTGTTCGCCGACCAGAACCGCCTGTCCAACGGCGGCCTGACCGTCGGGGTCTCGGTGAGCGTGCCGCTGTTCATCAACAACGACTTCAGCGGCGAGATCCGCCAGGCCGAGGCCGAGCGGGAGAGTGCGCGCATCGACCTCGACAAGGCGCGTGCCGATGCCCTGGCGGACCTGCGGCGGGCCCAGGTCATGGTGCGCGCCGCCGCAGACCGGGTCGAGCGCATCGAGGCGCGCATCCTGCCCAGCGCCGAGAGCGCGACGCAGGCCACCGAGTTCGCCTATGCGCGCGGCGCCATCGCGCTCACCGACCTGCTCGACGCCAGGCGCCACCTGCAGGCGGCGCGGCGCGACCTGGCCGACGCGCGCGCCGCGCACGCCGTCGCGCAGGCCGCGCTCGAAGCGAGCCTCGTCGCGCCGCAGGCCGGGACGGCCGTCTCCGCGGATGCCGTCCCCGCGATGTTCCCCGCCGCCGCGACACCCGCGCGCTGAACGTCGCGCCCGTCACGCCGGCCTGTCAACCGCATTCCTTCCGCCGTCGCCATGCCATCCTTGCCGCCGCTCTCGTACCTCCGCCGCCGCTGCGCGGCGCTGCTCCTGGCGGGGCTCCTCGCCGCGTGCGGCTCCCACGAGCGTCCCGCTCCGCCCGCCGCCGAGGCCGTCGTCGAAGGCGAGCAGGTCCGCTTTCCGGTGGGCAGCCAGCAGGTGGCGGCGCTGCGCACCATCGAGATCCGTCCCCAGCAGGCCGAATCGATCCGCATCCAGGGGCGGCTCGCCTGGGACGAGACGCGCAGCGCGCGCATCGACGTGCCGGTGGCCGGACGGCTGGTGCGCATCCTCGCCGCGCCCGGCGACGCGGTGAAGGCCGGCCAGGCGCTGGCGCAGATCGCTTCGCCCGAGATCGGCCAGGCCCAGGCCGAGGCGCGGCGCGCCGAGGCCGACTACCGGGTGGCCGCCGAGAGCTACGCGCGCGTGCAGGAGCTGCACCAGGCGGGCGTCTCGCCGACCCGCGAGCTGCAGGCCGCCGAGGCCGAGCTGGCGCGGGCGCGCGCCGAGCGCCAGCGCGCGTTCGCGCGCAGCCGCCTGTACGGCGTCGGCGGCGACATCGACCAGGTCTACACGCTGCGCTCGCCGCTGGCCGGCGTGGTCGTCGAACGCCACGCCACGCCTGGCCTGGAGGTGCGGCCCGAGCAGGCGCAGCCCGACCAGCCGGCGCTGTTCGTGGTGAGCGACCCGACCCGGCTGTGGGCCAGGCTGGACGTTCCCGAGAGCCTGGCCGGCGCGGTGCGCCCCGGCCAGGCCGTGGCGCTGCGCGCCGGCGCGCTGCCCGAGCGCGTCATCGCCGCGCGCATCGTGCACGTGTCCGACTTCATCGACCCGGCCACGCGCACGCTGAAAGTGCGCGCCGACGTCGACAATGCCGAGCGCCTGCTCAAGGCCGAGATGTTCGTGAGCGCCGAGCTGTCGATGCCGGCGCGCGCGGCGCTCACCGTGCCGGCCGACGCCGTCTATCTCCTGGGCGAGCACTACTACGCCTTCGTCGACCAGGGCGAGGGCCGCTACGCGCGGCGCAGGCTGAAGGCCGAGGAGGCCGGCTTCGGCACCATGCGCGTGCTCGCGGGCCTGCAGGCAGGCGACCGCGTCGTGGTCGACGGCGCGCTCCTGCTGCAGCAGCTGCTGGGCAGCCGGCAATGATCCGCCGCATCGTCGCCTTCGCGCTCGGCCAGCCGCTGTTCGTCGTGCTGGGCGTGCTGATCCTGATCGGCGGCGGCCTGATCGCGTTCAGGAACCTACCGGTCGAAGCGTTCCCCGACGTCACCGACACCCAGGTCACGGTGATCACGCTGTTCCCGGGGCGCGCCGCCGAGGAGGTCGAGCGGCAGGTCACCATCCCGATCGAGGTGGCGCTCTCGGGCGTGCCCAACGCCATCCGCGTGTTCTCGCACACCCAGTTCGGCCTGTCCTACCTGGTGGTGACCTTCAACGACGAGGTCAACGGCTATTTCGCGCGCCAGCAGGTGCTCGAGCGGCTGCGCGACGCCGACCTGCCCGACGGCGTGCGCCCGGAGCTGGCGGCGATGACCTCGGCGATCAGCGAGGTCTACCGCTACCGCCTGAAGGCGGCCGACCGCAATTCGACGCAGCTGCGCGAGCTGCAGAACTGGGTGATGGAGCGACAGCTCAGGACGGTGCCCGGCGTGGCCGACGTGGTGAGCTTCGGCGGCCTGATCAAGACCTACGAAGTGCAGCCCGACATCGGCAGGCTGCGCAGCCACCGGGTCAGCCTGCAGCAGCTCGTCGACGCGCTGGACAGGTCGAACCAGAACGCCGGCGGCGGCTACGTCGAGCACGGCAGCCAGCAGTTCCTGATCCGCGGCATCGGCCTGCTGCGCTCGGCGCAGGACCTGGAGGACGTGGTGGTGGCCGAGCGCGACGGCACGCCGGTGCTGGTGCGCGACCTGGCGCGCGTGGCGATCGGCGCGGTGCCGCGCCAGGGCGTGATCGGCCAGGACGACGACGACGACGTGGTCTCGGGCATCGTGCTGATGCGCAAGGGCGAGAACCCCTCGAAGGTGCTCGCCGCCCTCAAGGAGAAGCTCGACGAGATCGCGCACACGCAGCTGCCGCGCGGCACCGAGATCGTGCCGTTCTACGACCGCAGCTGGCTGATCGCGCGCACCATGAAGACGGTGTTCACCAACCTGGTGGAAGGCGCCGTGCTGGTGTGCGTGGTGCTCTACCTGTTCCTCTCCAACCTGCGCGCGGCGGCCATCGTCGCCTCCATCATCCCGCTGGCGCTGCTGGGCACCTTCCTCGGGCTGACCTTCGTCGGCATCCCGGCCAACCTGCTGTCGCTGGGCGCGATGGATTTCGGCATCATCGTCGACGGCGCGGTGATCGTGGTCGAGCACATCTTCCACCGCCTGGCGCAGCTGCGCGACGCGGCCTCCGCCGAAGACCGGCGCCGTACGGTGCTCGATGCCGCCGTCGAGGTCGGGCGCCCGACGCTGTTCTCGATGCTCATCATCATCGCCGCGCACATCCCGATCTTCACCCTGCAGCGCCACGAAGGGCGCATCTTCGCGCCGATGGCCTGGTCGGTGAGCTCGGCGCTGGTCACGTCGCTGGTGCTCTCCCTGACGCTGGTGCCCCTGCTGTGCCTGGCGCTGCTGCGGCGCAAGCTGCCGCACGGCGAGAACCGGCTCATCGCCGCGTGCAAGCGCGTGTACCGGCCGGCGCTCGAGTGGTCGCTCGATCACAAGCCGGCGGTGTTCGCGGCGGCCGTGGTCGCGCTGGCCGGCGCGGCGGCGCTGGCGCCGCAGCTGGGCACCGAATTCCTGCCCGAGCTCAACGAGGGCAGCGTGTGGGTGAACGTGACGCTCGAGCCTTCGACCTCGATCAGCGCCGCGCAGGCGCAGGCGCGCAAGGTGCGTGACCTGCTGCGCCGCTCGCCCGAGGTGCGCAGCGTGATCTCCAAGCTCGGCCGCCCCGAGGACGGCACCGACCCCAAGATCGCCAGCCAGCTCGAGGTGCTGGTCGACCTGGCGCCCGAGGAGGAATGGAAGCGCGGCCTGAGCAAGCCGCAGGTGCTGGCCGAGCTGGATGCCGCGCTGGGCACCCTGCCGGGCGTGGTCTACAGCTTCTCCCAGCCGATCCGCGACAACGTGCTCGAGAGCATCTCGCAGATCGACGGGCAGATCGTGATCAAGATCACCGGCGACGACCTCGACAAGCTGCGCGCCTACGGCGACACGGTGCTGGGCGCCATCGACGGCGTGCGCGGCGTCTCGCGCGCCTTCGTCGATCGCGCCGGCCAGCTGCCGCAATACCGCATCGAGGTCGACCGGGCGCGCGCCGCGCGCTTCGGCCTGAACGCGGCCGACATCGACGCGGTGATCGAGGCGGCGCTCGCCGGCCGCGACGCCACCTACATCTGGGAGGGCGAGCGCCGCTTCGCGGTGGTGGTGCGCATGCGCGAGGAGGATCGCGAGCTGGCGCGGCTGCGCGACGTCCCGCTCGCCACGCCCTCGGGGCTGTTCCTGCCGCTGTCGGAGGTGGCCACCTTCCGCGTCGCCAGCGGCGCGATGAACATCGCACGCGAGGGCGGCCGGCGCGTGCTGTCGATCGGCGTGTTCATCAAGGACCGCGACATGGGCAGCGTGGTGGCCGAGATGCAGCAGCGTACCGCCGCCGCGCTGAAGCTCGACGAGGGCTACACCGTGAGCTGGTCGGGCGAGTTCGAGAACCAGGAGCGCGCCATGGCGCGCCTGTCGTGGGTGGTGCCGCTGTCGATCGTGATCATCTTCCTGTTCCTGTTCGACGCCTTCAAGTCGCTCAGGAACGCCTCGCTCATCATCGCCAACATCCCGTTCGCGATGGTGGGCGGCATCGTGGCGCTGTACCTCACCGGCACCGCGCTGTCGGTGTCGGCCGCGATCGGCTTCATCGCGCTGTTCGGCCAGGCAGTGCTCAACGGGGTGGTCATGCTGGCCTACTTCGGCCAGCTGCGCGAGGGCGGCATGACGGTGCGCGAGGCGGTGGTACACGGCTCGCTCGAGCGGCTGCGCACCGTGCTGATGACGGCGCTGCTGGCCTCGCTCGGCCTGCTGCCGATGGCGCTGTCGCACGGCATCGGCTCCGAGACGCAGAAGCCGCTGGCCATCGTCGTCATCGGCGGGCTGGTCAGCGCCACGCTGCTCACCCTGCTGGTGCTGCCGACCCTGTACGGCGCCGTCCACGGGCGCCGCGGTAGGATGGCGCGTGAGCATCCGGCATTGGAATGATCCCGCCGACATGAGAGTGCTGATCGTCGAGGACGACCCCCTGCTGGCCGACGGCCTGACGCGCACCTTCAACGGGCAGGGCTTCGTCGCCGACACCGTCGCCAGCGGCTACAGCGCCGACGAGCTGCTGCGCCGCGATCCCTTCGACCTGCTGGTGCTCGACGTGGGCCTGCCGGGCATCGACGGATTCGAGGTGGCGCGCCGCGTGCGCCGGCGCGGCGACGCGGTGCCCATCCTCATGCTCACCGCCCGCGATGCCGTGCAGGACCGCGTGCACGGCCTGAACGTGGGCGCCGACGACTACGTGCAGAAGCCCTTCGACAAGGACGAGCTGCTGGCGCGCGCGCACGCGCTGGTGCGCCGCAGCCGCGCCGCCCAGCGCGACGTCGTCTCCCACGGCCGGCTGGAGATGGACTGCGCGGCGCGCCGCTGCTTCGCCGGCGGCGTGCCGCTGGAGCTGCCCCCGCGCGAATGGCTGCTGCTGGAGTACCTGCTGCGCAACGTCGAGCGCGTGGTCAACAAGGAACAGATCATCGCCGCGGTGTGCCGCTGGGACGACGACATGAGCGGCAATGCGGTGGAGGTGTACGTATCGCGCCTGCGCGCCAAGCTCGAGCCGCACGGCGTGCGCATCCGTACCGTGCGCGGTTTCGGCTACATGCTGCAGGCCGCGGCGGACGATCCGCGTTGATCTCCAGCCTGCGCCAGCGCATCCTGCTGTGGGCTGCGCTGCCCACGGCCGTCATCCTGGCGGCGTTCAGCGCCTACGACTACGTCACCGCCTCGCGCCCGGCCACCCTCGCCTACGACCAGGCGCTGCTCAGCACCGCGCTGGCCATCAGCCCGTACGTGGTGCGCGAGGGCGGGCGGTCGCACCTGAACCTGCCCGCGGCCGTCGAGGACGCGCTGCGCACCGACGGCTTCGACCGGCTCTACTTCTCGGTGCGCACGCTCGACGGCAGCTGGATCGCCGGCGACCGCGCCCTGCTGCCCGACGGCGTCGCGGTCGACGACTCCCCGGCCTACATCGACGCCACCTATCGCGGCCAGGCGGTGCGCCTGGCGATCGTGCAGCTGCCGACCGCGGCCGGGGAGCTGATGTTCGTCGTCGGGGAGACGCGCAACAAGCGCGAGGCGATGAAGCACGAGCTGGTGCGCAGCCTGGTCGCGACCAACCTGCTGCTGATCGCCGCGGTCGGCGTGGCCGTGCTGCTGGGCGTGCGGCGCGGCCTGCAGCCGCTCGCCGTCCTGCGCGCCCAGCTGATGGCGCGCTCGCACCTCGACCTGCGCCCGCTGGCGGCCAACGACACGCCGGCCGAGCTGCGCCCCATCCTCGACGAGATCAACTCCCTGCTGGGGCGCCTGGCGTCGGCGTTGGCGACCCAGAACCGCTTCGTCGCCAACGCCGCGCACCAGCTGCGCACGCCGCTGGCCGGCCTGAAGACGCAACTCGAGCTCGCGCTCGACCAGCCGATGCCGCCGGCCGCCGCCGGCATGGTGCGCCAGGCCCGCGAGGCCACCGACCGCATCGCGCGCATGGCCAACCAGTTGCTCGCGCTGGCGCGCGCCGAGCCGGGCGCGATGGCCGGCGCGATGGAATCGATGGACCTGGCCGAGGTGATCGGCGAGCTGGTCGATGCGAGCGTGCACGCTGCGCTGGACCGCGACGTCGACCTGGGCTTCGAGCTCGCCGCAGCGCGCGTCGAGGGCGACGCGACGCTGCTGCGCGAGCTGGCCACCAACCTGATCGACAATGCGGTGCGCTATTGCGGCCGCGGCGGCCACGTCACGGTGCGCAGTTACGTCGAGAGCGGGCATGCCGTCCTCGAGGTCGAGGACGACGGCCCGGGCATTCCGCCCGAGGAGCGCGAGCGGGTGCTCGAACGCTTCTACCGGCTCGACGATGCGCCCGGGCCCGGCTCGGGCCTGGGGCTGGCGATCGTCAAGGAGATCGCCGCCATGCACCGGGCCGAGCTGCGCCTCGGCAGCGGCTCCGGCGGCAGGGGGCTGCGGGCGACGGTGCGCTTCGCGTGAGCCGTCGCGGGCGGCGCGGCGCTTCGTGCGAGCTCGTGCGAGCGTGGGTTTCGGGTACAGTGCGCGCACAGTGACGACTGCCGCCGCGACATCGAGCCTGGCCGCCAATCGCCGCGGCATCCTGAGCATGGCCGGCGCGATGGCCTGTTTCGTGGCCAACGATACGCTGGTGAAGTACGCCAGCCAGGCCATGCCCACCCTGCAACTGATCTTCCTGCGCGGCATCATGTCCGTCGTGCTGGTATTCGCGGTGGCCCACGCCATGGGCGCCGCCGCACGGCTGCGCGAGATCGCCGGCCGGTGGGTGGTCGTGCGCGCGGTGCTGGAGGCCGGGGCGTCCATCGTCTACCTCGCCGGGCTGATCCACCTGCCGATCGCCAACGCCACCGCGATCAACCTCGCCTCCCCGCTGTTCATGACCGTGCTGGCCGTCGCGTTCCTGCGCGAGAGGGTCGGGGCCGAGCGCTGGCTGATGGTCGTCCTCGGCTTCGCCGGCGTGGTCCTCGTCATCCAGCCCGGCGTGGCCGGCTTCAACCGCTATGCGCTGGTTTGCCTCCTGGCCACCTTCCTGCAGGCGCTGCGCGACCTGCTCACGCGCCGCATCGACGCCGGCGTGCCGGCTATCCTCATCACCCTGGCCACCACCGCCGTCGTCACGATCCTCTCGGGCGGGCTGTCGCTTTTCGAAGGCTGGCGGCCGTTCGGCGCCGGCCAGCTCGCCGTCCTGGCCCTGGCCGCGGCGTTCCTGATGGGCGCCTACTACCTCATCATCGACAGCATGCGCCACGGCGAGATGTCGCTGGTGGCGCCGTTCCGCTACAGCGGCCTGCTGTACGCGCTGCTGGTCGGCTACCTCGCGTGGGGCGACGTGCCCAATGCGCTGGCGTGGTGCGGCATCGTGCTGATGGCCGGCTCGGGCGTGTACGCGCTGCACGGCGAGCGGCGGCGCGCGCGTGGGGTGCGGGCACGCGCCGCCGCGTAGTGCGCATTTGCAAATCTTTACGTTCCGCTTGCGGCCCTTTACCCGCGTGCCGGGCACAATTCCGCCGGACATGACGCCGCGCCTTCCCGTTCCCCGATCGCCCCAGCCGCCGGCATGGCCGCGGCCCATGGCGGCGAAGGCCCCGAAGCGGGCGCTGGCGGGCGTGTTGGCGCTGGTGCTGGCCGGCTGCGCAGCCATCCCGGCGCGCGATGCGGCGTTGCCCGCCGCGCCGGTCCCGCCGGCCTGGTCGCAGGCCGTCGTGTCGTCTGCCGCTACCGTCGAGCCGTCTCCCGATGCCGGCGGCGCGGCGACCGCCGCACCATCCGCAGCCCCCATGCCCGCCCCGACCCCGCTCGCCGCCTGGTGGCAGCGTTTCGACGACGTGCAGCTCACCGCCCTGGTCGCCCAGGCGCTGGAGGCCAACCCGAGCGTGCGCAGCGCGCGCGCCGCGCTGGCGCAGGCGCGCGCGCTGCGCGACGTGCAGGCGGCCGGCCTGCTGCCGGGCGTCGGCGCCTCGGCTTCGGCACAGCGCGCGCGGCCGTCCGGCGGCAGCACCGCCAATCAGTTCCAGGCCGGCCTGGATGCCAGCTGGGAGCTCGACGTGTTCGGCGGCCAGCGCAGCGCGGTGCAGGCAGCCGAGGCCGATGCCCGTGCCGCGCAGGAGAATCTGGCCGACGCACGGGTGTCGCTGGCGGCCGAGGTCGCGCTGGCCTACATCGATCTGCGCAGCCTGCAGGCGCGCCTGGCGATCGCGCGCAGCAACCTGGCTGCGCAGACCGAGACGCTGCAGCTCGTGCGCTGGCGCGTGCAGGCGGGGCTCGCCACCTCGGTGGAGCTCGAGCAAGCGCGCGCGGCCAGCGAGCAGACGGCCGCGCAGATCCCGGCGCTGGAAACCGGCATCGCCCGCGCCCAACATTCGCTGGCCGCCCTGACCGGGCAGGCGCCGGCGGCGCTGCAGGCCGAGCTGGCGCCGCCGCGGCCGGTGCCGCTGGCCGGCGGCGAGCTGGCGCTGGCCATCCCCGCCGACACGCTGCGCCAGCGCCCCGACGTGCGCCGCGCCGAGCAGCAGGTCTCCGGCGCGCTGGCCCGCGTATCGCAGGCCGAGGCGGCGCGCTATCCGGACTTCCGGCTCGCCGGCTCGCTCGGCCTGAGCGCGCTGACGCTCGGCGGGCTGGGCCGCGGCGCGGCCGTGTTCGATTCGCTGCTCGCCAGCGTCTCGGTGCCGCTGTTCGACGGCGGCGCCGTGCGCGCACAGGTCCGCGCGCAGGAGGCCGCGCTCGAGCAGACGCGCATCGCTTACCAGTCGGTGGTGCTCGCCGCGTTGCAGGAGGTCGAGGACGCGCTGGTCGCGCTGGCGAACGACCGCCAGCAGCTCGCCCGCCTGCAGAGCGCCGCCGAGGCGGCGTCCAATGCCGCGCTGCTGGCGCAGCAGCGCTACGCCAGCGGCCTCATCGACTTCCAGGTCGTGCTGGATACCCAGCGCACGCTGCTCGCCACACAGGAGAGCGTCGCGAGCACCGGCGCGAACGTCAGTGCCGATCACGTACGCCTGTACAAGGCGCTCGGCGGAGGATGGGAATGAGCGACACGCTGTCCAGGCTGCTCGGCGGAGCGGGCCGCCGCTGGTGGCAACGCCCGGCGCCATGGATCGGGCTCGTGGTGCTGGTGCTGGCGGCCGGCGCCGCCTGGTACTGGCTCGGGCAGCGCGGAAACGTGGAGGCGCCGCGTTACGTGACCGAGACCGTGCGCAGGGGCGAGCTCACGCTCACGGTGACCGCCAACGGCAAGCTGCAGGCCACCCGCACGGTCACCATCGGCAGCGAGCTTTCGGGCACGGTGCGCGACGTCCTGGTCGACGTCAACGACCGGGTGAAGAAGGGCCAGGTGCTGGTCGAGCTCGACACGGCCAAGCTCGTGGCGCAGGTGGCGCGCTCGCGCGCATCGCTGGCGGCGGCGCAGGCCAAGCTGGCGCAGACCGTCGCCACGGTCAGCGAATCCGAGGCGAGCCTGGCGCGGCTGCGGGAGGTCTCGCGGCTGTCCGGCGGCAAGGTCCCGTCGGCGGCCGAGCTCGATACGGCGGCCGCGGCGCTGGCGCGCGCGCATGCCGACGAGAACAGCGCGCGCGCCAACGTCGAGGACGCCCGGGCGGCGCTGTCGACCGACGAGACCAATCTATCGAAGGCATCGATCCGCTCGCCGATCGACGGCATCGTGCTGTCGCGCTCGGTGGAGCCCGGCAACGCGGTGGCCGCGACGCTGCAGGCGGTCACGCTGCTCAGCCTCGCCGAGGATCTCACCCGGCTGCTGGTCGAGGTCAGCGTCGACGAGGCCGACGTGGGCGCGGTGCAGGTCGGCCAGAAGGCGAGCTTCACCGTCAGCGCCTACCCGCAGCGCCGCTACCCGGCCACCGTCACCCGCGTGGCCTACGGCTCGACCCTGACCGAGAACGTCGTCACTTATGCGACCCGGCTCGAGGTGGACAACCGGGACCTCAGCCTGCGCCCCGGCATGACCGTGTCGGCCTCGATCACCGCGGCCGAGCGCAGCAACGTGCTGCTGGTGCCGAACACTGCGCTGCGCTTCACCCCGCAGCAGGCGGGCGCCGCGGAGGGCGCGGGCGCCCGCGGCCAGGCCTCGTCGGGCGGCGGCCTGGTGTCGCGGCTGATTCCGCGTCCGCCGCCCAGTGCCAGCCGGGCGGCGCGCCCCGATGCATCCGGGCCGCAGGGGCGGCAGGTGTGGGTGCTGCAGGACGGCGTACCGAAGCCGGTCGCCGTGCAGCCCGGCATCAGCGACGGCCGCATGACCGAGGTCGCCGGCGAGGCGCTGCAGCCCGGCATGGCCGTCATCGTCGATCAGCTGGCGGGCGGAGCCGCGCGGTGAACGCCGCCGCCGGCCGTCCGGTGCCCGCCGGCACGGCGGGGGAGGCCGACTCCCCGCTGATCCGCCTGCGCGGCATCACCAAGGTCTACGGCCAGGGTGCGGCCGCGCTGCAGGCCCTGAGGGGCGTCGACCTCGACGTGCACCAGGGAGAATTCGTGGCGATCATGGGGCCCAGCGGCTCGGGCAAGTCGACCGCGATGAACCTGATCGGCTGCCTCGATCGCCCGACCTCGGGCGAGTACCTGTTCATGGGCGCGCACGTCGAATCGCTCACGCGCGACCAGCGCGCGCAGCTGCGGCGGCGCTACTTCGGCTTCGTGTTCCAGGGCTTCAACCTGCTCGCGCGCACCTCGGCGCAGGAGAACGTCGAGCTGCCGCTGCTCTACCGCGGCGAGCATGCGCGCGCGCGCCACGCCGCGGCGGCGCGCGCGCTCGCCTCGGTCGGCCTCGCGGGCTGGGAGCACCACACGCCGGCCGAGCTGTCGGGCGGCCAGCAGCAGCGCGTGGCGATCGCGCGCGCGATCGTCACCGCGCCGGCGGTGCTGCTGGCCGACGAGCCCACCGGCAACCTCGACACGCAGCGCAGCCGCGAGATCATGGAGCTGCTGTGGCGGCTCAATGTCGATCGCGGCATCACCATCCTCATGGTGACCCACGAGCCCGACATGGCCGCCTGGGCGCGACGCGTGGTGCGCTTCGTCGACGGCGTCGTCGCCAGCGATGCGGCGAACGAGCATCCGGTCGGGCTGGTTGCCGACGCGCAGCAGGCCGCCTGATGCTGCTCAACACGCTGCTGCTCGCGCTGCGCTCGATCCGGCGCAACCTGCTGCGCTCGTTCCTCACCATCCTCGGCATCGTCATCGGCGTGGCGGCCGTGATCACCATGGTCACCGTCGGCAACGGCGCCACCACCGCGGTGCGCAGCCAGATCTCCAGCCTGGGCACCAACCTGCTGATGATCCGCCCCGGCCAGCGCCTGGGACCCGGCATGGGCGGGGCCTCGGCGCCCGCGTTCCGGGAAAGCGACGCCGAGGCGATCGCCACCCAGATCGGCGGCGTGCAGGCGGTGGCGCCGGAGGCGCGCGCCAGCGCCACGGTGGTCGCAGGGGGCAGCAACTGGACCACCAGCATCATCGGCAGCACCAACCTCTGGCTCGAGACCGGGAACTGGCGCATTGCCGCCGGTCGCGAATTCACCCCCGAGGAGCTGCACGCCGGCTCGGCGGTGTGCATCGTCGGCGAGACCATCCGCCGCGAGCTGTACGGCGGGCGCGTGCCGCTGGGCGAGCCGCTGCGCGTCAAGGACTTCTCCTGCCAGGCGGTCGGCCTGCTGGCCTCCAAGGGCCAGGGCGTGATGGGCAACGACCAGGACGACATCGTGCTGGTGCCGCTGGGCACGCTGCAGCGGCGCGTCACCGGCAACACGCGGGTGTCGACCCTGCTGGTGTCGATGCGCGACGGCAGCGACGCGGATCGCGTCAAGGAGAGCCTGCGCGAGCTGCTGCGCGAGCGCCGCAAGCTCGCCGCCGGCGACGAGGACAACTTCAACATCCTCGACACGCAGCAGCTCGCCGACACGCTGTCGGGCACCACGAAGGTGATGACCATGCTGCTCGGCGCGGTGGCCGCGGTGAGCCTGCTGGTCGGCGGCATCGGCATCATGAACATCATGCTGGTCAGCGTGACCGAGCGCACCCGCGAGATCGGCCTGCGGCTGGCGATCGGCGCGCTCGAGCGCGAGGTGCTGCTGCAGTTCCTGATCGAGGCCGTGGTGCTCGCGGCCTTCGGCGGGCTGGTGGGCGTGGTGCTGGCCGCCGGCGCCTCGATCGCCCTGGCACGGCTGATGGAGGTGCCGTTCCTCTTCAACCCGGCCGTCAACCTGACGTCCTTCGTGTTCTCGGCCGGCATCGGCGTGATCTTCGGCTACTTCCCGGCGCGCCGCGCCGCGCGCATGGATCCGATCGAGGCGCTGCGGCACGAGTGAGCCGCGCGCGGCGGTTTCGGCAGGGACCTCCTCACGCAGCCGGACCTCGATCGGCAGCAGGGCTCGCTCGGCGGCCGGCCTCGATCAGCGTCCGGTCGCGTCCGGGCGGCCGTCCGCGCCTTGGCCCTCCGCGTCACGGCCCTCCGCGTCACGGCCGTCCGTGTCCCGGCCGTTCGCCTCTCGGCCGTTCGCGTCCCGGCCTGCCGGCTGGGGCAGCCATGCGAACGCCGCGGCGCCGGCCACCAGCATCGCGGCGATGGCGCCCATCACCGCGGTGTAGGTCGCCACGCCCCGTGCCGCCGCGGCCGAGGCCGCGACGCCGGTCAGCCACTGCATCAGCGCCACGCCGAGGAACATCGCCATCGTGAACAGGGCGAGCGCGCGGCCGATCACCGCCGCCGGGTAGGCGGCGCGCACGTCGGCGTATTGGTAGACGATGAAGCCGGTCAGCACCGCATAGAGGGTCGACAGCGCGATGTCGGCAGCCGCGCCCGCCCCGAGCGCCAGCAGCACGAACAGCGCCGCGCAGACGAGCGTGAACTGCACCAGGCGCCGCCGCCGCGTGCCCGGGCCCGGGTCGAAGCGCCCGAACAGCGGCAGCGCGACCATCGAAGCGAGCGACACCCCGATCGCCACGTTGCCCGCCTGCACCAGCGACATGCCGTAGCGCTCGATCAGCATCGGGCCCAGCCACAGGCCGCGCAGCGTCACGAACGCCGCGTAGGTGACCGCGCTCAGCGCGACGATGCCCCAGGTGTGCGGCATCGCGAACAGCGCCACGAAGCCGCGCAGCGCATCGCCGAGCGTCTCGCGCCGGACCCCGTGCGCCGCCTCGCCGGGCCCGGGCACGCCTGCGCCCGGCTCGACCGTGCCGCCGCCCGGCTCGCGCACCACGCGCCAGATCGCCAGCCACGCCAGCACCGACAGCGCGCCGAGGGCGACGAAGCCGCCGCGCCAGGAGCTCGTCTCGATCACCCACGCCAGCGGCGTGCCGGTGATCAGCATGCCCACGCCGCCCAGCGCCAGCACAGTGCCCGACACCGATGCGAACTGCCCGGGCGGGAAGCGCTGGACGATGAACACGCTGCACACCAGGAACGCCGGCGCGCAGCCGATGCCGATCAGCGCCTGCCCGAGCAGCAGCAGCGGGAAGTCATGTGCCAGCGCCGACAGCGCCGCGCCCGCCACGGTGAGCGGGAACGCCGCGAGCACCGTGCGGCGCACGCCGTACAGGTCGATGCCCACGCCCATGAGCAGCTGCAGCGCACCGAACGCGAAGTGGAAGATGCCGGCGAACAGGCCGAGCTGCTGCGCCGACAGCGCGAAGTCGCGCTGCAGCGCCGGCGCCATGATCGCCGCGATGGTGCGCCACGCCTGGCTCAGCGTGAAGCCGCCGGTCAGGGCGAGCAGCATCAGCCAGCGTGCGCGTCCGGAATCGGGCGCGACGGCCGCTCGGGGGTCGGGGATCGAGGGCATGTCGTGGGATTCGGTCGCGTGCCGGCTGCCCGATGGACTATACCTCCCGTTCGGCGACGAAGCGGCCGCACAGCGGCCTCGGGGCAATGGACATGCCCTACCGGTTCATGTACTGTACAGTACATGCCACAGATCAATCTGCATGCCACCCCCGAGTTCGAGCACGCACTCGAAGCCCTGATGCGCGGGCGCAAGCTGACCAGCAAGTCGGAGGCGATCCGCTGCGCGGTGCAGGAAGCGGCCGCGCCCTACCTGGCTGCGCCGCGCCGGGATTTCTCGCTGCTGCAGGGGCTGATCGGCCGCCGCAGCGGGGCGGCCGCGAAGCGCCGCGCGCCGATGGCCGAGCTCGAGCGCGAGATCGACGAGGAAATGGAGCGCGCCTTGCGCGCCCCCCGGCGAGCTCCGGCCCGCACGACCGGCGACAAGGCGTGATTCTCGACACCTCCGTGGTCGTGGCGCTGGCGGCCGGCGAGCCCACTTGCCGCTGGATCCGCAAGACCCTGGACGAGCGTCCCCATGAGCGCCTGAGGATGTCATGGGTGAATATCGCCGAAGCGGGCATGGTGCTGGAGCGCGCCGCGGCGGGCGCCTCGATGCAGCTCGAAGCAGGGCTGGCCGCACTGGGCGTCGAGCCGCTCGAGGCCGACTTCCAGTTGCTGCAGGCGGCGATTGCTGCCCGCTCGCGTTTCCCGCTGAACTTCGGCGACTGCTTCGCCTATGCGCACGCCCGCCTGCGCGGCGAAGCGCTGATCACGCTCGACGCCGATTTCCTCGCGACCGACCTGCAGTCCGTGCTGCACCCGAAGCGGCAGGCCGGCCACCCTTAGCGCGACATCGGCGCTGCCCGGCTCGAGTCGGGCAGCGCCGCGCGTTCACCGATGCTCGACACGCTGCCGTGAAGTGCGTCAACCGCAGTTGCCGCCGCTGCAGCAGTTCACGCTGTCGGCGTGCACCTTGACGATCGACAAGCCGCCCCAGCGCGCCAGCTCGGCACGCGTGGGATACCGCCCGGCGAGCGTCTGCTTGCCGTCGACCAGGACCAGCGGCAGCGCATCGGCACCCGCGGTGTCGATGTATGCCTTGACCTGCGCATCGCGCAGGAACTCGGGAGCATCGCTCGCGAACTCGTAGTGCTCGATATCGGCGCCCTGCTCCCGGGCGCGCGCGACTTCCGCCATCGCCTCGAGACGGTTCTGGACATTGCGCCCCGCTTCCGAACGCGCCGACTCGAAGATCTGGATCCGGGCCATCGAAGCATCTCCTGGAACGTGCGAAACCACGGATTATCGACGAGGCTGCGACGACACGGAATGATCGCGATCAACTGCCGAAGGTGCCTGCGGCGTCGACTTACATCGCGCTGTGCGTAGATCGCGCCGCGCGAACGACGTCATGTCCCTGGTCGTCCGGTTCCGCTTTTCGGGACTCGTCGCGCCCGTTCCGATGGCGGCGGCTTCATAATCGGGCCGCCCCATGCCAGCGAACCCTTGCCATGACTGACCCGCACCCCGCTCCCGCCGCCGCCTACACGGCCCTCGATGCCCGCTCCTTCCGCTCCAGCGTCCTCACCCGCGGCCCATGGGACCCCGGACACCAGCATGCAGGACCGCCCATCGCGCTGGTGTGCCGCGCCGTGGAGCAGGCCGCGCGCGAGCACGGCCTCACGCACATCGCCCGCGTGACCGCGAACCTTCTACGGCCGGTGCCGATCGGCGACCTCGTCGTCGAAGTCATGACCGACTACGTCGGTCGCAACGCCGGGCACTTCTCTGCGCATTTGATGGCCGGCAACAAGGACGTGGCCCGCTTCACGGCGCTCGTGCAACGCGAGTCGCCGTTCGAGCTGCCGGCGGATCTTCCCGGCCACCCGCTGCCGGTCGCGCCGCTCGCGCCCGAGGCGTCGCCGGCTGCGGGCTTTCCCTTCGCCGGCAGGGCGATCGGGTACGCCGACCTGATGGAGACGCGCGTGGCGCGGGGCACCATGTGGAAGGGCCCCTGCGCGATCTGGTTCCGCATGCGCCATCCGCTGCTGGAAGGGGAGGCGCCGAGCCCCTACCAGCGGGTCGCGGTCGCGGCGGATTCCGGCAACGGTGTGAGCGCCGTGCTCGACTACGAGCGCTACAGCTTCGTGAATTCGGACCTCACCATCAACCTGTTGCGCCGCCCGGTGGGTGAATGGATCTGCCTGGACGCGCGCACGGCCCTGGGCAGCGAAGGCGGCGGTCTCGCCGAATCGGCGCTGTACGACGCGCACGGCCTGATCGGACGGGCAACGCAGAGCCTGGCGGTGCGGCCGCGGTCGGCCTGACTCCGGCGGGCCGGGGCCTGGCTCGGCCGTCATTGCTGGCCGAGCTGCGTGTCCGCGCGCTCGCCGCGCGGCGATGCCGCCGGCACTGCATCAGCCGGCAGCCGAGTTCGGCTGATCGGCCCGACCATTCGTGTTACAGACTTGCCCACGCGGTCCCGATAGCATCCTTTCCCGCCGTGCATAGACACTCACCCGATATATTGCTAACATGCAATATAGACGCGCTATTTTGCTCGCGCATGCCAAGGAAGTTCGTGATGACGGCTCGATCGTCGAAATCGTCATCTGGGAGCTTCCGGAACCGCTGCCACCGTGCCCGCACCGTTTCAAGTATCGGCTGTACTACGGCGCGGCGGGCGAGTGCCGTGTGCGTTACGACAATGAGCGCGGCAAAGGCGATCATCGGCACTTCGGAAGCCAGGAAGGAGGGTACATCTTCGCTACGATCGAGCAATTGCTCGAAGACTTCAGATCGGACGTCGAGCGCTGGGGGTGACCATGAAGGCCATCATCGAGGTGTCCCGTCGCGGCTCGGTCTTTCGGGCCGCGGCGCGGCAGCTGAAAGCATCGCGGCAGGGCCGCGCTGCGGACTTCCGGCTCAGCTTCGAATCTGCCCGATCGCTGTTCGCCGAACTGACACCGGCAAGGCTCGATCTGCTCGGCACGCTTCGACGTGCCGGGCCGTGCAGCGTCTACGCGCTTGCGAAGACGGCGGGCCGCAACTATTCGAACGTTCACACGGACGTGTCGCGCCTCGAGGAGCTGGGCCTCGTGGAACGTTCGGATGACGGCAACGTCTCCGTTCCGTTCGAGTCCGTGGAGATCCTGGTTCCGCTCGCGCACGTGGCCTAGTACCCCGACCCGGCACAGGCGGGGCCGCTCCATGCCGAGTCCGTTGCGAGCTCGGCGCGCGGCTCGGGCCGCCGACGGATGAAGTAGCGCGCTCGCCGCGCCTGCTCCTTTCAGTCTCGTTTCACCTTCGCGCGCAAAGAATGTCGGCAACGGGGTTCGACGCCCCTTGCCCTTTCGGAGCGCAGATGATTCCACGCAGCCTCTCGTCCCGGCGCCGGCAGGCACCGGTTGCCGTCCTTGCCGCCATGCTGCTCGCCGCGGCCGCCGCGCACGCCGCCGACACTTCCGCGGCAAGGCAGCTCGAGCGCTGGAGCGCGGCGTCCGGCGCGCCCGGCGACGCGGAGCGCGGTCGCATCTTCTTCACCAGCCGTCACGGCGGTGAATGGTCGTGCGCATCGTGCCACCGCGATGCGCCGCTCACGCCCGGCAGGCACGCGAGCACCGGCAAGGCGATCGACCCGATCGCGCCGGCTGCCAACCCGGCGGCCTTCACCGACACGGCTCGCGTCGACAAATGGTTTCGTCGCAACTGCAAGGACGTGCTCGGGCGGGAGTGCAGCGCACGCGAGAAGGCCGACGTGCTCGCCTACCTCCTGGGGCTCGGGCGCTGACCGTTTGCTCGTTACGGAATGCCTGCGATGAAGATCCTCCTTCGCGATTGCCTGTCACGTGTCGCAACCATCGTCTGCCTGTCGGCCGCCGTCGGCGTCGTGCACGCCGGGGAGCGCACGGCGATGCCGGCCGACGTGCCCGCCACCTACCTGCAGGAGTGCGCGTCGTGCCACATCGCGTATCCGCCGGGGGCGCTTCCGGCGGCTTCGTGGCAACGGATCATGAGCACGCTCGACAGCCACTACGGAACCGACGCGGAGCTCGACGCCGCCCCGGGCGCCCGGATCGGCGCATGGCTGCAGCGGCATGCCGGCACCTGGAAGCACGTGAGCGAGGCGCCGCCGCACGACCGGATCACGCGTTCGCGCTGGTTCGAGCGCAGGCACCGGAAGGTGGACGCGGCGGTCTGGCGCCACGACAGCGTGAAGAGCGCCGCGAACTGCGCGGCATGCCATGCCGGCGCCGAGCGGGGCCGGTTCGATGACGACGACCTGCGATTCCCCGCGGGCCTCGACGCGCGCTACCGGGGCCCCTGGAACGATTGACTCGACTCGAGGAAGCAAAGCCATGCAGTCCACCTCCACTCTTCCCTGCGCCGCGGAGTCGGCGTCGATTCCGCCGGCAGGCCGCCGCGTGGTCGATGCGCCGACGCGAGCGTTCCATTGGTTGTTCGCGGCGAGCTTTCTGGGGGCGTTCGTCACGGCCGACAGCGAGCGCTGGCGCCAGGTGCATGTCGCGCTGGGCTACCTGTTCGCCGCCCTGCTCGCATTCCGGCTGCTCTACGGGCTCGCCGGCCCGCGCTATGCGCGCCTCGCGCCGACGTGGCGCAAGCTGGCAGGCGTGCCAGCGTGGCTTCGTTCGGTGCGGCAAGCACGCTCGCTCGCCGAGGTCGACTGGAGATACGGCGAGAACCTGCTGATCGCGCTCATGGTCGCGGTGATGTTCGCCGCGGTGGTGCCGCTCGCGCTGAGCGGTTATGTGGTCTACGAGGAATGGGCCGGCGACTGGCTCGAGGAGGTCCACGAGTTCTTCGGCAATGCGTTCCTCGCGATCGCCGGCGTGCACGTCGCCGCGATCGTCGGCTCCAGCGTATTGCACCGGAGAAATCGCGTGTCGCCGATGATCACCGGACGGGCCAACGGCCGGGGCCCGGATCTCGTGCGGCACAACCGGATCTGGCTCGCCGTGCTCCTGTGGATCGGCGCGATCGGCTTCGTCGCGTGGCAGCTGTTGTAGCGTGAACCGGCCTCGACGCGGCGAGATTCCGAGCGAGGCGCCTCCCGTTCATCGCCGCCCGACGCTCAGCAGCAGTTCATTCGGCCCGACCCAGCCGTCGGGGGTTGTGAACTCGCCGAGCCGCTGCTCCATTTCGGTCCAGGCCGCCTCCGCGGTCGCCGGATCCAGTCGCCCCAGGATCGCGCGGATCGGCGTGGCCGAGTCGCGCACGAAGGCGAGGTACGGCCCGACCGATGGCAGCCGCACCGGCGCGTCCAGGACAGTGGTGGCCACCTCGCGAAAGCCGGCGGCCCGGAACAGTTCGTCGATCCGTCCCGGCTTGCCGAGGCTGAGCAGGCCGCCAGGCTGGAAGGGGTCGCGCGGCGGCAGGCCGGCGTGCTTCAGCGCGGTGGCCATCAGGATCGTGACGCAGGGATTGCGCCCGGGGTGCGAGAACACGATCGTGCAGGCCGTGCCGCCCGGGCGGATCGCCCGGTGCATCTCGCGCAGGCCCTGCAGCGGATCGGGGAAGAGCATCAGCCCGAGGCGACAGACCGCCGCATCGAAGCTCGCGGAGTCGACGGGCAGGCTTTCGCCGTCGGCAACCTTCGTCTCGATGTTGCGATGGCCGGCGCGCACTGCATTCCGTCTCGCCAGTTCAAGGATCGCCGGCGACAGGTCGGTGGCGAGCACGCGCCCGCCGGGCCCGATGCGCCGGGCGATGTCGAGCGTCTGGTCGCCGGAGCCGGCGGCCACATCGAGCACGCGCGACCCCGGCCCGATTCCCGCCAGGTCGAGCATGGCTTCGGTGGCGGGAGCCAGCCAGTCGCGGATCTGCGGCATGTGCCTGTCCCAGCCGGCGGCAGCCTTGTCCCACTGCTCGCGCAGCGCGGCCTTGAATGCACTCGGATCGGGGGTGTGCGGGCTGTTCATGACCCTGTCTCCTCGGTGTCGCCGGAGGGGCGACGCACAGGTAGCGTGTGCCCGTCGGGAGCCCCGCACAAGTCACGAAAATCGCATAATGGGACAGCGAAACTGCAGAGCCGTATTCATGTTCGACTGGAACGATCTGCGCTACCTGCTCGCGGTCGCACGCCACGGCAGCACGCTGGCGGCCGCGCGCGCCCTGGACGTCAACCAGTCGACCGTACAGCGCCGGCTGACGGAGCTGGAGGAGCGAATCGGGCGCCCGCTGGTACGGCGCCATCCTACGGGATACCGGCTGACCGCCTTCGGCGAGACGCTTCTGCCGCATGCCCGGCGAGTGGAGCAGGCGGTGCAGGGCTTCGAGGAGCAGGTGGCGGAGTCGCGGCGTGCAGCGCTCGGCGTGGTTCGCGTGACCTGTCCCGAGCCGCTGGCGGCGCGCATCTCGGATTCACCCCTGCTTGAACGCTTTCGCGCGCGCTTCCCCGAGCTCGACATCGAGTTCGTGATGAGCGACCGCTACCTGGACTTGTCGAAGGGTGAAGCCGACGTCGCCCTGCGCTCGGGCGATACGGACGACGGCGTGCTGGTCGGGCGCAAGATCGGCAACTCGCTCTGGGCGGTGTACGCCAGCCGCCGGTACGTCGAGCGCCATGGCCGGCCGGCGAGCGTCGAGGATCTCGGGCGGCATGCGTTGGCGGGATTCGACGAGTCCATGGCGGGACATCGCGCGGCGAAGTGGCTGCTCGAGGTTGCACCCGGTGCGCGCATCGTCGCCCGCAACGACAGCGTGCTGGGCCTGCTGAATTCCGTGCGTGCGGGCCTCGGCATCGCGCCGCTGCCCACGGCGCTGGGCGATGCCGAGGCCGATCTCGTGCGGGTGCTCGGCCCGATTCCGGAGCTCACCCGGATCTGGCGCGTGCTGGCGCATCCCGACGTACGCCATGCGCCGCACGTGGCAGCCTTCTTCGAGTTCATCGTCGACGAAATCGAGACCCTGCGGCCGATCATCACCGGCTGAACGTCGCGTCCGGGACGCCTGTAGACGTTTGCGAGCCGTACCGGCAGGCGCCTATCCGGGGATCGTCAGTCCCCGTGCAACGGCAGGTCGCGCGACGAATGCGTCGAGCGCACGCGCCACCTGCGTGAAGTCGCCGAAGCCCACCAGCTCGCCGGCCTCGTAGAAGCCGACGAGGTTGCGCACCCAGGGGAAGATCGCGATGTCGGCGATCGTGTAGTCGTCGCCCATGATCCACCTGCGGCCGGCGAGCCGCTGCTCGAGCACCGAGAGCAGGCGCCGCGATTCGGCCACATAGCGGTCGCGCGGGCGCTTGTCCTCGAAGTCCTTGCCGGCGAACTTGTTGAAGAACCCCACCTGGCCGAACATCGGGCCGATGCCGCCCATCTGGAACATGAGCCACTGGATCGTCTCGTAGCGGGCGGCCTCGTCGCGCGGCACGAAGGCCTCGCGCCCGCTGCGTGCGCACTTGTCCGAGAGATAGATCAGGATCGCGCCCGATTCGAACAGCCCCAGCGGCCTGCCGCCGGGACCGTCCGGGTCGATGATCGCCGGGATCTTGTTGTTCGGGTTCAGCGACAGGAACTCGGGCGAGAGCTGGTCGTTGGCCTGGAAGCTCACGGCATGCGCTTCGTACGGCAGGCCGGTCTCCTCGAGCATGATCGAGGCCTTGACGCCGTTCGGCGTGGGCCACGAGTAGAGCTGGATGCGGTCGGGATGGCGCGCGGGCCACTTCCGGGTGATCGGGAAGGCGGAGAGGTCGGTCATGTCGAAGCCTCGTGGAAGCTGTCGACAGGGTAGCGCACGTTGCTCGAATACCGCTCGATGGCCGTATTCCTGCCGGAAGGGCGCTTCTTGCAGCACAAGTGCGCTACATTCATTGAACCACCAACGTGCCGGGAGCCAGCCGTGTCGACCACCACCATCCGCCTGCCGCCGGAACTGAAAGCGCGCATCGCGTATGCGGCCGAACGTGCAGGAACCAATGTGCACGCACTGATCCTGGAGGCCGTTGCCGAGAAGGCCGATCAACTGGAGCGCCGCGCCAGTTTCCATGACGATGCCGAGCGCCGCCATGCCGACATCGTCGCGAGCGGAATGACGGTTCCCTGGAGCGAGATGCGCCGCTATCTCGAAGACAGGGCGTCTGGCAGGAAGGCCGTGCGCCCGGCGGCGAGGAAGCTGGCACGCTGAAGATGGCACGCATCGAGCTCGCGCCGGAGATCGTCGACGATATCGACCGCATCTTCGACCCCCTTGCGAAGCACGAGGTCGCAGACATCGCGGCGCGCATCCAGGACATCATCGATGCGATCTCGGTCCTCGAGCGCAATCCGCTGATCGGCCGACCTGCCGGCGCAGACAGGCGTGAGCTGGTCATCGGCCGGCGCTTGCGCGGGTACGCCGCCCTGTACCGGTACGTCGAAGAGATCGATACCGCATTCGTGCTCGCGCTGCGCAGTCAGCGGGAGGCCGGCTACACGACGCGGTGAGGCAGACGCGGCTGCCTGGTGATGCCGCGCTCGATGAAAGGTCAGCCGCGGCGAGCCGCTTCGATCGCAGTGCCGTCGAGCTGCAGATACTGGTGGATGAAGGCAATCGCCATGCTGCCTTCGCCCACTGCCGATGCGACGCGCTTGACCGGACTGAATCGCACGTCTCCGCAAGCAAAGACGCCCGGGACGCTCGTTTCCAGGAGATACGGGTCCCGGCCCTGGGACCAGCGTCCGGACTTCAGGACGTCTGCCCCGGTCAGCAGGTAGCCACGGCTGTCGCGGGCGATCTCGGGCGGCAGCCAGCCGGTCTCGGCGTCGGCCCCGATGAACACGAAAAGTCCGCCGCATTCGCGGCGACGCACGGTGGCGCCGGCGCGATCGAGGACGTCGATGGCCGTCAGGTGGGTGTCGCCATGGGCGGCCTGGACCTCGGATCGCAGCTCGACGGCGATGTTCGACTTGCTGCGCAGCTGTTCGATCAGGTAATGAGACATGCTCTTTTCGAGCGCCTCTCCCCGCACGAGAAGCGTCACCGTCCGCGCATGGTTGGCGAAGAACAGCGCCGCCTGGCCGGCCGAGTTGCCGGCGCCGATCAGGTGAATGTCGAGATCCTGCGCGTTGCCCGCTTCGCTGCGGGCAGCCCCGTAGGAGATGCCCTTGCCGATGAGCCGCTCGAACCCCTCGATCGCGAGGCGGCGCCATGTCACGCCGGTCGCGATGACGACCGTGCGTGCGTGCAGGACGTCGTCGCCGTCGAGGTGAACGGTACCGCTCGCGGGATCGATGCCGACGATGTTGCGCGTGACCAGCACTTCCGCCCCGAGCCGCTTGGCCTGCTGCAGCGCCCGGCTGGCCAGCTCGTCGCCGGAGACGCCGTTGGGAAAGCCCAGGTAGTTCTCGATCCGCGACGAAGTCCCGGCCTGGCCGCCGGGCGCTTCGCGCTCGACCACCAGCGTCCTGAGTCCCTCGGATGCGCCGTACACCGCGGCCGCCAGGCCTGCCGGCCCGCCGCCGATGATCACCGTGTCGTACTCCGTGGAGCGGGCGCTCGTCTGCAGCCCCAGGCGCCGGGCGACTTCGCGCGGCTGCGGCCGCATGAGCGTCTCGCCGCCGTCGAGCAGCAGCGCCGGGTAGTCCCCGTCGTTCAGGCGGAGTGCGGGCCACCGCGACGGCATGTCCGGGTCGTCGGGTTTGACCCAGTCGAACGTGACCTGGTTGCGTGCGAGGAACCGGCGAAGCTCGTAGCAGGCGGTGTCCCACTGGTGCCCGACGATGGTTGCCGTCGCCTTGGGTGCCCTGGCAGCGAGATCCTGGAGCCCGCCGATGCGTTCGCGCGCCCGCGCGCCGACCGCTTCCGGGATCTCCGGCGACACTGCGGCGATCGCGTAGTACTGCCGGGCTTCCAGGCGAGCGACGCGCGACGGTTCCGCCGCGCGATAGTTGCCGAGGAACGGCCCGCCCAGGGCGATCGGGACCTCCCCGAAGATCGCGCCCGGGGCGCGCCAGCCTATCGTTTTCTCGACGCCGTCGAATCGCTTGGTGACTTCGATCCTGCCTTCGAGCACGACGAAGAGCGCGCGCTCTTCGCCCTCGTGGACCGCATACTCCCCGGCGGCAAGATGCACATCCGCGGCATGCTTCGCGAGGTACTCGAGCTCGCGAGCAGGCAACGTGGAGAAGAGGGGTACGCTCGCGAGCTCCTGGATCGTCAGCATGGCTTGACCTCCGCGGCGCGAACCGGCCCAGCGTGCCGTGAACGCGATCATCGCACACGAGGCGCCGGCGTTGAAGGTGGTTCGGGCGCACAATGGCGCCCATGAAATCACCGAAGAGGTTGCTGTCGCTGGTCGAGGAAGGCCTGATCGACAAGGTCGTGCGCCAGTTGATGAGCGGCAAGGAGGCAGCGGTCTATGTCGTGCGCAGCGGCAACGAGACGCTGTGCGCGAAGGTCTACAAAGAGGCGACCCGGCGCAGCTTCCGGCAGGCGGTGGACTACACCGAGAACCGCAAGGTCAGGAACTCCCGCCAGGCGCGCGCGATGGCCAAGGGCACCCGCTTCGGCCGGCAGGCCACCGAGGCGGCCTGGCAGAGCGCGGAGGTCGAAGCGCTCTACCGGCTGGCCGCCGCCGGCGTGCGCGTGCCCAGGCCGCGCAACTTCTGCGACGGCGTGCTGCTGATGGAGCTGGTGACCGATGCGAACGGCGATGCTGCGCCGCGGCTGAACGATGTCGCGTTCACGCCCGACGAGGCATGCGCGCACCATTCGACGCTACTCGCCGAGGTGGTGCGGATGCTGTGCGCGGGCGTCGTGCACGGCGATCTGTCGGAGTTCAACATCCTGCTGGGTGCCGACGGTCCGGTCATCATCGACCTGCCGCAGGCGGTGGACGCCGCGGGCAACAACCACGCCGCCCGCATGCTGCTGCGCGACGTCGCCAACCTGCGCGACTTCTTCGGCCGCTTCGCGCCGGAGCTGCTCGAGTCCGACTACGGGCACGAGATCTGGGATCTGTATCGACGCGGTGCCCTGCGTCCCGACGTCGCGCTCACCGGCCGCTTCGAGCGCGAGACCGGGGAGGTGGACGTGCGCAGCGTGATGCGCGAGATCGACGACGCACGCGACGAGGAGGCGGCGCGCCGCGTCCGGCTCGCGGCCGCCGGCTGACCGGCCAACGGGCGAGTTCGCGCCCGGCCGGCCGTAAAGTGGCGGTATTCCCCGTCTTCCGCCGTCCATGCCCGACCACCTCCTCCACACCGCTGCCGCCGGCTTCGAATCCGCCTGCCGCATCGACATCCTCCCCGAGGGCCACCGTTCGCGCCGGCTGCACGGGCACAGCTTTCTGGCCAGGGTGCGCGCCCGGCTGCCGCAGGGCTGGGCCGCGTTTCCCGGCGGCGAGGTCGACGCGCTGCGCGCGCGGCTGGCCGACGTGCTGGCCCCGCTCGACTACACCCTGCTGAACGAGCGCGTCGCCCGGCCGACCGACGAGAACATCGCGCGCTGGATCCGCGCGCGGCTCGACGTGCCCGGCCTGGAGCAGGTCGGCATCCAGAGCACGGCTCATTCCGGCGTCGATCTCGATGCCGGCGATCACGCCCATGTCTGGCGCCGCTACGTGTTCGAGGCCGCGCACCGGCTGACCGGCGTGCCGGCCGGACACAAGTGCGGGCGCATGCACGGCCACGGCTTCGAGGTGATCCTGCATGCCGACCAGGACCTCGGCGCGCGCGACCTGGGCATCGACTACGACCACCTCGACGAATGCTGGGCGCCGATCCGCGCGCAGTGCCACCACGCCTGCCTGAACGACATCGCGGGGCTCGCCAACCCGACCAGTGAGGTGATCGGCCAGTGGATCTGGGATCGCCTGAAGCCGGTCCTACCCGAGCTGTCGTGGGTGACCGTCTACGAGACGGCGAGCTGCGGCGCGCACTACGACGGCAGCCGCTACCGGATCTGGAAGGAACTGAGCCTGGACAGCGCGCTGCGGCTGCGCCGCGCGCCCGAAGGCGATCCGCGCCGGCGCATCCACGGTCACACGTACACGCTGCGGCTGCACCTGTGCGCGCCGCTCGACGAGGTGCGCGGCTGGACGGTGGACTTCGGCGACGTCAAGGCGCTGTTCGACCCCGTCTTCCGCGACCTCGATCACCAGCCCCTGCACGAGTTGCCCGGCGTAGAAGACAACGACCCGGCGAGCCTCGCGCTGTGGATCCGCGACCGGGCGCTGCCGGCGCTGCCCCAGCTCGACCGCATCGACCTGTACGAGACGCGCGGCAGCGGCGCGATCCTGTCGTGGGGCGAGGAAGGCCCCGCGCTGCCGGCTTGAGCGGCGGGAAGGCGCGATGACCTACGGCGTCAAGGAGATCTTCTACACCCTGCAGGGCGAGGGCGCGCAGGCGGGCCGGGCGGCGGTGTTCTGTCGCTTCGCCGGCTGCAACCTGTGGACCGGCCGCGAGGAAGATCGCGCCGGCGCCGTCTGCCGCTTCTGCGATACCGATTTCGTCGGCACCGACGGGCCGGGCGGCGGAAAGTTCGCCGGTGCCGCGGAGCTCGCGAGGGCGATCGCGGCGAAGTGGCCGCAGGACGATCGTTCGGGTCGCCGCTACGTGGTCTGCACCGGCGGCGAGCCGCTGCTGCAGCTCGACGCACCACTGGTCGAGGCGCTGCACGCCGAGGGCTTCGAGGTGGCCGTCGAGACCAACGGCACGCAGCCGGCGCCGCAGGGGCTCGACTGGATCTGCGTGAGCCCGAAAGCGGGCGCGCCGCTGGTGCTCACCGGGGGCGACGAGCTGAAACTGGTGTATCCGCAGCCCGGCGCGATGCCCGGGCAGTTCGAATCGCTGCGGTTTCGCCACTTCTTCCTGCAGCCGATGGACGGGCCGGACAGGGAGGCGAACACGCGTGCCGCGATCGAATACTGCATGGCGCATCCGCGATGGCGGTTGAGCGTGCAGATGCACAAGGTGGTGGGGATCGACTAGCGTGTCGACCCCGCTGAGCTACAACCTGAACCCCAGCCCCGCCAGCCGCTCGCGCATGCCGGGGTCCTCGAGCAGCGCACGGAACGCGCGCACCGCCGGCTGTTCCATCCTCGCCTTGGGCACGATGAAGTCGTAGTGCTCTTCCTGCAGCGGGATGAACTCCAGCCCGTACTGCCGCGCCACGGTGTCGATCGCCACGCCCCAGTCGGCGCGGCCCTGGCGCACGGCGGCGGCCACGGCGTTGTGGGACTTGGTCTGCACGCCGTAGCCGGGCGGGCGGTGCGCGCCGAGCAGCCGGTCGACGAGGATGCGCGTGCCGCTGCCGGCATTGCGGTTGACCATGACGCAGGCGGGGTCCTGAAGCGCCGCGGCGACGGCCGCTTCGGCGCTTCTGCCGGCGAAGCGCGCGTCGCCTTCCCGGTGGACGATGCCCTGCATGCGGCGATAGCCGGGCACCAGGGCCAGCGCCTCGGTGAGCAGCGGGCGGTTGTACTCGCCGGTCTCGGGGTCCATCAGGTGCACGCTGGCGATGTCGCACTCGCCGCGCAGGGCCGCCTTCAGCCCGCCGGTGCTGCCGACGTACATCACCTTGGGGCGCACGCCTTCGCGGATCAGCCGGCCGACGAGGGCGTCCAGGCCGACGCAGTGGCTGCCGATGATCACCAGGTCGGCGGGCTCCAGGCGCTGCGCGAGCAGCTGCACGGCCACCTCGGCGCCGGCATCCAGGATCTCGGTGTGCTGGTCGATGGTGATGAAGCCGTCGGCGCCGCTGAAGGTGGTGACCGAGCCCGAGCCCTTGCCCATGGGGTAGGCGCTCAGGCGGTCGTCGCCCTGCACGAGGCCGACCAGCAGGTACTCGGTGCGCCCGCGCTCGGAGTTCACCCGCATCGGCAGCGTGGCCGCCACCGTCTGCCTGCGCTCGGGCGGCAGCCCGGCGTAAGCGCGGATCACCGGGGCGACGAACTCGTGGAAGGTGAAGATGGCCGAGGTGGGGAAGCCGGGCAGGATGACCACCGGCTTGCCCCGGCTCACCGCCAGGCAGATCGGCTTGCCCGGCTTGAGCGCCACGCCGTGCGCGACGATGCCGGGCTCGCCGAGCCGGCTCGCCACGCGGTAGGAGAGGTCGCCCGCTCCTTTCGAGGTGCCGCCCGAGAGCAGCACCATGTCGTGGTGCAGGGCCTTCGCCAGCGCATCGGCGAGCGCGCGCTCGTCGTCGGGCACCACGCCGAGCTGCACCGGTTCGCCGCCCAGCTCGGCGACCGCCGCGCCGATGATCGCGGCGTTGGAGTCGTAGATGGCGCCCAGCGGCAGCGGCGAGCCGGGCGGCACGATCTCGTCGCCGGTGGACAGGATCGCCACCTTCGGCCGCCGGCACACCTGCACCTCGGCCACGCCGATCGCCGCGAGCACGCCGATCTCGCGCGAGGTGAGGAGCTGGCCGGCGCGCAGGACGGTCTCGCCGCGCGCGATGTCGGTGCCGGCGTAGCTGACGTTCTCGCCCGCGCTCACCGGGCGGGCGATCTCGACCGAGCGCTGCCCGTCTTCGTCGAGCAGCTCGGTGTGCTCGACCATGACCACGGCGTCCGCCCCGCGCGGCAGCATGGCGCCGGTGGCGATGGCCGTGGCCTGGCCGGGGGCGACCGGCCGGGCAGGCACGACGCCGGGCGTCAGCACTTCGCCGGTCGGCGCGATGCTGCGCGGCGCTTCCTCGGTCGCGCCGAAGGTGTCGGCGGCCTGCACGGCAAAGCCGTCGACGTTGGAGCGGTCGAAGCCCGGCACGTCCACGCCGGCGACGACGTCCTCGCCGAGCACCCGGTCGAGCGCTGCACCGAGCGGCACCGTCTCGATGCCGAGCGGCTCGAGCCTGAGGTGCCGCCGGAATCGCTCGGTGGCCTCGTCGCGGGTGACCACGGTGAGGAACTGGGTCTGGCGGCCGTCGTCCCTGGCGGAGGCGCCGGCATCGCGGCGTGGCGCGGTCATGCGCTACTCCCGGTCGTAGAGGTGGACGTCGACCTCGGCCCCGGGGCCGTAGCCTTCGCTCTCCGCCGGCACGACGACGAAGCCGTCGGCGCGCGTGGTCGACGACAGCACCGATGCGCCGCTCAGGGCGAGCGGCTCGACCCCGCCTTCGTGCAGCCGCACCCGGCAGTAGTCGACGCGCCCGATCGCGGACACGATCTTGCGCGCGGCGATCGCGCGCTGCAGGCGGTACGGCCACTGCGCCGGGCGCCCGCCGCGCAGCCGGATGGCGCGGCCGGCGAAGAAATCGTAGGCGCACAGGCAGGAGACCGGGTTGCCCGGCAGCAGGAACACCAGGGTCGCGCCGATGCGCCCGGCCCCGGCCGGGCTCGACGGGCGCATCGCCACGCCGTGGAAGGCGAGCTCGCCGAGCTCCGCCAGCAGCCGCGGCGCATGGTCTTCGCTGCCGACGCTCGAGCCGCCCGAGACCAGGACGACGTCGGCGCCCTCGGCGGCGATGGCCGTGCGGATGAGGGCCGGATCGTCGCCCGGCCGGTGATGGGCCTGCACCAGGCCGCCGTCGCGCTCGACCAGCCCGAAGAGCATGGCCGAGTTGGCGTCGTAGATGTCGTAGGGCGCGCGCGGCCCGCCGGGCGCCACCACCTCGGCGCCGGTGACGATGATGCGCACCCGCGGCCGGCGCACGACCTGCACCCCGGCCATGCCGAGCGAAGCCAGCACGCCGAGATCCTGCGGCCGCAAGCGCCGCCCCGCGGCGAGCACCTGCGAACCGCAGCGGATGTCTTCGCCGACGCGGCCGATGTGCCTGCCGGGGCCGAAGGCCATCGACACCTCGATGCCGCGTGCCGTTTCCTGAACGTATTCGGCCGGCACCACCGCGTCGGCGCCCGCGGGGATGGGTGCGCCGGTCATGATGCGCACGGCCTGGCCGGGGCCCACCCGGCCGCCGAACGGCTGGCCCGGCAGCGTGCGGCCGACGACCTCGAAGCCGAGCAGGTTGTACTCGCTCGCGCCGGTGGTCTCGTCGCCGCGCAGCGCGTATCCGTCCATGGCGGCGCGATCGAAGGCCGGGACGTCGAGCGTCGACGTCGCGTCGGCGGCCAGCACGCGGCCGGCAGCCTGCTCGACGGCCACCGCCTCGCCGTCCAGGCGCGCCGCATGCCGCTCGATCCATTGCCACACGGCGCCGACCTCGGCGCGCCGGCTGAAGCCGCGCATGCGCACGTCACGGGGGACGGGCGCTCCGGTGGGCATCGGGTTCGACACCTCGCGTTTCTCCGCAGGGATGGTTCGGGTCTATTATCGCCGGGCCTCACGGAACGCGTGATGATGGACACCATCGCGGTCATCGACTTCGAAACCACCGGCATGGCTCCCGACGGCGGCGCCCGCGCCATCGAGATCGCCGCCGTGCTGCTGCGCGACGGCCGCGTGGTCGACCGCTACCAGAGCCTGATGAATCCCGGCGCGTGGGTGCCGCCCTTCATCGAGCAGTTCACCGGCATCACCAACCGCATGGTGCGCGCCGCGCCGCCCGCCGCGAAGGTGATGCGCGAGGCGGCCGAGTTCGTCGGCGAGCACCCGCTGGCGGCCCACAATGCGTCGTTCGATCGCCGGTTCTGGGATGCCGAGCTCGCCCGCATCGACCGGCGCCGCGTGCAGGCGTTCGCCTGCACGATGCTGCTGGCGCGGCGCATCTATCCGCAGGCGCCGAACCACCGGCTGGGCACCCTGGTGGAGTTCACGCGGCTGCCGGTGGCGGGCCGCTACCACCGCGCGCTCGCCGATGCCGAGATGACGGCGGGCCTGCTGGCGAAGCTCGAAGCCGAGCTGGCGCAGCGCTTCGGGCTCGCGGAAGTGACGCACGAGCTGCTGCGGCAGATCCAGGCCGCACCGCGCCACGAGATGGCCCGCTGCGTGGAGCGGTTCGCGCAGCAGGCGGACGGGCCCGCCGGCCCGGCGGCCCTCGGCGCGGGGTCGATCGTGGCGTGAACAGGCCCTACGCGGGCAGGCCCGACTCGTCGAGCACGTAGCGCAGGCACTCCTCGATGCCGCCCGCCGACAGCGCCTCACCGGCGCGCGGCATGAACGTGATCACCGTGGTGCCGGCCTCGTGCTGCGCATCCCAGGCGCCGATCCTGGCGCATTCGCCCGACGGACAGGACCACCAGCTCTGTCTGCGGCAGGCGCACACCGCGTCGAAGATCTGCTGCCCGGACTGCGGGCTGCTCTCGATCCGGACCCGCAGTCCGTCGCCCTGTTGCTCGATGCTGAAGCTCATGTCTCCTCCGCGGTCGCCCGATACGCGGGCGGCGCATGGACCACTCTAATACGCGGGCGAGGTGGCGGCAACGACTTCCGGCGGCCCGGCTTGCGGGCGGCCGGCCGGGCTCCGGCAGGCCCCGGCGCGGGGACGACCCTGGTGCGAACGGGCTAGCGCATCGACGCCGCCATGGCGGCGGTGTCGGCGAACTGCTCGAAGCGCACGATCCTTCCGCCGTCGACCTCCCACAGGTGCACCACGCGCGCGCGCATCGCCTTGCCGGTGGCGCGCCAGGTGCCCGAATACGTTCCGACCGCCGCCGCGTGGCGGCCGTCGGCGAGCAGCCGCTCGAGCTCGAACCAGTAGCCTTCCCAGTCGCGGCCGATCGGCGCGAACACGCGCTCGACGATCTGCTCGCGTCCGACCCAGGTGCCGGCGAGCGGCGAGCCGGCTGCCTCGGTCCAGCGCGCGTCGGGGGCGAGGTCGGCGAGCATGCCGTCGAGATCGCCTTTCGCGCCTGCGTCGTAGTGGGCCTGGACGACTTCGCGTGTGCTGCGCATGCGGGCGGCTCCTGTCGAAGGGGGCTCGTAGTGTGAACAGGCTCAGACCGGCTGCGCGTCCGGCGGATAGAAGGTCATCGAGACCTTGCGCATGAACGCGCCCGCCGGGTTGTTCGCCACCTCGCCGCTGCCGGTGATGCCGAGGAACTTGCCGGTCGAGCGCATGCGCCCGAAATCGAAGAAGAACACCGAGGCCACGGGGATCAGGAACTCGCGGAAGGTGAACACGTACTGGTCCTCGTCGAACTTGTAGTAGCTCGCCAGGTCGACGTCGCCCTGGCCGCGCTGCACCCCGACCAGGCACTGCCAGGCATAGCGCTGGCTGTTGAGGTAGGTGTGCTCGTAGGTGTGCTGCGGGCTGTAGACCTGGTGCGTGCGCAGGCCGATGAGGTCGCGCGTGGGCGCCGGCACGCTTCCCGTGGCCGCCGAGGGGTCGTCGCCGACGATGCCGGGGAGGAATTCCTGCGCCGGGCGCGGCTCGCCCGGCGCTTCGCCGGGGTCGCGCACGCGGGTGCGGATGCCCAGCGCGCGCCGCGTGCGCGTGTTGAACACCACGGTGAGCGCGATGGTCAGGCGGCTCGCGAACGTCAGGTCGACGAAGTGCAGGTCGGGGCCGAGCTCGATCGCCTCGTACCAGTCGACGCCGGCGCCCCGGTCGTCCTTCCAGGCGGTCGAGTGAGCGGCCTGCGGGCGCAGCTCCAGCCGCTCGTCGCCGAGGCGCAGCGTCAGCGTCCGGCCGACCCAGGCATCGGTGCAGGGCAGGCGGTTGGTGGCGATGCCGGCGGCGAAGTCCTCGTAGTTCTTCCAGTCGGCGGGGCGGGCGGCGTCCATGCGGGCGGTCCTCCTGCGTGGGTTCAGTGCTCGGGGGCGAAGGCGATGGTGGGCAGGTCGACCGCGGAGGCGCCGCCGTCGACCATCAGCGCGGTGCCGGTGATCATGCGCGCCTGCGGCGAGGCGAGGAAGAGCACGGCATCGGCCACCTCCTCGGGCCGCGCCGGGCGCCCGAGCGGGACGTCGCGGGTGACCAGGCGGTAGGCCTCCTCGATGCCGGGCAGCCCGAACTTGTCGACCAGCACGGTCATCTGCTCGTCGGCCATCTCGGTGGTGACCCAGCCGGGGCACACGGCATTGGTGCGCACGCCGCGGCGGCCGTAGTCGCGCGCGAGCGAGCGGGTGAGGCCGACCAGCGCGTGCTTCATGGTGACGTAGCCCACCACGTCGGGCCCGGCGAAGTGACCGGCCAGCGAAGAGAGGATGACCACGTTGCCGCCGCGCGCGATCAGGCCCGGCATGCATTCGCGCGCGCACACGAAGGCGGTGTCGAGGTTGAGCCGGGTCGACAGCGACCACGAGGCGTCGTCGGTGTCGAGCAGGCTGCCCACGCCGTGGCCGCCGGCGTTGGCCACCAGCACGTCGATGCCGCCCAGGCGCCCGGTGACCTCGGCCACGGCGGCCCGCACCGACTGCGTGTCGGCGGCGTCGCCGGCCACCACCAGGCCGCCCAGGGGCGCGGCCACCTCCTCGAGCGGCCCGCGGCGGCGGCCCATCAGCGCCACCTTGCCGCCGCGCGCCACGAACTCGCGCGCGACCGCCGCGCCGATCCCGGTGCCGCCGCCGGTGATGAATGCGACCTTGTCCTCGAAGTCGGCCATGACGCCCTCCCGCCCCTCGGGGCCCTGCAGGCAGTCTACGAAAGGGGCGAGCGGGCGGGCTTGCACCACAGCGCACTCGGTGCGCACCGAGCGTGCACCGCCCATCGTGCGGCAGCGCGGTGCGAACGTGCGCCGGGGAGTGACGGCGCGATCCGGGCGTCCACGAGCAACAGCCATTGCGCTGTCGGACAAGCGTGCGCCGCGCGGCCGCCCTACAGTCCGGCCACGGGCCTCCCCACCACGAAGCACGCGAGCGTCATGAGCCTCCTGGAAGCTTCCCGCGAACAACTGCGCAGGATCCCGTTCCTGTCGCGCAGGCGGCTGGGGCATTTCATCGACGGCCGCGTGCACGATCCGGTGGGCGGGGCCTACCTCCCGGTGGTCGATCCGGCCACCGAGCTGCTGATCGCCGAGGCCGCCGACGGCAGCGCCGCCGACGTCGACGCGGCGGTCGCCTCGGCGCGCGCCACCTTCGAGAGCAGGAGCTGGAAGAGCCTGCGACCGGCCGATCGCGAGGCGATGCTGTACCGGCTGTCCGAGCTCGTCGCCGCCAACGGCGACGAGCTGAGCGCGCTCGAGACCCTGCAGGGCGGCAAGCTGCGCGAGGTGGCGCGCCGCATCGACGTCGGCGGCGGCGCCGAGCTGGTGCGCTACATGGCGGGCTGGGCCACCAAGCTGGAAGGCCAGACGCTGGACAACTCGATCTCCATCCCCGGCCCGCAGTGGCTCACCTACACGCGCCGCGAGCCGGTGGGCGTGTCCGCGGCGATCGTGCCGTGGAACTTTCCGCTCGCCATCGCGCTGTGGAAGATCGCTCCGGCGCTCGCCGCCGGCTGCACGGTGGTGCTCAAGCCGTCGGAGCAGACTCCGCTCACCGCGCTGCGCCTGGCCGAGCTGGTGATGGAGGCGGGCTTCCCGGGCGGCGCCGTGAACGTGGTCACCGGCACCGGCGCCACGGCGGGTGCGGCGCTGGCCGCGCACCCGGGCATCGCCAAGGTGTCGTTCACCGGGTCCACCGCCACCGGCAAGCGCGTCGGGCACGCGGCGGTGGACAACATGACCCGCTTCACGCTCGAGCTCGGCGGCAAGTCGCCGGCCATCGTGCTCGAGGACGCCGATCTCGACCAGGTGGCGCAGGGCATCTGCACCGGCATCTTCTTCCACCAGGGCCAGGTGTGCACGGCCAGCTCGCGCCTGCTGGTGCAGCGGCCGGTCTACGGCAGGCTGCTCGACAAGCTCGCCCGGGCCGCCCGCTCGATGCGCATCGGCTCGGGCTTCGATCCGCAGACCGAGCTGGGTCCACTGGTGTCGCGCCGCCACTTCGATCGCGTGATGGACTACATCGACGAGGCGCGCGCCGAGGGCGCCACCGTGGTGACCGGCGGGCGGCGCGCCCTGGAAGGGGGCTGGTTCGTCGAGCCGACCATCTTCGCCGATGCGCCGGCGCGGGCAGCGGTGGTGCGCGAGGAGGTGTTCGGCCCGGTGCTGGTGGCCACGCCCTTCGACGAGGTGGACGAGGCGGTGGAGCGGGCCAACGACACCCCCTACGGGCTGGCCGCGAGCGTATGGACGCGCAGCCTCTCGGCGGCGCACCGCATCGTTCCCCGCCTGCAGGCCGGCACCGTCTGGGTCAATGCCCACAACGTGCTGGACAATGCGCTGCCGCTGGGCGGCTACAAGCAGTCGGGTACCGGCCGCGACCTCGGGCGCGCGGCGGTCGAGGGGTTCACCGAGCTCAAGAGCGTGTGCATGGCGGTGTAGACCATGGAAACCCACGACTACATCGTGATCGGAGGCGGCAGCGCCGGCTGCGTGGTGGCGAGCCGGCTCGCGCTGGCCGGCCGCTCGGTGCTGCTGCTCGAGGCCGGCCCGCCCGACGACACGCCCTTCATCCGCATGCCGGCCACCTTCGTGCGCGTCATCGGCACCGAGCGCACCTGGGTCTACCGGACCGGGCCGCAGCCCCACGCCGCCGGGCGCACGCTGTACGTGCCGCAGGGCCGCACGCTGGGCGGCGGCAGCTCGGTGAACGCGATGGTCTACATCCGCGGCGAGCCTGCCGACTACGACGGCTGGCGCGATGCCGGCTGCGCCGGCTGGGGCTGGGACGAGGTGCTGCCGTGGTTCGTGCACTCCGAGCGCAACGAGCGCCTGGGCGCGCCCCGGCACGGCCGCGAGGGCCTGCTGCACGTGAGCGATGCGCGCCACCGCCATCCGCTGTGCCGCGCCTTCGTGGCGGCCGCGCAGGAGATCGGCCTGCCGGCCGTCGACGACTTCAACGGTACGTACCGCGAAGGCGTGGGCTTCTACCAGACCACCACCGTCGACGGCCGGCGCGACAGCACGGCGGCGAGCTTCCTGGCCGCCGCGCGCCGCATGCCCGGCCTGGCGGTGCGCACCGGCGCGCACGTGCTGCGCGTGCAGTGCGAGGGCGGCCGGGCGCGCGGCGTGGTGTGGCGCCGCGACGGCGAGGCGGCCGAGCAGCTCGCCCTGGCGCGCGCCGAGGTGGTGCTGGCCGCCGGCGCGCTGGCCACCCCGAAGATCCTGCAGCTCTCGGGCATCGGCCCGGGCGCGGCGCTGCAGGCGCTCGGCATCCCGGTGGTGCGCGACCTTCCCGGCGTCGGCGAGAACTTCCAGGACCATCTCGAGGTCGGCGTCTACGGCCGCTGCCGCGAGCCGGGCAGCCTCGCCGGACAGGACCGCGGCGTGCGGGCGTTGTGGCACGGCCTGCGCTGGTGGGCTTCGCGCAGCGGCCTGCTGGCCTCCAACGTGGTCGAGTGCGGCGGCTTCGCCGACACCGGTGGCCAGGGCCGGCCCGACATCCAGTTCCACGTGCTGCCGGTGCTGGTGGGCGACGTCGATCGCGAGCCGCACGCCGGGCACGGCGTGACGCTCAACCCGTGCTTCCTGCAGCCGAAGTCGCGCGGCCGCGTGGGGCTGGACAGCCCCGACCCGATGGCGCCGATCCGCTTCGACGGCGGCTACCTGAGCGACCCCGAGGACGTGCGCACGCTGGTGCGCGGGGTGAAGCTGGCGCGGCGCATCCTGCGCGCGCCGTCGATGCGCCGCGTGGTGAGCGCGGAGATCGAGCCGTGCGCCGGCGAGGCCGTCGACGATGCGGCGCTCGAGGCCTACGTGCGCCGGCGCGCCAAGACCGTCTACCATCCCTCGGGCACCTGCCGCATGGGCGTCGACCGGCATGCGGTCGTCGATGCGCAGCTGCGCGTGCACGGCATCGGCGGCCTGCGGATCTGCGATGCCTCGGTGATGCCGTCCATCACCAGCGGCAACACCAACGCGCCCGTCATCATGATCGCCGAGCGCTGCGCCGCCTTCCTGCTCGGAGCGGACGCGAGCACGGATGCTGCGGCCTTGCGCGCACCGGTGCCCCAGGGAGCGGGTGCGTGAGCAGCATGAGCGGCCGCGCGCAGCGCCCCGATCCGGGAGCGGCCGGATGAGCGCGGAAGCGGTGTTGCGGCTCGACGGCATCCACAAGGCCTTCGGCGGGCTGCAGGTGCTGCGTGACGTCGGCTTCGCGGTCGGCGGCGGCGAGATCGTCGGCCTGATCGGCCCCAACGGCGCCGGCAAGTCGACCTGCTTCAACGTGGTGACCTCGATCTATCGCCCCGACCGGGGCGAGGTGAGGCTCGCCGGCCAGCGCATCGACGGCATGCGGCCCGACCGCATCTGCCGGCGCGGCGTGGCGCGCACGTTCCAGCTGGTGCGCACCTTCCAGCGCATGACTGCGCTGCAGAACGTGATGGTGGGCGCGGTGTACGGGCGGCGCGAGCGCACGGGGCAGGCCGGGCAGGCGGCGCTCGACGCCCTGGCCGTGGTCGGCCTGGCCGGGCAGCGTGCGCGCCTGGCCGCGCACATGACGCTGTCGGACCGCCGCCTGCTGGAGATCGCTCGGGCCCTGGCCACGCAGCCGCTGGTCGTGCTGCTCGACGAACCGATGGCCGGCCTGAACGCGGCCGAGATCGAGCAACTGCTCGAGGTCATCCGCCGTATCCGCGACGAGCGCGGCGTGGCCGTGCTGTGGGTCGAGCACAAGGTGGACGCGATCATGGCGACCTGCGATCGCGTGGTGGTGCTCGACGGCGGGAGCAAGATCGCCGACGCGCCGCCCGCCGCCGTGGTCGCCGACCCGAAAGTCATCGAGGCCTACCTTGGCGAACCGGTTGCTTGAGGTCCGCGACCTGAACGTGAGCTACGGCGATGCGCACGTGCTGTGGGACGTGTGCCTGCACGTCGAGGAAGGCGCGATCGTGTCGCTGGTCGGCGCCAACGGCGCCGGCAAGTCGACTCTGCTCAAGGCCATCTCGGGGCTGGTGCGCCCGCAGGCCGGGGAGATCGTGTTCCGCGGCCGCTCGATCCGCGGCGCGGCGCCGCAGGAGATCGTGTCCATCGGCATCTCGCACGTTCCCGAGGGCAGGGGCCTGTTCACGCAGATGACCGTGCTGGAGAACCTCGAGCTGGGCGCCTACCCGGCCGGCGTGCGCGCGCGCATGCGCGAGTCGCTGGAGTACGCCTTCGGCCTGTTCCCGCGGCTGCGCGAGCGCAGCCGCCAGAAGGCCGGCTCGCTGAGCGGCGGCGAGCAGCAGATGCTCGCGATCGGGCGCGCGGTGATGGCGCGCCCGGCGCTGCTCATCCTGGACGAGCCGTCGCTCGGGCTGAGCCCGATGGTGGTCAAGGCGATGTTCGAGCTGATGCGCACCCTCAACGGCCAGGGAGTCACCATCCTGCTGGTGGAGCAGAACATCCACCAGGCGCTGCAGGTGGCGCGTCACGCCTTCGTGCTGCAGACCGGGCGGGTGGTCATGCAGGGCCCGGGCCGCGAGCTGCTGGACGACCCGATGATCCGCAAGGCCTATGTCGGCAGCCTCGCCGCGGCGCACTGACCATGCTCGAGATCCTCTCCCCCCGGCTGCTCGCCGACCTCTTCGTCAACGGCCTGCTGTTCGGCGCGATGTACGGCGTGGCGGCGATCGGCCTGAGCCTGATCTTCGGCACCATGCGCATCATCTTCCTGGCGCAGGGCGCCATGATCGTGCTCGCCGGCTATGCCGCCTACTGGGCATTCCAGCTGCTGGGCGTCGATCCCTACCTGACCATGGTGGCGCTCATCCCCCTGTCGCTGGCCGTGGGGGCGGCGATCTACCAGCTGCTGTTCCGGCGCGCCGCGGCGCTCGAGGACAAGAACACCTCGCTGCTGATCGCCGTGGGCCTGATGTTCATGCTCGAGAGCCTGATGTCGCTCGCCTGGACGCCGGATCCGCGCTCCATCACCACCGGCTACACCGCCACCGGCTTCGAGGTCGCGGGCGTGCGGCTGTCGGTCACGCGCACGGCCGGATTCGCCATCGCCATCCTGGCCACCCTCGGCGTGACGCTGTTCCTCAGGAAGACGCTGGTCGGCAAGGCGGTGCGCGCGGTGTCGGAGAACATGGATGCCGCGGCGCTGGTGGGCATCGCGCCGCACCGGGTGAACATGATCGCGTTCGCGGTGGGCATCGCGCTGGCCGGCGTGGCCGGCTGCACGCTGGCCTCCACCTACGCGATCGATCCCTACTTCGGCTTCCTGTTCAGCCTCAAGGCGCTCATCGCGCTCGCCCTCGGCGGGCTCGGCAACGTGGGCGGCGCGCTGGCCGGCGGGCTGGCCCTGGGCGTGATCGAGAGCGGCGCGTCGTTCTTCCTGCCGGGATGGGCCGACGCGGTCGCCTACCTGGTGTTCCTGCTGGTGCTGATGTTCCGCCCGGAGGGCCTGTTCGTGCGTTCGGTGAAGAAGGCCTGAGCGATGGCGCACGGATCGCGAGCCGGGCTCGTCGCCGCTGCCGCAGTGCTGCTGCTGGCGCTGGCCGGCGCGCCCCTGATCCCGGGCGCGCTCGACAGCTACCTGCTGTTCTTCCTGTTCCTGGTGTTCGTGCACACCGTGCTGGCGCAGAGCTGGAACCTGGTGGCCGGCTACACCGGGCAGATCAGCCTGGCGCAGCACGCCTTCTTCGGCATCGGCGGCTACACCACCGCCATCGTCGCGACCACCGTCCTCGAGGGCGGCGATTTCTACTTCAACCCGCTGGCGATGCTCGCCGCGGGCCTGGTCGCCGCGCTGTTCGCGGTGGCCATCGGCGTGCCGCTGCTCTCGCGGCTGGCCGGCGACTACTTCGCCCTCGGCACGCTGGGCTTCGGCGAGATCGTGCGCGTGGTGCTGGTCAAGGGCGGCGCGCTCACCGGCGGATCGTTCGGCATCTCGATGCCGCCGGACGCCTTCGACACGCTGGCGCCCCACTACTGGGTCGGGCTGGCGCTGGCCGTGGCCGCCACGGCGGCAGTGTACGGCGTGGCGCGCTCGCGCCCGGGGCTGGCGCTGATGGCCATCCGCGAGGACCCCCTGGCGGCGGCGGCCAGCGGCGTGAACGTGCTGCGCTTCAAGGTGCTCGCCTTCGCGCTCGGGGCCTTCCTCGCCGGCCTGGCCGGCAGCCTGTATGCCTTCTACGTCTTCTCGGTGAGCCCGGCGGGCTTCCTGAACCTGAACTGGACGCTGTACCCCATCCTCATGTGCGTGATGGGCGGCAGCGGCACGGTGCTCGGCCCGGTGATCGGCGCCTTCCTGATGACGGCGGTGTTCTCGGCGGCCAACGTCTGGCTGCCCAGCGCGCACCCGGTCCTCTCGGGCGCCATGATCATCGTGGTGATGATCTTCATGCCGAACGGCATCCTCAGGATGCGCGCGGCGCGCACGGGCAGGCCCGTGCGCTGGAGGTGGGCCGCGAAGCAGGCGGCCCGTGACGCCGACTGAGGCGTGGACAGGCCCCGGCAGGCGCCGGGCATCACCTAGGGAGACGAGGAGATGAGAAGCAGCGTGTTGAAGTGGGCCGTCGCCGCGGCTGCCGCCGCGGCACTGCAGACGGGGGTCGCGGCGCCCGGCGAGATCCTGATCGGCGCGCCGATCTCGATGACCGGTCTGCTCGCGCCGGACGGGCTGGACCAGAAGTGGGCCTACGAGCAGGCGGTCGCCGATGCGAACGCCCGCGGCGGCATCTTCGTCAAGGAGGCCGGCAAGAAGCTGCCGGTGAAGCTGGTCGTCGCCGACGACCAGAGCGACCCGGCCAAGGTCACCGACGCGATGGAGAGGCTGATCAAGATCGAGAAGGCCAACCTCATCCTGTCCACCCACGGCGGCGACCTGAACATGGCCGGCGCGCTGGCGGCCGAGAAGTACAAGAAGTTCTACATGATCACCACCATGTGGCCGCACATGTGGTCGCCCAAGAAGTTCAAGCATTCGGCGCTGATGTTCTACGACGCCGGCGGCGGGGCCGAGGTGCCGTTCAAGATCTGGCAGTCGCTGCCCGAGAGCGAGCGGCCCAAGCACCCGGCGCTGGTGATGGAGGACTCGCCCGACGGGCAGGGCTTCGCCGGGGCGTTCCGCAACTTCGCGAAGAAGTACGGCTACACCTTCGCCATGGACGAGCCCTGGGCGATGGGCGCCAAGGACTACTCCTCCTACATCCTCAAGATGAAGGCCAAGGGGGTCGATGCGATCCTGCTCTTCGGCAACCCGACCGACGCCATCACCCTGGTGCGCCAGATGAAGGAGCAGAACTTCAGCGTGAAGTACCTGCACGGCTGGAAGGGCACCTGGACCGGCGAGTTCCGCGAAGCGCTGGGCGACGATTCCGACTACGTCGTGGCCGACGGCTTCTGGTCCATGGACTTTCCCTATGCCGGCGCGAAGGAGCTCGGCGAGCGCTACATGAAGCAGTTCAAGAAAGGCTCGGTGGTGGTCGGCATGTTCTACGCCAACGCGCAGGTGATGCTCAAGGCGATCGAGAACACCGGCTCGCTCGATCCGAAGGTGGTGCGCGAGGCCATCGTCGGCCACGAGTTCAAGGACACGGTCGAGGGCGACGTGAAGTTCGACAAGAGCGGGCTGGCCCTGGTCACCAGCACCGCCAACCAGTGGTGGAAGGGCCGGCACATGCTGTTCTACCCGCCGGTGTCGGGCGGCTGGCAGCTCAAGCTGGCGCCGGCCTGGGGCCAGCGCGGCAAGTAGGCGGGTTCTCGCAAGGGCGGGTCCGCGCTCGCGGCGCGGGCCCGATCCGGCTCCAGCACCGGCTCCGACAGACCCCTAGTGCCGGCGCGCGCGCACGAACTCCGAGGGCGTGACGCCGAACTGCCGCTTGAACAGCCGGCAGAAGTGCGCCGTGCTGTTGAAGCCCCAGTGGTAGGCGGTGGCCGAGATCGAGGTCGAGGCGCCGGTCTCGAGCGCATGCCTGCAGCGCATCAGCCGGGTGCGCCAGATGTAGCGCTCGACCGTCGCCTCCTCGTTCTCGAAGACGCGGTGCAGGTAGCGCTTGGAGCAGCGCAGGTCGCGCGCGATGCGATCGATGGTGAGATCGGGCTCGCTCAGGTGCGACTCGATGTACTGCCGCACCCGCAGGCGCAGCACCTCGGGCAGCGCCGACGACTCGGGCGCGTGGCCGCGCCGCGTCTGCAGCGTGGAGGCCAGCAGGGCGAGGGTCGCCTCGCTCAGCGTCGTGCCCACGGTATCGGGCAGGCTGGCGAGCTGCGTCGAGAGCGACGACAGGAAGGTCGAGAGCACGTCGTACATGCCCTTGAGCTCCGGGGTCGCCGGCTCGCAGGTATGCAGCGCCGGCACCTCGAGGCTGCGCAGGCGCTCGCGCGGAACCTGCACCACCATGTGCTCGAGCGTCTCGCGCGAGGTGATCGCGTAGGGAACCTGCGGGTCGTACAGGCTCCAGTCGCCCGGCTTCAGCGTGAAGCAGGCGTTGCGCTGCTCGATCTCGCTCTCGCCGTAGAGCTGCAGCAGCAGCTTGTAGGTGCCGGCGGCGTCCCCCAGCTCGGAATGGTCGCGCACCACGCGGTGCGCGCCGGCCCGGATGGTGTAGAGCCGCAGCGGCCCGGCATGATAGACGTCCATGCGCGCCACCAGCTCGCCGTCGGACAGGCTGCTCGTGCCCAGCGGGCCGAAGAAGCGCCGCGTGACCTGCTGCCAGTAGTCGGCGCCGGCCGAATGCGGCTGCATGGCCGTGTCGAAGATCTCGCACTTCATGAGCGTCTCCTCGTTCTCGCCGCGGCCGCCGTGTGGTGTTTGTTGGAAGGCGGCGCAGGTGTGCTGGGCGTATGGTGGCACAGTCCACGCCCGCATAGTGGTACACGCACAACGACGAGCGGCGTTCGCGCGAACGGCCCTAAACTCCGTTCCTGACGCATACACCGAGCCGGGCCGGCCCGCCATGTACAACCGCATCCTCGTTCCCGTCGACGGCAGCCCCACCTCCGAGCGCGCGCTCTCCGAGGCGATCCGGCTCGCCAGGCTGTGCTCGGGCGCCATCCGCCTGCTCCACGTCGTCGATCCGATCACCCACGTCACCGGTTTCGAGCGGCCCGACATCTACGCCAGCCGCATCCGGCCGGCCCTGCTCGATGCCGGCGCGCAGCTGCTGGCCAGGGCGAGCGAGCGCGTGGCGGCCGCGGGCGTGCCGGCGGACACGGCGCTGCACGAGAGCATCAGCGAGCGCGTGTCGGAGGTCGTCGTCGAGCAGGCGCGGGCCTGGGGCGCGGACCTCATCGTGATCGGCACCCATGGCCGCCGCGGCATCGATCGCGTGCTGCTGGGCAGCGACGCGGAAATGGTGGTGCGCACCTCGCCGGTGCCGGTGCTGCTGGTGCGCGCGAGCGCCGGGCCCGGCACGCCTTGACCGCCGATGAACGGGCGGCCGGCGGCCGCCCGGAACGCATGACCGGATCGCGACGAGCGCTCCGGGGTCGCGCAGCGGATCCCGCCGCGCGTTCTCAGCCGTGCCCGCCCGCGATGTAATGCTCCAGCTGCTTGATCACGAACTGCTGCTCGGAAATGATGTCCTTCACCAGGTCGCCGATCGACACCAGGCCGACCAGCCTGCCCTGGTCGAGCACCGGCAGGTGGCGCAGCCGGTTCTCGGTCATCAGCGCCATGCAGTGCTCGTTCGTCTCGTCCGGGCCCACGTACATGACCGGCGAGGTCATCAGATCGCTCACCGCGGTTTCGCGCGACTTGCGGCCCATCAGCACGCACTTGCGGGCGTAATCGCGCTCGGTGACGATGCCGACGATCTGCTCGCCCTCCATGACCAGCAGGGCGCCGATGTTGTGGCGGGCCATGCGTTCCAGCGCCTCGCGCATCGTCGCCGAAGGCGAGATGGTCTGAACGGTCTGGTCCGGCTTGGAACGGAGGATGCTCGCGACGGTGCCCATGAAGAATCTCCCGAGGAAAGGGGACACGGTATGCATATCTTCGCCGTTGCGGGCCGTTGGCGCTACCGGTCGCCCGCCGGGAACGCCGGATCCGGCCGGGGCGATCGCGGACCTGGCCGAGGCGATGATGGGTCCGGCCGAGGCGATGGCGGGTCCGGCCGGGGCGATCGCGGGTCCGGCGCACGCCTGATGCGCGCCGCGTCCCGTCCGTGAACCGCATCTTCCTCGGCATCGTCCTGGCCGCCTTCGCCGCGGCGGCCTGGCGCCAGCTCGGCTTCGCGCCCGCGCCGGGGGCGGTCGCGCCGATGCAGGCGCTGTCCTCGGGGGCGATTGCCGCGGCGGGCAGCGCGGTGGAGCTGGCCATCGGCCTGGTCGGCGCCATGGCGCTGTTCCTCGGGCTGATGAAGGTCGCCGAGGCGGGCGGCCTGCTCACCGTCATCGCGCGCCTCATCCGGCCGCTGATGACGCGCCTGTTTCCCGAGGTGCCGCCCGGGCACCCTGCGATGGGCGCGATGGTGCTCAATCTCGCGGCCAACGCGCTCGGCCTGGGCAACGCGGCCACGCCCTTCGGCATCCGCGCGATGCAGGAGCTCGACCGGCTCAACCCGCGGCCCGGCACCGCAACCAATTCGATGGCGCTGTTCCTCGCCATCAACACCTCCAGCATCACGCTGCTGCCGACCAGCGTGATCGCGCTGCGCGTGGCCGCCGGATCCGCGGATCCGGCGGGCATCCTGCCGACCACCCTGTTCGCCTCGATCTGCGGCACGGTCGCGGCCATCGCCGCTGCGCTCTGGCTGGCGCGCTGGTTCCCGGCCGGCGCGCCCGGCCGAGACGAAGCGGCAGGCGCGGGTGCGCCGGTGCCCGCAGAGGCCGCAAGCGCGCCGCCGCCAGCTGCTGCGATCGCCAGCGTGCTGCCGGAGCGCGAGGCGGCTGCGGCCGGATCGCTCGAAGCCGACGAAGGCGCAGCACCGCCGTCCGCCGCGCCGGCATCCTGCGCGCCGCCGCCCGACGTGGCCGGCTATGCGCCATGGGTTTCGCTGCTGGCGCTGGGCGCGCTCGTCGCCCTGGTGCCGGCGGGCATCGTGTGGGGGCGGACGATCTCGCCGTGGATCGTGCCGGGGCTGATCGCTGGCTTCCTGCTGTTCGGCGCGCTGCGCGGAGTGCGCGTCTACGAGGTGTTCGTCGAAGGCGCGAAGGAAGGGTTCAGCGTGGCGGTGCGCATCATCCCCTACCTCGTCGCCATCCTGGTGGCGGTGGGCATGTTCCGCGCGAGCGGCGCGCTCGAGGCGACGGTGGCCGCGCTCGGCGGCTACACCGCCAAGGTGGGCCTGCCGCCCGAGGCGCTGCCGATGGCGCTGCTGCGCCCGCTGTCGGGGTCGGGCGCCTACGGCGTGATGGCCTCGATCATCGGTGATCCGGCCATCGGGCCGGACAGCTACGTGGGCTACCTGGTCAGCACCCTGCAGGGCTCCTCCGAGACCACGTTCTACGTACTGGCGGTGTATTTCGGCGCGGTGCAGGTACGTCGCGTGCGCCACACGCTGGCTGCGGCACTGATGGCCGACGCGGTCGCCGTGATTGCCTCGGTGGCGGTCTGCAGCTACCTGTTCGCGTAGGGCCGACGCCTGCCGTGGCGGCCGGCCGGGACACCCCCGTGCCTGTCGGAACCTGGCGTTCAGGCCCTGCGCGGCTGCGCGGTCCTCGCGTACAGCTTGTAGCCCAGGTGCCGCGCCAGCATCGCGGGCGGCATCCGGATCCAGTGCGCGCGCACGTACAGCAGCGTGCGTGCCAGCGCGCTGCGGCGCAGCGGGAAATCGGGGTGGGCGGGAAAGAGCGCATGGGGCGCCAGCCGGTCCATCAGCCCGAGCACCGCCGCGGGCGGGGCGCCCGCCCGCGAGGCGGCGGCGACCTCGGCCGGGATCGGCGTGCCCAGCAGCGCGCCGGCGTAGCGCAGGCCGTAGAAGGCGGGGCGCGCCAGGTCGAGCTGCTCGGCGCGAGGCCAGAAGCGCTGCCAGAAACCCGGTTCGCGCCGGCCGAAATGGCGCAGGAGGTCGTCGATGTCGACCAGCTCGCGCAGCGCATCCGAGAGGTTCTCGCCGAACATCAGGTGGGTCATCGCGTGCAGCACCATGTCGACCGGCGCCAGCACGCGGAAGCGCGACCCCGGCACGGCGCGCGCCTCGCCCAGCAGCAGCGCGCTGTCGGGCGCCAGCCGCGCCGTGGTCATGAGGATGGCGTGGTGCAGGTCGACCTCGACCTCGCGCTCGGCGTGGGTCATCGGAGGCAGCTCGTGCGCCCAGCGGCGGTAGTAGCGCTCGTCGTAGGCCGACAGCGCAGTGGGCTGCCAGCCGCGCTCGCGCAGCCGCGCCTCGACCGCCGGCAGCTCGCGCCCGGGCACCAGCAGGTCGACGTCGGCGAAGCTGCGTCCGGCGGCGTTCGGCAGGCCCAGAAGCAAGTACCCGCATCCCTTGAGCGCCACGGGCGGTGAGACGGCAGCTCCCTCCAGGGCCCACGCCAGCCGGTCCAGCTCCCAGCGGGCGGCGCGCTGGCGCGCCTCGACCGACACTCGCGCACTGACGAGCTGATCGGCGGCGATGCGCGGCAGCGCCGGCGGGAAGCCGCGCTCGCCCAGCCTGGAAGCAAGCCGGCCGAGCAGGCCGGCGCGCCGCATCAGCCGCAGGGTGAGGTCCAGCTCGCCCGGGGCCAGCTCCGCCACGCCGGCGGGGTCGCGCAGGGCCGCGGTCACCAGGCGGCGGACCTGGGCGGCGACGTCCTTGCGGGCGGCGGGGGCGGCCACGACCTATCCGCCGGCCAGGGCGTCGAGCGCCGCCACCGCCTCGTCGAGGTCGGCATAGACCAGCCGGTAGCAGCGCGCGCCTTCCGTGATCCGGCGCACCGTGTCGAACGCCGGCTCGCCCAGCGTCTCGTAGTTGAACGCATTGGAGGCGATCGCCAGGAACGCCTCGGCAGCGCCGATCGGCTCGAGCGCCAGCCGCGCGCCGGCCTCCCAGCGCGGGAACACCACCCAGGCCACGGGCGCCTCCTCGGCCGCCCGCGCCACGCTCGCCGCCGGCGCCGGCAGATGGGCCACCGTGCCCTTGATGGTGCCCGTGATCGTCGGGCCCAGCCGTGCCTCCGGGACGAAGGCGCGCATCACCGCGATCGACTCGTTCTTCAGCGGCATCGGCCGGGGCACCGGCACGATGTCCGGCGATCCGGGGCGCAGCAGGCCGAACTCGTCGGACAGCAGCCGCCAGCCGCGGTGCGCGAGCGCCGCGCACAAGGTGGTCTTGCCGTGCCCGGGCGCGGCCGGCAGCAGCAGCGCGCGTCCGTTGCGCTCCACGGCCGCGGCGTGCAGCATCAGGAAGCCGTGGAAGCGCAGGGCGACGACGAGGTTCAGTCCCCACTCGAGCACCGCCAGGGCCTGCCCGCGCGGCATGTCGTCGTGCGGCGTGCGCCCGTCGACGCTGAAGCGCACCCGTCGCCCGCCGCGCAGGCGCCAGGTCTCGCGCATCGCCACGTGGGCGCTGAAGACGCGCTCCCGGTCCAGCAGCGGGTAGTCGCGGTACAGGTCTTGCAGCGGCTGCGCCAGCCCGCTCACGCGCGCCCGCACGTGGAAGTCGAACGGGCCGATGCGCACGCCCAGCCCCTCGGCGGCGAGCAGGGAGGCGAACGATGCAGGCGCCAGCGAGCCCACCGTCCTCATGGCTGCGGCACCCGTTCGACGAGGCCCAGCTCCTCCAGGCGCAGCAGGATGGCCTGCACCTGCCCGGGCAGGTCGGCTTCCTCGGGGCTGGCTTCTTCGGCAGCGGCCTGCGCGGCGGCCAGCGCCGCGGCAGCCTCGCCGGCGTCCTTCGGCTCGAGCAGGATCTCCTGCAGCAGCAGAGCCGTGGCGGCGTTGACGAAGTGCGTGCGGCCCGAGCGCCGGTGGTAGAGAACCGGCGCCTCGCCTTCGTTCGCCCAGGCGAACTCGCTCTGCGCGACGGCGCGCCAGCGGGCCGGACGCCCCCGGTCGCTCAAATTTCCCGGACGTTGACGCGGCCGGCGAAGGACGCGAGCGCGGTGGCCGATACGAGGCCGCCGCGCGGGACGCTGACCTTCTTCCAGCCCTGGTTCTTCTTCTGCCAGTCGGCCGACATGCGCACGCCGAAGCCGGCGGCATCCTCGCTGCCACTGGCCGAAGAGGCGTCGAGGGCGTCGAGCGCAGGGTTGCCCTTGTAGTAGAACTCGCCGCCGGTCTGGCACATCTCCTGCGGCGAGACGGTCGGCCCGTCGCGGCCGGTGTCACGATAGTAGGTGCGCCCCGTCGGGATGGCGGTGACGTTGGCGTGCGCCGGCTCGCCGAGGTCGTAGCCCTTGGGCGGGCCGGGTTCGACCTTCACCGAGCTTTCGTCGACGCACAGGTTGCGCCCCTTGGCGTCGAGCGGTGCGCCGTCGGCGACGGTCAGCAGATTGCTCGACCGCGCCAGCGCCGCGCCGCTGTGCAAGGTGAGGATGGTGGGAACGGCTGCCGCCGCCCCGCGCAGCATGGCCCGCCGGCCGACCCTTGTCGCGGCGCTTCCGGGCGCTTCCGGGTTGCTGGCCGGACCCCTGTGATCATGCGCGTCGTTCACGGCACTGCTCCGCTTTTCCTGCGTCGCCATAGGATAGCGCGCGGGCGGCGGAACCTTGCGTGAAATATGTCCAGGGAGCGGATTAGGGCCTGTTGCCCTGCGATCGCCCCCGGGCGCGGGGGACCCCGTGGGGGGCTGGCCCTGGAGGCGGCAGACGGCCGTCCGCCGCCGGGCGGGGGTCAGATGTCCTTGAAGCTGATGTGGCTCGCGAAGGACGCGAGCGCGGCGGCCGACACCATTCCGCCCTTGGGCACGGTGAAGGTCACCTTCTTCGTGTCCGCGTCGTCCTTGACGCCGCCGCGGCCGGAGCTGCCCCAGCCGTCGGCATCGGACTGGAGGGCGCCGCCCGAGGTCTTGTAGTAATACTGGCCGCCGTTGCTGCACATCTCCTGGACGCTCACCTTGTGCGTGCTGCCGCTGCGGTAGTAGGTGCGGTCGGCCGGGATCCGGGTGACGCTGCCGCTGGGCGGCGCGCCGAGGTCGTAGCGCTTGTCGCCGATGCGGGTGACGGAATGGAAGTCCAGGCACAGATGGCGGCCGTCGGGGTCGACGGGGGCGCCCTGCGCGAGGTTGATGCAGTTGCTGGAGCGGGCGAGCGCCGCCCCGCTGGTCAGGGTGAGAATGGTCGGTACCGCGGCCGTCGCACCCCGAAGAAGCGTCCGGCGGCTGTTGGCAGCCGTGATCGCCGTGGAGGCCGGGGTGCCGCTGGCCTGCTCGCCGTCGTCGCGTCGGTCCGTCATGATGGAGCGCCTCGGCCGTGGTCCAGGGATGCGCGCACGCGCGTACATCGTCCGGATTGAAAGGCACGCAAGAATCGGGCCGCGCCGGGCAACTCCACGCAGGATCAGAGGCTTGGCCGCGCTGCAGGCGACTAGCCGGGCGCGGGTGTAAAGCGGGTCGACAGGTTCGTGCGTCGCAGCGGCGCGCACCGCTGCGCCGGGCTTCCACGCGAGCTCCCACGCAGGCCCTGCGCAGGACCTCTCCTGCGTCGCGCACCGCCTCCCGTACAATCAGCTCCGCGCGCAAGATCTTCCGCGGCCGTCGGCGCCGGGTCGAGCCCATTTCGACCCGGCAGCCTTCCGGGATGGGACCTGCGCATGCGCTGGGGGTGCCGCGCCGGGGATTCTTCTCCGGGGCAGCTGAGACCAAACCCTTCGAACCTGACCGGGGTAATTCCCGCGCAGGGAAGCAACGATGACCACGATCGCCCGCAATACCGCCCTCATTCCCCTTCCAACCGCCGACCGCCTGTTCGGCTGGCGTGACCACGCTGCGCTGTGGCTGAGCCTGGGCGTGGGCCTGCTGGTGATGCAGGTGGGCGCTTACCTCGTGCCGGCGCTCGGCACTCGGGCGGCGCTGGCCGCGATCCTCGGCGGCTCGGTGATCGGCGCCGGGCTGCTCGCATGGACCGCGAAGATCGGCTGCGACAGCGGCCTGTCGAGCGCCGGCCTGATGCACGCGGCCTACGGCAGCAGCTTCGCGCGCCTGCCCGTGCTGCTGAACATCGTCCAGCTCATCGGCTGGACCACTTTCGAGCTGGTGGTGATGCGCGACGGCCTGGTGGGGATCGCCCGCCAGGCGGGGGTGCTCGCGTCGGCCTCCGGGCCGGCATCGGCATCGGCGCCGGACGTCGCCGGTGCATCATCGCTCACGCTCGCGCCCGGGCTCGCCTCCTCGCTGCCCACGCTGCTGGCGACCCTGGCGCTCGGGGTGCTGCTGCTGGCGCTGCTGGCGGGCTCGATGGTGGCGCTGGTGCGCAAGTTCATCGGCCGCTTCGGCCTGCCGCTGGTGATCCTGTCGCTGGCCTGGCTGTCCTGGCAGTTCCTCGACAAGGCGCGCGCCATAGGCTGGGCCGACTTGTGGAACCGGCCCGGCGAGGGCGGCATGAGCACGCTGTCGGCGCTCGACCTGGTGATCGCCATGCCCATCTCCTGGCTGCCCCTGGTGGCCGACTTCGCGCGCCACGGCCGCGACGGGGCGAGCGCGCTGCGCGGCACATGGCTGGGCTACGCGATCGCCAACATCTGGTGCTACGCGCTCGGCGTGCTGGTGGCGCTGACCACTCCCTCGACCGACCTGGTGGCTGCGCTGCTGCTCGCCCAGGGCGGCCTGATCGCCCTCGGGCTGATCCTGGTCGACGAGGTCGACAACGCCTACGGCGACGTGTATTCGGCGTCGGTGGCCGGGCACAGCCTGCTGCCGCGCTGGAGCACGCGGCGCTGGGGCGTGCTGCTGGCGCTCGCGTGCACGGCGCTGGCGCTGGTGCTGCCGATGCACAGCCTCGAGCCCTTCCTGCTGATGCTCAGCTCGGTGTTCGTGCCGCTGTACGGCGTGATCCTCGGGCGGCTAGCCGGGCGCGGCGACGTAGCCTCGCTGGTGGGCGCCGAGAGGACCAATGCGGGGGCGGTGGCGATCTGGCTGCTCGGCGTGGCGATGTTCCATCTGCTGCCGCTGGTCTCGGCGCAGTGGGGCTCGGCGCTGCCGACGCTGGCACTCACTTTCGTCCTGGCGCGCCTGTCGCGTGTGGGCGGCGCAGCGGCGGCGCCCAAGGCGGTGCCATGATCCCGTTGCCGGTGCTCGATCTCGCGCCGGTGCGCGAGGGCGACACGCTGCTCGCGCGGCTCACCCGCGGCGCCCTCGGCTTGGCAACGCCACATGCCGCCTGAACGACCGCGGCTGCTCGACCGTCTCGAGCTGAAGGTCCCGCCGCCGGTCGTCACGCTCGCGGTCGGCATGCTGATGTGGCTCGTGGCGGGCCGGCTGCCTGCGCTCGATTTCGCGCTGCCGCTGCGGACCGCGCTCGCGTCGGCGTTCGTGCTGGCCGGCCTCGCGCTCACGGGCGCCTGCGCATGGCAGTTCCGGCGCGCCGGCACCACCGTCAACCCGATGAAGCCGACGAAGGCCTCGGCGCTCGTCGACACCGGCTTCTATCGCCTCAGCCGCAATCCGATCTACCTGGGCGATGCGCTGATCCTCGTCGGGTGGGGGCTTGGTCTCGCGAATCTCGCGTCGCTCGCGGCCATCGCGCTATTCGTCGCGTACCTGAACCGTTTCCAGATCGGGCCGGAGGAGCGTGCGCTGCGTACCGCCTTCGGCGCGGAGTACGAGGCGTACCGGGCTCGCGTGCGGCGCTGGATATGATGCGGTGATGATCCCGTTGTCCGTTCTCGACCTGGTCCACGTGCGCGAAGGCGACACGCCCGCCGATGCGCTGCGCCACGCGCTCGAGCTCGCCCGGCATTGCGAACGCCGCGGCTATCGGCGCTACTGGGTGGCCGAGCACCACAACATGACGGGGATCGCCAGCGCGGCGACCTCGGTCGTCATCGGCCATGTGGCCGGCGGAACGAGCACGATGCGCATCGGCGCCGGCGGCATCATGCTGCCGAACCATGCGCCGCTGGTGATCGCCGAGCAGTTCGGCACGCTCGAGTCGCTGTATCCGGGGCGCATCGACCTCGGCCTCGGGCGCGCGCCCGGCACCGACCCGGTGACGATGCGCGCATTGCGCCGCGATCCGAACGCCGCCGACAGCTTCGCCGACGACGTGCTCGAGCTTCAGGCGCTGTTCGGGCCGGTGCAGCCGGGGCAGCCGTACCGCGCCGTTCCCGGTGCGGGGCTGAACGTGCCGCTGTGGATCCTGGGCTCGAGCCTGTACGGCGCGCAGCTCGCCGCGGCGCTCGGCCTGCCGTATTCGTTCGCGTCGCACTTTGCGCCCGAGGCGCTGATGCATGCGCTCGCCACGTACCGCGAGCACTTCCGCGCGTCGGCGCATCTCGCGGCGCCGTACGCAATGCCCGGCGTGAACGTCGTTGTCGCCGACACCGACGACGAGGCGCGGCGGCTGTACACGAGCGCGCAGCAGGCCTTCACGCGGATGATCCGCAACACGCGCGGCCAGCTGCCGGCGCCGGTCGGCGACATCGAATCGCTCTGGACGCCGGCGGAGAAGGCGCAGGTCTCGCGCATGCTCGCGTGCTCGTTCGTCGGCTCGCCGGACACCGTGCGTCGCGAGCTGCGGGCATTCGTAGCGCGCACGAATGCCGACGAGCTGATCGTCGCGTCGGCGATCTTCGATCCGGCGGCGCGGCGGCGGTCGTACGAGCTGCTTGCGGATGCGTGGATCGACTGAGTAACCGTCTTCCGAGTCAAGCGCCGTGAAGCG